>NZ_AWZV01000033.1 GCF_000472545.1 Burkholderia sp. WSM2232 | reverse complement strand
GTTCCCACTTCGCAATGGCGCCTTGAGCGCGAATGTCGAACACTGCAGCGGCCTGCTGGCACGACAGATTCTCCCGCCACATGTGGCTCAGAACGGACATTCTGAACTGCGCATCATAGTGGCTGTACTTCTTGCGCAAACCTTCACGGCCATGTTGCTCATAAACCGCTATCCAGCGGCGTAACACCGTACAGCCTACGCCATGACGCTGCGCGATCGTCCGCACACCACCAGCTCCGGCTTGATATTCCTTAACCAACTTCAGCTTGAACTGCTCACCGTACTTCGCCATGAAAAACACCCCAAAGGTTGGATCGGTGTCCAACTTTTGGGGTGCAGTTCAATCCGTGCGCCTTTTTTCTTTTGTCCTATGCCGTTTGCCGGCTCTTGATATGCCCGCGCGCGCCCTAAAATAATTCCGACATGCGCTGCACGAGCGCGCGAGCCGGGTCACTTCTCACGTCGCGCGCCGTCCGCTTCCAGGCATTCATGCGGTGGCGCATCGCGCTGCCGCGTCCTACCCGCTTTGCAAAGAGGAACGCATATGGAGCAATTTCACGGCACGACGATCGTCTCCGTGCGCCGCGGCGACAAGGTCGCGCTCGGCGGCGACGGTCAGGTGACGCTCGGCAACATCGTCATGAAAGGCGGTGCCAAGAAGGTCAGGCGCATCTATAACGGCAAGGTCCTGGTCGGCTTCGCGGGCGGCACGGCCGACGCGTTTTCGCTGCTCGACCGCTTCGAGGCGAAACTGGAAAAGCATCAGGGCAACCTCACCCGGGCCGCCGTGGAACTCGCGAAAGACTGGCGCACGGACCGCATGCTGCGCCGGCTCGAAGCCATGCTGATCACGGCCGACGCGACCACCACGCTCGTCATCACCGGTAACGGCGACGTGCTCGACCCCGAAGGCGGCATTTGCGCAATCGGTTCGGGCGGCGCTTACGCGCAGGCAGCCGCCAAGGCCCTCGCGGACAACACCGCGTTGTCGCCGCGCGAAATCGTGGAGAAGTCGCTGGAGATTGCCGGCGACATGTGCATCTACACAAACCATAACCGCGTCATCGAGACGATCGAGTAAGGACCCACGATGAGCACCATGACCCCTGCCGAGATTGTCTCGGAACTCGACAAACACATCATCGGCCAAGGCCGCGCGAAAAAGGCGGTTGCCGTGGCGCTGCGCAACCGCTGGCGCCGTCAGCAGGTGGACGAGCCGCTGCGCCAGGAAATCACGCCGAAGAACATTCTGATGATCGGACCGACCGGCGTCGGCAAAACGGAAATTGCGCGGCGCCTTGCCAAGCTCGCGGACGCGCCGTTCATCAAGATCGAGGCCACCAAGTTCACCGAAGTGGGCTACGTGGGCCGCGACGTGGACAGCATCGTGCGCGATCTGATCGAGATTTCGGTCAAGCAGACGCGCGAGTCGGAAATGCGCAAAGTGCGAACCAAAGCCGAAGACCAGGCCGAAGACCGCATTCTCGACATCCTGCTGCCGAGCGCGCGTCCGGTCGGTTTCGGCTCCAGCTCGAGTGCCGTGGACACCGCCGACGAAGGCAGCACCACCCGCCAGACTTTCCGCAAGCGTCTGCGCGAAGGCCTGCTGGACGACAAGGAAATCGAGCTCGACGTCGAACAGCCGCAAGTCGGCATGGACATCATGGGGCCGCCCGGCATGGAAGACATGACCGAGCAGATCCGCTCGATGTTCGCCAATATCGGCGGCGGCAAGAAAACGCGGCGCAAGATGAAGGTGAAGGAAGCGCTCAAGGTTCTCACCGACGAAGAAGCGGGCAAGATGCTCAACGACGAAGAGGTGAAAACGAAAGCCGTGCAAAACGTCGAGCAGAACGGCATTGTGTTCCTCGACGAAATCGACAAGATTGCGTCGCGCAGCGAAGCCGGCGGCGGCGAGGTGTCGCGCCAAGGCGTGCAGCGCGATTTGCTGCCGCTCGTGGAAGGCACCACGATCAACACCAAGTACGGCATGGTGAAGACGGATCACATCCTGTTCATCGCGAGCGGCGCGTTTCATCTTGCCAAGCCGAGCGATCTGATTCCCGAGCTGCAAGGGCGCTTCCCGATTCGGGTCGAACTCGACTCGCTGTCGGTGAACGACTTCGAGTCGATTCTGGTGTCGACGGACGCGAGCCTCGTCAAGCAATACCAGGCATTGCTCGCAACGGAAGACGTGCATCTCGAATTCGCCGACGACGGCATTCGCCGCCTTGCAGAAATCGCTTATGCGGTGAACGAAAAGACTGAGAACATCGGTGCGCGCCGTCTGTACACGGTCATCGAAAAGCTGCTCGAGGAAGTATCGTTCTCTGCCGGCAATCATTCGGGCAACACGGTGAAGATCGACGCGGCGTATGTTGACCGTGCGCTAAACGAAGTAGCAGAAGACGAAGATCTGTCGCGCTACGTGCTGTGATGTGAAGCAATAGCGCCGAAGCAGAAACGGGCTGCCTGTAGAAGGGAGCCCGTTTTTGTTTGGCGTCGGTGCTTTTGTGAACGCCTGCGCCAGGCGTTTGCGCTTGCGTTTGCGTTTGAGACAGCCGCAATCAAATGCAAGCTCAAGCGCCAGCCAACGCGCCGCCTACTGCTTAACCGGCCGCTTCGCCAGTTTCCGCTGCAAGGTCCGGCGATGCATATTCAACGCGCGCGCCGTGGCCGAAATGTTGCCGCCATGCTCGGCGAGCACACGTTGAATATGCTCCCACTCGAGGCGCGCAACGGAGAGCGGAGTAGGATGCTCGATCGCCTCTTCGGCTTGCAGCGCGCTCGCCTCGCTTTGCAGCGCAGACAAAATTGTTTCGACGTTGGCAGGCTTCGCCAGGTAGTTGTCCGCGCCGTCTTTCACCGCCTGCACCGCGGTTGCAATGCTGGCATAGCCGGTCAGCACGAGCATGCGCGCGTCGGGCTGCAGGTCGCGCAATGGTGCAACCAGCGTGAGGCCCGAATCGTTGCCAAGATGCAGATCCACCGTGATCTGACTGAATTTCTGCTGGTTCGCGAGCCTGATCGCCTCGTCCGCATTGTGGGCTTCGCTCACCGTATAACCGCGCCGTGTCAAACCGCGGGCGAGGATGCCGGAGAACACCTCGTCGTCGTCGATCACCAGAAAATTCATTTCGCTCATGCCTGTTTCTCCGTGTTGGATGGCGCGGCGCCTTGACGGCCCGGGCCTGAAATTTTGCGCTCGGTGAGCGGCAGCCGCAAAACCGCGCGCGTGCCGCGCGGCTTGGCCGCATTCACGTCCGTCAATTCGATCGATCCTTTCAAACGCGCCGCCGCCGAAAAGGCCAGATACAGGCCGACACCATGCCCGCCCTGCGTGCTTTCCACCGGCATGGTCCCGAGCGAGCCGCGCAGTGCGGCCGGAATGCCGGGGCCGGCGTCACAGACTTCGAATTCGATCTGATCGCCGCGCGCGGTCAACCTGCACGACAGCGTAACGTGATCGCGGCTCGCACGCGCCGCATTGTCGAGCAGAATTGTCAGGATCTGGCTGACGGCCACCGTGTCGTCAAGACTGACCTCCGCGGGCGGCGCGCTGAGCCGCTCGAACTTCACATGCGGATGGCGCAGGCGCCACTGGTCTGCAAACGATTCGAGCCACTCGTCCACCGGCTGACGATTGGTGGCGGTGGTTGCGCGGCTGCGCAACCTCGCGAGTGCCGACGTGCACAGGGACATCTGTTGCTCAAGCAGTTCCAGGTCGGCGCTGTAGGGCGCGAGCCCTTTGTCTGTACGTGCCGCGTCGCGCAGTTCTTCGGACAGCATCGCAATTGTAGACAGAGGCGTGCCGATTTCGTGCGCGACGGTAGCCGCCTGGACCCCGAGCGCAACCGCGCGTTCGTCGTGAAGCAAGCGCTGCTGCGCTTCTCCGAGCGCTGCGTCACGTAGCCGCAGTGCTCTGGACATGCGCGCGACGAACCACGCGATCAGCCCCACGCTCACCATGAAGTTGACCCACATGCCGGCGCGGAAGTAGTCGAACAGATTCGCGGGATTGTCTAGATTCAAGGGCACCGAATCGAAACCGAGCACCGCGTAGCAGGCCACGGCGAAGGCGGCGAGCCAGGCCATGAGATGCCACGGCAGCACGGCAGCCGCAATTGCAAGCGAAGGCAGATACAGCGAAACAAACGGATTGGTGGTGCCGCCGGAGAGAAACAGCAAGGCGGATAACGCGCCGAGATCGACCCAGATCTGACCGAACAGCTCTATGTTCGACTCGGGCCGCTGCTGTGCGACGCGCCACCAGGTGAGCGCGTTGAAAATCACTTCGAGCGCAATGACGAGCAGCATGGCCGGCAACGGCAAATGCACGCCGATAAAAATCTGCACGACTGCGATGGTCAGCAACTGCCCGATAATCGCGAGACTGCGCAGCCAGAACAGATGGCCGAGATTCACGCGGCCGGTGTTGGTTATACGATGCATGACTTCAGTTTACCCGTTCGGACGCTTCCTAATGCTGCGGCAGCAGTGCGGCGCTACCATAGTCGCTTTGTCAGCGCGCGGGCCGGTCGTTCGGCCGCAATCAACCATGGTCCACTCTGACGTCTCGTCAGCTTTCCTTAATTTTATGCGGCAAGCCGCCGCAGCTCGCCGCAGCGGCGCGCATGAACTCGAAGCGCAAGCGCTTCACGCGGCCGCGCAACTCCATTCGCTCGACGACGCCGCTCTCGCCTCGCTCACGCACGAGTTGATCCAACAGCAACGCCATGGCGACGCAGTCGACCTGGCCGCCATTATTGCGCAACTCGACGAGCGCAACGCCTACGCGCATTTCCGTCTCGGCTACGCATTGCAAATGGCGAGCCGCCACGGCGAAGCCATTGCTCCGTACCAACGCGCACTCGCCTTGGACCCGACGTTGCCTTCTCTGCGCTGCAATCTCGCCGGTGCCCTTGCCTTCACCGGTCTTGATCTGGATCAACAAATCGCGCTGCTGGAAGAGGCGGTCAAGCACGATGCGGCCGACGGCAACGCGTGGATCAATCTGACGGACGCCTATCGCAAGAGGATGGATTTGCCGCGCGCGCTCGAAGCCGGCGAGCGCGCCGTGCATTGCGCTCCCCTCAGCCCGCTTGCGCACAACAACTATGCGCTGACGCTGCGCGAAGCGCAACGCTGGGACACGGCGGCTCAAGCCGCACAAACCGCATGCGCGCTCGCCCCCACTGACTCGGCCATGCGCTCCAATCTCGCGATGCTGCAACTGATGCGCGGCGACTACGCAAACGGCTGGCTCTCGCACGAAGCGCGCTGGAGCGGCTCAGCGGAGTTGCGCGGCATTCGTCCTGCCCTGCCAGCCCCCACGTGGCGCGGCGAGCCGCTTGCCGGCAAGACCTTGCTCGTGTGGGGCGAGCAAGGCATGGGCGACGTGCTGCAGTTCAGCCGCAACATTCCGCTCGTTGCCGAGCGCGTGCATGGCGAAGGCGGCCGCCTCGCCTGGAACTCGTTCCCGCAAATGGGCGAGCTGCTCGTGCGCAGCCTGGGCGACCATGTCGATCATTACTCGGCAGGCGGCGGCGTCGAGACGCTGCCGCCGTTCGACTTCGAGATTCCATTGCTGAGTCTGCCGCTCATCTTCGGCACCCGGGAGTCGACCATTCCGGCAGTAACACCGTATCTTCACGCAGACGCTGCCGCTGTCGAGCGCTGGCGGGACCGGTTTGCCGGCGAGCCGAGGCTCAAGGTCGGGCTGACATGGACCGGCAGTCACACGCACCAACGCAATCCGTTTCGCCGTGTCGGGTGGGAGCGCTATGCGAAGTACTTCGCGGGCATGCGCAACGTCGCATTTTATTCGCTGCAACCGGGCGCGGGCGATGAGGTGAACGCCGCGCGGGCCGCCGGTCTGACTATCAACGACTACACAGCCGAATTCGTCACGTTCGACGACACGGCCGCATGTGTCAGCGCGCTCGATCTCGTCATTACCGTTTGTACTTCGACCGCGCATCTGAGCGGCGCGCTCGGACAGCGCACGTGGGTATTGCTCGACGTCAACCCGCACTGGGTGTGGCTGGCCGAGCGGCGCGACAGTCCGTGGTATCCATCCGCGACGCTGTACCGTCAGCCGGCGTTCGCCGAATGGGAGCCGGCACTCGCTGCGCTCGCCCGCGATCTGGCCGCACTTGCGACCCGGCATGTTGCCGCGCCACGCTAGCGCGGCCAGACGGACTTCACCGCGCGAAAAAAACGCGCTTACGGCGATTCGGCTCCTGGATCAGGCTGAGCCACCCGCGCAATTTCCGCTGCGAGGCATTCGGGGCAAAGGCAACGGCCGGAGGGGTCGAGCCGCTCGCGCGGCAGCGGCGGCATTTCGCGGCACCAGCAGTCGAACGGCTCGGCATGCATCGCGCAGTCGAACGCATTGCCGCAGCGCGGGCAACGCGCGCTGCCTGATGGGCGTGAGGCGGACGGTTTCATGACAGGCAGACGTTCCCGCGTGAGCATCGACGAGGAAATGATGCCACGGCTCGCGTCCTACCGTGAGTCGTCCATTCGGCCAGTTCACAGGCAAGCCGATTGCGCGCTACGCTTGGCGGTCGGATGGCGCTGCAAACCCCGGTTGCGCAGGGCGGAAACGGCGGCCTTGCGCGCCGCCGCCGCGCGTGTCGAAAACCCTGCTGCAGTGCGCCAGTCCTGTACAATTCGCCCTTGTTTCAACTGTTCCGTGCCCGAGCCTGCCGCCATGTCCGAGCTTCCCGACCTTTCGCAGATTGCGCCCACCCTGAAGGCTGAAATTCTGGCCGAGGCGCTGCCTTACATTCGCCAGTACCACGGTAAGACCGTGGTCATCAAATACGGCGGCAACGCCATGACGGAAGAGCGGCTCAAGCAAGGCTTTGCGCGCGACGTAATTCTTCTCAAGCTGGTCGGCATCAATCCGGTCATCGTGCACGGCGGCGGTCCGCAAATCGACCAGGCGCTCAAGAAGGTCGGCAAGCAGGGCACCTTCATTCAAGGCATGCGCGTCACGGACGAAGAGACGATGGAAGTCGTCGAATGGGTGCTGGGCGGCGAAGTGCAGCAGGACATCGTCACGCTGATCAATCACTTCGGCGGTCACGCCGTGGGTCTGACCGGCAAGGACGGCGGGCTGATTCACGCGCGCAAGATGCTGATGCCCGACCGCGACAATCCCGGCCAATACGTTGACATCGGCCAGGTGGGCGAAGTCGAGGCAATCAATCCGGCCGTGGTGAAGGCGCTGCAGGACGACGCGTTCATTCCGGTCATCTCGCCGATCGGTTTCGGCGAAGACGGGCTGTCGTACAACATCAACGCCGACCTCGTCGCGGGCAAGCTGGCGGTCGTACTGAACGCCGAAAAGCTCGTGATGATGACGAACATTCCCGGCGTGATGGACAAGGAAGGCAATCTGCTCACCGACCTGTCCGCGCGCGAAATCGACGGGCTGTTCGCCGACGGCACCATTTCGGGCGGCATGCTGCCCAAGATCTCGTCGGCACTGGACGCGGCAAAGAGCGGCGTGCGCTCAGTGCATATCATCGACGGGCGTATCGAACACTCGGTGCTGCTGGAAATTCTCACCGAACAGCCGTTCGGCACAATGATCCGCTCGCATTGATTTCTCTGTCATATCCGGCACGGGGGGCGCGCCGCTGCAACCCCGCCTCGTGTGCCGGCCACGCCGGCTGGGCGGCGTCTGCGCGGTGCGCAGTCACGGGTGCATTACGCGCCAGTCGCAGCCGGTCACGATCATGTCTGCGTCGCGCGCTCGTCGCGGCGCCCGGCGCCTGAAGCGCTCTCTTTGCCATGCGAACTCCGACTTTCCGGCGCCGTCGTCCGCAGATCGCAGGTGGCCGCCCGGTCTGGCTGTTCGATCTGGATAACACGCTGCACCACGCGTCGCACGCCATCTTTCCCGCGATCAATCAGGCGATGACGCAGTACATTGTCGACGCGCTGCAAGTCGAGCTCGCCGAAGCAAACCGTCTGCGCACCGGCTACACACAACGCTATGGCGCGGCGCTGTTGGGCCTCACGCGCCACCATCCGCTCGACGCCAACGACTTCCTGAAAGTCGTGCACACGTTTCCCGATCTCGGCTCGATGATCCGCCACGAGCGCGGCGTCGCGCGTCTTGTCGCGGCGCTGCCGGGCCGCAAGATCGTGCTGACTAATGCGCCTGAAGCGTATGCGCGGGCGGTGCTCGCGCAATTGCGCATAGAGCGTCTGTTCGAGCAGGTGATTGCCATCGAGCATATGCGCGACCGGCGCCAATGGCGCGCCAAACCCGACCACGCGATGCTGCGTAAGGCCATGCGCGACGCACATGTATCGCTGAAAGACGTGGTGCTGGTCGAAGACACGCGCACGCACCTGAAGAACTACCGCCGGCTCGGCATCCGCACTGTGTGGATTACCGGTCATTTGCCGCGCAAGCCGCATGCGGACGGCGTGCCTACGCGGCTGCCGGGCACCGGCCGGCCGCATTATGTCGACCGCAGCATTCGTTCGCTAAAATCGTTACGACTGAGCACCCGCTCGGTTCGATTGAAGCGCCAGCAGACGGGACGACAGCCATGCAGCCGACCGACAAGCCTCACGAAGCCCTAGCCGCAGATGTCCCCGCTCACGACCCCGCGCTGACATCACCGCCGCGTCCGCAGCGCCCGAAGCCGGGCGAGCGCCGCGTGCATATCCTGCAAACGCTTGCCGCAATGCTCGAAGCGCCGAAAAGCGAAAAGATCACCACCGCGGCGCTGGCCGCCCGGCTCGGCGTGTCGGAAGCCGCGCTCTACCGTCACTTTGCGAGCAAGGCGCAAATGTTCGAAGGACTAATCGAGTTCATCGAGCAGACCATCTTCGGCCTGATCAATCAGATCGTCGACAAGGAAGACAATGGAGTGCTGCAAGCACGCGCCATCGCACTGATGCTGCTGAATTTCTCCGCGAAAAATCCCGGCATGACGCGCGTGCTCACCTGCGAGGCGCTCGTTGGCGAACATGAGCGGCTGACCGTGCGCGTCAACCAGATGCTCGAGCGTGTCGAAGCTTCTTTGAAGCAGTGTCTGCGCCTCGCCACGCTCAACGCCGACGCCTGTGCACAAGACGCGCCGGCACCGGTTCCGGCGGGCTACGACCCCGCCGTGCGGGCGAGCCTGCTGCTGAGCTATGTGATTGGGCGCTGGCATCGCTTCGTGCGCAGCGGCTTTGTGCGCCTGCCGGCCGACGAGGCCGACCAGCAATTGCGCGTGACCCTTCAGTAGCGCGCGGGCACAGCGTACCGGCAGGCAGACGTTGCCGCAGAAAATTTTCCGCTATACTTTGCGCCTGACTGCGGCCCCGCAGCTTTGCTGAAAGCACATTTCAGCCACCTGAACGCACAGGGTGCCGCACTCCAGAAAAGAAATGTCATACGCGCCGATTTGCTGACTCGATTGCGGGCGCGCGAACTCGTGGAGTAATCCCCGGTTCCCTATAAATGCGGCTAAAGAGGTCGTCAGCCGCGCACAAGTCGTTCTCCTCCGTGCTTTGCCGACGCCGTCTAGCCGCCCTGTATTGTCAAATGGCGGAATGAATGGAATCGATCGGTATCGTCGCTCCAACAAAAATGCATTTCCCCGAGCCGTTGCGTCTGCAAAACGGCAGTTCGCTCGCGGGCTACGACCTGATGGTCGAGACCTACGGCACGCTCAACGCGGCGCGCAGCAATGCAGTGCTCGTGTGTCACGCGCTCAATGCGTCGCACCATGTGGCCGGCGTGTATGCGGACAATCCGAAGGACATCGGCTGGTGGGACAACATGGTCGGTCCTGGCAAACCGCTCGATACCAACCGGTTCTTCGTGATCGGGGTCAACAACCTCGGTTCGTGCTTCGGCTCGACCGGGCCCATGAGCATCGATCCGGCGACCGGCAAGCCGTATGGCGCGACGTTCCCGGTCGTGACGGTCGAAGACTGGGTCAACGCGCAGGCGCGCGTCGCGGATCAATTCGGCATCGAGCGCTTCGCCGCTGTAATGGGCGGCAGCCTGGGCGGCATGCAGGCGCTCGCGTGGAGCATGATGTATCCGCAGCGCGTCGCGCATTGCATCGTGGTGGCATCCACGCCCAAGCTCTCGGCGCAAAACATTGCGTTCAACGAAGTGGCGCGCTCGGCGATTCTGTCGGACCCCGATTTTCACGGCGGCAACTACTACGCGCATGACGTGAAGCCGAAGCGCGGCTTGCGCGTCGCGCGCATGATCGGCCACATCACCTATCTGTCGGACGACGACATGGCCGAAAAATTCGGCCGCTCGCTGCGCCGCGCGGAAGGCGCGCTCGACGCCTACAACTTCAACTTCGACGTGGAATTCGAGGTGGAGTCGTATCTGCGCTATCAGGGCGACAAGTTCGCCGACTACTTCGACGCCAACACCTATCTACTCATCACGCGGGCACTGGATTACTTCGATCCGGCCAAGGCTTTCGACGGCGATCTGACAGCGGCGCTTGCGCACACCACGGCGAAATATCTGATTGCGAGTTTCACCACCGACTGGCGTTTCGCGCCAGCCCGCTCGCGTGAGCTCGTGAAAGCGCTGCTCGACCACAAGCGCACGGTCACGTACGCGGAAATCGACGCGCCGCACGGCCATGACGCCTTCCTGCTCGACGACGCGCGCTATCACAACCTGATGCGCGCCTACTACGAACGCATTGCGAACGAGGTGAACGCATGAACCAGCGAGCACTCGATTATCTGGCGCTGCGCCCGGACTTCCGCGCCATCGCTCGCTGGGTGGAGCCGCGCGCCACGGTCCTCGATCTGGGTTGCGGCGACGGCTCGCTGCTCTCGCTGCTCAGCGAGGAACTGGACGTGCAGGGCTACGGCATCGAGATCAACGACGCCGGCGTGCTGGCCGCCACGCAAAACGGCGTCAACGTGATCCAGCAGAATCTCGAAGACGGCCTGCGTCTTTTCGAGGACGGCAGTTTCGATTTCGCGATCCTCTCGCAGACGCTGCAAACCATTCATCAGACGGCGGCGATTCTTCGCGAAACGGTGCGCGTCGGCCGCGAATGCATTGTCTCGTTTCCGAACTTCGGCTACTGGGCGCACCGGCTCTCGGTGCTGCAAGGGCGCATGCCGGTATCGAAGTCGCTGCCCTATCAATGGCACAACACGCCGAACGTGCGCGTGCTGACCATCAAGGATTTCGAGGCGCTCGCGCCCGAGGTCGGCATCGAAATTCTCGACCGCGTGGTGCTGCACGATGGTCAGACCGTGAGGTGGGGCGTGAACTGGCGTGGTAGTCTTGCGGTCTATCGCGTCAAGAAAAGCTAACGCAAGCTATCCACATGTCGAACCCGCCGCACGAGGCGCCCGCACCCGCAGTTACCGCTCACGAGGAACATCCCGGCTGGCGCGCCTTTTTCAATACGCGCATGCTGATCTGCGTCTTTCTCGGCTTCACGTCGGGCTTGCCGCTGTTTACGCTCGTCTATCTGGTGCAAGCGTGGTTGCGCTCCGAAGGCGTCAATCTGAAGGAGATTGGGCTTTTTGCGCTGATCCAGTTTCCGTACACCTGGAAATTCATCTGGGCGCCGCTCATGGACCGCTACGTGCCGCGCCTGCCGGGCTGGCGACCGGGCAGGCGGCGCGGCTGGATGCTGGTCACGCAGATCCTGGTCGCAGGCGCTATCGGCGCGCTCGGGTTCGTGTCGCCGCGCGATTCGATCTGGACAGTGGCGGCTTTGACCGCACTCGTCGCGTTCTTCGGCGCAAGCCAGGATATTTCGATCGACGCATACCGGCGCGAATTGCTGCGTGACACCGAACAGGGCCTCGGCAATGCGGTGCATGTCAACGCCTACAAGATCGCGGCTCTGGTGCCCGGTTCGCTCGCACTTATTCTGTCAGATCATTTGCCGTGGACGACGGTTTTCATGGTAACCGGCGCCTTTATGCTGCCGGGCATCGTCATGACGCTTGTAGTACGCGAGCCCGAAATACACGGCACGCCGCCCAGGAATCTGCGCGAAGCCATCGTGCAGCCGTTCCGCGAATTCCTCGAGCGCGACGGCTGGCGCGGCGCGCTTTTCGTGCTCGGCTTCATTTTTCTGTACAAGCTCGGCGACACGATGGCGACGACGCTGTCCACGTCATTCTTCCTCGACATCGGCTTCTCGCGCACCCAGATCGGCGTGATCGCCAAAACAACGGCGTTCGCCGCGAGTCTCGCGGGCGGCATTGTGGGCGGCGTCTGGCTGATGAAGATCGGCATTGGCCGGGGCCTGTGGATTTTCGGCGTTCTGCAGATGGTGTCGACGCTCGGCTTTGCATGGCTCGCGCATCTCGGCCCGGCTTCGCCTGGCCTGACGGCAATCTACGACATCGCCGTGGGAATCAGTGCGGGCACTACGAAGCTGCTGTCCTGGGTGGGTATCGACTGGTCGGTGCAGCTTGAGCCGCGTTCGGTCGCGCTTGCGCTCGTCTACGGTTTCGAGACCTTCTCGACCGGGCTGACGATGGCGGCCTTCACCGCGTACATCGCCAGCACGACCGATCCGCGCTACACGGCCACGCAGTTCGCGCTTTTCACGAGCCTCGCTTCGGTGCCGCGCACGCTGGCCTCGGCGGCAAGCGGCTATGTGGTCGCGCAAATCGGCTGGTTCGACTACTTTATTGTCTGCACGGCGCTCGCCTTACCGGGCATGCTGCTTCTGTTGCGCATTGCGCCGTGGAGAGTGCGGTCGTGAAGACGTTTTTCGCAAAGCAGTCGGCATGCTGGCGCGCCGGCCCCGTCAGGGGGCGCGTCGCTGACCGCAGCGTGCTGCGCGATGCGTTCACGATTGGCTGCATGAGCTTCCTGGGCGCGGTTATCCCGTTCAACGTGCAAGCCGCTGCGGCCGCGGCCGCTAACAACGCGGCTGCGGGTGCATCTGCGAACACGGCCAATGCCGCAACGGCGGCGCCGCAAGCCACCGCGCCGGCCCCCAAGTCTGCCGCGGCTACCGCCAACGCCGAAAGCGCGGCGGCTGCGCCACCGGCCGCGAACAACGTCAACAACCCGGGCAGCGCGCCGGGAGCGGGATCGTCGACGGGATCGTCTATGCAACCTTCCGCGAGCGGGAAAACGGCAACCGCGACAAGCCCATTGCCCACTAGCGCCGCAAAGCCGCCAGCCACTGCGCCCGCGTCCGCGCCGTATAGTCCGAACAATCAGTTGCGCTACGGCGGCTACCTGGTGTTCCGCAACCTGATTCCGTCGCCGATGCTAGAGGCCCAGGCCGCCGAAGAGTTCAGCCAGATTGTGTATGGCGCGGAGCATGCGAACCGTCTTTACGACGACGCGGACGCGCACGTCACGCGCGTTCGCTCGATCGTCGACAAGATGGTGCCCTACTCGCTCAAATGGAACGAGCGCGCAAAGGGCTGGAAGTGGGATGTCGCCGTGGTGCGCTCGCCCGACATTCGCATGTACTGTCTGCCGGGCGGCAAGATCGTCGTGTATGGCGGGCTGCTTGACCGCGCGCGTCTGAACGACAATGAACTGGCCATGCTGATGGGCCACGAAATCGCCCACGCGTTGCGCGAACATGCGCGCGAGCGGCTCGGCCAATTGCAGGGGAGCCAGCTCGCTTCCTCCGGCACCATCTCGCAACTGTTCGGCCTCGCGGATCTCGGCGCGGCGCCGCTCGGCATCGGTTCACGGCTGCTCGAAATGAAGTACGAAAACACCGACGAAACCGAAGCCGACGTGATCGGCAGCGACATCGCCTCTCGCGCCGGATTCGATCCGCGCGCGGCGGTCACGCTGTGGGACAAGCTCGCGCAGGCCACGCGCAGCAATCGCGAGCAGGGTTTCATCTACGTTCACCCGTATCCGCAGTCGCGCCGCCAGGACATCATCAAGCGCCTGCCGGATATGCTGCCGCTCTATGCGAAAGCCATCGGCAAAACGGTGGATGCGCTGCCAGACTACGCGGGCATGGGCCGCCCGCGCCGCAAGCTGGCGCGTGATTAGCGCGCCTTAAGCTGCTCGAATGAGCGAGCGCGCTGCCGAACGCTCACGTTGATAGTGACGCAAAAGCCGCTCAATCTGCGTCACGCGAGTTCCAAGCAACGACGTCAGATATCGACCTCACTTCTTCAGGTCGTGGTCGTAGTCGACGGTAAGCGGCGCGTGGTCGCTGAACTTGATGTCGCGAAATACCTCGGTGCGTTTGGCCTTGCCGGCGATGCCAGGCGTTGCGATCTGATAATCGATGCGCCACCCGACGTTCTTCGCGTACGCCTGGCCGCGATTGCTCCACCAGGTGTATTGCTCGGGCCGCTGATCGAGCGTGCGGAACACGTCGACGTAACCCACTTCATCGAAAAGTTTAGTGAGCCACGCGCGCTCTTCCGGCAGGCAGCCCGAGTTTTTCTGATTGCTCTTCCAGTTCTTGATGTCGATTTCCTTGTGGACGATATTGACGTCGCCGCACACGATCACCTCGCGTTCGCGCGCGAGTTCCGCGAGATGCGGCATGAACTCGTCCATGAAACGATACTTGGCCTGCTGACGTTCCTCGCCGCTCGACCCCGACGGCACATAGACGGACACAATCGACAGCTTGCCAAAGCGCAGTTCGACATAACGCCCCTCGGGATCGAACTCCTCGCTGCCGAAGCCGATCACTACCTCGTCCGGCTCGTGGCGCGTATAGACACCGGCGCCGCTATAGCCCTTCTTCACCGCGTGCTGGAAATAGCCGGTGAAATCGTGCGGCGCCATGAATTCCGGCGTCATGTCGTCTTGCGAACATTTGATTTCCTGCACGCACAGGACGTCGGCATTCTGCTCGCCGAACCAGTCGAAAAACCCTTTCTTTGCCGCTGAGCGGATGCCGTTCAGGTTAGCGGTAATCACACGCAACATGTCGTTCCTTTGTGTCTTGCTTCGATTCGTTTCTGGATTAGTTCGGGCGCGACTTCGGGGGCGCGACTTCGGGGGCGCGACTTCGGGAGCCGAACGTCACTCGACCTTGACGCCTTTCAGCGATTCTTTGGCAGGCGGAAATTCGAGCTTCAGTTCCCGGAAAGTGCGCAGCAGCAACTCGGCGACCATCAGGTTGCGGTGCGTTTTCGAGTCCGCGGGAATCACGTACCACGGCGCGTATTCCGTTGAAGTCGCGGCGAGCGCGTCGCCATATACAGCCAGATATTTGTCCCACTGCTTGCGCGCGTCGAGATCGGACACGTCGAATTTCCAGTGCTTGGTCTGGTCGTCGATGCGCGCCTGCAGCCGCTCGCGCTGCTCTTCTTTCGAGATGTGCAGCATGCACTTGATGATCGCCGTCTCACTGTCGGCAAGCAGTTCCTCGAACTGGCGAATGTGGCGGCACCGCACGTCGAATGCACGTGCGTCGATGCTGCCCAGCACCGTCGGCACGAGCAGGTCTTCGTAGTGACTGCGGTTGAAGATGGTCAGTTCGCCAGCCGCGGGCGCTTGGGCATGCACGCGCCACAAGAAGTCGTGCGCGAGTTCGTCGGGTGTGGGCGCCTTGAACGGCGCAATGCGCAGGCCGAGCGGATCGACTTCGTGAAACACGGCGCGAATCGTGCCGTCCTTGCCGCTCGTGTCCATGCCCTGCAGCACAAGGAGCACGCGGCGTTTTCGCTGTGCATGCAGACGTTCCTGAAAGACGTCGAGTTCCGCACCGATTTCGGAGAGCCGCTCACGGTCTGAATCTTTCGATCCCGTGGAAAAAGGCTTCGCGCCCGGGTCGAAGTCGGCGAGCGAGAACTTGCTTTTCTTGCCGTCGAAGTAAGGCACGCGGAAATCGTCGAGTTCGGGTCGCTTCGCCATCCACATGCTCCGTATGTCTGCGTTCGGGTTCGCTAAAGCGGCCCGCAAATGAAACGGGCTGTTGCCTCCAACTTTCGTTTCCGGCAACAGCCCACGGTCACCAAAGCCTGAGCGCTTCGGCTGTGTCCAACCAACCGCACTTCGTCAGGCTCGAAGCAGGCTTCAGTGATGCTTCCGTCTGGCGTAAGCCAGGCTTCAGCTCAGCTTCTTCTTCAGCAGTTCGTTCACTTGTGCCGGATTCGCCTTGCCCTTGGTCGCCTTCATCGCCTGGCCGATGAGCGCGTTGAACGCCTTTTCCTTGCCTGCGCGGAATTCCTCGACCGACTTCTGGTTCGCAGCGAGCACCTCGTCGATGATTGCCTCCAGCGCGCCCGTGTCGGAAATCTGCTTCAAGCCCTTCGCCTCGATGATGCGGTCGGCCGCGGCCTCGTCGTTCGCCTTCTCTTCCCAGATCGCGAGGAAAATTTCCTTGGCGATCTTGTTGGAGATGGTCCCGTCGGCAATGCGTTGCAACAGCAGTGCCAACTGCGCGGACGACACCGGACACTCAGCAATTTCGAGGCCTTCGCGATTCAGTTGCGACGACACCTCGCCCATCACCCAGTTTGCCGCGACCTTGGCGCTGGCCGCACCGAGTTTTCCGACTACCGCTTCGAAATAAGCGGCAGTCGCCTTGCTCGATGTGAGCACGTTCGCGTCGTACGGCGTCAAACCATATTGCGACACAAAACGCTGCTCGATCGCTTCCGGCAGTTCCGGCATGTCGCGCTTCACGCGCTCGACCCATGCCGCGTCGATGACGAGCGGCATCAGGTCGGGATCGGGGAAATAGCGGTAGTCGTGCGCGTCTTCCTTGCTGCGCATGGAGCGCGTCTCGCGCCGGTCCGGGTCGTACAGACGCGTTTCCTGCACCACCGTGCCGCCGTCTTCGATCAGTTCGATCTGACGGCGCACCTCGTACTGGATCGCTTCTTCGAGGAAGCGGAACGAGTTCAGGTTCTTGATTTCCGCGCGCGTGCCGAACTCGGCCTGGCCGACTGGCCGCACCGACACGTTGGCGTCGCAGCGGAACGAGCCTTCCTGCATGTTGCCGTCGCAAATACCGAGCCACGTGACAAGCGTGTGCAGCGTCTTTGCGTAAGCCACCGCTTCCGCCGCGCTGCGCATTTCGGGCTCGGTGACGATTTCGAGCAGCGGCGTGCCCGCGCGGTTCAGGTCGATGCCGGTCATGCCCGCGAAGTCTTCGTGCAGCGACTTGCCCGCGTCTTCCTCGAGGTGGGCGCGCGTCAGATTGACGACCTTCGAGTACGCCGGAGTGCCGGCCTTCTCGTTGCCAGGCACCTGGATCGTCACCTGGCCGCCTTGCACGACGGGAATCTCGTACTGGCTGATCTGATAGCCCTTCGGCAGATCGGGGTAGAAGTAGTTCTTGCGCGCGAAGATGCTGCGCGGCGCGACCGTTGCGCCAATGGCGAGACCGAACTGGATCGCGCGCTCCACTGCGCCGCGGTTCATGACCGGCAACGTGCCCGGCAAGGCCAGATCGACGGGGCACGCCTGCGTGTTGGGCGCGGCGCCGAACTGCGTGGGCGCGCCCGAGAAGATTTTGGATTGCGTGGACAACTGCGCGTGGGTCTCCAGACCGATCACGACTTCCCATTGCTTGGTCATGGTGCTCACACTCCTGCCGGTGCCTTGCGGTGCCAGTCGGTCGCGCGCTGGAACGCGTCGGCCACCTGCAGCATCCGGGCTTCATTGAAATAATTGCCGATGATCTGCAACCCCACCGGGCGCTGGGCGTTCGCGCCCGCGCCGAAGCCGCACGGCACGCTCATGCCCGGCAGGCCGGCAAGGCTAACCGACAGCGTGTAGACGTCGGCGAGATACATCTGCACCGGATCGTCGCCCTTCGCGCCCAGATCCCATGCCACAGAAGGCGCGACCGGTCCCATGATCACGTCGCATTGTGTGAACGCCTGCTGGAAATCTTGCGCGATGATGCGGCGAATTTTCTGCGCCTGCAGGTAATACGCGTCGTAGTAGCCGTGCGACAGCACGTAGGCGCCGACCATGATGCGGCGCTTCACCTCGGGCCCGAAGCCCTCCGCGCGCGACTTCTTGTACATGTCGAGCAGATCGCGGTACTCCGCGGCACGATGGCCGAAGCGCACGCCGTCAAAGCGCGACAGATTCGACGACGCCTCAGCGGGCGCGATCACGTAGTACACCGGAATGGACAGCTCGGTTTTCGGCAGCGACACTTCGACGAGCGTGGCGCCAAGCGCCTCGTATTGTTTCAGCGCGGCGTCGATGGCCGCGCGCACGTCGTCTGCAAGACCGGCGCCGAAATACTCCTTCGGCAAGCCGATGCGCAGACCGGCGAGCGGCTTGCCTGCGTCACCTTGCTTCCACGGCTCGCCGAGGTAGCGCGTGTAGTCTTCGTCGTCGCGCACGAGGCTGGTGGAATCGCGACTGTCGAACCCGGCCATGGCATTGAGCAGCGTTGCGCAGTCAGCGGCGCTTTGCGCCATCGGGCCACCCTGGTCGAGCGACGAGGCGAACGCAATCATGCCGTAGCGCGACACGCGGCCGTAAGTCGGCTTGATGCCGGTGATGCCCGAGAACGACGCCGGCTGACGGATCGAGCCGCCGGTATCCGTACCGGTTGCCGCAGGGACAAGGCGAGCGGCGACGGCCGCAGCGGAGCCGCCCGACGAGCCGCCGGGCACCGCCTGACGATCCCACGGGTTTTTCACGGGACCAAAATACGAATTTTCGTTGGACGAGCCCATCGCGAACTCGTCCATGTTGGTCTTGCCGACACACACCATGCCGGCCGTCTGCAGACGCTCGACCACGGTGGCGTCGAACGGGCTTTCGTAGTTCGACAGCATTTTCGAGCCGGCGGTGGAGCGCCAACCCTTCGTGACGAACACGTCCTTGTGCGCGATCGGCACGCCCGCCAGCGGACCACCGTGGCCTGAGTGCAGCAGCGCGTCCGCGGCTTTGGCCTGCGCGAGCGTCAGTTCGGGGTCCACCTGAATGAACGCATTCAGGCCCGCAGCCGCGTTGATGCGCTTCAGATAGAGCTGCGCCAGCTCGACTGCGGAGCATTCCCTGGCCGCCAACGCGGCGCGCAGTTCGGTCAAACTTTTTTCATGCATTGCGTGTTGTCCTGGATAGCGCGGCAGCGCATGGGCGCTGCCGTGGAGGCGTTCGATTGCCCGCCGGCGAACCGGGCCGAAGTAGCGGCGAAAGAACCTGCTTGCGCCGGCTCCGGGCGGCGTGCCGTTCGCGCAGCCTGCGGCTTGCCGGCTGCGCGCGGCCCGCCGTGCGCGTGCTACTCGATCACCTTCGGCACGAGATACAAACCGTCCTGCACGGCCGGCGCGGGACGCTGAAAAGCTTCGCGTTCGATGGTTTCGGTCACCGCGTCGTCGCGCAGGCGCAGCGCGACATCTTCGATCTGCTCGATCGGATGGGCAAGCGGTGCGATGCCCGTGGTGTCGACCGCCTGCATCTGCTCGACGAGGCCAAAAAACTCGTTGAGCTGGACAAGCGTGTGTTCGGCGTCGGCGTCGGCCAGTTCGAGCCGCGCGAGATGCGCGATGCGCTTAACATCGGTCAGGGTCAAAGCCATGCAGTCACCGGAAAAAGTGGCGGACTGCCGCAGCAGGAAAAGAGCGCTGCGACAGCGGGTTACGACGCTGGAGGAAGACCTCGAAAAAGGGGCCAGCGGCGGCAAAAAGTGCCGTCCGTTTCCTTCAAAACATCCAAAATTATAAGGTATCATTACGCGTTCGACCCAAACCCGGACCGACTTACCAAGGCCTTTCTGGACATTTCGTGAAGATGGTTCGGATTTTTCTGGCCTGGCTTTGCACCGGCCTCCGGTAGACTCCCTCGCAGCTTCAAATTCCTGTGGCGCCGCATCGCCCGGTTGAAGCTGTTATTTTTTCCGCTGCCGCCCTGCGCAACATTGCGCGGCCCGGCCCCAAGCGAGACAGGATTTTGAATGTTCGGTTTTTTGCGCAGCTACTTCTCCAACGACCTGGCGATTGACCTCGGCACCGCCAACACGCTCATCTACATGCGTGGCAAGGGCATCGTTCTCGATGAACCGTCGGTCGTGTCCATCCGCCAGGAAGGCGGACCCAACGGCAAGAAAACCATTCAGGCAGTCGGCAAGGAAGCCAAGCAGATGCTCGGCAAGGTGCCGGGCAACATCGAAGCAATCCGCCCCATGAAAGACGGCGTGATCGCCGACTTCACGGTTACGGAACAGATGATCAAGCAGTTCATCAAAACTGCTCACGAATCGCGCATGTTCTCGCCGTCGCCGCGCATCATCATTTGCGTGCCGTGCGGCTCGACCCAGGTGGAGCGCCGCGCGATCAAGGAAGCCGCGCACGGTGCGGGCGCCTCGCAGGTGTACCTCATCGAAGAACCCATGGCCGCCGCAATCGGCGCCGGCCTGCCGGTGTCGGAAGCCACCGGTTCCATGGTGGTGGACATCGGCGGCGGCACGACCGAAGTCGGCGTGATCTCGCTCGGCGGCATCGTCTATAAAGGTTCGGTGCGCGTGGGCGGCGACAAGTTCGACGAGGCCATCGTCAACTATATCCGCCGCAACTACGGCATGCTGATCGGCGAGCAAACGGCTGAAGCCATCAAGAAGGAAATCGGCTCCGCCTTCCCGGGTTCCGAGGTCAAGGAAATGGAAGTGAAGGGCCGCAATCTGTCGGAAGGCATTCCGCGCAGCTTCACCATCTCCAGCAACGAAATTCTCGAAGCACTCACCGACCCGCTGAACCAGATCGTCTCTTCCGTGAAGATCGCGCTCGAGCAAACCCCGCCGGAACTTGGCGCGGACATCGCCGAACGCGGCATGATGCTCACGGGCGGTGGCGCACTGCTGCGCGATCTGGACCGCCTGCTCGCCGAGGAAACCGGCCTGCCGGTGCTCGTTGCGGAAGACCCGCTCACGTGCGTGGTGCGCGGCTCGGGCATGGCGCTCGAGCGCATGGACAAGCTCGGCAGCATCTTCTCGTACGAGTAAGCGAGCGAGTTCGATGTCAGTAGCGCGGATCTGGCAATCGGCCCCTTGCGGGCCGGTTTGCCATTGGCTGGGCCGCCCAGCGTCCGTGCGCTGAACCGCGTTTTCAGCGCGCCGCCGCCTCACCCAACCGCTTACGCCCCCGGCGCCGACCATGGAATACAGTCCGCCGCCCCTTTTCAAGCAAGGCCCGTCCGCCCTCGCACGGCTCGTGTTTTTCGTCGTGCTGGCGCTTGCCCTGCTGATCTCCGACGCCCGCTTCAGAACGCTCGAAATCGTTCGCGGCGTGCTCGGCGCGGGTCTTTATCCGTTGCAGCGCGCCGCGCTGGTGCCGCGCGACGTCTTCATGGGCGCCGCCGACCTGGCCGTGACGAGCGCCACGCTACGCAGCGACAACGAGAAGCTGCGCACAAGGAACCTCCAACTGTCGCAACAGGCGAACACCGCCGCCGAACTCTCGGCGGAAAACACCCACTTGCGTGCGTTGTTGCAACTGTCGCAGCGCGCGAGCACGCAGTCGCTGCCGGCGGAAATCCAGTACGACACGCGCGACCCGTTCACGCAGAAGGTGGTGATCAACCGCGGCGCGCAGCAAGGCATCCAGAACGGCTCACCGGTGGTCAACGAAGACGGCGTGATTGGCCAGGTGACCCGCGTATTCCCGCTGCAAGCCGAAGTCACGCTGCTGACCGACAAGGACCAGGCCGTGCCGGTGCAGATCGTGCGCACGGGTCTTCGCAGCGTCATCTATGGGACGCCGAAAGGCGATACGCTCGATCTGCGCTTCGTGCCCATCAGCGCCGACGTGCAAACGGGCGACGAGCTCGTCACGAGCGGGCTCGACGGCGTCTATCCGCCGGGCTTGCCGGTCGCCAAGGTGGTACGGGTCGACAAGCAGGCTGACACCGCGTTCGCGCGCGTGATCTGCCTGCCGATTGCACCGGTGCGCGGTGCGCGTCAATTGCTGGTGCTGCATTACGTGAACGATTTGCCGCCGCGCCCGGTCGAGGAACCGGAAACGCCCACGAAAGACGGCAAGGCCAAGAAGGGCGCCAAGCCGGCCGACAGCAAGGCCGCCGCGGACAGATCCGCGAAACCGTCCGAGAAGTCCGCGAGCAATGCGGCCGGCCAGGCAGCCCAGGCGGCACCGGGCGGCAAGCCGCCGGGCGCCGGGCAAAAATCCGCAGTAGCGAAAAAGCCCGCCGCTCCTGAAAATGCCAAGCCGCAAGCCGCGCCCGGGGCCAAGCCATGAACCGCCCGCAATATATCCTTCAGCCGGTCAATCCGTACTTCATCGCGTTCAGTCTCGCCGCTGCATTCCTGCTGAACCTGATGCCGTGGGGGCGCCTTGTCGGCGTGCCTGATTTCGTCGCGCTCGTGCTGCTGTTCTGGAACGTGCACCAACCGCGCAAAGTCGGCATGGGCATTGCCTTCTTCCTCGGCCTGTTGATGGATGTGCACAACGCGAGCCTGCTCGGCGAACATGCGCTCGCCTACACGCTGCTCTCGTACGGCGCGATCACGATCCACCGCCGCGTGCTGTGGATGTCGCTAGGCGTGCAAACTTTTGCGGTCATGCCGCTTCTCGTCATCGCACAACTGGTGCCGTTCGTGATCCGTCTGCTGACGGGTGCGGCGTTTCCCGGTTGGGGCTACCTGATCGACGGATTTGTCGAAGCCGCGCTGTGGCCTGTCGCCAGCGTGCTGCTGCTGATGCCGCAGCGCCGCCCGGCCGACCCCGACGACACGCGGCCCATTTGATCCGGCGCCGCGCGTGCAGGCCGTTGCCATGAAACCGGCATTGCCTGCTCGCGCGACGCTCATCGCTTTTCATGCCTTCCGGTTTTGCCCGGATCAGGCGCACACTCATGATGGCCGTCGCCCGGCCTTTTGCAGAATCGCATGACCGAATTCAAGGACACCCAGCAACAGCTCTCGAAGTTCCGCGTGCGCGTCGCCGCGGCGGGCCTGTTCGTGTTCGTCTGCTTCGGGCTGATCGGCTTTCGCTTCCTGTTCCTGCAGGTCTGGCACTACAGCAAGTACTCGCTGCAAGCGGACGAAAACCGCATTTCCGTTGCGCCGATCGTGCCGAACCGCGGCATCATCACGGACCGTAACGGCGTGGTGCTGGCAAAGAACTACTCCGCGTACACGTTGGAGATCACGCCGTCCAAGCTCAATGCACCGCTCGAAAGCGTGATCGACGATCTGGCCACCGTCGTTTCGATCGACGCGCGCGACCGCCGCCGCTTCAAGAAGCTGCAGGAAGATTCGAAGAATTTCGAGAGCCTGCCGATCCGCACCCGCCTCACCGACGACGAAGTCGCGCGCTTCACCGCGCAGCGCTTCCGCTTTCCCGGCGTGGAAGTGCGGGCGCGCCTGTTCCGCCAGTATCCGCTCGGCCCGACGGCGGCGCACGTAATCGGCTACATCGGGCGGATCTCGCAGCGCGACCAGGAGCGCATCGACGACGCCAGCGATCGGAACGACAGCGATCCGGAGCACTACGACCCGCGTCTGGACGCGAACAACTACAAGGGCACCGACTACATCGGCAAGATCGGTGTCGAGCAGAGTTACGAGACGGAACTGCACGGCCAGACCGGTTTCGAGGAAGTGGAAGTCACCGCCGGCGGCCGGCCGGTGCGCACGATGTCGCGCACGCAGGCGACGCCCGGCAATAACCTCGTGCTGTCGCTCGACATCGGCTTGCAGCAGGTGGCCGAGCAGGCGTTCGCGGGCCGACGCGGTGCGCTGGTCGCCATCGAGCCCTCCACCGGCGACGTGCTTGCGTTCGTCTCCGCGCCGAGCTTCGATCCGAATTCGTTCGTAGACGGCATCGATCAGCAGACCTGGGACGAGCTCAACAACTCGCCCGACCATCCGCTTCTGAACCGGCCGCTGCACGGCACCTATCCGCCGGGTTCCACGTACAAGCCGTTCATGGCGCTCGCCGCGCTCACGCTGCACAAGCGCACGCCGGGCTGGGGCTTTCAGGACCCGGGCTCGTACACCTTCGGCGGTCACACGTTCCGCAACGACGTGCGCTCCGGTCAGGGCTGGGTCGACATGAACCGCGCAATCGTGGTGTCGAACGACACGTACTTCTACATGCTCGCGCACGACCTCGGCGTGAACAACATCGCGAATTTCATGAAGCCGTGGGGCTTCGGCCAGATCACCGGCATCGACATTACCGGCGAGGCGCGCGGCATCCTGCCGTCAACGGACTGGAAGCGCAAGGCGTACCGCAAGCCCGAACAGCAAAAGTGGTACGAGGGCGAAACGATCAGCCTCGGCATCGGCCAGGGCTACAACTCGTTCACCATTCTTCAACTGGCGCACGCCACGGCCACGCTCGCGAACAACGGCGTCGTGATGAAACCGCACCTCGTGCGCGACATCGAAAATCCGCTCACCAAAGACACGCGCCCGGTCGTGCGCGATCCGAGCGACAGGATTCCGGTGAAGCAGTCCGACATCGACATCATCAAGCGTGCGATGGAAGGCGTCGTGACGAACGGCACAGCGTCGAAGGTATTCATCGGTGCGCCGTATCTGGCGGCGGGCAAGACCGGCACGGCGCAGGTCTACTCGCTGCAGGGCGCGAACTACAAGGGTCACGCGATCGCTGAACATCTGCGCGACCACGCGCTTTTCATCGCCTTTGCGCCGGCCGATCAACCGAAGATCGCGCTCGCGCTGATTGTCGAAAACGGCGGCTGGGGCGCGGAGGCGGCCGGCCCGATCGCGCGCAAGGTGCTCGACTACTACCTCGTCGGCAAGAACAAGCCGGGTGCCGAAGCGGCGGCTGTCGCGGCGGCCGCATCGGCCACTCAGGACGCGTCCGCGCCGGAAGTCGGCGCTGCGCCCGCGCCGCAGGAAGCGACGCAGCCGGTCAAGATCGCCGCGGGCTTTACCGCGCTGCCTATGCCGGGGGCCGCGTCCGCGGCGGCTGCTGCTTCGGCGGCAGCGGCGGCTTCTTCGGCAGCGGGGGCCTCGGCTGCTGCGTCAACGCCGCCAGCGAATGGCGCGTCGGGGCCAACTGGCACGGCAGGCGTCGCGTCTTCCGCCACCGCAACGACATCCAGATCGCCCGCCGCTGCGGCGGGTCCATCGGCCGCGCGCAAGCAGCCGGCATCGGCTGCCGCGGCCAGCACGCCAGCGACCGCGTCAGCCGCGGCGGCCGACCGCGCGACCGCGCGCAAATCGGGCGCGCCACGCCTGCCACGCCCGGCGAGCGCACCTGCGCCCGCGACCGCCGCACGCCCCGCAAGCAACGGGGGCTCGCAACCATCGCGCGATAGCGGCACCGAGCCCGCGTCGCCACGTCAGCCGGTTTCCGGCGGCATCGACGAATAAGGAGAAAGGCATGCAATTCGACAAGCGCGCCTGGCTCGACCGCATCAAGCGGATGTTCGCGGGCTTCGACCGTCCGCTCGCACTAATCGTATTCCTGCTGCTGTGCGTGGGTCTTGTCACCTTGTACAGCGCGAGTCTGGACGTACCGGGCCGCGTGGAAGACCAGTTGCGCAACATCATGCTGACCTTCGTGCTGATGTGGGCGCTCGCCAATGTTCCACCGACCACGCTAATGCGCTTCGCGGTGCCGCTCTATACGTTCGGCATTGCGTTGCTGGTCGCCGTGGCGTTGTTCGGCCTCACGCGCAAGGGCGCAAAGCGCTGGATCAACGTGGGCGTGGTCATTCAGCCGTCCGAAATCCTGAAGATCGCGACGCCGCTCATGCTCGCCTGGTACTACCAGCGACGCGAAGGCGTGATGCGCTGGTACGACTTCCTGGTCGGGCTGCTGATTCTCGCGGTGCCGGTGGGTCTGATCGCCAAGCAGCCCGACCTCGGCACGGCGGTGCTGGTCTTCGCCGCAGGCTTCTTCGTGATTTACTTCGCGGGCCTGAGTTTCAAACTGATCGTGCCGGTGCTGATTGCCGGCGTGATCGCGGTGGGTTCTGTCGCAGCGTTCCAGGACAAAATCTGTCAGCCCGACGTGCAATGGCCGCTGATGCACGACTACCAGAAGCACCGCATCTGCACACTGCTCGACCCGACGTCCGATCCGCTCGGCAAAGGCTTCCACACCATCCAGGCGGTGATTGCAATCGGCTCCGGCGGCCCGCTGGGCAAAGGCTGGCTCAAGGGCACGCAGGCGCATCTGGAGTTCATTCCGGAGAAGCATACTGACTTCATTTTCGCCGTGTTCTCCGAGGAATTCGGACTCGCCGGCGGCATCGTGCTGCTGACGCTCTACATGTTGCTTATCGCACGCGGGCTCTACATTGCGGCAAACGGCGCGACACTGTTCGGACGCCTGCTGGCCGGCTCGTTGACCATGGCATTCTTCACGTATGCGTTTGTCAACATCGGCATGGTGAGCGGCATTCTGCCGGTGGTAGGCGTGCCGCTGCCGTTCATGAGCTACGGCGGCACTGCGCTCACTACACTCGGCGTCGCAATCGGCCTCATCATGAGCGTCGCGCGGCAAAAACGCTTGATGCAGAGCTGAACGAAGGCATCGCGCGGCACGCGGGCAAAACGAAAAGGGGCGCCTCATCAGATGCGCCCCTTTCGCTTACTGCGGTTTCACTTCCTTCTGATCCCGCAGCTGCGAACTCAGTTGCTGATACTTGAGCCGCGCCGCCGGATCGCCCTGCGCGGCAGCCGCTGCATAGTAAGCGCGCGCCACGTTGAGGTTCCTGTCCACGCCGTCGCCGCCGCGCTCGTAGAAAGAGCCGGTCACGTACTGCGCGGTCATGTCGCCGCCTTCCGCGGCCTTCTTGTACCAGAGGAACGCCTGCTTGTTGTCGCGATCGGTGCCGCGGCCATCGAGGAACTGATTGGCGAGCGCGAGCTCGGCCTGCACGTGTCCCTGTTGCGCAGCCTTCAAAAACCAGCGGTGCGCTTCCACCGGATCGCGCCCGACAAACTCGCCATCGTCATACATCTTGCCGTACACATATTGCGCGTGCGACATGTTCGCGTCGGCGGCCTTGCGCAGCCACTTCTTGCCTTCGTCGATGTTGGCCGCCGTGCCTTCGCCGTTGAGCAACATCATCGCGTAATTGAACTGTGCGAGGCGGCTGCCGCGCTGGGCCGCTTTGCGAAATTCGGACAGCGCCGCTGTCATATTGCCGGCGTTGTAGTCGGCGACCGCAGTTTGCGTCTCCGGGTCGTTCGATTTCGCGACGCGATCTTGCGCATGCGCCGCCATGCCCGTCATCAATGCCGCCGCCACGGCTACCTGCGCGACGACGCCTCGCCTCAGCCACTTCATGCTCTTACCTCCTGCAACGCCTGGCGGGTTGCGCGCAACATCCACATGACGTCGGCGGCCAGAGCGATAAAACGAAAACCAGCGTCGCGATGCTGTCTTGCGCTCGCGGCATCCATCGAAAAAATGCCGGCGGCAATGCCCGCCTTGTCGGCGGCGCTGACGATGCGCGCCATGGCCGCCTGCACGTCGGCATGCTTCGAATCGCCGAGATGACCGAGACTGGCGGCGAGGTCCGCGGGTCCGACGAACAGGCAATCGACGCCCGGCGTCGCCGCGATCTTTTCCACTTCATCGAGGCCGCGCGCGGACTCGATTTGCACGATGGTGGCTATCTGCGCGTTAGCCGTTTGCACGTAGTCGCGCCGCATGCCGTATGCGGCAGCGCGCACTGTGCCCGCGACACCTCGCAGACCATCGACGGCCTCCGCACTCGGATATTGCGTGAGACGGACAGCATGCGCCGCCTCTTCAGCGGACTCGATGTTCGGAAACATCAGCGTGCGCGCGCCAGCGTCCATCACACGCTTGACGAGCCACGGCTCGCGAGCCGGCAGACGCACCACCGGTTCGCTCGGCAAATGGGCGGCGGCAATCGCGCGCAGTTGCGAGGTCACGTCACCGCTGTCGTTCGGCGCGTGTTCCATGTCGATCAGCAGCCAGTCGAAGCCGGCATGCGCGAGCGCCTCCGCGGCGGCATCGCTGCCGAGCGACAGCCAGAGCCCGAACAGCGGGTCGGCTTCTTTCAGACGTTGCTTGAGGGGATTGGTGAAGGTGCTCATGGCCGCGCTCCGTGCGTTTGGAAACCGTTTTTGCACGAGCCGTGCGCGGCCTTGCACGAGCCGCGGGCCAATGCGCCCGTCGGATGGTCGAGGCCCACCGCCTCGCCCGGAAATGGACGGCTTGTGTACCTGCTGCGGCGCAATGCTGTGACCGGCATGTCTCGCTCCGTGTGGTTATGGAGCGATCATACCGTGACAATAACGCGGCAGCTGTGCCGCGCGGCGATACGGGGGCGTTAGTCGCGGACCACGTCGGCCCAGCAATTCGGCGTCTCGTACAGGCGCACCTTGTGAAGCCGCAGATTTACGCCGTAGTGCGCGTCGTACACGTTGGCGAGCACCTCGAACGCGACAGCCGCGAGATTCTCCACGGTCGGAATGCGATCGAGCACGACCGTTTTGTGGCCCGCCATGGTTTCCAGAAAGCCGCGCACCTGCGAGTCGCCTTCATAGACGAGGAACGCGTGATCCCACTTGTCGACGAGATGCTCGACCGCGAGCGACTTCACGTCGGCGAAGTCCATCACCATGCCGCGGTCTGGCGCGCCTTCGGTGTCGACCAGGTCGCCTTGCAGCGTGATTTCGAGCACGTAGCGATGGCCGTGCAGATTGCGGCACTGGCTACGGTGATCGGGAATGCGGTGACCCGCGTCGAATTCGAGTTTTCGTGTAATCGTCAGCACGGCAAATCAGGGAATGTTCAGATACTTGTGGGTCTGCATCGACAGGCGCCATTGCGGATGGCGTTTGCACCAGTCGATTGCAAGCCTGGTGTTGATGTCGCGCGACGGGCCGTCCATCGGCTGGACGAGGAAATACTGGAAGTCGAGCTTCGCATAGTCGGACAGACGCTGGTTGTCCTGCGGAATCACGACCTTGAGTTCATTGCCTTTCGTGACGACGAGCGGCGCGTCGGCCTTCGGGCTCACGCAAATCCAGTCGATCGTTTCGAGCACCGGCAACGAGCCGTTCGTTTCAATAGCGATTTCAAAGCCGGCCGCATGCAACGCGTCGACGAGCGGCTGGTCGATCTGCAACATCGGCTCGCCCCCGGTACACACGACAAAGCGCTGGCCTTCGCCTTGCGGCCATTGTGACGCGATCATCTGCACGAGCTCTTCGGCGCTGCGGTACTTGCCGCCATTCTCACCATCGGTGCCGACGAAGTCAGTGTCGCAGAAGCGGCACACAGCTTCGGCGCGGTCTTCCTCGCGCCCCGACCACAGGTTGCAGCCGGCGAAGCGGCAAAACACGGCCGGGCGCCCGGCATTCGCGCCCTCGCCTTGCAACGTGTAGAAAATTTCCTTGACCGCGTACGTCATGCTGCTTTCCACCCTGTACCGTGTACTTGTACTCGCGTACCTTGTATAGCTTGTGTACCTACGAATCGTTGCTCAAGCCGCGCCGTTGCGCGGCATTGTCAGACAGGCTCGGTTACCTTTTCGCCTGCGAGATAGGCTTCGTAGCCACGCTTGCGCAAGCGGCAGGCCGGACATTCGCCGCAGCCGAAGCCCCACGCATGCAGCTCCGCGCGCTCACCGACATAGCAGGTGTGCGTTTCGACGCGCACGAGTTCGACCAGTTCGTCGCCGCCCAGCTCATGTGCGAGACGCCAGGTGTCCGCCTTGTCGAGCCACATCAACGGAGTTTCGAGCAGGAAGCGCGAGTCCATGCCCAGATTGAGCGCGACCTGCAGCGCCTTCATGGTGTCGTCGCGGCAATCGGGATAGCCCGAGAAGTCCGTTTCGCACATTCCGCCGACCAGCACCTGCAACCCGCGCCGGTAAGCAATGGCCGCCGCGATCGTCATGAACATCAGGTTGCGGCCCGGCACGAAAGTGTTCGGCAAACCGTTCGCCGTGGCCTCGATCTCGATTTCGCGCGTCATTGCCGTATCGCTGATCGCGCCGAGCACGGAGAGGTCGATCATGTGATCGTCGCCGAGGCGCTCGCCCCATGCGGGGAAGGTACGCGCGACAGCGCTGCGGAAACCCTCGCGGCATTCGAGCTCGACGCGATGGCGCTGGCCGTAATCGAAGCCCAGCGTCTCGACCGTCTCATATCGTTCAAGCGCCCATGCGAGGCACGTGGCGGAATCCTGGCCGCCGGAAAACAGCACCAGAGCGCTACGTTTAGCGTCTTTGCGGATCACCGTGAAACTCCGTGAATGATGAGGGCCGCGTAGCGCTGCGCGAGGTGCGCCATGCAGGCAACGCGGCGCGAGCCGGCACTGTTGCCGGCCCAAAGCAGTATAGGCCGCGGGTACAGTCTGCGAAGCGGGTGGGCGCTTATACCGATGATCGTCGGCCGAAAGGTTCTTGTGCGGATCGCGGCTGGAACACGCGCCTATCAAGGCCAATGAACGCGATCAACGTTAATCGATGCATTCAGCAGGTGCCGCACTGTCATGCAAGTCTTTGAACTGGCGCGATTTTATCACGCGAAGCCGAAGCCCGCCGCAGGCACCCTATTGCCCACTTTCGCGGAGCGCCTGCTCCGAGCCCCTTGCCCACCGAAACAATGAAACCCCACAGCAAAAGGAAAAGCCCCAGGAATCTTGCGATTTCCTGGGGCTGAATCCTGGTGGCCTGGGACGGAATCGAACCATCGACACGCGGATTTTCAATCCGCTGCTCTACCAACTGAGCTACCGGGCCAACGAAGAACGAAATCATATCAAAGGACCATCTACTGGACAAGCCCCCTTCTCTAAAAAATCTGCGCAAGCCAAGCCGGCCCACGCTGAGCGGCGCTCACTCGCCTTTGTTCTTGCCGAGATCGACGCCCAGTTGCTTGAGCTTGCGATACAAGTGCGTGCGCTCCAGCCCGGTCTTTTCTGCGACGCGCGTCATGCTACCGTTCTCGCGTGCAAGGTGATACTCGAAGTACGCACGCTCGAATGCATCGCGCGCATCGCGCAGCGGAATGTCGAACGAGATGGAGGCGGTTTGCGCCGCCAGGACGCCGCTGCCGTGGCCGTCGGCAGACAGCATGGGCAGCGCCGCCGCCGAAGCCACCGCTGACGAATTCATCGGCAGGGCCGACTTCGCCGCGGCGCCGCCGGGCTGCACAGCCGCCGTGCCGCGCGCCAGGCCCTGCTCGACGGCCTTCAGCAGCTTCTGCAACGCAATCGGCTTCTCGAGAAAGTTGAGCGCGCCGATCTTCGTTGCTTCAACCGCGGTGTCGATGGTCGCGTGGCCGGACATCATGATTACCGGCATGGTGAGCTGCCCCTGCGCAGCCCATTCCTTGAGCAACGTCACGCCGTCCGTATCGGGCATCCAGATGTCGAGCAGCACCAGGTCCGGCGCCTGACGCAAACGGAATTCGCGCGCCTGCTGCGCGTTTTCCGCCGCCTCCACGACATGCCCCTCGTCGCTCAGGATCTCCGAGAGCAATTCCCGGATGCCCATTTCATCATCTACCACCAGGATGGTTGCCATTTACGCTGCCTTTGTCTGCACTGTTGCTTTTGTCTTTCCCTGCGACGAACCGCCCTGCGCAGGACGCGGTCCCGCTTCGGGAGCCGCGGCGTCGTCTGCCAGCTGAAGGAAGAGGATCGAGATCTGCGCGCCTTCGATCACATCGCCCGCTTTCATGCGATTGCGAATGTCGATGCGCGCGCCATGTTCGTCGACGATCTTCTTGACCATCGCAAGACCCAGGCCCGTGCCCTTGGCCTTGGTCGTCACGTAGGGCTCGAACGCACGCGTGAGAATACGTGTGGGGAAACCCGGTCCGTTATCCGACACTGTCAGACGCACAGCGACGCGTGCCTTGCCTTGTGCGTCGGGGTCTCCGTATTCTACTGTCCTCGTCTCGAGCAGCACACGCGGGCGTTCCACCTCGGCCACCGCGTCCTGTGCATTCTGCAGCAGGTTGTGAATCACCTGCCGCAACTGCGTCGCATCGCCGCGAATGGCAGGCAAGTCCGACAGCTCGACCTGAATCGCGCCCTTGCCTTCTTCAATACCGTAAAGGGTCAGCACTTCGCTCACAAGGTCGTTCAATTGCAGATGCACGAGCACGGCGGGAGGTGTGCGCGCGTAATCGCGGAAATTGTCGACCATCTGCTTCATCGCGGCGACCTGGTTCACGATGGTGGTCGCGCCGCGCTTGAGCACGTCTGCATCCGACGGGGCCAGCTTGTCGGCGAGTTTCATCTGCAGGCGCTCGGCCGAAAGCTGGATCGGCGTGAGCGGATTCTTGATCTCGTGCGCGAGCCGCCGCGCGACCTCGCCCCATGCGATGGAGCGCTGCGCGGAAATCACGTCCGAAATATCGTCGAACACCACCACGTAGCCGGATGTCTGCATGTCCTGCGCGTCGCGGTCGGTCGCGGATACGAGGCGCGCGCCGCGCACGAGCAGCGTGAGCGGCTCCGATTCGCCCGGCACCTGAATCGAAAACTGCTGCTGCCAATGGCCGCCGTCGTCGTGAGCGTCGCCGCTGGCGGCCTCGCGATCGGCAAACGCCTTGCGCACCATGCCGCCGAATTCGCTCAACACGGCGATCTGTTCAAGCGCTGAGCCGAGCATCTCCTGAAACTGCTGACGGAAGATGCGCTCGGCGCCGCGATTGGCCGTGGTAAGCCGGAACTGTCGGTCGAACACGAATACGCCCGCCGTGAGGTTCGCGAGAATGCTCTCCAGATATGCCTTTGAATGCTCGAGTGCAATGCGGTTGTTCTCGACCGCGGCGCGCGCCTCGGACAACTGCCGCGTCATGGCATTGAACGACTGCGTGAGGAAGCCGAGTTCGTCGCGCGACTTGATTTCGCGCTTGGGCGTGTAGTCGCCCTCGGTGATTTCCTTCGTGCCCTGCGCGAGCAGGAAGAGCGGCCGGGCCAACTGGTTGCCGAGCGCGAGCGCGAGCATCATCGCGATGAAGGTGGCGAGGAACAGCGCGAGCGTGAGCGTGCCGATGTACATCTTGCGCAAGCCGGTACGCCCCAGCGCCTTTTCCTGATACTCGCGATATGCGCGCTGCACGGCGTCGGCATTGCGGGCGAGCGATTGCGACACCGGCTGCGTGAGTTGCAGAAAACGCTCCGTGGGTTGCAGAAGCGTCGCGTTCGAATCGGGAATGCGCTGCACGACGCGCAACCGCAGCGCACCCTTGCTGCCGTGCACGCGAGGGTCGCCGTCGACTTCGCCTTCTATCGCCGCATAGCCGCGTCCGCGCGCCTGATCGATCATGAGGGACGTGGGCAGGTCGTTTGGCACGAGCGTCGCGTAATTGCTCGAGGCCTGCGCAACCACGTGCATGTCAGGCGTCGCGCCGGACATGCTGCGCGTAGGCTCGACGATCGTCGCATCCTGCACGCCGAACTGGTCGCGCAGGCGCAGCAGCGTGAGCGTGGTGCCGGCCGCGTCTGCACTCGCGAGCTGCTCCGACATCAGACGCCCCTTGGTTTGCAGATCGGACAGCGACGCGTCGAGCATGCCGCGTCCGAGGTTGAGACCCGATGTGAGCGCGGTTTCCACATTCACGTCGAACCACGACTCGATACTGCGCGACACGAACTGATACGAGACCACGTAGATGATCCCGCCCGGCACCACCCCGACCAGCGCCATGAAAAACGCGAGCTTCGCCAACAGCCGGGTGCCGAACTTACCCCTTCTCAGGCGCACGATAATGACGACGACCAGGGTCGCGACCACCAGCAAAAAGATGATCGCGACCACGAGATTGGCCGCATACAGCCATTGGTAATAGCGGTCGAAGAATTCGGTGTTGGCGCTGGCCGCGGCGAGCAGCACGAGCAACAGCACGGCCGTCACGGCGACCGTGGACACCAGCACGCGCACGACGATGCTGCTGACGCTGGTGGCGGAGCGCACTTTATTTAGCACGTTCGGTCACCGTAAAAGTAAAACGCTTCCATTCCGACGCAAGGTTCCAGTCGCGATTGTTCACCGCGTCGATCTGGAACGGCTTGGGCATCATCGCAATGTCTAGCTGCATGCGCACCGACGCAGTGTAGGTCTCGCCCGCATGCACGTCGCTACGCTCGATCACGTGCCACGACGACACGTGCTTGATGACCGCGAGCGCGTCTTTCAGCGTGGAGAAGCCAAACTGCAAACCGCCGGAGGACACACCCTGCACGCGATATTCGCGCGTGAGCGGTTGGAACGACAGCCGCAGAGTCTGCGACGCGTTGACCGGCTGTTCGTCGAACCAGTACCAGCGCGGCCGGCTCAGTTCGAAGTCGGTCGTGAAGTAAAGCGGAATGCCTTTATTGACTGCGTCTTCGAGATTGCTGTTCAACTCGAAATCGAAACGCGCCTCGAGGCTCCAACCGGAGTTGTCCGCTTGCAGCGAAGCACGCTGCACGGCGATCGACTCGGCGTGCGCCGCGCCGGGCGCGGCCAGCCACACGGCCAGCGCGACCCAAAGCACGGCGACGAGCCGAAGCGGGAAGAAGCGTTTGATGGTCACCGTTTCTGAAAGCGCGCGTAGAAAAATCCGTCGTGGTCTGAGTTCGCGCCGGCGCTGATGTCAGCGAATCCTCCGGCATGAGAACCGGCCGATGTGTCGGCGGGCGCGCAGGCGACTGAAGGTAAAAGTTGCCCCGGCGCGTCCAATCGTACCGCATCCTGATGGTTGTTTCCAAACCACTGCGCCTGCAACTCGCCTTCTTCGGGAAAGATCGAGCACGTAACGTAAAGCAATTCGCCGCCAGGTTTCACGAGCGGCCAGAGTGCGCCGAGAATGCGCCGCTGTTCGTCGACGAGCGCGGGAATGTCGGACGCGCGGCGCAACCAGCGAATGTCCGGATGACGCCGCACGATGCCCGATGCCGAGCACGGCACGTCCGCGAGAATGCGATCGAATGGCTGGTCGATGTCGTCATGCCATTTGGACGGCGCACCCGCGTCGCCGATTCGCACCTCTGCTTCGAGCTTGAGCCGCTGCAGGTTTTCGCCGATGCGCCGTGCGCGCGCCACGTCGCTTTCGAGCGCCACCAGTTGCAGATTTGCGAGCTCAAGCAAATGTCCGGTCTTGCCGCCCGGTGCCGCGCACGCGTCGAGCACGCGCATGCCGTCGCGCACGCCGAGCAGTTGCGCCGCGAGTTGGGCGCCTGCGTCCTGCACCGAGACAACGCCCTCGTTGAAGCCTGGAATACGGTCAACGGGCATCGGCGTGGCGAGCTTGACTGCGTGCTCGCCCGCCTGGCTCGCGGCAATGTGGTGCTGCTCGAGCAACTGCAAATAGGCTTCAACAGTCGAATGCCGTGCGTTCACGCGCAACGTCAACGGACCTTGCGTGTTGCCGGCCGCCAGCACTTCTTGCCATGCTTCGGGCCACGCACGCCTCACCGCGTCGATCCACCATGTTGGGTAATTCCAGCGCGCCACTTCGTCGGTTTGCGCTTCGGTCAGCAATTGCTCGCGCTCACGTAGGAAGTTGCGCAGCACCGCGTTGACCAGCCCCTTCGCGAACGCGAACTCGCGACGGGCCGAAATCGCGCTGACCGCCTGATCGACCACCGTGAACGGCGTATAGGCCGCGCTCGCTTCGTCGTCGATCAGGAGCGCCAGCGCGCACGCCAGCACATGGCCGACATGCGGCGGCGGTGCTTTCTTGACGAGTCGCGCGATCAGCCATTCGGCCGTGCCCAGCCGCCGCATCGTGCGATACGCGATGTCCTGCACCGCGCCGCGCGCAGCAGCGGCGCTGCCCTCGGGCGCGGACACGAAAACGGATTGCAGCGCGGCCGGCAAAGCCGCGCCGAGGCGCACAGCGCCGACCGCTTGCGCGGCGCAATCGAGGGCGAAGCCGAGCGATTCCGGCGCGAGATGCAGCACGGATAAGCGGGACTCGCGCGGACGCGCCGACGAAGAAGCAGAACGCGAAGAAGGCTTTGGGATCATGGGAACACGAAGGCAGGCCGCGCAGTAGGCGCGGCACAATGAACACACATTGTAGCGTGGCGCGGGCCGCGGACCGGCAGCCCAGCGGCGGCGCAGCGCCCACTCGCGTTGGTCAAACAAAAAAGGCAGGTCCGAAGACCCGCCTTTGTCTTTTTCAGACCGCGCGTGATACCGCGCACGCGCGCCTTATTCGAAGCGCCCGGTGCGCGCCATCTCCATCAGACGCGCGATGCGTTCTTCCGTCGCCGGGTGCGTCGAAAACAGATTCGCAATGCCGCCGCCCGCCAGCGGGTTCATGATCATCATCTGCGCGGTGGCCGGATGCTGCTCCGCTGCGGGAAACGGAATGCCGCTCGCGTAACGATGAATCTTGTCGAGCGCCGAAGCGAGCGCTTGCGGGTCGCCGGAAATCTGCGCGCCGCCGCGGTCCGCCTCGAACTCGCGCGCACGCGAAATGGCCATCTGGATCAGCGCGCCCGCAATCGGCGCAAGCAACGCGACCGCAATGCCGGCAATCGGGTTTGTGGGACGCCCGTTTTCGTCGCGGCCGCCAAAGAACATTGCGAAATTCGCGAGCGCGGAAATTGCGCCAGCCATGGTGGCCGAAATCGTCGAGATCAGAATGTCACGATGCTTGACGTGCGCGAGTTCGTGCGCCATCACGCCGCGCATTTCGCGCTCGGACAACACGCGCAGAATGCCGGTGGTCGCCGCCACGGCCGCATGCTCCGGGTTGCGGCCGGTAGCGAACGCGTTGGGCGCGTCTTCGTTGATCAGGTAGACGCGCGGCATCGGCAAGCCGGCGCGCGTGGAGAGCTCACGCACCATACGGTAGAACTGCGGCGCGCTGGTTTCGTCGACTTCCTGCGCGTTGTACATGCGCAGCACCATCTTGTCCGAGAACCAGTACGAGAAGAAATTCATACCCAGCGCGATGACGAGCGCGATCGCCATGCCGCGCGACCCGCCGATCATTCCGCCGATCACGATGAAAAGGGCCGTGATCGCGGCCATCAACATCGCGGTTTTGACCCAATTGAACATGTCTGCCACTCCTTGCCCTAACGCGGGGTTCATATCCGTGCCGCGACATCGCGGCGCCTGATTGTAAGCGAAATGTTAGATATGGACGCGCGCGGAAAATTCAATCATCTGGAGGCGGTCGCGAGCTTGATCCCTAAGCCGACAAAAGCGCTGCCGACACCGCGGTCGAGCCACTTCTTCACCGACGGCTTGCCGGAAAAGCGCTGCGTCACGCTCCCAGCGACCCACGCGACGAAACTGTTCCACAGCATGCTCATTACGACGAACACGGCGCCGAGCGTGAGAAAGGCGAGCGCCTTCTGCTCAGTGCCGGCGGCAACGAACTGCGGGAAGAACGAGACGAAGAAAAGAACCACCTTCGGGTTCAGAACATTAGTCCAGAAGCCTTGCAGAAAAAGCTGGCGCAGCGACTTCGGCGCGCCGGCCGCGCGGGCCGCGCCACGAGCTTCGTCCACGGCCGGCCGGGCGAAAATGAGCCGCACGCCCAGATAAATCAGATAGATCGCGCCGACAAACTTGATGACCGTGAACGCCGTGGCCGACGCGGCGAGCAGCGCCGTCAGCCCGAAGGCGCACGCGAGCGAGTGCACGCAGCAGCCAGCCGAAATGCCCAGCGCGGACATCAGCCCCGCCCCTCGTCCCTGCGCGACACTGCGCCCGACGATATAAGCCGTATCCGGCCCGGGCGTGACGTTCAGCAGAAAAACGGCGACCACGAAAAACTCGAAATGGGTAATGCCGAACATGGGAATCCTCGAAAACTGAGTCTCTGCAGCACGGATTCTAACGCGCGGCGTGCGCGCGGCGGCGCCGCCTGCGTCATTGGCCGAACGGGCGATCGGCTAGCGCTGGCGGGCCGTGCCGGGCTCTGTCAGCCTGCTTCGGGAAGCTGGAAACGCTGACCCGCAGCGAGCGCAAAGCCCGCCAGGAATTCGCGCACCGGCAGGCGTTTGCCGCCGGGTTTTTGCAATTGCGTGAGACAGAGCGCACCTTCGCCGCAGGCCACCACGACGCCTTCCGCGGACACGCCGATGACGGTGCCGGGCGCCGCGTCGCTCGTAGCGTTTTCGGCGGTGGCCGCCCAGATCTTGATCGAGGTGCCATCTTCGAGCGTGGCCACTCCGCCAGGGAACGGATCGAACGCGCGCACCTGGCGGGCGAGCGCCGTGGCCGGCCGACGCCAGTCGAGAGCGGCCTCGTGCTTGCCGATCTTTTCCGCGTAGGTGACGCCGTCGGCAGGTTGCGGCGTGGAAGTCAGCTTGCCGTTCTTCTCGAGTTCGCCGAGCGCCTCGACGATCAGCCTGGCGCCGTCAAGCGCGAGGCGGTCGTGCAACGTGGCGGTGGTGTCGTCGGCGGAAATCGGCGTGCGCGTTCCGGAGATCATCGCGCCGGTGTCGAGGCCGGCATCCATCTGCATGAGCGTGATGCCCGTTTGCGCGTCGCCCGCCTCGATCGCGCGGTGAATTGGCGCGGCGCCACGCCAGCGCGGCAGCAGCGATGCGTGAATGTTGATGCAGCCGAACGGCGCAATGTCGAGCACTTCCTGCGGCAGGATCAGGCCGTAGGCGGCCACCACCATCACGTCATGCGGCGTGGCGCGCAACAGCTCGATGGCCGCCGCGGCCTCGGTCGGATACTTGCCCGCGCGGCGCAAAGACTGCGGTTGCGCGAGCGCGAGCCCGTGCTCCACGGCGTAACGCTTGACGGGACTGGCCTGCAGTTTCATGCCGCGCCCCGCCGGCCGGTCCGGCTGGGTGAGCACGAGCGGCACCGGAAAACCCGCACCGTGAATGGCGGCGAGCGCCGCCGCAGCGAATTCCGGCGTGCCGGCAAAGACAACGCGCAACGAATGACTCATGAGCGGGACAGGAAGCAGGGAGCGGAACGGGCGCGCATTACATCGCGTGGGCGAGTTTTTTCATCTTGCTCTTGATGCGCGTCTGCTTTAGCGGCGACAGATATTCGACGAACACGCGGCCCATCAGGTGATCCATTTCGTGCTGGATGCACACGGCGAGAAGCCCCTCGCAGTCCATCTCGAACGTTTCGCCCTTCTCGTTGAGCGCCCGCACGCGCACTTTCTCCGCGCGCTCGACGTTGTCGTAAATGCCCGGCACCGACAGACAGCCCTCTTCCGACAGCTTTTTCTCGTTGCTCGACCAGACGATTTCCGGGTTGATGAACGCGAGCAGCTGATCGTGCGTGTCGGATACGTCGATCACGATCACGCGCTCGTGCACGTCCACCTGGGTGGCCGCGAGGCCGACGCCCGGCGCGGCATACATAGTTTCGGCCATATCCGCGACGAGGCGGCGGATACGGTCGTTGACCTCTTCCACCGGCTTCGCAACCTTGTGCAGCCGTTTGTCCGGGTAATTGAGGATGTTCAGTAAAGCCATGATTTCGAGTGTGATTTTCGGCGCCGCTGAGCTTGGGAAGGCTCGCGTTGGCCATTCGGCCAGGTTGTGGGCCAGTCGCAATACGCACACGATAGATGGTGTCGAACCGGTTCGATTCAACGCGCCACAGCGCTGACGACGAGCCCGCGCGGGTTGGCGCGGCGCTGCAGTTATTTCGGATGATGAAAATTTTAGCATGGCGCCCGCCTGCCCGCTGGCCCTGCACGAGGATCGACCCGCAATGCACACCTTGCCTTCAACGCAAACCGAACTCGCAGCGTGGCTGCGGCTCTCTCTCGCACCGGGCCTGAAACCCGCGGCGCTGCGCCTGCTGCTGAGTGCTTTCGGCCTTCCCGAAGCGATTCTCCAGCAGGACCGTGAAACGCTCGCCGCGATTGCCGGCGAAGCCGCGGCCCGCGCGGCGCTCGCTCCGGCAGGCCCCGACTTCGACGCCCATCTCGACGCGGTGACCGCCTGGCGTGAGCTGCCCGGCAACCAGATCGTCACGCTCGACGACCCGGCCTATCCGCCAGCCTTGCTCACCATGCCCGATCCGCCGCCGCTGCTATATATAAAAGGGCGTCTGGACCTGCTGCATACGCGCGCGGTCGCGCTGGTGGGCAGCCGCAGCGCCACGCCGCAAGGTCTGGAAGACGCCGAACGCTTCGCGCGCACCATTTCGGCCGCAGGCGTGACCGTGGTGTCCGGGCTTGCTCAAGGGATCGACGGCGCGGCGCATCGGGGCGGGCTCGACGGAATCGGCAGCACCGTCGCGGTGATCGGCACCGGCGCGGACCTGGTCTATCCGTCGGCGCACCACGCGCTCGCGAGGCAGATCGCCGTGCAAGGCGTCATTGTGTCGGAATGGCCGCTCGGCACGCCGGCGCGCGCCGCCAACTTCCCGCAGCGCAACCGGCTGATCGCAGGGCTCGTGAGCGGCGTGCTGGTTGTCGAGGCCGCCATGCGCTCGGGCTCGCTCATTACTGCGCGGCTCGCCAACGAGATGGGCCGCGACATCTTCGCGTTGCCCGGCTCGATACACGCGCCGCTGTCGCGCGGGTGTCATCGAATGATCAAGCAGGGCGCCAAGCTGGTGGAGACGCCCGAAGAGATGCTGGACGAATTGGGGTTCGCGAGGACGGCGCCTGCTGTTTCGTCCGTCGATGTGGGCATGCGCGTTCAGCGCGGTGCGACATGCACGTTCGCCGATGCCGCAGCGGGTTGCATGCCCACGGACTCGCCGGATAGCCGCGAGCCGGGATGCGCGGCGCAGTTGCATTCAACCGAACCGACGCCGGCCGAAGCGCGCCGCCCAAGTGTGACGGTTGCATCCGACCCCGACGCTCAACGGCTCCTCGCCGCGCTGGGCCACGCCCCGACCAGCCTTGAAATTCTCGCCACGCGCACCGAAATGGACTACGCCGTCCTGCAGACCACGCTGCTGCAACTGGAACTCGCCGGCCACGTCAGCGCGCTGCCCGGCGGCCGCTACGCGCGGATAAGCCACGGCCAGGCGGCGACATAGCCGGCACACGCTGCGGGCCCGGCCCGGCCACTCTGCGCGATCCGCCGTGCTACATTCGCGCCAAAGCATTCGACCAAGCACTTGAGGAACCACCATGCCCGCGCTGAATCTCGACACCGACCAGGACCGGATAGCCGAGCGCGTCAACGACCCCGACACGCTGTTCGTCGCCTGCCTGTGCGCGGAGTGGTGCGGGACCTGTCGCGAGTACCGTGAGGCATTCGACAAGCTGGCCGAGCGGCATCCGGAAATCTGTTTCGCATGGATAGATATCGAAACGCATGCAGATCGATTCGACGATCTGGACGTCGAGAATTTTCCGACCATTCTGATCGAAGACTCAGTAACGACACGCTTTTTCGGCACCGTGTTGCCGCAGGCAGCGATAGTCGAGCGGATGTTGTCGGACCTGACCGCGCTGCCGGGCGTGGTCGGCGCCCCCAAGCTGCGTCCGGCGCTGACGGCCGCCTGAAGCAGCCCTAAGGCCGTGCTCGCGGCTCGCGTGACAACCCGTAGCGAGGGTGCCCAGGCCCCGGCGGCACGGCGATTGCGGCCGGCGCACCGCGCGTTTGCCGCAGCTTGCCCAATTGCTGAGCAGGCAATTATGATGGCGCGCTTTTATCGCCGCTTTTATGCCACTTGACACGCCGCTTTGGCGCCGTGTGCTATAAAGCGGTCGTTAATGGGTAGCAAGGTCGCAAACGAGGGTCGCGCCAACTGGGCGCGCTCAAGGCCACCAACCCGGAAATACCAACCTCACATCGAGTCATGTCCAAAGCACTGATCATCGCCGAAAAGCCTTCCGTCGCGAACGACATCGCGCGCGCTTTGGGCGGTTTTACCAAGCATGACGAGTACTACGAGAGCGACGAGTACGTCCTCTCTTCGGCAGTGGGCCATCTGCTGGAAATCGCCGCGCCCGAAGAATACGAAGTGAAACGCGGCAAGTGGAGTTTCGCCAACCTGCCCGTCATTCCGCCGCATTTCGATCTGAACCCGATCGCGAAGAGCGAGTCGCGCCTGAAGGTGCTGACGAAGCTGCTCAAGCGCAAGGATATCGACCGCCTCATCAACGCATGCGACGCGGGGCGCGAAGGCGAGCTGATTTTCCGCCTGATCGCGCAGCACGCAAAAGCGAAGCAGCCGGTGCAGCGCCTGTGGCTGCAATCCATGACGCCGGCCGCGATCCGCGACGGCTTCGCGCGCCTGCGCAGCGACGAGGAAATGCAGCCGCTCGCCGACGCCGCGCGTTGTCGCTCGGAAGCGGACTGGCTGGTCGGCATCAACGGCACGCGCGCGATGACCGCGTTCAACAGCAAGGGCGGCGGCTTCTTTCTCACCACTGTCGGACGGGTGCAGACGCCCACGCTGTCTATCGTCGTCGAGCGCGAGGAGAAAATTCGCCGCTTTGTGCCGCGCGACTATTGGGAAGTGAAGGCAGAGTTCGTCTGCGCTGCCGGTTTTTACGAGGGCCGCTGGTTCGATCCGAAATTCAAGCGCGACGAGTTCGATCCTGAAAAGCGCGACTCGCGCCTGTGGTCGCTGCCCGCGGCCGAGACCATCGTGGCCGCCTGCCGCGGCCAGCTCGGCACGGTCACTGAAGAGTCGAAGCCGTCCACCCAGCTGTCGCCGGCGCTCTTTGATCTGACGAGCCTGCAGCGCGAGGCGAACGGCCGCTTCGGCTTTTCGGCCAAGAACACGCTGGGTCTCGCTCAGGCGCTGTACGAAAAGCACAAGGTGCTCACCTATCCGCGGACTGACGCGCGCGCGCTGCCCGAAGACTACATGGAGACGGTCAAGCAGACGCTCGGCATGCTCAAGGAGAGCAACAACTATTTACCGTTCGCCAAGCAGGTGTTGGACAAGGGCTGGGTGAAGCCGAACAAGCGCATCTTCGACAATTCGAAGATCAGCGACCACTTCGCCATCATCCCGACGCTGCAAGCGCCGAAGAACCTGTCCGAGCCTGAACAGAAGCTTTACGACCTGGTCGTGAAGCGCTTCCTCTCGGTGTTCTTCCCGGCAGCGGAATTCAGGGTGACCACCCGCATTACCGAAGTGGTCGGTCACCACTTCAAGACCGAAGGGAAAGTGCTTGTCGAGCCGGGCTGGTTGCAAGTGTACGGTCGCGAAATCAGCGGCGAAGATGCGAACCTCGTGCCGGTGCAGAAAGACGAGAAGGTCAAGACTGACAAGATCGCCGCCCAGCAACTCGTGACTAAACCGCCTGCACGCTACAACGAAGCCACGTTGCTGTCAGCAATGGAAGGCGCGGGCAAGCTCGTCGAAGACGACGAACTGCGCGAGGCGATGGCCGCCAAGGGTCTCGGCACGCCGGCCACGCGCGCGGCGATTATTGAAGGTTTGCTAGGTGAGAAGTATCTGATTCGCGAAGGCCGCGATCTGATTCCGACCGCCAAGGCATTCCAGTTGATGACGCTGCTGCGCGGTCTCGGCGTAAAGGAACTGACCGCGCCCGAACTGACCGGCGAATGGGAGCACAAGCTCTCGCAGATGGAGCGCGGCAACCTGCAGCGCGACGCGTTCATGCAGGAAATCGCGCGCATGACGCAAACCATCGTGAAGCGCGCGAAGGAATACGATTCGGACACGATCCCCGGCGATTACGCGACGTTGCAAACGCCGTGTCCGCATTGCGGCGGCCAGGTGAAGGAAAACTATCGCCGCTTCGCGTGCTCGAAGTGCGAGTTCTCCATCTCCAAGATTCCGGGTGGCCGCCAGTTCGAGATCGAGGAAGTCGAAGAACTGCTGAAGAACAAGACGATCGGTCCGCTCTCCGGTTTTCGCAGCAAGATGGGGCGTCCTTTCTCGGCGATCCTCAAGCTTTCGCTCGACGACGAAATCAAGAACTACAAGCTCGAGTTCGACTTCGGCCAGGACGCGGGCGGTGAAGACGGCGAACCGCCTGATTTCTCCGACCAGCAACCGGTCGGCGCGTGCCCGAAGTGCAAGGGCCGCGTGTTCGAGCATGGCATGAGCTACGTCTGTGAGAACTCGGTCGCCAATCCGAAGACTTGCGACTTTCGCTCCGGCAAAGTGATCCTGCAGCAGGAAATCGCGCGCGAGCAGATGGCCAAGCTGCTCGAAGAAGGGCGTACCGACCTGCTCACCAACTTCAAGTCGTCGCGCACCGGCCGCAACTTCAAGGCGTTTCTCGTCAAGCAGAACGACGGGAAGATCGGCTTCGAGTTCGAGAAGAAGGAGCCATCGGCCAAGACTGCGGCCAAAACGGCCGCGGCAAAATCGGCAGCGAAGGCAGGTGGACCGGAACTCGAATCCGACGACGAGACCTCGGTCGCAGTGAAAGCCGCGCCGGCCGCCAAGAAAACTGCCGCGAAGAAAGCCCCCGCGAGCAAAACCGCAGCCGCCAAGAAGGCGCCGGCCAAAAAAACGGCGGCTCGCAAAACGGGCTCGTGATAGACGGGCGGTGCGCGGCATTGCGACTGTGCACCGCGTTGCCCGCTGAACACTCGCCTGCGTTAGCCAACGACGCTCAACAAAAAAGCGCGGTCACCGATAACGTGACCGCGCTTTTTTAATGCGCTTTTTTATGCGTTTTGCCATGCTTTGGTCAGCGCGGCACGGACAGCGCGTGCACTGCTACGGCAACAAAAACCGCGTTACAGCGGCGTCAACGCGGTGGGTCGCGAACGGTTCGCCGGCTTTCCCAATGTCTTAGCCACCGGCGCAAGTTCGCTGTCGAGCAGGCTCGACAGCGGCTCGGCGCCGTCGAACGCTTCGGGCGGCATTGCAGCATCTGCGGATGCGAACGAGGTAGCCGACGCAGGATGCCCCACGCCGTCCTTGATCCACTGTTCGCCGAGCAGGCTGTTTGGTGTCTGGCTGAAATGCTCGACCAGATGGTCGATGAACGTGCGTACCTTGGCCGGCAAATGGCGACGGCTCGGATATGCAATGTTGATCTCGACCTGCGGCAAACGGTAGTCGCCAAGCAGCCGCACCAGCCGGCCGCGCGTCATGTCGCGTCCAATCAGATAGCTGGGCAGAATTGCAATGCCCATGCCGAGCAGCGCAAACTGGCGCAGCATTTCCGTATTGTTCGCAACGATCACGTTCGACGGACGCACGCGCACTTCACCTTCCGGGCCGGTAAACACGCGCTCGTCGCCCCAATATTCGGAGGGCAGGCTCAGACACGGATGCTCGAGCAGATGCTCCGGACGCGTGGGCGTGCCATGCTTCTCCAGATAAGCCGGTGTGGCGCACACGGTCATGCAGCCCGTGGTCAGACGCCGCGTGACAATGCTCGCGCTACGCATCTGCCGCGCGATCACCACGCCCACGTCGAAACCTTCTTCGACGAGATCGACCTGGCGGTCCACCAGCGTGACGTCCGGAATGACTTTCGGATAACGCTCAGCGTAGGTTTGCAGCACGGGCGCGAGGTTGTGCAAGCCGAACACGACCGGCGCGACGATGCGCAAAGTGCCGACGGGTTCGTGATTTCGTGCGACCACCATCTGCTCGACGTCTTCGAGCTCGTCGAGAATCTGGCGCGCGCGTTCAAGATAAACCTGGCCGGATTCCGTCAGGGACAAACTGCGGGTTGTACGGTTGAGCAGCCGCGTACCAAGACGCCCCTCGAGGTCGGCAACGTGACGGGTGGCAACTGCGTTGGAGATATCCAGCGCGCTCGCAGCGCGGGCAAAACTGCCGAGATCCGCCACTTTGACGAAAACTCGCATCGACTGCAAATGATCCATATGACAACTCCTGCCGTGTTACGGCTTCCTGACAATTGGTGATAACCATTGGAAGCGAACTAGGGATTCTCCTACGACTCGCGCAATCGTGCAGAAGTTGCCCGCAAAAGCGGAAATCTCGTCAAAATTTGTGCGACTATGCGCCCAAATGTGGGGCATGACCACTGATTGTTCCGCTTAACGCGACAATATGGTGCGCCGCAGCTTGCAACGCGCTGCTGTTCGAACGGATAGAACACCGGTCGCACTCCCGCCGCCATCGGGACCGGGCCAACTGCGGCGGCAAAAAAGCAGAAGCCGCCCGGAGGCGGCTTCTGCGCGCGCAGTGAACACTCACATGTCAAGCTGCGAGCTTGCTCTCCAACTGGCTTTTCGCCTGCGTCAGTGCGGGCGGCAGGCCGTGCTGCAACGTGTCAAAGAGCTCGCCGTGCAGCGCGAGCTCGGCGCGCCAGGCCGCGTCGTCGACGGAAATGACCTGCTCGAACTGCTCGCGGCTGAACGCGAGGCCGCTCCAGTCGATGTCGTCGTAATGCGGCGACACGCCGAATGCGTGCTCCTCGCCGTTCGCGGTGCCCTCGATGCGACCGACCATCCAGCCGAGCACGCGCATGTTCTCGCCGAAGCCCGGCCACACGAATTTGCCGTCCGCGCCCTTGCGGAACCAGTTGACGCAGAAGATTTTCGGCAGCTTCGCATTCAGTTGCTGCAAGCGCTCGCCGGTTTTCAGCCAATGGCCGAAGTAGTCGCTCATGTTGTAGCCGCAGAACGGCAGCATCGCGAACGGATCGCGCCGCACCACGCCCTGCTGGCCCGCGGCTGCGGCGGTCGTCTCAGAGCCCATGGTCGCTGCCATGTAGACGCCCTCGACCCAGTTGCGTGCCTCCGTGACGAGCGGCACGGTGGTGGAGCGGCGCCCGCCGAAGATGAACGCGTCGATCGGCACGCCCGCCGGGTTTTCCCAGTCGGGGTCGATGGACGGACATTGCGAGGCCGGCGCGGTGAAGCGCGCGTTCGGGTGCGCCGCCTTGCGGCCGCTCTCCTTCGCGCTCGCGGGCGTCCAGTCCTTACCTTGCCAGTCGATCAGATGCGCGGGCGGCTCGTCGGTCATGCCCTCCCACCATACGTCGCCGTCGTCGGTCAGCGCCACGTTCGTGAAGATCACGTTTTCCTTCAGCGTAGCCATGGCGTTGAAGTTGGTCTTTTCGCTCGTGCCGGGCGCGACGCCGAAGTAGCCCGCTTCCGGGTTTATCGCGTACAGGCGGCCGTCCTTGCCCGGTTTGATCCACGCAATGTCGTCGCCGATGGTGGAGATTTTCCAGCCGTTCAGACCTTCGGGCGGGATGAGCATCGCGAAGTTGGTCTTGCCGCACGCCGACGGGAAGGCCGCCGCCACGTGATGCTTGCGTCCCTCGGGCGAGGTCACGCCGAGAATCAGCATGTGCTCGGCAAGCCAGCCTTCGTCGCGGCCCATCGTGGACGCAATGCGTAGCGCAAAGCACTTCTTGCCGAGCAACGCGTTGCCGCCGTAGCCAGAGCCATAGCTCCAGATTTCACGCGTTTCGGGAAAGTGGACGATGTACTTGGTCGGATTGCAGGGCCAGGGTACGTCTTTCGCGCCCGCTTCGAGCGGCGCGCCGACCGAATGCACGCACGGCACGAACTCCCCGTCCTCGCCAAGGACCTCGTACACCTTGCGGCCCATGCGGGTCATGATGCGCATGTTCGTGACCACGTATGGGCTGTCGCTCAGTTCAACGCCGATGTGTGCGATCGGCGAGCCGAGCGGCCCCATGGAGAACGGCACCACGTACATCGTGCGGCCGCGCATCGCGCCGTCGAACAGACCGTTGAGCGTCGTGCGCATTTCATCTGGCGCGACCCAGTTGTTGGTCGGCCCCGCGTTCTCGCGGCGTTCTGCACAAATGAAAGTGCGGTCCTCGACGCGCGCGACGTCCGAAGGATCGGACCATGCGAGATAGGAATTCGGACGTTTCGCGGGATTGAGCTTTCTCAGCGTGCCCGCTTCGACCATCTGCGCGCACAGGCGGTCGTATTCTTCCTGCGAGCCATCGCACCACACGATCTTGTCCGGTTTGGTCATAGCTGCAACGCGCTGGACCCAGTCGATCAGTTTCCGATGTCTGACCCACGCTGGCGCTTCTACTGACGCTTTGGCTGTGGGATGTGCCTCGAATGATGGAAGATTCATCGACTTGTCTCCGTTTGTGGGATTGGAAAACGGTACAAGCCCGGCGATGCTGCATGCGAGAGGCATTCAATTGGCCGCGCCGGTTTCTACAAACCGACGCGCAATTGCGCAGGTCATCACGGGCTTCAACACAGTCTGTCCGGTCAAGGCGCACGGGACGGGCGTCTGCAACCGTCTGTAAAGCGGCTTGCCTCAACACGCAACAAACTGTTAAAAACGATGTCAATCGGCCTTGCCGTAGCGCTGCCGTTCTACGCGGCAGTTTCTACGGTAAGGCATTCAGCCAGACCGGCATGTGACCTGGGTCACATGATGGGACAGTCAGCATAACACTCCGTTCCGCACCGTCATGGTGCGGCGCAAGATACATACCATGAAGATTGCCATCCTCGACGACTATCAGGACGCCGTACGCAAACTCGACTGCTTCCAACTGCTCGCCGACCACGAAGTCAAAGTTTTCAACAACACCGTCCGGGGACTCGGTCAGCTGGCAAGCCGTCTTTCGGAAATCGACGCACTCGTCCTGATTCGGGAACGCACCCGTATCAGCTCGCAACTCCTCGATAAACTGCCGCGTTTGCGCATGATCAGCCAGACCGGCAAGGTCTCCAGCCATATCGATCTGGCGGCTTGTACGGAGCGTGGCATCGCCGTGCTGGAAGGCAGCGGTTCGCCCATCGCGCCGGCCGAGCTTACGTGGGCTCTCATCATGGCGGCGCAGCGGCGCATTCCGCAATACGTAGCGAACCTTAAGCAGGGAGCCTGGCAGCAGTCGGGGCTCAAGACGTCCGCGCTGCCGCCCAACTTCGGCCTCGGCCAGGTATTGCGCGGCCAGACGCTCGGTGTCTGGGGCTACGGCAAGATCGGGCGGCTCGTGGCCGGCTACGGCAAAGCCTTCGGCATGAACGTGCTGATCTGGGGCCGCGAGCATTCGCGCGAAGCCGCTCGCGAAGACGGCTACGGCGTGGCGGAAAGCCGCGAAGCGTTATTCGAGCAGAGCGACGTGCTGTCGCTGCATCTTCGTCTGCATGACGACACGCGCGGCATCGTCAAGCAGGAAGACCTGATGCGCATGAAGCCGACCGCGTTGCTCGTCAATACGAGCCGCGCCGAGTTGCTCGACGAAAATGCGCTCGTGAACGCGCTGTCACACAATCGCCCAGGCATGGTCGCGATCGACGTGTATGAAAGCGAGCCGATTCTGCAAGGCTACAGCCTGTTGCGCATGGAGAATGTGATCTGCACGCCGCACATCGGTTATGTGGAACGCGAGAGCTATGAGCTCTACTTCAGCGCCGCGTTCAGGAACATTCTCGCCTTCGACGCCGGCGACACCGCCAGCGTGGCAAACCCGGAAGCGTTACAAGGCGGACGCCGCCGTTGAGTGTCGAACGCCCGGGCGCCGGGCGTCGAACTTCAGGCGGAGAATTCCTCCAGATCGGGTATGCGTTCGAGGAAGGTCTCGCCATCCGCGCGGCCCAGGTTGTAGGCATGCACCATCTGCGAGGGGCTCGTGTAGTCCCAGCTAGAGATCGGCACTTTGCGCGACGGCTGTACGTAAAGGCGTTGCTGCGCGCCGTGCGGCACGACGAACATCTGCGGCCGCGGATAAAGACGCGTGACCATGACGAGCACGTTGCCGGGCGCGTCGGCGTCCAGCGCGCCGACGGGCACGTTGTCGACCATGCCGCCGTCGAGCACCGGCCGCCCGTTGCGTCTGAGGACCGGTGTGAAAGGCGGCGTGCTCGACGATTGCAGGATCAGATCGGCGAGATCTTCAACGGTCGCACAATCCTGCGCGCGCACGAATTCCGGGTGAAAGCCCAGCGTTTGGCCGAGCGTGGGGTGAAGCGTCTTGCGCACGTATTTTTCGATGTTATACGCGATGAGCCCCGCAGCCACCGCGCTGCGCGCGCCGAGCCAGCGCGGCAGGTGGGACACGCCAATGCGGATTTCGGGCGCCTCGGCAAGTGCGGAAAACCTCTCGCCGTAGATGTCGAGCAGCGCCTGGCGATAGATGCGGTAATGCGGAAACACTGACTGGCCACGCAGCAGATTGCCCCAATACGCGTTGCGCGAGTTGTGACGAAGCGCGTCTTCGTAATAGCGCATGACCCATGCGGAATCGCGCGTGTAGAGCATGCACGCGGTAGCCGCGCCCGCCGATATGCCGGTGATTACGCGGGGACGAATGCGCAACTCCGGCTGCACGACGTCCCAGAAACCCGCCTGCCACCAGCAGCGATTGCCGCCGCCGGCGAATACGACCTGATCGAACATCCTGTTTTGTCCTTGGTGGCTTGTCTTGTGCCCGGAGGCGGCGAGCTTATTCGAGCAACGCGTAAGTCGTGGTCGCGTGGACGGCCATATTGCCGGTCTCGTCGAACAGTTCCACTTCGCCAAAGACGAGATTGCGACCGAGGCGAAGCACGCGCGCCGTGACCAGCACATCGCCCTTGCGCACCGCGCGCATGAAGCTGATGTTCAGGGACACCGTGGTCATCGGCTTGAAGCCGCCGAGCGCAGCCGAAATGGCAACGATCATCGCCGTGTCGGCGACGGCCATGAATACCTGACCGCAGATCACGCCGCCCGAATGGCGCAGCGCGCCGGCAAACGGCAGGCGCAGCGTCGCGCTTTCTGTATCGGCCTTGACGGGAGTTAGCGCGAGTTCGCGGACCCATGGCGCGAGGACGCGCTCGAGCAGTTCGGTAGTCTCTTTTTCGTCCATGGCGATTTCCGTCGAAAGCCGCGCGGAATATGAGCGGCAAGTGTCCGCGACATGATACCGGGACGCCGCGCGCAACGTCTTTTAGGAGGCACGGCTTTCGTTGAGGAACGACCCGAGCGCGGCCTGGCGTTTTTTTAAGAAATCTGCGAAAGAGGGCTTGGCAAGGCGGAAAACATGCTGCATAATTTCGCTTCTGTTGGGGCGTTAGCTCAGTTGGTAGAGCAGCGGACTCTTAATCCGTAGGTCGAGTGTTCGAGTCACTCACGCCCCACCAAAAGAATCAGACACTTAGCTCACCACCTTGGTGGGCTAAGTTCGTTTACAGCCCATGATATTAAACAGCGTCCAATCTCATGGACCTGGCCCATTGCCGAATCCCTCCTGTAGTTGGACAAGGGAATCGCGCGCAGTGCATTCTCTGTCCCTGTCGCAAGGCTGTCCGCTATGGCCGCACACCGATCGCCTGCGAGGACACAACCTCGGCGCAATTGCTAACGCGCGAGTTAGCCCAAGCCGCTAGCACAGAAGTTATCGTTCCCCACAACTCCTGTGCGCACCGAAATAGATCGTTGATTTTCGTGTAAACACGGGTTAAAGCACGATCGTTCTTGTTCTCAAATGGACATCGCTCTGGCATGTCCCTGAGCACGGCCGGGATCGTTCCTCATGGTGAGGTACATCCCCGGCCAATGGAGACTCAGATCGTGAAAGGACCTCTCGTAGCGCGCCGACTCATCGTGGGCGCTTTAGCATGCATTTCGATGCTGGCTCTGACCGGGGCCAGCGATGAAGGAAGCAAATCGCCTCAGACAGACGGAAGTGGGGGCGCGGGCAGTTGGTGGATCCCGCCGCGATGCCGTTGCAAAGAGTGTGGCGCCCCGAATGGCGGGTGCTACTACCCGTTATGCCCGGATTGCCACAAAAACCAGCAAGACAAAACGAAGCCAGTGCTCCCAATTCCAGGTCCAACGCCGCGCTGACTCAAGGAGAACGAATTAATGGAGAATGTGCTGCCGCCGGCCGGAGTCGGCCCTCATGAGTTTGCTGAGTACGAGATGATGGCAGCGCGAACGAAGAATCTGGCAATGTTTTCGGACCTGATACCCGCCGCGTTCATCCACGATCCTTCGAACCTGCACCTTGGAATGATCGCTAGTGACGATCTGACGTGCACGATCTATTACCGGCAAGGTTATCGCGAGACTGCAGAACGATTACTTGCGCTTAACCTGAGCACTCGAGGGAAGGGCTTCATACCAGAGGTCGAAAGGGAGATTGGTTTGCTGCTCGGCTATGACGATTGGGAAATTGACGCCTTCTTGAAGCACGTCGGCAGATTGCCCGATCAGACCTCCAGGTAGGGCGTGTCTTGCAGCAACAAAGCAGGTTGAGCTGACCGCATGAGCATGCGTCCAAGCGCAACAATCAGCATGCATTTTGTGAATGCAAGGAAACGTCGAGGGCCAGCGCGCAAGGAACCACGGCTCAAGCCAGCCCGCGGGCCGTGGGTCAGCGCAAGCTAACCGGCCTATTTGCTTTTGCCCCACCCGCCACTGCTGCCTGCCTCCGCCTCCCCGCACATTTCCCCGCCCCAAGTGTTACCCATGCGTAACAGATTATTGCGAACTATTATCATCCGTGTAATGATACTGATTCTCATTTGAGAACAAGACGATGGGCCCGCTACCGTTGCGGCCGGCAGCTTTCTGCCGACGCCGCACGAATGCTGGCGTCCGTCGAATCAGAACAATAGCGACAACGACAGGGTATTGAGATGTTCCGAAACACGCCTCTCGCGGCGGCCGTTCTGGTCGCATTCGCGACGCCGCTTTACGCTCAAACGACAGCAACGCCCGCGACCGGCGCACAGCCCGCGTCATCCAGTTCGACTTCCACTTCAAGCGCCAGCCAGAACTCCGACGGCGCCACGCTGCCCGCCGTCAAGGTGACGGGCCAGAACGGCGCGCCCGCAGAATTCGCGGCTGACGTCTCCAGCGTCGGCGCCAAAGTGCCGACCGCGCTGCGCGACATTCCGCAAGCCGCCGTCGTGGTGCCTAAATCGGTGCTGCAATCGCAGGCGGCGAGCTCGTTTACCGACGCGCTGCGCAACGTGCCCGGCATCACCATCGGCGGGGCGGAAGGCGGACAGATCGGCAACAACATCAACCTGCGCGGCTTCTCGGCGCGCACCGACATTTACCTCGACAGCTTCCGCGACCGCGGCCAGTACTACCGCGACACGTTCAACCTCGAATCGATCGACGTGTTGTACGGCCCGTCGTCGCTCTACTTCGGGCGCGGCTCGACGGGCGGCGTCATCAATCAGGTCAGCAAGCAGCCCTCGCTCAAGCCGCGCGCCGACGTGTCCGTGCAAGCCGGCACGCACGACCGCTATCGCACCACCGTCGACCTGAACGCGCCGATCACGTCGACGTCCGCATTCCGGATCAACGCGTTCGGCCAGGACCAGGGTTCGTCGCGCGATGTGATGAAGAACAAGGACTACGGCGTTGCGCCCGAAGTCAAATTCGGCATCGGCACGCCGACGGAAATCACCCTGTCCGCGCTGATTCAGCACAACCGCGACCAGCCGGACTACGGCATTCCCGCGCTCAACGGCCACCCGGCGCCGGTCAATCGCGGCACGTTCTACGGCTTCACCGACGACCGCACGATTCAGGACGTGCAAACGCTCAACGCCCGCATCGAACACCGCTTCAGCGACAACCTCAAACTGCGCAACCAGACGCAGTTCAGCCACTACAGCACGGAAGCGCGCGCGACCAACGCGGCCTCGGTGCTGACCGGTCCGCTGCCGACATCGCGCGCTTTGAGCAACGGCAACTACACGACCATCGATCCGTCGAAACTGTTCGTGAAGCTGCAAGGCAAGGACCGCAACATCAACGACCATTCGGTCTACAACTCGACCGACATCGAAGCAAAGTTCGATACGGGCCTCATCAAACACGACGTCGTGGCGGGCGTCGACCTGAGTCACGAAACGTATAGCAACCAGAGCTTCGCGACGACGACGCCGGGGCTGCCCTCGAACACCATTGCGATCGTGCCGCTCGTCGATCCCTCGTATACGAAGCGTCCGTCGAATGCAAAAACGGTTGCGACGAATCTCGCGGAATCGAGCGCGAACGGCGTGGGCGTCTACGCGAACGACACGGTTTCCATCGGCGAACACTGGAAAGTGGTGGGCGGCCTGCGCTGGGACCGCTATGAAGCGTCGATCCACAACTCGATCAATTCGCCCTCCTACGCGACCCAGACGAACTACTTCACGAGCGTGCGCGGCGGCGTGATCTGGCAGCCGGCAGACTGGCAGTCTTACTACGTGTCGTACGGCACGTCGTTCAATCCGTCGCTCGAAGCGCTCACGCTCACCAACCGGCAGCAGAACCTGCCGCCTGAGCACAACAAGTCGTATGAAATCGGCGCGAAGCTGGACCTGCTGGGCGGCGGACTGTCGGTCACGCAGTCGCTCTTTAACATCGAGAAGACGAACGCGCGTACATTGAATGCGGACGGCAGCTACACGCTCGACGGCGACGTGCGCGTGCGGGGCTACCAGCTCGGCGTGGCGGGCCACATCACGAGCAAGTGGCAGGTGTTCGGCGGCTACACATACATGGACGCCACGATCCTGAAGGCGCTCGACGGCACCGCCGGCAAAACGCCCGCCAACACGCCGCGCAACATGCTGACGCTGTGGACCACCTACGCATTCACGCCGCATTGGGAAATTGGCGGCGGACCGATCTACTCGTCGTCACGCTATGCGGCGAACAACAACTTCGTGAAGGTCGGCGGCTATACGCGCTGGGATGCGATGGCGGCGTATCACGCGAAAAAATACGACGTCCAGTTCAACGTGCTGAATCTCACGGACAAGAACTACTACGACGCGCTGATTCCGTCGGACGGCGGACGCGCGGTGCCGGGCAACGGCCGCACGTTCCTCGCGACGTTAAACTACCGGTTCTTCTGACCGCCGGGCGGCGAACTCAACCCGTACGCCAGGCACTCCGCGCGCCTGTTCGCTGCCCGCTTTGTCGGGCAAGCAAACAGGCGCGCGGTTTTGCAGCAGGAAACTCCAACCATGATTGTCTCGATCCCCGACGTTTTCAGTCCCGCGGACGCCGCCGCGATGCGCGCCCAACTCGAGGCGGCCACCGGCTCGTGGGTGGATGGTCGGGCAACGGCCGGCTATCAGGGCGCGCCCGTCAAGCGCAATCAGCAGATTGCCGAAGGCTCGCCGATTGCGCTGGAAATGGGCGACAGAATCCTCGCGGCGCTCGAGCGGCATCCGCTTTTCATCAGCGCCGCGCTGCCGAACAAGGTTTATCCGCCGCTCTTTAATCGCTATGAAGGCGGCATGCATTTCGGTAGCCATGTCGACGGCGCAATCCGCCTCGTGCCCGGAAGCGGCGCGCGCGTGCGTACCGATCTGTCCGTCACGCTGTTCCTCACGCCGCCTGGCGACTACGACGGCGGCGAACTGCTGATAGAAGACACGTTCGGCGTGCAGGAAGTCAAGCTGCCCGCCGGGCATGCCATCGTTTACCCGGGCACGAGCCTGCATCAGGTGCGGCCGGTGACGCGCGGCGCGCGCGTGTCGAGCTTCTTCTGGGTGCAAAGCCTCGTGCGCGACGACACGCAGCGCGCGATGCTGTTCGACATGGACGGCGCGATCCAGCGCCTGAACGCGTCGAATGCGGACGACGCCGCTCGCCGCACGCTGGTCGGCTGCTATCACAACCTCCTGCGCATGTGGAGCGAAACGTAATTCGCCGACGCGGCGGATTGACCCTGCATGCTGGCTAGAGCCGCGCGCTTTTTTGTCCTACGCTTTAAGCGCGACGCGTGGCGCATCCGTGTGCGTCCGTGTGTTTGCGCAGTACAGCAATCCGCGAAGACGTGCAGTCTCGCACGCGCGCAGGTTCCTCCTGCACGAAGACCGTAGAGGCGGCTGGGGGCTGATCGGAGGCAAGCAATCGCCTGATCAAACGTTCAGGCAGCCCGGGGATCGCGGCCGAAAATCGGCGCACTTCCCCGGCGCGTTCTCATGGAGGATGACGATGTCGATTCGACTAGGAGAGGAAGCTCCGGATTTCACCGCGGAAACCACTGAAGGCACGATCCGTTTCCACGAATGGATCGGCGACCAGTGGGCGGTTCTGTTCTCGCATCCAAAGGACTTCACGCCCGTCTGCACCACTGAGCTCGGATACATGGCCGGCCTCAAGCCGGAATTCGAAAAGCGCAATACGAAGATTATCGGCCTGAGTGTCGACCCCGTCAGCGATCATCAGAGGTGGGTCAAGGATATTGAAGAAACGCAGGGCCACGCGGTCAATTACCCGCTGATCGGCGACGCCGATCTGAACGTCGCAAAGCTCTACGATATGATTCACCCGAACGCCGGCGGCGGCACGCGCACCGCAGTGGATAACGCTACGGTGCGCTCGGTGTTCATCATCGGGCCGGACAAGAAGATCAAGGCGATGCTCGTGTACCCGATGAGTTCCGGGCGCAATTTCGACGAAGTGCTGCGTCTGCTCGATTCGCTACAGTTGAGCGCGAAACATTCGGTGGCCACGCCCGTGAACTGGAAGCCGGGGGACGATGTCATCATTCCGACGTCCGTCTCGAACGATGATGCAGCGAAGAAATACCCCGAAGGCTTCAAAACCCTGAAGCCGTATTTGCGGTACGTTGCGCAGCCACGGTGAGGTTGCGGCGCGCTGAGCCGGGCGCCGCCACGCGCCCGGCTCTCGCGACAATGCGCACCACGGAGACCAAACCTTGCTGATTTTCCGCCAACTCATCGACCCGCAGTCGTCCACCTACACGTATCTTCTTGCCGACAGCACGACGCGCGAAGCGGTGCTTATCGACCCCGTGTTTGAGCAGGTGCGCCGCGACAGCGCGCTGATTCAGGAACTCGGGCTGCACCTTCGTTACACGATCGACACTCACGTGCACGCCGATCACGTGACGGGAGCATGGATGATGAAACGCCGCGTCGGCAGCCAGATCGCGATATCGGCTGCGAGCGGCGCGCAAGGCGCCGACCGCTATCTGAATCACGGCGACCGGTGCGAATTCGGCACACGCTACGTCGAAGTGCGGGCAACGCCCGGTCATACAAACGGCTGCATCAGCCTTGCACTCGACGACGGCAGCATGATGTTCACGGGCGACTGCCTGCTGATTCGCGGCACAGGGCGCACCGATTTCCAGCAAGGCGATGCCCGCACGATGTACCGTGCAATCCACGGGCAGATCTTCAGTCAGCCCGACACCTGCCTGCTGTACCCGGCCCACGACTACCGCGGCCTGACGGTCACGAGCGTCGCCGAAGAGCGGCGCTTCAATCCGCGCCTGGGCGGCGAGCTGTGCGAAGACGATTTCGTCGGCTACGTGACGAACCTGCGGCTGCCGCATCCCAAGCAAATCGACGTTGCGGTGCCTGCAAACCTCAAATGCGGCGAGGCGGCGAGCGACCCGACGCAGGCCGCCGAACCGGATTGGGCGCCGCTTGCCTATACGTTCGCGGGAATCTGGGAAGTCGGGCCGCAATGGCTCGAGGACAATCTGCGTTCGGTGCAAATCGTGGACGTGCGCGAGCCGGATGAGTTCGACGGGCCGCTTGGCCGCATTCCTCACGCCCAGCTCATTTCGCTTGGCAATCTGGCGGCATGCGCCGCCGAGCTGAGCAAAGATTGCCCCGTCGTGACCGTGTGCCGCGCGGGGGGCCGTTCGGCGCAAGCCACGGTGATCCTGCGCCAGGCGGGCTTCGATAAGGTGGCGAACCTCGCGGGCGGTATGCTGCGCTGGCGTGCGGAGAGCCGCGTCGTGGAAAACGGCAGCCTGTAGCCCGTATAGCAATTTCCTTCAATACACCCTGCCTCGCCGCCGATACCGTTCTAGCGCGTCAATCCCGCGCATTCACGTATCGAGGCTCCGATGTCCGTTTTGTTCTCCATGGCCGCGTTCGCGCTGGCTTCGTCTATTTCGCCCGGTCCAGTCAACGTCGTCGCGTTGAGCGCCGGCGCGCAGCATGGCTTTGCCGCGAGCCTGCGTCACGTGAGCGGCGCGACCGTCGGCTTTACGTTGCTGCTTCTGCTTGTCGGCCTGGGGCTGCACGAACTGCTGGCGCGTGTTCCCGTTCTTGTCGAGGTCGTCAAATGGGCCGGCGTGGCGTTTCTGCTGTACATGGCCTATAGACTTGCCGTCGACGACGGCCGCCTCGGCGCCGACGCACCGTCACGCGGTCCCTCGTTTGCGTACGGCGCGGCGATGCAGTGGCTCAATCCGAAAGCCTGGCTCGCGTCGCTGGCCGGCATGGGCGCCTATGCAGCCGACGGCGACGCCGAACTCGTCTGGCAGTTTGCGGTGATTTACTTCGTGGTGTGTTATGTGTCGATTGCAAGCTGGGCCTATGCCGGTACGTACCTGCGCAAGTATCTGCAGGCGCCGCAGCGTGTGAGGTTGTTCAACCGGGCCATGGCCGCGTTGCTTGGCGCGAGCGCGTTGTACCTCGTTGCAACGTGATGCGTGGTTGTGCTGCGGTTTGGCGGGCATGCAAGGCGCCTGCCAAACACGAGCGCAAGCGTGCTCAACTACGATACTGCCCAGGCGTCACCGCGACCAGGCGTTTGAACGTGCGCTGCAAATGCGCCTGATCGGCAAAGCCCGCGTCGAGCGCCACTTCAGCAATCAGGCGGCCTCGCCTCAGTTGTGCGCGGCTGTACTGAATGCGGCGATTGATCAGATAAGCATGCGGCGTCATGCCATATCGCTCTTTGAACGCGCGAATCAGATGCGAGGCAGACAAACCCGCCGCCTCGCATATGTCCTCGAGCCTGAGCGCCTGCGTGCAATTGTCCGCGATGAATTCAGCCGCACGCGCGAGCTGACGGCTCGCAGGGTCGCCGCAACAAGGAGCACGGTTCAGGCGCTGCTGAACTTCTGTGAAGAACGTTATCGCTGCGCTTTGCTTGCGCAGCAGATCCGTTTCGCTGTCGACGAGAATGCCATGCAGCCGGTTCAGGCCGTCGAACAGTTCGGCGTCTGTGCTCATGGTCTGCGAGAACGCGCGAAACGCGCGGTTTGCACTGAAGCCGAGCTCGTGTTGCAGATCGGTGAGCCACGCCACGTCGACATGAAGCATGCGATACGACCAGCGCTCGTCGGCGACTGGGTTGCACGCATGCACGTCGTCGGGATTCATCAGAACGACCGCGCCTGCGCCGGTCCACTCGCGGGCATGGCGATTCACATACACGCTGCGCCCGCCGGTGACCGCGCCGATCGAAAACGTTTCGTGAGAGTGCTTGGCGTAGCAGATGTCGCGACCGTCTTCGATGGAACGCGCCTCGATGTACGGCAACGCGTCGCTACGCCAGAAGCGCGGCTCGCTTGCGAGGTTTGCTTGAGCGGTCGCGCGGTTGCGTTGGGCGCTTGCACCGTTGCCCTTAGGGCTTGCCCTTTTCGCCGGAGCGCTTGTGCGGTTCCCCTGAGCGCTTGCGCGGTTGCCGTGAGCGCTTGCGCGATCCACACGAGTTATCGCCGCTTTCGTCGTGCTCATTAGCGTGTCTCCGATATGCGTGGGCCTCGCGCACAAGCGCGGCCAGCAGCCGCAACCTCGCGAGACCACTTATCGTAGCGGTCGAGCACGCCGCCAACAAGTCGGATCATGCCGTGACGAGCGCGCCTAGCGCCCGCCTCGCCCGCCTATTTCGCGGAAACGTCGATATTGCCGAGGTATTTCGTCGCGAGCGTCTTCACCGTGCCGTCTGCCTGCACCTTGGCGATAGCCGCGTTCAGGCGCTCGCGCAACGCTGTATCGCCTTTGCGGATGCCGTATGCGATGCCGCTGCCGAGAATCTTGTCGTCGCGAACCGGCTGCCCGACGAACGCATAGTCCTTGCCGTTCGGCTTCGACAGAAAGCCGGTTTGCCCCGCGGGCGCGAGCACGAGCGTTGCGTCGAGCCGCCCGGCGACGAGGTCCGTGTAGACCTGGTTCTGATCCTGATACGCGACGACAGTCACGCCCGCCGGCTCCCAATGCGTCTTTGCAAACGTCTCCTGAATCGACGCCTGCAGCACGCCCACGCGTTTGCCCTTCAGCGCCTCGGCGTTCGGCAGCAGACCGCTGTCGCGCTTTGCAATGAGTTGCGTCGGCACACGGTAGACGACCGTCGTGAAGTCGATGGTCTGGCGACGCTGCTCGGTCGCATTCATCGCCGAATTGATCGCGTCGAATTTGCGGCCCTGCAACGCGGGAATCAAACCGTCGAACGACGTCTCCACCCACTTGCAAGTCATATGCGCGGCGGCGCACACGGCATTGCCCACGTCGATGTCGAGCCCTTGCAACTCTCCGTTAGGGCCCTTCGATTCGAACGGCGGATACTGCGCTTCGAGCCCGAAACGCAGCGTGGATGTATCGGCCGCAAGCGCGGCGGGCGACGCCGTCACCGATGCGAAAGCGCAGGCCAGCGCCAACCAGGGCTTGAGCAGTTTCATAGCAGGTTCCTTCCCCTTCCGTTTCGTTGTAATGCGAACGCGCAGCGTGTGGACGTGTCGTCGCGCGACGATCTTACTGCGTTCAAAAATACCCGCGCTCGCGTGCAATGCAGGCGGCTTCAGATCTCGCACAAGCGGCGCGCGCCTTCGATCAGCGTCGCGTCGTCCTTCGAGAAACTCAGGCGAATCAGACCCGAATCCGTGCCGTCGCTGTAAAACGCAGACAACGGAATGGTCGCGACGCGCGCATCGCGAATCAGGCGCAACACGAAGTCGCTGTCCTTTTCGTCGGAGAAACCGCGAAATCGCGCGAGCATGAAGAAACTGCCCTTGCTCGGCAACAGCTCGAAACGCGACTCGCGAAGACCGTGCGCAAGCAGATCGCGCTTTTGCTGATAGAACGCGGACAAGCCGAGATAGCTTTCGGGATTCGCCAATGCGTCGACGAACGCGTACTGCATGGGTGTGTCGGCGGAAAACACCATGAACTGATGCACCTTGCGAATCTCGTTCATCAGTTCCGCGGGCGCGAGGCAATAGCCGACGCGCCAACCGGTGACGTGGTACGACTTGCCGAACGACGACACGATCACGCTGCGTTCGGCAAGCTCCCTATGGCAAGCCATGCTTTCATGTTTCGCGCCGTCGAACACCACGTGCTCGTAGACTTCGTCGGCGAGAATCACAATGTCGGTGTGACGCGTGAGCGCCTTGAGGCGCGCGATGTCGGCCTCGCTGAACACGGTCGCGGTCGGATTGTGCGGCGTGTTGATGATCAGCATGCGCGTCTTCGGCGTGATCGCGGCGGCGACCTCGTCCCAGTTCACACGGAAGTCGCTCAGCGAAAGTTTGATCGGCACTGGCGTTGCGCCTTGCAGCCGGACAATGGGGCCGTAGCTGTCGAACGAAGGCTCGAAGTAGATCACTTCGTCGCCCGGGTGCACCAACGCGCTGATCGCCGAATAAAGACCCTCGCTCGCGCTTGCGATCACGGTCACTTCGTCTGCCGGGTCATAGCGCACGCCGTACAGCGTCTGCACCTTGTCGGCAAGCGCTTCGCGCAATGCCGCGATGCCCGACATGGGCGCGTACTGGTTATGCCCGGCGCGCATGGCGTGCGCGACGCCGTCGATCAGTTTTGCGTCCGGCGCGAAATTCGGCGCGCCTTGCGACAGATTGAGCGCGTCGTGTTGCGCGGCCAGTTGGCCGATCACGGTAAAAATCGTCGTGCCGACGTCAGGCAATTTCGAGCGGGCTTGCAGGGCGCTCTGCATATGGCTTCTCCTATCCTCATCCGGCAGCGCACTGGCGGCGGCAGACCGTGCGGCCGCCCGTGTGCTTATGTGCCGGTTAAGTGATTAGGCATCAGCCAAAGAAGCATAACAATCGAAACTTTGTCATGCGGGACATGCGTTTACGTCATGGCTCACGGGTCGGCGCGGCGTTGCGTGCGGCGCGTGCCGCACGTGGCGCCTGCGCGCCGACATCACGCCTCGTCCATCAAGCGCACCTTCACCTTCTTGCCCTTCACCTTGCCCGCGCTCAGCTTGCGCACGGCTTCACGTGCGATGCTGCGCTCGACCGCCACATAGGTCGACATCTCCGTCACGTTGATCTTGCCGATCTGCGAGCCGGCAAAACCTGCCTCGCCGGTGAGCGCGCCGAGCACGTCGCCGGGACGGATCTTTTCCTTGCGGCCGCCGAGAATCTGCAGCGTTTCCATGGGCGGCAAAAGCGGTTCGTTACTCGTTGCGGTGAGCTCGGAGAGCTTGTGCCATTCCACCTCGCGCTTTTGCGCCTGCTCGATGCCGCCCACGCGCCCCATTTCGTCCATGCTGGCGAGGCTCAATGCCCAGCCTTCCTGATCGGCGCGCCCCGTGCGGCCGATGCGGTGCACGTGCACTTCCGGATCGGGCGTCACGTCGACGTTGATCACCGCCTCGAGTTGCGCGATGTCGAGGCCGCGCGCGGCGACGTCCGTCGCGACCAGCACCGAACAGCTGCGATTCGCGAACTGGATCAGCACCTGGTCACGTTCTCGCTGATCGAGTTCGCCATGCAGCGCGAGCGCATGAAAGCCCTGCGCGCGCAGCACCTCGAGCAGATCGCGGCATTGCTGCTTCGTGTTGCAGAAGGCGATGGTGCTCACCGGGCGATAGTGGTTGAGCAACAGCCCGACGGCATGCAGACGCTCGTCTTCCGTCACTTCGTAGAAACGTTGGCGAATCTTGGTGTTGTCGTGCCGCTCGGCCAGCTTCACTTCTTTCGGATTGCGCAGAAACTGCTGGCTGAGCTTGACGATACCCTCGGGATAAGTGGCCGAGAACAGGAGCGTTTGCCGCTCCTTAGGGCATTGCCTGACGACGGTCGCAATGTCGTCGAAAAAGCCCATGTCGAGCATGCGGTCCGCTTCGTCGAGCACCAGCGTATTGAGCGATTGCAGCGGCAGGCTGCCGCGTTCGAGGTGATCCATGATGCGGCCCGGCGTGCCGACCACGATGTGCGCGCCATGTTCGAGGCTCGCGGTTTGCGGACGCATCGGCGTGCCGCCGCACAAGGTCAGCACCTTGATGTTTTCTTCGGCACGCGCAAGACGCCGGATTTCCTGCGTGACCTGATCGGCGAGTTCGCGCGTCGGGCAAAGCACCATCGCCTGAACGGCGAAATTGCGTGCGTCCAGACGCGCGAGCAGCGCCAGCGAAAACGCCGCTGTCTTGCCGCTGCCCGTTTTCGCCTGCGCAATGAGGTCGTGGCCGGCGAGCGCAATAGGAAGACTCGCGGCTTGAATCGGCGTCATCTCGACATAGCCGAGCTGCGTGAGATTCGCGAGCGCGGCGGGCGGCAACGGCAGTTGACTGAACGGCGCGCCGGCCGTGATGGGACTGTTCATAGGATGATGACTCGTGATCGGCTCAAGGCTGAAAGACTGAAGACTGGCGACTGGCGAACGACTTGTAGCGACGCCTCGCAATGACGGGCGACTATTCGGCCATCGGCCCCTGCAACGGGCGGCCTTCCATCTGCTCGTACAGCACCTCGCCGTCGTCGCCTTCGAAACGCTCGACGTAATTGCGCGCGCCGCACAGCGGACACCGGAAAAGGAGCCCCTGTCCCTCGTTCTTGATGACGACGTCGGACTGCTCCCACTGCGCGCCGCAGGACTGGTTTCTACATGTGAACACGTTGCTTCTCCAACTGGATTCGATGATTTGATTCGACTGGCCGCATCAACCGAGATGCGTGTGCCGCGCACGGGGCGCGCTGACGTCCATGTCGCTGAGACCCTGCACGATGCCGCAGTCTTCCACGGCCCGTTCGCCGTGGCATTGCTCGCGCAGCGCATGCAATTGCGCCTTGAGCTGCTGCAGTTCGTCGATGCGCATTTCGACATGCGCAATGTGCTCGTCGATCAGGTCATTGACGCCGCCGCAGCCGCTGGCGGGCGCGTCGGTCAGACGCAGCAGCGCGCGGATTTCGTCGTGCGTCATGTCAAGCGCGCGGCAATTGCGAATGAAGCGCAACCGCTCCACGTGCCTGGCCGTATAGCTGCGGTAATTGGCCTCGGTGCGCTCCGCTTCGGGCAGCAGCCCTTCCTTCTCGTAGAAGCGGATGGTTTCGGTCGTGCAATGGGCGATTTTCGCCAATTCGCCGATTTTCATGAGCCCTCCGGTACCGGCCTTGACCTTGTAGTGGCTTCAAGGTGTTTACTAGACCACAAATCGAACGAGGAAGCCACCATGCAGCGCGCGCACGAGCCGAATGCGGACCCCACTGAACAACCGGAAACCCTCGCCCAAGGGCATGAACATGCGTCCGAGCACGGGCATGGGGCGCATGCCGGCGCCTCCGCATGCGGCAGTTGCTGCGGCGCGGCCAGTCATGCACCGCTGCCGCAGCCCGCGGTTGTGCCGCCGTCCGAAGCGGTGCAAGGCGACGTGCGCACGGCCATGCGCATCATGCAGATGGACTGCCCGACAGAAGAAGCGCTGATCCGCAAGAAATTCAGCCGCATGTCCGAGGTGCGCAGCATGGAGTTCAATCTCATGCAGCGGGTGCTGACGGTCGTGCATGCGCCGGGCGCGCTGGACTCGATTCTCGGTGCGCTGCGGTCGCTCGACTTCACGCCCGAACTCGCGGACGCCGACTCGCAACGTACGCCCGGCGCCGCTCAGGACGCGTCCTCCACTCAGCCCACGCCGCGCAGGTGGTGGCCGCTTGCCTTCGCGGGCGTTGCTGCGGCCGCTTCAGAGGCCGCTGGCTGGGCAGGCGCTCCTGCCTGGATGGCAGCGGGTCTTGCGCTCGTCGCGATCGGCTCGTGCGGCCTTTCAACGTATCGCAAGGGCTGGCTCGCGCTTCGCCACGGCAATCTCAACATCAACGCGTTGATGAGCATTGCGGTGAGCGGCGCCTTGATACTTGGTCAATGGCCCGAGGCGGCGATGGTGATGGTGCTCTTCACGGTCGCGGAATTGATAGAGGCGAGGTCGCTCGACCGCGCGCGCAACGCGATTCAGGGTTTGATGCAACTCACGCCCGAACAGGCAAGCGTGCAGCAGCCCGACGGCGCCTGGCAACTCACGCGCCTGGAGACGATTGCACCCGGCGCGCTGGTTCGCGTGAAGCCGGGCGAGCGGATCGCGCTCGATGGTGAGATCGTTGCGGGGCGCTCCAGTGTCGATCAGGCCCCGATCACCGGAGAAAGCCTGCCGGTCGACAAGACGGTGGGCGACGCTGTGTTCGCCGGCACCGTCAACCAGGCGGGCTCGTTCGATTACCGCGTGACGGCCGCGGCCAGCAACACCACGCTCGCGCGCATCATTCATGCGGTCGAAGCGGCACAAGGCAGCAAGGCGCCCACGCAACGTTTCGTCGATCAGTTTGCGCGTGTCTATACGCCGCTGGTATTCGCCGTCGCACTGGCAGTCGCGCTCGTGCCGCCGCTCTTTTTCGGTGGAATGTGGCAGGCGTGGATCTACAAGGCGCTGGTGATGCTGGTGATTGCGTGTCCGTGCGCGCTCGTTATCTCGACGCCTGTCACGATCGTCAGCGGTCTCGCGGCAGCTGCGCGCAAGGGGATTCTGATCAAGGGCGGCGCCTACCTCGAACAGGGCCGCAAGCTCAGCCGTCTTGCGTTCGACAAAACCGGCACGATCACGCACGGCAAGCCCGTGCAAACCGATTTCGCCGTGCTCGCCAAAGCAGATCCGAATGCAGATGCAAAGGCGGACACCGACACCGCCCGTTGCCGCACGCTCGCCGCAAGTCTCGCGGCACGCTCCGACCACCCCGTATCGATGGCGATTGCAAGCGCCGCGCAAAAGGATGGCGTCGCAACCGGCGCGGTCGATTCGTTCGAAGCGCTCGCCGGGCGCGGCGTGCGCGGCGGGGTAAGCGGCCTCACCTACTGGCTCGGCAATCATCGGCTTGCAGAAGAACTCGGGCTATGTTCGCCGTCACTCGAAGCACAGCTCGACGCGCTCGAGCGTCAGGGCAAGACCGTCGTGCTGCTGAGCGACGCGCAACGCGTGCTCGCGCTCTTCGCCGTCGCCGATACCGTCAAGGAAACGAGCCGCGCGGCTATCGCCGAACTGCATCGCGCAGGCGTCACCACGGCCATGCTCACCGGCGACAATCCGCACACCGCTGCGGCGATTGCCGGGCAGGTCGGTATCGACGAAGCGCGCGGCAACCAGTTGCCGCAAGACAAGCTGGACGCTGTCGCGCAGTGGGCGGCCGAAGGCGCGACCGTGGGCATGGTCGGCGACGGCATTAACGACGCGCCTGCGCTCGCGCGCGCCGACATCGGCTTTGCGATGGGCGCAATGGGCACCGGCACAGCGATAGAAACCGCCGACATCGCGTTGATGGACGACGATCTGCGCAAGATTCCGCTCTTCATCCACCTCTCGCAAGCGACGCATGCCGTGCTGGTGCAGAACATTGCATTGGCGCTCGGCATCAAGAGCGTCTTTCTGGTGTTGACGGTGATGGGTCTCGGCACGATGTGGATGGCCGTGTTCGCCGACGTCGGTGCGAGCCTGTTGGTGGTCGCGAACGGCTTGCGCCTGCTGCGCAGATGAATCGCAAGCGGAGCAGTCGAACGCCAGCCGCCCTGCCTGCAAAATTTCTAGTGAGCGAACGGTCGGCTTTTCGTAGCAGCCTGCGCGCCGATTGCGGCCTTCAAGGTCTCGGAAGGCCGCATGCCGAACAGCTTGCGGTAGTCCGTTGCGAACTGGCTCAGATGCCAGAAGCCCCAGGCGGTGGCCACGTCCTGCACAGAACGCGAATCGCGCGAGGCGTTGCACAGATCGCGGCGCGCGCCGTTCAGGCGCAGCGCGCGCACATAGTGGGCGGGCGCCATGCCGAGCACGTCCTGAAAGCAGTACTGCAATGTACGCCGGCTCACATGCAGACGCTCGCAAAGCTCCGGCACGCCGACCGCGCGGTCCCGATGCGCAAGCACATAATCGCGCGCCTCGGAGACAATCGACTGACGCCTTGCGCGAACCGGCATCGCCATCTGCCCGGGGGACGCAGGCAACGCGCCGGCGTCGAACAGCGACGCAAGCACCGCCGCCTGCAGGCTGTCGCACGCGGAGCGCGATAAAGGCGCACCGCTTGCCGCGCTGCGCTCGAGCAGCGCGCGCAACGAAGCGCACAGGCGCTCCTTGCGATCCGCGCCGATGGACACCACCTCCTTGTCCGGCAACGCATCGGCGAGGCTCACCTGCTCCACTTGCGCAGCGTAGCGACGCAACGCGTCGCCCTGGACCACCACGCCAAAAATCTCATAGCCCGACGACGTCAGCAGCTCGAATTCAATGCCGCCTGGACGAAACGCGAGAGCGTCGCTGCCGATCATCTGCGCGTCGATGCGACCCGCGCCGGCACCACGCGTCGGAATGCCGAACCAGTAGGCGTCTTTCTGCACCTCGCAGGTCTGTCGCAACGTGTGGCTCGTCGTTTCGACGAACACCTGCATGTCATCGAGGCACAACTCCGTCAGGCCGCCTACGAAACTGCCCGAGGCCAACTGGTCGTAGGTCTGATGCCAGCCCTGGAGGTTGCGCGCCTGTTCGTCCGCGTCGTGAGCAACGCGGGTCTGCACGTGAAAGCCCGCGTGCAGTGCAGGCGCGGGAGCGATACCTGGAGTCGAGCTGGCGGCGCTGTCGCTGAAGGTTTCGATCGTCATGGCCAATCCGCGCGATGGAATATCGAAGAACAAAGCAAGGCAAGTCTCATGCCGATGATAGGCGCGCGCTCACAGCACCGGTTGCTCCAGCATGGGCCAGCGCGCTGTTCAATTCGTGAACAGCAACACTTGCGTTGATCCGAAACGACGCGCCTGTCCGCCGTTGATCCGGCTTGCAGCCCTTGCTTCGGTGCGTGCGTGCCTGCCGTGCGTGCACGTCTCACCAGCCGGGTGCATTGGCATGGTTCTGGCTCTAAGGGTGTCGCGCCCAGCTTCACCGGATTGCAACCGAGCGCGACATCGCGCCGACTACAGCCCATTCAAACATGTGAGGAGCACTGAGATGAATCACGCGGAGATGCAGTTTCTGACGACCGAATTCCCGTACAAGAAGCAGTATGCGAACTTTATCGGCGGGGAATGGGTGAAGCCCGTGGGGGGCGAGTACTTCGACAACGTATCGCCTATCACCGGCGAGCCGTTCACCTCGATTCCGCGCTCGCGTGAAGCAGACGTCGAGCTCGCGCTGGATGCAGCGCACCGCGCGAAGGCCGCGTGGGGTAAAACGTCGACGACGGATCGCGCGAACATTCTGAACCGCATTGCCGATCGCATGGAAGCGAACCTGCAACGCCTTGCAGTTGCCGAAACGATCGACAACGGCAAGCCGCTGCGCGAGACAATGGCCGCCGACATTCCGCTTGCCATCGACCACTTCCGCTACTTCGCCGGCGCCGTGCGCGCGCAGGAAGGCTCGATTTCCGAAATCGACGACGATACCGTGGCCTATCATTTTCACGAGCCGCTCGGCGTGGTCGGCCAGATCATTCCGTGGAATTTCCCGATTCTGATGGCGGTATGGAAGCTCGCGCCCGCGCTCGCGGCCGGCAATTGCGTCGTGCTCAAACCCGCTGAGCAAACGCCCGCGTCGATTCTCGTACTCGTCGAACTGATTCAGGATCTGCTGCCCGCCGGCGTGCTCAACGTGGTGAACGGTTTCGGTCTGGAAGCGGGCAAGCCGCTCGCATCGAGCAAGCGCATCGCGAAGATCGCGTTCACGGGCGAGACCACGACGGGCCGCCTCATCATGCAGTACGCGAGCCAGAACATCATTCCGGTCACGCTCGAGCTCGGTGGCAAGAGCCCGAACATTTTCTTTGCCGACGTGATGAATCAGGACGACAGCTACTTCGACAAGGCGCTCGAAGGCTTCGCGATGTTCGCGCTGAACCAGGGCGAAGTGTGCACATGCCCGTCGCGCGTGTTGATCGATGAAAAGATCTACGACCGCTTCATGGAACGTGCATTGAAGCGCGTCGCGGCCATCACTCAAGGTCATCCGTTGGATACGAAGACGATGATCGGCGCGCAGGCTTCGCAGGAGCAGTTGGAGAAAATCTTGTCGTATGTCGATCTCGGCAAGCAGGAAGGCGCCGAGTGCCTGATTGGCGGCGAACGCAACGTGCTGGGCGGTGAGCTGAGCAAGGGCTATTACGTGAAGCCGACCGTGTTCCGCGGCAACAACAAAATGCGCATCTTCCAGGAAGAGATTTTCGGGCCGGTGGTTTCCGTCACCACGTTCAAGACCGAGGAAGAAGCGCTGGAGATTGCCAACGACACGCTGTACGGCCTGGGCGCCGGCGTCTGGACGCGCGACGGCACTCGCGCCTATCGCTTTGGCCGGCAAATTCAGGCAGGCCGCGTGTGGACCAATTGCTATCACGCGTACCCGGCCCACGCCGCGTTTGGCGGCTACAAGCAATCGGGCATTGGCCGCGAAAATCACAAGATGATGCTCGACCACTATCAGCAGACCAAGAACCTGCTCGTCAGCTATAGCGAGAAACCGCTCGGCTTTTTCTAAGCATCAACCCGGGCGAATGTGCCGAGGCGAGCCGCGTTGCGCGGCTCGCTTCATTGCTGCGAGGACCTATGATGGCCGACGAACAGGAAGTGGCTCGCGTGATCGCAACGCCCGCCGCCGTGGAGTTGATAGACAGGTTGCGCGCACAACATGGCGATGTACTGTTCCATCAATCCGGCGGATGTTGCGACGGCAGCGCGCCGATGATGTTTCCACAAAGCGAGTTCATGATCGGCGCGTCCGACGTGAAGCTCGGCACCCTTGCGGGCGTGCCTTTTTACATGAGCGATTCGCAGTTCGAGTACTGGCAGCACACGCAACTGATAATCGACGTGGTGCCGGGCAACGGTGGGATGTTCTCGCTCGAGCGGCCGACCGGTTTGCGTTTTCTCACGCGCTCGCGCCTGTTCGACGACGGCGAGAACGCGTGGCTCGCAGCGCACCCTGTGCAGCGCGGCGATGCGTGAATTCGCAGCTAGGTTGCGCTGGCGTTTGCGTCGGGGCTCGCCGGCTCTGATTGCAGATGGGTGCTTGCCGCGCCGCCGATCGCGGGCGCGGCAGGCGCGGCCTGTAGCAACGCATCGCTGTCATCTTTCAGTCCGACGCCGGTGAGGCCGAGGCGCCGCGCATGCGTGAGCAGGTAGTGCAGCTTGTGTGCGGCCAACGGATAGTCGAGCCCTTCCGGACGCACGTTGGAAATGCAATTGCGCTGCGCGTCGCTGCAGCCCACTTTCGGCGCGTACGTCAGATAGATACCGAGGCTGTCAGGCGAACTCAGTCCGGGCCGCTCGCCGATCAGCATCACCACGATCTTCGCATGAAGCAACTCGCCGATCTCGTCGCCGAGCGCAACGCGTGCCTGCCGCGCGACCACGACAGGAGCAATTTTCCAATCCGCGAGCTGCGGAAGCACGGCTTGCAGCAGCGGCACCGCCTGCTTCGATGCAGCGAACGCCGACAAGCCGTCGCCGATCGCGAACACCACATCCGGCGATTCGTCCTTTAACTGCGCGAGCGCGGCGCGGCTCTCTTCCGATAAGCGCCGGCCAAGATCGGGACGCCGCAAGTAATGCTCGCGATCAGGCGCTGCGCTGTGTACGTCGAGCGTTCGCAACGAGAGTGCGTGCAACTGCTGATGCAATGCGTCCGTATCGAGCGGATGATGCACGGCATCGCGCGCCTGTGCATGCGAAAGATTGAATGCGAGCAAAGGGGCGGTGGGCACGCTGTTGCCAGCGCGGCCCAAGGCAATGCGCGCGTTGGTAAACTGACGCAGCGCATTCCACGGGTTCTTGTCCACGGAGTCGCTCATGCAATACCCATCCAGTCGCGTGCGCCTTCGAGCAGCGGTTGCTGTGTCGATGCGCTCAGCAACGCACCGCGTGCGTCGGTAATCTGCATCGACTCGAGCCATTCCTCGAACTCAGGCGCGCGGCGCAAGTCGAGCACTTCGCGCACATACAGCGCGTCGTGAAACGACGTGCTTTGATAATTGAGCATCACGTCGTCCGCGCCCGGAATGCCCATGATGAAGTTGATGCCCGCCACGCCGAGCAGCGTGAGAAGGTTGTCCATGTCGTCCTGATCGGCTTCTGCATGATTCGTATAGCAGATGTCGCAACCCATCGGCACGCCGAGCAGCTTGCCGCAGAAGTGGTCTTCGAGGCCCGCACGCGTGATCTGCTTGCCGTCGTACAGATACTCGGGGCCGATGAAACCCACCACGGTATTCACGAGAAACGGATTGAACTTGCGAGCGACCGCATAGGCGCGCGCCTCGCAGGTCTGTTGATCGACGCCGAAATGCGCGTCCGCCGACAACGCGCTGCCCTGCCCGGTTTCGAAGTACATCAGGTTGCTGCCGACTGTGCCGCGCTTGAGCGACAGTCCTGCTTCATACGCTTCGTGCAGCAGCGCGAGCGAAATGCCGAAGCCGGCGTTGGCTTTTTCCGTGCCCGCAATCGACTGGAACACGAGGTCCACCGGCGCGCCTTTTTCGATCGCGGCGATGGTGTTGGTGACGTGCGTGAGCACGCAGGACTGCGTGGGCACCTGGTAGCGCTGACGGAAGTCGTCGACCATCTGCAGCAGCCGGGTGATCGCGGCGAGGTTGTCGCTCGCCGGATTGATGCCGATCATCGCGTCGCCGCAGCCGTACATGAGGCCGTCGAGCATGGAGGCCGCAATGCCTTTGACGTCATCCGTCGGATGATTGGGTTGCAGACGCACCGACATGTGGCCCGGCAAGCCAACCGTATTGCGAAAGCGCGTGATAACGGGACGTTTGCGCGCGGCCGCAATCAGGTCCTGATTGCGCATCAGCTTCGAGACGGCCGCCACCATTTCCGGCGTTAGGCCTGCGGCGATGCGTGTAAGCGCCTCGGCGTCCGTCGACGTGCTCAGCAGCCAGTTGCGAAAATCGCCCACCGTCAGATGCGAAATCTCGGCAAATGCCTGCGGCGAATGATCATCTATCACCAGCCGCGTGACCTCGTCGCTTTCGTAGGGAACGAGCGCTTCGTTCAGGAAAGTGCGCAACGGCACCTGCGCCAGCGCCATTTTCGCGGCGACACGTTCCTCCTCGCTCGCCGCCGCGACGCCCGCGAGCTGGTCGCCGGAACGTTGCGGGCTTGCTTTCGCCATGAGTGTTTTCAGGTCGGCAAAGCGATAAGTGCGGCTGCCGATTGTCTCCGTATAGCTCATTCGTTGCGACTCCAGCTTGCATGTACCGCGCCGCTGCGCACAGCGACCGGGTTCGTCATTCTTCGAGCAATGCGTCCGCCGGCGCGGCTTCGCGCTGATGGCGCGTCAACAGGAAATAGACGTAGCCAAGCGCGAGGAAGATGGCGAACACTACAGCCACCAGAAAGTTGAAGTACACCATGGTCGCCAGACAGATTACCGCGGCCACCAGAGCGAAGCCTGGAAAGAGCGGAAAAAGCGGCGCGCGGAACGGACGCTCCATGTCCGGTTCGGCGCGGCGTAGCTTGAAAAGCGACAACATGCTGATGATATACATCACGATAGCGCCAAACACGGACATCGTCACGATGTTCGCGGTGAGCGTCTGGCCGCCGAACTGGATGAGCTCGTCGCTGTAGATCGCCGCGATGCCGATTACGCCGCCCGCCAGAATCGCGCGATGCGGCGTCTTGAAGCGCGGATGCACTTTCGAAAGCCATTCAGGCAGATAGCCCGCGCGCGCCAGCGCGAAAATCTGCCGCGAATAGCCGAGGATGATGCCGTGAAACGACGCGACCAGACCGAACAGACCAAGCCACACGAGCATGTGCATCCAGCCGCTGTTTTCTCCGACGATGAACTTCATCGCTTGCGGCAGCGGGTCGTTGATGTTGGAGAGCTTCGTCCAGTCACCCGCCGCACCCGCGAACACCATCACGCCAATGGCGAGCACCACCAGCGTCAGAATGCCCGCGACGTAAGCGATGGGAATGGAGCGCCTCGGGTTTTTCGCTTCTTCAGCGGCCATCGCGACACCTTCGATAGCGAGGAAGAACCAGATCGCGAACGGAATCGCCGCGAACATGCCGTTAAAAGAACCCATGCTGAAAGTGTCTGCGCCGGCCCAGCCGCCTTTCGTGAAGTTCGACCACTGGAAGCCGGGCGAAACCACGCCCATGAATACCAGCAGTTCGAAAATGGCGAGCAAGGTCACGCAAAGCTCGAAGGCGGCCGCGATCTGCACCCCGACGATGTTCAATGCCATAAAGACGAGATACGCGCCCATTGCCGCGTGTTTTGGTTCGAGCCCCGGAAACTGCACGTGCAGATAGGCGCCAATGGCAAGCGCAATGGCCGGCGGCGCAAACACGAATTCGACCAGCGTGGCCGCGCCCGCGAGATAGCCGCCCGTCGGGCCGAACGCGTGACGGGCGTAGGCGAAGGGGCCGCCGGCATGCGGGATGGACGTGGTGAGCTCGGTGAAGCTGAAAATGAAGGTGGTGTACATCGCGGCGATAAAGATCGCCGTAATGACAAAGCCGAGCGTACCCGCGCTCGCCCAGCCGTAGCTCCAGCCGAAATATTCGCCGGAAATCACGAGGCCAACCGCAATGCCCCAAAGTTGCCAGGTGCCGAGCGTCTGCTTCAACTCGTGATGCGTGACTTTACCGACGTGCTGACTGTTGGACTCTGATTTCATCGGACGCTCCCGGAGTTTGCCGCTTGCTCGGCGCCGCAAGGCTTTGCGGTGCGTGGACGGGCAGGCTTTCGCCGATGGTAGTGAGCCATTATTCGAGGTGTTATCGAAATTCGGCAAAGTTGGCGGAGGGTGTTTGGCGGCGAGGGGGCTTGAGTGAGTGATGGGCCAGGGTCGGTGAACGTTGCGGGCTGCGCGTTTGCGCGTTTATGCGGCCGCGTCTTCGGGTGCGTCTCTGGTTTTTATAGTCTTTGTATATGTATACGTAGTAATAGTTAACAAGCGCCGCCCTCGCCTGTGGATAACCGCAAACCTCGGTTTCAGATCAAGCGCTTGCGGCAGCGATAACCTTGGGCGGCCAACGTGGATAGTCGGATTGGACGCAGGAAAAGTTTTACCGCGGCTCGCGGGGCGGCGCAGTTGTAAAGGTTTGTCCCACAGGATGCGAAGCGGGTTTTACAGGGGTTGTTCAGAGGGGGGTGTGGATAAGTGGGGGCGGTGCTGCACGCGTCTGTGAGGATTGCGATGTTCAAGGTGGGCTGAGATTTACCGGCCAGCCGGTGTTATTTCCAGTGGGTGATCTCACCATTTGCCTGAGCACTTATAATCGTTTCGCTATTCGTCCGGAGATAGATCGCATGGATTCAACGTTGTCAACGTTCGCCAGGCTGCTCACGGCCCCGCTTGTCATATTTTCGTTTTCGTTCCCCGCATGCAGCCAGACAGGGCAGTCACCGGAAGTAAAGGCGCTTGTGAAGAAGTCGCTTGAGAACATGGTCTTTGTGAAGGGCGGTACTTTCACAATGGGAGACTTCGGTTCACAAGTAACTCCGGAAAAACTCCCGTTTACGTCGCAGCAAGAAAACAAGCCCGCGCATCCAGTGACCCTGGACAGCTTTTCGATCGGTAAGTACAAGGTCACCTACGCGGACCTGGATGTGTACACAACTGCCACGGGCAAGCCCTCATGGCCGCAAGACAAGGCCGATCAACCATATAAAGTCGCCGACCATCCCGCCGGCGTGCCGTGGCAAATGGCAAAGGACTATTGCCAATGGCTGGGCAAGCAGAGCGGCGAACCAATCGACCTACCCACGGAAGCTCAATGGGAATATTCGGCGCGCTCGGGCGGCAAGGCGGTCAGGTTTGGAACAAACAATGGTAAATACGAAGCGGACCGTAATCTCCCGTCTGCCGACACAATCGAGCAGAAATACACTCCCGATACCGTCGTCTCGCAATACATCTATCCGGTAGGCAAATATCCGCCAAACGCTCTGGGGCTCTATGATGTCGGTGTTGACGGCCGTGATTGGGTCAACGACTGGTTTGCCGCTGACTACTATGTACACTCCCCTCTCAAGAATCCGACCGGGCCAGCGAGCGGAACGCTGAAAGTGATACGAGGCGCAGAGGGAGACAACACCGATAGCGCGATGACGGTATATCGCTACGGCGCACCGCCTGCTGGATACGTCGTCAAAACAAAGGACGGCCGTACATTTGGTCCCTCGGCCGTTACCTTAACGTTTCGGTGCGCGGTGCACAAACCAGGTCCTCTTTGACTGCCTTGAAGGCGCTGCTCACACGACGCGCACGTCCGGCAGGTTGTCGTAGTATGGATGTCTGCCGGCCGCAACCTGAAATTGGTAATCACTCGAACCGACTTGCGCGACCGCATAGCCCGGTGTCGGTTCGACTTTCAGCATTGCCTGCAGCCCATCGTAGTAATCGTCCATTTCTTTCGCATCTCCCGCGTCTGTACCCGTAAGCGACATCTGCAAGAAGTCTTTCAACTGTTGCCGCCGCACGGCAATATCGCCGGCGCGTCCTTGAGGATGGATGTGCTGGACGACGTTGTTCAGATCATGCTTTGTATGCGACCATCTAAGAATCTGTTTAACAGCGTCCTTTCGATTGCCATACCATCTACCGTACTTGTGATTCGCCATATCGATGCCATCGGCCGCATACCAGTGGCGGGTCAACTGGTAAATCATCATGCCCTTTGCTTCGGGCGTTGCATACTGCAGCATTGAAGGATTTTTGAGTACGCGGTTCATCAACTCGACGCGTGCCGCCTCTTTCTCGTACTCCTGTAGAAGGCGAGTAAACAGCGTGTTTATTTCGGCCAGCTCCTGGTCGACGGTCCCAGCCAAATCCTGTATGCCTTGGATGACCATCACCTGGATACGAGAAAAGGCATCAAAGGCAGTCGTCTGAACGTACTTCAACCGCTGAAAATTCGCGTGATAGAGCTGATAGAAGAACCATTTGACGAATTCAGCAATGCAGAGCGCATCGACCGACACTTCTATGTCGCCTTTTGCTCCGACTCCCAGGCATAAACCGGCCTTTGCCTTAATTCTGAAACGCCCCGCGGCATAGCTGATTTCGAGCATGCAGGCGAGGCCCGCACCAGCCATCGCAGTAATGGTGTCGCCAACCTTGGCAAATGGTTTGTACTTGCCACCAGGTCCGGTCTTTACCGGCTCCATCCACTCAAGCGCCCCTTCCAGTGAGAGGTCGGCTCGAGCGCCGGCGAACACGTCAAGATCCGCATTCGCGCTTGGATCGACGGGCTGACCGCCGACCTTGATCTCGCGGCGCTTGGTAGCGGGATTGTCGACCGCAGCACCGTACAGGCCCAGGTCCTTGCGCTTCTCGTCGCGATAGTCCACAACGATTCCGAGTTGCGCAACAACACTGGCACCGGCCATGCCCGACAAGCCCAGTTCGCCTTTAAATCGAACGGCGCCGAGTGGATAAGTTTTGCCGTCGTCACCGTCGAGACTCCACACCCAGCCCGCCACATCAGGGTAGTAGAAGGCACCAGAAACCTTGGCCTCCGCTATGGCAAATTCGGCTTGCGCCGAAGCTTTGACGGCAACTCTTCCCTTTTGTGGCTGCCACTCGGTGTCCAGGCCCGCTCCTGCCAGATAGCGCATCAATTGCGCTTTCGCCTCGATGCTGACGTTGTTGCTGAACGCAGTCTGCTTTGGCTTTTCATTTTTCTTCTCGCCTTCACTGCGCTCTGCCGGATCTTCTGCACCAGCGCTGTAGCTGAGGTCTTTGTTCCACTGTTCAGCCCAAGCGAAAAGCGTCCCCGTTACATGCTTCTCTACGAGCTCCGACGACACTTTCGTCTTTTCATACAGCTGGCACTTGATCTTACTCTCGCGGCTGATCAGCACGCCTTCCTTAAGCTTGTCGATATCGATCTTGCGTTTGCCCTGTGCGTTGGTCTTAATGAAGCTCTTTGTGCCCGTCTCCTTTTCTTCCCGGCGGCCCTTCATGTCTTCGAACGCGGCAGGCCCGAACTTATGCCAGGCGGCTTTGATCTTGTTCGAACGGACGTAGTGAAGCTTGTACTTCGCAAATTTCACCGCCTTTTTGCCATCCCCGTTCATATGAATGGGGATGAGTTCGACCATCGTGAGATCTTTGCTGTCGAGCTTACTGAGCGGCTCGAGTTCTTTCTTCAGCGCTTTATGCGCGCTGTCGCGTTCTTTGAGTGCATCGTCTACGGCGGCCTTCTGTTTTTCGCCGGTGAGCGGGTCATACATATGCTTGCGCATTTCATCGGCGAATGCTTTTAGTGCGGTGTCGAGTTTTTCATTGGCTTGATGGTACTTTGCGATCCGGTCTTGCAGTAGATTGCATTCGCTTTGGAGTGCAGTAACGTCTTCCGCAGGAACCAGAATGAATTCTCCGGTCTCTGGCCGGAAGTAGAGCATCGGTGCCGGGTCGTGCGGCACGTGTACGAGACTCTCTGGCGTCGTGTTCGTGGTGCCGCTGCCGTCTGGCGCGTGGTTGGTGCTCGAGACGTTCATATGGGTCGGGTTGCTAGAATGGGCGAAGGTCATCGCATCACGCACGATGCGCGTGCTCGTTGGCCAGAATCAGGTGTCGAGAAAAACTTTCAACGCGCTCGGCTTGCTGGTCATGATTCGAGAAGTGAGACCGTGTTCATCGGTCATGCCCTCGAACACCTTACCTTCGGCGGTTTCGATGCGATAACGAACGTAAGGCGCGGGATCACCGCTGCTCTTATCGTGAATCTTGAACTGCTCGTTGTACGGGCCCTCACCCTCCGGGAGCGTCGGCGGCTTGTTCGAGAGACTCGTGGGACCGGCAAACGAGTGGCTGCTGCCTTTGATATCGATCTGTCCCGGTGCGTGGATTTCTATATTCCCGTCCTTCAGACGCACGTACGCTCCGCCGCTCGTCAACAGAATGTCCTGCTTTGCGGCCACCTCGATCTTGTCCGTCGCTGACAGCAGCTTCAGCGTCTTTTGAGCAATGATTTCCACATTGTCCGACTGCGCCTGAATCTCCACCTTCCCCTTTGCCGCAAAGAGCTTCATCCCCGCGTTCTGCGCGAACAGGCTGATCTTCTGCGCAACGCTCGCGAGCAGCGACTTGCCGCTCGCAATGTGCGTGCTCTGCCCGCTNACCANNTTCACATGCTCNTTCGCCGCGATATGCGTGGACTTCTGCGTCGACATCGCGATGCCTGCTGGCGTCGCGAACAGCATGATCGGCTCCTTGAACCCGTTCGCCTCACCGGTGCCGCCGCCCGCCGTGTTCCCACCGCTGCCGCTCGCCCCGGCAACGCTATCCTGCGTGGCGTCGGCAAACGACTTCAGCGAATCCTGACCGTCCTTCAGGCTCT
>NZ_AWZV01000032.1 GCF_000472545.1 Burkholderia sp. WSM2232 | reverse complement strand
CCGCCGTGGGCGCGTACCGCGTCGACCTTCACCTGCGGCGTGGTGACCGGCACCACGATGATCGCCTTCACGCCCATGCGCGCCGCCGAGAGCGCCACGCCCTGCGCGTGATTGCCCGCCGACGCGGTNATCACGCCGCGCGCGAGCGCGTCGGCGGGCATGTGCGCCATCTTGTTGTACGCGCCGCGNACCTTGAACGAGAACACCGGCTGGTTGTCCTCGCGCTTCAGATACACCGGATTGCGCAGCCGCGCCGACAGATGCGGCGCGCGTTCGAGCTCGGTCTCGCGCGCCACGTCGTAGACGCGCGCGGTGAGGGTTTTTTTCAGGTAGTCGTGACGAAGCGCGACGTCGTGGGCGGCTTCAACGAGCGGTTGGGATTCGCGAAACGGCAAGGCAAGCTCCTGTGCGGCAATGGCATGGCATCGAAAGTCGACCAGGAGGCGGGAACCAGCGGATACAAAAAACCCGCCTCGTGGGGCGGGTTATGTGTGACTGCAATCAGACGCGCGCTAACCCACCATTCGATGAATGATGCTAATAATCAGCGCAATACGGATGTCGAGGCAGTTCATGTGGCCGATCATCGTTGACTCGCGAGGATTTGTCAATGCGGCCGCTGCATGTCAGGGCCGCTGCACTCTGGGCTGGCGCCGGGCTTGCGAGCCTGGCTTCGCCGTGCGCAAGCTGCGAGATGCCGATGCCGATGCCGATGCCGATGCAGGTGCAGATACAGATGCAGAATCGCTGTGCGCGCCCAGCACGCGCTCGCGCAAGAACCGCTCGAAGTGCGCCATCATCGCTTCGCGCGCGCAGCGCGAAAAGAGCGCGTGATCGACCCTGGCGATCTGCTTGACCAATATGTTGCCCCGCTCGCGCAGCCTGTTACCGTCGGGACCGAAATGAATGTCGAGCTCGTCGAGGCCCTCGTCGAGCGTGCCGTACAGCAGCGCGGTTTGCACGCCCTTGCGCTCCAGTTCGAACGCGAGTCGGCGAATCGCACCGCCAGGCATGCGTTCGCCAAGCAAGCCTTCGAGCACCGCGCCCGCGCGCGCGGCGAAGCGCGCGGACAGCCGTCGCGCGAGTTCCAGGCTGATCGCGCGGGCATTGGCCTGGCCCGTCAACAGACGCAGCCACTTGCGCGGATTGCGCATGGCCCGCCGATACACTCCGCTCGGCGCGACGTACTGCGCGCCCGGCCGCACGCGCGCGCCGCCCCACCTGAAAAACGGCAGATTGATGCACACGCAACCAGTTACGGCAGCCCGCGCGAGTGCCGCATGCAGGCTCACATAGGCGCCGCTGCACACGCCGGCCATGACGATTGTCGGGTAGCCGGCGGCCGTCAGCCAGTCGACGCCGGCGCACGCATCGTCAATCGAGTACTGTGAATAGACCGTGTCGAGCGTCAGCGCGGCGCCGCGTCGCACGCTGTCGCCAAGACCGCTCAGGTCCATGCGCAGCGAAGCGATGCCTTGCGCGGCTAGCCGCCGCGCCATGAGTACGGTGAAGCGACTGTCGCCGATACGGTGCACGCCGCCGGTGTTGACAAAGAGGACCGCCGGCGCGCCATGCAGCGGGTGCCGCGGCTCGCATAACACACCCACGTAGCCGCTGAATACCACGGGCCTCTCGCGGCCGTCGGCGAAAGCAATGTTCACCGATGGCGCGGGGGGTGTCACGTCGACTTGCGCGTTGTGTGCGTTGGGTGGATGCGGTGCGTTCTGTGCGTTCTGTGCGTTCTCTGCATTGCGAGTGTTCTGTGCATTCGACGCATTCAATGCATTCGGCGCGTGCCTGACATTCGGCGCATTCTGCGCACTAAACGACATCGGCCCCAGCGACAGAGCAGACGCACCCCCATCGAGCCACTCGAGCACACTGTCGAACGCCCGACGCGGCGACTCGCTGTAGCTCGGATTAAGCAGAAACCGGCCATATTCGCCGAACAGTTGCACCTGCACCGGCACGCCGAGCGCCTGATAGTGCGCCGCAAGTCTCTGTAAGCGCGCGCTATCGCTGATATCGTGCAGCAGCACGCGCCGCGCGAGCCGCGCTTCGCCATGCGTGGCCCTGCCTGCATCGGCGCCAGTCAGATCGACCTTAGAGAGCAGCGCGAGCGTGTCCGGATACAGCCTGAAGCCGTGTGCGCCCACCGTGCCGGGCGGCTCCTCCCCCAGCTCGAGTCCGAGCGCGCGTTGTGCAGCGAGCCACGTATGCTGCTGGAGTTCCAGCTCGCGGATGTACGCCTTGCCCGACACCAGCGGCATCAGCAAAACGAGGTTGTCGACGCCGCCCAGTTCCTCTGCTGCGATGGCGGCGAGCGTTGCGCCAAGGCGCAAGCCGCACAACGTGATGTGCGAGACGCCGCTTTGCTCGCGCAGCACGCCAACCGCCGACTTGATGCTGTCGAGCCACGCGCGCCAGCGCAGTGGGTCTTCTTCGTTGCCGCTCGAATCGCCGGTGCCGGGATAGTCGAAACGCAGTGCCGCCACGCCGCGCGCGGCCAGCGCATCAGCGAGATCGCGCCAGCCGCGATACGCAGACAGCGCCTCATAACCGAACGGATTGCACAGCACCACGCCCATTGTCGCCCGCGCGCCGCGAGGCCGGTGCAGCCATCCGAAACAGCCGTCGAACGTCACGGGTGTCATCGTCGGCATGATCGTGATGGGTCGCGCGAGCGCCGTCTCAGGTTCGCGCCGCAAGCGACTCCTCCGGCACGATCTGCGCAATCACGCCGGCGAGCGCGGCAATGCTTACGAACATCGCATGCGTGATCAGCGTGCCGGGAATTTCGACCGCGAAGTTTTCCTCGATGGCCAGCATCAGGCGCACGGTGCCAAGCGACGACAAACCGGCGGCGTACAGGTCGTCGTCGTCGCCGAGCGTCTCGACTGCCACGTTCAGGCAGGCAGTCTCCTGAAGAATGCGGCGCACATGTTGTTTCATTCGTTTTCCCCGGATGTGTGGTGGCGCGCGCGGCGCTCGAACGTCGCCGTCGCGCGGACTGTTTCGTTCTCAGGTGAGCACATTGCAGCTCGCGTAGTGGGCCGCGAGCGCCCTTCTGTCGATCTTTCCGTTCGCGTTGAGCGGCATCGTTTCGAGCGCGATCACCCGTTGCGGCACCGCGTAGGCCGGCAAGCGTTGCCGGCAGCCGCGCACGACGTGCGCCGCATCGACCGCTGCGCCCGTCAGAAACGCGATCAGCTCATCGGCGCGGCCGGTGTCGTCGAGGGGCCACGGAATCACCGCGCAAAACGCAGCGCTGCTGCAATCCCGGATCACCTGCTCGACTTCCTCCAGTTCGACCCGGTTGCCGCGAATCTTGATTTGCGTATCCAGACGGCCCTGGAAAACCAGGCCGTACCCCGCCACTTCGCGCGCAGCGTCGCCGCTTCGATACCAGTGCGACGAGCGGTAGCCGCAATAGCGCCGGTCGACAAAGCGACGATTGTTGGCTTCGTCGGCGCACAAATAGCCCGCCGCCACCTGCGGCCCGCCGATCAGCAGTTCGCCGCTTTCGCCGCGCGCGACAGGCTGCAGTGCCGCATCCACGATCAGCAGTTCCATGCCGGGCACGGCTTGGCCGAGCGGCATCGCGGAGCCGGTCGATCCAGCGAGAAACGCTGGCGTGACTTCGAACGACGCGCAGCCGATGGTCGTTTCGGTGGGGCCATACACGTTGAAGATCCGGCTGTTCGGCGCCGCGCGCCGCCACGCCTGGACGACGTCGCGCGGCAGCGCCTCGCCACCAAAGCACGTGACCTGCAGGCTTGGAAATGCGTCGGGCCCGAGCTTGCGCAACTGCTGCATGAAGGCTGCCACCGAGGGCACGCTGTTCCAATGCGTGATCGCATGTTGCCGGATGAAGTCAGCGTTGTAGATGGGCTCGACCGTCGCGGGCACATACAGGCACGCGCCGTTTGCCCAGCACACGAACATGTCGTGCACCGAAGGGTCGAAGGACAGTTCGCAGAACTGCGCGTGGCGCGCATCGGGCAGCCGGCCGAGCAATTGCAGTTGCCCCGCCACATACGCACAGGCGTTTGCATGCGAGATCGGCACGCCTTTCGGTGCGCCGGTCGAGCCGGACGTGAACAGCACATACGCGTGATCTTGCGGCGTGCGAGAAGCGGTTGGCGGTCGTAAAACCGTCGATACGTCCGGGAGCCGCGGCAGACGATCGGTGAGCAGCGTTTCACAGCTATCCGGCGTTTCGGTCAGACAGCCCGGCTCTTCTTCGTCGCCGATAAGAAACACCTGGGGGCACTCGTCTATCAACAGAAGCACTTCGTCGAGCCGCGCCGCGCAGCGCCGGTCGACCAGCAGCACCGGCGCCCCGGATTGCGCGATCGTCGCCGCGATGCGCGCGGCGGGCACCGTCGGATTGAGCGGCACATACGCGAGCCCCGCCCTCATGATGCCGAGCACACCGGCGTACGCGGCCACGCTGCGATGCGCGAACAGCAGACAGCGGCGCCGGCCGTCGGCAGGCATCGCGCAGTTCAACCCAGCCGCGATGCGCCCGGCACGTTCAGCCAGCTCGCCATAGCAGTACAGCTGTTCGTCGACCCACAGCGCGCGCCGCTCGGGCTCGCGCGCGGCAATGTCGAAGAAAAAGGAATCCAGCATTCACGGCCTCGCGTGGCGCATGCACGGACATGCCGCGCACGGCCGCCCGCCGCGCGATGGCCATTGCCCGTCATGTCGAAAGCACACCGCCCCACAGCGCCGCTGCGCGGTGGCATGCTGCGTTATCGCAGTAGAACGTCACAACCAGAAGGGACGCAACGGCGCCTTGCAGCCTCGGTTCACCGAACGATGACCGGTCGACCAGGCTGTAGGATTTGAAAGGATCATAAAAGCCGGCAGCGCCGCCATATGTGCGATAGCGCTCGCAAAGCGCGATCGGCATGCGGATGGCGGCGAAGGACGCTGGAAGGCGAACGAAGGTCCGCCCGTTAGACGCGAAGCGGTTCGCGCTGCATCGGCTCGCGTGGCTCGCTTTTGCAGCGATGGAGTGCACACGCACGGCGGTGTAAGGGTTGCGTGAGACGTCAGCGACGCCTCGACCATCTCTGCATGATGTTGCCGCGCGCCAGCGCGCCGGCGCGCGGCACCCTACGGCTTAGTCGCGCACGCCGCTCTGCTTTTTGAACGCGCTGAGAATGCGCCGTTCGAGCGCGTTGTAGTCGCCGCCGAAGTGATGATCGCCCGAAGTCCGGATCACGTCGATGCCGGTCTTCGTCAGCGCCGGGCACAGGGAGTCTTCCTCCTCCTGCCCGTAGATGCATTGCACGATGCCCGGCGGCACGCGCGCGAGTTCGGGGCGCACCTTCAACGCCTTGTCGCTTGCCGGCATGCCGAGCCAGCCGCCGACGCGAATCTGGAAATCGGCTTCCGGCGCGAAGCCGAGCAGCGAAATCAGCGACACCTTCGCGCGCAACGCTTCCGGCAAGCGGTTATACGCGAACGGCATGACGTCCGCGCCGAACGAATAGCCAATCAGCGCGATATGCTCCGCGTGCCAGCGCGCGCCGTAGGTCTGCATCACGCGGGCAAGGTCGCGGCTCGTCTGCGCGGGCGGCTTTTCGCTCCAGAAGTAGCGCAGGCTGTCCCAGCCGATTACCGAAACGCCGTCTTTCTGCAGCGCCTGCGCGATGGTCTTGTCGAGATCGCGCCAGCCGCCGTCGCCGGAAATGACGATGGCCATCAAACCGTTCGGATGCGCGGCCGGCAATTCGATCAGCGGCAAATCGGAGACATCCTCGTCATGTGTCGCGACCGTTTGCAGATGCGGCGTCACCAACGCGACAAGCCGCGCGCGGTCGGCGTTGCCCGTCGAAACTTTTTCGACGAAGCCCGGAATCTTGTCGCGAATGATGGTCGAATCGGGCGGACACGGCTTGAAACGCGCATCGAGCTTGCGCTCTTCATCCACCACGACAGCGCCCGCAATGGTGTTCGAAGGCGCCTGTTCGAGCACCTGCAACGCGAGCGTCGCGCCCTGGCCGGTGCCCGCGACAATCGGCGCGAAATAATGGCTCGACTGCGACTGCCGCTCCAGCTGATGACTCAACGCCTCGGCATCGCCCACCAGTTGATGACAGGCCTCGTTTTTCTGCGCGGGCTCCGCCCCGACGTTGGCCGCCAGATTCGCCGCATAGCGCGCAGTATCCACGCCGACGGTCAACGCGCCGGCTTTGGCGAGCGCATCGGCGCTTTGCTGATCGGCCGCGCTCCAGCCGCTCGACTGCGAGAAAAGCACGACGAAGCCGCGCAGCGGACCGCTCGGTCGCGTCACGGTGACGTTGCCGTAACGCCCGCCAGGAATGGTCGCGGCGGCGCTCGTAGAAGAACTTGCGGGGGTGGTGGCCGTCGCGGCTGCGGCGAGCGTGCTGCAGGAGACGAGACCCGCCACCACGGCGAGCCGGAAGAACGAATGCAGAATCATGAACGCCGGCCTCCCGCCAGCAATGACAGGTCCGCGAGCGTGAACACCACGCCTACCGAACCCGACGCCGCGAGGTAACGCGGCTCCCAATGCGGCTGGAACTTGCTCTTGAAAGCGCGCAGTCCGCGGAAGTTATAGAAGCGGCCGCCGAAGCGCCACACGATGCCCGCCACCCGGTGCCAGCGCGACGCAAGCGGCGTCGGCTGCATGCCCGAAAGCGGCGCAATGCCGAGACTGAGCGAGCGGAAACCCGCCTGCTTCAGATGCAGCGCCAGTTGCGTGAAGAGATATTCCATTGCATACGGCGACGCACTTTCCACGTGGCGCATCACGCCGACAGTCGCCTCGGTGTTCAGGTCCGTCGTCATGAAGGTGACGAACGCGACCGGCTCGCCGTTCTGGCGCACCAGCATGACCGATTGCGCGGCGAGATATTCGTCGGTGAAGGCGGCGACTGAGAAGCTCTTTTCGCGCGCGTCACGGCAGTTCAGCCAGCCGTCGGAAATGCTGCGCAGCGTTTCGAGCGACGCGGGCACGTCCGCCTGATCGATCACTTCGACGGTGAAGCCGTCTCGCTCGCCGCGCTTGAGCGCGTAGCGCAGATGCGCACGATGCGAGCCCTTCAGGTCGAACTCCTCCAGCACGACGTGCGCTTCCTCGCCGAGCTTCATCAGCGAGAGGCCGGCGTCGAGATACAACGGCAAAGCGTTCGCCCGCACCTGGTAGAACGCCGCGCGCCCGCCGTGCGCATGGGCGAGCGCGACGAACTTGCTGATGAGGCCCGCCCACTCTTCGCGCGGACCCACGGGGTCGTGCAGCGCGGCCCAGGTGCGGCCGTACTTCGCGTACATCAGGAATGCTTCGCGCGACTCGGAGAACAGAAAGCTCTTGTCGCCCATCAGCGCGAGACCGGCGTCGCTGCGCTCCTGCGCGCGCACGATGCGCGCCGCGTCCTGCAGATCTTCGGGCGCAGGCTTGACGAAATGACCTGGCGCCGGGCGCAGCAACTGCCAGAACGAGAAGGTGGCTGCAAACAGGCTTGCGGCCAGCGTCGCGCGCAGCGCGCGCGGTGCGCGTTCGTCGAAGGCGAATTGCCACCACAGGTCGCGCGTATAGGGCACGTCGCGGAACGCGAACAGCATCACCCACGTCGCGAGCATCAGCACCATCGCCACCGACACGAGCCAGCCCGCCGTGAAACGCTCGGCAAACAGCGACGAATGCCGATTGAAGCGTCGGCGCGTGACGAGCAGCAGCACGATCAGCGTGCACAGCACACCGGCTTCGACAAACGCGAGACCCTTGGTGAGCGACAAGCCCAGGCTCAGGACTGCCAGCAGCAAGGTCATCCACCAGGCGGCATCCAGACGCCGCAGCAGCCCCCGCGCGACGAACAGCAACAGCACGCCGAGCACGCTGCACAGCATCTGCGAGCTTTCGAGCACCCACAGCGGCAACACGTTGCGCAGAATGTGAAGGCGCTGCCAGAACGCGGGCGTTGCGCTGGAGATCACCAGCATGCCGCCCACCACGAAGGTGACGAGGCTCAGGAACAGCGGCGCGAGCTTCGACGCGCCCGCCGCGTGCCGTAACGGCAGACGCCCTTTGAGCGCGCGGCCTTCGAAGCCGGCCAGCAATGCGGCCGAGACGACGAGCGGCGCGCCGAAGTAAATGGCGCGATAGGCGAGCAGCGCTGCGAGCATCTGTTGAGTCGCGACGCTGCCGTTCAGCGTGAATACCATGGCCGCTTCGAACACGCCGACACCGCCGGGCGTATGGCCGATCATGCCGAGCAGCATCGCCGCCGCATAGACGGTGATGAAGGTGACGAAGCTCACGTCGGCATGTGGCAGGAGCGCCCACAACGCGAGCCCGGCGGCGACCACGTCGACGACGGCAAGTCCCACTTGCTCGACGAGATCGCGGCGCGCCGGAATGTCGAACGACAGCCACTGCCAACGCGTGCGGACCGCGCGCGTCTCGACGCGGCAGGCCGCAGTCAGCAGAATCAGCGCGGCGAGCAGCGCGGCGCCCACCCAGCGCACGCCTGCCGCGGGCAGGTGCAGCATGGGCGCGAGCAGCCCGGCCACGCACACCATGCCGAGCGCCGTCATCAGGACTAGCGCGAGTGCGAGCGAAACGCTGGTGAAGACCGTCATGCGGCCGATCTGCGCTGGCGTGATGCTCGCCGCGCCGTAGACGCGGGCGCGCACGGCGCCGCCGGTCAATGCGCCGAAGCCGGTGGCGTTACCGAGCGCGGAGCCCGCGGTCGCGCCTACCCACAGCGCCGCTGGCGGTACGCGCGCGCCCAGGTAGCGCAGACCTACCGCGTCGCGGCCGACGAGCGCCAGATAACTAAGCACGGTGGCGGCCAGCGCGGCGGTCCATTCTTCGGCGCTCAGGCGGCGCAACTCGTGCATGACGGAGCGGTAGTCGACGGCTTGGGACAGGTGCTGAAGCACGATCAGCAGTAGCGCGCAGATCGCGAGCGCGAGCACGGGCGAGAGCAATCCCCTGATGCCAGACGCCTTCGATGCACGGACGAACATCGCGGCGCCCAGTTGGTCGAATTTATTCTTATATCGATGGAACATGGTCAATGCGGGCCTTGCGTGGAGCTGTCAGCTGTCGCGGCGACGGCCGACAGCCGCCAGATCGCCTTCCGGTGATTACAACTGGATAACGGCAGGCCGGTGAAAAGGTTGACAGTACAGGCGTTCGCGCCGGGGTTTAGCCTGGGCCGGATGCCGGCAACGGTCACCCTCGCAGCGCCCCTGACGCTGCGTCGGCTGACCTCGAAACTCAGGGGGCTGAAGTTTAAACGTTAACCGCGCAGGGCGAACGAAGATTTCGGCGTTAGCTCATGCGTCGGGAGTGACGCCCGAGAAGATCCCGACGCCCGCGGATTAAGCTTTTTGCTGCGGCTGCCGTAATTGCAAGCAATAGCCTCGCGAGATGCGATACGTTGGTCGCACGAAGGAGGTACTTGACGGGAGAAGGATGATGGCAGAACAGGATTGGATGGTGGCGGGTATATATCTGGTCGGCCTCGTGTCGACGCTGCTGCTGATGAGCGCATTGTCCGCGCGGGCGGCGAAAATGCGTCAAACACTTGCGAAGGTGACGCGCCGCTCCGATGAATGAACACGCGTGGGACGCGAGCGGCAAAACGTGAGTGCCCACCAATGCGCGCTGCGCCGCGCACGGTTCGGCAGACTTACAAAGCCAGACTTACAAAGCACTAGCGGCGCAAAAAGCGCCGCTAGTTTTTTCTGAGCCGGCTCGCTCGCGGCAACGTACCTCTGCCTGCCTTGCGGCCAGCAAAGTCAGCCAACGCGACGGCCCGCAGCGCTTCTGAGCGCGGCCCGGGCCGCGCGCCTGCTCTTACTGGGGACGGCGGTGCGCCTGCTCTTACTGGGGACGGCGGTGCGCTTCCGCAATGACAGCGCAGTTTTGCAGATGCAGATTTAGCGCGTGCAGCGCCAGTGCGCGCAGCTTGACGAGCCAATTGCCCTTGGTGGCGACGGTGTTGCGGGTGGATGCGGCGTTGGTTGCGGTGTTCATGGTCGGGGTCCTGTATAGGGTTTATACCTAGGGAATAACCCGATTATAGTCCTCTCATTGCGCAGCGCAACAAAAAACAATAGATGTGGCGCGTGGATGACACGCAGAGCGCAGCGCCCCGCCCCGTTGCGTTGGAAAAAGGGCGGCATGCGGCGGCACGCTATTAACAAACCGCACCGTACAGGTGCAATAATGTCCCCTTTACCCGCGGCCGCCCGCAGCAGCCCCTTCATGACCGTCGCCCAGAAAGCCCTGATTGCGCCTCTGATCGTCGCGTGCGCGATGTTCATGGAAAGCGTCGACGCGAACGTGATCGTCACCGCTTTGCCGGCCATGGCGCGGGACTTCGGGCGCGACCCGGTCACGCTCAAAATCGCCGTGACGAGCTACGTGCTGGGGCTGGGCGTGTTCATTCCGGTGTGCGGCTGGCTGGCCGACCGCTTCGGCGCGCGCACCGTGTTTCGCACGGCAATCGGCATCTTCGTGGCGGGTTCGCTGCTGTGCGCCGCGTCCAATTCGCTCGCCACCTTTACGCTCGCCCGTTTCGTGCAAGGGGTGGGCGGCGCGATGATGGTGCCGGTCGGCCGGATCATCATCTTTCGGGTCGTACACAAAGCAGACTTCATCCGCGCGATGAATTATCTGAGCGTACCGGCCATGCTCGGCCCGGCAGCCGGCCCGCTGCTCGGTGGCTTCATCACGACTTATCTGCACTGGCGCCTGATTTTTTTCATCAACGTGCCGATCGGCATGCTCGGCATCTATCTGACCAACAGGCACATCGCCAATACGCGCGAGCCCGATCCCGGGCCGCTCGACTGGATCGGCTTTCTGCTCTCGGCGGCGGGTGCGGTGCTGCTACTGCTCGGGTTGTCGCTCGTCGGCGGCGAGCTGATTTCCAATCGCGACGCGTTCGCCATGTGCGGAGTCGGCGCGGTCCTGCTCGTGCTCTACATTGCATACGCGCAGCGCGTGCGGCTGCCGTTGCTCGATCTGCGCTTCTTCAAGGTGCCGACGTTCCAGGCGAGCGTGCTCGGCGGGTCGCTGTTTCGTATCGGCCTTGGCGCGTTGCCGTTCCTGTTGCCGCTCATGCTTCAGGAAGGACACGGCATGAGCGCGTTCCAATCCGGGCTGATCACCTGCGCGTCTGCGTTCGGCGGTATGTTCATGCGCACCGTGGCCTCGCGCGTGCTGCATCGCTACGGTTTTCGCTCGGTGCTGGCGGTGAACGCGGCGCTGTCGGGCGTTTCGATCGCGGCTTGCGGCCTGTTTTTTCCGGGCACGCCGACCTGGATTATCTGGGTGGTGGTGCTGCTGGGCGGCTTCTTTCCCGCGTTGCAGTTCACGAGTTTGAACTCGTTGACTTACGCGGAAATAGCCAGCCGGGATGTCGGACGCGCGACAAGCCTCGGCAGCGTCGTGCAGCAGATGTCGCTTGGCCTCGGCGTGACCGTCGGCGGCATCGTGCTGCAGATCTCGCGACTGCTGAACGGCCATGACACCATCATGTGGTCGGATTTCTGGCCCGCGTTTCTCGTCGTGGGGCTGTGCTCGTTTGCGTCGATTCCGGTTACGTTGCGACTGCCCCATCGCGCCGGCGAGGAAATTTCGCGCGGGGGCCGGGGCTGACGGCTGGATTTGCGTGCCCTCGCCTCGCTGGCTGCTCGCCGCAGCAGTGCGGCTGCGCGCGGCTTCCAGCGCGCTGTCAGGGCTGCCTGCCGCCGCTCGCTCCCATGTGTGGTTCGCTGGTGTGGTTCGCTGGTGTGGTTCGCTGGTGTGACCCGCTGGTGTGACCCGCTGTCACGGCACGCTGTGACGGCACGCTGGCGTGACTCACGACTCACGACTCACGACTCACGACTCACCACTCACGACTCACCACTCACGACTCCTAGGCCGCTGCGAGTGCGCGATGATTCGCTGCTCACCGCTTCGCTCACTGCTCCTTGCGAATCACGCTCACTTCGCCGTTGCGCTCGAGAATCGCCGCGGCCACCTTGTCGAGCGAGCGTGAGCCGATCTTCTGCCGTACGCTTTCGCGCACGTCGTTCGAGGTCATCAGCGCGGCTCGCAGTTCGTTCTCATTGAACGCGCCGTTGCTGTACACCTCGCGCTCGACGCCGCCCACCAGCCGCTCGATCGCATGTGAACGCATGCAGATCCACGCAAGCAGACGGTGGCACACCACGATCACAAGCGACGCGAGCACGGTTGCGACAAACGGCGATGCGCCCACTATCGCGCGGCTCAACGTGGCGCCGAGCAGAATCACTACCACGGAATCAAACGGTGAGCGTTGCCCGAACGAGCGCCGGCCCGAAACCCTGATCAGCACGAGCGCGATAAGGAACACGAGCACCGCGCGCACGCTCATCTGCAGCGGGTCGAGATCCCGCCCTTGCCCGAACAGCAGATAGATCGCGTCCATCATTCTTGTATCCTCCTTTGCGGCGCGTCGCCGTGCTGGTCGTAGACGCGGGCTGTGGTTGCATCGCGCAACGCCGCGCTGGTTGGGAGCCGATCCCGGAGGCAGGCAGGAATGTTTGCGGCACGCCGTGATACGCGCCTGTGCTCCCCGCTCGCGTCGATTCGACAAAGCAGCAGTTGCCTCCCCCGATCCGCAGATGCCATAGAGAAGCAAACCATGTGCCGTTGCGGTACACCGGCAACCCCGCATGCGTTCAACTCAGGCAAAGCCGCGGGCGTCCCCGACCTGTCTCGCGAGAGCCAGACCACAGGCGGAGTCCCGCATGGTGCATGTGTTAAGGATGCACGTCGGCAAGCGTGCCCACCAGGCTGTAACTGCGCCCGTCGACGATAAACCGGCAGGTAGACCGGCAGTCTTGCGTGCGCTGCCCGTCCCGCGCCTTTCAGACCGCTGAACGCACGTCGGGACTCGCAATTGCTGCTTCCGAGGCTCCTATCTATTCCGACATAAGGAGCTTCTTTTGAAACATGCCACTCTCGCCACCGCTGTGCTCGTCTCGTTCACGTTCATTCACACGGCAGCCTACGCCGAGGGCTGCACCAAAGGCGCGGTAGTCGGCGGCGTCGGCGGGCATATTGCCGGTGGACACGGCGTGGCAGGCGCCGCAGCAGGCTGTGCAATTGGCCACCATGAAGCGAAGAAAAAACAGAAGGCCGCAAGCGCAGCAGCAGCCGCAAGCCAACCGGCTGCGAAATAGCAATTTGCAATGACAGGAGACCCGGGCCGACCAGACGATCGTCACCGGCCCGGTCCGGATCATTCTGTCTACTCAGCCAGCCGCGCTGACTTTTTCAGCGAGTTTCGCGTCGTAACTGGAGTGCACGTGCACGCGTTTGCGCTCCGGGTAAGCGTATGAATACGCTTTGCGCAGCGCGAGCGACGCTTCATGAAAGCCGGACAGAATCAGTTTCTGCTTGTTCGGATAGTTGGCGATGTCGCCCACCGCGAAAATGCCCGGCCGCGAACTCTCGTAGTTGGAGGTATCCACATCGACACGACCGCCATGAATGCTCAAGCCCCACTGCCCTATCGGTCCCAGATCGGCGACAAGGCCGTACAGCACGACGAGCTGGTCGGCGTGCAGTTCCGTCTCGCCGTCGATATGTCGCAATGTGATAGATCTTAGCGCGCTACTTTCCGGGCTGTCTTGCGCATTGCCCTCAAGCTTTAACCCTGAAATCGCACCAACGATAAAGTCCATCTCGCCGGCTTGCACCGCGCGGCGCATCAGCTCGACACTCGAATCGGCCGCGCTGAAGCCGTTACGCCGATGCACCAGCGTCACGCGGCGCGCCACCTTGCGCAACGCAAGCGCCCAGTCGAGCGCGGAATCGCCGCCGCCGGCCACCACCACGGTCTTGTCGGCGAAATCCGCAAGACGCTGCACGCTGTAATGCACATGGCGAGACTCGAGCGGCACCGCTTCGGCAAGCGGCAGCTTCTGCGGCACGAACGCCCCGTTACCGGCGGCCAGCATGATCGCCGCAACGTCGAATACGAGGCCGCGATCGGTGCGCACGGTCCACCGCCCGTCGCTGCGCTGCTCGACCGATTCGACCCGCTGCTCGAGATGAATGGGCACGTCGAATGGCTTGCACTGCGCGAGCAGGCGGTCCACCAGTTCACGCGCCGTACACGAGGGAATCGCGGGGATGTCGTAAATCGGCTTGTCCGGATACAGCTCGGTGCATTGGCCGCCAATCTTGCCCAGCGCATCCACGATCTGGCATGACAAGCCGATCACGCCGGCCTCGAAAGCGGCAAAGAGGCCCACCGGTCCCGCGCCGACGATCAACACGTCGGAGCGGATGGTGGGTGAAGCGGGCTGCGAAACAGGCTCGGCAGCGGACGTCATGGCTGAACTCTTCGATAAGGGCGATGACCCACCATACCGAATCGACGCCACTGCGGCAACGATGCCATTACAGTGAACAAGGACGCTTTCGCCCGCCCGCGTCGCTTTGCGATGGCAAAGAAGTGGCTACCTGATAAACGCCAAAAATGGTCATTTTGCCAAGCCAATGCCAAGGCTAGTATTCACTCATCGCATCAGCGGATGCGCCCCAACCCATCCAAGGAGTGAATCATGCAACCACGTCTCGACTTCTATAAAGCCAGTCCCGCCGCGATCAAGGCAATGCTCGGGCTCGAGGAACGCATAGGCAAATCGTCAATTGAAAAGTCGCTCGCGGAACTCGTGCGGCTGCGCGCGTCGCAGATCAACGGCTGCGCGTTCTGTGTCGATATGCACAGCACCGACGCCCGCAAAGGCGGCGAGACCGAGCGGCGTCTCGCCACCCTGGTCACATGGCGCGAAACGCCGTTCTTCACGGACCGGGAACGCGCCGCGCTCGAATGGACGGAAGCCTTGACGCTCATCTCGCACGACCATGTGCCCGACGCCGTGTGGGAAACTGTGCGCCCTCATTTCAGCGACGAAGAACTGGTCGACCTGACGCTGCTGGTGTCTGCCATCAATGCGTGGAACCGCTTTGCGATTTCCTTTCGCAAAATGCCTGAATAGGCACGACGGCGAGTGAGCGTCCCTGTACGGCGCGCGTAGCGCCGCCGAAGCAGCCCGATTGCCCGACGAGCAATACGGGCTCGCGCCGCGTGGGCCCTGTTAGCCCTGTTAGCCCTGTTAGCTCTGTGGGCGCGACAAGCGGCCTTGAAATCCTGGTCCATGCGCTAGTTCAGCGCGCCTGCCTCGCTAGCGGGTTTTCGGCAATGTCTCGCGCACCCTACGGCCTTGCAGTCCTAAGATGCCTTGCGCCTTGCGATGCCGTATCATTGAAGCGTTTGCTGACAACCGCTCGCTACGCGGCGCCCGCGCGCCGGCCGCCTTCCATCACATGACCAGGGATTCGTCGCATACCGCGCTGCTGTGGATCGTCGCCGCCGGCTTTTTCATGCAGTCGCTCGACACGACAATTGTCAACACCGCGCTACCCTCCATCGCGCACAGTCTGCACGTTGCGCCGCTTGCCATGCAGCCGATCGTGGTCGCCTACACGCTGACGATGGCCATGCTCACGCCCGCTTCAGGCTGGCTTGCAGACCGCTTCGGCACGCGGCGCATCTATTTCACGGCGATCCTGATCTTCGTGATCGGCTCGGTTTGCTGCGCGAGCGCGCATACGCTGGGTCAACTGGTTCTCGCGCGCGTGCTGCAAGGCGTGGGCGGTTCGATGCTGCTGCCGATCGGACGCCTCGCCGTGCTGCGCAGTGTGTCCGGCGATCAGTACGTGTCGGCGCTGGCGTTCATTTCGGTGGCGGGTCAGTTGGGTCCGATTGCCGGACCGACGCTCGGCGGCTGGTTCGTTGAGGCGATCACGTGGCACTGGATCTTTCTCATCAACGTGCCGATCGGCATGGCCGGCCTGTACGCGGTGCAGCGCTTTTTACCCGCGCATGGCGAGACGCAGGCGCCGCCCTTCGACTTCGTCGGCTGCGGGTTGTTGTCGCTCTCGATGATCGCTTTCTCGCTGGCCGTGGACGCGCCGGCGCCGACGCATCAGGCAGCGTGGTCGGCGGCGCTTTTTGCGCTCGCGGCCGTCAGCGCGCTCGCCTACGTTCCGCATGCAAAGCGGCGGCTCAACCCGCTCTTCAAGTTATCGCTGTTTGGCGAGCCGAATTTCAGCGTGGGCCTGGTCGGCAACCTGGTATGCCGTATCGGCTCGAGCGCCGTGCCGTTTCTCGTGCCGCTGCTGTTGCAGCTCGAGCTTGGCTATACGCCGCTGCACTCCGGTCTGATGATGCTGCCCGCCGCGCTCGCCGGCACGCTCGCAAAGCGCTGGATCACGCCGCTTGTGCGGCGCTTCGGCTACGAGCTTTTCCTCCTCGTGAATACACTGGTCGTCGGTTCGTCGATCGTGGCCTTTGCGCTGATCTCGCGCGGCACGCCGCTCATCGTCGAAATCGCGGTTCTGGCGGTGTTCGGCGCGGCCAACTCGATGCAATTCGCGGCGATGAACAGCGTCACGCTTAAGGGGCTTTCGCATGAAGACGCCGGCAGCGGCAACAGCCTCTTCTCGATGGTGCAGATGCTCGCGATCGGGCTCGGCGTGTCGATCGGCGGCGGGCTCGTGAAGCTGTTCGCCGCGCAATGGGGCTCCGCCGCACTCGGCTTCCGGCTGAGCTTCGTGTGCGTCGGTGCGATTACGTTGTTCTCGGCGTGGGTGTTCCGCCATCTCGACACCGCGCCTGCCGCGCGGGCGCCTGCCAGCCAGGGCGCGGGACGCTGAAAAGCAGCGAGCTACACACTGGGTTGTCGTTGACCCATGCCGCGCCGCCGCCCGCCCCTTCCCCGTCCCCGGTCCGATCCGCCCCGTCGCCAATTTTCCATGCACCCCGCATCGCCGGTTTACTGTCTTTCGTGGCGGGACTTGCCAGCCGGCGTTTCGCGTTAGCATGTACGGCGTTTACCCATAAAAAGGACTAACCAATGCCATTCGACGAGCGCATGCTGAACGGCATGGGCGTGCTGACAGCCATTGTCGATTGCGGAAGTTTCGCGGCGGCGGGCGTTGCGCTCGACATGTCTCAATCCGGTGTGAGCCGTTCGGTCGCGCGGCTCGAGGCACGCCTGGGCATCCGGCTTTTCGACCGCACGACACGCTCGGTCACGCTCACCGACGAAGGCCGACGCTTCTACGAGCAGATCGTGCCGCTCCTGAACGGGCTGGAAGAAGCCGCCGCTTCCGCCGCGCAAGGCGCGACAGCCGTGCGCGGCCGACTGCGAGTGAACATGGACCCGTTCTTCTCGCGCCTCATACTCGGGCCGAGGGTGGGCGCTTTCATCGACAGACATCCTGATCTGCACGTCGAGCTGATTACCCGCGACCAGTTGGGCGACATCGTCAGCGAGGGTTTCGACGTCGCCGTCCGTTTTGGCGAGCCGCCAGTGTCGTCGCTGATCGCACGCAAGCTGCTCGACACGCGCATCCTGACGGTGGCCGCGCCGTCGTATCTGAAAAAGCATGGGCATCCGGCGAATCCGGCCGAGCTGGAGAACGGCAGGCACGCGTGTATCAAGTTCCGCGATCCGCTCACCGGTTATGCATTCAGTTGGGAATTTCACCGCGGCCGCAGGAAAATGGTCGTTACTCCGCAAGGCCGTTTGACCGTCAACGACGTGGGCACCTTGCACAGCGCGTGCGCCGCGGGCCAGGGCGTCGCGCAGATCCTCGCGCTCGGCGCCGAGTCGCTGCTCGCAAGCGGCAAGATGGTGGAGCTTTTTCCCGACTGGGCTGACGAGGTTTATCCGCTCTACGCGCTCTATCCGTCGCGGCATCATCCGCCGGCCAAGGTGCGCGCGTTTCTCGATTTCATTGTTTCGCTGCTGGGCGCGGCTCAGGCCGACTGAAAGCGCCAGGCCCAGGCTTTGCTTCATCAGCTAGGTGTTCAATCGAGGAGAACGCCATGGCCGACCCCAAGCAGCAGAGCAACGACAAGCCGGACGACATCGCCCATCCGCAGCCCGCCGTCCACAGTGACAACGAAAAGAGCAAGTTGCCCGAACGCGGCGACGAAGGGCGCGATCAGTCACCGGCGGACCGGCCCGGCCAGAAACCGGGCGAAGGCGAACCGTCAGTCGGTTGAAATTAAGCGCGGGTCTGCAAGCGGCTTTGCTGCGTTTGATCGGCAAAGCCGCATAAATTTTTCCCTTTCGGCCGCTTTCATATAGCAGACATTTTTTCCGTTTTTTTCCGAAATATTTTTTCGGCGCAATGCACTACTTTTCTGCTTGCAGCAATGTATGCGAACAAGCAGCCGGCTGCCGCCCCCTCAACAGATAACAAAGGCGACGCCCATGTCCATTCCTGTGCCCGCCGCCGAGTCGTCCAAGGTGTCGATCTGCGTGCCGACCTGCAACCGGCCGGAGTTGATCGTCGAGTGCATCGACTCGTGTCTGGCGCAAACCTACGGCAATCTGGAAATCGTGATTGGCGACGATTCCAGCGATGCGCGCACCGAGCAGTTGCTCGCATCGCGCTATGCCGACGTGCTGGAAGCACAGCGCATCCGTTACGTGAGGAACCAGCCGCCGCTCGGCCAGGCGCGCAACGTCGCGAGCCTTTTCGAGCGCGCCCGTGGCGACAAGATCGTGCTGATTCACGACGACGACCTGCTGACCACCGACGCCGTCGAAAAACTGGTCTCCCTGTGGAAGCAGCATCCCAGCCTCGATGCGGCGTTCGGTATGCAGTACGAAGCGGGCCCCGACGGCGCCATCGACCTCGAAGCCAGCACGCGGCTGAACGCCGCCTTCAGGCGCACCAAAGACGCCGGTGGCTTGCAAGCGCTGCCGGGCAGGACGGGTCTCATCCAGATGTTTCCGAACAACGGCTGGATGGCCGACGCGCAGCTCGTCAAGCGCATCAGCTACAAGGAACAGTACGGCGCGTGTTGCGATTTCGTGTTTGGCACCGAGCTGTGCCTCGCGGCGCGCGAGGTCTTTTATCTGCACGACTACGTGTCGGTGTATCGCAAGACCGCGAGTTCCATTTCCCATAGCACGCGCGGCACGGCGGCGGCCGCCACGCTCAGCGCCTACGCGTTCGTCAAGAAGCTGAAGCTGCCGCGGCAGCTCGAACCGTCGCGCAGGCTCGCGCTGCGGCGGCTCGCGCCGATTGTCGTGTCGGTGCATGCGAGAAACCGTCAGGCGCGGCTCGGTCTGAAGATCGCGCTCGCGCATCTGTTCGCGTATCACTACGGGTTGAGCGCACGGCTTTATTACCATCTGCTGATGCTGTCGCGGGCGGCTGTGAGTGCGCGCGAACGCGCGGCGACGATTGCCGCGGCGGCGGCACCGGCGGTGACGAATACCGCAATGACAGCGGTGAGCGCTGCTACGGCCACGGCAGCAGGCGCTGCGGCTGGCGCTGCGGTAACGGGCGCAGCGGCGGCTACGGCTGGCGCTGTGGCTGCGGGAAGCGCGGCGGCGGCAAGCATGGCGGCGGCGACTGCAACGGCTGCAAGCGCTGTGGCCGCTGCCACTGTAACGGCGGCAGGCGCTGCGGCCGCCACTGCTACAGCAAACGCCACCGCTGCCCTGAGCGGCCAGGCCGGGGCGATGCTGAAGGGTCTGGTCGCCGAGCTGGCCGCCGACACCACGGAACCCGGTTGATCGACAGCGGGCTGCCGCCCTGCACCGTCAGCGCGTTTTCTGCTAAGCAACGTCTGCTTAGCAAAGCCGTATTTGTTGCTTGGACACACGCGCGCCGCTGATTACGATGATCCCGACACGTCATCAGCTGCGAGGTGATTCGCCATGTCCGAGAGTGCCTGTTTCAAGCCGCGCGTGATCGAGCCGGTCGCCGACAATCAGCCCGATGGGTTGGGACTGGCGGTGGAGTTGTGGCTCGCCCAACCCATCGACGGCATTGCCGGGCGCGCTGTGCAGATTCACTTGCGCAGCGACGCGAAAATGGCGCAGGCCGAAGCGCTGCGCGATCTGTTGCACGCACTCGGCACCGGAATCGTGGTGGCGTGAATGCGAGCGGACGATGTGATACTGGGCGCGCAATCGACTGCGCGCCCGCGCTCACGGCTCGTTACGCAGATACCCTTCTTTGGACGGATCGCGCATGCGCAGCGCAACGAGGCCCGCAAGCGCACAGAGGAAGGTCACGTACCAGTAGAACATCGTCTCGCTGCCGACCGACTTGAGCCACAGCGCCACATACTCCGCCGAGCCGCCGAAGATCGCGTTGGCCACCGCATACGAGAGCCCCACGCCGAGCGCGCGCACTTCCGGCGGGAACATTTCGGCTTTGATCAGTCCGCTGATCGACGTATAGAAGCTGACAATGGCAAGCGCCAGCACGACGAGCGCGAATGCAGCGTACGGGCTCGTGACGTCTTTGAGCGCATGCAGCAGCGGCACGGTGCCGATGGTCGCGAAGAGGCCAAAGCACAGCATCGAGTTTCGACGGCCAATGCGGTCCGACAACGCGCCGAACAGCGGTTGAAGCATCATGTACACGAAGAGCGCTGCGGTCATCACGTTGCTCGCGGTCTTAGCGCTCATGCCCGCCGTGTTCACCAGATATTTCTGCATATACGTGGTGAACGTATAAAAGATCAGCGAACCGCCGGCCGTGAAGCCCAGCACCGTCAGAAACGCGACGCGATGCTGCCACAGACCGCGCAGCGTGCCCGCTTCCTTGCGCTGACGTGTCGCTGCGGTGGTGGTTTCATCAAGCGATTTACGCAGATAAAGCGCGACCAGCGCGGCAATCGCGCCGATTACGAACGGCACGCGCCAGCCCCACGCCTTCAGTTCCGCGTTGCTGAGCGTCTGTTGCAGGATCACCAGCACGAGCAGCGCGCACAACTGGCCGCCGATCAGCGTCACGTACTGGAAGGACGCGAAAAAGCCGCGCCGCCCTTTGAGCGCGACTTCGCTCATGTAAGTGGCACTGGTGCCGTATTCGCCGCCGACCGAGAGGCCCTGGAACAGCCGCGCGACCAGCAGCAGCGCAGGCGCCAGCGCGCCGATCTGCGCGTATGTCGGCAGCACGGCGATGACCAGAGAGCCGCCGCACATCATGAACACCGAGACCATCATCGCGGTGCGGCGGCCGTGCTTGTCGGCGAGGCGGCCGAAGAACCAGCCGCCGATGGGCCGCATCAGAAAACCCGCCGCGAACACGCCGGCCGTGTTCAGCAACTGCGTGGTGGTGTTGCCACTCGGAAAGAAGGCGGGCGCGAAATACAGCGCGCAGAACGAATAGACATAGAAGTCGAACCACTCGACGAGATTGCCTGAGGACGCACCGACAATCGCGAAAATGCGACGCCGTGTGTCGTGGGCGGAGGCCACGCTTTGGTCTGTGAGGTCGGTCATGTTGTGTCTTCCTTGTCTCTTCAATGGAATCGGCGGTCGGGGCGCCGCCTTTGGCGCGCGATTTTCAGCGTGGGCGAATTTTACAGAATCGCAAGCAAAAGTTGGGATTTGTTGGCCGCGCAGGTGGGCGCGGTGATCGGCACACGGCGCGCGACGCGCAGGCCGCGTGGGCGTTCCGGTTTGCGTCGTGGAGGCTCCGACTGGGGCTTGCCGAATATTATCCCTTGCAATTGAATGTCAAGGTATAATTTGACCGAAGCGCCCTTATACCTTAAGATAGAATGACAGGGTATAAACGAGTCACCTGCCATGGCCAGCTTTCACAACGACGCGCTGCAAACGCTGTATTCCTCCATCACGGAACGTGCCAGCGGGCAACGCCAGATCGCGCTGCATTCCCCCGGCTCCGCCGCGCAGAAAACTGTCGACGGCAAGACGTACACGTACTGGCGCGTATATCTGGCGTCGGGAAAGCACAAGGAAATCTCGCTAGGCCGGGCCGGAGAGCCCGCCACAGAAGCTGCGCTCGAAGCGCGGCTATTCGATAGCGCGGAGATGCGCGCGCTCGCGGCCGACGTCCAGGTTCTGCGCAAGGCGGGCTTTGCCGCTGCCGACAATTCTTCCGCGTTGACGCTCGCCACGCTTTTTAATGCCGGCATCTTCAGCCACGGTGGCGTACTCGTCGGCTCGCATGCATTTGGTGCGCTTCTCAATAGCCTGGGCGTGCGCCTGCCTGCGAACTACCGAACCGAAGATATTGACATCGGCAGCACCGGCAGTATTTCGGTGGCTATCCCTGAAGACCGGAGCTTTCTGGACATCCTCCGTGACAGCGGTATTCCCTTTCTCGAAGTGCCCGAACTGGACTCGCGAAAACCGTCAACGTCGTTCAAGGCTCGCGGACAACCGCTGAAGGTCGATTTACTGGTGCCGGGCACCGAAGCCTATGAGACCAAGGCATTGCCCCAGTTGCGCGCCCACGCAACAGGGCTTCCGTACTTCCGGTATCTGGTATCCAGCCCGGTGCCTGGCTTTATTCTCGGCAAGGAGCACGTGGTCCCGGTGATGCTGCCCGATCCTGCGAGATTTGCCCTTCACAAGCTAATAGTCAGCACGCTTCGCGATCCTTCGCGCGCACTGAAGGCAGACAAGGACCGGCGGCAGGCCGCCGTGTTGATCGACGCGCTCACGGAGCGGTTTCCAGACTGGTTGACGGCAGCCGCCGACGACCTCGATGAAAGCGCGCGTGCCCGCGTTGCGCTGGCGGCTGCCCGGGCGCTGAACCTGGCCCCGGGTTTGTCGGAGCGCGCCCGGGACTTCCTGGCGGACTTAGGGGCCAGCGCGTAGTTCGTCTGCCTCGGAGTTCGAACCCCTCGCCGGCACCCACTTGCTTTGCACGCCCCGTCAGGCCCTTACTGCCGGCGGCACGTAGCGGCACTCGTAGCGCTTCCTCACCGTGCCGTTTTCATCGACGCTTTCGAGGTACACGTCGAACTGCCACAAGCGCGCCATGTGCTTGAGCACTTCGTCGCTGTCGGACGAAAGATGACGGTTATCGCTCATGAAATGCCGCAGCGTCAGACTGCGGTCGCCCCGCGTATTGACAGACCACACCTGAATATTCGGCTCGCGGTGGTGCATGTCGTACTGCCGTGACAACGCCTGGCGCACATACTGATAGCCGCTGTCGTCGTGAATCGCGGAGACTTCGAGCGCGTCGCGCATGTCGTCGTCCAGCACGGAGAAAAGGCGCATTTCGCGGATCAGATGCGGCGACAAATATTGGGCGACGAAACTCTCGTCCTTGAAATTGCGCATCGCGTAGTGCATGGCGGGCAGCCACGGACTACCGGCCAGCTCCGGGAACCACTTGCGGTCTTCGTCCGTGGGGTTTTCGCAGATGCGGCGAATGTCGCTCATCATCGAAAAACCCAGCGCATACGGGTTGATGCCGCTGTAGTACGGCTTGGTCACGGGCGGCTGGTACACCACGTTGCTGTGCGAATGGAGGAACTCCATCATGAAGCCGTCTTCCAGCTTGCCCTGGTTGTACATTGTGTTGAGCAGCGTGTAATGCCAGAACGTGGCCCAGCCTTCGTTCATCACCTGGGTTTGCCGCTGCGGGTAGAAGTACTGCCCCACTTTGCGCACGATGCGAATCACCTCGCGCTCCCACGGCTCGAGCAAAGGCGCGTTTTTCTCCGCGAAGTACAGCAGGTTTTCCTGCGGCTCGGGCGGATAGCGTTCCTCGATTTCTTCTGGCAACGGCGTGTGCCGCGTCGGCAAGGTGCGCCACAATTCGTTCACCTGCGATTGCAAATACGCCTCGCGCTCGCGGCGCGCTGCGAACTCTTTTTCGAGCGACAGCTTCTGCGGACGCTTGTAGCGATCCACGCCGTAGTTCATCAGCGCATGGCAAGAATCGAGTAATTCTTCGACCCGATCGAGCCCGAAGCGCTCCTCGCATTCGGCAATGTAGTTCTTCGCGTAGACAAGGTAGTCGATGATCGCATGTGCGTCGGTCCACAGCCGGAACAGATAATTGCCCTTGAAGAACGAGTTGTGCCCATACGCGGCGTGCGCGATGACGAGCGCCTGCATCGTCATCGTGTTCTCTTCCATTAGATACGCGATGCAGGGGTTCGAATTGATCACGATCTCGTACGCGAGCCCCATCTGCCCGCGACGGTAGCTTTTTTCGGTAGCAAGAAAGTGCTTGCCGAACGACCAGTGACGATAATTCACCGGCATGCCGACGGACGCGTACGCGTCCATCATCTGTTCAGCGCTAATGAGTTCCAGCTGGATCGGATACACGTCGAGTTCATATTGCTCCGCAACACGGGCAATATGCGAGTCGTACTCCTCGATCAACTCGAAGGTCCAGTCGGACGGGCACGGCAGAGGCCGTCTATCGGCTACGTTCATACGGACTTCCCTTTGCCCCTCAGTGGGCGTTCCGGTGTGTCCCCGTGCTTCTGCGTTGTCGACTGCTCCGGCTGCTGCGGCTCCCGCTTCGTCCGCCGCTGCCTCGGCATGCCCCGACTCACGCTGCGGCACGCCTGTCTCGCGCTCCGGCTGAGAGCCGCGCGCTTCCTTGTGCAAATGCTTTGCCGTCATGACGACGCTACCTGCTTTTCGAACAACTCGCGAAACACCGGATAGATGTCAGCCGCCGTTTCGACCTTCTTCATCGCCATATGCGGCTGGCTCAAGGCCAGTTGCGCATATTCGAGCCACAGGTTCTGCTCTTCCGGCGTCACCTGGATATACGCAAAATAGCGCACCTTCTCCAGTATGTCATCCGCCAGTATCTTGCGGCACTTCGGCGAGTCGTCGGTCCAGTTGTCGCCGTCGGACGCCTGGGCGCCGTAAATGTTCCATTCAGTCGGCGAATAGCGCTCGTCCATCACCTTCTGCATCAGCTCCAGTGCGCTGGAGACGACCGTGCCGCCGCTTTCCGTCGAATGGAAGAAGGTGTCTTCGTCGACTTCCTCGGCGCGCGTATGGTGGCGGATGAACACCACCTCGATGCGTTCGTAGTTGCGTTTGAGAAAGAGGTACAGGAGGATGAAAAAGCGCTTGGCGAGGTCTTTGCGCTGCTCGTCCATGGACCCGGACACATCCATCAGACAGAACATCACGGCCTGGCTCGACGGCGTGGGCTGCTTCACGCGATTCACATAGCGCAGATCGAACGGATCGATAAACGGAATGCGCCAGATGCGCCCGCGCAGATGGTGAATTTCCTCTTCCAGCAGCTTGATCTCGTCGCGACGATCGTCGGGGTCCGCCTTCAGGGCCTCCAGTTGCCGCTCCATTTCGTGAAGCTGATTGACGAGCGGCGCACCGAGCGCGATGCGCCGTCCAAGCGCGCTGCGCAGCGAACGGACCACGTCGATGTTGTTCGGCGTGCCCTCGGCGGCCCAGCCCGCACGGATGCTTTTCCATGTGGGCACGGCCAGCAGGTGCGTTTTGACGAGACGCGGGAGTTCGAGGTCGTCGAAGAAATACTGCATGAACTCTTCGCGGCTCAGCTCGAACACGAAGTCGTCCTGACCCTCGCCTTCGTTGCTGGCCTGACTGCCGCCGCCACCGCCACCACCGCCTTGCGGGCGCTGGATCTTGTCGCCGCGAATGTAGTCGGAATTGCCCGGATGCACCATTTCACGCCGGCCGCCCGGCCCGTGCCGGAACGACGGCTCCGCAATGTCCTTGCGCGGAATGGTGATGCTCTGCGTGTTCTGAATGTCCTTGATGCTGCGATCGCGCACCGCCTCCGACACGGCGCGACGAATGTAGTTCTTGACGCGACGCAAAAAACGCTCGCGATTCGCAATGCTTTTGTTCTTGCCTGCTAACCTGCGGTCGATAATTTGATGAAGCACGCCCGGTCTCCAATGTGGACGGGGCGAGCGCCTCGGCGCCCACTCCGGTCCCACGCGGCGCATCCGGTGGCAGCGAGCGATTTAACGCTTACTGTCACCCGAGGCAACCGCGCGCATTTCGGGTCGCGAGACGCACGCTGTCTGGCCCGATGCTATGTCCATGCAGCTTGCGGCTCGCAGGGTGCCCGCGTGGACGGACCGCGCGGGCGGCACGCAGTGCGGATCATGACGACTTGCGCACGCGCAGATACCAGTCACACAGCAAGCGCACCTGCTTCGGCGTATAGCCCTTCGCCACCATGCGATTGACGAAGTCTTCGTGCTTGCGCTGTTCTTCCGCCGAACCCTTGGCGTTGAACGAAATGACCGGCAACAGTTCCTCCGTATTTGAGAACATCTTCTTTTCGATCACCACGCGCAGCTTTTCGTAGCTGATCCACGCGGGATTCTTCCCCGCATTTGCAGCACGCGCGCGCAACACGAAGTTCACGATCTCGTTGCGGAAGTCCTTCGGATTGCTGATGCCCGCCGGCTTCTCGATCTTCTCCAGCTCGGCATTCAGTGCCGCACGGTCGAAGCTCTCGCCGGTGTCGTGATCGCGGAACTCCTGGTCCTGAATCCAGAAATCCGCATACGTCACATAGCGATCGAAGATGTTCTGCCCGTATTCGGAGTACGACTCGAGATAAGCCGTCTGAATCTCCTTGCCGATAAATTCCGCGTAACGCGACGCCAGCACGTCCTTGATGAACGACAGGTACTTCTGCTCGGTTTCCGGCGGGAACTGCTCGCGCTCGATCTGCTGTTCGAGTACGTACATCAGATGCACCGGGTTGGCCGCGACTTCGGTGGAGTCGAAGTTGAACACGCGCGACAGGATCTTGAACGCAAAGCGGGTCGACACGCCGGTCATGCCTTCGTCCACGCCTGCGAAGTCGCGATATTCCTGGTACGACTTCGCCTTCGGATCGGTGTCTTTCAGGTTTTCGCCGTCGTACACCTGCATCTTCGAGAACAGGCTCGAGTTCTCCGGTTCCTGCAGCCGCGTGAGCACGGACATTTGCGCCATCATTTTCAGCGTGCCTGGCGCGCACACCGCATTGGCCAGCGACGAGTTGCGCAGCAGCTTCTCGTAGATCTTGATCTCTTCCGAATAGCGCAGGCAATACGGCACCTTCACCACGAAAATCCGGTCGAGCAAAGCCTCGTTATTGCGGTTGTTGCGGAAAGCCTTCCACTCCGACTCGTTCGAGTGCGCGAGAATCACGCCGTCGAAAGGAATCGCGCCGAAGCCTTCCGTGCCCTTGAAGTTGCCTTCCTGCGTTGCGGTCAGCAGCGGGTGCAGCACCTTGATCGGCGCCTTGAACATTTCGACGAATTCGAGCAGGCCCTGATTCGCGAGACACAGGCCACCGGAGTAGCTGTAGGCGTCCGCGTCGTCTTGCGCATACTGTTCGAGCTTGCGGATGTCGACCTTGCCGACGAGCGAGGAGATGTCCTGATTGTTCTCGTCGCCAGGCTCGGTCTTGGCGATGCCGATTTGCCGCAGGATGGATGGATAGCGCCGCACCACGCGAAACTTGCGGATGTCGCCGTTGTACTCGTGCAGGCGCTTGACCGCCCACGGGCTCAGAATACTTTTGAGGTAGCGGCGTGGTATGCCGTATTGCTCTTCGAGGATCGGACCGTCCTCGTCGTAGTCGAACAGACCGAGCGGCGATTCGTTCACCGGCGAGCCCTTGATCGCGTAGAAAGGCACGCGCTCCATGAGCTGCTTCAGCCGTTCCGCGATCGACGACTTACCGCCGCCGACCGGGCCCAACAAATACAGAATCTGCTTCTTTTCTTCGAGCCCCTGGGCCGAGTGCCGGAAGTAGGCGACCACCTGCTCGATCACCTCTTCCATTCCGTAGAACTCACGGAATGCGGGGTATACCTTGATGACCTTGTTCGCGAAGATGCGCGACAGGCGCGGATCGTTGCGAGTGTCGATCTGTTCAGGTTCTCCGATTGCCGTCAACATGCGTTCGCCAGCAGTGGCGTACGCGGCGGGATTGTCTTTGCAGAGCGCGAGGTACTCCTCGAGCGAGAGTTCATCTTCTCGCGTTTTCTCGAAGCGGGTCGCGAAACTGCTGTAGATATCCATGCTACCTCCTCGCCGAAGTCTGGATCGATGTCGTGCGCGGCGCGCTATTCGGAAACGACATCGCTCGAATTCATCCTAAACCCTTTTAAATTTTTTTTCACGAACTACGTTGCGAAAATCGCGCCGTGTTCGCCTCCCTACAATCATCACTTGGAAACCACGTTTCGACCACCTACAATCTTGCGCGTCGAACGATGCCGCCAGCCTGCATAAATGGCCACGCGAGTGAGCGGCTTTCCTGGGTTTTCCGGGATCTTCCTGCCTCTGCGCACCACTCGTTTCGCACACTCAGCCTTGCTTACGTTCATGCGCTCCTTGCACACGCACGTGGCGTACCTCGACGCTGCGTATCGCTGCAACATGGGCCGCCGCATCACGTATTTCCGCGCTACGTCACCGCTGTTTTGTGCTTTCGCCTCTTTTGTTCGTCATGTTTCGAGAGCCGGTTCTTACAGTCGTTTAGTCTAAGGGCCGCGTATCTGTTACACGTCGATCGACCAAAGTTGCACGCACACTTCGTCGGCACGTCCATGCAGTTCGTCCATGTATGCGAGCATTCGTTCCATACCTCGCCACGCCTCGTTTGCTATCGACACGATGCTTCACATGCCTCGCATAAGCGCGTCGATTTTCGCGCCGCTTAACTATGTGTGCCGCTTAACTGTGCCGGCTAACTGTGCCCGTTAGCTGCACCGGTTAACTAGTTAACGGCCCGGCGCGCAATCGGTTCAATAGGGTATACGGCTACGCGGCCAAGGAGTCCTCGCGGAGGCGCCACACGTAAGACGGCCGCCCCAGGCGGAGGCTCGTGTGTTCACCGCTCGCCTGTTCGCCTCGTCGTTTGTAATGCGCCGTTACAAGCACGGCGCACAGTGATGCCTGACATCGAGTCGCATGACACAGTGTCACGCGCTCAGGTAAGTTCGATCTCGACCTCTCCAAGGCCGTCGATGTGGCCGCGCACGACGCCCGGTTTGCCCACATTGTGCGCACCAACGTAAGAGCCGGTGGTCAGCGTCCAGTCGGGTTCGATCGTAATGCCCATGGCGGCGCAATGGTTGACAAACCACACCAGCAGCTCGCGCGGATCGCCTGCCGGATTGCCGGTGGCCTCGGGTACCAGCGACTCGCCGTCGAAGCTCAGTTCCAGTTCCGGCGACACGAAGTCGAAGCCGCGCGCGAGTCCTGCATACGAGACCGGATGGCCGGTGACGAGTGCACCGTTGTTTTGCGCGTCGGCAAGCTGGGCGAGATGCGCGACGTTCGGCCACTCGGCAAAGCGGCTGTCGACAATTTCAATGGCGGGCAGCACTTCGCCGACCAGCGCCAGCACCTCGTCGCGCGTGTAGGCACGGCTGCGCGGCTCGATTGCCTCGGTAAAGCGGAACGCGATCTCCAGCTCTACCAGCACGCGGAAGAACCGTGCGTGCTCGACGCGCGCGGGCGACGGCAGCACCAGTGACGCCGGGATGGGCGCGCCCGAGGTAGGTCCGCCCGGCGCCTTCGCGCCGATTTTCCACGCCCCGGTGGAGTCCCCGAGGCCCGCAATGACCGCCTGCTGGATCGCGTACGCGGTGGCGGCGTCCGGCGGCATCTGTTCGGCGGGAAGCCCGTCTATCGGCCGATGCTGCCGGCGTGCTTCGACGAGGCGGTGCGCGAGGTCGTGTGGCGTCATGTCGGTCCTTTGTGGCTGGCGCATTTAAATGTCTGTTGCAGCGCGAAGGTGGTGAATGGGTGAGCGGCCGGCCGCTGGCCGCTCGGGCCGCTCGGGCCGCTCGGGCCGCTCGGGCCGCTCGGCGGCTCGGCGGCTCGGCGTTGACAGGCGGCCCGACGCCATACGCGTCGGGCCGCACTGCCTCGGCGCGGTGCCCGCAACTCATGCTCTACCGGCGTGCCTCGCGGTGATGGTCCGCGATCTGGCTACGAATTACCGTCGCCGCGCTCGTCAATGTACCGGATCGCGAGGCTCACCAGGGCGCCCGCCGCTTCGCAAATGCCACTTGATGCGCACGCCATAAAAAAACCGCGCTGCGTAAGCAAGCGCGGTTTGCATTGGAGTGTTTCTGTCCAGGGTAACAGCGGTTCCGTCAGGTGGCCGGATCGGGCGGCTGGCCGGCCCCGAATCGGGCGCTTGGATCTGGCGCGCTTATCCGGCAGCCCGGTCAGGCAGCTTCAGGCGGCGGCCAGATCGGGCCGCTGACTCGGCCATTCACCGGCCTAGTGGGGTCAGGCAGTGGGGTCAGGCAGTGGGGTCAGGCAGTCGGATCAGGCAGTGGGATCAGGTAGTGGAATCAGGTAGTGGAATCAGGTAGTCGAGTCAGGTGGTCGAGTCAGGTGGTCGAGTCAGGTAGTCGAGTCGAGTTGTCGAGTCAGGTGGTCGAGTCGAGTTATCGAGTCAGGTTGTCAAGTCGAGTTGTCGAGTCAGGTTGTCAAGTCAGGCAGTGGAATCCGGCAGTGGAATTAGCACCGGGACAGGGCAGCCAAATGGTCAGTGAAACGGGACAGCGAAACGGGACAGTGAAACGGGGCGCCCCTTTGCCGCCTCTCGGCCCCTCGGCCCAACGCCGCCTCGCCCCCTACAGCCCACCTCCCACCGCCCACCGCCGTCAGAACGTTTCCCAATCCTGATCGCCACCCGCGGTAGCGACGGCCACCGGCTTCGTGGCCGCGCGCGGCACCGGGTTGACTTTGGCCGCTGCTGCGGCGCCCGTCGGCGCGACCGACGCCGCAGCAGCAGCCGGCGCATGATCCGCCGTCACAGGCTGCGCCGCGACGGCAGCCATCGCCCGCGGGGCGGAACCGGCACGAGCCCCCACCCGCGAAGCTGGGCGTGCGACAGAAGCCGGGCGCGCCACAGCGGACGTAGCGCGCACCGGAACGTGTTTCGCCGCCGCGCTAGCCGAAACCTTGCTGCCGTCGTCGCCGAGCTGGAACACGGCGACCGCCTGACGCAGCTTGTCCGCCTGGTCCTCCAGCGACGATGCGGCCGCCGCCGCTTCCTCGACGAGTGCCGCGTTTTGCTGCGTGACTTCGTCCATCTGCGTGACGGCGCGCGCCACCTGATCGATGCCGCCGCTCTGTTCCTCCGACGCCGCGGCAATTTCGCCCATGATGTCAGTCACGCGCTGCACGGCGCTGATAATTTCGCCCATCGTGCGGCCCGCCTCGTCGACGAGCGCGGAGCCCGACTGCACGCGGTCCACGGAAGTATCGATGAGTTCCTTGATCTCCTTGGCCGCCGCCGACGAGCGCTGTGCAAGACTGCGCACTTCGCCCGCCACGACGGCGAAGCCGCGTCCCTCTTCACCGGCCCGCGCCGCTTCCACGGCCGCGTTGAGCGCCAGAATATTGGTCTGGAACGCAATGCCTTCGATAATCGAAATAATGTCCGCAATCTTCGCGGAGCTCTGGTTGATCTCGCCCATGGTGCCGACCACCTGGCCGACCACCGCGCTGCCTTTGTTGGCGATTTCCGACGCATTCGCGGCGAGCGCGCTTGCCTGGCGGGCGTTGTCCGCGTTCTGCTTCACGGTGCCGGTCAATTCTTCCATGCTGGAGGCTGTCTGCTGCAAGGCCGACGCCTGCTCTTCGGTGCGCGATGACAGGTCGATGTTGCCGGCCGCTATCTCGCGCGTCGCGGTCGCAATCGACTCGCTGCCGCCGCGCACCGCGCGCACCGTTTCGGTCAGACTGCGCTGCATCTTCGCGATGCCTTCGAGAATCTGGCCCATTTCATCGCGCGAGGTCACCGCCACCTGGCGGCGCAGATCGCCGGCGGCGATCGCGTCGAAATGCACGAGCGCTTCGGACAGCGGCCGTGCGATTGCCCGGCTGAGCGCCATGTACGACAGCAGCGCCGCGAGCGCGCCAGCAACCAGCGCGCCGATGCTCACCATGCGGAACTGCTGGAAGCTCGATTGAGCGGCATCGTAACCGGCCTTCGCGAGATCGAACTGAAACTTGCGCAGAGCGTCGTCGGCGTTCGCGAGTTCGTTATAGGCGACCTGCATGCGCTTCGCGCCGTCGACCAGTTTGCCCTGTTCGCCCGCCGCGACGACCGCCGCGAATGCGTCGGCCTGCTGATGCAGCGCTTCGCGCTTGCCGACCACTTCGCGCGCAAGGCGGTCTTCCTCGGCCCCGCGCGGCAGGTCCATGTACTTCTTCCACCACATGTCCGAGGTGGCGCGCATGGTGCGGGCGCGCTCCAGCGTCGGCGCCGAGTCCGGCGTGCCCATCATGAAGGCCGCGCGGTCGAGCGCGAGACGCTCGCGCGCCGCGAACAACTCGGCGTTGCCGATGTCGACGGCGCTCGGCATGGAGTTCGTGAACGTCTCCTGGTAAGCGTCATTCGAGCGACTCATGCCGAATAAGCCGAATGCCCCGATGCCGACGAGCAGCGCCGCGAGAAATGCCATGGTGAGGCCGATGCGGGCCTTGATCGAAATGCCCTTGTTCAACATACATGTCCTGTGCGTGGAGGCTGCGGCGCAGCGAATAGAAATCTGATGACGCGCGAGGCACCGTCGCGATTGCGTCGGATCGGCGCTCTGATAAACAGCGTTAACGGCACGCCACAAGCGGACTTAAAGCTTTTATGTAGTCTGATGAAAGGCGGCGGCCGGCGCACGGTAAGAGTTACAAAGGTGCCGGTGTGGCGATGATCGGGCGCGGAGCGTCGGCTGGGGGACGATGAGGCGTCGGAGGTCAGGCAAGGAGGCGCAGTCGGTGTCTCCCGCGTGGTGCGGGTGACGCCAGTTGAGACAAGTGACGCAGGGAGCGCATAGAAGGCGGAACGCGCGCGCCAAAGGGTCAATCCGCGCGGGTGCGGGAAGCCCGCTTCCTTAAACCCCGCGTAGTCCGCGGAATGCCAGTCACGCAGCGAGCACCGGAAACGCGCGCCGGGCGCGCCAAAGGGTGAACCACGCGGGCGCGGGAACGCCGCTCTCCTGAATCTCGTGTAATGCGGGCAATTCAGGGAGCACCGGAAACGCGCGCGCGACGCACCAAAGGCGTCAACCGACGCCGGCCTGGGAACGCCGCTTCCCCGAAATCGCGCGGCGCGACACGTGGCCGCGCCGGTCACCTGACCGCAACTTCAACCGCCGAGTTCGGCACGTCTCGGTATGGAGGGCTGCGCACCGGCGCGCGTCACGGATAGCGCCGCGGCGCGCTGGGCGAAACGGATCGCCGCTTCCACGCCCACGCCCTCTCCGAGTTGGGCGGCGAAGCCGCCGATGAAGGTGTCGCCGGCTGCGGTCGTATCCACGGCCTCGACTTTCGGCGCGTCGTAGAGCACTGGCGCTGCGCCTTCGAGCGCCGCCTGCACGCCGCGCGGCCCGAGCGTCACCAGCACATTGCGGGCGCCGGCCGCGCGCAGCACGGCAGCGGCCGTCGCCGCTTCTTCGGGCGAGCCCACCGGCAAGCCGGTCAGCGTCGCGGCTTCCAGTTCGTTGGGAATCAGATAGTCGATGAGCGGCAGCCACTGGGCGGGCAGCGGACCGGTGGCGGGCGCAGGGTTCAGGATTACCGTCTTGCCGAGGCGCCGGGCCGTGGCGAGCGCCGCGTACACCGTATCGAGCGGCGTTTCCAATTGGCAGATCACCACGTCGGCCGCGGCGAGCACGGCTTCGTGGCGTGCAATGGTGTCAGGCGTCACCTCGCCGTTGCTGCCCGCCACGATGACAATCGCGTTCTGGCTCGCATCGTCGACGATGATGAGCGCCACGCCCGTCGCCTCGCGGCCGGTTTCGAGCGCCGTGCAGTCGATGCCTTCGGCCTCGAGCCCCGCGCGCAACTGCGCACCGTTCGCGTCGGCGCCAACGCAGCCCAGCATCGCCACGCGCGCGCCGAGCCTCGCGGCCGCCACAGCCTGGTTGCCGCCCTTGCCGCCCGGGACCTGAGCGAACGTACGGCCGGCCAGCGTTTCGCCGGGACGCGGCAGGCGCGGCGCGCGCGCCACCAGGTCCATATTCAGACTGCCGACCACCGCCACGCGTGAGCGCGTTTCCTGACTTGCCACTCAATTCTCCTGTTGTGCTGCTTTTCTAACGTGCTTTTCAAGCGCGCGGAAGCGCTGACGCACCCGACCCCGGCGACCAGGCAGACCCGGCAGGCCCGGCCAAGCCCGGCGGGGGCAGCGCTCAGGCCACCAGATGGCGTTTGCCGGCGCCCGCCCACGTCGACGTCGATTCGCGCACGATGAGCCGCGGCGAGACGACGCGCCGGCGGCTGCCCGGACGTGCGCTCGCCGACGACTTGCCGGCAATGCGCTCGATTAGCGTCTGCGCGGCCATGTCGCCGAGCGCGCGCACCGACTGCCCGACCGTCGAGAGTGCCGGATAGGTGAAGCGTCCCAGTTCGATGTCGTCGAAACCGATGATCGAGCAATCGCGCGGCACGCTGATATTGCGCTCGGCCGCGGCGCGCAATGCGCCGATGCCCATCATGTCGTTACAGGCGAAAATCGCCGATGGCTTGACCGTGTCGAATAGTTGCCCGGCGGCGCGATGCCCGCCGGTGCCCGAAAAGTCGCTTTCGACAATCGCGTCCGGCGGAATCTCGATGCCGCGCTCGGTCATCGCGCGGATAAAGCCGTGCACGCGCATCGCGCTGACTGCGGTATCGACCGGCCCCGTAATGCAACCGATCCGCACATGCCCCAGTTCAAGCAGATGACGGGTGGCGAGATACGCGCCCTTCTCGTGGTCAATCTGCACGAGGTCGGCATTCACGCCTTCGATATTGCGGTCGACGATCACCAGTGGCTCGCGTGCGTCCGCGAGCGTCTGCGCGAGCACGGCGTCGTCGCCGGCGGACGCGACGATCAGCCCGTCGATGCGCTTTTCCTGCAGCACACGCAGATAGTTGCGCTGCTTCGCGGGATCGTCGTCGGAATTGCAGAAGAACACGCAGTAGCCGTTGCGCGCGCAACCGTCTTCTATGCCGCGCGCAAGCTCCGCGAAGTACGGGTTGGTGCTGTTGGGCACCACGAGCCCGATGGTCGCGGTGGCGCGCGCCTTCAGCGAACGGGCCACAGCCGAGGGCACATAGTGAAGCTGGCGAATGGCGAGTTCGACCTTCGCGCGCACGTCGGCCGACACGGGCCGCGAATTGTTCACGACGTGCGATACCGTCGTGAAGGACACGCCCGCCACGGCTGCTACATCCTTGATCGTCGCCATAACCTGTTGCTCTCCCGCCTGTTTTTCCCGCCGTCAGGCTCACTGCCGACCTTGGGACGTCCTCATCGAACCCGCAATACCCATGAATTCTTACGCTTTACCGCAAACCACCCTTCAAATGCCCGACCCACGCTATCCTGACGATGTCAGGCGCGCTTGCGGCGGCTGCGGTACGTATCCAGCACCACGGCCACCACGATCACCGCGCCGGTGATCATCCGCTTGGTCGGCTCGTTCGCGCCGATCTGCGCGAGCCCCGCCGCCAGCACGGAAATGATCAACACGCCGAAAAACGTGCTGATGACGGAACCGCGCCCGCCCATCAGACTGGTGCCCCCAATCACCACCGCTGCAATCACCTGCAGTTCCACGCCGACGCCGGCATTCGGGTCCGCCGCCTCCAGACGCGAAATCTGGAACAGCGACGCGAGGCCCGCTAGCGCGCCCATCAGCGCGAACACGATCACCTTGTAGGGCCGCGGATTGACGCCCGCGAGCCGCACGGCTTCCTCGTTGGTGCCGATGCCCACCAGATAGCGGCCGAACACCGTGCGCGTGAGCACCAGTTGCGCGATCACCATGACCGCCACCGCAATCAGGAAGGCCGGCGAGATGCCGAGCGCAATCGGGTTCGACAGAAAATCGAACGCGTCGCCGATATAGGCGGTGCGCGAATTCGTCATCTGATACGCAAGGCCGCGCGCGGCCTCGAGCACGCCGAGCGACACAATGAACGACGGTATCCGCCAGCCCACCGTGACCGCGCCGGTAATCGTGCCGGTCAGCGCGGCCGCCGCGACACCGAGCAGCGCCGACGGCAGCGGGCCCCAGCCCCACTTGAGCGCGGCCACGCTCACCACCGACGCGCCGAGCGCGAGCACCGAGCCGACCGACAGGTCGATACCGGCGATGATCAGCACGAACGTCATGCCGACCGACATCACGACCAGATCCGGAATCTGATTGGCGATCGTGCTGAACGTGTCGTACGTCAGGAAGTGCGAACTCAGCAGCGAGAACAGCACGATCATGCCGAGCAGCGCTCCGGCGAGACCCAGATAGTTCGAAAACCCGAGCCGCGTGCCGGCCGGTTTGCCGCTCGCGAGCGGCGCCGACGGATCGGCCGGCGGTGCGGCGTTTGTATTCACGCCGGCGGCACCGGCATTGCCGCCGCGTTTTGCGCCCGCCGTGTCGCGCAACGATTGATCGGTCATGACAAGCTCCCTGCTTCATTGGTGTCGAGGTCGTGCAACAACGCTTCGCGGCTGCGGTAGCCGGCGAAAGCGGCGGCCAGCAACGCGTCCTGCGTCCACGTGTCGCGTTCGAACACGCCCGTCAGGCTTCCCGCCGACATCACGCCGATCCGGTCGCAGATCAGCATGAGCTCGCGCAGGTCGCTCGACACCACGACGAGCGCGCGCCCTTCCCGAGCCAGCGCACCCATCAAGCCATAAATATCGAACTTCGCGCCGACGTCGATGCCGCGCGTAGGTTCGTCGAATAACAGCACGCGGCAATCGCGCGCAAGCCAGCGGCCGATCACGACCTTCTGCTGGTTGCCGCCCGACAGCTCGCCGACAATCTGCCCCGGACCCGAGCTGCGGATTCGCATGGCGTCGATCTGCTTTTGCGCGAGCGCGTTCTCGCGCTTCGCATCGACGACGCCATGGCGCGCCACGCTGCCGATGTTGCCCAGCGACACATTGGCTGCAATCGGCTGCGGCAGCAGCAGGCCCTCGCCTTTGCGGTCCTCGGTAATCAGCGCGATGCCAGCGCGCACCGCGTCCGAAGGCGAATCGATCCGCACCGGCGCGGGCGGCGTGCCGGGCGCCGGGGCAAGCGCCACACTGCCGCCGTCTTTCTGGTCGGCGCCGTAGATGAGCCGCATCAACTCCGTACGGCCTGCCCCGATCAGGCCGCTCACGCCGAAAATCTCGCCCGCGCGCACCTCGAACGACACGTCGCGCACCACCTTGCCGCGAGAGAGGCGCTCGACCTTCAGAAGCGGCGCGCCGATACTGCGCACGCCCAGATCGATCTGTTCGCCGAGTTCGCGGCCGACCATCCACGTGACGATTTCGTCGCTGGTCAGATTGGCCATGGCGTCGACGTGCACGAGGCGGCCGTCGCGCAGCACCGCGATCTGCTCGGCCACCCGCGCCAGTTCCTCGAGCCGGTGCGAGATGTACACCAGCGCGACGCCGCGCGCCTTCAGGCGGTCGATCTGCTCGAACAGCAGGTCGACTTCGCGGGCGGTCAGCATGGCGGTCGGCTCGTCGAGGATCAGCACGCGGCAGTCGTCGATCAGATTGCGCGCGATCTCCACCATCTGCTGATGCCCGATGCCGAGTTCGCCCACCAGTGTGTCGGGGTCGATCGCGTCGAGCCCGACTTGCGCCATTGCGTGGCGCGCGTCCTCGCGCAGCTTGCGGCGGTCGATCCAGCCAGGCAATCGCCCCACGCGCGGCAGGCGGTTGAGAAACAGGTTTTCCGCAACCGACAGCGTGGGCAGCAGGTTCAGCTCCTGCATGACCATGCGCACGCCGAGCGCTTCGGCTTCGGTACGGCTCGCCGGTGCATAGGGCGCACCGCCGAGCCGCATGGTGCCCGCCGTCGGCTCGACGAGTCCGCCGATAATCTTGGACAGCGTGCTCTTGCCGGCGCCGTTCTCGCCGGTGAGCGCCAATACCTCGCCGGCGCGCAACGACAAGGAGACGTCGGCGAGCACGGGTTCGGCATAGGTCTTGCCGATGCCGCTGACGGACAGTACAGCAGGCAAGGCTTCGTGGTCGGTTGAATCCATCGCGATCCTGTTTCGCGGCGCTACGCCGCCCTGCCCGATTCGCTCGAACAAGGCGGCGCCTGGCGCCGCGCGGTCAATGCCGGCCCAATACGCGGAATGCGCAGGCACCAGGTCTGCGCTTCTCTCCCCACGCAGCCGCCGTCATGACGCTTACCTCTGGAATTAACGGCTGCCCCGCAGCTTTCTTGAGCCGCTATCGGCCGGCTATTGAGTGTTCATTGGATAGTAGGCGCGGATTCGCGGTTCTGACGTGGTGCGAATCCGCCCGACTCGTGGCCGGCGACGCCTGAGCGAAGAGCGAGCGGTGACACAGCATTGATCGAGAGATGATTTGGGCGACGTTGCCGTCGCCGCTCGTATGCCGTTCGATTCTCGTTCATGGCCGCTCACGTGCCGCTCACGTGCTGCTCAAGTGCCGCTCACGTGCGGCCGATATGCCGCCTCGGGCGCCGCTTCGGCCACCGTTTACTTCGTGACCAGGTCGCACGGCGTTTCGACCACGCCCGACAGCTGCGACTGCTTCTTGTGTTCGCTCAAGGCTTTAAGCGCGGTGTCGATGCCGAACACAGCCTGCTTCGCGGCGTACTGGTCGGCGGTGGCGATCACGCGGCCGTCCTTCAGCATCGGCTTGATTGCGTTGATGTTGTCGTAGCCGACCACGTACACCTTGCCCTGCTTGCCCGCCGCGCGCACCGCGGAAACCGCGCCGATCGCCATGTTGTCGTTGCCCGCGAGCAGCGCCTTCAGGTTCGGGTACTCGTTGAGCATGGCCGAGGCCACTGCGTTGCCCTTGTCGATTTCCCATTCGCCGGACTGCACGGACACCACTTTGGCGCCGACGGTCTGCATAGCGTCCTTGAAGCCGGCCGTGCGCTGCTGCGCGTTGGTCGTGGTCGACACGCCCTCGATAATGCCGACCTCGTCGCCAGCCTTCAGCTTCTTCGCGAGGTAGTCGCCGACCTTTTGTGCGCCCTTGCGGTTATCCGGTCCGACGAAGGGCACGTTCAGGTCCTTCGACTTCAGCACCTCCGGGTCGAGCCGGTTGTCGATGTTCACGACGATGATGCCCGCGTCCACCGCCTTCTTGACGACCGGCACCAGCGCCTTCGAGTCGGCCGGAGCGAGCACGATGGCGTCGACCTTCGACACGATCATCTGTTCGACGATGCGGATCTGGTTGGCGGTGTCCGTTTCGTCCTTGATGCCGTTCGTGATGAGGTCGAACTGCGACGAGTTGTGCTTCTGGTAGTCCTTCGCACCGTTTTCCATGGTGAGGAAGAACTCGTTGGCAAGCGACTTCATCACCAGTGCGACTTTGGGCTTGTGAGCCGGCGCGGTCTGGGCAAAAGCGGCGGAAAACGGCAACGCGGCGCTAGCGGTGGCGAGGATTGCTGCCGCCAGGATGCGGCGGCGAATGCGATGGCTCATGCATATCTCCTTGGTTTGTCAGGCTCTTCTGGAGCCGTATTTTTAATTACGCGCAAACGTTTGCGGGGCTCATTTTCAGCGCATTCGAACCGAACTGTCAACGATTTGCAGTGTTGCAGTGCACCGGCTCGCTTAAACGGCGACCCGAGGCTCCGCGCCGCCACGGCGGTGAACAGTCGTGTGACGAAACGCCCGGCAGGCGAATCGCGAAATGCGTGCGGCAATGGGTCCTCACATGGTTCAGACGTGACGGTATTGCCGCCGGCTGCAAGCTGAGCCGCCGGCGGGCCGCTTATGCTGGACTTTTATTGCGCCGCATGCAAGCCGCATGAGGGAAGTTGGTGTGCTTGCGAACGGTCGGCCTGCTTTGAGCGTCGGCGTACCTGGAGCCGCCTCGCCCCCTCAAAGCCAGCCGGCCTTGCGGAAGCGCCAATAAAGAATGACGTCTACGGTCAGCATGATGGCGAGGCACAGCGGGTAGCCATAGCGCAAATGCAGCTCCGGAATGTTCTGGAAATTCATTCCGTAGATGCCGGCGATCATCGTCGGCACCGCGAACAGCGCGGCGAACGAACCGAGCCGCTTGGTCACCTCGTTCTCGGCGAGCGAAATCATGCCGAGGTTCACCTGCACGGCGGTAACCACCATTTCGCGCCGGCCGTCGATAATCCGCACGATCCGCTCAAGGTGGTCGTAGACATCGCGAAAGTAAGCCTGCATGCCTTCGCAGACGCTCGGAATGCGGCCGCCCGTCAGCTTGCTGATCGCTTCCTGTAGCGGCGCGATGTGATGCTGCAGAATGACAAGGCGCCGCTTGAGCGAATACAGATCCTGAATGATCGCGCGCGATGCCGCCGAATTGTTGCGCTCGAAAATGCGGTCTTCGATCGCCTCAATCTCGGTGTTCATCGCCTCGATAATCGGAAAGTAACGATCGACTATGTCGTCGGCGAGCGCATACAGCACGAACGCCGAGCCGGCCTTGAGCAACTGCGGTTCTCGTTCGCAGCGCGCCCGCACGTTCTGAAAGCCGGCACGCGTGCCGCGCCGCACCGACAGCACGTAATTCGCTCCGACGAATACATCCACCTCGCCGATCACCAGCTCGCAGTCTTCGTCCATCTCCACGGTGTGCATCACCGCGAAGAGCGACTCGCCGTACTCCTCGATTTTCGGGCGCTGATGCCCGTTCTGTGCGTCCTCGATGGCAAGGTCGTGCAGACCGAACTCATGCTTCATCACCGCCAGTTCGCCCGGGCCCGGATCCTTTAGCGCGACCCACACGAAACACTCGGGCCGCGCGACATAGTCGCTGATGCTGTCGATGTCGATGTCGGCGAGCTTCCGGCCGTCCTGATAGGCGGCGCAATTGATCAACATGTCGGTTACCCTGAAAGCGCAGCAGAGCGGCCCGCATCGCAAGGCGTGCGCGTATGAGGGCCCTCTGCGTGAATGGACTGTGCAACCGCCATGTTAAGGGCTGCGGGCGGGTCTCATGTATCGAATTGTTGCAGGCCGTGTCGTGCAGGACTTTCGCACGCGCATCCGGCTCTTGCGCGCACATGGGTTCTTCTTCATGATCCTTGCAAAGGGACAACAGCAAGGAGACCGCCATGCGGTGTTTCAACTCGATGACCGCGGCATTGTGCTTCGGCCCGATAGATACGGCGTGGCTGGTGAGCGACGGCAAGCCGGCGTCTGACGCGCCGCCCGCGGCCGCTTTCCCGAAGGGCGGGTCGTCGTGAGCCACCTTGTTTTCATTTGCGGTCACGCGGGAACCGGCAAGACCACGCTGGCAAAAAAACTGATCGGCCCGCTCATGAAAGCGGCCGGCGAGCCTTTCTGTCTGCTCGACAAGGACACCCTGTACGGCGGCTATAGCGCCGCGGCCATGGGCATGCTAACCGGCGATCCGAACGATCGCGACAGCCCGCTTTTTCTGCAACATCTACGCGAGCCGGAATATCGCGGCCTGATCGACACCGCGCGCGACAACCTCGAACTCGGCGTGAGCGCGCTCGTGGTCGGGCCGCTGTCGCGTGAAGTCCGCGAGAGGCGGCTTTTCGATCGCGCGTGGCTGGGCGTCGGCGACAATGTGAGCGTGCGTGTGGTGTGGGTGCATGTGTCGGAAGAAACCGCGCACCGGCGAATCGTGGCGCGCGGCAATCCGAACGACGCCTACAAGCTGGCGCATTGGGACGAGTACCGTCAGCGGCGCTTCCTGCCGAGCGGCGATATGTGCAACGATCTTCTGATGTTCGATAACACGGCACCGGAGACGGCTGACTTCGATGCGCTGCTAGCGCATATCGTCGGTGCGCCCCAGGCGGCCCCCGGACTGCTGCCACCCTTGCCGGTTTGAGGCGGACGATATGGCCGATACGGCTGATACGGCCGATACGGCCGATACGGCAACAGCGCTCAGACGCAGTGTGCGAGCACCACGAAGAACGCCCCGCATGCGGGGCGTTCTTCCATCTGTTTTTCTATTCCTGGCCGGACTTCGTCAAACCGTCGCGACCGTTTGCAACGCCTCCAGCGTCTCACCTTCATAAAGCTGACCAAAACGGTTGCCGAGGAATTCGCGCAACGACACCTGCTCCTGGCGCACAAAGCCGCGCTGCGGCAGCTTCTTTTCGCGGAACAGGTCCAGCACCGCGCACATTGCGCCCGCCGTAGTGATCTGGATTGCGCTCATCGGCACGCCGCAGACTGTCTTCGCGAAGATCTTGCGGGTGAACACTTCCTGCACCAGTTGCCCATCGCGCATGCCGCTCACGGTGATGAACACGAGCACCACGTCCTGGGCCGTGGACGGCACCGAACGGCGCATGATGCCCTTGAGGGTGTCGCGGTCGCTCGCAAGGCGCAGGTCTTCCAGCAGGAATTGCATCAGGTTGCGATGGCCCGGATAGCGGACCGACTTGTAATCGAGCGACTCGACGCGGCCCGAGAGCGTCTCACACAACGTACCCAGACCGCCGGACGTGTTGAAGGCTTCGTACTCGATGCCGTCGAGCGAAAAATGCTCGAGTCCTTCGAGCGGCTGCACCCACTGGGTGCGGCTGTCGCGGATCGCTTCGCAAGGCTGGCAGTATTCGTTGATGAGGCCGTCCACGCTCCACGTCAGGTTGTACTTCAGTGCGTTGGTCGGGAACTGCGGGAGCGCGCCGACCCGCATCTTGACGTCGCGAATTTCCGTGAAGCGATTCGCAAGCTCGTGCGCGGCAATGCCGATGAACCCCGGCGCCAGACCGCACTGCGGCATGAACGCGTGTTCGGCGTCGTCCGCAATCGCGCGGATCGCGTGAGTCGCGCGCACGTCCTCGGTCAGGTCGAAGTAATGCACGCCGGCGCCCTTCGCCGCGGCCGCCACGTTCACGGCCAGGTAGTACGGCAGCGCGTTGACGAGCGCATCGAAACCCTGAATGGCGGCACGCAGCGCGGCAGCGTCGGCGGAATCCACGCGATGCGTCGGAATGCCCTGTGCGGCGAGTTTGTCGAGCGCGTGCTGATCGCGGTCGAACGCGACGACGTCATAGTCGCCGGTTTCACGCAGCATATGGGCAATGGTGTGACCGATCAGACCTGCGCCAACAATGGCAACTTTCATGTTCTTCTCCTTTTGTCGACCCGACTGAGCGCCTGAGCGCCCTGACAGGTTCGGTTCCGTGCGCTGTCTCCAGCTTGAAGTGCGCCGCGATGAAAGCGCGGCGCGCGGCGGGCTGAACCCTTGAGCGACAGTCTAGGGAGAAGCAAAATCAGTTGATACGGACAACATGCTGCGCAATGACCACGAGATTCGACGTTTTGACGAGTCTGGCAGACAAAGCGACGAAAGCGCGTTAAAACAGCACTGACGCGAGGCGTCGTTCACACCATGCCGCGGTCGATCTTGCGCGCGAGAATGATCGAGGTCGTGGTCCGCTCGACGCCTTCCATGCCGCCAATCTGATCGAGCAGATCGTTCAGACGATCAGGCGAGTCCGCACGCAGCCAGGCGACGTAGTCGAACTCGCCGCTCACCGCGCACAACAGTTGCACTTCGGGCATCCTGCCGAGGCGCTTTTGCACCGCAGGCCCATGCTTGGGCGCGATGATGATGCCCACATACGCATAGATGCTCGAATCGAGCACGTCCTGGCCGAGCCGCACGCTGTAGCCCGCAATCACGTTGCTGCGTTCGAGCCGCGCGATCCGGGCGATGACGGTAGTACGCGCCACGTCGAGCTGGCGGGCGAGATTGGCGACGCTCTCGCGCGCATTGGCCTGAAGCAGTGCCACCAGGTTGCGGTCGAGGTCGTCGAGTTGGTCGAGGCGCGGAGGTCTCATTCGAAGAAAAGAAGTGGTCGCAGTGGTGCGGATTATCGCGCCTTCTCGCGCCGCGCGGCGGGGTCGCGCCGTTCACGCGCCGAAGCGCTCCATCACGAAGTCGATGAAGCTGGTCAGCTTGGGCGTGGCGCGCCGGTCCCGCGGATAGACAAGATGCACGGGCGCGCCTGGCGGCAGATGCTCTTCGAGCACCGAGACCAGTTCTCCGCTCTCGATCTCGCGTGCGAGCAGCGCCTCCGGTTGCAGCACAAGACCGAAGCCGCGCAGCGCGGCAACCTTGAGCGCCTGACCGTTGTTCGCGCGAAAGCGTCCGGCGCGCAACGGGTTTTGCGCAGCGCCTTCGCCTCCGAGCCGCCATGTGCCCTCGCGGCCCCAATGCAAAAAACCGAGACACTCGTGATGCGCGAGATCCGCGGGAGTGCGCGGAATGCCCGCGCGCGCGAGGTACGCCGGCGACGCGCAGGCGCGCATGCGGTACGGCTTCAACGGCCGCGCGACAAAGCTCGAATCCGCCAGATGGCCGATGCGCACCGCGGCGTCGAAGCCTTCTTCAACGAGGTCTGTTATGCGATTCGAAAGGTCCAGCTCAAGCGTGACTTCGGGCCACGCACTTAGATAGTCGATCATGGCCGGCGAAAAAACTTCGACGCCATAGGTGAGCGGCACCGTCACCTTCAGCACGCCGCGCGGCGCGGCAGCCATCGCCTCGGCCAGCGACTCGACGTCCTTCACATCGGCAAGAATGCGTCTGCATTGCTCGTAGTACTGCCGGCCGATCTCCGTCAGGCTTTGACGGCGCGTGGTGCGCGTGAGAAGGCGCGTGCCAAGCCGGCCTTCCAGCGACCGTATGTGCTTGCCGACCATCGCCGAAGAAATCTCGAAACGTTCGGCCGCCGCGGTCAGACTGCCCGCCTCCACCACGGCCACGAAAATCTCCATGCTGACGAATTTATCCACCCGCTATTTCCTGTTCGTTTCGGTTGTAAGCGTTTGTCGCACCAGAGCCGCATTGTAGGGATATCGTGATACTAATAGCGCCGACGGCAAGGACCGGGCGATCCGTCATCAGTGCGAGGCCGCGCAGGTTCCGGCACAGCGCAGGCGGGCCGCTCGCCACACGCCCTATTCCGGTCCGTCACAATTCGAACAGACATCAGGAGTTTCGATGAAAAAAGCACTGGTCTTGCTGGCCTCCGCAGTCGCGATGAGCGGCGCATTCGCACAAGCTTCGGCGCCGGCCGCAGCGCCTTCGGTGGCAGCCGCCTCCGCACCCGCCGCACCCGCCGCGAAAGGCGGACACGAACGCAATGTCGAAGACCGCATCGCCTATCTGCATTCGCAGCTGAAGATCACGCCGGCGCAGGAGCCGCAATGGAAAGCCTTCGCCGACGTGATGCGCGGCAACGGCCAGACGATGGGCGAACTGTTCAAGGAGCGGCGCGCCGCGACCAATGTGTCGGCACTCGACGACATGAAGCAGTACGCAACCATCGCCCAGGCACATGCAGACGGCATGAAGAAGCTGGTGGACGCATTCGATCCGCTTTACAACAGCTTCTCCCCGGAGCAGAAGAAGCTTGCCGATACGACGTTCCGTCACGAGGGCGGTCCTGAGGGCCGGCATGGTCGTCATGGCAAGGGCAAGAGCGGCAAGACCGCGCCGGCCCCGGCAAGCGATGCGACGGTGAAGCCGTAAAGGCTTCTCGGTCGCAAGGGTCGCGCGGATTCTCGCGCTATGAATTCGGCGCTACGAATTCGGCGCGACGAAGCGGTGCCGCGCGGTGTCGGTGCGCTCACCACGGTTTATTAGCCGAGCGCACCGCATATTGGCTTGCATCGCATTCGGAATGAAGCGCGCCGTAAGACGATTCTGGCATGATGCGGGTCCGCGATCGATGACGCCACGTCACGATGCCGCGGCCTACCCACGTTGACACATATCATCTGCCGCTTCATGAACGACCTGACGAACCTCGACCTGAGCCACGACGCCGCCGCCCGGCGCGTCGTCAAAGACGAAACGGTCACCGTCGAATTTGCCGCCACGCAAGGCGAATTGATGAGCCTGGAAGGCCCGAACCGGTACATGCCGGGCGACGCGCTGATCACCGGCTCGACCGGCGACCGTTGGGTCGTATCGCGCGCACGCTTCGACGCCAAATACGTCCCCGCCGACGCCGCGCTCGCGCATGGCGAGCCCGGTGCCTATCGCAACCGACCCGCTGTCGTGCTCGCGAAACAGATGCACGAGGCGTTCTCTCTGGCGCGTTCGGCCGACGGCGGCGATGTGCTGCGCGGCGCAGCCGGCGACTGGATCATGCAGTACGCGCCGGGCGATTATGGCGTCGTGCAGGCCGACCGCTTCGCCAAGGTCTACCGGTTCGCAGACTGAAACGCCGTTATGCGAATTCGTCGCCGAGATCCACGGTGACTTCGCGCGGCACCGTTTCGCCGTTCGCATACTGTTCCTCGAGCGAGCCGATGCTCGCCTCCACATACGCGCGCAGCACTGCGAAGCTGCGGCCACGCAGCCGCGCGGGCAACGCACGGTAGCGCGCGAGTGCCGCCGGCGCGATCTCCACCGTCATGACGATGCGTCGCGCCGTCGCGCCGAAGCGCATGGCCACCCAGTGAATGGCGAGCGTGGGCGTGCCGTCTTCGGCCGGACGCTGGATAAACTGCGTCTGCTCGGGAAAGAGATCGCTGATGACGCGCGCCAGTTCCTCGAACTCGGGACTCGCGCAGTCGTATTGGTAAGCTTCCATGAATGTGCCGAAAGTTATAGGCATGCGGTGGCAAGCCGCCGATTGTAGAGCAATCGATGCAGGCAGCGGCTCCGCCTACCGCGGCAGTCGCGTCATGCTTTGCGCGCCGGCATGTCGAAACGATCTGAAAAGCAGCCCCGCCACCACGACCGCTGCGAGCGCATACACCGCGTCGACTGCCGCGAGCGGCACCAGCTGCGCCTGGAAGAGCGCTGCGGGCACGTCCACGAGCGCATGCAGTGCGATGGCGAGCGGCAGGATGGCGCGCCAGCCGGCCCTCAAGCCGCGCCACATCAGCACCGATAAACCGATCTGAAAGACGAACGCGGCTACCCGTTCAAGCGCGAAAATGCCGGCCGTCTGCGGCGTGAGGCTCGCGAGTATCAAATGAATGCGCATGACGGATTCGCCCGGCAGATTGCTCAGATAGCTGTCGAGCTCGCCGCGGTTTTCGAACACCGCGAACAGAATCCATTGAATCTGCACCAGCACGCCGACGAACCACGCCTCTGCGCCGCCATGACCGAGGCCGTAGGCGAGCGCGGTCCCGTCGTCCGTGCGCGGAATCTGGTCGACCGAAGCGGCTTTTGCCGTTGTACCCGCCTGAGCAGCTACCGCGGCCCTTGCCGCCGCGCGCTTGATCAAGAGGCGCATGCCGATAAAGCGGCCCACTTCTTCACAGATGCCCGCGGCCAGCGCGCCATACACGACAAAAGCGAGCGGATGCGACAGCAGGCTTGCCGTCGCCTCGTTCCGATGCAGCGCGAAGTCGTTGAGCGCCCGCTCGATGACCATCGCGAACAGCGCGAACACGGCGATGCCGGCAATCGCGGCGCGCGGCTCCAGCGCGAGAGGCCGGCGCAGACGTCGGTAAATGAGAAAAGGCAAAGCGGCGACGCCAAGCGTCGCGAGTACGAGGCTCGACAGGGTAAGCGGTGCAACGACCATGTGTTTCCTTGCGATGACCGGCGCACAACCGCTGCGCGCCGCAGCCCGCATGATCGCAGATTGGCGTGAAACGGGCGCCGAAGCTCGCGCGGATGCAAGAGGGCCGGGTTGGCATTGAAGCGCGGCAGCACGCTTTGTGGGGCGCATGACACGCAGGCGGATAGGCTAGCTGGTGAGCTCGGCCGCCAGCCTCTCACCCGTTCGCGCTGCCGCCCGTGGACGCCCGAACGATCAACTCCCCCGGCAGCAGACAATCGCGCGCGGTGGTCTGCACGCCCTCGATGCGCTCGTGCAGAAACTCGACCGCGCGATAGCCGATGTCGTAAGTAGGCTGACGGATCGTCGTGATGCCCGTCAGTTCGGCCCACTCGGGGTCGTCGATGGAAAGAAGCGCGACGCGCGTCTGCCAGGCGGCGCCGTAACGCGCCTTGAAATGTAGCGCAAGCCGCAAAGCGACCGGCGCGTTCGCCGCGAACACCGCGACGCGCGCAGCGTTGCCGCCGGCGCTCGCCTGCCGATTCGCGGCGGCAAGCTGCGGAGGCGACTTGAGCGGCAGAGGCGATTGCTGCGACTGGAGCGGGTTAAAAGCGTCAAGCGGGCCAAGCGGTTCATGTGGCTCGTGTGGCTCGTGTGGCTCATGCCGCTCCAGCGACTCACGCGCGGCAACAGGGGCAAGCGCAGCAAACTCCCCAAGCGCGTCGATCGCCCGATCCAGCTCCGCAAGACTGTGCTCTGTCTGCACGGTATCCGCGAGATTTAGCACGAGTGTATGGCCTTGCACCGCGCGTGCATGCTCATGCGCATGGGCCCGCAGCGTGTCGCGAAAGGCCGCCTCACGCAGCCGCCGCGAGCTGACCTGCTCGAACGGCTGCACGACGAACCAGATGTCGCGAAACCCGCCGTCCAGCAGATGCCGCGTGCCCAGCTCCGCCGCCGCGCGATTGTCGAGCCCGACGATATCGGCGACGAGACCTTCGACGGAGCGGTCGACGAGCACCGCCGGAATTCCGCCGCCGCCCACCGGCCGCAGCGACTCCTCACGCACGCCGAGCGCATTCACGATCACGCCTTCCACGCGGTACGTGGTGAGCAGTTGCAGATAGCGCCGCTCCATTTCGACTTCGTTTGCCGCGTGGCAGATGAGCGGCATCAGGCCGAGCGCCTGGCATGCGGCCTCCACGCCTTGCAGCACTTCGACTGTGTAGGGATTGGTCAGGTCGGCGAGCAGCATGCCGATCAGCCGGTTGCGCCCGCGCTTCAAACCACGCGCCATCTGATTCGGCTGATAGTCGAGCCGCTCGATCGCGGCTTCGATCCGCGCGCGCAACTCGGGCGACAACACGCTCATCTCGCCATTCAGATAGCGCGAGATGCTGGTCTTGCCGGTGCCGGCTTCGCGCGCGACGTCGGTGATCGTCGCGCGGCGAAGCGTGCGTTGCGAGGTCGGCGTGTCACTCATTGGGGCAGCCGTCCGGCGTGACGCAATGTCTATCGACGAGGCCCGAGAACAAGCGCTTCATCCCGATGCTCCTCACCGCTGCAGCACTTCGCGATTGACGACGTTGGTCGTGAGCGTGCCGGCCAGCGCGGCGACCAGGTTTTCCGCCGCGTTGCGCGCCATCGCATACCGCGTCTCGTGAGTCGCGGAGCCAATGTGCGGCAGCGCGACGACGTTCGCCATCTGCAGGAGCGGCGAGTCGGCGCCAAGCGGTTCCTTCTCGAACACGTCGAGACCCGCGCCGCCAATCGTGCCGTTCCTGAGGGCCTCGACGAGTGCCTCTTCGTCCACGATCGCGCCGCGCGACGCGTTGATCAGGATTGCGCTTTTCTTCATCGACGCGAGTTCCTTTGCGCCGATCATGTGCCGCGTTTGCGACGTGAGTGGCACCTGCAGGCAGACGAAGTCAGCGGTCCCAAGCAGCTCCTGCAATTCGACGCGGCGCGCGCCATAAGCCGCTTCTGCCTGCGGATTCACGCTGCGGTTCGTGTAAAGCACCTTCATGTTGAAACCGAGCGCCGCGCGCCGCGCCACCGCGCCGCCAATGCGCCCGAGACCGACGATGCCGAGCGTTTTGCCCTGCACGTCCACGCCGAATTGCGCCGGGCCGATGCTGTGCTGCCAGCGCCCCGCCTTCACCCACGCGGCGAGTTCGACCACCCGGCGCGCGCAAGCGAGGATCAGCGAGAACACGGTGTCCGCGGTGGATTCGGTCAGCACGTCCGGCGTATGCGCGAGCACGATGCCGCGCCGCGTGAGATCGGCGACATCGAACTGATCGAAGCCGACGGAGATCGTCGAGAGCGCCTTGAGCCGCGTCGCGCCTTCCAGCATGGCCGGCGTGATCTTCACGCTCGCGCCGATGCCGCCGTCCGCGTCGCGCAACGCGGCGACGAACGCATCGTGGCGAGCGGGATCGACCTGCACGACCTTTGCGTGCCGTTGCAGATACGCGAGCACGTCCTCAGGCAGCGGCTTCCAGGCGACAATTTTCTTCATCAGCTTATTTTCCTTGCAACGGTGTAGCGAGCGTGTGCTTCGGCTGGGCGGCCTGCTGTTGCGGCTTGACGATCAGCGTCAGGATGACCGCGGCGATCAACGCCACGCTCATGAACGCATACGAGGCCGCCGGTGTTCCCGTCGCGCCGTTCAGATAGCCGACCACGTACGAGCCGACGAACGAACCGAGCGCGCCCATGCTGTTGATCAGGGCCATCGCGCCGCCGGCAACGTTTTTCGGCAGCAGCTCCGGCACGATTGCGAAGAACGGACCGTACGGTGCGTACATCGCGGCGCCCGCGATCACGAGCGATGCATACGAAAGCCAGAAGTGCGTGGTGCCGAGCGCGTACGAGGCCGCGAACGCAATCGCCCCGATCAGCAGGAACGGCCAGACAAACGCTTTGCGGCGGTTGAGTTTATCCGATGCCCACGAGGCCGCAAGCATCGCGATGGTCGCGGCCAGATACGGCAGCGCGGAGAGCCAGCCGGTTTCGACCATGCCGAGCGTCGAGCCGTTTTTCAGAATCGACGGCAGCCACAGCACGAAACCGTACACGCCGATGCTCCAGCAGAAATACTGCGCGCACAGCTTGATTACCGCCGACGAGCGGAACGCCTCGCCGTAGTTGCGTACCGGTTTGATCGCAGCCTGCTCGGCGCGCAGCGTTTCGGCGAGCGCGTCTTTCTGCTGTTGCGTGAGCCACGACACCTGCTGCGGCTTGTCCTTCACGATGAACCACCAGCACACGGCCCACAGCACAGCGGGCAGCCCTTCGGCGATGAACATGTTGCGCCAGCCGAACGAATGCACCAGATAGCCGGACACGACCGACATCCACAGCACCGTCACCGGATTGCCGAGAATCAGGAACGTGTTGGCGCGCGAGCGTTCGCTCTTCGTGAACCAGTTGCTGATGAAGATCAGCATGGCCGGCATCACCGCGGCTTCGACCACGCCGAGCACGAAGCGGATCACCATCAACGACGGAATATTGCTGACCATGCCGGTAAGCGCCGCGCAGCCGCCCCACAGCACGAGACTCCAGAACACCAGCTTCTTGACGCTGCGGCGCTCGGCATAGATGGCGCCCGGAATCTGGAAGAAGAAATAACCGAGGAAGAACAGCGCGCCGATCAGCGACGAGAGTCCCTTGCTGATGCCCAGATCCTGATTGATGCCGGCGGCGGCCGCGAAACCGTAGTTGGCGCGGTCGAGATAAGCAAGGCTGTACGTGATGAACACGATCGGCATGATCGCCCACCAGCGGCGAATCGCGAGAGATGATGACATGGGAATGTCTCCTTTTTACGGCTTCCCGAAACGATGATGAACGGAGCTTCTGCGGCGCTTTGCGGCGCTCTTGCTCTTATGAATACGGGTTCGGCGCGGACCCCGCGTTGGCGCTGTCGCGCTTCACGGGACTGCCTGCCTGAATGTGTGCCGATGAGTCCGGCGACGCGCGCCTCACGCAGCGTGCGCGATGCGCGCCGCCTCGCTGCGCTCCAGCGCATCGAGCTCGGCGCGGCTCGGCAATCCTTCCGAATCGCCGATCACCTGAATGGCCAGCGCGCCGATGCGGTTGCCGCGAGCGACGGCCTGCGGCAGCGTGCGGCCCTCCAGCAACGCGCTGATCACGCCGACGGCGAAACCGTCGCCGGCGCCTACCGTATCGACCACTTTCTCGACCGGCTGGCCGGCGATCACGCCGGCCTCGTCGGCGCTGCGAAAATACGCGCCCGCGGCGCCGAGCTTGACGATCACGCCGCGCGCGCCCCGTTCGAGATAAAAGCGGGCGATGTCCTCGGGCTGCGTGTAGCCGGTCAGAATCTCGCCCTCGCCGATGCCCGGCAGCACCCAGTCAGCCAGCGCGGCGAGCGCGTTCAGACCTTCCACCATCGCGGCACGCGAGGGCCACAGCGTCGGGCGCAGGTTCGGATCGAACGAGATCGTCTTGCCGGCTGCGCGCATCTCGCGTGCCAGATGGAACGCAAGTTCGCGCGAGCTTTCCGAGATTGCGGGGGCCACGCCGGTCAGATGTAGATGACGCGCCGGCAGCACATAATCCGCCACGTAGTCCGCGACCGACAGATGGCTCGCCGCCGAGCCGCGGCGGAAATATTCGACGGCTGGATCACTGCCGTCGTCGTTCTTCGACTTCAGCTGGAAGCCGGTTGGATGGCGCTCGTCGGTCGTGACGCAGCGCTGGTCGATGCCTTCCTGCATCAACGTGTCGCGCACGTACTGGCCGAACGAATCGTTGCCGACGCGGCTCATCCAGCCCACCTTGAAGCCGAGCCGGGCGAGGCCGATCGCGACGTTCAGGTCGGCGCCCGCAATGCGTTTGGTGAACTGGCCGACGCGCGCGAGCGGGCCGGTTTCGGCCGCCACGAACATGGCCATGGCTTCGCCGTAGGTGATGATGTCCAGCGCTGCGGCTATGGTGCTCATGCGTTGCTCCTGATGATGCGTCGGCTGTGTCTGTTTTTCCGGCCTGCGGTCGCACGCGGCTCGCTGCTCATGCGGCGGCGAGCCAGGCGACGCGCCGCGTGGCGTCTTCGTCGATACACGTGGCGTCAAGCGGGAACTCGATGCCGCGCGGTACATCGCGCGGCAACTGCTTTAGAACGGCGGCAAAGCGGGCGTCGTCGGCGGCGGGCGCAGCGGCAAAACGACGTGCGCCCTCGCCCGCCGCGCTCTTGCAATGCACGTATTCGACGTACGGCGCGAGCGCCAGGGCCGCGTCAAGCGCCGGCACGCCGCACCACGCCCAGTTGCCGACGTCGAACGTCATGCCGATAAGGCCCGCGTGACCTTCGTTTTCCAGAGCAGCGAACAGGTCGACGAACTGGCGCAGCGAGCCGCCTTGCGTCAATTGACCGTTTTCGGCGACGAGCCGGACCTCGACCCCTCGCAACTGCGCGGCAATCGCATCGCCATGCGCTTCGCGGACAAATCCGCCGAGTTGCAGCTTGACGAAGCGCGCGCCGAGTGCGGCGGCTTCGTCCAATGCGCGGCGCAGCGCGGGGCCATCGAGCTGGCCGTCGTCTGCGTAGAGCGACGCTGGGCTCGAGTACACCGACCATAAACCCAGTTGCGCAATCTGCTCGCCTAGCGCCGCGAGGCGATCCGGTGCGGCATCGGCCTCGTGACAGAACAACTCCCGGCGCACTTCGAAACCGGCGGCTCCGGCGCGGCGGCTCGCTTCTGCCCACTTTCGATGACCCGAAGCGCGCACCGCGTCGGCACCGAATGCACTGGCGACGATTGCTATTTCCACTGCCTTCGACATTGGCCTAAGTTCGATGATCCAGGCTTTTGGAACCGGTTCCAAAAGCGGGTTTTAAAAAAGCGCCGAAGCGCTACGATGGCTGAATAGTGCGCCGGCGTCCGGGACCGGCGCCATAGTGGAAATCCCCAGGCGATCAATTGTCAGGGCCGCGCGTGGGTCGGCAAGCCTACCTACCATTGGCAACACAAAGCGCCAGGAACTGCTGGACCGCGCGTGAGGGCGCGCTCGCGTGCGGCACCACAATGGAGAGCCGGCGCGTCAGCGGCTGGGGGCTCAGCGAAAAAACGCGCAGTGCGCCGTTTTCATGGCGCATCGACATCGCCGACACGAAGCCGATGCCCATACCCGCCCGCACCGCCTCCTTGACGCCCTCCACGCCGGCAATCTCCAGCGCTACGCGCATCGGCACGCCCGCGCGGGCGAACGCACGCTCGACAATCTGCCGCACGCCCGAGCCGGCTTCGCGCACGATCAGCGGCTCGGCGCCGAGCTGCGCCAGATCGAGCCGCGAGCCTGCGACGCCGTGCGGGCTCGGGGGGTCTTGCGGGTGTTGGGCTTCTTGCGAGCCCTCCGCGCCCCCACCGCCCGCGAGCCGATGCGCGCGCGGCATGATCGCCACGATTTCATCCTCGTGCCAGGCGTGCACAGCGGTGTCAGGCGGCAAATCCGTGCCTACCGGCCCCTCTATCAGCGCGATGTCGACCGAACCCAGCGCGCCAATGATGTCGGTCGTATTGCCGTCGACGGTATGCAGCGCCACTTCCGGATAACGCCGATGAAAATCCGCGAGCAGGTAAGGCAGCAGGTAACTGGCCGGCGTGGTCGTCGCGCCGATCCGCAACGTGCCCTGCTCCAGGCCGCGCAGCGCATCGCGGTACGCGTGCGCCTGGCGCCACGTGTCGCGCAGCCGCGCGGCATATTGCGCCAGTTGCTCGCCCGCCGCCGTCAGGCGCACGCCGCGACCGTCGCGCTGATAAAGCGGCTCGCCGAATTCATCCTGAAGCTGGCGCAGCTGGCCAGATACCGCCGGCTGCGACAAGTGCAACGCGACCGCTGCTCGGCTGATATTCAAATGCTCGGCTACGGCGGCAAAGGTTATAAGCTGGTCCGGGGTCATAGAACTCAAATATCGGATTTACAGATACTTTTCATTCTAAATCACGATTTTTCATATTCATATATCTAACTTAGGATTAGACCCATCGAATCCAGTCAGTCCACGAAGGCTGCCACCATGACCACCGCCCACGTCACCGCCACCCCTGCCGAAGCATCGTCCGCGCGCGGCCAGTTAAACGGCATCCTGTTCGTCGCGCTCTTCGCCGCCGCCGTCACCCACATCGCAAACATTCCCGCCATCGCCGGGTTCGGCCTGAGCCCGCTGATTGTCGGCATCGTGGCAGGCGCGCTGTACGGCAACGCGCTGCGCGACGGCATGCCGGCAAGCTGGGCGGCCGGCGTCAACTTTTCGGCGCGCAAGCTGTTGCGCATTGCCGTGGCCTTTTTCGGGCTGCGCGTGAGTGTCCAGGAAATCGCCCAGGTCGGTTTGCCGGGCCTCGCCGAGTCGGTGCTGGTGGTCGTGAGCACGCTTGTAATCGGCACGTGGGCCGGCATGAAGATCATGAAGCTCGACCGCGACACGGCACTCCTCACGGCAGCGGGCAGCGCTATCTGCGGCGCCGCGGCGGTACTCGCCTTCGAGTCGGCTTTGCAATCGAAGCCGCACAAGAGCGCGATGGCCGTCGGCAGCGTCGTGCTGTTCGGCACGCTTTCCATGTTCCTGTATCCGGTGCTGTTCAACGCGGGCTGGCTGCATCTGGACACAGTCGGCGCCGGCCTCTTCTTCGGCGGCACGATTCACGAGGTGGCGCAAGTGGTCGGCGCGGCGAGCAACCTGAGCCCGGAGGCCACGCATATCGCCACCATCGTCAAGATGACTCGCGTCATGCTGCTTGTGCCGGTGCTGCTCGCAGTCGGGCTGTGGGTCAACCGCACCGCGCGCCGCCACGCATCTTCCGCGAACTCGCACGCAGGCGCTTCGGGTCATCAGCATCGCAGCGGCAAACTCGCGGTTCCCTGGTTCGCGCTCGGCTTCCTCGCTTGCGTGGCAATCAATTCGCTGCACATGCTGCCGCAATCCGCCACCGCCACGCTCAACACGCTGGACACCTTCGCGTTGACGATGGCCATGACCGCGCTCGGCATCGAAACACGCATTTCGCAGATTCGTGAGGCAGGTCCGCGGGCGCTCACCACCGGCCTGATTCTGTATGTATGGCTGATCGCGGGCGGACTAGGTATTACATGGGCTGTCCAGCGCCTGTTCGGCTAAACCGCTCTTCGCTCGAACACACCCCGCCGCGTGCGGGGTTTCTTGCGTTTGCAAAAGCGTTCGGCGCCGCCGCGCGGCATACTGGCTGGCGTGCGAAGAACGCGACAGGCGCTGGCGGCCACCTGCGGCATGGGCAACCTCGGCGACATTGCGAGCTCAGCAGCAGGTGCGGCACGTGCGACACATACGACACGCGCGGTACGAACAGCACGGACGGCGCCGCCCTGCAACGACCCCGCACCGCCCAAGGAGCGCACGCGTTCGGCACAGCGTTCCTGCAACCCGAATGAGGACAGATCGATGAGCCTGCAACTTTACTATTGGGACGGTCTGCAAGGCCGTGGCGAATTCGTGAGGCTGGCGCTTGAGGAAGCCGGCGCGGACTACGTCGAAGTGGCGCGCGGCGAGCCGTCCAAAGGGCTCGGCACCGACGCGATGATGGCTGTAATGAAAAGCCGCGACGAGCCTTATCCACCCTTCGCCCCGCCGTTTCTGAAAGACGGCGATCTGGTGATCTCCCAGACCGCGAACATTCTGTTTTATCTGGGACCGCGGCTGAACCTCGCCCCGTCCGTGGAAAGCCTGCGTTATGTGGCAAACGGCCTGCAACTGACCATCGCCGACGTGGTGACCGAGGCGCACGACACGCATCATCCACTTGCAACGAGCCTCTATTACGAAGACCAGAAAGACGCCGCGAAAGCCCGCGCGCACGACTTCATCGACAACCGCATTCCGAAGTTCATGAAGTATTTCGAGCGCGTGCTGGAGCAGAACCCCGCCGGCGACAAATACATGGTGGGCGACTCGCTCACTTACGTCGACCTCTCCATGTTCCAGCTGATCGACGGACTGCTTTACGCCTTTCCGCGCGCGCTCAAGCGCTTTGCCGTGCACTATCCGCGGCTCGCCGCCTTGCATGCCGCCGTGCAGGAACGACCCAATATCGCCGCCTATCTGCAGTCGGAGCGCCGCATCGAACACAACGAGGCGTGCATCTTCAGGCACTACCCCGAACTCGACAAGGCGGCGGCTTGACCGCCACCGTCGTTTCCCGGCCCCGCCCGGCCCTGCGCCCGCCCCGTCCAGCGGGCGCGCGTCTGTTGCCGTGCGCGTTCTTCAACCTTTCCTGCCACCCAGTACCGCCCACGTGCTTTCATTCCTGCTGAAGCTGCGCACCCGCGCCCAAGACCTTTTCCGTCTCTCCGACGCCCACACCATGCTGGTGTGGTCGGTGGTGGTGGGCGTCGGCGGCGCTTTTGCGACCATCGCCTTTCGCATGGGCATCGAGATGCTGCAAATTGCCGTCTCCGGTCACTCCGGTAGCTTCGTCGAAATGGCGCGCGGTCTGCCGTGGACGGTACGCATCTGGCTGCCGGCGGCCGGTGGGCTGATCGCAGGCTTCCTGCTGCTGGTCGCCCGGCGTCACGCGGACAAATGCAATCACGTCGACTACATGGAAGCCGTGGCGATCGGCGACGGCGTGGTGCCCGTCAAGCTGAGCCTGTGGCGCAGCGTCTCGTCGCTGTTCACGATCGCAAGCGGCGGCTCGATTGGCCGCGAAGGTCCGATGGTGCAGTTGGCCGCGCTGGCCGCCTCGCTCATCGGGCGCTGGGTGCATTTCGATCCGCCGCGCCTGCGCCTGCTAGTCGCATGCGGCGCGGCGGCCGGTATCACGTCCGCGTACAACGCGCCGATTGCGGGCGCGTTTTTCGTCACGGAGATCGTGCTCGGCTCCATCGCAATGGAAAGCTTCGGGCCCGTGCTGGTCGCAGCGGTCGTCGCGAACATCACGATGCGCGAGTTCGCCGGCTACAAGCCGCCGTACGAGATGCCGGTGTTCCCGCCGGTGGCGGGTATCGAGGTGCTGCTCTTCGTCGCGCTTGGCCTGCTGTGCGGCGCGGCTGCGCCGCAATTCCTGCGGCTGCTCGACGGCTCGAAGGCACTGTTTCGCTCAATGCGGATACCACTGCCGGCCCGGCTCGCGCTCGGCGGACTGGTGGTCGGCGTGCTGTCGGTCTGGGCCCCCGAGGTGTGGGGCAACGGCTACAGCGTGGTCAACTCCATCCTGCATTCGCCGTGGACGTGGACCGCGCTCGTCGTCGTGCTGGTGTTCAAGCTGATGGCCACCGCGGCGACCGCGGGTTCGGGCGCCGTGGGCGGCGTGTTCACACCGACGCTCTTTGTCGGCGCGGTGGTCGGCTCGCTGTTCGGCCAGGGCATGCACGCGCTGTGGCCGCACGGCACCTCGGCGCCGTTCGCGTATGCGATGGTCGGCATGGGCGCATTTCTGGCGGGCGCCACGCAAGCGCCGCTCATGGCAATTTTGATGATCTTCGAGATGACGCTGAGCTACCAGGTGGTGCTGCCGCTGATGCTGTCGTGCGTGGTCGCATACTTCGTGGCGCGCGCGATCGGCAAAACGTCGATGTACGAGATCACGCTACGCCGCAACGAGGAGGAGCTCGAACGCACGCGACTGCGCGCCACGCAGATGCGCGAGCTGATCCGACCGGCCCAAACCGTGGTGCCGCCTAATGCAACCGTGCACGACATGACGCGCGTGTTCCTCGAATATCCGGTGAAGTATCTGTATGTGGCCAACGAGTCCGGCGCGTTTCTCGGTGTGGTCGCGCTCAAGGACATCACGTCCGATCTGCTCGATAAACGCGACACCTCGACGCGAACCGCTGCGGACTATCTGCAGCCGCATTTCGATGTGCTCACGCCCGACATGCCGCTTGGCGTCGCGCTGCAGCGCTTCATGGCATTTCAGGGCGAGCGCCTGCCGGTGGTCGAAAGCGCCGCCCATCCGCGGCTTGCGGGCGTGGTCTATAAGACGTCGCTGCTGGACGCGTATTTCCGCATGAATCCGACGCGCTGACAGGGGTCTTGTGCCGCTTCGGCGGCCCGGCGCTCCGGCGACCCAGTGGCCCAGTGGCCCAGTGGCCCAGTGGCCCGGCGACCCAGTGGCCCGGCGACCCAGTGGCTCGGCGACCCATTGGCCCGGCGCTCCCGGCGCTCCCGGCGGCCCCGCGGCGCGTCCGGCGCGCTCGCGCCAAGCCGCGCCAAGCCGCGCAGAGCCCGCGCAGAGCCGCGCAAAGAAGCGCAAAGTCTCTACAATGAAACGACGCTGCGGCGGCCCGCTCGCGGCGCGGCTTACGCCACGACGGGCGCACCGGAGTGCGGCCGTGCCCGCCATTCAACCGGAGCGAAGATGAGCGAACCGTCATCAGACGCCGTGCGCCGCGATGAGGCCGGCTGGATCTTTGTGCATATCGAAGGCGAGCCGTACGACCGCGGCGAACAGCACGGCCAGTTGCTCGCGACGGAAATCCGTAACGCGATCCGCACCGCCCGCTATCTGGCGAAGTGGGACACCGGCGAGGATTTCGACACGTTCGTCGCGGCCGCCGTCGCCCAGTTCGGCAGTAAGCTCGATACCGAATTCGCCGACGAGATCCAGGGTATTGCGGACGGCGCGAAGCTGCCGTTCGCGGAAGTGCTGGCGTGGAACGGATACATGGACCTGCTGCAAAGCTGGTGGCCCGCCCACGTCGCGCAACAGAAGCCCGACCTCGGGCTCAAACCGTGGCGCGGCCGGCGCGGCCATCATTGCAGCGCGTTCATCGCCACGGGCCGCGCGACACGCGACGGCCGCATCGTCATGGCGCACAACTCGTGGGACCGCTACGCCGCCGGCGACGCGTTCAACGTCGTATTCGACATCGTTCCGGACCGGGGCAACCGCATTCTGATGCAGGGCTTGCCCGGCTGCATCTCCAGTCTCACCGATTTCTGGATCACGGCCGCCGGACTGATGGTGACAGAGACCACCATCTCGAACTTCGTCGGCTACAACGCGGCGGGCGCACCGGAGTTCTACCGCTCGCGGCGGGCGTCGCAATACGCGAACAGCATCGGCGAATGGTGCGAAATGTTCGCGATCGCCAACAACGGCGGCTATGCGAACAGCTGGCTGCTCGGCGACACCAGGACGGGCGAAATCGCGCGCTACGAACTGGGGTTGCACTACTCGGGCTTCGAAAGCACGAAAGATGGCTTCTACAGCGGCTACAACACGGCGACCGACCTGAAGATCCGCAATCAGGAATGCATCGGCGAAGGCGAGGACTATACCGACGTGCGCAAGAACGGCGCGCGGCGGCTGCGCTTCATGCAGCTGGAGGCGATGCACCGCGGCAAGATCGACGCCGAGCTTGCCAAGGCGATGATCGCCGACCACCACGACGTCTATCTCGACCGCAACGACAACCCGTGTTCACGCACGATCTGCGGGCATCTGGAACTGGACGACGCGCGCTTCGGCGGCTCGGACCACGGGCCGTTCAATCCCTGGGGTGCGAACGACGGCAAGGTGACCGACAGCGAGATGGCGCGCGACATGGCGTTCAGCGCGCGCTGGGGTCATCCGTGCGGCCGTCCGTTCGACGCTCAGGCATTCATGAAACGGCATCCGCAATGGAACTGGCTGAACGGCTATATGCGGGACCGGCCTTCGTGGCCGTGGACGCGCTTCGAGGCCCTGCAATAGCCGATGCAGCAGCAACGGCGGGCAGGCGTGAACACCTGAAGATTGCCGCCCTGTTGCTGCCATTCCCGCGCCATCATTGGCGATCTACAATGAGTAGTCTCGACGGGTGCGTTGCAGAAATCGCGCGCCGCTCGTGAGCAAAGCGCGCGGCCTTGCAGCCCGGCCCCCGCGCGGCTTGCGCTTTCCTTTCGACGCGGGGACGGCACAGGCCTTGCTGAACGCATAGCGCCGCATGAGCTTAGGAGGTCGGGCATGAAAACCTCGACACTGTTGACCATGGTGACGCTGTCCGCTTCGTGCTTTGCCGCGCCGGTTCACACAGCGCAGGAAAGCACGCCGGCGAACGCCCTCGCCGCCCGCGCGAACGCCGCGCCCGTCGCCCCCGCGGCGCCTGACGTGGCGGTCACGGACGACAATCGTCCACAGCAATGGCAGCACATCGTCTTGCCAAAGTCGCGGCATCCGCAACGCGGGTTCGCGGCGCACAATGAGCGCCTGCAGACCTGAGAGCGACGCTTGGGCGCGGGTTTGCCCCGACCGGCCGCGACCCGGGGGGGGCGAGTGCGGCGCGCCGGCTCATTTTTGGCAGTATCCGGTTCCGGGCCGATGGGAGCCGAGATCCGCGCGCGGCCGCCATCATTCATTTTTTAACCGTATCCGCAGGAGCGCTTGCATGACGACATCGTCCATCCCCGGGGAATCCATCGACCTGCAGATTTCCGACGTGCTTGGCGAAGTCCGCTTCCCGGCCAACAAGGACACGCTCGTCGACGCAGCCCGCGAGGCGGGCGCGAGCAACGAGGTGTTGGCGATGCTCGACGGTCTGCCTGAGCAGGATTACGCGGACGTCGATTCGGTCACGCGACTGATCGGCGGGAATTTCGGGCCGGGTTTGAGCGCGTGAGCGGGTCGGAGCGCTTTGGCCCGTCGGCGTGCCCGGCCGGGCCCGAGCCCGTGAGCGCCCGCGAGCCCCTGACCGGCGCCGCGCAGAGCCCGCCGGGCACCGATGCCCCAGCGTCTGCGCGAGCCGCAGCCGCAACGTCGGTGGAAAAACAAGGCGTGGACTGGATCTACCGCTCGCCGCCGTCGGCAGCCGCGGCGGGCGCGGACGGCATCGAGCGGATCGAAGCGTTTTTCCACGGCGCCGGCTACGCGATGCACCGCCACGACACCTACGCGATCGGGCGCACGCTCGCCGGCGTGCAAAGCTTTCGCTATCGCGGCAGCATGCGTCACAGCCTGCCCGGCGGCACCATGGTCCTGCACCCCGACGAGCCGCACGACGGCCAGGCCGGCACCGGCGAAGGGTTCCGGTATCGCATGATCTATGTGGACCCAGCGCTGTTCCAGCAAACGCTCGGCGGGCAGCCGCTGCCGTTTGTCAACGGCGGACTGTCGGACGATCCGCGCCTTTTTGCGGCCACGCACAACGTGCTCAGCAGTATGGATCGCGCGATGAATCCGCTGGAACAGGACGACGGCCTCTACGAACTGGCGATGGCGCTACACGCGGCAGCCGGCGCCCGCCCGACGCGCCGCCCGGTGGATTTCGGCGCCGCGCGGCGGGCCCGCGAATATCTGCTGGCGTCGCTCGAGCACGCGGTGACGCTCGACGAGCTAGCGGCCGCCGCCGGACGCGACCGCTGGAGCCTGTCGCACGACTTTCGCGCGCTCTTCGGCACGAGCCCGCACCGCTATCTGACGATGCGGCGGCTCGATCGCATGCGTCAACTCGCGCTCGCCGGCATGCCGCTCGCGGACGCCTCTGCCGCCAGCGGCTTTGCCGACCAGAGCCATATGACGCGGCACTTCAAGCGCGCGTGGGGCGTGGCGCCGGCGCAGTGGCTCGAGATGCTGGGGATTTCATCGCGAGACAAGGGCTAGCGCGGAAAACCCAGCGGGAAAACGCGATGCAGAAAGCAGAAAGCAGCATAAAACTCAACGCAAATCGCAATTAAAGGCGCAGCGCGAAACGCAATTCAAAGTTACAGCGCCAAAGTCCCGCCCCTCCCACCGCGCGCGCCCACAAACGTTCAAGACCTCCGCGCGCGGCACGCGCTACGCTTCTTCCCGAAACAGCCACCATCTTTCGAAGGAGCACCGCATGTCCGACACTCTCACGAACCAGAAGCGCTACCGCGCGGTCAATTTTGCGGAAAAACTCGCGCTGTTCGACGACCAATGGCAGGCACGCGTCGTCGCGGAAATGAACGACTACCAGTTCAAGGTCGTGCGTATCGAAGGCGATTTCGTGTGGCACCAGCATGCGGACACCGACGAAACCTTCATCGTGCTGGACGGCCAGTTGCGCATCGACATGCGCGACGGTTTCGTGATGCTGTCGGCGGGCGAAATGTTTGTCGTGCCCAAGGGCACCGAACACAAGCCGTTCGCCGAACGCGAGGTCAAGCTGCTGCTGGTGGAGCCGCGCGGTGTGCGCAACACCGGCGAGGAAACCGGCGAACGCACGGCCGTCAACGATCTCTGGATCTGAGCGGCGGCGGCATTCAGGCAGGCAGCGACGCAGCCGCGGCCGCTCGCGGCCAGCCGGCCCGGCCCGCCGATGTCCTAAGCGGATGCGCGTGCTTCGGGGGCCGCGCGGTGCGCGCCGGCGCGGTGGCGTCCGACTGGAAATGCTCGACCAGGTGATCGACAAAGGTCCGCACCTTCGCCGGCAAGTGAAGGCGGCTCGGATAAGCAATCGTAATTTCAATCTCGGGCAGACGGTAATCGCCCAGCAATTCGACGAGCCGGCCGCCCGCCAGGTCCCGCCCGATCAGATAGCTCGGCAGGATCGCGACGCCCATGCCGAGTAGCGCGAACTGCCGCAGCATCTCGCTGTTGTTCGCCGCAATCGCGTTCACGGGCCGCACGCGGACAGGCCCTTGCGGTCCGCTGAACACACGCTCCTCGCCGCCCTGCTCCGGCGGCCGGCTCAGGCACGGATGGCTGCGCAGATCTTCGGGCCGCGTCGGCGTACCGTGGCGCTCCAGGTAAGCCGGCGTCGCGCAGACGGTCAACTGACAGGTGGTCAAGCGCCGCGTGACGATGCTCGCGCTGCGTGCCGGTCGTCCGATCAGGATGCCGACGTCGAAGCCTTCGTCGACGAGGTCCGCCTGCCGGTCGGCAAGCGTCACATCGGGAACCACGTCAGGATAGCGCGCAGCGTAGGACTGCACCGCCGACGCCAGACTTTGCAGCCCGAACACCACCGGCGCCACGATGCGCAACGTGCCCACCGGCTCATGATGACGCGCCGCCAGCATCTGCTCGACGCCTTCGAGGTCGTCGAGTATGTGGCGCACGCGCTCCAGATAGGTCGCGCCCGATTCGGTGAGCGAAAGACGGCGCGTGGTGCGATTGAGCAGCCGCGTGCCGAGACGCGCCTCCAGATCCGCCACATGACGGGTCACCACAGCGGTGGAAAGATCCAGCGAAGTTGCCGCGCGAACGAAGCTGCCGAGGTCCGCCACCTTGACGAACACGCGCATGGACTGCAATTGATTCATGGGACGACTCCTGCCTCGAAATGCCGGGCCGGCGCAGCGCTGCCGCCTGTATCGCTCCGCGCGGCAAGGCTCGCGCGGATTTGCCCAACGAATCCGATTGTATCGACGCGACCTGTCCCAACGCTGACCTGCACATGACAATCTCGTCAGCTTCGGGCGATGCGCGCACGCCACTGTTTCACGCATTATCGCGGAAACCGGCTAGGTAGAAACCCTTATACACTGGTAAGATAGCGCCTCGAAAACCGCCCGCTAAGCCGCTCGCTGATTGCCATGCCACATCGTTTCCAGCTTCTCGAAAAAATCGCCTTCTCTCTGGTCTGCTGGTCTGCCGCAGCCTGCTCAGCCTTCATTGCTTATGAGCGCTGCCCGGACATCAAGGTCGTCCTTCACGCGGGTAAGGAAGTACTGCGCTACAGCGGCCAATATGCGTTCGTATGCGCGAGCCCCGTTGGCGATACCTGCACGCAAGTCACCGTGAACTGATCGCGGCACGTGTGCCACATTGCGTGAGGCAGTTTCGCCTCACGCCGGTCACGCCCGGCGCCGCTCGTCCCCTCGTCGCTCGTTCCCTCGCCGCCCGTCGTCTTGTCGCCTGCGCCTCTTAAGCGCCCGCGGCCCTCAAGCGCTGCGCCCGTACACGACGCGCGCAAAAAATCCCGCCAGCACCGCTTGCGCCAACTCGCCCGGCACGTTCTGCGGATCGACCGTGTGGAAGAACTGCACGCCGTCGCACAAACCCATCAGGCCCATGGCCAGCATCTCCGCCGGCAACGGTAGCGGCGTGCCGACCCGCTCGGAGAACTCGCGCACGTAAGCAGCGAGTTGCGCCAGCTTTTCGTGCAGGAACGCGTTGAAACGCAGCCGGAAACGGCCGTCGCGCGCCGCCAGCAGTTTCGCCTCTACCCACAGCAAAAAGCATTTGTTCTCGCGATGCAGATTGCTGTAGTAGTGCATCACGCGTTGTTCCATCTGCTCGCGCGTGGCCTCGTCCTCGAAAATGGCCCGCAAGCCTGCCTGCATGGCCTCGTGATCGCGCCGCAGCAGTTCGAGCAACAACTCGTTCTTGCTGCGGAAATTCGAATAGAACGCGCCGCGCGTATAGCCCGCCGCCGCCGCGATGTCTTCGACACTTGCCGCGACAAAGCCCTTCTTCATAAAAATTGCTTGCGCAGCATCGAGCAGACGCTGCCGTGTCTGGTCTTTGCTTTGCTCGCGTGTCAGTCTTTGCCGTTTCATGGGCGCAAGTCTAGCACCGAAAAGAATTCCAATTCACATCGACATTCAAATACAGGTGTGTATTAGAATGCGTGGAATCATTGCAAATCAGATGCGTATGCCAATTGCATGACCGGGCCTGCGCTGTTCGCTGGCGGCCGTTGCGGCTTGCCTGTTCCTTCGCCGTTTCCTGTCTGGGGTCATTGTGAAGCGTCCCGGTTTTTACGCATCCTCGGCGATGCGTCAGCAGTCTGGTCGGCTTGCGCGCCACGGGCGGCCGCGCCATGTCGCTCTGGCGCTCGCTTGCGCCGCTGTCGTCGGGTTGAATGCATGCTCGAAGAAGGAGGCGGCCGCCCCCGAGCCGCGACCGGTCGTGGCCGTCGCGGTTCATGCGGACGGCAACACCGCGCCCGTCACCTCCTTGCCCGGCGAAGTGCAGGCGCGCTATTCGACGCCGCTGTCGTTTCGCGTCGGCGGCAAGATCATCGAGCGGCGCGTGCGCCTCGGCGACGTGGTGAAGAACGGCCAGATCGTTGCGCGCCTCGATCCGGCGGACGCACAGAAAAACGCGGCCAGCGCCCAGGCGCAGCTTGCCGCCGCCGAGCACAGCTATCGCTACGCGAGGCAACAGTTGGACCGCGATCAGGCGCAAGCCAAAGAAAACCTGATCGCGCCCGCACAACTGGAGCAGACCACGAACGCCTATGCGTCGGCCGCTGCGCAGCGCGACCAGGCGGCGCAGCAGGCGGCGTTGGCGAAAGACCAGTTGCAGTACACCACGCTCGTGGCCGATCACGCGGGGGTGATCACGGCCGAGCAGGCGGACACGGGGCAAAACGTGTCGGCGGGCCAGGCCGTCTACAACCTCGCATGGAGCGGCGAACTCGACGTGGTTTGCGACGTGCCCGAAAGCGCGCTCGCGGGACTCGCGCCCGGACAGACCGCCCGCGTCACGCTCGGGGCGCTGCCGGGCCGCACGTTCACGGCGCGCGTGCGCGAGCTCTCGCCCGCGGCGGATCCGCAAAGCCGCACCTATCGCGCCAAACTCACGCTTGACAATCCCGGCCCCGACGTGCGCCTCGGCATGACCGCGGACATCGCGCTGTCGGCGCGCCCCGCATCGACCGCGAGCGGCGCCGAAGGCCAGCATGGCTTCTTCGTGTTGCCGGCCACCGCGCTCTTTCACGACGGCCCGCAACCAGCCGTATGGGTCGTGCGGGCGGCAGACAGCGTGCTTGAACTGCGCCGCGTCACGGTTGCGCGCTACAACGAGCGCACGATCGTGGTGAGCCAGGGCCTGAAGGACGGCGAGCACGTCGTGCTGCAAGGCGTGCACACGGTGAGCGCCGGAGAAAAAGTGCGCGCCGTCGCGCCGCTGCATCCCGAGGACTTCGCTTCATGAGCACGACCCATGAAGAGGGACGCTTTAACCTGTCCGCGTGGGCGCTGCGCCATCAGGCGCTGGTCGTGTTTCTGATCGCGCTCGCCACCGCCTTCGGCATCCTCGCGTACACGCGCCTCGCGCAGTCGGAAGACCCGCCGTTCACGTTCCGCGTGATGGTGATCCGCACCTTCTGGCCCGGCGCAACGGCGCGGCAGGTGCAGGAACAGGTCACGGACCGCATCGGCCGCAAGTTGCAGGAGACGCCTGCCATCGACTTCCTGCGCAGTTACTCGCGCCCTGGCGAGTCGCTGATGTTCTTCACGATGAAAGACTCCGCGCCGGTCAGCCAGGTGCAGGAAACCTGGTATCAGGTGCGCAAGAAAGTCGGCGACATTGCGGCGACCCTGCCGCAGGGCGTGCAAGGCCCATTCTTCAACGACGAATTCGGCGACGTCTACACCAACATCTACACGCTCGAAGGCGACGGCTTTTCGCCCGCGCAACTGCACGATTACGCGGACCAGTTGCGCACCGTGCTGCTGCGCGTACCCGGCGTCGCCAAGGTCGACTATTTCGGCGACCCGGACCAGCACATCTATATCGAGATCGCCAATACGCAGCTCACGCGGCTTGGCATTTCGCCGCAGCAACTGGGCCAGGCGATCAACGCGCAGAACGCGGTGTCGCAAGCCGGCACGCTGACCACCACCGACGACCGGGTGTTCGTGCGTCCCACCGGCCAGTTCGCTAACGTCGATGCACTTGCCGACATGCTGATCCGCATCAACGGCCGCTCGTTCCGTCTCGGCGATATCGCCACGATCAAACGCGGCTACGACGACCCGGCCGTCACGCAAATGCGCGCGGGCGGCAAGCCGGTGCTCGGCATCGGCGTGACGATGCAACCAGGCGGCGACGTGATCCGCCTCGGCAAGGCGCTCGACGCCCAAATGCTGCGCCTGCGCAAAGCCCTGCCCGCCGGCCTGCAGTTGACCGAGGTGTCGAGCATGCCGCACGCGGTCGCCCATTCCGTCGACGACTTCCTGGAAGCCGTGGCCGAAGCCGTCGCGATCGTGCTGGTGGTCAGCCTCGTGTCGCTCGGCGTGCGCACCGGCATGGTGGTGGTCATCTCGATTCCGGTCGTGCTCGCCGTCACGGCGTTGTGCATGTATCTGTTCGACATCGGGCTGCACAAGGTCTCGCTCGGCACGCTCGTGCTCGCGCTCGGCCTGCTTGTCGACGACGCGATCATCGCCGTGGAGATGATGGCGGTGAAGCTCGAGCAGGGCTGGAACCGCACGCGCGCTGCGGCCTTCGCCTACACCAGCACCGCCTTTCCGATGCTCACCGGCACGCTCGTCACCGTGTCGGGTTTTCTGCCGATTGCGCTCGCCAAGTCGAGCACCGGCGAATACACCCGCTCCATTTTCGAAGTGTCGGCCATTGCACTGATTGCATCGTGGCTCGCCGCAGTGGTGCTGATTCCGCTGCTCGGCTATCACCTGCTGCCCGAGCGCAAGCGCGAGGCCCATGAGGCGCACGACCATGAGCACGACATCTACGACACGCGCTTCTACACGCGTCTGCGTGGCTGGATCGGCTGGTGCATCGAGCGGCGCTTTATCGTGCTCGCAATTACCGTGGTGCTGTTCGTGCTGGCAATGGCGGGCTTCTCGCTGGTTCCACAGCAGTTTTTCCCGAGCTCGGACCGGCCCGAGCTGCTGGTGGACGTGCGCTTGCCGGAGGGCGCGTCGTTCGAGGCCACGCTGCGCGAGGCGAAGCGACTGGAAAAGGCACTGGTGGGCCGCCCTGAGATTGCTCACTCGGTGGACTTCGTCGGCAGCGGCGCGCCGCGGTTTTATCTGCCGCTCGATCAGCAGCTCACCCAGCCGAACTTCGCGCAGTTCGTGATTACCGCGAAGTCGGTCAAAGACCGCGAGAAGCTCGCCCAATGGCTCGAGCCGGAACTGCGCAATCATTTCCCCGCGATCCGCACGCGCCTGTCGCGCCTGGAAAACGGACCGCCCGTCGGTTATCCGGTGCAGTTCCGCGTAAGCGGCGACGAGATCGCGACGGTGCGCTCGATCGCCGAACGCGTCGCCGCGACGCTGCGCGCCGACCCCGGCACGCGCAACGTGCAATTCGACTGGGACGAACCGGCCGAACGCTCGGTGCGCTTCGAGGTCGACCAGAAAAAGGCGCGCGAACTCGGCGTGAGCTCCGACGACATTTCGAGCTTCCTCGCGATGACGCTCTCCGGCTATACCGTCACGCAGTACCGCGAGCGCGACAAGCTGATCAGCGTCGACCTGCGCGCGCCGAAGGCGGAGCGCGTGGACCCGGCAAAGCTCGTCACGCTCGCCATGCCTACGCCGAACGGCGCGGTGCCGCTTGGAACGCTCGGGCATCTGCGCAACGATCTGGAATACGGCGTGATATGGGAACGCGACCGCCAGCCGACCATCACCGTGCAGTCCGATGTCGCGCCGGGCGCACAAGGCATCGACGTCACACATGCGGTGGACCGCGCGCTCGCGCCGATTCGCGCCAGCCTGCCCGTCGGCTACCGGATCGAGATAGGCGGCTCGGTAGAGGAAAGCGGCAAGGGCCAGACGTCGATCAATGCACAAATGCCCATCATGATCATCGCGGTGCTCACGCTGCTGATGGTCCAGTTGCAGAGCTTCGCTCGCGTGCTGATGGTCGTGCTGACCGCGCCGCTCGGACTGATCGGCGTCGTCTTCACGCTGCTGCTGTTCGGCCAGCCGTTCGGCTTCGTCGCAATGCTCGGCGTAATCGCGATGTTCGGCATCATCATGCGTAACTCGGTCATTCTGGTCGACCAGATCGAGCAGGATATTGCCTCCGGGCACAAGCGCTTCGACGCGATTGTCGGCGCCACTGTGCGGCGCTTCCGGCCGATCACGCTGACCGCCGCGGCCGCCGTGCTCGCGCTGATTCCGCTGTTGCGCTCCAACTTTTTCGGGCCGATGGCCACTGCGTTGATGGGCGGCATTACGAGCGCGACTATTCTCACCTTGTTCTATTTGCCGGCGCTCTACGCGATGTCGTTCCGCGTACGCAACGACGAGCGCGAACCGCCCACGCCGTCGGCGCCCGGCGCGGCACATACGGGGAATTGAGCATGAGCCACTTTGCAGATGCGCGCTTTGTCCGCCGCGCGGCGGCTCTCCTGGCGGATTTCCCGGCGGCACGCCTCGCGGTGCCCGCCGCGCTGGTCGCGTGCACGTCGATGCTTGCCGCGTGTTCGTTCGGTCCGAACGGCGAGCCGCCCGCGCTGCCGCAGCCCGTTCACTACGGCAGTGAGGCGCAGCCGGCGCAGACAGTTGCCGCCCAAGGCGTTGCACAACAGTTCATGGTCGGCGCGAAGCCCGTGCCGCAATGGTGGAAGCTGTATCAGTCCGATGCGTTGAATGCGCTCGTCGACGAAGGGCTGCGCAATAGCCCGACGCTCGCCGCCACCGAAAAAACGCTGGCAGCCGCGCGCGAACAGTTGCGGGCGCAGATCGGCAGTTCGCTGCTGCCCACCATCGACGCCGGCGGCCAGGCCACGCGCAATCGCGCGCTGGCGATTCCCGAGATCGGCCCTAACACGTTCCTCTACAACATCTTCGTCGGCCAGTTGCAGGCGCACTACACGATCGACCTGTTCGGCGCCGCCCGTCTGGCCGACGCTGCGCTGGCCGCGCGCGTGAACGTGCAGGCATATCAACTCGACGCCGCGCGGCGCGCGCTCGCCGCCAACATCGTGAGCGCCGCGATCACGAGCGCCGCGTTGCGCGCGCAGATCGACACGACCGAGCGGCTCGTGACGCTCGCGAACGATCAGGCTCGCGATACCCAACGCCGCTATGCGCTCGGCGCCGTTTCGCACGCGGATCAGTTGAGCGCGCAACAAAATGCGGCGAGCCTGTCGGCGAGTTTGCCCGGGCTTAGGCAGCAATGGCAGACCACGCGCCATGCGCTCGCGGTGCTGCTCGGCCGCACGCCGGACGCGGCACCCGGGGACCTCGAACTCGCGAGCCTGCGTCTTCCGCAGCAGGTGCCGGTGGTGGTGCCGAGCGAACTGTTGCGCGCGCGGCCCGACATCCAGGCCGCCGACGCCGCGCTGAAAGCCGCCGCCGCCGATGTCGGCGTGGCGACCGCGCAGATGTATCCGAGCCTGTCGCTGAGCGCGTCGATGGGACAAGGCGGCTTTAGCTGGCCCGTGGCGCTGTCGGGCGCGGGCGCGATCTGGAGCATCGGCGCGTCGCTCTCGCAGCCGCTCTTTCATGGCGGCGCGCTGATGGCACAGCGCCGCGCAGCGATGAACACCTACGAGGCCACGGTGTCGCAATACAAGCAGACGGTGCTCGCTGCGTTTCAGAACGTCGCCGATACGCTCGCCGCGCTGGAACACGACGCGCAGGCGCTCGACGCAGCGAATACGGCGGCACGTTCGGCGCAGGGTATTTTCGACGAAACCTCGGCGCGATATCGGCTCGGCGCTGTGCCGATAGCGTCGACTCGCGCGAGCGAGCAGCAGTTTCGCAATGCGCAGCTCGATGAGATTCGCTACACCAGCGCGCGGCTCACGGATACGGCGGCGTTGTTTCAGGCGATGGGCGAGCCGCCGGTGGGGGATGGGGCGCAGGGGGGGTCGCAACAAAACAAATGACGCCAGCGGACCCAATCCGACTGACCGGTTTTGCTACATGCTACCGCAGTAGTAATTGCCGACTGATCCGGATTTTCCGTCAAGATGAGAGCGAGCCGCAAACAGTATTAAATTGAACGCAAACCGTCTGCCTCTCGGCGCAACCTAACAAAGCATAGCGTCGTGTCCGGTCAAAACCCAGTGCGCTACTTGCCTGGTAACTAGATAGATTTATCCAGTCTGGTAACTCGTGCTTGATTCCTCCCGTGCCCGGATTTCGTCAGAAACGAGAATGGCAAGACTTGCCGATACCCAAGTTCTCGGTTCAGGATACAGCCCTCGTCTTTTCGCTTACGCTTAAGGACGCGCTGCCGAATCGGGTGCGACGAGCTGTAGCGGCTGTCGATAGCGGTTTCCTGCCAGTGAGTTGCGCGCATCGACCTGTATTGCATCGGACGCCGGCTGGAGCGCGACTGCTCGCGCTTTGCCCGATGGACTGATGATCGATCGCCGCGTCAAATACAGTCCTCGTACAATCGGCATGGCGAATCCTGCCCGCGAATCATGAACATATGTGTCGAAAAAGTCCAACAGGGCCGGTGACAGTTTTGGCGGATGAAGCCAAGCCTGATAATAGGCTTCGTCTTCGGGCGAGAGCGGTGCCGCTTTGCCAGTTAACTTCACCCGCTCCGCGTATGCAACCGGGTCGCTTTTCGCCAGCCTCTGCATGTAGTCGCGCCAGTTCAGATCGCTGGCTTGGGACGCGATGGAGGACATTGACCGCCGCAGCCCGGCCAGTTCGGCTTCGGTCTGGCCATCCGCTGACACGGCACAGATATCTTGGTAGACCTGGCATGGGTCTGTGTCATAGCGCACGCTGAGCCAGCCATAGCAGAGCCGCATGTGCGCGGCGATCTGTTCTTCCAGCGTTTGGCCGATGTCGACGGCACGCATGTACTCGTCGAAACCATCCTTCACCGCCTGATCGTAACCGAACATGTTTGCCACTTTTGGGCTGAGGTCAGCGGGGGGCGTGAACGGTACGCCCGCCATCGCTGCTTCCAGGCGCATGCGGTTCAGCGGCAGGCGGCCGAGCATGTCGCTTCGTCCCTGTTCTCCAGGCCTGTAGCCACCACCCACGTCCGAGTGCACACCCGGATAAACAATCTCGCGGTGCTTGCCGCCAACCGCGCCCAGCCGGGTAAGGGCAAACGCCGACCGGATTTCTTGCGCGGCAACGAGATGCAGACAGTTCTCAACCGCATCGGGAATTGCCATCTTCATGCCCGTCAAGTTATGCGCCGGCACGCCCACCGATTCAACGGTATCGAAGATTCCCAGGAAACGGAAATGAATCGGAGCTGACTTGCCGTCGAGCGCGGTCCCGCACGGCCAGTACGGTTGGCCGTCCCGGTACTCGCATTTGTCAAGGATGCGATTGACAAACGCCCGTGCGAGGGCTGCACCGCGCGAGAATCCGAATACTGCAACGTCGATGCGGACGACGCGGTGGTTGTTTTCTAGCGCCTTGCGCAAATCTGTTTCCGCTAGTTGCAGACGCGCATCGCTTCCAGCACCGGAGCCGCCCCCCAGCGCTTCCCCGTCACGTACAGAATCGATCCAGCTGGGGTTACTTGTATCAAGCGGCGTGCCGACGCCGGGGTAATACCGCTTGACGAGCAGTGGCTCATCCAAAATGTGCCCATCGAACAACCGCGCAACGTTCGACCACTTCCTCTGTTCCGCATCGAGGAACCTGTTATTCCCCGTACCATCAAAGAAGAAGCTGAACCATGGCCGCTGCTCGCAAGTCGTACACAGACGGAATTCCTCGTCATACAGTTCGGTCATCGTCTTAAACGTCTGCTCGAAAGTCTCGTGGCTGTCCGTGAACCAGTCCTGCATCAGTGCTTGCCCGTTCTTATCTTTCATTGTTTATTCTCCCAAGTGACGCATGACCCTCCGGCCATAGAAAAGCTGGTCAAGTCTCAGGCTTCGACCGCTTCCCTTTGCTTCTGAAACCAACTCAACTTCTATCTGCTGGCCCGGAAAGAACCGCGTGATTACATAGTTGTACGAATCTCCTGGAACAGGCCGTGAGCCAGTTACCACTACGTCACGCGCATAGTGCGCGGTCTCGCTGTCATTGCTACCGCCTGTTTCTTCATCCCACGCCACACGCACGGTTTTTCCATACCCTGGCAACTGAGTACAACATTCGACCCCTCCCGTCCCTCCCTTGCTAAATGGATTAGCACTCCCACCAAGTCCCAGGCTTCTACCGTTTATGTCGTAAAACGTGTAGTCAACATACGTTTCGGTATAGTTTGCTGTAACTGCTGTCACGTTGACGGTTTCCTGGCGTCCCAACGGGGAACAGCCACTAGTCAATGCCAGCAACGCAAGCGCCGCCACCGCCGTTTTCGGTCCTCTCATACTCGTTGAATCCCTTACGTCCGCTCGGACGTTTCACGACCGCCCATGAAATGGGTCTGTATCAGTTCGCCGCTAATTTTCCGGTGGTTTTCACTCTCCCAAGCGACGCATAACGCTCCGACCGTAGAAGAGCTGATCGAGTCTAGGACTTGCAGAGCCGTGGCCCAGACTTTCCACCGGTACAGACACCAATTCGACCTCTATCTGCTGCCCGGGAAAGAACCGCGTGATTACATAGTTATATGAGCTGCCAGCAAGAGGCTGTGATCCAATCACCACCACGTCGCGCGAATAGTGATAGGTCTTCCCTTCGTTGTGGCCGGGCGTTTCTTCGTCCCATACGACTCGCACTGTCCGTCCCGGTCCGGGCAGCATAGCGCAGCATGAACTCCCTCCTGTCCCGCCTTTGCTGAATGGATTAGCGCTCCCTCCTAGACCCAGGTTGCGCCCTTCCGTATCGTAAAACCTGTAGTCCACGTACATTTCCGTGTAGTTGGCTGTGCGTACACTGGCATCAACATATCCTCGCTGCCCCCATGCAGAACAGCCGGTAATTACCGCAACTAGCGCCAGCACTGCCGCCGCTTTTTTAAGCCCTTCCATACCTTTTCCTTCCGTTTCTCGGCTCACACGTTTCATGGCTGTTTGAGTGCCAATCCGGCGCGATCCGTTATTGTTTTTCCGCCGGTTCCTATTCACAAAAATGCCGCATGACACATGGGCCTGCAAAAACGTCTGGAAATCCGCTCAGGTCGTGGTGCATGGCCCACTGCCGTTCACAAGTCTTACGCAGGCCGGAATCCCTCGCCATTACAGTTCCGTCGCCGCCCGGATCGTCTGCCGGAATGTTCCATCGTAGTTATGAAGCAGTCATACACCGGATCGTCATAGCTCTGTCTCGTCGTTGTTATTCTCCGATCTGACGCATCACGTGGTCACCGGGGAAGATCCGGTCACGGCGAGGGTTACGGGGGCCACTGACGGGCTCGGAGACGAACTCGGCCTCTAGTTGATGGGGCGTGAAGACCGCACTGCTGGAATGCCACATGTATCTCCGTTGACCAGTCCTGCATTACATCGTTGTTGCCATTTCTGCGGGCCCTTATTCCCCTATCTGACGCATCACACTTCGACCGTAAAAGATCTGGTCGAGTCTTGGGCTTCGACCGCCTCCCATCGATTCAGATACAAATTCCACTTCCACCTGCTGCTTCGGAAAGAATCGCGTAATTACGTAGTTATACGAATTTCCAGGCAGGGGCGAAGAACCGCGCACCACGACGTCTCGTGAATATTGAAGATTTTTGCTTTGATTCTCACCAGCCACTTCCTCGTCCCATACTACGCGCACAGTCTGCCCGGGCCCCGGCAGTAGAGCGCAGCAGGTACCCCCTCCCTGCCCATTTTTGCTGAACGGATTCGCCCTGCCGCCCAAACCCAGGTTTCGCCCTTTGGTATCGTAAAAGCGATAATCAATATACGTTTCGGTGTAGTTCGCCGACACATCTCTAACCTTTACATATCCCTGCTGGCTCCAAGCCGAACATCCGCAAATTGTGATCAGCAGACCGAAGGTGGCTATCGCTTTTCTCACCGCCGCCATGTGCTGCTCCTCCCCGCGTCGCGCCATGCGCGCTCGGCCGGATGCATGCATACCTTATACTGCTTGCAAGTCGCAAACAGGCGAAGTTCTCCGTCGTATAGTTCGATCATCGTCTCGAACGTCTGCGCGGACGTTTCATGGCCGCCCGATAACAAGTCCTGCATCACTCCACTAATATTTCGCTCGCTCATCCCTATTCCCCAACATGCCGCATGACTCGTCGCCCTGTAAAAATCGAATCAAAACGAGGATTCCTACTGCTGGCTGGTTTTTCTTCTTGTGCGACGTACTCGACTTCCACCTTGTCTTCCGGGAAAAAACGAACAATCAGAGTAATGTTTGAGTCCGGATCGTCTGACGTGGCACCTGTTGCCTGTACGACTGCGGAATGCCGCACCCAGCGTGACTCACGATCATTACGTTGACCCGTATACCATTCAATGCGAACCGCGTGTCCTGGCTTGGCAAGCGAGAAGCAACACACGCCCCCACCCGTCCCACCTCTTGAAAATTCTTTTATCGACGTTCCCGCAAAGCGGCCACTCCCACTCTCTGATGAACTCAGATAGAAATCGGTAATGAAGTTTTCTGTATAGTTGGCCGCGCTGACACCCACGTCATGATGACCTGCCCGATCTCGCGCTGCGCAGCCGCTTATGATCATCAACAACGCGAACGCCTTTGCCGCCTTTCTCACCGCTGCCATGAGCTGCTTCTCGCCACGTCGCGCCATGGGCTCGTGTCCCGGTGCATGACCACCCTCTGTCTGTCTTTTTCGAACCTGATTTCCAGTACACCGGAGTTCTCATCAAGCGGCACTTCGCCTTCGATGATGACCTCGCGCTCACAAGGCGTTCTATAGCCCGTTCCATTGGGCAGGAACGCTATTTCGTCCCAACTCAGCACCAGCCTCGCTCCCGGCAGAGGCGACAGCAAATCGTCTTTCCGTACCACCACGTCCTCCGATAGCTCCACTGGGACCGAGCCAATGTACTGGCGGTCATCTCTACATTTTCCGTCCCGGACGAAATACACGAACTCAAGCCGCTTGCCACTCGCATTGACGACTCGCACGCTTAGGCGAATGTGCTCCACGTGCTTCAGCTTGTCGCCGCGCTCACGTTCTGCCCGCGCCTGCACGCGCTCCTCTGCACTCCGCGCCAGTTCCCGCCATATGTCCGCCTCCACGCGCTGGTAGGCAAGCACAAGTGAGTCACCTCGTGAAGCGGTGTCGGCCAGCGCCAGCGCAATCTGCGGCTGCTTGTCGTAGTCCACTCGGTAACGCAGCCCGTAGGCGACGAACGCCGCAAGATCCGCCAGTCGGTTCAGCCCGTGGCGCTGCGCCCGCTCCACCAGCGGCGCGATTTCCATCAATTGCCGGTTGTAGCTAAGCGCTCCGGGCTGGTTCATTCGCGTCTGTTGGAGCCACGCATGCACCTGGGCAGGCATTGCGGCGCGTTGCAACGCAGCGGCCACATCTGCCGGAACGGGCAGAACGTCCCAAGCGCGCGGCACGGGCAAACCTTCGCCTGCCAGCTCGACCAGCTCGCCGTGCCAGTCGAGCATCCACCATGCATGGACCGGGCCGAACATGTACCGCCGCGTGGCTTCGGGTAGCTGTTCATGATGCACCCTCAGATGCGACGGGTAATAGAAGAAGAACCAGGCGTCTTCGTCGTCCGCCGCAAGACGCGCATGGAGCAATGTTTGCAGATGCTCCACGAGCGCACACGGATCGTGAGGCGACCAAAGCCATGTCACACGTGCGACATGGCCCTCAGCCAATGAGAGCAGCCGCAGGAACCGGTCCGCAGCGGGATCATCATCCGCGGAACTGAAGTGGGTCAGCGGCTCAATGTTGCGTACGTCCGGCATGGCTAGCAGCACTGGCCCCACCGCCTCCAGGCTGTCAAGGCCGGAACCCGCATACAGCGATACCGCGCGCAAACCCTTCAGGTCCCCGACTGCCCGTCTTTCTGCCGCTGTCAATGCACCCTGGTCAAGTAGCGCATACAAATGGACGCTCTTTGCCGCCTCATGCAATTCCCGACGCTTCGCGCGAAAGCGTTCCAGCAACGCATTGTGGACTTCGAGACAATCGTCATCAAAGTAGTCGTTCATCACACCGTCATCCGTGCGAAAGGCACACCCGACTGGCTCTCGCGCAACACACACTGCGCCGCCATTGGCTGGGGCAAGGATGGCATCGGGGTGTTTATTGACGCCTTGCCCTTCTTCTGGATCGTAATGGTCTTAATGAAGAGGTCCAATGGACCACCAAGCGTTATGCTGCCGTCCTTCACGTGGATGAATGCGCCGCCGCATTCGAGCGTGATCTCCCTGGCTGCAGCCAGATTGAGCTTGCCGTTGACGCTGGCAATGTCGACATCGTTCGCGGCCGTGAGCGACATCGGCCCACCTTGCGCCTGAAGCTCGATCGGACCTTTGGCAGCAAAAATTTTGACTCCGAGCTTGCGCGCGAACAGCGATATTTTTTCGCCGGCCGCAACCGTGAACTGTTTCAGCACGCTCCAGTCGGCATTCTTCCCGGCCACGGCACTGATGGTCTGCTGCGCCGAGACCTGCACGCCACCGCCCGCGACGATTGCTGCGGACGCTGGCGTGCTAGCCAGTAGCCCGGCCTTTTTGAGGCCGTCCAGCTCCTCCCTCATCTGTTGCTGTGCGCCGGTGTCGGCAGGGTCGGCCTTCGCACTGCTGGTAGACGCGGCCAGCGCCTTTGCCATTGCTAGTGCGCTTTCGAGCTGTGCGATGGTCTCCTGCATGTCGAGCTGGCTGCCGGTTGAGGCGGGACGGTCGTAGGTCGTGACCATGACGCCCTTGCCTGCACGAAGCACACCCCAGCCCGACGACCTGAGCTCAAAACCCGCCCCCCGGTATTCGAGCCTGCTGTTGACGAGATAGCCCAGGTTCAACTGGCTCTTGCCTGAGTGCTCGGTGCTGAGCTTGATACCTTCCTGGCCTGCCCAGTCCTCCATGCGCAGCTTGTTGTTGCTCTGGGTACGGATGACGTTGCGCGACAGCCAGCGNCGGTCGCTGGNGACCAGATCGCGCGCCTGGCTGTGATGGTGGAACGCAGTGATTTCAGGCTTGTCGGGATCCCCATCCCGGAAGGAGATAACTGCCTCGTCGCCGTCCAG
>NZ_AWZV01000005.1 GCF_000472545.1 Burkholderia sp. WSM2232 | reverse complement strand
CGATTGGGGTTGACCCGATCGAGCGTAAAAATCCGTCCATGCAGGAAGCTTGCAGGCGCGAAGCGGTTTGCGGGGAGGCGAAGCGGGGCAGCGGGCTCAACGACGCCCCTCGTCGCTGCTCCCCGCGGGTCCGGCCGGCCATCCGCGCGAACGACGGGCGCCGGAGCCGCTGTCGTCACTGACGGTAGACCATCCCGCAGGCGGCGAAGCCGGCCGGGGCGGAGCCGGNGGGCGCGCTGCCGGCGGNTCGCCGTTGGCAGCGGGCTGTTGCGCCCATCCGGCGCCTGTGGTCGATGGAGGCGGCGCAACGGGGTACGCCGATGGCTGCGGCGCGAACGGCGGCCCCCACCCGAATGGCGATGCCGGGTTCGGCTGTCGCCATGAGCCGGGTTGGGTCCCCGCGGGAGGCGAGGCTTGCGCTGCCGGATTGGATTGCCAACTCGCGGATTGCCAACCCGTGGCTTGCCAACCCGTCGGCCCGGCAGACGGTGGCGGAAACGGCGGCGCAAAGGGCGGCGCAAACGGCGCCTGGCCAGGCGCGCCGGCATAAGGCGCCTGTGGTCCTGCTTGCCACGGCGGCGCGTACGGGCCGGGCTGCTGCCCCGGTTGAGCCCAACGCCCGGCGAACTGGCCGGCGCCGCGGCTGCCACGAAACAGCAGCATGCCGAGCAGACCCATTTCCGCGATCGAACTCAGGCCGAAGATTGCACTCATCGCACCGAACGACATGCCGCCGCCCATCATGCCGAGCGACAGTACCGACGGTATCGTCATCAGGCCCGCGACCACCGCCCATCGCTTTGCGTTCGGGTTGCTTTGCCACGACTGCATCAGGCCTGGCCCAGGTCCCTGGTAGTTCTGCGCGTTCGGTGGATGAGGCGCATAGGACGCATGAGGTGGATAGGGCGGATGGGGCGGATGGGGCGGCTGCGCAGGGTGCGGCTGTCCGGCCGCGCCGGATTTGTATGGGCCGGGCCCGCCGGGAAATGGCCCGCCAGCGGTAGCCGGCCCTCCGGCGCTATCAGAACCGCCATTCGCGCTCACCCCCCATTGCACCCTGTGCGCGCCACCTGCGGCCCGACCGCTTTCCGCGCGCGGCAGACCGTCAATCGGCGAATGTGAGCCCGGCTGGGCCTGAGCCCCGCCCGCACGCCGCGCACCGGGCGACGAACGGCCGTCGTCAGGGTCTGGCCGACCATATTGCCCGTACTCGATGCGCGGATCGGGTGCTTGCGCACTACCGCCAACCGGAGTCGACATGATTCCTCCTGTGCCGCCGAACGGCTCAATCAGTCGATTGTCGTTTGTTGGCGGCGGACCGGCGCTCGATCATGCGAACCCTGCACCACGCGCACGAAGCGCGCAACGTCTTACCGATCCAGCGTTTCGAGCACGGCGAACGGCACGCCCTCGGTCACGATCTCGCGATCGCCGAGCGCGCCGGTGCGCGTCGTCAGTTGCAGCATCACGTTTGGCCCGAAGCTGCGGGCGCTCGCGTTACGCTCTTTTACCTTCAGCTCCGTAGCCATCCATGTAGCCGGGTCGTCGAGAATGCGCGCGTTGCTCTGCGCGATCTGTGCCTGAAGCCTTGGGTCGCCGCCAGCCTGAGCGAGCGCTGCGTGATTGGCGTCGAGCAGCAGCGCTGCGTGCCGGCGCAGCCGGTAGCGCTGCACATAGGTCAGATTGGGGCGCTGGTTTCTGCGCACGTTCGCCAGATGCTCGTCGATGCGCTCGGCGGCTTGCGCCTCGGGGGTGGGTGCATGGGGTGCATGGGGTGCATTTGCTGCATTTGCTGCATTCGGTGCATGAGGTGCATGAGGTGCATGAGGTGCATGAGGTGCATGAGGTGCATGAGGTGCATGAGGTGCATCAGGCGCATGCACAACATCAGCCGCGCGATGCTCGTCACGCCCCGCGGGCGTCCGCCGCCGCGAGCCCGCTGCCTCGTTGCGCTGGCGCCGCGCGACGGCCTCGGCGGCAAAGAGCGCAATCAGTTCGCCGCGCGCCGCGTCGACGGCGCGCGTGTAGGTGCGTGCGTCCTGATACTCGATGTCGAGAATGGACCCGCGATGATTGAGGCGACCGTCCTCGCGCACGAGCAACAGCTTGGCCGAGCGGTTGCGTTCGCGCAGCGCCACGGTCGCGGCAGGCGCGTCGATCGAAAAGAGCCCCACGGTGTGGCGGCCTTCGGCATCCAGCGGATGAGAAAAGCCCGGCGCGATGCCGCCGCGCAACTGCCAGTGACTGCCTACGCCGACGCGGTGCTCCTCGACCTGCACGCGCCCGCTGCGCTCGACCACTTCCGCGCTCTGGCGCGAGCGCTGCCAGCCGCCGCCCGCCGACGGCCCGGTGCGCACCGACAACGGACGCGCACGCTCGCCGCTGTGTGGGTCCACGAGCGTTTCGCCGCCAAAGCTCGCTACCTTGACCGTGGCGTTCGCGTCCAGGGTGACGCCGCGTCGCCGGACCAGCGTGTGCGCGTCCGTCCAGCTGACCGACACATCCGGGTCGTCCCAGTAGCGTGACGCAAGGCGGTTCCAGACATTCTCGGGCCCGTCGCCGTGCGCTCCGGCCGATTCGTCGAACAGATGCTCGACGACGCCCGCAAGCTTCGCGCGCAGCGCTGCGTCGTCGTAGCCGCTGCCGTCGGGCAATGGCCGGCGTGCGACGCGCAGCGTGACGCCGCGCGGCTCGCTCAGTTCCCGCGCATGCAGCGTGGCGTTCGCCACGAGGCCCGCGCGCAGCGCTGTCAATGCTGTGCTCACGTCATAGCCGACGAGGAGTCCCGCGCCGACGTGGCGCATGCTCGACCTGGCGGTGCCGATGAAAATGGCCGCGCCATGCGTCGAGCGGCTGATGTCCACCACCGCCTCTCGCGTGCGCGACGCGCGCAAATCGAGGCGCGGCGAAACCGGCACGCCGTGGCCGCGCAGGACGGTTTCCACGGTCAGGTTCAGGCCGCGCGTGCTGATGCCTTGCCTGCCGCCGTCCGTGAGCCGCAGACGCTGCCCCGATTGCAGGTTCGCGGCCACGTCGAGCAGCGTCTCGCGCACGTCGTCGACATTGTTGGCGGCGCGCGCGTCCTGCTCGTGCCGTGTGGCCGTGCGCAGTTCGTTCACCGTGTGCCAGAAAGGCGCGTCGTGAGGCAGGCCGGCGACTTCGCCCCACACGGCGAGCCGCTCGACGGTGAACGGCCGTTTCGCAATCGAGCGAAACGCTCGCGTGCGTGCGAGTTGCTGCGGCGTCATCGCGAGCCAGTTGGCGGCGGCCTCGCGGGCTCGTGCGCGCACCCGCCGCGGCGCGTCGACGTGTCCTGCGGCGGCTGCGCCATCCGCGCCGGCAGACCGGGGCAGCAGCGCTTCTTCGCACAGCGCATGCGCGCGCTGGGCGATCGCTCGCAGCGCGTCGTCGTCCAGGCGGCCGGGCGCAAAGCCGCCGCGTTCCAGCCACACACAAAGCCCGGCGAGTTCCGCGAGCGACGCCTCGGGCCGCGCGTGAGCAAGCGCGGCACGCGGGCTCATCGCCGGGCTTTGCAGCAACTGCGGTAGCGCCGCTTGCAGGTGCTTGCGCACCTTCGCCTGTTCGGCGGCGATGGTCTTGCGCGGCACGCCCTGCGTGCCCAGGCGCAGCGCCGACAGCGGCGAGCCGTGCCGGCCGCGGAACATGCGCGGCAACAAGGTCTTCCAGCGCTTTTCGCCGACGCGCGGGATGGTGTTGCCGACGAAGCGGGCAAGGCGTTGTCTTGTTTGCGAGAGCTCGCTGTGGCGGCTGTCTTCGCTGAACGACTGGCGCCACGCGAACAGCGCGCCGTGCTGATCGGCGCTCAACGCGTCGCGTCCGAGTGCCAACAGGGTGGAGGCGGCATTGAAGGCGCGGGCGGGGAGCGGGGCGGCGGCTTGGTTGGGTGTGCGGATGGCAAGCGCCGGGTTTTCTCCGGTGTGGGTCGTGTGGGCCGGCGGGTTTGCGTCCGTCTGGTTCGGGTGGGCCTCGGAGTTTGCGTCGGTCTTGTTCCTGTCGGCTGCCACATTTCCGCCCGGCTGTCTCGCAGGAACCGCAAGTTGCTCGCCAGTCCTGGCCGTGTCTGCTGCGGGCGTTCCGCTCATGCGCGCGGCGAGCGCGCCGGGCGCCGGGTCGCTGGCGGCGAGCGGGTCGTCGTCGATTGCAACCGGCTCCAGTGCATTGGCGCTGGTGAGGAGGACCTCGATGGCAAAGCGCTGCAACTCATCGCGGTACGGGTTGAGCGTCGCAGCGCGCAATGCTGCAAGTATCTCGCGGCCTTCGCCGGAGCGCGCGAGCACACGCGCCGCGCGCCACGCCTCGCGTTCGGCACCGCTCTCCGAGCGACGTCGATGCGGTGCGGCGAAGTCGAGCATGCCGATGCGCTCGATCGTCAGATGCGCTGACCGGCAATCGGCCGCGCCTGCGCGGGCGAGCGCGTCGGCCAGCAATGCGCCGCGCAGCGCTACCTGGGCGTCGTCGGCTTGGGCGTCGTCAGCATGTGTGGCGTCGGCATGCGTGGCGTTGTTGCCGGGCGGCGCAGCAGTGTCCATGCGTCCAGCAGTGGCGCATAGTCGGTACAGACGGTCGGCGAGGGCTGCCCCGTCGATGGTCTGATCGACGCGGACATTGAATGGCCGCTGTGCATCGGCGGAGAGATCGGCGGGGTCGTTGAATGGCCGCTGCGCATCGGCGGAGAGATCGGCGCGGGCATTGAATGGCCGCTGCGTTTCGGCGGCGAGATCAGCGGCGACAGTGAATGCCCGCTGCGCATCGGCGGCGAGATCAGCGGGGTCGTTGAATGGCCGCTCCCCCTCGGCGGAGAGATCGGCGTGGGCATTGAATGACCGCTGCGTTTCGGCGGAGACATCGGCGGGGACATTGAAGCGCCGCTGCACATAGGCCGTGAGACCCGCTCGCGTCACGACAGCTTCGAAGCACAGCTCCTGCGATGCCGCTGCCTGCTGTTCACCGCTTTCATGCGCAGCCGACAGGCCTTGCGCGTCGCCGCCAGACTCCGACTCGGACCGGAACACCACCTGGGCCCCACGCGCACTCGACGCCGACGCGGCGCGCGCGGCCAACAGTCCCGTGTCCGCGAGCGGACCGGTTTCGCGCCGCGCATGCCGCGCGGTGTCGGCCGGCGGAAAGCGGCGCTCGCCCGGCACGTGATGCTCGGGCCCGGACGCGCTGCCATGCGTGCTGTGCTGAAACAGCGCCGTGCTCAACTCGACGCGCCGCGCGCCGACGATTCGCGCCGGCCGCGCGAGCGAAGCGCGAAACCACCCTGGCATGCGCCGCTGTATCGGCTGCACCGGCGCGGGCGCTTCCTGCTGTGGCCCCGCGCCGGGCGCGTTGTCCAGCAGACTGTCGGTGGACGAAACATCGAGCGGACGATAGCGGAACATGTCGACGCGGCAGAAGTAGACCGCGTTGCACTATGTCCTCGCAATGTGACAGCCGGATTGATGCAGCGCCGCGCGATGCGAAGCGCGGCGTCGATTTACGAATCGGCGATTTGCGGGTCCTGCGCGTGGCCATGCGCGAGCGCAAGCGCGTCCGGGCCAGTGTCGGTGCCGCCCGGCTCGAAGTCGGCATCGAGCGCTGCGTACTCGGCGAGCCAGCGTGTCGCGGGCGTGTCGTCGGGCGCCTGCAATGGGCGCGTCATCGCGTAGAGATAGCTGTCGCCGGCGAGCACGCCGAGATTCGGCCGGCACTCGTAATTGGTCAGCTTCGCTTCGAGCGTGAAGCCGAGCTTTTCCATGCTGCTGTGCGCGTCTCCATCCACGGCGCAATACGCATAAATGCGCAGAATCGGCGGCTGCGCGAGCATCCATGCAAGCAGCTTGCGCAGCGCACGCAGCCCCGCACGGCGGCGACGCGCACCGCCGCGCCGGCTGATCATTACGCCGACTTCGACGCGCGGCGGATGCGGCCGCAGTTCGATCATGCCGGTGAGGCGGCCGCTCGCGCGGTCTTCGAGAACCCAGCGGATCAGTTCGCCGCTGCGCCAGCCTTGCACGGAATCGTCGATAAACGCGAGGGTTTCGTCCAACTGCGTGTGGCGCCGGAAACTGAGGTGGCGCGTCGTCTCGGGGTCGCCGAGCATTTCGTCGAACAGCGCTTCGGCGTCGCGCGGCTCGGGCGGCCGCATCAACAGGTCCGCGGATTCGATCAGGGCAGGAAAGCGGAATGGCGACATTGGCAACCTCTACGCACGGCATGTGATGCGATTGTCGATGCACGGGCGCAACGCGCAGCGGCCGGAGCGAAGGCGCACGCGCCAATGCGAAGGTGTTGGACAACGCCGGCGCATGCATGGCCTTTAACGCGATTGCCGAGGCGCGCAGGTGTGGTGTTGCTGTCGCTATTGCTGTCGCTGTCGCTGTCGCAATCGCTGTGATGCCCCTGCGACTGCCAAAAGCCGTCCTTACCCCAGCGAACACGCATCGACGCAAACATCGCAACCCGATGCAGCGAAGATTTTGCGGACAGCATGCGCTCGCGCTTCGCTTCGCCTCACGCCATTTCGCGCGACGGGAAACGCCGCGCGCCAGCGGGCGCTAAGGTGCGTCGATGGCGGCACACGTCGGTTTGCCGCGCCGAACCTGGGAGACAGCAACCGTGAACAGCAAGGCAATTGCCGCGGGGCCGGCGACGAGCGTCGGCGGCATCGAAGGCACGCACAACCACACGACGCACGGCAAAGCTGCCGGGCGCGCGGCGCTCGTGCCGACGAGCGTGAAGCTCGCGGCGGAACTCGCGCCGCTGCGCGACATCCCACCGCCCCAAGGCCCTGTCAGATTCAGCCTGTCGCGCAAGGACGCCGACAGGCTGCCGGTTCTGCGCAGGTCGAGCGTCGTGGTGATCAAGCCGGGCGCCGCGCACGCGCGCGACGACGTCGCGTCGTCATGGGCGCGCACGTTGCCCCTTCGGCCCGTTGAGCCCGTGCGAACGCAATTCACCGGGACACCGCCAGTCACAGACAGCCCCTTCGATGCAGCGGCGGCGAGCCAGCTGCTCGCGAATCTTCAGGCGCTGGTCGAATTCACCAAGCACGTTGGCCAGGTCATTCATGGCGCGACCTGAGCTGACCGAGGCGCTGCGGCACCGCAGCGCCTCAGAGCCGCTGTCTAAAGGGCCACGCGGCTCGGGCCTGACTGTGAACGTCTGCCACTGAACCCGCCATTGAAGCCGCCTTTCGCGCCCACCTCACTTCACGCCCGCAGCCAGGTAAACTCGCCGGCGACGATCCCTTCGAACATCTCATCCGTCGACTCGATAATGCTCTTGCGCCAATAGCGGCCATGCTCGGCGTAATGCGCGAGCAGATCGGCAAGCGCGGCGCCGTCGACGTCGTGCGTCATGGGCACGCGCAGCACCAGCACGATTCCGCCGGTGTCGGTGTCGAGTCCCAGTTGCGCCTGGTCCTGCGCGTAGATCAGCAGATTGGCCTCGAGCATCAGCCGGAACACGACGAGCGTGCGGCCAGCCGTTACCGTGCCGTAATGAAAGTTGGCGTACAGCGCGTCCAGATCGTTCTCGAAGTGTTCGAGCCGCACGTCGAACCCTTCCACTTCGACGGAGCGCGTGCGCAACACGTGCTCGGCGTCCGCGAGGCCGACCGTCGCGCACAGGTCGCGCACGAGCGATGCATAGCGATCCGAACTATCGTGGGTGTCCAAGTAAAAGGCCCGCGCAACTCACAAAGGATCATACGGACGACGCAAGAAGCCGGCGCGCGGAGAACCGCGAACCGGCCGGCAAGACGTGACGCAGCCCGGCAACCAGCGGCCTGCCGCAGACCCAACGGGTAGGCCTCGCGGCGCTGCCGGTCCTCGCGAACCGGCACGCGCCGGACTGCGAAGCTTGCGCGCTAGTGCCCAGTGCCGCCCTGGATCGTCTGACCCGCGGTTTTCATGGTGTTGGCCACCGCGCCCGCCAGCGACATCTGCAGCGTGGCCTGCGCCGCGCCGATGGCCGCCGTGCTGCCTTGCGCGGCCATGCCGGTGATCGCACCCATTGCTGGACCGATAGACATAAGACCTCCTCGTTTTCCGGTTAAAAAGAAATGCTGCCCTGTGTGACAGCCAGCCGCCGCCGCACAGGGCGAGCCTCGTGCCCGGCGCTCACGCCGGTGGCGCGCCCTCAGGCCGCGCCGCGTTTGTCCGCGAGCTGACCGACGATGCGGCCGGCGGCAAGCAGGCCGCGATACAGCTTCGCCAGATCGTTGCGGTCCAACTCGGTTGCGCCATGTGCTTCGCCGACGTTTTTCGCGGTCGCTTCCAGCGCCTCGCGTATCGCGGCAAGACGCGGCCCGCCGGCGGGATCGGCGAGCGTCTTCTGCAGATCGTTGAAGTCGGCGGCGCACGCTTCGAGCGGTGCGTAAATGGTCGATGTCTGCGTCATGGGAAACCTCACTTCGGTAGCGGCAGATAAGCGGTGGTGTTCGCGGCTCGCGTCGCGGGCGAGGGCGGCGTCGCGGGAATGTCCTCGACGGGCTGCATCACGCCGCGCGCGGCGCCGCTGCGGACCAGGCCCAGGCCGTCCGACGGTGCGGGCGTGAGGGAATGCACGCCGGGCCCTTCGCCGGCACTGTCCGTCGCGCTCGTGTCGGGAGTGGCTGCGCTGTTGGCTGCAAGATTTGCCGCGCCGTTTGCGGCGTTGTTTGGCGCGCTGTTTGCCGCGTTATTGGCAGCGTTGTTTGAGGCATTGCTCGCAGCGTAGTTTGCCGCGCCGTTCGCACTGGAGCCGGCAAGACCATTCGCCGCGGCCGCGATCGCCGCCGACGAAGCCGGGTCTTCCGGCACGGTGTAGATATGCTTGACGCCGTCGGGCGTTTGACCGTAGCGCACGTCGTCAGAAGCCATCAGGAAAGAGAACGAGGGCGCCGACGGCAACGCGTCTTCCGCCTGCGCGACGTTCACACGCACGTTCTTCACGTTGTCGCTGAGATCGTGGCGCATTCGCGCAACGGCCGCCTCGACGTCGCGCGGATTGGCGGCCTTGCCGCTGATCTCGAAGACTCCGCGCCCCGCATACGTCACCTTCAGCCCCTGCATCGCGAGCGAATCGGCGATGTTGCGCACGTCGTTCTGCGCGATGTCATAGTGGCGCACGATACGGTCCGGCGAGATGCGCATCAGCATCTTGCGCACTTGCGTGTCTTCGTCGGCTGTCGCCACCATACCGCTTACGGTTACCGTCGACCCGCGCACGTGCGCATGCAGTTCCTTCATGTGTGCGGCGGCCAGTTCGAGATTGACACGCTGCGCGAGGTCGCCCGCGTCGCGCGGCAACGCGGCACGGCTCACGGCCGTCGTCAGCATGACCGAGCCGATCACCAGTACCGCACCCAGCATTGCGCAAGCGGAGACGACGCCTGTCATTTTGCGGCGGCGCGAGCGCTCGGCGGCGCGCCGCGTCTGGTCCGGCTTCACGAGCAGCGTGGAGAGCAGGTCCAGATCGCTTGGCCACGCGGCGTCGTCCGAGCCGATACAGATGACGGTATCGCCGAACTGCATCGGCACGAACTCGAGCAGGATGACGGTGCCGGGCTCCTCGTCGCTTTGCGCTGCGTGGCGCGCTCCCTGCTCGCCGTCGTGACCTTCGTTTGCGCGAATGCGTGTGCTGCTGTGTGCGTCGGTATCCGGGACGGTTTTCGGTGCGGTGTCCGGGTCGCCCTCCGCGAGCGCGACGACCGGCTGCATGCGGCGCGCACTCACCACGCCGCTTGCATCGACGACGAGCGACACGTCGTCGCCGCGCCAGTCGGAGATGCGGATATCGGCGTCGTCGTCCGCGCCGATCCGGTGAATGCCGGCGCTGAGACGCAGTTCCGCGCCGGCATGCACGCCAGTCAGGATACGCAGCAGCTTCGTCATGAAAGGCCCGTTGGAGGATGATGCGGCGTGCAGCGGCACGCCTTCGACACTCACTCTAGCCGCCGCGGGTGACCTTCCGGCACACAATGCGAAGCAGATACCAGGAAAGCGAAACCGCGCGCGCCCGTCAGGGCAAAGCGCTGCGTCGGCCGCTTTGGTCAGTCGCGTTGGGCGGCCGCGTTGTCAGCGGCGTTCATCAGCCGCGTTCATCAGCCGCTTTGGTCGGCCGCGTTGGTCAGCCGCGTTGGTCAGCCGCGTTGCGCGGCCGTCAGCGCGACGCCGCGTTGCACGATGCGTACGTTCATGGCGCGCTCGCGCATGGCCGGTGTCGAGGGCCTGCCGTAGCTGAGCAGCAGGAGCGGCATGAGCAGATTGAGCTGGCCCACGCGGGTGATTTCTTCCGTCGATGCGCCGGCTTGCGCGCCTGCCTCGCGTTCGCCCGATGCCTCGATCAGGCGCTGCCGCCATGCGCCCATGCTCGCACTGGCAGTCGCACCGCCGCTTGTACCGCCGCTTGCACTGATTTGCTGCTGCACGGCGAGCAGATCAATGAAGTGCTCGTGCAGCAGCGCATCGAGCGGCGCATGCGGACGCGCTGCGGCTTCATCGCGCAACGCAAGCAGTGTGTCGCACCACAGACGCGGCAACGTCTGCGCCATTTCCGGATTCGAACAGAGCGCCTGTGCAGCGACGTATTTTTGCAGCGCGCCCGGCGCGGGCGGCGCAATCACAGCGTGTCCACGACGCGTGCGGATCTGCGCGCGCGGCATGCCCCCGTCGCTATCGGCACCGTCACGACCGTCATGCTGCGGTTGGCCGTTACCACGGCCACCGCCTCCGCCTTCGCGTTGAATGCGCCCGGAGTGGCCGCTGTCGGCGGCATGCTCATACGCATCGTTGCCAGTCACGACGAGCGGTCGCCGCATGCCTGTGCGGCGTGCCGCATTGCGCTTGCGCGCGTTGAGCGCCGCGAGCTTGCGCGCGAGCAGCGAGCCGCGCATCGCCATCTGCTGGGTGCGGGCATAGCTGAAGGTAACGGTGCCGCGATACAGCACGGCAAAACGCGCGAGCGTGGCCTGCTGCGAACCCTCGCGCACCGCCTGTGCCTGTGCGCCGAGCGACGTGGCATGGCTGTGACTGCCGACACGCGTCATTGCGGCACCGCCGTATGCATGATTTCGTTGGCAAAGTGCAGCAGTGCCGCCGCGGAAAACGGCGCGGCGATGACGATAGCGATCGTCACCGCAATCAGCTTCACACCGTGCGACAGCGTCTGGTCCTGCATCGACGTGATCGCCTGCAGGAACGACACGCCGAGCCCCACGAGCGCGGCCACGATCACGATAGGCAGCGAGATGTACATGCATAGCAGCATGCCCTGAGTCGTGAAGCGAACGAGCGTGTCGATGTCCATGTGCCGGTTGTCCCGAGTGGTTCGCGCGCGGGCCGCGCTAGCGATAGGTCATCACGAGGCCGTGAATCAGCGTGGACCAGCCGTCCATGACGACGAACAGCAGCAGCTTGAACGGAATGGCCACGTTGGTCGGCGTCACCTGGTTCAGACCCATCGCGAGCAGCACATTCGCGATGATCAGGTCGATGACGATAAAGGCAATGTAAAGCAGAAAGCCGATCTTGAAGGCGTCGGTGAGTTCGGTGAGCGTGAACGCAGGCGCGAGCACGATCAGGTCGTTCTCATGCAGGCTCGACGCGGCTTCTTTGGGCCACACCACGTTTGCCGAGCGGATAAAAAAGCGCTTCTCGCGTTCGTTGGTGTGCTTCTGCAGGAATGTGCGGAACGGCTCGCGCGCCGCGCTGAACACCTGGATCAGCGCCTGGGTCGGCTGGCCGGCAATCGCCTGACCCTGCATCGACTGCATGGCCTGCATGCCGACCGGGGCCATCACATAGATCGATACGAGAATCGCCACGCCGTTGAGCACCATGTTGGGCGGCACCTGCTGCACGCCGAGCGCATTGCGCAACAGGCCGAGCACGACGACGATCTTCGCGTACGAGGTGACGACCATCGCGACGAATGGGACCAGGCTGATCGCGACAATGACGATCAGCAGCCCGGTTATGTCACTGAACTGGACCATCGCCGTGCGCCATGCGCAGGATGCGAATGCCGAGATGATCGCCCACGGTCACGAGTTCGCCATAGCCAATGGTCTGCCCGTGCGTGACCAGTTTGAGCTGTGCTTCGGCAACCGGGGTCGGCAGTTCGAGCACATAGCCGGGACGCAGCGCATAGAGTTGCGAGAGCGGCAACGCGACCGTGTCGACTTCGAACTGGACGGGCAGATCGAGTTCGCCGATCTCGATCGGACTCGAATGTTGATCTGGGGCGAGCAGGTCGTCAGGGCGAACGGGGTCCAGCTCATCGGTCATGATGGGCTCCTTCGTGAGTGAAAGCCTGCGGCCTTCCATGTTGACTTGCGCGTGCACGCGCATCAGGCCGGGCGAGCCCCAGGCCACGGTGGCGCTTGCGGGCTCCGGAAGCGGCGCGGCGTGGCCCGTGGCAGCGGGGGCGGCGCCGGCTTCATCGACATGCCGGCCACCGCTGCCCGGCAGCAGCGCGCGCAAACTGGCGGGCAGCGAACGCAGCAGCACGTCGCCCGCTTCGAGGGCGCGCAATGTGTCGACGGGCAGGCGCCGCGCACCGAGTATCAGGCGACCCGGCACCATGCAATCGGCAAACGCAGGCGCTATGTCGGTCACTTGCGATGCGGTGTGCGCCGCGAATGTACCGGCCGCATGACGGGCTGAATGACGGGCCGAATGCGCGGCCTGCAGGGCTTCGAGCGCATCAACCACGGGCGCCGTGAGCAGCACGCGCGCGCGATGCCATGTTCCGTCGAGCGAGAAAGTGACGCTGAACGCAGCGCAATCTTGCGTATTCGTCTTATCGAACACGTGCGGTTTGCCGCGCGCAAGCTGCGTGACGCGCATGCCTGCAAGGCCGAGCGCTTCAAGACGCTTGAGCAGCGGTTCGAGCAGTACACCGGCGACTGCAATGCGCAACGCGCGCGCCGTGTCGCCGGGCGTGGCCGGCCGCGAACCGTCGGGCAGTGCGGCGATGTCGAGCGCGGGGTACTCAGCCAGATCGAACAGCACGCAAACCGGGCCGGCCGGGTGAGCCAGATGGAGCACGCCCGGTTGTTCGAAGGAGGCGCTGCTGCTGTCGAATGACGCTTCAAGCGTGGCTTGCCATGCCGCGACGGCGAGTTCGCGTTCGAGGCGCCGCGCAGTGCCTGCGTTGCACACGAGCCTCGCCACGCGCGCGGCCAGCGGCTGGACGGCGCGAAGCGGCAGAGCGGAGATCGGCGCGGTAGGCGTAGAGGCTATTGCGGTGTGTGCAGTGCCGGGCGATACGTGGGGCAATGTGGTTTGCGCGGCTGTGCCGGCGGTGGCCTCATGCTTCGCGCGCGCTATGGCTATGGCGCGGTGTCCACTGGCGGCGTCGGCTTCGCTCACGCCGCCAATATGGTCAAGTTCGCGAACCTCGTCGGCATCGCCAATTTCTTTAACCTGTAGAGCGGCTTGCCCAACGCCATGCGCTGCGTCATGCGTCGCCGCGTGTTCGGCGGCAGCCTCCATCCCTCGCAGTTCGGCGGTCGAATAAGCCATGCGGCGTCGGTTCAAGGATGCGGCCAGCGTCGGCCTGGATAAACGATGGACGGCGCGCTCACCACACCGTCAGCTCGATGTCGCGCGGCGTGCCCCACGCGTGCAGCAGCGCAGCGAGCTCGCGTTCGAGCATCGCACTGTGGTCGAAGAGTAACTGGCGCGTTTCGATACCCCGCGTGTCGAACCGAAGCGACAACCAGAAACGCGAAAGAGAGAGATAAAGCGTGGTGTCCGGAAGGATGCGCTCGTCGAGCGCCATGCGCACTTCCCAGTTGCCGGCCTCACCGATCGCCGGGTCGGCGCAGAAGGCCGCGACCTCGCGCGCGAGCGAGCGCGCCAGTTCGAGAAAATGGCCTTGCGTGCGAAACAGGGCGTCGACGGCGGGCATCGTCGCCGCCGGCAAACGCTGCAAGAGCGCGTCGTGCGCGGCGAGCGCCGCTTCGGATGCGCGTGCGCCTTCGCCTGCCGTCGCGGCTTCCGTGTCGGCGCTCGAGTCGCGCGCTTGTCCGTCGTCGAACTCGCGCTCATGTGCGGTGTCTTTACTGCCGCCCGCTGTGCCAGCCACACGGTCGGCCTGCGCCGCGTCTGCCGCTTCGCTTGAGCACACCTGCGCGCGCGGCGAGCGCGTGCGGCGAACCAGCGCCGCGTAATCGAAACGCCGCGCGCGCGCAGTGCCGTCGGCCGGACGCTGTTCGGAATCCGCAGGAATGATGCGCAGCGGCCGCGATTCGATGAGGGTCATGAGCGTGAATGTGGCAGGAATGCCGCGGCTAGATCGTCACGCGGCCAAGCGGCTGCAACTCGACGTGCTCGCCCAGTTCCTGATACGAGTAGACGGCGAGCCAGCCAAGGCGCGCCTCGATCATACGGCGCACATAACGGCGAATATCCATCGAGGTGACGAGCGCGACGCCGTCACGCGGCGTATCTCCAACAAAAGACTGAATGCGGTCGATCAGAAAGCCCACTTCGTCCGGCGGCAGCGCAAGAAAGTTGCCGGTCGGCGTCTGCTTGATCGCCTGACGGATGTGCTGTTCAACTGGAAGATCGAACAGTACCGCGGGTAATTGCCGGCCCGCGCCCGCCGCGCGATGCGCGAGAAAGCGCGCGAGGTCGCCGCGCACGTATTCGGTCAGCATGAGCATGTCCTTTTCCTTCGCGCCCCAAACGACCAGGCTTTCCAGAATATTGCGGACGTTGCGAATCGGAATCTGTTCTTCGAGCAGGCGCCGTAGCACGTCGGCGATACGCTGCGGCGGCAGGACTTTCTGCACCTCGGCGACAAGGCCCGGATATTCGGCGTTCTGCTGATCGAGTATCCATTGCACCTCCTGAATGCCGAGAAAGAGCGATGCGTGCTTGCGCAGCATCGCCACCGACGCGTGCGCGATGACCTGCTCCGCGCGCCACGCCGCTTGTTTGGGCGGCAGGCTCTTTTCGTCGAGCCACCACGTGGGGCCGGGGCCGCCGTCGAGTCCCCGGCGTTTTTCCGCGCGGGCGTCGCCGCGCGCGGCGAGCGCTTCGGCGTCGGCGCGAGCCGCCTCGTGCGAGCCGGTGAGCGCCGGGTCGGGCAGCATCACCTTGCCAGGCGGCAATTCGATCGCACAGTACGGCACGTCGTGCATCAGCAGTTCGCAGCTCGAAGCGGGTAGCGCGTCGCTCGTCCACATGGTGATGCCTGGAAACGGCAAGCCGAGATATTCCTGCAGACGTGCGCGTTCCGTTTCGAACGAGCGGTCGAGCGCGGTGGTCGACAGGCGCGCCACCAGGTCGGGCGAAATGCGCACGCCGAGCGGACAGGTGAATTGCGGCGCACGCGTGAGGATGGCCGGTGTCTCGGCCTTCGAGCCGGCGCGCTGCATTGCATTGACGGCTTCGCCGGCATGCGTGGTCGCCGCGGGCTTGCTCTTGCCGAGCCGGTAGCCGCAGAAGGCGAGAATTGCCGCCAGCAGCAAAAACAGCGCGCTCGGAAAGCCCGGCACGGCGGCGAAGCCGAGCAGCAGCAAGCTCGCGAAGTAGAGTGCGCGGGCGCTCGCCGACAACTGCCGGCCGATCTCGTCGCCAAGCGAGAGGGGGCGCGCGTCGCGCTCGTCGGAAACACGCGTGATCATCACGCCCGCGGCGACCGAGAGCAGCAGCGACGGAATCTGCGAAACCATCGCGTCGCCGACCGAGAGAATCGAGAAACGGTTTGCCGCTTCGCCGGCCGACATCTCGTGATACGCGACACCTACTGCAATGCCCGCGATGATGTTGATCAGGGTGATGATGAGCCCGGCCACCGCATCGCCCTTGACGAACTTCATGGCGCCGTCCATGCCGCCGTGCAACTGGCTTTCGACGGCGAGCGTCGCGCGCTTGCGGCGTGCCTCTTCGGGCGTGAGCAGGTTCGCGCGCAGATCGGCGTCGATACTCATCTGCTTGCCGGGCAACGCGTCGAGCGTGAAGCGCGCGCCGACCTCGGCCACGCGTTCCGAGCCTTTCGCGATCACGATGAACTGCACCGTCGTGATGATTACGAACACGACCATGCCGACCACGAGGTTGCCGCCCACCACCAGTTCGCCGAAACTTTCGATGATATTGCCCGCATCCGCGTGCAGCAGAATCGATTTGGTCGACGCGATGTTCAGCGAAAGCCGGTACAGCGTGGTGAAAAGCAGCAGCGAGGGAAACACCGAAAGCGACACCACGTTCGGCACGTACATGGTCACCATCAGCAACGTCACGCTGATCGTGATGTTGATGGCAAGCAGAATGTCGATCAGAAACGGCGGCAGCGGCAGAATCATCAGCGAGATGATGGCGACCACCAGCAACGCAATGCCGATCTCACCGCCAGCGGGTAACTTAAGTGTCTTGAACATCGCGGCTCCCGAAGTTGTGGTCCTCGCGCTCCTCGATTCGGCGCGCGCCGATTGCATCGACCCAGCGCAGGATCGCAGCGACCGTTTCGAACAGTTCCTGCGGGATCGGCTCGTCGATTCCAACCTTGTAAAGCGCACGCGCGACGGGCGGGTTGCCGATGATCGGCACATTGGCGTCGCGCGCAAAGCGCCGCAGTTGCGCCGCGCTTTCGTCCATGCCGCGCGCGATCACCAGCGGCAGCGGATGCTCGGCCGGCGCATAACGGACCGCTACCGCATAGTGCGTCGGGTTGACGATCAGCGCATTCGCGAAGCCGACGCGTTGCGCGGGCGCGGCCGAGGTCGCGAACTCGCGTGCGAGCTTCTTGCGTTCGGCCTTGATTTTCGGGTCGCCGTCCATCTGCTTGCGTTCGCGCTTGACTTCGTCTTTCGACATCTTCAGCTTGCGCAGAAACAGCACCTGTTGCAGCTTCACGTCGACCACTCCGATCACGATGAATACCGCCACCGCGACGGCACACAGTTTGACGAGCAGCGACCAGAACAGCCTGGACAGTTCCGGCAGCGGCTGATAAAGCGAACCGACGATCAACGGCAGGATCCACTTGATCGTGAACCACATCACCGCGCCGATGATGGCCGCCTTGACGATCATCTTCACGAGGTCGATTACCGTGCGCCACGAAAAGATCCGCTTGACACCGTCCACGGGGCTGACGTGCTTGAGATCGGGTACGACCGGCTTGGTCGCGATCTGAAAGCCCACCTGCGGCATCAAGGCGGCCACTGCGGCGAGCGCCGCGGCGCCTACGCATGGCACGATCACGATCAGCGCCTCTTTGCCGAGGTCGAACAGCTTGCCGAGCATGAGCGGCTGATCGTGACTGCCCGACACGAATTCAAGCGCGATATTCACAATGGAGCGCAGCGCGCCGCCAAAGTGCGCTGCCGCGAACGCGAGCACGCCGAGCACCGCGGCCATCGTCGCGGCGTCGACCAGATCGGTGCTCTTCGACGTCTCGCCGTCCTTGCGCGTGTCGCGCAGCCGCTTGTCGGTGGGCTGCTCGGTTTTCTCTTCGCTCATGACCTTCCGCTCGTCACCGCATGCGCCGCGCTCCGCCGCGTGTGATGCTGATACGCGACGCCCATGCCTTCGTAGCCCGACGGTAGCGGGCCGCTCGCCGGGGGGCGCAGCGAATGCGAAGCCTGCGTGTGGGAAGCGAAGCGAGGCGGCTCGGCAGCAGGTGAGCCGGGTGGGGGAGGGGCTTTGCGGCTTTGCCGCTTTGCGGATAGCGGATAGCGGATAGCGGATAGCGGATAGCGGATAGCGGATAGCGGATAGCGGATAGCGGCATAGCGGATAGCGGATAGCGGATAGCGGCATAGCGAGGCATGTGTGTATCGCTGCGGCCACCGCATACCCTCGTTTTGGCAAGGCCACGCGGCCATCAGTGCGCCACACCGTCCGCCCCCGCCACTCGCGCTTCGCATACATCACGCTCGCTTCGTATCGCGCATGTGCCCGAGCGCGCCGGACGGTATCCTGGTGCATCGCTGCGCGCCGCGTGCCGATGCCTCGATCGGCGTCGCGCCACAGTGCTTCGTCGACCAGTCCATCAGCAGGAGTTCTCGCCATGAGTACCGCCACGCCGGATTACCTCAACTGCAGTCAGGCCATAGTGGGCGGTCTGATCGACACGCTGTCCTGCGCGCTGCTCAACAATTTTCCGACGCTCGAAGCAGATCCCTACGACATCGAACTGACACTCGACGCGCTGCGTCTGTTGCGCCCGCGCATGGCCGAGCTCGACACGATGGAAGCCGTGCTCTACATGCAGCGCGGCCATTGGGATGACGCGATCCGCGTGTTCTCGCGCGTGATCGAGGGCGCGCCGCATTTCTCGTATGCGAAGGCGCTGCTGGCGTTCTGTCTTTCGGTAAAAGGCGATGCGGGTTGGCGCCAATGGGCGAGCGAGGCCCTTGCGCAAAATCCGGATCGCGACACGCGTCAACTCGTGCGGGCGCTGGAAGCACGCGACGATCTGCGCGAGGCGATCCGCGTGTATCGCAACGGCGGCACCTTCGAAGTGCCGCTGTCGATCACCGCGCTCAACGACGAGTTGCCGCAGGAGCCGCCCGTCGTCACGACGCCGCCTCCGCCGGCCGCTCACCACGAGGCGCTCGCACAGCAGGGGTACTTGCGCATCTGAATCGGCGCATTTGAATCGGCACGCTTGAATCAACGTGTTCGCATCCCGGTGTTCGAATCAGCGCATTCGAATAAGCACGTTGGAATCAGCACATTTGAGCCGGCGTGTCTTTGTTAGCGCATTCAAGTCAGTGCACGTGCATTGGCACATCAGTTCAGCACATTTCGGGTCGGGCGATGCCGCGCTGCGGCGTCGCCCGAAACCATCCACGGCAAGAGGCTCACCATGGCACTTTCTGTCACCAACCAGCAGATTGCGGCCGCGCTGCAGGCGGCCGCGCCGGCGGCGGGCGGCGACGCGTCGCTGCAACAGGCCGGAGACCGCTTCAAGGCGATGATGCAGAACCCGCGCATGGCGCCGCCCAATCGCGGCGACGACATGAGCAACAACGTGATCGCGCAGATGGCGGCGTCGCAGGACGCGGAGATCCAGAGGTCGGTGAACGACGTGGTCGCGCTGTCCAGCCAGGCGAACAGCATGTCGGTGCAGGAGATGACCGCGGCCGCAATGAAGGCGACGCTCGAACTCGCGAGCACGCAGCTCGACATGGAGGCCAAGATGGGCGTGGTCAACTCGTCGAAGTCGTCGGTCGAAACGTTGATGAAGAATCAATAGGCCATGCGCAAAGCCATGCAAGCGCCGCGTGCCGCAGCCGGCCCGCGCGTCCACGCGACGCGTGCGGCCCTGCTCGGGCTCGCGCTGGCCGGCTGCATTCTGGTCGCGGGCTGCCAGAAGGAGCTGTACCGCAATCTCACCGAACAGGACGCGAACGAGATGGTGGTGGCGCTGCTGGAGCAGGGCGTCGATGCGTCCAAGAGCACGGTCGACAACGGCAAGAGCTGGACGCTCGAAGTAGACGACAGGCAACTGGTTCGCGCCATGCAGGTGCTGCGCGAACGCGGCCTGCCGCACAGCCGTTACGACGATCTGGGCAGCCTCTTCAAGAAGGACGGCCTCGTGTCGACGCCGACCGAGGAACGTGTGCGGTTCATTTATGGCTTGTCGCAGGAGCTGTCCGCGACGCTCTCCAAGATCGACGGCGTGATCGTCGCGCGCGTGCAGATCGTGCTGCCGAACAACGATCCGCTCGCGCAGCAGATGAAGCCGTCGTCGGCGTCGGTGTTCATCAAGTACCGGCCGGATTCCGACGCCAACGCGCTTGTGCCGCAAATCAAGACGCTCGTGATGCACAGCGTGGAGGGCCTGACCTACGACGCGGTGAGCGTAACTGCCGTGGCCGCCGACCCGGTGGATGTGCCCAGAGCCGCGCCGATGCAGGCGTCGCCGCTGCCCGCGCTGATCGCGGCCGCACTGGTGTTTCTGGCCGGCGCCGCAAGTCTCTTCTTGTGGCTGCGACGCGGCATGCCCGCGCAGCGCACGGCGGCTTCGCTGTATTCGCGGATTCATACGCGGGTCCATGCGCTCGTCGGCAAATGGCGACGGGCGAAACCTTCGTCGGCTGCGTGATGGCGGCGTCCACCGTGTTCTTGTGCGCCGTTGCGGCGTCGGGCGCCTCGGCGTTTCCCGCAGCGGGGCCCGCGCCTGGCGCAGCGCTTGGCTCGGCGTCTGCTGCTGCGCCCGCATCGGAGTCTTTGGCAGCGGTTCCTTCGGCGGCTTCCTCAGGGGCCGCCGCTGCGCTTCACTCGACGCCCGCCGCTGCGCTTCACTCAGCGCACGGCGCTGCGTTCCGTTCAGCGCCTCCCGCTGCGTTTCCGTTTTCGCGCACGGCTGCGGCGCTCGTCGCGTGGCAGCGTAATGCGAGCGAGGCCGCGCGCTGGGCGCATCCGTCGTGGTGGGGGCCGGCGCTCGATGTGCCGCCCGCCACGGCTTCTGCCGCCTTCGAAGCGCTGCGCGAGGCGCTTGCAAAGACGCACGCCGCAGCGTTGGCCGCCTGTTCGCGGGCGCTGTTGCGTGCCGCGGACGTGGCGTTGCCGGGCTTCGACAGCCTGCGCGCGCCGAACCCCGCCGTGCTCGATGCGTTGCCGGTCGAGGTCGGTCTGCGTGTGTTGCGCATGCGCGCTCTGCTGTTGCGCCGCGCCGAGGTCCGACGGTTGATCGACAAGCAAAGCCGCCGCCGCCTCGCACACTGGATCGGGGTCCCGCTCGAACGGCTGGCGTTCGAGCCCGGGCAGGGCACGGCTCACGCGGCGCTGGGCACCGAGTGGGCTCGCCCGGGGCCCGGCAGCGAGTCGGCGCGTTTGCCCGCTGATCTGTCCACTCATCTGTCCACTCACCTGGCCAGTAAGGTGCCGACTAGGGTGCCAACTAGGGTGCCAACTAAGGTGCCAACTAAGGTGCCTCGTCACGTATCGGCGAATGCGCCCGATCTTGCGCGCCTCGTCGCGAGAGGCGATTTGCCCCCACTCGATGAGATCGACGACGAGCGGCTTGCGTATGAAGGCTACGCGTTGATCGCGAGAGACATGCAGGAAACAGCATGGTCGCATAAGCTCGCCGCGGCAGAGCGGCAAGCCACGCGCAAAGGACCCAGTGACGATCCGCACGAAGGACTGCATGACCGTCCGCACGAAGGACCGGGCAAAGGACCGCATGACCGTCCGCATGACCGTCCGCATGAAAGTCCGCATGAAAGTCTGCAAGAAGGACCCCACGAAGCGCACCACCACTTTCACGCTCCCAAAGCGAGCCCCACCCACGGTCACCCGCCACCCTCGCCACGCCCGTGTCCGTTGCTGCGCCTAGCACTGCCACGCGATCTGCCGCCGCCGTGGCCGAGCGCAAGCGCACGGGAACTCGATGTGGGTGACACCGCGCTTCTCTTCGCGCAACTTCCCGAACTGCTTCCGGAGTGGGCATGGCTATTTGGCTGAGATCGGACCGGCTGCTGCCCGCGGTCGGCGACGGAGTCTGCGGCGGCGAGGCGCCCGGCGAAATGCCCGGCAAATCGAGCGGCGAACCGAGCAGCAAATCGAGCGGCAAACCGGGCGGCACCGGCCAGGTGGGCGCGCATGCCGACGTGGTGCCGCGCGCCGCCTTCGGCGCACTGCTCGAAATCGACGCAGCCTACCAGCAATTGACCGCCGATCGCGACGCCGCGCTTGCCGCCGCCCACGACGAAGCGGCGGCGATTGTCGCCGCTGCCCACGCTGAGGCCGATGTGATCCGCCAGGCCGCGCTGCACGACTACGAGCAGGCGGCCGCGCGCGGCTATCGCGACGGCGAACAGCGCGCACTCGCCGACTGGGTGGAGCGTCTCGCGGACGCGGGCGCGGAGCAACGCAGGGCGCAACTGAAAATGCGCGAGCGCATTGCGAGCATCGTAACGGTGGCCGTCGAGCAGATCGTTCAGGTGCAGCAGGCCGATCAGTTGTTCGAGCGCGCGCTTTCGACGGTGGACCGCATCGTCGAGGGCGCGACATGGCTGCGCGTCGCCGTGAGTCCGGTCGACTACGACAAGGCTTGCATTGCCTTCGAACGGCTCTCGGCGCGCTGGCGCGATCTCGGCCGGCCGTTTCCGCTCTCGGTTGTCGCGGACAAGCGGCTCGCGCCGGGCAGTTGCCTGTGCGAATCCGACTTCGGTGCAATCGACGCGAGCCTCGCCACGCAAATGCGAGCGATGCGGCTCGCGGTGTCGCGCGCGCTCAAGCAGTCGGCGGGCGAAACGGGCGAGGCTGGCGAAATGGACAAAGCGGGCGAAGCGGACGAAGCGGACGAAGCGGACGAAGCGGACGAAGCGGACGAAGCGGACGAAGCGGACCAAGCCATGCAGTCGCTCGCGCCTGATCCGGAAAGGGCATACCGGCACACCGCCGAACTCGCGGATGCAGGCGGCTGGAACAACGAGGGCTGGCAATGAGTTCTCCGCGCGCAGCGGCCATGCCCCGCATCCGCGAAGCGAGTGAGCCGGAGGACGCGCTGCTGCCGCTCTTCGATGCACAGCGGCTTGCCGACGCGATCGAACACGAGATCCTGTCGACGCCGAGCATCGCGCGAACCGGCAAGGTGCTCGAAGTCATCGGCACGCTAGTCAAGGTGGCCGGACTCGACGTGACGCTCGGCGAGCTGTGCGAACTGCGCGCGGCGAACGGCGCGTTGCTACAGCACGCGGAAGTGATCGGCTTTACCCGCGACGTCGCGCTACTTTCGCCGTTCTCGCGGCTCGCCGACATTTCGCGCTCCACGCGCGTCGTGGGGCTTGGCCGCTCGCTGACGGTGCCAGTCGGCGACACGCTGCTCGGTCGCGTGATCGACAGCCTTGGCGAGCCGATCGACGGGCTCGGGCCGCTCGAGGCGACCGAACAACGCCCGGTGTTCGCCAACCCGCCTTCGCCGATGAGCCGGCGCATGATCGACACGCCGCTTGCCACCGGCGTGCGCGTCGTCGACGGCATGATGACGCTCGCCGAAGGGCAGCGCATGGGTATCTTCGCGCCGGCGGGCGTCGGCAAAAGCACCTTGCTCGGCATGTTCGCGCGCGGCGCGCAATGCGACGTGGCCGTGATCGCGCTGATCGGCGAGCGTGGCCGCGAGGTGCGCGAGTTCGTCGAGCTGATCCTCGGGCCCGAGGGCATGGCGCGCTCCGTCGTGGTATGCGCGACCTCGGACCGCTCGTCGATCGAGCGCGCGAAGGCGGCCTATGTGGCCACCGCGATTGCCGAGCACTTTCGCGACCGCGGGCAGCGCGTGCTGCTGATGATGGACTCGCTCACGCGCTTTGCGCGCGCGCAGCGCGAGATCGGCCTGGCCGCCGGCGAGCCGCCCGCGCGGCGCGGTTTCCCGCCGTCGATCTTCGCGGAGCTGCCGCGTCTGCTGGAGCGCGCGGGGATGGGCGAGCACGGCTCGATCACCGCGCTCTACACCGTGCTTGCCGAAGACGAATCGGGCAACGATCCGATTGCCGAGGAAGTGCGCGGAATTGTCGACGGCCACATGATCCTGTCGCGCGAAATCGCCGCCAAAAACCAGTATCCGGCCATCGACGTGCTCGCAAGCCTTTCGCGTGTGATGCCGCAGGTCATGACGCCCGACTACGTGCGCGCGGCGGCCCGCTTGCGCGAACTGCTCGCCAAACATCGCGAGGTCGAGCTGCTGCTGCAGATCGGCGAATATCAGCCGGGCGGCAATCCGCTTGCCGACGAGGCGATCCGCAAGATCGACGCGATCCGCGCGTTCTTCAATCAGGCGACCCACGAAATGGCCGCACCGCAGGACACCGAGGCGCGGTTATTTGAACTGGCGCAAGCGGCGACCGGCTGAACCGATGACGACGACGCAAAGTCCCGAGACGACACGTCGACGCATGGCCGCGCTGCAGTTGACCATTGGCCGCCGCGAACGGCTGGAGCGCCGCCTGCAGTCAGACCTGGTTGCCGCGCGTGAAGCGCACGCCGCGGCGCTCGGGCAGCACGACGCGCAACTCGCGCGCACGCATGCGGAGCGCGCCCAGTTGCACAGTTTTCACACCCGCATCTCGCAGATGATGACGGGCGGCACCGCGTTCCAGTTGGCCGAACTGAATGCGACGATGCGCTATGCGGAAGTTGTTGCCGTGCGGGTCTCGCAGATGGAAAACGAACTCGCGTCGTTAGAGGTAGCGTTGCGCAGCAAGGCCGATCAACTCGCCGCTGCGGCCCGCGCACTTGCGCAAAACCGCGGACGCATCGACCTGTGTGGCGAGCGCATGGCCGGACTGCGCGCGGCCCTCGAGCGCGAGGCAGCCGACGCCGGCGACGAGGAAGCGGAAGAAGCGGCGCTCGCACGTTTGCGCTCGTCTGCTCAGGCGCAGCGCACGGCGGCATGACAGCCGGCAACGTTTTGCGATTTGATTAGCCATCCATAATGTACGACACTATCACCACGCTACCGCAGTTCGGCGCCACACTGATCCGCTCGCTGACCGTGCTCGGCGTCTGCTCGGTGCGGCTTTTTGTGGTGCTTTACCTGTTTCCGCCCACCGCGGACGGTATCCTGCAAGGCGTGGTGCGCAACGGCGTAGTGTTGCTGTTCAGCTCGTTCATCGCTTATGGCCAGCCGGTTTCGCTATACACGTCGCTGAGCGGCACCACGTTGGTTGTGATCGGCCTGCGCGAGGCGGCCATCGGCCTGTTGCTTGGATTTGCGGCATCCACGGTATTCTGGGTTGCGGAAGGCGCGGGCATTTACGTCGACGATCTGGCCGGCTACAACAACGTGCAAATCACCAACCCGCTGCGTGAGGAACAGTCCACGCCGACCGGCACGTTGCTCGCGCAGGTGGCAAGCGTCGCGTTCTGGACCTTCGGCGGCATGACCTTCCTGCTCGGCGCGCTGTACGAGTCGTACCACTGGTGGCCGCTCACGGCAGCCACGCCCGTGCCCGCGAACGTGCTCGAGAGCTTCGTGCTGCAACAAACGGACTCGCTGATGCAGACCACCGCCAAGCTCGCTGCGCCAATGATGCTGATGTTGCTGCTGGTCGATTTCGCGTTCGGCTTTGCGGCGAAGTCGGCGCAAAAGCTCGAACTGATGACGCTTAGTCAACCCGTGAAAGGCGCGCTCACGGTGATGATGCTCGCGCTCTTTGTCGGCATTTTTGTCGACCAGGTGCGCGACCAGCTCGTGCTGACCGGACTCGGCGAGCAGTTGCGCGCCATTGCCGGCGCAGTGCGCAAATAGACACGGCGCGCAGGCCGCGCCAGTACAGGCCGTGCCAATGCAGACCGCGCCAATACAGGCCGTGCCAATTCTCAACACTCCTCAAATGCGTGCCAACCGTCAGATTTGTTGAGGATGTGGTTCACACGCTTCGATACATTGGGCATCGCCGGCTCGCGTTGCATGACGCGCGGCCCATTCCTTGACCATCGTGGACATCGTGGAACTCATGAACAATAAACCGCTCATGCTTGCTGCCCGGCTGGCAGCGTCTCTTGCGTTCGCATTGCCCGCCTTGCTCGCGGCGCCCGCCGAAGCCGCGGCCATTCACTGGCGCAGCTCGGTGGTCCATGTCAGCGCCGAAGGGCAGGACGTGAAGGACGTGCTGCGCGATTTCACCGCTGGACAAGGTGTGCCCACAACCATTTCGGGCGACGTGCACGGCAGCGTGAGCGGTCGCTTCGACATGCCGCCGCAGCGCTTTCTGGACACGCTGGCGTCGAGCTTCGGCTTCGTGTGGTTTTACGACGGCAGCGTGCTCTCTATCAGCGACGTCAACACCGTCACGCGGCGCGTGATCAAGCTCGATCATGCGAGTGCCGCCGACCTGCGCTCGGCGCTCACGCAACTGCGAATCGAGAATGCGCGCTTTCCGATCACCTACGACGAGAGCCAGGGGACCGCGCTCGTCAGCGGGCCGCAAGCGTACGTGCAGCTCGTGTCCGAAGTCGCGCGCCGTCTCGACGACAACGCCGCGCAGCGTTCGGGTTCGATGATCCGCGTGTTCCAGCTCCATCACGCGTGGGCTGCGGATCACAACGTCGAGATCGACGGCAAGACGGTGACGGTGTCCGGCGTCGCAAACGTGCTGTCTGCCATGTACCATCCGCGCGATCAGCGTGGCCGCAACGGCGCGGACAGCTACGAGCAGGCCGCCAACCGCGCCGCGCGCGAACCGACAATGCGCCGCTTGCAGCCGATGCGCGACGTGACCGGCAGCACCGACGGCGGCGGTTATCAAAGCGGCGTGAATCCGCCGCTGCCGGCCGGCATTGCCGCGAACGGCGGCGTGGCGCCGGGCATCGGTGGATTGCTGAACGGCATGGCGGCGGGCGGTGGACCGGGCATGCAGTCGATCGGCTCCTCCAGTAACGGCGACGGCGACAGCGGCGCCGATACGTCGGTGAGCGGCAGCCAGACGCTGCCGGTTATCGAAGCCGATCCGCGCACCAACTCCGTGCTGATCCGCGACGTGCCGCAACGCCTCGCGCAATACCAGAGCCTGATCGACAAGCTCGACGTGCGGCCGCGCCTGATCGAGATCGAGGCGCATATCATCGAAATCGACGACAACGCGCTCAAGCAGATCGGCGTTGACTGGCGCGCGCACAACAGCCACATCGACATCCAGACGGGCAACGGCACCACGCAGCAGAACGGCTATAACGGCAACATCGATCCGATTTTCGGCACGCAGACGCTTGCAGACGGCACGACCGTGATCAACACGTCGCCGCTCGGCGGGTCGCTGACAGCCGTGCTCGGCAACGCGGGCCGCTATCTGCTCGCGCGCGTGAACGCGCTGCAGCAGAGCAATCTCGCGAAGATCGACGCGAGCCCGAAAGTCGCCACGCTCAACAATGTGGAGGCCGTGATGGACCAGAAAACGCGCTTTTTCGTGCGCGTGTCGGGCTACACGTCGGCGGATCTGTACAGCGTGTCGACCGGCGTGTCGCTGCGCGTGCTGCCGCTCGTGGTCGAAGAGAACGGCAGAACGGACATCAAGCTCAACGTTCATATCGAGGACGGCGCAATTACATCGCAGCAGGTGGACAACATTCCGGTGATCACGACGAGCACGATCAATACCGAATCGTTCGTTGGCCAAGGCGAGAGCCTGCTGATTGCGGGCTATCGTGTCGATACGTCGACGAACGGCGAAACTGGCGTGCCCGGTTTGTCGAAGATTCCGCTGATCGGCGGGCTGTTCCGCTATCGCGACGACCAGCGCAGCCATATGGAGCGGCTCTTTCTGCTGTCGCCGCGCATTATCGAGTTCTGAGCGCGCGAGTGCCGGCGAGTGGTTCATCGGTTAGTAGGGGTTGGAGAAGCGGCGCGCAACGGAGTTGAAGGCGCGCCGCGCTGTTCTCACAAGTTCTCACCCATTGCCGCGCGTGCGCGCGGCGAGGGCGGCCGCGCTCAGCAGCGCATACGGCGTTTTCGGCACGCCGCCCGCCGAGGCAGCGAAGGCCGCTTGCGAGTCGCCCCACGCGGGCGCATTGCGTGCCACGGCGCTATCTGCGGGATGCACCTCGGCACGCGGCGGCGAGGCCGGCACGGAGGCGCGCGGCATCGGTCCGATGCAGACAACGGCCGCCGCTGCTCGCGACTCGCCGTGCAGCGAGGCGAACGCAGTGCTTTCCACGCTTGCCGGGCTATCCAGGCTTTCCATCGTCTGCACGCTCTGCGTGCTTTCGTCGAGCGCCGCATCCGCTGTGTCCGTCATCTCGATCCGGTAACCGTGCGCATACAACGTACGCAGATGCACGCCCCAGGGGCCGTTCAGTTCGAGCTTCTTGCGCAGTTTGTAGATGTGCTGTTCGAGCGTGCGGCCAATGATGTCCTCCGAACGGCTCCACACCGCGCCGGCAATCTGGCGTCGGCTCACATATTCGCCGCGGCGCGAGAACAGTAGCCACGCAATCGCGAACTCGCGCGGCGTGAGCCGGACCGCGTGGCTGTCCACGTGCACCGTGCAGGTGCGGCGATCGAGCCGGTACACGCCGCATTCGAGCATGTCGCTGGAATCTGCGCTCTGTAGTTGCGCACGCAACAGTGCGAGATGTACCCGCAGCATCACCTCGCGCGCGTCGACTGGCGAGAGCACCACGTCGTCCGCACCCGCGTCGAACAGACGGGCTATGGCTTCGCGATCGTGACACGCGCCGATCACGATCAACGGCGCGCGACGGTCCGCGTAACAGGCGCGCCTCGCGAGCACGGGACGCAGCGGATTGAGCCCCGTGTCCGCGTCGATCAGGATCGCGCTGTATTCGTCGCGGTAGATTGCGCGCGCGAAGGCCACGTCATCGGCGAACCGGTGGCAGACGGCGCCGTCGGCTTCGAAACAACGGCAGATCAACCCGAACAGTGTTGCGCTTCTGGTCATCACTGCAAGTTTCATTTTTCCTCCGTGCGATGCCGGGCGCCCGTGAGACTACGCGGGCGTAGGGCAAACGTTATTCGTGGAACCGGTGGGTCGATGCGTTTGCGCGTCGAAGCGATTACGCATTTCGAATGACTCGACAGTAGAGGGAGCGGCCCATCAAGGATGTAACGTTTTGTTTCGCAATCGCGATTCAATCGGCTGATTCAAAAACAGATCACGAATTCGACATTTTTCTTCCACCTGTTTTTCGTAGTTCGCCACCTGCATTACACGTTTTTTGCACGGCCTCGAAAAAATAACGCGGATGCGGGACGGAGCAAACCTTACAGATGCGAAGCGTGGCGAACCGCGGGAGATCCAGTGTTTACGGTGGTTTCTTGGCTAACCTTACAGTAACGTAATTTATATGTAAGGTTTCGGCGCGCTTCAGATGTGGGCCGCTTGGGGTTTGCCAGCAGAGCTGTCGGCAAATTCCCATACGCATTGTCGCGGTATTAGGGATTCGCATTTATTTCCGATTCACGCGAATGTAATTGCAAGAATGCTGCTATTTACCGCTATGAGAATTGTTGAGTGTGCTTATTTGTGTAGTGCCTAATATGGGCACGCCGCCGCACTGAATCGCCGCGTTCGATGGGAGTCTTGCCGTGCCCTATCTGCTCAATGCCTGGTATGTCGCCGCGCTGTCCAGCGAGGTCACGGCGCATGCGCCGCTCGGGCGCACTTTGCTAGACGAGCCCGTGGTGCTTTACCGTACTGCTGGTGGCGAGGCCGTCGCGCTCGCGGACCGCTGTCCACATCGCTTTGCGCCCCTGTCGCGCGGCCGCATTGTCGACGGTACGCTGGAATGTCCGTATCACGGACTGCGTTTCAACGCATACGGGCATTGTGTGTTGAACCCGCATGGCGACGGGCGCGTGCCTGCGCGTGCGCAGGCACGTCGCTATCCGGTGCACGAGCGCTATGGGGCGGTCTGGTTCTGGCCGGGCGATCCACAGCGCGCGCTGAGCACGCCGCTCCCCGCATTCGACTATCTCGATCCACGCGATCACTTCACGAGCGAGCGTTATTTGCACACGCGTGCGAATTACCAGTTGAGCGCCGACAATCTTCTCGATCTCAGCCACTTTCAGTATCTGCATCCCGACACGCTCGGCAGCGAGCAGATGGCGAGCGGCGTGGTACGCGCGACGGTGGCTGGCGACACCGTGTCAGTGCATCGCGAGATGAAGGGCGAATTGTTGCGGCCGATGCTCACGCAAAGCTTCGAGCTGCTGTACGGCGAGCGCGCCGACCGCGAACTCGACGTGCAGTGGATGCCGCCGGGGCTACTCACTATCGCCGTGCGGGTTTGCGAAAGCGGCTGGCCCGAGACCACGCGCGAAGTCGTCTCGGCGCACTGGCTTACGCCGGAAACCGCCGCGAGTTCGCATTACTTTTTTGCGTTCGGTTTGCCGCGCGCAATCGGTGCGCATGGGGCGGAGCTTGTGAACCGCACCGCACAGAGTCTGCTCGCACCGTTTCGCGACGAAGACATTCCAATGCTGGAAGCGCAGCAACGCATGATCGGCGATCGCGATTTCTGGTCGCTGCGCCCAGCCATGCTGCCTATCGATGCGGGCGCGCTGCATGCACGCCGGATCATGGAGCGGCTGATCGCAGACGAAGCGCGGCAGGGCGGCCGCGAGGGCGTCTCTTCTGTGCAGCGGGCGTCGTAGTTGGGGGAACCCGAGCGCGGCAGCGGCACGGTGGATGCCCAAGCCGCTCGCGGCTCAGGGAACCAACCGTCGCGCGCATTCAAACACCGCCGCCAGGCCCCGCTGATGCAGCCGCGCTGCCCGCAGCGCCTGCGTCTGCCAGCTTCTGAGCCTGATTCATCTCCGGAGCCAAACTGCCCGTAGCCGCGCTCACGCCTTCCGCCGCAGTCGATTCAAGCTCCGGCTCCGACACCGGCGTCCAGAACGTCAGGCTTCTGCCGATCCGGCTTTGTTCGTGGGAAGCGCGCACGCCATACTTCCAGCCTTGCGAGCTGCTGCGCGAAACCTCGCGTAGACCGAAGAGACCGAGCGGTCGCCAGGCGGACGGATCCTCGAACGTGCTCTGCATTTTCCGCTCGAGAACCCGCAGCCTGGCCTCGGTCAGCGCGCGCTCGGCGCGACTCGGCGCGGGCACCGACGCATCGTCGAGGCGCGCTCTCAGCTGATTCGAGAGCGTCAGATACTGATTCAGGCGCGGCACGCATTCATCCGCGATAACCCAGCGTTCCCCGAACGAAAACTCGCCCGACGATTCGAGCTGCGTCTGCTCGATCACCTGTTGCAGCCGTTGCGCGCCGATGCCCTGCACCCACGCCGGGTTCGCGCGAACCGAGCGGGCCCAGTCGTCGGCATTGCGGAACATGCGGTCCTGCATCGTGTATTCGGCGACGAACCCGCGGTTATCGCGCATCGCAAACATGAATGAAGAGCGCCCGAACGGCGTAGCTTCGAGCGCCGCGCCCGCGAGCGTTTTCGCGCCCGGGCTCACCGATCCGACTTCGCCCGCGCCGTCGGCGAGCGTGAACGCGCGCGGCGCGAACTGCGTGCCCGCGCTCGCGCTCAGCGTCCCCTGCACGGCGGTGGCGCCGATCGTGCTGGCGAGCGCGCCGCTCTCCTTGAGATCGGCGGCGGAGTAGAGCGTCACGCCCGAGCTCACGCCCGCATACATGCCGACACGCTCGGGCGAGTTCGCGCCCGGCACGTTCGCTCGCGCGACGCCGCCCAGAGTTAGCGGCGTGGCCGTCACCGAGGTCGCGTTATTGTTTTGCGACGACAGCGAAATCCGTTCGTTATCCGCAATGCCCGCGGCGAGAACCTGCATGAACTCGTCGGGTGTTTGCGCCTGCTCGGCCGCGTCCCAGTACGCGTTGACCATCTGCTGGCTGTCCTTGTGCCAGTGCTCGGCTTCGAGTTCGGCGGTTGCCGGCGTGGGCGCGAGCCGCCGCGCGCGCAGCACGACCGACTCCTCGCGCGCGAGATAACCGCCCACGCCCGAGGCGGCCCACGCGCCCGCCATGCCCGCGACGCCGGCCACGTCCAGCGTCGCGCCGACGAAGCCCTGCGCACCCACTGCGCCGTTCACGCGGCTACGGGTGCCGAACATCATCTGTCCGCCTTCGTACGCGGTGCCGATCGAATACATCGAATCGCGCCCGCCCAGCACTGTGACGATCGGTCCCGCCGACACCAGCAGCCGTGCAGGCAGGTTGCCCCACGCGCTCGCGTCGATACCGAGCGCATTGCCGTCATACGACGTAAAACCCGTGCCCGGAATGTTCTGCGCCATCAGCGCGAGATGCTGTTCGCGCAGGTTGTGCGTCGTAATGCGTTGCAGCGGTGGAATGCCGGGGTTCCCCAGCAGTTCGTGCGCTGCCTGCAGATTGCGCTGCGCTGGTTGCGCGCGGGCGGGGTGGTCGGCGGCCATCCCGCTCGCGTTGATGCAGCGTTCCAGCGCGGCCAGCGTGAAGCCGCCGCTCGTCACGTCGTCCACGAAGCGGCGGCGGCGCTGCGGATCGTCGAACATCCGCAACGCGCGCTCGACGTTGCGTTGCGTGCGCTGATCGCCTTCGGCGCGCAAACCGGCGACGCGGGCACGCGCGTCGTTCCACATGCGGCGGGCCTCGCGCCGCCCGATGCCGAACGATTCGGGCCGGCGCTTTTGCAGCTCGCGCGGTTTGGCGTTCGCCGGGACATCAGGGCGCGCATCGGTCCAGGCCTGCAGGCGCTGCGCATTCAGCGCGTGCGTCAGCATACGGCCCGGCGTCGCAGCGGCCGGCAATTGCTCGTTGCTGTAGTCGAGCAGCGCGTCGCGCGCGGCGATCAACGCGCTGTCGTATTGCCCGCGCGTGGTGTCGAAGAACGGCGTGTCGGCGCCAAGCAGACTGGAGGTGTCGATCGGCGAGCGGTTCCTGCCGAACGCGCGCGGCACGTCGTGCACCGCCAGTCCCACACGCGCCCGCGCTTGCGCGAAGCGCTGGGCCGGCGGGGCGCCGTCGATCGGTCCCAGAGCACGGTCCTTGCGCGCTTGCCGGTCGGCGCCGCGCGCGACCCACGTGGTCCCGCCGTCGAACAGCAATTGCGCCGCGCGCTCGAGATCCGAACCTGGGCCGCCTTCGTCGAAGCCCATCTGCCACAAGCGGTAAGCGGTGATTGCTTCGATCTCGCAGTCGCCCGTGTCGTGCACGCTCGCGGCGTCGGGCGGCAGACGGCGGGCCGCGTCGAGCGCGAGCATCGCGTGCCGGCCATATGGATCGTCGACGAACATGCGGTAGGGGGAGTCGTCGTTCAACTCGGCGGGTGTGGCGCCGAGATCGGCGTCCATCGAACGCAGCTTGTGAGCGGCCTGCAGATAGACCACGAGCCGTGCGGCCATGCCGTTGCCGCGCTCCGCGTGTGGCGCGTTGTCGCCGTACTGGAGGCACAGCAAGCCCTCGAGCGCGGCGCAACGTGCGTGCGCGAGGTTTTGCGCGCAGCGCCACGCGCGCTGTTCGAGGTCGGCGGGCGCCGCCTGCGACGGGTGTTGCGCTGGCGCGGCGCGCATGCTGGTTGTGCGACTAATGCTGCTGGTGTTGCTGGTGTTGCTGATGTTGCTGATGTTGCCGGTGTTGCTGCTGCCGCTAGTGTCACTTGTGTGCGCAGTGTCGGTAGTGCCGCTCACACCGCTCGCACCGCTGACGTCGAGCGGCTGCTGCAAGCGGTGCAGAATCCGCGCGGCCAATGCCGGGTCGCCACCGCTTGCCTCGGCGAGCGCCTCGGCCACGGGCACCACGCACTCCTGCGGCAGACGCTCGACGGCCGCGGGCAACGACGGATCGGCGTGGACGGGCCGCGGCCTGCGCAGCGTGAGACCGTCGAGCAGGCTGTCGATGGCAGCCTGGCGCGCATCTGCAACTTCGCGGCTCGCGTTTGCAGGCACCGGAAACAGCCGGTTCACGGCGATCACCGGCTGCATGAAGTGCTCGTCGAGCGTGTCAGCCCATTCGCGGGCGGCAGCGTTTGCCTCGCGGTTGCGCAGGCGGCGCAGCGTGTCGCGAATTGCGCGGGGATTCATGAACCTGGGCACGGGCAGCGCCCCGCGCGTTGCATCGCCTGCGGCGAGGAAGGCGGCCGTGCGTGCGATCGAGGCGTCGGCGAGCTTCGCACCCTGGGTGCCTATCGCTATCTCTGGCACGTCGATCGCGTCTTCGTTCTCTACCGACCCCGGGTGCGCCCCGGGTTGCGCTGATGGCTGCGGCGGCGGCCTGCGTTGCGGCGGGCGGGGAAAGCGCGCATCGCCGGCCGGGTTGGCGACGCTGCCGGCCGCACTCAGCGTCGATTCGAGTACGGTGACCGTGGTGTTCGACGCGCGGAACATCCGCGTGACGGGGTTGTGCCGCACGCGATCCGACAGACGCGCAAGGCCGCTGAGCGGCGTCTGCGAATCGGCGGTTGGGTCCGGCCGCGGTTGAGGTGAGTCGTCTGGTTGCTGTGGATGAGCGGCGGATGGAGCGGCGCTGTCGCGTCCCGGCAGGAGCGACACGAGCGCGGTCAGACGAAAGTTCATCGGGTCCTCCGAAGCGTGCAGCGACGACGCGCACGGCCGGCAGCCTGTCGCGCGCGAACAGCGCCTACGTTGTCAGATCGCGCGCACGGCAGCGACTCTATTGCGTGGCCGAGGCGGCATCCAGCGGCGGCTCGGGCGCGGGCACGACCGCGTCCGGGTCGCTCGCGCGATAGAACAGATAGGTCGCGGAATACGGCACGAAGAGCGACACGCCTTCCTGAGTGCAGACCGGGTTGGGCGGAAGGCCGCCCGAGGTGAGCACGCGCTGCACCGACGTGGTCCGCGCGAAGCGGCCGTCGCCCGTGCGCTGGCCGGCATTGAAGCGCGCGGCCACGCGTTGCCACGGTAGCGCGCCGGGCGTGACGGTTTCGTCGGCCGTGACGCGTCCGATCACATAGCTGCCGTCGTACGCATTGAACATGCGATTGGGCATGACGGTGCCGACGCTTTTGCGTGCCTGGTCAACGAGCGTAGCTTCGGCGCCTGCCGAAGTCCATTGCAGCGTGGCGCCGCTTCGGCGGCAGTTCCATACCTCGTCGCCGACCGCGCTCAGCACGTCTTGCAGGACTTCCTGCGAATCGGCGCGCAGCGACAGCGGCAACGTTTCGTTGGCGGGTGGTACGAGCTTCTGCTGTTGCGTGATCTTCAGTTGCGCGCCGCCTGGCGTGGGGTCGGCGCAGGCTGCCATGAGGCTCGTGAGCGCAAGCGCAAGGGCCGCGCGCATCGCGACACTGGCAACGCCAGCGGCAGCAGGAGCAGGGCGCACAATCGGGGCGGCCACGGGGCACACATCGGCAAGGGCATGTTTCGGCACGGCGGTCTCGACATAACGCAATGGCGCCAGTAGACCCGAAGCGCGACAAGCGCGCCTATGCGCTGCGAAGTGCCGGACGGATTTGCGCAGAATCGGCTTGTTGCGAGGGCGTGCGGGGAGCGTCGCGAGTTGTGGCGCGGAGGACTGTGCAGACGGCTGGGCGGACATGGACTAATGAGGCCGAAGCGCTTTGCACATGATGCCGTCTGCGTTGGTGCAGTTGCATCGGCATCTGGCATCTGGCATCTGGCATCTGGCATCTGGCATCTGGCGTTTGGCGTTTGGCGTTTGGCACTTGCACCTCGCACCTCGCGCCTCGCACCTCGCACCTCGCACCTCGCACCTCGCACCTCGCGCCTCGCGCCTCGCACCTCGCACCTCGCACCTCGCACCTCGCATTTTGCATTTTGCATCTTGCACTTCGCATCTTGCACCCGGCACCCGGCATCTGCCATCGTCCGCTTCGCTTCGCTGCATATTGCTGCGCACTACACGCAACCGTTGTGCGCCGCCGCGCATACAGTCAGGCGTGCCCCGAAATGGGTGCGCCCACGTGCCAACCACCTGCACGCCCACGAGTGCACCCATCGACGCGCGCCGCGCAGCGGCCTTGATCGTGTCGATGGCGATGGTCGTCATATCGCGCGCGGGCGGCGTTGCCTCGCTCAACAAGGAGTCGTCATGACGTATAGCGCATTTTCCACGCTGTCATACCCGGCTGGTGGATACATGGGCGCAGCCGATCCGTCGTCGCAGTTCACGCGCTCAATCACTGCGCAGCCGAACGCGTGGGCAAACGCCGGCGCAGGAACCGCCTTCGGCAGCGGCAACAGCGCCGGCTGGAACTCGTCCGGCGGCCTCGGCGACAATGCACTCGAGCAACTCTTCCTGCAATTCCTGCTAAGCATCACCAGTCCGTCGCAGGAATCGTCGGGCATGCCGATGCCTTCCATGCCGTCGCTTCCCAGCAGCGGCGGTGGAGTCACACAGGCGAGCTACCGCCGCTCGTCCGGTACGGGCCCGGTTAGCTCGGGCGGGGCTGTGGAGCGAGGCGATCCCAATGTGAGGCCCGCGGGTTCGGGCAATGCGGCGGGCGTCGCGCAGACGCAGTTGCACAAGTCAGCGGCGAGCATCATGGCAGACCAGGGCGTGCCGATGGACAAGGGCGTCGATACGACGGTGTGCTGCGCGAACTTCGCGTCCGCGTGCCTCGTCAAGTCGGGGAAGATCTCCGAGTTGCAGCACACGAATCTCGTCTCGACACTGCACAGCGAATTGAAGGGCGACGGCTGGCGCACCGTGAGCCGCAGCGAGGCCAAGCCGGGCGATATCTGCATTGTCGGCGCCGACGAGCATGTCGAGATCGTCGCGAGCAACGAGAACGGCCGCATCACGCTGATCGGTTCGAACAACACACAAGGCGGCAGCGGCCCGCAGGTCGTGTCGTACGACACGTACACCGGCAACCGCGGCGATGTGACGTTCCTATCGGAATGAGGGCGATGCGCGATGAGTGGGCGTCGCGCACATCCGGTTCAATGCGCCGTTATGTCTCGCTCCGCCGGGCGTGTGCGCGAGACATAACGGCGGTGGCCAAGCGAGGGCGGCACAACTACGGCGGCACAGCTACGGCGCCACCTCAACAACACCACCACAACACCACCACAACACCACCACAACACCACCACAACACCACCACAACACCACCACAACACCACCACAACACCACCACAACAACACCACCACAACAACACCACAACAACACCAGCACCACAACAACAGCACCACAACAACAGCACCACAACAACAGCACCCCAACAACAGCACTCCAACGCTACCACCCAACGCCACTAACGCTCCACCATCAACCGGTCGTATCCATGAAACGAGCCGTGCTGCTGCCGCGGCTGCCAGCCAGGCGCGAGTCTCAGCCCAGGCATGCGCCGCACGAGCGCACGTAGCAGCGACTCCAGTTGCATGCGCGCGAGCGCGACGCCCATGCAACTGTGCGGGCCCGCGCCGAACGTCAGCGAACGGGCTGCTTCGCGCTCGAAGCGAATTTCATCGGGCGCGGCAAATACCGCAGGGTCGCGATTCGCGGCACCAATGAGCGGCATCACGCGCTCGCCGCGACGAATCCGGCAGCCGCCGATATCGACGTCGTCCCACGCATAGCGAAACACGGACTGCACTGCGGGATCGTACCGGTACAACTCGCGCACCGCTTGCGGAACGAGCGAGGCGTCGTCCGTGAGCGCCTGCCAGGCGTTCGGCGCGCGCAAGAGCGCAGCGATGCTATTGCCGATCGACAGCAAGGTCGTGCCGTATCCGGCAATGAACAGGAACAGAACATTGACGAGCATTTCGCGCCGGCCGATTCCGCCTTCCTGTTCGAGCCGCAGGAAGCGCGAGGCCGCGTGATCGGGTGCGGCGTCCGGGTCGACTTCGCGCAGGAACGCTTCGACCTTGCCGATGAACGTCTCGGTCTGCGCGGCCGCGAGCGCGCGTTCTTCGGCGGACATCGGCGCGCCGCTGATGAGTTGCCACGCGCCCGCCGACGCTTGCAGATAGCTCGCGCCGTGTGCATCGGGAAAGCCGAGCAGGCGGCAGATCGTGCGCACCGGCAACACACTCGCGACATGCGCGATGAGATCGAAGCGCGGCTGAGCATCGCATTGATCGAGCAGACGCTCGACTTCGCCGTCGATAAATTCTTGCAGCGATAGCAGCGCCTTGCGCGAAAACAGCGGCGCGAGGAAACGCCGTAGCCGCTCATGCGCTTCGCCGGTCTCGAACACAACCATGTTCGTGTAACCGAGCGGGTCGTCGAGCGGTTGCGTGCCGGGCGGCGGCCGTGCCGAAAAACGCGCGTCGTCGAGAATGCGCGTCACCAGCGCGTGCGACGACGCGAGCCAGACCCCGCTCGCGTCGCGACACAGTGGCCGATGCGCGCGCAACCATCTGTAGAGCGGGTACGGATCGACCGAACCCGTGCCGATAATGGACGGCAGCACGCTGCACGAGCCGGGGTCCGCGCTCTCGCAGGTCATACCGCAGGTCGTGGCCGATTCTTCGGCGCACCACAGCATGCGCGCACCGGCAGATCGCGGCTCAGACAGCAAGACCATAGTTGGCCGGCGACTGGGCGGGCTGCTCGACCGTCAGCGGTTGCACGCGGTTGTTCGGCGTGCCGTTCAGGTTCAGGTCGCCGGCGCCGATGTTGACCTGGTCGGCCGCGAACTTGTACGTGCCGTCGCTCTGTTTCTCGCCTGTCACAAAGCTGCCGCTCATGATCAGATCAAAAGGCGAGCGGCCGTTGGTCATCAGTTCGTTGACTTCTTTCTTGCCGTCGGCCGTGAAGCTCACGCTGCCATCCGCGCCGATGGTGCCGACCGATTTGCCGGTCTTGTCGTACAGATTGCCCGACGGATCTTCGAGCAGGCTCACCTCGCCGCCCGAGCGCGTCGACAGTTTGATCGAACGCAGCGGTGGATTGCCGTTCGAGGGCACGCCGGGATACTGGCCCGTCGAGCCGGGGAACTGCCCCCCGCCAGTATTCTGAGTGCCGCCCGGATACTGGCCGCCCGAGATGCCGAGGTCGTTGAGCAACTGCTGGATATCGGCGTCGATCTGCGCCTGATTCGCGCCGCCATACGACTGCCCGCCCGGGTACTGGAACGTCGGGCTCTGGAAGTACGCGGAGTTCACGTTATTGGTGGTCATGGTTCCTCTCACAAGGTTGATTCATGCGGATAACGAAGACTGATGAGGTCGCCAGATCGCGCCGACTTCAACACATACAGACTATGGAAAGTGCACCGTCTTGCGCGAGCGAATGCGAAGCAGGGAGTGGACGCGCGAAACCCGCGCGCGAGGGCATCGAGCGGATGCTTCGCGACCGCGCTCCGCGCTTCGTGTGTGCGCGATGCCAGAGCGCGACGAGTCCGAGAATGCAGAGTGTCGCCTCTCGCCATTCGTTCGCCCTGGTACGTGCACATGAAAAACGATCAATGCAGTTTCGCGGTGCTGGGTGTGCTGCTGACGATTTTCTCCGTAGGACTACGGATCGGCGCGCATGCCGATCTGGAGGAACTGCTGCTGGTGTTGCGTCAGCTTCATCCAAATCCGGCGGTCGTCGACATCTGCGAGGTGAGGCTGCTCGTGAATTCGCGGCGCTGGATCGACGCGTTGCGTCTGTTGCGGCAGATCGACGAGCAGGGCTACGGTTCGCCCGTCGTCACCGCGTTGCAGAGCTGGTGCCTGTACATGCTCGCGGATCGCGACTGGCGGCGCTGCGCGGCGGCCGTGTTGCACAGCGGCGATCCGACCGCGCTGGCGATTGTCGCGAAGTTTCTGGGCGTTGGCGGGGAGCCGAGTGCCGCGCGCATTGCCACGGTATTGGCCAGCGAATCAGGCAATCTGCCGGGCAACACGCTCGGCAACGAACTAGGCAGCGAATACAGGTGACAACGTTGTTACTGCATTTGCTTCGCGCGAGCGGTGCCGACTGGTCAGCGAGAGCCGCGCGCTCAGCGCGCCGCAGCGCCGTTGCGCGCCTGAGAGGCTCTGACGATGCGGTCATAGCGGGCCTGCAACTCGGCGGCGCGGCGTGCATCGCCCGCCTCGCTGCAGCACACGATAAGGCCGGTCAGCGCACGCTCGCGAAACGCGCTGTCGGCACACGCGTTGGCGAGTTCGTAGACGGTTTCCCACGCGGCGATCGCCTGCGCGACAGGCGCGTGGGCGAGCGGCAGCGCGCTTGCGAGAATCGCATGGAGGCGCATCTCGTCGCGGCGTCGAGGCGTCGCGCCGGCTTGCACGCCGGCAAGCACGGCACGGCCGCGCTGCAGATATTCGCGCTCCAGCGAAAGCCTCGCCCACAGCCACGCGGAGCATTCGAGCAGCGAGATTGCCGTGTCGAAGCGCCGGCATTCGACGCACCATTGAAGCGCCGCGCGCAAGTCCTCGAGATCGCTCATGTCGAGCGCGTCGATATGCGCGCGCTCGCCGCGCTTGCGGTGCGCGTTCAGGCGCACCGGCAGGCCGGCCGCGAGCGCATGCGCGGTGCGGTCCTGTTCGCCGGCGTCGCGCAGCATCTGGCGCGCGAGATGGCGGATGGGCCGCCGGATGTGCAGCATCCACTGACCGCTGCTGTCCAGTTCTTCGACGAGGCCCGCTTCGGTCAATACATCGAGCGAGGCGTCCGCGAGCGCGTCGCCGCGAATCGCGTCGCTCATGGCGTTGTGTGTGTCGCTCAGCATCTCGCCGGACGACTCGCCGCTCCCGGGCGGATCGCATGCGGTGAGCAGGCCGATGGCCGCACAGCGCGGGAATTCACCTGCGAACATCGCGAGCCGCAGCAGGTGCAGGCGCGCCCGGCGATCCAGCCGCGCGACGTGCAGGTCGAAGGCGAGGGCAATGGGCGCCGGGCGCGGATGCCGAACCCCCGGCGTTTCCATGCGCGGTCCGATGAGGGCCTCGAGACACTGCGCGTAGCGGCTCATGGCGGCTTCGAGCGGCTCTCCGGCGCGCAGGTCGTGGTCGATGGTCGCGGCAGCGAGTTCCAGGGCGAGCGGCACGCCGGCGAGCAGTTGCGTAATCGACACGGCTGCGTCTATCGCGGCCTGCGGCATCGCGCCGCCGTCGAGCGCCGCGAGCAGCGCGTTACCGCTCAGCGGACGCGGCGACGCGGGCGCTGCGATGCGTTGCCGGTCGCGGCGCGCGGACAGGATCGCGAGCCGCGCGAACAGGAGGCGCAGCGCGTCGTATTCCGGTGCGAGTGTGGCGTTGACCTGGGGCTGTTCCGGAATGCGCAGCGGACCAAGCGTGACCACTTCCTCGTTGCGCAAGCCGAGCGACGCGCTCGCGGTGACAATGGCACGTACGTTCGGTCCGGCCGTCAGCACTGCCTCGATGATCTCGGCTGCGAGCGCGCCGCTTGCAGCCTGTTCATGCCCGCCATCGTTGCATGCGTTGCAATCGATCACGAGCAGCACATCGCGCTCGCGCACGCCGTCGAGTAAACGGGCAAGCGGAGTCTGCGCGGGACCCGCCGGCAGGTTCAATGCGAGCGCGAGTGCATCGGCGAAACCGTCCTCTGGGGAGAGCGCGGATAGCGCGACCGGCACCACGCCGTCACGAAAGCGTCCGGCGAGGCGCCGCGCCGCTTCGTGCGCGAGGCGCGCCTTGCCTGTACCGGTTGCGCCGACGAGCGTGATGAGCCGCGCGATGGATATGAGGCCCAGCACCTCGGAAAGCTCCGCGTGCCGGCCGATGAACGGCGTGAATTGCTGCGGCGTGCGCGAAGCGCCGACTGCAAATGCCGGCTGAGCCGCGCGCGGCGCGCTCGCGCTGGCCGGGTCGCCCGGCAACCGCGAGCCTGCCCGAGGCACCGCGGCCGCTGTGGCCCCCGCGGCCCCCGCGGTCACTGCCGCTGCTGTGACAGGCTCCGGCGAGTGAGCGAGGCTGTTCGTATGAACCTCGGCTGCAAACCGATAGCCGAAGCCCGGCACCGTGACGATCAGATCACGGTCGTCGCCGAGCGCGCGCCGCAGCGCCGAAATCTGCACCTGAACCGTATTGACGTCGACATTCAGATCGGGCCAGCCGCGGCGGCCGAGTTCGGCCTGCGCGACGGGCCGGCCGCGCGCTTCGACCAGCGCGATCAGCAGCTCGAGCGCGCGCGCGCCGAGTTCGACCTCGAGGCCGTCGGCGACGAGCCGCGGCGGCTCCTGGGACAGCGTGAAGCGACTGAACGCTATGACCGTTTCGTTCGGTCGTAATGACGGCATTGTGGATCTCCAGCGGATTCGGCAAGCCCAACGCTTCAGGGCGGTGCCGCGTGCGGCGGATCAAATGCTCACCGGCGATCGTCGTCGTGGCGGCGTGCGCGGCTGCGCGCTCGCGGCGCCCGCATGCTGCGGGTGACCGCGCTCAACAGTTTCGCCGGGCGATGGATTCGTCAGCTTATTGCGAGTTGCATGGTTCGGCAATAGGGTGCAGCGCGCGGGTCTACGCACGACACGGCGTTGCGCGCGAAGCTCAGCGAACGCTTGCAGTTCTCGCCGACATGTGTTTCGCGCTGCGAATCTCAACAGTTCTCAAATCGGCCTCAACGCTCAGATTTGTTGAAGATGTGCGCCGCATATCTGCATAGATTAGGGGATGCGCACGATGGTGGCATACGCAACCATCGGTTTGCAGCAGGCGTGCGTCCCGTAGCCGTGGGCCGCCCGCGCATCGACGAGGAGTAGCGCAATGTTCCTGACGCTTTACTTTCCCCTGGCGGCTTCGTTGTCCGTTCACGATCTGCCGGACGGCTTTCTCAACAAGGTACGTGACGGCGACCTGCAGCCCGCGGGCGCTCAGGCGAGCCGTTGGTCCGAGCTCGCGCGCGGCGCTGCGGGTTCATACGAACTGTTGCGCCTGCATGCCGACATGCAGATGACGCTCGGCATCTGCGACGAGGCCGAGGAACAATATCGCCGCGCGCAGAAGGCAATTCGCTCGCCGCGCCACGCGATCCGCGCGGCGTCGTGCCGCAATGCCGGCTGGCAGGCGCTGTTCCGGCACAGGCTTGCGACCGCGCTGTCGTGCTTCGCGCGGCTCGTCGACGAGCCGGACGTGGGCACGGCGCAACAGGTCGAGGCTCGGCTCGGTATTGTCGGCGCGCTGCACGAGCTGGGCCGTTCGCGCGATTGCGGCGACGCACTCGACGAACTTGCGGCTGCCACCACGGACCCGTCGCTCGGCCACTGGCGCGAGCTGGTCGCCACCTTGCGCTTCGACATTGCCGTGCAGCGCGAATTGCGCGGCGCCACGCTGTTGAGCGATCACGCGTACTGGCAGTCCGGTCTTGCCGAGCACACACTGCGCGGTGTGGGTGCCGCGGGCGGCTTTCATGCGATGGCCTCGGCGAGCGACGCCGCCGATCTGCATGAAGTCGAGGCGTTGAACGTCTGCACGCCGCTGCTGCGACAGCGCGTCGACTATTTGCGGCAGTTGCGTGAGCTTGCGCGTGGGGAACGCGCGGCGCTCGAGGGTATCACCGCACATCTGAACTGGGCGCAGCAGCGCGGCTTCGGCGATTATCTGCGCAGCACGCGGCTCGAAGTCGTGCTGGCCGCCCTCGCGTCCGACGCACCGCAGTTGGCCGAGATGCTGCTCGAGCCGCTGCATCGCATCGACCATGCGGGGTCGACCGGGCATCGGCAGCTCGAATATCTGTATGCGGTCGCAAAGACGCATCAGGCGCTCGGGCGCAGCCGCGAGGGCATGCTGTTTTTCGGCCGCTACGCGCTGATCGCCACGCAGTGTCTGCGCGACGATTCGCAGGTGCTGGTGTCGTATGCGGGCAAGGCCGCACGCCAGGCGCCGCAACTCGACGATGTCGCCGCGCGGCTGCCCGCGCGCTACCGGCGCGCGTATCGCTACCTGCACGAAAACCTCGACCGGCGCGACCTCTCGGTGCGTGAGGTGGCGGCGGAAGTAGGCGTGACCGAGCGCGCGTTGCAAAGCGCGTTCAAGCATTCGCTCGGTCTTTCGCCCACCGAACTGATTCGCCGGCTGCGCATGGAGCGGATTCGCGCGGATCTGCTCGACGACTCGTTCACCGGCGAGCGCACGGTGCTGTTGACAGCCAACAAATGGGGCGTGCAGAACCGCTCGACGCTCGTGAGCGGCTATCGCAAGCAGTTTCATGAGGCGCCTTCGGAGACGCTGGAGCGCTGACGAATCCGTGCCGCACATGCGGTACGGATCGGTACGGATTCGGCATGGATGCGCCGCGGGCCGCTCACGCGCCGCGGCGAATCACGCCGTCAGCACGTATTGCAGATCGGCGAGGCGGCTCGACATTTGCGGATCGCCGGGGCGCTCGAAGGTGTTGCAGAACACGACCGTGGCGTCCTGCGCGGAGTGGGTATTCCTGATCGCGTCGATGGCGCCCGACTGCGAGGTCTGCAATTCGTGCTTGAGGAAGCCGTAGTTGGCTTGCTCGCTGGACGGATCGAGGTGGTTCGCGGAGCAATAGTCGAGATAGTCCTGCTTGCGCGAGCCTGTCCATTGCGCAATGCCGTAGCCGGATTGCAGGTTCGAATTGGGCGCGCCAATTGCGCCGCCCTGGTTGATACCCGGGTTCATACCGCCGCTTTCATGCCACAGGTTCGCGACAATGCCCGCCGCCTGGTTGCGGGTCAGGCCGAAGTCGCGTTGCAGGTTCGTCATGAAATATGCAGCGGTTTTCTTCGCTTCGGGCGTGCTCGCGGAGGTGGATTGGCCGGAGCCGTCGCCAGCCGGCACGCCTGCTGTCGAGGCCGTGCTCCTGTAGCTGGCGGGGGAGGCGCGGCCCGCGCTCGAAGGCGCCGAGGGCATCGCGGGGAGGGAAGGCATGGAGGGCATGCCGGAGTTCGACGATCCGCCGTCGCTGAAGAGCGCTGCGAGAATCTGCTCGATTTCACGTGCGATCTCCTCGTCGCTTGCGCTGCCCGAGCCGGAGCCGCTTGGGCCGAGTTGATGAATGAGCTGGTCCAGTCGTTTGAGTTCAGCGGCATCGATCATGGTGGTCTCGCTCGGGAGGTGTGGGACGAGATCGGTTGAGCAGGCAGGATCGAACCCACTCTAGCAGCGCGAATTGGGCGGCTGATACGCGGGTCGGAAGTTGACGCTGAGATAGCGAAGCGGTGAAGCGGTGACGAAGTAAAGCAGTGAGAAGATGAGAACGTGAGAAGGTGAAGGCGAAAAGGTGAAAAGGCGAGTAGGCTAGGCGCGGCCATCACGCGCAATCGCCGTCACAGCCTGGCTGCCGCGCAACTGCCCACTACGGCCTTAAGCGCTTGCCGAGCCCGAGCTTTTCCATGCCTTCATGAGCGTCGATCACGATGGTCGCGATTTCGCCGACCGTCACACGCAATTCGGTCGCGCGCGAGCGCATATGTTCGTACGCTTCGTTCTCGCTCAGCCGATGCGCGTCGATCAGGATACGCATGGCCCGCTCGATGTGGCGGCGCGCCTTGATGGCTTCCTCCAGCTTGCCGATCTTCGCGTGCAGCCGTTGCTGATAGCCCGACGACGCCCGCGCCAGCACGAGCGTGCTGAGCACGCCGGTGGAGCGGTACGGTTTGGTGATCACGCCGTGCGCCTGCGTATCCAGCAGCATTTTCAGCGCAGTGGGGTTCTCGTAGTCGGAGAGCGCGATCAGCGTGGCCTGCGTGTCGGCGGCGCTCCAGTTACCCGCGTTCCTGATCTCCAGGCCGACCAGAAAGAAGATCACGTCGGCGTCCGTCGGCAAATGCGCAGGCAGCGGCCAGACCGCGCGAACCGGGCAGCCTATGCGCCGCAACTGCTCTTCGAGCACGCTGCGGTCGTCGCCGGGCGGATGGATCACCACCACGCGCAGCGTGCGCAGATCGTCGAAGATGCGGCGGGCGCCCGCGTTCATACCGGCTCTCCATCAAGCCAGAATTCGGCGAAACCGTATGAAGTCAGATAAGGGTCGGGCTTCACCGGATGGCGGCCCTCCCACACAATGTCGAACGCGCCGTCCGGCCGGCACACCGCAATGCGCGGCGTGAGAATGGCGTGATTGTTCGCGCGGTCGATGCGCAGCATGCCTTCGGGCGAATCGAATTCCACCTCGTACACCGCATCGACCAGTTTTGCGGTATCGAGGCTGCGGGTACGCGCGAGCGCAAGTGCAAACAGATGCACCTGGTTGTACGCCATTTCCGACCACATGCTCGCGGGCTGTTCGCCAAAGCGTGCGCGCCATGACTTGAGAAAGCGCTGGTTGCCCGGCAGCGGGAGCGTGTTCACATAGCTCGCCGAAATGATATGGTGGCCGCACAGTTCAGGACCGATCATCCGCGTTTCGCCCTCGGTCATCGTCAAGCTTGCAATCGGGATGCGCGCGGGATCGATCCCGTGCTCGCGATAGAGCTGATAGAACGCACGCGCGCCCCGGCCTATCAACGTGGAAAATACCACGTCGGGCTCAACGGCCCGGATCTGCTGAACGACTTCACGCAATGCGGCGGGCTCGGCGTCGCTAGGCAGATAGACTTCTTCGACAATCTCGCCGCCATGCTGCTCAACCATGTCGCGCATGATCCGGTTCGATTCTCGCGGATAAATATAGTCCGCGCCAACCAGAAAAAAACGCCGGCCATGATTGCGCAGCAGATAAGCGGCGAGCTGCATGCTGTTCTGATTGGGCACCGCGCCCGTGTAGATCACGTTCGGCGAGTACTCGAATCCTTCGTAGATCGAGCAATACCAGAGCAGCGCGTTATAGCGCTCGATAACCGGCAGCACTGCCTTGCGGCTGGACGACGTGGAGCAGCCGAAAATGACCGTGACCTCGTCTTCCTGCAACATGCGCGAGGCAAGCCTGCGGTATTCGTCGGGATCGCTTTTCGGATCGTACACGACGGGGTCGAGCAGACGCCCGTCGATGCCGCCTGCCGCGTTGATTTCCTCGATAGCGAGAACGGTGCCGAAAAAATGCTCGGACTCCGTGGCCGCCGTTACGCCGGTACGCGAGAACAGCACGCCGACGCGCCAGCCGGACTCGGCCGGCGGCGCTTTCGCGGACTGTAGCGGATTCGTCTCCATTCAGTGTTCTCCTCGCTGCGTTCGGCGACCGGCTAGCGTGCCGCGCGCTCGCCCGGCGTAGCTGTTGCGATGATCGCCCGCTCGACGAACGCGGCCGCCTCGAGGCAGCGCGCGTCGTCCCACGGCCGGCCGATGACCTGCACGCCCACGGGCGCGCCGCGCGCGCCGGTGAGGCCCGGCACATTCACGCACGGACAGCCGAGCAGGGTCCAGTTGCGATTGAATGCCGGGTCGCCGGTCGACGCCAGTCCCTCCGGGGCTTCGTCGGGGGCGCTCGGAGTGAGCAGCATGGTGACGCCCTCGAACAGTTCGGCGAGCCTCGTTTTCGCGTGGCTCATCGCGGCGCATGCGCTTTCGTAGGCCGCGGCATCCACGTTCGAGGCGCGCGCGAGAAACGCGAACAGCATCGGCGAAAGTTGCGCGCGATGACGATCGTACTCGAAGCCTAGCGTCTGCCATGCCTCATAGCTTTGAATGGTGTCGTGCGCGGTGATCAGTTCGGCCATCCACGACTCGAAGCGCACCGGGCGCACGCGGCCACCCGCGCGTTCGACAGCGCGTACCGCCGTCTCCAGCACGTTGCTCGCGTTGGCCGAGGGCTCGGTCCACGGGTAACGCTCGGGCACGCCGAAGACCGGCGGCTGCTCGTTGCCTCGAATGGCCAGCGGGCGGCCGCTCAACACCTGCGCGAGCAAGGCCGCGTCGCGCACGCCGGCGGCAAAGAGGCCGACTGTGTCGAACGACCAGGAGAAGCATTTCATGCCCGCCGTCGGCAGCATGCCGAAGGTCGCCTTGAAGCCCGCGACGCCGCAATACGACGCGGGACGTATGGTCGAGCCGCCGGTCTGCGAGCCGATCGCAAACGGCGCGATGCCGGCCGCGACCGCCGCTGCCGAACCCGACGACGAGCCGCCCGCCGTGCGGCCCAAAGCGGCGGGGTTGCGCGTGGCGGTGGGCGCCATATAGGCGAACTCGCTAGTCACCGTCTTGCCGATCACGACCGCGCCGTTGCGCTTGAGCAAGGTGACAATGGCCGCGTCGGACTTCGGCTGATGGCCTTCGTAAATCGGCGAGCCGTACGAGGTCACGAAGTCGCTGGTGTCGAAGATGTCCTTCACGGCGACCGGCAGGCCGGCAAGCGGACCTGTCGCCGCAGCGGCGTTGGCGAGCGCGGTGTCGCGCGGCGCGACGGCGGTCATCGCCCGAATTCCGGCGTCGAGTTCGTCAATACGCGCGAGCGATTCGGGCACGAGACGGCTGCGCTCCGCGGGATCGCGGGCCGTGCGCTCAAGCAGCGCATGAGCGGAAAGTGGTCGATAGAATGATTGTGCAGTGGTCATGGCATGAGTATCGCGAAACTGCGGCGCGTCAGACGCGCAAATGTTCGTAGATCGATTCCGCGGCGGCTTCGTCTTTCGCATTGCCTTCGTCGACAATTTCGCCTTGCTTGAGCACTGCGTAGCGGTCGGCGACCTTGAGCGCGAACGGCACGTTCTGTTCGATCAGCAGCAGCGTGGTGCCGTGGCGGCTGCGCTCCCACAGCAGTGCGTCGGCCAGCCGGTCGATCACGGACGGTTGCAGTCCCTCGGTGATCTCGTCGAGCAGAATGATGGAAGGGCGCATCATCAGCGCGCGCGCCACCAGCAGCATCTTCTGCTCGCCGCCCGAGAGCGTGCCCGCGTACTGACGCAGACGGCTGGCGAACACCGGAAAGATCGGCTCGATCTGCGCAAAACGCTCGTCGAACACGGAGACGTTCGTGAGCCCCAGCCGCAGATTGTCGCGAATGCTGAGGTCCTGAAAGAGCGCATGTTCCTGCGGTGCATACGCAATGCCAGCCCGTGCGATGCGATGCGGCGGCACGCGCGTCATGTCCTGCCCATGCACGTGGACCGCGCCGCTTTGCTTGGGCAGATAGCCCATGATGGTTTTCAGCAGCGTGGTCTTGCCCATGCCGTTCTTGCCGAGCAGCGCAACGGCCTCGCCGTTGGCGACGCTCAAGGAAAGCTTGCGCAGCACGACCGACGCCTTGTATCCGCTTGTCACGTCCTTCAGGTTCAACGCGATCTGGCTCTGGTTCACGAGGCCTCCCGTTGTGTTGCCGCGCCGACGGCCGTATCGCCTTGCGCGGTGCCGGCGTAAATCGTCCGCACGAGTTCGGAGTTGACCACTTCGTCGAAATTGCCTTGCATGACGATGCGCCCCTGATGCAACACCACGATGCGCGTCGCGATGCCGGCCACGAAGTCGAGGTCGTGCTCGACCAGCAGGCAACACAGCTTATACCGGTGAGCGAGCGCCGCAAGCACGTTGCCGATTTGCGCGCGCTCAGTCTTCGTGAGACCCGCGGTCGGCTCGTCGAGCAGCACGATGCGCGGTTCCAGCGCGAGCACCATCGCGAGTTCCAGCGCCTGCTGTTCGCCATGCGAAAGGTCCTTTGCCACGGCACCGAGCTTGCGCTCGAGGTTGGTCGCGCGAACCACCTCCAGCGCATACGGCGGCAACGCGAGAGTGCCCGAGCGTCGGACGAACGAGGGCCGCTCGATCAGCGTGCCCGCAATGCGCAGACATTGCGCCACCGTGAGCGTCTCGAAGATGTTGGCATTCTGGAACTTGCGCCCGAGACCGAAGCGCACGCACCGGTCGGGCGGCAATTGGCGGATGTCGTTGCCGCACAGCATGACAGTGCCGGCCGAGCGCTCGGCGCCGTCGCTCATGCAGCGCATCAGCGTGGTCTTGCCCGCGCCGTTTGGGCCGATGAGGCCGACCAGTTCGCCGGCTTGCGCATCCAGATCGATGCCTTGCAGCACCTTGAGGCTGCCGAAATGACGCGCCACGCCGCTCATGCGCAACGCCGGCGCGGATGCATCCGGCTCATGGCCGCTGTGTACGGGCCGCTCGACGAGTTCGGGTTCGCGCGATTCGCCCGCGAAATGACGCAGCGGCGCGAGCAGCAGCGGCACGAGACCTTGCGGCAACAGCACGATGACGGCGACGAACGCGCCGCCGAGTATCAGCTGCCACGCGAACGGCATGATGCCGCTCAGATACGACGTGCCCACGTTGATCAGCAGCGCGCCGATCACCGGCCCCCACAACGTGCCGCGCCCGCCGAGCGCGACCCAGATGATGAGCTGCGTGCCCAGCACGAAGCCGGTCAGTTCGGGCGCGACCACACCGCTGAACGAGCCGTAGCCGAAGCCGGCGAGCCCCGCGACCGCCGCGGTCGCAACGAGCAGCACGATCTTCACGAGCGAGGTGTTGATGCCCAGATACAGGCACCGCGACTCGTTGTCGCGAATCGCCGCGAGCACGCGGCCGCCGTCGCTGCGCACGAAGATCCACGCAAGCCCGACGACGACGGCGAGCGCCGCGCCTGCGATCCAGTACCACGCTTCGAGCGAAAGATCGAAGGTCTGGTAGCCGGTTAGCCCGGAGCTCGAGCCTGTCCATTCTCCGCCGGAGAGCAGCAGCTGACTGAGCACGATGGGCAGCACGAGCGACATGACGGTGGCAAAGAACGGTGAAGCGCCGCGGTAGAACGACAGCCAGCCGAGCAGGGCGGCGACCCCGGCCGTCACGGCAAGCGTTGCCGCGAGCGCGAGCAGAACATAGGCCGCTGAAAAGCCGCCGTGCGTGAACACCAGTCCCGCGGCATAGGCGCCGAGTCCGAAGAACGCCGATTGGCCGAACGTCAGATAGCCGGTGTAGCCCCAGAGAATATCCACTGTCACCGCGACGATCGAGAAGAAGAACGCCTGGATCAGCACGTTCAGCAGATACGAGCCGAACAGAAAAGGACCGGCCGCGATCAGCAGAACGCCGAGCACGCCGATTGTTGCGAGACCGCGTAACGGCCTGGACCGGCTGCGTTGCCGCTTGCCGGCGGGCGACGGCTCGCGCCCGGCATGCCCCAGCGACGCGTTGACTTTAGCCATGAGAGAACCCCTGCGGACGAATACGCAATGTGAGCGCGGCGAGCACCGCAATGGTCAGCCCGCCGAGCACTGGGCTCACGAACGTGCTGACGAGCACCTGGCAGGCGCCGAACACGAAGCAGGTGACGAGCAGGCTCAGCATCGAGTGGCCGGACACCATGACCAGCATGAAAGCGCTCACGAGCCACGGCAAACCCATGTCCGGGTCGACGCTCGATAAAGGCGTGATCAGCACGCCGGCGAGCGAACCGAAGGCCGCGCCGAGGCTGAAGGTGATGAAGCGGATGCGTCCGGAGTGAATGCCCAAGCCGCGGGCGAGGTCTTCGTTCATGATGACCGCGCGCGTTTTGACACCGAAGCGGGTGCCCGTCAGAAGCGCAGTCATGATCGCGCAGATGCCGAGCGCGACCGGAATCAGCAGCAGGCGGTAAGCGGAATAGTCGGTGCCGGCAATCGACACGACGCCCTTGAGCGGCGTTTCGACGAATTGCACCTCGCGGCCGAACGTCATCACGATCAGTTGCCCGATGACGATGCCGAGGCCCCATGTGGCGAGGATCGCGTCGAGCGGACGCTTGTACAAAGGCCGCACGATGATCCACTCGACCAGCATGCCGACCACGGTGCCGACCACGACGGCAAGCGGCAGACCGAGCCACGGGTTGAGCTTTAGCTGCGTGACGACGAAGCTTGCGTACGCACCCATCGTCAGCAGCGCGCCGTGCGCGAAGTTGACGATCTTCATCACGCCGAAAATTACCATCAGGCCGGCCGTGACGATGAACAGCACGGCCGTGGTGGTCAGAATGTCTAATGCGAGAACCATGGTTGTCTCCAGTCGCATTCGCCAGAACGCAGGGCATCGCGCGGCGGTGCCGCGCTCAGGCGAATGCCGTGTTGCCGGTAGCGCCTACTTGAGGTTCGGGCACTGCGCGCCCGGATCGACGTCCGGGAAAGTCTGCAGGATCTTCACCGAGCCGTCGGACTGGATCTGGCCAAGGCGCATGGCGAGCGGCGTATGCCGGCTCTTGACCATTTCGATCTGACCGCGCGGACCGTTGAACGATACCTGATCGAGTGCCTTGATGACCTTGGCGGAATCCGTCGAGCCCGCTTTTTCCACCGCGGCCTTGTAAAGGAAAAACGCTTCGTACTGCGGCTCGGAAAGCTCGTTCGGGGTCTTGACGTCCTTGCCGAAGCGCTTGTCCATCGCGGCGAGAAACTTCTTGTTCGCGGAGGTATCGATACTCGTCAGATAGGAGCCCGACATATAAATGCCGGTCGCGACGTCGCCCATGCTCTTCGCCGTGCCCTCGTCGATGGCGAGATTGCCGTAGGGCAGCGTCAGGCCCGAGCCCTTCAACTGCTTTGCGAGCGACACGTTGGGCGCGCCGCCCGCGGTCGCGCTGATTAGCGCATCCGGATGCGCGGCGCGAATCTTCGAGAGAATCGGCGTCCAGTCCGTGCCGTCGGTGGGCAGATACTCTTCGCCTACCACCTTGCCGCCGTGTGCCTCGATGTATTTGCGCGTGAACTGCAGCATGCCGCGGCCGAATGCATAGTCGTTGCCGACCAGATAGAAAGTCTTCGCGCCCTTCGCCTTCGCGAAGTAGTCGACCACCGGCGCAACCTGCTGCTCGGGCACCCAGCCGTTGACGTACATCCACGGATTGCACGAACGTCCTTCGTAGAACGACGTGTAGATGAACGGCTTCTTGCCGCGCGCGACGATGGGTAGCGCCGCATTGCGCGCCGCGCTGGTTTCCATCGAGATGATCGCGTCCACGTTCTTCTGGAACACGAGCGTGTCGTAGGCCTTTTGCGCACCGACCGCGCCCGATGCGTCGTCGGTGATCTCGAGCTGGACGGGCCGGCCCAGGATGCCGCCCGACGCGTTGATTTCATCCACGGCGAGTTGCGAGGCCTGCACCACCGCGGGCGCGACCACACTGTTCGCACCGGACAGCCCGACCGCTACGCCAATGCGGATCGGCTCGGCGGCGAACACGCCTGCACAGGTCCCGGCGCCGGCGATTGCCGCGACGGCGGCAGCCAGAAAGAGTTTGATGACTGGTCTCATGATGTCCTTCGCAATGGTTGTGAGTAAGGTGAAGTTGCCACGAACACGGTAGCGCTCAGGTCTGGAAAGCAGGCCAGCGCGCGCCAAGCATGGGGTCGTACACATCCGCGCGGCGATCGCGCAGCACGTGATTGAAAGCGTTGAGCGTGCGTGCGGCGCGAGTACGCTTGACGTCGATGCTTGCGTACAGCACTTCTTCGCGGTCGATGCTCGCGGGACCGGCGAGCGGCCAGCCGTCCCCGCCCACGATCAGGCTTTGACCGATGAACAGTTGCCCGCGCTCGGTGCCGATGCGGTTCGCGCAGGCGATCGCCATGCCGTTGCTGTGCGCGGCCGCCATCGTGAGAGTGGCGGCCATTGCAGAGCGGTCTTCGGGCTGCGAGGGCATCGGCACCCAGTTGGTCGGCACGCACACGATGTCCGCGCCCTGCATGGCCGCGAGCCGGTAGGTCTCGGGAAACCAGCCGTCGTAGCAGATTGCAATTGCAATGCGGCCGAGCGGGGTGCCGAACACCGGCACGCCGCGATCACCCGGTTCGAAAAAACGGTTTTCGTTATTCCACAGATGCAGCTTGCGATAGATGCCAATGTGACCGGAAGGGCCGGTGAAGAGTGCCGAGTTATACAGGCGTTTGCCCGCACGTTCGGCAATGCCCGTGACGATATGAACACCGAGGCGCTGCGCGGTATCGGCGAAGAGCCCGGCGGTTTCGCCATCGGGCAGGCCTTCGGCCAGCGAGAATGCCTCGTCGCGGTCCGAGAACACGTAGCCGGTCGTCGCCAGCTCGGGCAGCACGACAAGCGACGCGCCGTGGCTCGCAGCGGTTTCCACATGCCGGATGAGGCGCGCCACGTTGGCGCGTTTGGCGCCGATGTGCGGCTCCATCTGCACGCACGCGATGACGAGTTCCTCCAGGCCGGGCTTTGCCAGGTCGTAGTGCGACATTGCTGTTTTCGTCTCCCAAAACAAAAAGCCCCCTGACCAGCGTTGAAAACGCAAGTTAGGGGGCTGCATAGCCTTCCATGTAGCACGGCAACGTTGCCGTGTGCCGCCACGACATACATGACGACAGACTGGGAACGAATTTATGAAATCAAATTTCCCATGTCAAGCAATAAGGCCGCTTATAGGGAAAGCACTTGTTTGCGGCACGCCGTGCTTCTTTACAGCAACTCCTGATAGTACGGCGAATTCGGCGGCAACTTGCCGCCCTGGCGGCGCACGAACTGCTGCACGCCGTGCGTTGCCGACGCCAGCGCACCGCTCGCGAAGCCGCCCTCGAAGGTGAGCTCCTCGCCAATGGCGATTGCGCCGTCGCTCATTCTCAGCAGCGCCGCATACAACGTGCGCGTGTTGTCGAGCTGGTCCGGTCCGTCCATCTTGAACGCGCCCCACTGATGACGCTCGAGTCCCCAGTGCGTATATGCAATGCCGTCACGGCTTTGCTCGACGACGTCGGCGAGATTGGCGAGCTTCTGGTGAGCCGGATTGTCCGGATCGCGCGAGGCCACGTCGCGAAGCGTCCGGACGTACAGGTCCATCTGTTCGCGGCCCGTCATGCCGGCGACCTTCGTCGAGTTGTCGCCGAGGGTGTAGCTCGGATAGACCACCGCGCCGCCGTCGCTCGCCGGCACCACGTACGACTGCTGGAATAGTTCGTCTGCCTGAACGTTGCCGGGCAGATCGCGATCCTCCATCAGGTCCGCGGCGATCTTGACAGCCATCTTGGTGGCGCCCACCACGCGAGCGTCCTTGATGGCAGCGGCGAAATCTTCCGGCAACAGTGGCTCCGAGCCCGCCTGCGGACCGGTGAGGCCCAGACGTACCGCCTCGCGCGGACCACCGGCGAAGAATAGTTCGTCGTACTGTTCGGTTTTCGTTTCGTTACTGGTCTTGTCGAGCCAGGTCACGTGATACTTGCCGTCGACTTTCTTGATGCTCGTGACTTCGGCGTTCAGCTGAATGGCGTTTTGTTCGGCAAGCGATACCGTGCCTTCCGGCAGACCTTCGCTGTCCTCGATCATCTTGTGCAGCGGCGCGTCCGCACCGTCGACGAGCGCGACGTGATCTTCCAGACGCTCGTCGACGAGGAAGCGGAATTCCTCCAGAAAGCCCGTGCTGAAATAGCCCGAATAGCCGCCCACGCCAATGCCCGTCGCGCCGAACGTGCGCCATTCGTCCCTGTTCCAGGTAATGCCTTTTTCCTGCAGCAGCGCCTTCAGGCCGGACTGGAACGTGTGGCTGTCGAACTTCTGCTTGGCATCGTCGCAGAGCTCGCGAAAACGTGCGGTGTCGCCCGCGTCGCGCGCCTCGCGGATCGGCGCGAGAAGCGGTTCGGTCATCGAGCGCATGACGTCTTCGGCAACCTTGCGCATCGTCGCGTTTTCCGGCGGCTCGCCGGGCTGTGCTTCGTAAACCTTGCCGCCGATAATGTACGAAGTCGGCACCGAGCTCGAATTCGGAAACGGCACGTGTTCGAGCCCATAGTGCTCGGCAATGCTCCAGTAGAAGTTGCCGCGCGTCGTGTGAAAGCGCATGCCGCCTGGGTGGTAGGGCGTCGGGTCGCCTTCCCAGCGGCCAGAGGCAATCCGTCCGCCGATGTGGTCCGCCTGTTCCAGCACGTTCGGCTTCACGCCGATGCGGTTCAGCGCATCCGCCGCCATGATGCCGGCCGGGCCCGCGCCGACCACGCAGACCTTGAGATTCTCGGCCACACCCTCCGGCAAGGTGCCGACCTGACGATTGTTGTCCCACCAGAAACCGGTGTAGTCGTACATATGATCGAGCGGCATGGTCATGCGCAGATCGGTGAAGCGGTCCTTCAGGAGCGCTTTCAGGTCTGCGTCGTCGCCCGCGGCCTTCATCGGCATCGCGAGCTTCTCGCGGGCCTCCGGCGTACACGAATTGAGCAGTTTTGCAGCGAGCTCGGGCTTCATGAAAACCGCGGTGTGTTCGAGCCAGTCGCGCACCGGCGTGCGGGGCACATCGGGCGCGGCCTGGCGTGCCGTGTCGCCGAGAAGGTCGGACTGCTGTGCACCGAGCGTGTTGAGCACATCGCCCTGTTCGGCTTCGCAGAGCGCATGCCATTGCAGCGTCGTTTCAAGGTGCAATTGCTCGCGCTGCGGCCCCGCTTCCATGCCGGCGAGCCGCGTCAGATTCTTGTTCACCGCGGGGCCGAGCTTGTTGCGATCGCGCGGCCAGTCGCCCACCGGCTCCCTGAAATAGCGGCCAACCGATTGCGGAGTGAGCGGCGGCAATGCGCGGCCAACCGTCGACAGCGTGTTGTCGCGAGCGAGCGCGCCCGAACCGTTTGTCCGAAGATACTCGCCCATGAACGCCTTGCCGGATGGCCATTGGTTGCGCGAAGCCGGCGTCGTTGTCTCGGTCTTCGGTGCCGGCAGCGCCTGACGCGAGCGCGCCGTGGGCGCGGGCTCGCCCGATCCTTGCGCGCCGCGTGCCCGGGCGGCCGGCAGCCCCGGCACGTGCGGCTGCGGTGTCGCCGCCGGTTTGGCGGGTTCAGAGGGAATGCCGCCAGGCGGCGGCAGATGCGGGTTGCTACCTGATGCGGAGGAGCCTGGTTCGATAGTAGGCATGTTGTGTTCCCTGTTGAGTTGTCTCGGCGTCACGACGGCGTGAATCGACTGGCTCCACAGCATGTGTGAGCGCAGGCCGCCGGAGGCGCATAACGGATGAAAAGCGCGCGGCAAGCAAAGCATGAAGTGCCCGGGGCGAACATCGCCGGCCAGCCGGATGCGGCGGCCGATAAGCGGCCAACTCACTCGAATGGTGAGTCCGACCGCATGCGGCGGCGACGGCAGCGTTGCTGCGCGAACGTTGATACCGCTAGGAACGTTACTATCGTGGGCGCGGTCCGCGAGCAGGGAAGCGAATCGCGTGACGGAGAAACGAACAGGGAGGGCTGAGTTGTCAGGGTTTGGCCATCTGCACGGACGAACGCATCACCGTGCACGCATCACCGTGCGTTCGCCAAACGCGGAACCACGAGCGTGCGGACGACTTCGTGGACGATATCTTCTTGCGGGCGTTGCCCCGCCATTACCCATAGTCCGTTGAGCTGCGCCGGCAAGCGGCGCGCATCGCCCGAAAAAATCGCCACGTTGAGAACGCGGCCATGTCGAGCGTCGTGCATGGCTCGGTTCGCACCCACGCAGTTCCAGCAAAACGAACCGAGTGCCGTTGCGGACGACCGTACAAGATGGATCACGACATCTACTGCATCGTCATCGGGATCGTGCATGATTTCCCACGCGAGGCGGCCGCCGAGCGTGGGCAGATTCTCGCCCCAGCGTCGCACCTTGGGTCTGTCGAAACCCCATAGACGCAGGCCGACAAGGAGCGGCGACGCGTTGGTGTACATCCGATTGCGACGATCGGGAACCTCGGCGTCCGAGACATCAAAAGAAGAGCGGCGCGTCGTTGCGTAAATCATGGTCGGAATGGCCAAATCGATGACAGCCGGTGCTGCCGCTCAACATGCAAAAGCATGATGCAGAAGCGGCGCATCCGGTAATGGGCGAAAAGAGGGAAGCGGAGGTGCGGCGCACGCTCAGGAAAGATTGCTCAGCGGGGCGGCTTTACTTGTCCGATAGTCCGATGGCGTGGTCGCCAGATACTTTCTGAACAGTTTGGCTAACTGGCCGCCGCTGCCGATCCCACAGCGCCGGGCAATCTTGTCGACGGGTAAGCGCGATTCCACCAGCATTCTGCAGCTCATGTTCAGGCGCGCGCGCAGCAGATAGTCCGAAGGCGTCATGCCCATTTCGCTTTTGAAGCGCCGCAGAAAGTTGCGCTCACTCATTGCGGCGACCTGCGCGGCCGCGTCGATCGAAATAGGGCGATCGACGTTCGCTTCGAGCCAGCGCACCGACGCCATGATCTTCTCGCTGACCTGGTGCGATGCACGCGTCATGTCGTTGCTGAACGGCGTTCTGCGTTCGGGGGCAATAGACTGCGCGATCTGCCTTGCGAGGTCGGGGCCAAGATGTTCTTCCACCAGACGCAGTGCCGTGCTTACGGCTGTCGGCGCTTCAGTCAGCGGGGGCCTCGCATAGGGCTCATGTGCGTCCTGCTCGCCGTACACGAGCGGGCAGTAGCGGCTGGGCAGCCCGGTTGCCTCGAGAAGCTGCCGTCCCTCCGCAATGGGGTGAACGATTTCGCTGAAAGGATGGCGGCGCCGCAGCCAACTGCTCAGACGTTCGTCGCGGCACGCCTGCTGCACGCCCGCACCGCCTGCAATGAACAGCAGATGGCGATCGTTCGTGCCTCTATGCGTTTCGACACTGTCCGTCCAGACGAATACCGACGACGAACTGGCAATCCGGCCGCCCGCGGCCGATAGCAATGAGATGTCGTAATACACGCGGCCGTCACGCTGCGACGCGGTTAGCGCATTGGCTTTGTGAAAGACTTCGATGATGGCTGCTACTTTCGGCAACGCAAAACCATTGAACAGTGCGATGTCGACATGTGCAACCTCTGTCTTGTGCGCTGACTCAGAATTTTGCGGCGTGCAGCGCGGTAGAGTTTCTATCAGCTCCATCTTTTTCCCCGGAATATATCGGCCTGCAAAGCCTTCTGGCTCTGTCTTTAGTTGTTGTGAGTCAATCCTATACGATTGGCTTCCAGTTAATTATTACATGGCTGAATCAGCCAACAAATTGGCCGTTGGCGACATCAGACTGATATGAAGCATGCATGCTGACGGTGCATTTATCCAATTCACATTCGTTACGGGACCAAATGAGAAGGTCGATTGATTTTTTTCAAGATTTTTGCGAAAGCGCGGCCTGTCTATATAGCACTGTTTGCGTCGATGCGCAGAAAATTCAGATATGCCGTGAGAAAACTGCGAGAAATTACAACGTATTCAGGTCCGGTTGTATGAGTCTTCAGTCTCACGAGAAAGACCTGGAGCCGTTTTTGTGCGCGCTCGAGGGGCTTTGCACCTGAATAATGCGCGTGGCGGTCAGTCTGGACGCCACGCGCCGTCCGGCGGCGGCCGGCACAAGCCGTCGCCACGAGGCGCGCATTTTTTTCGCAAACGATTGCGGGACAGGCTAAATAAGTTGAAACGGCGGTCGTTAACGCAGCTATGCACAAACAATACATTCAGGCGATCGTCGATGCTGCCTGCGAGACCGCCGACGCCATCGTCGGCGCACGTGAGTGGAATACAATTGAAGACGCCACCGCTATGCACGAACTTATTTTCTGGGATATGATCGCCCGGAAGTTGCCGGATTTGAGCGCGCCGGATCTGTTGGCAGCGCTCGAAATAAGCAACGGCATGCGCGTTTCGCGCACGGGTTAGGGCCTTATTCCGATTGGATGGATTGCCAACACGTGAGAATTTGGCCTGATTGAAACAATGGAGTCAAGCCGCTGCTCTGTTATTCGCCAATTCCATGCGATTGCAGAGGCTTGTTTCCATTTCTATATATATTCTTATATTCCTCGCAGGCGTGACTGACAGCCACTGAGACTGGCGCCAATCACATAGCCAATTGGCATTGACGCGAAAAATGCCAACTCGCCGTCACGACGGTTTTCGCAACCCTTGCCGCATCATCCGGTATTCGGTCGGCGTAGTGGAAAGATGCTTGCGGAACAATTTGGCAAGCCGTCCGCCGCTGCCGATTCCGCAGCGGCGCGCGATCTTGTCGACGGGCAGACTCGTGCTCTCAAGCAGCTTGCAGCTCATTTCCAGTCGTACGTGAAGAAGATAGTCTGAAGGCGTGACGCCCATCTCGTTCTTGAAGCGCCGCAGAAAATTTCTCTCGCTCATGGCGGCGATCTGCGCTGCGGCTTCAATGGAAACGGGACGCGTGCCGTTGGCTTCCATCCATCTCGCCGAAGCCTGAATCTGTTCGCTGACATGCGGCGCCGGCGTTGCACGAATGTTCGCATCCGTCTTCAGCCTCTGCCGCGGCGCGGCCCACTCGGCCACCTGGCGTGCGATATCAGCGCCGATGTCCTCTTCTACGATGCGTAAAGCGATTTGCAGCGGACTCATCGAATGATCTATCGCGCGCGAGGGACCTTTCACCTTCGCTCCATGTTGTACGTCGGTACGACCGCTTCCGCTAGGCGTGAGGCCTGCCGCGTGGAGCAGCAAGCGTCCTTCAGCGATAGCGTGAACGAGCGCGCTGGCCGGAAACACGCGTCGCAACCACACAATCAGACGATCGTCGCGAAACGCTGTTGTCGCACCAATACCGCCAGCAATAAAGAGCGCATGGAAGTTGTCGGTACGCCGTAGGGAGTCGACGCCGTCGGTCCAGATAAAGACGGACGACGAACTGGCTATGCGTCCACCCGATGCCGACAGAAGAGAGACTTCGTAATGCACGCGCCCGGATTGATCCGGGTCGCTCAATGCATTGGCCGATTGAAATACTTCGATGATGGACGCAACGTCCGGAAGCGCGAACCCGTTGAAAAGTGCAACGCCAATGTGCCTCGCGCTGCCTTTGTGTGTTGAGGACTGTGTTTCAAGTGCGTTCTCGTGAGCTTCACCGCTGCGAGGCCCCATCGTCGTACGTTCCCGGAGATATATGACTTTGTTGTTCTTTCGAAGTTGTCTTCAATCGCTCGAACGCATGCTACCGAGTCTTTTTATTACCAATTGACCCGTGGCGGATTTCGCCAACATGTTGGCATCCGATGGTAAGCGAAAGCCTGCCAATCTGATTGCAGCCCGAACAGCAGAAATGTGGCGGATTTCACCAAACGTTATGACGGAATTGATTCGAGGCCGGTGCTAACATCGACCGCTTGAATCGCTGACCGTGCCGCGAGAAGCAGCGGTAATCGATCAACGTCATCTGACAGTCGGGAGCTCACATGTTGTATTCGGTGCAGGTATTGCGCGCCTTGGCGGCTGTCCTTGTCGTTGTCTGCCACGCTATTCACAAGCAGGGGCAGATCTCGGGCACGGGTGCAACGTGGGAGTTCGGCGGATCGGGAGTGGATCTTTTCTTCATTATTTCCGGTTTCATCATGTGCTACGTAACGATGAACCGGCAGGTTACCGCTCGCGGTTTTGTCAAGGCACGAGTACTTAGAATCGTCCCGCTGTACTGGACGTTGTCGCTTGTTGCGCTGGCTGTCTATCTTGTGAATCCCGCAGTCGTGAACAGCAGCGGCGGTACGACGACCATCGTCAATTCGTTCACCCTGATTCCGACCGGCGACAAGTTCCTGATCCAGACTGGCTGGACGTTGAGCTATGAGTTTCTGTTCTATCTTGTCTTCGCCGCGTCGTTGAGCCTTCCAATGGGCCGGCGTCTCGCGTTCACGTGTGCGGCGTTGCTTGCTCTGGTTGCAGGCGGCGTGCTGCTGAGTCCCGCGAATCCCACATTGAAATTCGTGACTTCGCCTTTGCTGCTCGAGTTTGTCATGGGGATTGCCGCGTATCTTTACGTGCGCGAAGAATCCCGACCACTGCCATTGAGCGTCGCGCTGGTGGCGGGCGGGATACTCGCGCTTTGTGTCATGCCGCCTGCCAACACGGCCGATGCGCGAGTGATCAGTTACGGCTTGCCCTTCATGATGATCTTTGCCGGCCTGGTGAGGATGGAACTGCTGGTTCGCCGAGCGTGCGAGACGATTCCCGGCAGACTTGCTACGGCCATTGGCGCAGCATCTTATTCGCTCTATCTCGCCCATCCTTTCGCACTCGCCGCTGCCGCCATGATTGTGAAAAGGAGCGGCATCCAGAACTATCCGGTGCTTAGCGTCGTCGTTCTCGTTGCGAGTGCATTGGTAGCCGGCTACGCCTGCTTCTCGCTCGTGGAAGTCAATCTGAACCGATGGATCAAAAGCGCTTCGCGCAAACGTACTGCACGACTGTCCGAAACGGTACATGAAGCGGTAAAGCAGACCAAGACAACCCGGACGTGGCCACAATGATCACGATTAAATCCAGCGGGCGCATGCCCGCGCCGCCGAGCAGTCTGAAAGCACTATGGCTTGCTCTAGTTGCCGGAACCGTGAGTGCCATAGCATTGGTGGTGCTTTATACGGCACGCGCGCACACGCTGACTATCATTCTGAGCGGCGTCCTGATCGCCCTCATTATGTCGATCAAACCGCGCAATCCGACAGTCCGCTGGTTCCGCGTCTTTCTCCTGTTCTTTTTTGGCGTCTTTCCGCTTTGGCAATTGCTGGTTGGGGACGAAATCTATCTGAAGCTGTTTCCTCAGGACAGCGCACCTGTGGTCGCGTGGTACCTGTTGAGTATCGCGGGAATTGCCCTGACAAAGATTGCTCTGGACATCAACGGGAGAGCATTGACCCAATGGACAGCACCCACCGATACAACGGCGAGGGCAGGCGGGCTTGCCTATCTGTTCGCAGCACTTTCGCTGTGTGCGCTCGCATTCATGTACGTGAAGCTCGGTGGCTATTCGCATGTGGTCCAGCTCTACAACACGCGCGTGGAGAGCAACGGCACCGACTACGATCCGTTTCGCGGGCTGGGTGTGATCCAGGCTTTCGCCAATACCTCGCCGCTTTGGGTGTTCGTTTGTCTCACCATGCGCAGGCGCCGAAATGTTCTCTTTACGACGATTGCATTCGCGCAACTGGGCGCCTTGGGGTGGCTCTCTGCAGGCGTTGCAGGCAGCCGTCAGGGAATTGTATTCGTACTCGTGTTTGCGCTCTTCATCTACCACGGCTTCGTCAAACCTATCAGTGCGAGAAAGGCGCGCACCTTCGGCATGGGCGTGGCGCTGACAGGCATTCTGCTCATTCCGTTGAAGCTCGGTCTCGGCTATTCGGATCTCGCCAGGTTGCCACAACGTTTTGCAGAACAGCGCGACCTGGAAGTGAGTATGGGACCGCTGAGTGCGTTTCTGTTTCGCGATCTGTCGCGCTTCGACGTGCAGGCCGTTGCGATTAACGAAGTAGAAAAACCAGCCTACGAACTCGCAATGGGCCGCAGTTTTGTGGGCGCGCTCGCGTCGATTGTTCCGAGCGCACTGTGGCACGACAAGCCCGACACGTTCGCACAGGAAAAGAGCGAGATCGTGCGGGCTCTTGAGCGCGGCACGATGGACAAGACCACCTTGCTCTTCGGCATGCCGGGCGAGTTCCTGATCAACTTCGGCTTGCCGGGATTCGTGCTCTCGTTTGCGATACCCGTCTGGCTTCTCGTCACGCTCAACCGCGTGGGACGGCATTCGTCGAGATGGACTGCACTTCGAACAGTACTATGGCCTTTGCCGTTCCTGTTCTTTCTGTTCGATTCTAATGTGCTTGTCTACTACGTGGTTCGCTGGGTGGTACTGTTTGGTGTGCCAATGGGTTTTGCATTGAACTGGCCTCGTGGCAAACGGCCGCCTTCTATTTCGCGCGGAATGCATGGTATTGCTATTAGCGCAAAGCCGTGACTAACGCCCATTCGTCACATCGAAACAGGCTGACGACAGCAAAACAATTCATAAAAATGGCGCGATGTGGCGGGCAATGAAGCAGTAATAAGCCTATCACGCTGATTTCTCATCTGCGATCGTCGCCAAACTGTCATCGTCGCGCTGTGCGTGTGCACGTGGTCAGGCGCTGTACTGCTACGCTCTTCTCATGCGGGTGCCGCTCTCGCGTCGATCAGTGCACGCGGAGCGCTATGTAGCACGATGACGCGGCATTCTTCGAGTTGCTCGTTTCCGCCAACACTGTGTTCGTATCGGACGCGGATTAATTGGCGTTCATTGCTGCGAATATGATCCGTTTCATCAAACGCAATTGCATTTCATTTGGCGATCCGGCATTAACGAAGTGCAAATGAATTCCAGCGGTAATTCATGCACGCGCAACGATAAAGCGAGTTGCGCATGATTGCCGCGATCTGGAGAAGATCACTTCACGCCTTGCCTTCTCGTTGCACTCACGGACGACAAGCAGTGCTGCATCAATTTAGTCGCCGACATGGTTACAGCCCACCTGGAGAGGCCCGATGAAGATCGTTCTTGCTCGACTCTGCGATATCGCGATGACACTGCTGGGAGCTGCAATTGCAGCGCGAATCTGCTTCGGCGAGGCCGTGCCGCATCCTCTGCTGCATTGCTTCAGCGCTGTGATGGTGGCGGCACTCGTTGCAATGGCATTTCCGGGCTATTCCATTTATCTGTCGTGGCGCGGGCGGCCGCTTCGGCCGCTGTTTGTGCGCGTCGTGGCTGCGTGGTTTTCGGTTCAGGCGCTGGCGTTTGCACTCGTGTTTCTGCTCGGCGGTATCCACACCTTGTCCGGCCGCTGGCTGCTCGTGTGGACACTGGTTACCGCAGCACTGCTGGTAGTCACCCGAGTGGCCGTGTATTCGATGTTGCGCCGATACCGTCACGCCGGTCATGACTTGCGGCACGTTTCGATTATTGGCTATGGACGCTATTTCGACCGCGTATCGCGCGACACAGAAGCAAATGCTGCAGCAGGCTTCAAGGTTGTCGGCGTCGTGGAGCTGGCTGCGGTCAGTGCAGATGCAGACCAGGCGGCCGTCGACCATGATATCGACGCGTTGAGGCGGGTTCACGATTCTATCGAGGCGAACGCAATTCGGGAAGTCTGGCTGGCATTGCCCATGACAGCTGAAGCATCGCTGCAGCGCTGCGTGGACGGGCTGCGCGGCACGCTGGCCGACCTGCGCCTGCTGCCGGACGTGGACGCGCTCGGTGTCCAGGAACATGGAGGCGCACTCGCGTTCATCGGCCGGCCCGCAATCAGCCTGTCACCCGTGGCGCTGCCGCGCGAGGCGATCACCAGCAAGGAAGTATTCGATCGCGTGTTCGCAGCGCTCGCGCTGCTCGCGCTCTCGCCATTGATGCTGGGCATTGCGCTATGCGTGAAATGTTCGTCGCCGGGTCCGGTCTTTTTCCGGCAACGCCGCAAAGGGCTGAACGGCAGGACGTTCTCTATCTACAAGTTCAGGTCGATGCGAGTTCACGCGCCCGAACATGGCGTGGTCAAGCAGGCTACGCGGGACGATCCACGCATCACGCGGGTTGGACGCTTCCTGCGTCGTACCAGTCTCGACGAATTGCCGCAGTTCATCAATGTGCTGCGCGGCGAAATGTCGGTGGTTGGGCCGCGTCCTCATGCGATCGAACATGACGAACTCTACCGAACGCTGATTAGCGGTTACATGGACCGCTACCGCATCAAGCCGGGAATTACCGGATGGGCGCAAGTAAACGGCCACCGCGGTGAGACCGAACGCGTCGAGAAAATGGCCGCCCGGGTCGAACACGATCTGTATTACCTGCGTCATTGGTCGTTCGCATTGGACCTGCGAATTGTCGTTGCCACTATTCTGCGCGGTTTCGCCGGGCATCAGGCGTACTAAAGAGCGGCGTGAAGCGCGAGCGGCTGCGTGAATTGCTATCAAACGTGTTGCAAAGGGGATGTATGCCGAAGCGGGATAAACAGATTGCGGGTGCAGTGGGCAATCGTCAGTCGAGAGGCGCGCTGTTCAACGCCGTAGCGGTAGCGCTTCCGATTGCGTTGGCTGGATGCGCGGCCGCGCCCGGAATGAAGATGGCCAAGCCCGCCACCATCGCGGTCTCTCATGATGCACAGGCCCGCGCTGAAGCGGCACCCGTGCCGATCGTCAACATCGACGCCACGCTGATTCATCAGTTGCGGGTGACTCGCAGCAAGGTTATCGATCAGGCAGTGCGCGAACTGTCCAGCAAACCGTCGCCCTATGTAGTTGGAGCGGGGGATGTACTGCAGATCACGGTTTGGGATCATCCGGAAATCGCCGTTGCCCAAGGTGCACCTGGACAGGCCGCGACGCGCACGTCCGACCCGGTTCCAGGATTTGTGGTGGACCAGCGCGGCAATCTGCAATTTCCTTATGCCGGAACGCTGCACGCAGCGGGAATGACGACGGACCAGATTCAGCAGGAACTCGCGCTGCGTTTGACGAAGGCATTTCTCAATCCGCAAGTGACGGTGCGCATGGCTTCGTTTCGGGCGAGACAGGTATTTGTCGACGGTGAAGTGCATGCGCCCGGTGCGCAGCCGCTGAACGACATCCCCATGACGCTTTATGACGCAGTGAGCCGCGCGGGGGGCTTCTCGTCGACAGCGGATCAAAGCCGGCTCGTTCTCGTTCGCGACGGCCGCTCCTATCCGCTCGACATGACCTCCATGTTCGAGGGCGGCTTCAATCCGGCGAAGATCATTTTGCGCGACGGCGATCTGCTACGCGTGCGTGCGCGCGACGACAGCGGCGTGTACGTGATGGGCGAAGTGTCGAAGCCTTCGACGGCGCTTCCCATGCGTGACGGAACGCTATCGCTTAGCGAGGCCATTTCGCAGGCCGGCAGCATCAACAGCAATTCCGCCGATCCATCGGAAGTCTATGTAATACGCGACTCATTGAGTGCAAGCCCACAGGTCTATCACCTCGACGCGAAGTCGCCAGTGTCGATGGTGCTCGCCAATCAGTTCGCGCTGCAACCGCACGACATCGTCTACGTGGACGGTAACGGTTTGGTGCGCTTTAGCCGCGTGCTGAATCTCTTGCTGCCAGCGGTCAATGCGGCACTGTACGGAGCGATCGCCGGGAAATGATCAGAAGCATGCTGGTGGTTTGCGTCGGCAATATTTGTCGAAGCCCGATGGCCGAGTACCTGCTGCGCCGTGAACTCGAGGGAATCGCGGTTGCATCGGCAGGACTGGACGCATTGGCCGGATATGCCGCGGACCCTGCTGCTGTTCAGGTCTGCGCTGAAAACGGACTGGACATCACGCAGCATCGTGCGCGCCAGTTGAATGCTGCACTGGTCAGCGGGAGCGACCTGATACTGACGATGGAGGAAGCACACAGGCAGGAAATCATGCGCAGGCATCCGTCGGCCCGAGGGAAGGTATTCCGGCTCGGTGACGCGCAAGACTTCGATGTTCCCGATCCTTACCGAAAACCGCTCTCGCATTTCTACGGGGTCTACGAGTTGATCGCTCGTGGTGCCGCATCCTGGACATCGCGAATTAAGGCACTCGCTTAAAGAGACGTTGAGACGATGAATAATAGAATTGACATGACCGTGGGCGATCCAGTTGATGAGGATGCCGATCTGATCCGTTACGTGGATGTGCTGGTCGGCAGCCGGTGGTTGATTGCCGGTATTTGCGCAGTGATTCTCGCGATCGGAGTCGCGTACGCGTTTCTGGCTCGCCCGAATTACGAAGCCAACATCATGATTCAGGTGGAGGAAGACAATCCGACCAGCGCTACGTCGCTCCTTGGCGATGTGTCCTCGCTCTTCGACACCAAGACGCAGGCAGAGGGAGAAGTCGAGATTCTGCAGTCGCGCGCAGTGGTCGATCAGGCCGTGAACGGTCTTCGTCTTTATATCGACGCGGCGCCGCGCCGTTTTCCGCTGATCGGCTGGCTGATCGCCGATCACGATAAATCACTTTCCAATCCGGGCCTGTTTGGGATGGGCGGTTTCTGTTGGGGAGGCGAATCGATCTCAGTAGAACAGTTCGAGGTGCCGTCCGATCTGGTGGGAAAACGCTTCAAGCTCACACTGCTGGACAACAACCGGTTCCGCGTGACGCAGTCGGATCTCGACTCGCCGATAGAAGGCGTGGTAGGGGAGCCGGTCGTTTCCAACCAGAGCGTTGGCCAATTCCGCCTGCTGGTCTCGCACATCAGCGGCAAGCCCGGCGCCGCATTTTCGCTCACCCGATACTCGAAGCTGCTGACACTGGAAGCCCTGCAAAAAAAGCTGACCGTGGAGCAGAAGGGTAAGCAGAGCGACATCATTACCGCATCGCTGCGTGGCAGGGACCCGCAACAGATTGCAGCGATCCTCAATTCGCTAGGCAGCGCGTATGTCGCGCAGAACATCAAGCGTAAAGCAGCCGAGGCCGACAAGTCGGCGGCGTTTCTGGAGGGTCTGCTGCCTGGCTTGAAACACGACGTCGAGCAGGCCGAGCAACGCTACAACGCTTTTCGCAACTCGAAGGGCACGTACGATCTCGGGCTTGAAGCGCAAACGCTTCTGCAGGAAACGGTCGCGTGGCAGACCAATCTGTTGACGTTGCAGCAAAAGCGCGCTGAACTGTCCGGCGGCTACTCGCCGGATCATCCTTCGGTGCGCGCGCTCGAACAGCAGATTGCTGCAATGAAAGCGCGACTTCAGGCGGTGGACGGGCGTATGAAGTCACTGCCTAATCTGGAGCAGGGCACGGTGGCGTTGATGCGTGACGTCCAGGTGAACACCGACGTTTACCTGGGCGCGCTGAACAATCTGCAGCAATTGAAACTGGTGTCCGCCGGCAAGGTGGGCAATGTTCGCCAGGTCGATTCCGCACGCGTTCCGGAAGAACCCATACAACCAAAAAAGCCTCTGGTAATCGGGCTGGCGTTGATCGCAGGCCTGATGATCGGTGTCGCAACGGCCTTTGGACGTGAGCATTTTTACGGCGGCATCACGGACGTACAGGATATCGAGCGCTATGCGGGCCTCAATGTCTACGGTGCGATTCCTTACTCGGCCGAGCAACGCACGCTGGACGAAGCGATCCGTACTCGCCGTTCGGGCCTCGCGTTGCTCGCTGCCGCCCGACCCGATGAACCCTCCATTGAAAGTTTGCGCAGTCTGCGTACCGCATTGCGTTTCGCCATGCTTGACGCGCCCAATAATCGCCTCCTGCTCACAGGTCCGGGTCCCGGGGTCGGCAAATCGTTCGTCGCGTCGAATCTGGCCGCCATCATGGCCAGCAGCGACAAGCGTGTGATTCTCGTTGACGCCGACATGAGGCGCGGCTACCTCAACCAGTACTTCGGCGTTTCGCGGGGGAAGGGGCTGTCGAACGTACTGTCGGCAGAGGCGACGCTCGACGAGGTGATCCGGCGCGATGTGGCGGAAGGACTCGATCTGATCACCACCGGCAGCATCCCGCCGAACGCGGCAGAACTGTTGATGAGCGAAAACATGAGCCGGCTGATGGAGCGCCTGAGCGAGCGCTACGACCTGGTGGTGATCGACGCGCCACCGGTACTCGCCGTTGCCGACGCCGGCATTGTCGCCAGCAATGCCGGCACCACGTTCCTTATCGCACGTTTTCAGCGCACGGTGATCGGCGAGCTTACCGAAAGCGCACGGCATTTGCAGCGCGCGAACGCAACGCTGAAAGGCGTGATCTTCAATGCGGTCGACGCACGCGCGTTCGGTTATCGCTCGAAGTACGGCTCGTATCGCTATGTCGCGTATCGCTATGACCGCAAATTGACGAAATGACCCCGACGCAGCCTCATTTTCTCGCGCTTGAGCGAGGGCTGCACTGCATTCCGGTCAGTTGGCTTTTACCCGTTTCTGTTGGCTGCGGTCGCCCCGAAAAGGCGAAAGCGTTCGTACTATCCCTTCTGCTTCGGTGAGTTCGACATGAAGATCGTACATGTGGTTGAGACATGGATCGGCGGTGTGGCGAATTACGTTCGTGCGCTGATGATCGAGCAGCGAAACATGGGGCACGAGATCGTGCTGTTGTGCGATCCAAGAAACCTGAAGCTAGCCGATATTGGGGTCGACGGAATAATGGTGGTTCACTATCGGTCGAGCCGTAACCCGATTCTGATTCCCGCTATTGCCTACAAGCTGAAGAACGTGCTCGCCGACATGAATGCGGACGTCATTCATTGTCACAGCACTTTTCCTGGCTTGTACGTGCGATTGAATCGCTTCCGTAATGAAAGAGTTCTCTACACGCCCCACGCGTGGTCGTTCATGAAGCGGGACATTCCTCCGGCCATGCGTCACGCGTTTGCGTTTGTGGAACGCGCGTTGTCGAATCGCTGCACGCGCATTCTTTGTATGTCGTTTGACGAGGTTCGAGCTGCAAAGCGCCATCGCATCGGCCTGGATAACATCGATCTCGTCTATACGGGCATCGCGTCGGACGCGTTGAGCGAGCGTTCCATCGAAGCCGCTGCAGTGGCGGTGAGCCCGGCGACGACCATCCATATCGGCTATTTCGGCAGACTGGATTATCAGAAGGGCTTCGACATTCTGCTCAATGCAATCCCGCTACTGAGAGAAGGGCTGCACGTCCACGTGTTCGGCACGGCGGTTCGAGGCGGCGTGAATGTCCGCTCCAACGACCCGCGCGTGACCTATCACGGCTGGGTGGGCCCCGACGAGACGCGCCGTGCCATGCTGGATATGGATGTGATCGTCGTGCCCTCGCGGTGGGAAGGTCTTGCGCTGGTTCCTATCGAGGCCATGCGGGCCGGAAAGGTGCTGGTTGTATCCAGCGAGGGTTCGTTGCCGGAGCAGGTCATTCACGGCTACAACGGGCTGATGTTGCGGGAGTTGAGCGGAGCGTGTCTCGCCGATCAACTCAACGCGTTGTCTCTCGACGAATGTCGCCGCATGGGCGCCAACGCACGGCATGTGTTTGACCACGCTTTCCGAGCCGACCGTTTCTTCAAATCACTAATGAGCTGCTATGAGAACGCCTGAGGTCTTCCTGTTGCATGCGTACAGTCCGCGCAATAGCGGAGATGGCTTGCTGGTGAAGCTGAGTCTGCGCGCGATTCGCGCTGCTGGCATACGGGCTCCCATTACCGTCGTCTGTCTGGACAAGGCAGCGTTCGCAGGCTATCTCGACGACAACAACGTGGAGCTCGTCTCACTTCCCCAATTCGTGTCGCGAATCGTGCGACGTATCGGCTCAGTGCGCCCAGCGATATTCTTTGGCGTGGGCGGCGGCTATCTCAGGTCTGGCACGTTGAGCGAAGGGTGGAAGGCGCTGATCGCACACGGTACGCAAATTGCCGGTACCGCATTCGGCGGCCGCAGCAGCACAACGGTCTATTTGCCGCAAAGCGTCGGTCCATTCCGGGGGCTCTCCGGTTTCGTGCTCAGGGCGCTGATTCGCCGGCACGTCGACACTATTTTTCTTCGCGATGACAAGAGCGGCGAGGAACTGCAACACCGCAAAGGTGTGCGAACCGGCGATCTCGTCGTGCTGGAAATCGGCAAGAATCTGCAGATTCCCGTCACTGCGCTGACCGCGCAGGCGCGCCGCAAGGTGTTCTTCGTGTTTCGCGACCTGAGTGGCAAGCCGTATTCCGATGTCTATCTAAAGAACATCAAACGCCTTGTCGAACTGATTCCAGACGCTGAATTTGCACTGCAAAGTTCCGGCCGCGGCAATAGCGACGACGTATTTTATCGGCGCACCTTCGGAGTGGAATGCAGCACCTTGCTGCGCGATATTGTGCGCCGGCGCGACGCCATCATCGTATCGGTACGGCTGCACGGCAGTCTGGAAAGCGTGCTGGCGGGCGTGCCGAGCGTGCATCTCTCGTATGAGCGCAAGGGGCACGCTGCCTATAGCGATCTCGGGATAGACGATTACGTGTTTCATGCGGGAGACTTCGACCCGCAAAAGGTGGCGGACGTGGTGGATAGTCTGCGAAACGATCCGTCGCCCTTCTGGAACAGCCTCGACAAGGCCTCGGCAAACCGTTACGACGAACTGGTGGAGTACATCAAACATGAAGTGCAACGCTTCGATCACTTTGCTGATGGACGGAAACTTCTCGCGCGTCGGAACTGAGATCTATAGCCCGCATATGGGCTACGAGCAATTTGCCGTGAGGTTCACGCAGAGCTTTGACGAAGTCAACATTGCCGCGCGTTCTTTCCCCACTTCGAAAGCGCTGGGAAAAAGGGTGACCGGCGCGCAGGCCGCGTTCGTCGATCTGGGTGCCAATCGCGGTGCGGGCGCGCTCGTTCTCGGCATTCCACGCTTGCTGCAACGCCTCTATCGCGTCGTCAGACACGCGGATGTGTTGCTGATCCGTTTTCCAGGGAATATCGCCATGCTTGCCATGATGATTTGCAAGCTGACGGGAAAGCCTTTTTCCGCGGAAGTGGTCGCGGATCCGGCGGACTATTTCAGCGACGCGGCGTCGCGCCATCCATTAAGACGTATCGCTCGCAGCGTACATTGCTGGGCCACCCAACACGCGGTTCGCCGGGCGCAAACCGTGCGGTATGTAACGGCGCGCTCATTGCAGCAGCACTATCCACCGCTGAGGCTGGACCGCACGTTCGGGTTCAGCGATGTGTATCTGCCGGATGCGATGTTCGAGCGGGCGCCCTCAGCCACAGTCGGCGAGCAGACTGGCTTTCGCATCGTCAATGTCGCGATGATGCACAACGAAAGCAAAGGGCATGACCCGTTGATACGCGCCATTGCCCGGTTGCGAGCAGGCAAGCTCGACGTGCGTCTCACCCTGATCGGCGACGGCGCGCTGCGCGAGCGCTTCGAGCGCCTCGCGCAGGAAGAAGGCGTGGCGGACGCGGTCCATTTCGCCGGTGCAATGGACGGGGATGAAGTGCGCGAACGCGTAGCGCAACACGCGCTCTTCGTGTTGCCCTCATTTCAGGAGGGCATGCCGCGCGCGATGCTTGAGTCAATGGCACTCGGTGTTCCTGTCATTGCAACGCGAGTAGGCGGAATCGGCGAGGTTCTGGACGAGCAGAGCCTTATCGAACCGGGCGATGTCCGCACATTGTGTGAACGAATTGAACGCCTGGCTACAGATTCGGCATTGAGGCGAAGCGAGGCGGACAGACAGCGGGCAATCGCGCGAAAGTTTCAGTTCTCGACACTGCAGGAGCAATATCAGATCTATTGCGATGAACTCAAGGCGGTCTCGCAGCGATGAAAAAGGACTTTCTCTATGTGGTGCTTGCGTCCGCGTTGCCCGCGCTCGGCAACTTCATTGCGGTTGCGGTGGCGTTGCGTCATCTGGATCCCGACTGGCTCGGCAAATCGTACGCGCTACTCGCATTCTTTTATGTGACTATCGACTTGTTCAATTTCGGGTCGCCGCGCATCTTCACGGTGGACCGGATTCGCTCGCGCGTGTCGACGCTGATCTTCCTCGATTTCGCGAGCGCAACCGGTTCTACTATCGTTTTCGCTTCGCTTGCCGGATGGCTCGCGCGAACCGGCCTGTTCGCAGAGCCGCATTATGTCTGGACGCTGATTGCCGCGCCCGCATGCTATGGTCTTTCGCACTTTTCGCTCGGCGTGCTCCGGCTCTATGGACGCAGCGGATTGGTATGCGCGATCTCGACAATCTCCGCATTGAGCCGCGTCGGCGTCGTGCTGTTGGTGATCGCTATGCAGGATCTCAGGCCTATGCTGCCCGACTTCCTGCTGCTTGTCGAAGCCGCGTATGGCGCGATGCTGCTGCTGGCCTATCTGGCGACGGCGCGCGGCGGCAATGCGCGCCCTGCGGACTTCGCCTCCTATCCGAACGCCGAGCGCTTTAATCCATGGACCTTTCGCTATCGCGAGTTCCTCAGCGAGAATCGCAAGGAAATTCTGGGCAGTTGGTATTCGAATGCAATCTTCTCAGGCGCGAAACACGCGGACATCATGATTGTCACGTTCATTCTGGGGCCGTCTGCCGCTGCGCTCTACCGCGGCGTCAAGAGTGTGCACAATCTCGCGTTCAACAGCGGTCAGGCATTTGCGCTCGTCGTGAGCGGCAAGCTGGCCCGCGCGATTGCGCCGTTGCTTCGCATGCGCGCTGCTGCTGCGCTCGCGGGATCGGCCATCGCCATAGCGTTGTTGACGTTGAGCAGTTGGGTTGCGCTGCGCATCCATCTCTTTCCAACTGGTTTGCTCGGCGGATCCGCCTCGCAGTTTGGCTTCCTGTTTGCGGCATTTCTTGGAGCCGGAGTCATTTTCGTTTGCAGGATTTTCTCCTTACATGTGTTCGCGATCGACAGGCGCTCGTTTGTGAGAATTTCGTCGTTGGAAGTGGGAGCGTCGCTTCTTTTCGTGTCGGCACTGTCGTATGTGTTTGGGCTCATTGGCGCGACGTCGGGCATTGCACTCGCCGGCGCCATCGTGCTTGCGTTGTCGAGCAGAATTCGCGCCAAACCCGCGGCGGCTTGCGCATAAATGAAAACGTCTGCATAACGGTGAAGCGCATGAATCGTCGAAACTTGCTCAAGGGGTTGGCGCTCACGGCGATGCTGCCGGGCCGGATGGCGTCCGTGCACGCCCAGCCCTCAGCGATGCGCTATGTGTTCGCGCACTACATGGTGGCGTGGCCCAAGGGCGGCCCGAACGCGAGTGTAGAGGACTATGCCGCGGAATTCCGTGAGGCGATGGCTCGCGGCATTGACGGCTTCGCGCTGAATTGCGGGGGCTGGAGCGTCAGTGAGCCGCTGTACAAAGCGCGCGTGCTGCAAATGTACCGGGCGGCCGAGCGTTTTGGCGGCGCGTTCAAACTATTCGTGTCAGCGGATGGCAAAGCGCAGGACGAGTTTGCCGATATCGTCCGCACGACCAGCGCACAGAAAGCCCAGTTGAAACAGGACGGCAAAACCGTTGTGTCGGCTTACGGACTGGGCGGCAGGGACTCCGGGCGTTGCGAGACGTTGATGCGCCAGGTGAACGGCCTCGGCGCGTGGTTTATCCCGCACTTCTCGCCAAGTAGCGGAGAAGCAACGATAGGCGAAGAACAGGCCGCCGAGATTGCCGCCAGGTCCACTTCCGCGGACGGCTATTTCTACTTCGGCGCGGCTGCACCGCCCGACGCTGTGGCGCGCTCCACCACGCTTCTCTCGTCGACGTTCAAGCGTATCGGCAAGACGTTCATGACGAGCGTGACTCCGTACTACCGGGGCCTTTCCAGCGGCACCAACTATCGTGCGTTCGAGACGGGCGGTTTCAGCGGCATGGCAAAGGAGTGGCGAGCGGCCATCGACTCCGGTGCTAACTGGGTGCAGATCGTGACATGGAACGATTGGGCCGAGTCGACCTATGTTGCGCCGATTGGGTCGGCAGTGAAAGCGCACGTGTATGACCCGAGATTCGGAGAACTTCTGAATCACACTGCGTATCTCGATGCGAGCCGGTATTACATCCAGTGGTTCAAGACAGGGACGCGTCCGGCGATTGAAAACGACGCGCTTTATTACTTCTATCGTTTGCATCCGGTCGATCTGGCGACAGACCTGGCGAGAGCAATGACGGATCCGTCTGCGGTGCCGCCCCGAGCGGCCACTGCGTTGACCGCGCAAATCCATGTCACCGCATTCATGACACGACGCGCGACGCTGACGGTGACATGTGGTGCAAGTAGGTCTGTTTTCGACCTTGTCGAGGGAGTGAACGAGGTCAGCTTGCCGTCGGCGCCGGGGCGGCCCGTTTTCGAGCTCGTCAGAAACAATGCGGTCGTGCTGCAAAAGACCGGCGAAGCCGCGATCACGAAAACGGACTTTAGCAGTGCGTTCAACTATTTCAGTGGAAGTCTGTGACGGCCGGGCAGGCAGTGAACAACAAATCAGAAGGGGCACCCACCATGCAAGACCTCGAAACGCTCAAAACGCAGCGGGAAATTCTGCAGGCGCAACTCGCGGATATCGAGAACACCATCCGCGTTCATAAGGTGGCCGAGAAAGTGCAGGTAATTGCAGCAATCAAATCGAAGATGGCGGCTTATAACATCACGCTCGAGGAACTGCGGGGCGGACTGAGGAAGCCTCGCCGGGCTGCGCCGAAAGCGAATCGGCCTATACGGTACAGGAATCCGGAAACAGGCGATACATGGAGCGGCCGCGGCCGACGTCCGAAATGGATTTCGGGCAACAAGGACATCGACAGGTTCCGGGTCCGCTCCTCGTGAGGAGGAGCGCGGCCGGGTGGCGTTGGGAAGAGGGCGGGCTTCGCGGGCGACTTCGGCGTTCGTTATGCGAGCGTTCTGCTGCAGTTCATTGAGAACGGCGATGTCGATCCGGTCCAGCTTCCGAGTCACGGCGTTCATGCTCCAAGTGTTCCCGGAATGGGAGATTGACAGTAAAAGGGGGGAGTTTCAACCTTGCTGCGGCACCAAATGTAGTGTCGCCACCCAGAATAGACAGGCGGCGAAGCTCACCCCCGCTCCGAGCAGACACACGCCTTGCCATCCTGCATGGGCGTAGACGAATGTCGTGCTCATCGCTCCGAGCCCGCTGCCGATTGCATAGAAAAGCATATACAACCCGATCAGGCGGCTACTTGCGGATTTTCCGCGCAGGATCAAACTCTGATTTGTCACGTGCAGCGCCTGGCCGCCAAGATCCAGCAGCACGATCCCGGCGATCAATGCCGCGAGACCGTAGCCGGTAGGATGAAGTTGCGCCGCGGGCAGCCAGGCCAGAAGTAATAGCCCCAGCGCGCCAGCACTGGTGCGTTTTTCATAACCCTTGTCGGCCCAACGACCGGCGCGTGCTGCGGCGAATGCACCGCACGCGCCAACCACGCCGAACGCACCGATTTGCGTATGAGAAAAATTGAACGGAGGGGCGCTCAAAGGCAACACCAGCGCGCTCCAGAAAATGTTCAGCGCCGCGAACATCAGAAGCGCCAGCACTCCGCGAATGTGCAGCACCCGTTCGGAGCGCAACAGACCCAGCATTGACACGAGAAGGCTTACATAGCTGCGCTCGTCGCGTGTTGCCGGTAACCGGGGCAGCCGCGCCCATAACGCGATTCCGAGGACAAGCATCATCGCTGCGGACGCTCCATAGACTCCACGCCAACCGGTTACGTCGCTTACCGCACCGGCGAATACGCGGGCGAGCAAGAGGCCCACGAAGACACCGCTGCCTGCTGCGCCGACCACCCGACCCCGCTCGTGACTGGGCGCAGCGCTCGCTGCGTACGCGATCAAGCCTTGCGTCATGGCGGTTCCCAGCATCCCGACGCAGAGCATCGCCGCGAGCAGGGCCGCGGGCGTGCGGGCGACTGCCACCGCGAGGAGCGCACCCACGAGCACCAGGAGTTGTGCAAGCATAAGCCGCCTGCGTTCGAGGCTGTCGCCGAGTGGCACGATCAACAACAGCGCAAGCGCACACCCAGCCTGTGTGGCAGTGACCACACCGCCGATTGCAGCGCGAGCAATGCCGAAGTCATGCGACATGGCGTCGAGCAGGGGTTGCGCGTAATAGACGTTGGCGACACTGAGCCCGCTCGCTGTAGCAAAGAGCCCGAGAAGTGAACGAGGCATACACCGAGACGGGCTGTCTGAGTTGGTGTTGCCGGCCGTGCAGGCAGAAGGCACTGCGTGAGAGCAGGTATCCATAACGTAGTTTCAAATTAAAACTAGTTGAATGCTAGAACACGTAGTTTTAAAATGCAACCAGTTGATTGAAGTGAGCAAGCCATGCCCCATGACAAACCGATGCTCCCACGAACCTGCCCTGTGGCAAGGTCTGTTGACGTGATCGGCGACAAATGGTCGTTGATGATTCTTCGTGATGTATTTGACGGCGTGCATCGCTTCGGGGACTTTCAGCGCAATCTGGGCGTGGCGCGCAATATCCTCTCAGGTCGGCTCGCTCGACTGGTCGAGGAGGAGATCCTAGCGACGCGTCCTGCATCGGACGGCTCCAACTACCAGGAATATGTGCTGACCCCCAAGGGCGAGAGTCTGTTCGCGGTAATCGTCGCGCTTCAGCAGTGGGGCGAGCGATACTTGTTTTCTCGGGGCGAGCGGCGTTCCAGGCGGGTGGACATCGTCACAAACAGGCGACTGCCGCTCATGTCTCCGCGGTCAAGCGACGGAAGAGTGGTTTCACGCATCGATACGGTGGTGAAGGCGGACAGCCAGCAGGAAAGGGTGAAGTAACCAGCTCGAACTGTCTTGACTGCTTGCGCGCCGGCTCCGAATGCGATGCCGGCGCTGCAGCTGGACGATCTGTAGCACTGATCTCACCGCGCATTCACTGTCCGTTGCGGCATTGCCACTCCGTGCCGCGCAACCAGGTCGCGCAAAAGATTGGGTGTGGACGCAACGGCCATCGAATCGGCCAACTCGATAAGCGGGACGATGCGCCGCCGAACCTTCTCCACATGATTGCCGGCAATGTCCGACAGGCGGTGATCGAGATACGGATTGAGGAACCGCTCACGCACGCTCGCGACGTAAGCCTCGGCGCGCTCGCGCAAACCCATTGCGTCGAACACAGGCAACACTTCTTGCGTCCAGACGGCCTCCAGGCTCTCTCGCAGCGCCGCATCGTTCATCGCATCGGCGACCGTTTCGGTGGCGCTTCGGCCTTGAGCGAGCCATTGATCGGCAAGCCACGTATGCCCCAGATTGAGGAAGAACAGCTTCTGCTGCTCGTAGCTGCGCAAGTCGTCGGTAACCACAATGTCTTCGTGCAGGCAGGGCAACTCCATGCCCTTGCGTCGCTCGATGGCCCACAACGCGTACGGTTCGGCCACGGCGCCCACAGGCTGCAACGGTTCGGATACGATCCGGTCGACGAGCGAGTTCACCCATATACATTGCTGTGACAGATAGTCGAGCAACGGCGCGGGCTGCTGCCAGTCCTTCGCGAGGCCGATCACCAGATCGCGCAGCGTGTCGGCGTTGCGCGTGACGAGTTCACACGGGAGCAGAGTGACGCCGCTGTCCGGACGTGCGCTCCATCGCGCGTGCAGCAAGGCCAGCAGCTTGGCGGGAAAGCTGCGCGGCACCTGTTCCGGCTGAGCGAGCAGGGTGGCCGAGTCGCGCTCGTCGAGCCGGTAGCCTGCATCGCCGGTATTCGACACGATCACCCGTACGTCGTGTATCGCGGCATCGCGGATTGTCGCCCAGTCGCGCTCGGCAATCCATGCTGCTTGTACGGCGCGACATTGAATGACCTTGTCGACGATCTCGCCGTCCTGTCTGCCACGAATCATGACCGGATAACTGCCCTGGCGGTTCAGCGCCGCAATGCGCGCTTCGCTCGCGGGGTTGCTGGTCGTCTGCACGACGCTGATGCCGCCGAGCGCGTCGCCGCGCTCCAAGGCTTGCGAGACAAACAGCGCGACATGGGCCTGAAGGAAGCGGCTGGTGCCGAATTGAAGGATCGGTTGAGTCATCTCGAACTGCTCCGGCGGTTGCGTCTTAGCATTCGACCAGCGCTTTGACGACGGTCTGTCCCGGCTCCATCAGCTTTGGAAATTCGGTAGGCACGTCGGCAAGACTCATCCGGTGAGTGTTCAACGCCTTGTCGGGAATGCGGCCCGCGCGCATCGCCTCCAGCACGGTTTCGAAGTCTTGCGCGGTGGCGTTGCGACTGCCGAGCAGCGTCGCTTCGCGCTTATGGAACTCGGGATCGGAGAACGTGACTTCGCCCGGCACAATGGAGATCAGTACGTACTTGCCGCCGTGCGCAATGAACTCGAAGCCGCGATTCATCGCCTTGATGTTGCCGGTCGCGTCGAAGACCACGTCGAAGAACTCGCCGTCCGTCAGCGCCGACAGCTCGGCGGAGTCGGCCGGTCCGATTGTCACCGTCGACACGCCGATGTGCTCCGCGCAGAACGCGAGACGGTCGGCGCGCGTATCGAGGCAGGTGACGACCGCGCCGCGCAGCTTGGCGAACAACATCGCCGCCATACCGATGGGGCCCGCACCTACGACGAGAACGCGCTGGCCGGCCGACACATCGGCGCGTCGAACGGCGTGTGCGCCGATCGCGAGGAATTCGAGCATCGCCGCCTGGTCCAGCGTCACGCCTTCGGCCTTGTGCACGAACTGCGCGGGCACGGATAGATACTCGGTCAACGCTCCGTCGCGATGCACGCCGAGCACCTTGATGTTGACGCAACAGTTCGTCTTGCCCTGCCTGCACGCTATGCACGTTCCGCACGACAGATACGGCATCACGTAGACAGCGTCGCCGGGTGTGACGTGTGCGCCGGGTTCGGCTTCGGCGACGATGGCGGACAACTCGTGCCCCATCACGCGCGGATACTGCAGGTACGGCTGATTCCCAGTGTAAATATGCATGTCGGTTCCGCAGATTCCCACGCGGCTGACGCGCAGCAGCACTTCGCCGGGTGCGCGGCGAGGCGGTGTGCTGTCCTGGTGGCGCAATACGCCGGGCGATTCGCAGATAACGCTGAGCATGGTGACGTCCTCAAGATAGGGCTGGTCGATCGCCGGACGGCCGATCGATGGAGTAGAAACTGCGAGTAGGGCTCGACGGCAGCCACGTCATGCACGGCACCGGCTTGCGTGCACAAACGCGGCAGCAAGCGACCTTCGGCAAAGCGGCGAACTCGCGTGTCGCGGCATGCCGCGTTTCCCTCGACGTCACGCGTAGCCCTCCGGCACAGGTGACGCTTCGTCGAGCAGGCCGTCGCGTTGCAACGCGTGCCAAAGCTGCCGCGGAATAGGCGCTTCGAGCCACGTCATGTTTCTCTGCAACTGGTCGATGCTGCGCGCGCCCACCACGCACGAAACAACGGCGGGATGCGCGAGCGGAAACTGAAGCGCCGCTGCGGGGAGCTGGACATCGAAGCGCGCGCAGGCATCGGCGAGGCGGGCGACTTTGCGCGCCACGTCGGGAGGCGCGTCGCCATAGTTGAATTTGCCGTTGCCCGCCAGCACGCCGGAATTGAAGACGCCCGCGGCGACGATGCGCGTGCGCGTGCCAATGCATCGATCAAGCAACGGCGCGAGGGCTTGCTGTTCGAGCAACGTATAGCGGCCTGCCAGCATCACGAGGTCAAGATCCGCTTCCTGCATCGAGTCCGCGGCGACTTGCCATTCGTTGACGCCCAGTCCGATCGCCGAGACGGCTCCCGCATCGCGCAGTTGCGCAAGCGCGCGAAATCCGCCGCCGCGCGTCAATTGTTCCCAGTAACGTGCGTGCGCATCGCCATGCGTGGCAGTGCCGATGTCGTGCACGTACAGCACGTCGATCGTGTGCATGCCAAGACGCTGCTGGCTGTCCTCGTACGAGCGCATGATGCCGTCGAAGCTATAGTCGTAATGAGGTCGGAAGGGCAGGGGCTGCGCCCATCCGTCGTCGCCTGGCCGAACCGTGTCGTCGGTCCGCATCAAACGCCCGACCTTGGTGCTGAGAACATAAGCATGGCGCTCGCGTGCCTGGAGCGACTGCCCGAGGCGTCGCTCCGACAGCGTATAGCCGTAGAACGGCGCCGTGTCGAAGTAACGGATGCCGGCGTCCCACGCCCCGTCGACCAGCGCATTGGCATCCGCCGTCGCCATCGGCCGGTAGAGCCCGCCCAGTTGCGAACAGCCGAGCCCTAGCGTGGTGAGCGTCAGTCCGCTGCCTGGCAGTGCGTGCGTTTCAGTTGCTTTCATCGAAGATCCGGTGCTGAGAAAAGATTGGGGCAAACGGCCGTTGCTGTGCTGACTGGCGGCCGTCGCGCGCCCGTTCTTCAATAGAGGACGTTCTTTGCTTCGGACGAATCGAGGTTCTGCTTCTCGACCAGCAACACACCGGTGTCCACCTGTTTGGCTACGGGCTTACGCTCGATGACGTTGACCAGCGTCTGAATACCCTTGTAGCCCATCTGATACGAGCTTTGCACCGCGATTGCCTGGATCGTGCCGTCGCGCACGAAGCCTTGCAGGTCCTGGTTGCCGTCGAAGCCGATTGCGATCACCTTGCCGCCCTTGCCAGACTGTTGCAAAGCGCGCCCCATGCCGACGGCAGTCGGTTCGTTCGCGCCGAAAATGCCTTTGAGGTCAGGGTTCGCGGAGAGCACGTCGGTGGTCTGGTTCAACGCGTTCGCCATCTGCGACTGCGAATAGAACGGGCCTACGATCTGAAGCTTCGAATGCGCGGCGATGTATTTGCGAAACCCGCCGACGCGGCCGATCTCGGAGCCCGCGCCCGGCACGTACGACATGACGGCAATCTTTCCCGTCTGTCCCACGCGGTCGATCATCGCCTTTGCGCAGAGTTCGCCCGCTTTTGCGTTGTCGGTCGACAGGAACGACTGGTAGTACTGCTTGCCCGCGTCGGAGACGGTCGAATCGATCAGCACCACGGGAATGTGCGCCTCCCATGCTTTCTTCATTGCCGGGACGAGGGCGTCCGGATCGGACGGCGCGAGCACAATGCCAGCAACGTGCCGGTTCACTGCGTTCTCGACCATGTTGACTTCATCGGCGATGGCGGATTCGGCCGCCGGACCCTGGAACGTCATCGTGTAGCCCTTGGCATCGGCCATCGCGGCGGTGGCGCCTTTCTGCACGTTCTGCCAGTAGTTGGAGTTCGCCGTCTTGACGATCACGGCAATTTCGCCGCCGGCAGCCTCTGCATACGCGCTGAACATCGCGCACATCGCGACGGCTGCGCTCAGGATGGTTAGCTTTTTCATGTCTCACTCCTTTGATTGTGGTTTGCGGTTTTTTGCCACGCAGTTCCACGCGTGGCGTGTGCGCGTTTTGCGCGCCTTCTGCGCGCGTTTCTGGTTACGACTTGCGGTTGCGAAGCTGATCGATCCACACGGTGCCGAGAATCACGACTCCAATGATGATCTGCTGGATGAAGCTGGATACGCCGTTCATATTCAGGCCGTTGCGCAGCACACCGATCACGAACGCGCCAATGGCCGTGCCGGAAATGGTGCCGACGCCGCCCATCAGCGAAGTGCCGCCGATCACCGCGCTGGCGATGGCGTCGAGCTCGTACATCACGCCTTCGTTGGGCTGCGCGGTCACGAGTCGCGACATCAGCACGCAGCCTGTGGCGCCCGCGAGCAGTCCCGACAGCACGTAGGTGAAGAGCTTGACGCCCTGCACGTTGACGCCGGACAGCCGTGCGGCTTCCGCGTTCGATCCGACCGCGTAGATGTGCCGGCCGAGCGACGTGCGCGACAGCAGCACGGAAACCGCGACGAACAGCACCACCATGATCACGACGGGATACGGAATGCCCGGAAAAACGGTATCAGGAAAGCCGTCCGGCCCGATATGCGAGATCTTGAAGAGCGCGCCGTTGCCGAGTTCGCCGAAGGCGTCGCCGAGTCCGGAGACGGGGCGTGCGCCGGTGATCTGCAACGCGACGCCGCGAGCGACCAGCATCATCCCGAGTGTCGCGATGAAGGGCGGCAGTCCCATTCGCGTGACGCAAATGCCGTTGACCCAGCCGCAAGCAGCGCCCACCAGCATGCCGCCCAGCATTGCCACCGGCACAGGCACGCCGGCCTTGACGAGCAGCGCCGCCGCGACGCCGGAGAGCGCGAGCACCGAGCCCACGGAGAGATCGATGCCGCCGGTGATGATCACGCAAGTGGCCGCGACGCCGAGGTACGCGATCGACGTTACCTGCAGCGCGACCGTCATCAGATTGCCGACGGAAAAGAATGCGTTGCTCGCCAGTGAGAACGCGACGATCAGCACCACGAGGCTGCCGAGTGCGGCGAACTTCTGGATCAGGTCACGACGACGCTGCCGCGCCTGCCGCTCGATGGCCTGCGTCTGGTCGGAGGTCATTTCAAGCATGGCTTCTCCCTGATGCATAGTGCAAGATCTCCTGCTGACTGGTCTGTTTCGTGTCGAGGACGGCGGTGATGCGGCCTTCATGGAATACGGCGATGCGATCGGTCATGCCGAGCAGCTCCGGCAACTCGGAGCTAATGAGCACGACGCCGACGCCATCCGCGGCGAGCCGGTCCATCAGTCCGTAGATGGCGTATTTCGCGCCGACGTCGATGCCTCGCGTCGGTTCGTCGAAAAAGAGAATGCGCGAGCCGCGATACAGCCATTTGCCGATCACGATCTTTTGCTGATTGCCGCCGGACAGATTCCTCGCGATCTGTCTGACTGTCGGCGTACGGATGCCGAGATCGCGCACGTAGCGCTCGGCGACCGACGCCTCGTCTGCAAAGCGCAGAAAGCCGCGCGAAGAAACACCGCCGACGTTGGCGAGCGTGATGTTGGCGGAAACGGTCATGGACAGCGCGAGGCCGTCTTTCTTGCGATCTTCCGACAGATACGCAACGCCGTGGCGGATCGCCTCGCGGGGCGATCCGATCGATACCGGCGTATCGCCGAGCATGATGGACCCCGAGTCGGGCCGCTCCGCCCCGAAGATCGCGCGAGCCACTTCGGTGCGGCCCGCGCCCATCAGGCCCGCGAAGCCGAGAATCTCGCCCTTGCGCAGATCGAACGAAAGAGGGCCGAACGTGCCGGTGCGCTGAAGGTCCTGCACGCGCAGCAGGATGTCGTTGGTGGGCACGGATTCGCGCGGCGGATACGCGTCGTCGAGCGCGCGCCCGACCATGCGCGCCACGATTTCGTTGATGGTGGTCGCGGCAAAATCGCTCGTTGCAATGTGACGGCCGTCGCGCAACACGGTCACGCGATCCACGATACCGGCCATCTCGTCGAGGCGGTGCGAGATATACACGATCGCGACGCCACCGGCACGCAGCTCCTTGATGATGCGAAAGAGCTGGGCCGTCTCGGTCTCGGTCAGGGACGACGTGGGCTCGTCCATGATGAGCACGCGCGCGTTCAGCGACAGCGCTTTCGCGATCTCCACCATCTGCTGCTGCGCAATCGAGAGCGCGCCCACCAGCGTCGTGGGCGACACGTTGAGCCCGATGCGTTGCAGGCATTGCCGTGCGTCGGCGTTCAGCTTGCGGTAGTCGACGAACGGTCCGCGCCTGGGCTCGCGCGCCAGGTAGATGTTCTCGGCAACCGACAGGTGAGGCACCAGGTTCAGTTCCTGGTGAATGATCGCGATGCCTGCCGCCTGTGCCTCGAGAGCGGACGCGAATTGCACCGGCTTGCCCTGGTAGGTCACGACGCCGTCGTCCGCGCGGTACTGACCGCTGATGATTTTCATGAGCGTCGATTTGCCGGCGCCATTCTCTCCGCAGACCGCGTGAACCTCGCCCGAGCGTAAATCCAGATTGATCCCGTCGAGAGCGACGACGCCGGGAAAGCGCTTGCAAACACCCTTGAGTTGCAGGATGTCCTCGCATTCCGGGGGCTCGGGCTCGCGCTGCATGTTGTGCTGTGCCAATTGCGTCTCCAGTCTTTCGCGGCTCTGACGTTCAGGTTGCCGGGGGCGCTCACCGGCTGGTCTGTCCAATCTGGAAAGCATTAGAGCGGATGCGCGTGTTATTGGTCAAGCCAATTTGTCGAATTGACAGGTGGTCAACCGATAAGGAAAACCCTGGTTGGTCTGGAAGACCCGCAGCCAAAGGCTTTGAAGCGCTGTGCTAGTATTCGTGACCGGTCCGCTTTCGCGGGCCATCGATCAGATCCGTTCGTCCGATGAAGCAAACCGAGCCAAAGCGGCTTTACCAATCTGTCGCTGCCCAGATTCTTTCGCTGATCCGTCAGCGCGAACTGACGGCGGGCACGCGCCTGCCGCCCGAGCGGGAGCTGGCCAACACGCTGGGCGTGTCGCGCCCGTCGCTGCGCGAAGCGTTGATCGCGCTGGAAATCGGCGGGCAGATCGAAATACGTATGGGGTCGGGCGTCTACGTGCGGGATCCCGAAGAGGGTGGCGACAGCGCCGTACCCGCGTTGGGGGAAAGTCCGACGGAGCTGATGCAGGCAAGGATGGCGGTGGAAGGTTCGGTGATTGTTCTGGCCGCGGGCAAGGTGTCGGCAGCCACGCTCGACAAGCTACGCCGCACCGTCGAGCGGATGAAGCGTCTCGCGGCCGCCGGCAAGTCGCCCGTGGATGCGGACCGGCAGTTTCATATGCTGATCGCGGAGGCGGCAGGCAACTCGGTGTTGAGCCGTTTCGTCGCCGAAATGTTCGACAGCCGGCATGACCCGATCGCCGCTGCGATTCGTGACCACTCGGAGAGCCCGCAAACCTGGTCGGCCGCAGTCCATGAGCATGAGGAGATTCTCAAAGCCCTGCAGGCGGGCGATCCCATTGCCGCTCAAACGGCGATGCGCAGTCACCTGAAAGCGTCAGGTGAGCGGTGGATTACGGGTGAACTGCTCCAGCAGGTTGGCTGAGCGAGCCGTGTGGCGGCAGCAGGTTTGGTGTTTGGACTCCTTTCCGCATGTGCTGCCCGGATAGGCCGGCTCAGAAGATCTCATCGCGGCATGATTCGCACGCACATTTAACGCCTCGATCACCGCAATGCCATAGTGCGCGTCTTCTGCTTCGGAGCGCTTCCGCGTCCAGCTTTCACGCCACAAGACGCCGCATCGCCAGTACCTGACCTGGCCGCGCGGTCGCAACTGCGCGCTTCACCTGAATGACAGCGACCAGGGGTTTTCCCTGTGTTGCTGTTTTTTTTTGTCCTGCCCAATGTAAACGTATGTTGTCAACGATATACATTTAATTGGGTGTGAAAGTGACTTTTCATCCGTCGGGCAAACCCAGCGCAAGCGACCTCGTTGCCGCGTTCAAGGACGGCTCAGCCGATGCCGAAACCGTCGCGCGCCAGTCGGTGGCGCAGGCCCGCACGTGTAATGCGGCCTTCATCTCGATCGACGAACAACGAGCGATCAAGGAGGCGCGCGCTGCCGCGGCCCGCTGGCGCGAAGGGCGCCCGGCCAGTGCGCTCGACGGCGTACCGATCGCGTGGAAGGACCTGTTCGACGTCGCAGGCAGCATCACCACGGCCGGCTCGGCGTTGTATCGCGAGCGCCCGCCAGCCACCGCCGACGCAATGCTCGTCGCCACAGCGGCGCGCGCCGGGCTCGTCTGCATCGGCAAGACCAACCTGAGTGAATTTGCGTATTCGGGGCTCGGGCTTAATCCGCATTTCGGCACGCCGTTCAATCCGGCATTCGATGCAAGCGTCGCTGACGGCGGTCATCGCGTGCCGGGCGGCTCGTCGTCCGGCGCGGCCGTTGCCGTCGCAACGGGGGTCGTGCCGATCGCCGTCGGCACCGATACGGCGGGCTCGATCCGCGTGCCGGCCGCGTTCAACGGCCTCGTCGGCTATCGCGCGAGCAGGGCACGCTATGCGCAGCAAGGCATGCTCGGGCTGTCTCAATCGGCCGATACCTGTGGCCCGCTTGCCCGCAGCGTTGCCGATTGCGCGGCGTTCGACGCGGTTGTAGGCGGGCGTGACCTGCACCGTGCACTCGACGATCTGCGCGGGCAGCGCTTCGTGGTGCCGACGGAATGGCAAGCGCGTTTTGCGGTGACTGAGGAGGTCGGCGCCGACTTCATGCGATTCGTGGCGCGTCTGTCGAATGCCGGCGCGCGCGTCGACGAAGTCAGAGTGGGCGCTTTCGACGCTGCCTGCGATCTCATAGCCACGCGAGGATGGTTCGGCTCGCTGGAGGCGTTCGAACTGTATCGCCGCGTACTCGACTCAGACGCCGCCGCGTGCATTGACCCGCGGGTTCGCACGCGCCTCGAAATGAGTCGCGCCGTGCCGGCGTCGCGCCTTGCCGAGCTGCTCGAGGAACGCGCGCGTCTCATCGGCCAGTTCGGCGCCGAGCTGGGCGATGCCACTCTGCTTCTGCCAACTGTCCCGCATGTCGCGCCCGAATGCGCGCCTCTGGAAGCCGACGCCGAACGTTTCGCCCGCGTCAATCTCGCCACGCTTTCCATGACGATGCCCGGCAGCTTTCTCGATACCCCCGCGTTCGCGATGCCCGCAGGTGTCGACGCGGCGGGCTTGCCCACCAGCGTGCAACTGATGCGCGCTCAGCACGACGACGATGCGCTGATCGCGCTTGCCCTGACCGTGGAACGGACGGTCGCCCCGAACTGATTCCCTCAAAGGAGAAACTCAAGATGGCAAAGGAAATTCTGATCGCATTCGGTATCGACGTGGATGCCGTTGCGGGATGGCTTGGTTCATACGGCGGCGAAGATTCGCCCGACGACATTTCACGCGGCCTTTTCGCCGGCGAAGTCGGGTCGATGCGCCTGCTCAAACTGTTCGAGCGGGAGAAGCTCAAGACGACCTGGTTCATTCCCGGTCACTCGATCGAGACGTTTCCGGAGCAGATGAAGGCGGTGGCCGACGCAGGACACGAGATCGGCATTCACGGTTACAGCCACGAAAATCCGATCGCGATGACGTCCGAGCAGGAAGAAGCCGTGCTCGACCGCAGCATCGAACTGGTGACGAAGCTGAGCGGCAAGCGGCCGACCGGTTACGTCGCGCCATGGTGGGAGTTCAGCAACGTGACCAACGAGTTGCTCGTCAAAAAGGGCATCAAGTATGACCACAGCCTGATGCACAACGACTACCACCCGTACTACGTACGAGTGGGGGATTCGTGGACGAAGATCGACTACAGCAAGCATCCCGACACCTGGATGAAGCCGCTGCAGCGCGGTCATGAAACCGATCTCGTCGAAATTCCGGCGAACTGGTACCTCGACGACCTGCCGCCGATGATGTTCATCAAGAAGGCGCCCAACAGTCACGGCTTCGTCAATCCGCGCGACATCGAGCAGATGTGGCGCGACCAGTTCGACTGGGTGTATCGCGAGCACGACTATGCGGTGTTCCCCATCACGATCCATCCGGATGTGTCCGGCCGGCCGCAAGTCCTGCTGATGCTGGAGCGCCTCATTGCGCATTTCCGCAAGCATGAAGGCGTGCGCTTTTGCACCTGTGACGAGATCGCCGACGACTTCCTGCGGCGTCAGCCCCGTCAACCCTGAGCTCAACGCAGCCAACCGACAAGAGTTCCGACCATGTCCACTCCGCAGCTCCAAAGGAGCGCTACGATGAAAGAGAATCCGCTGTCTGCCTCCGGTTTCAAGCTGGAGCAGATCCTGCCGTCCGATGTGAAGCGGGCGACGGTCGTCGCCTTCTTCGCGTGGGTGTTCGCTGTGTATGACTTCATCCTGTTCGGCACGCTGCTCCCTGAGATCGGCAAGCACTACAACTGGGACGCGGCAGCACAGGCGGAAATCGCCACGCTGGTCGCCATCGGCACGGCGGTCATCGCCTTCGCGATAGGGCCTTTACTCGACAGACTCGGACGCAAGGCGGGCCTGCTGTGGACGGTCGCGGGCGCGGCATTGTGTTCGGGGCTTACCGTGGTGGGCGGCGCAATGGGACAGGTGCCGCTGGTTCTGATCCGCTCGCTGTCGGGCCTCGGTTATGCCGAGGAGACCGTGAACGCGACCTACCTCAACGAACTGTATTCGGCCGCCAACGATGCGAAACTCAATCGCAACAAGGGCTTCATCTACAGCCTCGTGCAGGGCGGCTGGCCGATCGGCGCCCTGATCGCTTCAGGACTGACTGCTTTGCTGCTGCCGCGCATCGGCTGGCAGGGTTGCTTCATCTTCGCGACGTTTCCCGCCATCGTCATCTTCTTCATGACGCGGCGGCTGAAGGAAAGCCCCCAATTCCTGCTGCATCAGCGTATCAAGCACTTGCGTGAGGGAGGGCAGGACAGCGAAGCGCGCACCTTGGCGAGCGCTCATTCCGTCGATTACGAGGAGCACAGCCGCGCGGGTCTTGCCGAAGCATTTCGTGGCAGTGCACTGCGCGCGACGCTCGTGCTGGGCGGCGGCATCCTGCTCAACTGGTCGGCGATTCAGGTGTTCAGCGTGCTCGGAACGACGGTGCTGACGCGCGTGCATAACGTGTCGTTCGAGAACTCGCTGCTCATTCTCGTGTTGTCCAATGTGATCGGCTATTGCGGCTACCTGTGCCACGGTTTTATCGGCGACAAGATCGGCCGGCGCAATACGCTTGCGATCGGCTGGATGCTCGGCGGTCTCTCGTTCGCGGCAATGCTGTTCGGTCCGAGCAGCGCGGGCGTCGTGGTCGCGCTGTATAGCCTGGGTCTCTTTTTCCTGATCGGACCGTATTCGGCGGCGCTGTTCTTTATCGGCGAAAGCTATCCGACGGCCATTCGCGGCACCGGCAGTTCGATCGTCCACGCGATGGGTCCGATCGGCGCGATTCTGGCCGGCGTGGGCGTCACGTGGATGCTGAACCACGGCGGCGACTGGCTGCACGCGGCGCTCTGGTTCGGCGCGGTGCCGTGCTTCCTGTCTGGCGTTCTGATCTTCTTCGCGCGGCATGTCGATCCCGCCCGAACCAAATAACCTGACTGGAGACTTTTTCGTGAAAGTAGCTTTGGTAACGGGCGCGGCGAGCGGCATTGGGCAGGCGCTCGCAGTGGCCTACGCGCAAGCGGGCGTGGCGGTGGTGGGCGGGTACTTCTCTGGCGACGCGCACGATCCGCGCAGCACCGTGCAGGCCGTCGAGCATGCGGGCGGCCAGTGTCTGATGCAGGCAGTCGACGTCACGTCGGCCGAGCAGGTGGAGGCCTTCGCTTTGGCGGCGGTGGAACGCTTCGGCCGTATCGATTACGCGGTCGCCAACGCGGGCCTCTTGCGCGCAGCGCCGCTCACGGAGATGAGCGACGAGCAGTGGCACCAGATGCTGGACGTCGATCTCTCCGGCGTGATGCGAACCTTTCGGGCGGCGGCGCGCCACATGCAAAACGGCGGTGCGATGGTCGCCGTCTCGTCCATCGCGGGCGGCGTGTACGGATGGGAAAACCACACACACTACTCGGCCGCCAAGTCGGGCGTGCCCGGCTTGTGCCGCGCGGTGGCGATGGAACTCGCGCCGCGCGGTATCCGCTGCAATGCCGTGATTCCGGGCCTGATTGAAACACCCCAATCGCTCGATGCGGTCAATTCGCTCGGTCCGGATGGCCTGCGCGAGGCGGCAAAGGGCATTCCGCTTGGACGCGTCGGCAGGCCGCAGGAAATCGCTTCGCTGATCCGCTACCTGACGAGCGACGACGCTTCTTACATCACCGGGCAGTCGATCATCGCGGACGGCGGCCTGACCGTGCGGTGGCCAGGCTGAATTTCGCCCACACCTACACAGGGAAATTTTCGAAATGGCATCAATGTTCTCACTCGACGGCCGCCGCGCGGTCGTCACGGGTGCTGCGAGCGGAATCGGCGCCGCCATCGCGCTGGCCTACGCGCAAGCCGGCGCACGCCTCGTGCTGGCTGATCTCGACGAGAAACGCCTCGCCGCTCACGCCGACGCTTGCCGCGCAAGCGGCGTACAGGTCGAGACGATCGTCGCGGATGTCGGTGACGAGTCGGGCGCACACGGTATTGTCGATCGCTGCATCGCGGCTTACGGCGGCATCGACATCCTCGTCAATAACGCGGGCATGCTGACCCAGGCGCGCTGTACCGACCTGACCACGCAGATGTGGGATGACATGCTGCGCGTCGATCTGCGCAGCGTGTTCTTGTGTTCGCAGCGCGCGCTGCCGTTCATGACCGCGCAGCGCTTTGGCCGCATCATCAACGTGGCGTCGCAACTCGGCATCAAGGGCGGTGCCGAACTCGCGCACTATGCCGCGGCGAAAGCCGGTGTCATCGGCTTCACCAAGTCTCTTGCGCTCGAAGCCGCGCCGGATAACGTGCTCGTCAACGCCATCGCGCCGGGTCCCATCGAGACACCCCTCGTGGACGGAATCAGCGCATCATGGAAGGAAACCAAGGCGAAGGAGTTGCCGTTGCGGCGCTTCGGCCGCGCCGACGAGGTCGCGCCGACGGCCGTGCTGCTTGCCTCCGATCCAGGCGGCAATCTGTTCGTCGGGCAGACGCTAGGCCCGAACTCCGGCGACGTCATGCCCTGAGCGGCAAGGAGCGGACAATGTGCGGCATGTGCGGATTGCTCGGCGGCGGACGTCACTGGTCCAATTCAGTCGCGCCCGGTGAAAATGCCGGTGCGCGACGGCAGCGCTATGTGCAGGTGGCGCATGCGAATCGGGTTCTCGCAGCTTTCCGGCTCAAACTGACGGACTTCCACGGGCAGTCCTTTGTGCTGTCTTCGCCGACGGGCGCGCAGATCATTGTCGAGGACTTCATGCAGATCTGGAAAGCGGCCGAAACGATGCTTGGCCGTCCTCTCGATCCGCTGACGCTGTTCGCTGACGAAGGGGAACAGACATGAGCCTCGCTTATGACGTGATTCCGGTGACGATCGTCACGGGCTTTCTCGGCAGCGGAAAATCCACTTTGCTCGCCGATGTCCTCAAGGGCGATGCCGCGCGCGACACCGCCGTGCTCGTCAACGAGTTCGGCGAGGTCGGGCTGGACCACCTGCTGATCGGCGAGCTTGACGCGCAGACCGTGCTGCTCGATAACGGCTGCGTGTGTTGCGCAATACGCGGTGAACTGAAAGATGCGCTTACCGCACTGTTTTCACGGCGCGCACGGGGCGAACTGCCCGCGTTTTCGCGCGTCGTGCTGGAGACGACGGGCCTCGCAACGCCGGCGCCGATCGTAGCGACCCTTCTCGGCGATCCCGTGGTGTCGAGCCATTATTCGGTCGGTGCGATCGTCACGGTCGTTGACGCCGTCAACGCGGGACAGCAGCGCGCACGGCATGAACAATGGCTCGCGCAGGTGACGGCTGCCGATCGCATCGTCGTCAGCAAGGTGGACCTCGTTAGTCATGCCGCGCTCGCCGGGCTGGAACGATCGCTCGCTGAACTGAACCCGGCCGCGAGCATCGCACGCCGCACATGCACGGACGACGCCGCCCTTGTACTTGATTCCGCGTCGAACTCGCACGATTTCGCAGAATTCGTGCGGCGCACGGGTAGTGCGCGCACAGATGCGACGCACGCGGCCAATCCCCTCGCGCGGCTGAACGCAACGTCTGCGCACCGCGCTGAACTTGCTGCGCTGAAAGCCTTCTGCATCGAGTTCGACGAGCCTCTGGACTGGCCGGTCTTCACACTGTGGCTGACTATGCTGCTCAACCGGCACGGTGATAACATCCTGCGCGTCAAGGGCATTCTGGCGCTCGCCGGTGCGACGCAACCAGTCGTGATACATGCTGTGCATCATCTCGTGTATCCCATCCTGCATCTCGATGCCTGGCCCGGCAACGGCAAGCATGAAGCGCATCGTTCGCGTCTGGTCTTCATCGCGCAAGGTTTCGAGGGCGACGCGCTTGCCGATTCTTACCGGCGTTTATGCCGGCATCTTCAAACAGCGGAAGCGATAGCTTGAAATCTGCCAGTTCCAGTCGGTCTGCGCCTGCCGTGCAATCCTCCAAGGTCGAATTGCGTGTGCTCGGCACGACCGTCACGCTCCAGGAGCACATTCGCAAGCGCGCGGAGCAGGACCTGGGTATCCGCCTGCGCTTCATCGTTCAGGACGGCGGTGCCGTGCAGCGCGACGGCGCGATGCACCCGGACCGCTACGAGCTCTATGACCAGTGGTTCCACAGCCTCGACTGCCTGTGGCCGACGCATGCGCTGCAGCCCATCGAACTGGCGAGCATTCGCCGTTGGGACGAAGTGAATGCGTTGCCGCGCACGGGACGCATCGGCCACGCACCCGAGCGGGGTACGGCAGGTAGAACCGGCGCGGCGGGTTGCACGCCCGCCGACCGGCTCTACGTGCAGGAGGATGGTTCGCTCGGCCACAAGCCGGGCGGGCGCATCAGCATGCTGCCGCTCACGCACAATGCGGACAGCTTCGTCTATCTGGAAGATGCGTTGCCTGCTTCGCTTGCGCAAGGAGAGGAGAGCTGGGCCTGGCTGCTCGCGCCCGAACTGGCGGGACGCGTCGCATTGCAGGCGGATGCCGCTATTGGCGCAATCGACGCGGCGCTCGCGGTTCAGGCGAGCGGGCTCATGTGCTTTGACGACATTGGTAATCTCAGCATCGAAGAAATCGACGGACTGATTGCAATCCTGATCGACTTCAAGCGGCGCGGGCACTTTGCGGGGTTCTGGTCGAGCTTTGCCGAGGCCGCGCAATTGATGATCGCGAATAAGGTAGCGATACAGAGCATCTGGTCGCCTGCCACCGTGGAGCTGGAGCGTGCGGGCCTCAAATTCAGGCTGGCGCGGCCGCGTGAGGGCTACCGCGCGTGGTTCGGCGGAATCGGCATTTCCCGGCTCGCGCATGGCCGCGTGCTGGATGCCGCGTACGAGTATCTGAACTGGTGGCTGGAGGGCTGGGCCGGCGCGACGGTTGCCCGGCAAGGTTTCTACATTTCCAATCCCGAGCGCTCCCGCGAGCATATGAAGCCCGACGAGTGGGCTTACTGGTACGATGGAGCTCGCGCTTCGACGGATCTTCCGGGTCCTACCAGCAAGCATCTCGTGCCTGCGGGCCAGGTGCGGGACGGAGGCAGTTACGTTGCGCGCATGAGCCGGATTGCGGTGTGGGATTCGGTTATGGATGAGCATAACTACCTAGTGCGCCGCTGGACCGAGTTCATGAGGTCCTGAAGGCGATTTCGTACAACGATGACAAGACGTGCTGGCGTTCTCCAACCTTCCCATTCAGCAAAGGCCGAACATCGGCCGGCCGCACCGCGCGACGCCGTGCCGACCGATGCAACCGGTCCCGACAATCGACTCGATGCATCGACCGAGGCCGATAGCCGGTTGCGCTATCGTGTGATTCACGATCAGCTGAAATCGGCCATTGCGCTCGGCAAAATTCCGCCGGGGCTCGTGCTGCTCGAAGGGCCGGTCGCGCGCATCTTCGGCACGAGCCGCGTGCCGGTGAGAAAGGCGTTCGAGATGCTGCACGCAGGCGGCCTTCTGGTCACCTTCGAAGGGCGCGGCTTTCTCGCTGCGAACGCCGACGGCAGCGTGCCCGAGCCGCTGCGCACGCCGATTTCCGAAGACATGCTGGGCTTTGACCGCCCGCCCGAGCCGCTCGATATCCCCTCGAACAGTGAACGCATTTACGACTCGCTGGAGTCTGCGATTTCGCTCGGCATCGTGTTCGGACATTTTCGTATCGACGAAAGCATTGCGGCCGAATCATTTGGTGTCAGTCGCGGAACGGTGCGCGAAGTGCTCAGCAGACTGCGTGATCGCGGTCTGGTCGAGAAGTCTGCCTACTCCCACTGGCTTTGCGGACCGCTTACAGCCCGCGCCGTGCGTGAAGATTATGAACTGCGCAGATTGCTCGAGCCGGCTGCCCTGGCAGCAAGTGCGCCCTCGTTGTCCCGGGCACAACTGGAGGCGGCGCTCGAGGAAGTGCAGGGCGCTATCGCACGCCCCGAGTCTGTCGATGCGAGCGCGCTATACCGTCTGGAAGCGACATTGCATCAAACGCTGCTGGCCGGTGCTCCGAATCGAAAGTTACTTGCAGCCATCAGCCATGCGCACATTCCGCTGATCGTGAACCACGCGTTCTACGATGCGTTCGGGCTTCATCCGGAGACCAGCATGCTGCTAGAGCATCGCATGGTGATCGAGCTTCTTTTGCGCGGAGAGTTTGATGCCGCGGCGAGGGCGCTTGGGCAACACCTCGAGCATGGAGAGGCGCGCACCCGTCAGCGGCTTAAAGTGCTCGCCGTGCTGCCTGAGCCAGATTTGCCCGGATATATGCAGCGGATCGCGTGAGCGTCCGGGCGCCGCCCGACCGCTCGCGCTGCTTCGCGCGTTCCGCTCGCGCTGAAACGGAACAGAACGAAATACAAGGAAACATCAGGCGCAAAGTGCGCCTGATGTCGCTAGCGGGCGCCATTCGCGCCTGCTGGCAATGCAAGTCGCCTACAACTGTCCGGACACCTGCTCGCGCCAACGGTAAGCCTGTTGCCAACCAAGCAAACGCTTGAGCTTTTCATTACTCAGCAAGGTCTCGAATTCACCGAGCGGTTTCCTGACCGGCACATTCGGGTAGTAGGTTTTCAGCAGTTCGGCAACCGGGCGGTCAGAGGAGACGTCGTCTGCTGCCACGTTCATTACCGTGAAGCCGAGACCATCTTTTTCGATGCCCAGACGGCAGGCCGTTGCCAGGTCGCGGCCGTCGATGTAACTCCAGGCAATGCGCTTTCTCAAGGCGGGATCCTGGAGCCAGGTCGGGAATTTTTGATAGTCCACGGGATCGAGGACATTGCCGATGCGCAAGCAGTAAATGTCCGCGCCCGTGCGCGCATGAAACGCCTTTGCTGTCACTTCGTTAATGACTTTCGACGTGGCGTAGCTGTCCATCGGGTCCACGGGATAATCCTCATCAAGCGGAAAGTACGCCGGGTCGCGATGGCGGTGCGCGAAGACCACGCCGTAAGTTGTCTCGCTCGAAGCGACGATGACCTTCCTGATGCCGAGCTTCGCAGCCGCGTCGAGCACGTTGTAGGTGCCCATTACGTTGATGCGGAATACCTCGTTATCAGTGGTGACGAGAATGCGTGGAATCGCGGCGAAATGCACGACTGCGTCAATCGGCTTGGGCTCGATGTCGTCATCGAATTCTCTCGCCGTGGTAGTGGACGAGAGCGCATTGAACACCTGTCCCGCATCGGTGATGTCGGTGATCAGGGTCCGCGCGGTGCCTTTGGCCATCGGCACGCGGTCCAGATTGAGTACTTCGTAGCCGTGCGCCACCAGGTCTTCGACGACCCATTTGCCGGCAAGTCCGCTGCCACCCGTCACAATCACTCGTTTGGTCATGCCTTGTCTCCTTTGCAGTTCATAAAGCCACCCGGCGGCGCCGCGCCGCTGGTGACACCACGCGCATCGTAACGCCGCGCCCTGCGCAATGCTGTGACGCCCGTCATAGGCAGGTGGGCATTCATCGCGCTATCCGCAGACAATCTACGGGTCAACCCCGATACGGATCTATGACGGGCGTCACAGATTTCCGCAAGCCCGGGCTCATATGATCTGTTCCGAGCCTGCAAAGGAGGAGCGATCGGTGACTGCCATTTCGTCGAAGAAAGAACCCCAGTCTGGGCGTGCCGCTGACTGGATCAAGGCGTGCTTGCGCATGCGGGAGCTGAACGTGCTCTCCGTGTTGCTGCTGGTTGGACTGCTGATCAGTGTTTTCTCACCGTACTTCCTCACGACCAACAACCTGATGGGCGTGTTCCGCTCGTTTTCGCTGATCGCGCTGATGTCGATCGGCATGATGCTCGTGATCATTACGGGCGGCATCGACCTCTCGGTGGGCTCGGTCATGGGCCTGTCGTCGCTCATTACCGCGCTCGTTTTCCAACATGGTTACAACGCGTCGGTAGCCATCGGCGCGGGGCTCGGTGTCGGAATCGCCGTGGGCGCATTCAATGGCTTCATGATCACATGGATACAGTTGCCGCCTTTTATCGCGACGCTCGGCACGCTTTCGATCGGGCGCGGCCTCATGTACATCATTACCAAAGGCGTGCCCGTCACGCCCGACGTACCCGACAGCTTTACATTCATCGGCCAGGGCTACATTGGATTCGTGCCCTTTCCGGTCGTCATTCTTCTGGCCATGACGGCCGTCTTCTCCGTCGTGATGCGACAGACGCGCTTTGGCCGTTACGTGTACGCGACGGGCGGCAATGAAATAGCCGCGCGCCTGTCCGGCGTGCGCACCGCGCGCGTGAAATTCGCGGTCTATGTGCTATCCGGCCTGATCGCTTCGATGGCAGGGGTGATTGCGTTCTCGCGCTTCGTGTCGGCGGAGCCGGCTTCTGGCTTCGGTGCGGAACTCGATGTCATCGCGGCGGCGGCCATCGGCGGCGCGAGTCTGTCCGGCGGGGCTGGCAGCGTGGAGGGCGCGATCATCGGCGCGGCGCTCGCGGGAATCATTACGAATGGCGTCGTGCTGCTCAATATCGATACCTATGCGCAGCAGGCCATTACCGGCTGCGTGATTCTCATTGCCGTCAGTATCGACATCTGGCGCGTGCGTCGCAAGGAACGTTAGGAACACTGAACGCCGCAACCATAACATCAGGAGACATGTATGAAACTCACCCAACGCGTCACCGCGAGCGCCCTCGTCGCGCTTGCTGCATCGGTCGGAGCAACGGCTCACGCGAAAGACGCAAAGGATATTTCCGTTGCCGTCATTCCCAAGGTCGCGGTGCCGTTTTTCGACGACTGCAACAAAGGGGCAAAGACGGCGGCCGACAAAGCCGGTGTGAAATATCAATGGGTGGTTCCGCAAAACACCCAAGGTGCCACGCAGGTACAGATTATCGAGGACCTGATCTCGAGGCATGTGGATGGCATCGCGATATCGGTGAACGAACCGAAGTCGGTCGAAAGCGTGATGAAGCGCGCTGAGCAAAGCGGCATCAAGGTGCTGACGTATGACTCGGATTCGCCCAGAAGCGGACGCTCCATGTATATCGGCACCAACAACGAACAGGCGGGCGCGACCATGGCGGAGACGATGGGCAAGGCGCTCAATGGTCAGGGTGAAGTGGCGATCATTACGGGTCAACTGGGCGCGGTCAATCTCAACGAACGCATTGCCGGCATCAAGAAAGGGCTGGCGAAATATCCGGGCATCAAGATTGTCGAGACGCAAGGCACCGACGACGACCTGGCGCGCGGCGTCTCCGTGGTGGAAACCACGCTGCGCGCGCATCCTCAGCTCAAAGGCATTTTCGGGGTGAGCCAGGTGGGCGGGCCGGCCGTCGCGAAGGTGCTCAACACGAAGGAATTCGGCACGATGAAGGGCAAGCTCGAAGTGCTTGCCTTCGACGATCTTCCCGACACGCTGAAGGGGCTTAAGGATGGCTATATCCAGGGCATCATGGTTCAGCGTCCAGTGACAATGGGCTCCCTCGCTGTCGAGCACCTCGTCGCACAGATCCAGGGCCAGGAAGCGCAGCCCAAGGACATCGACACCGGCGTGACCGTCGTCACGAAAGACAACATGACCAGCTACACGAAGTGATGAACGACGTGACACCCGTGCCCTTTCTGGAGATGCGCAACATCTCCAGAACCTTTCCTGGTGTAAAGGCACTAGACCGCGTGAATCTGGAGATACGCGCGGGCGAAGTGCTTGCGCTTGCCGGAGAGAACGGAGCGGGCAAAAGTACGCTGATGAAGATACTCACCGGTATCTACGCGCCCGATCCCGGCGGCACTATCCTTGTCGAAGGCGAGGAAGTGGCGCTCGTCGACAGCCGTCACGCTAGCGCACTTGGCGTGAACATCATTTATCAGGAACTTGCGGTGGTCGGCAATCTCACTGTCGGCGAAAACATTTTTCTGGCGAGAGAACCGCGTACACGGCTCGGACTGATCGATCGTCGGCGTATGTATCGCGAGGCGCGCGAGGTGCTGGCCACCATCGACATGGATATCGATCCCGCTACTCGCGTAAGCGAATTGAGCGTGGGCCAGCAGCAAATGATCGAGATTGCCAAGGCCCTCTGCGCGCGGTCAAAAGCCATCATTATGGACGAGCCCACAGCATCGCTTAGTCATCACGAAACGCGTGTGTTGCTAGGTATCGTCAAGCGCCTGCGCGAACGAAACATTGCAGTGGTCTATATCTCGCATCGGCTTGAAGAGATTTTTGAACTGGCAGATCGCGTGACGGTACTGCGCGACGGACGCACGGTCGGCACCGCGCCAATTGCCGAGATGACACGCGAGACGCTCGTGCGCATGATGGTGGCCCGCGAGCTGAGCGAACTCTACGGCGAGCCGCAGTCTCATGCGAGCCGCGATCCCGTGCTCGAAGTGCAAGCGCTCTCGCTTAAACCGGTCGGGAAGGCGGAGCCTCGCATCCGCGATATAAGCTTTACGCTGCATCGTGGCGAAGTGCTTGGGATAGCCGGGCTTGTCGGTTCGGGGCGCACCGAAATCATGGAAATGATTTTCGGAATGCGTGCGTGCACGGGATCGCTCAAGGTCGAAGGCAAGCCGCTTACGATCCGCACTCCGCACGATGCCATCAGGGCGGGCATAGGTTTCGTGACCGAAGACCGCAAGGCTCAGGGGCTCATACTCGGCATGAGCGTGCGCGAGAATTTCAGCCTTACTCACCTGGAGCGCTATTCGCCGTTCCAGTTCGTGCAGCATGCGCAGGAACGCGAGAGCTGTCAGCGGTTTGTCCGTATGCTGGGCATCAAGACGCCAGGCGTCGAGCAGAAGGTCGTCAACCTGAGCGGCGGCAATCAGCAGAAGATCGTGATTGCGAAATGGGTCGCGCGCAGCCCGAAAGTTCTCATCGTCGATGAACCGACCCGCGGCATCGACGTAGGCGCGAAAGCGGAGGTACATGCGCTGATTGCGAGGCTCGCAGCAGAAGGTATTGGGGTGATCGTCATCTCTTCCGATCTTCTCGAAGTACTTGCGGTGAGCGATCGCATCCTGACGGTGCGGGAAGGGCGCATCAGCGGGGAGTTGAGCAGGGCGCAAGCTTCGCAGGAAAAAGTGATGGCGCTCGCCACCGCTTGAACAACCATCGAATAAAGTAACGGATACGAATATGACCACGATCGTCGTTATACATACCGGCCCAGTCACGGTCGAACCGCTCAAGGCCCAATTTGCCGAGCAGTTCGCCGACGCGCGCGTCGTCAATATCGTCGACGACAGCCTGCTCGCCGATGTGCGCGCAGCCGGCCGCCTGACGCCCGAAGTGACGCGCCGTCTCTATAGCTATATGGCGAACGCTGAAGCTCTCGGCGCCGACCTCATTCTCAATGCGTGTTCGTCGGTGGGCGAGGCGACCGACCTCCTGCGCGGCATGATCCGCACGCCAATCGTCAAGGTCGACGAAGCGATGGCCGAAGAGGCCTGCGCGCTTGGTCCACGCATCGGCGTTGTCGCGACTGTGTCCACGACGCTCGAGCCAACGGTGCGTCTTATCCGCCGGAAAGCCGCCGAGCGCGGCATTGAGATTTGCGTGACAGAATGCGTCGCGCCAGGTGCATTCGAAGCGCTGCTTGCGGGCGACGCCGCGAAGCACGACGAGGTCCTCAAGCGCACGATTACCGAACTCGCTGAGCAGGTGGATGTGATAGTGCTCGCGCAAGTCTCGATGGCGCGCCTCGTGCCGTCACTTGGCTCGCTTTCAGTGCCGGTGCTGTCGAGTCCTCAAAGCGGCGTAGCTTCGGTCAAGCGCGCATTAGCGGCGCTGTGAGCACGCGTGGAGCCGACTTCGCGGGCAGCGCCGCGAAAGCCGGCGCTTTGGTGATGTACCGGGCGACGAAGGTTGGTGTCAGCACGATTTTGCGCTCGTGCATGTCGACGAAGCCTTCCGACTTGAGGTCGCTGAAGTGCCGGTTCACGGATTCGCGCGACGTGCCGATGAATTCCGCGAGCTTGTCCTGTGCAATAGGCAAGTCGATGAGAATGGTATCGCCGTGCTCGGGATGATCGAAGGGCATGCCCACCTGGCCGGAGAACATGACGAGTATGTTGACGAGCCGCTTTCTCACGTCGTGTAGCGAGAGATTCTCAATTAATTGTTGTGCTTCCTGCCAGCGCCGATAGTGGTCACGCAGCACGAACTGATTGATGACGTCGTAGCGCGCAAGCAGTTCCTTGAAATCCGCTTTACGGATATAACAGACCATGCTCGGTGTGAGCGCCTGTGCATGATGGGAGTAGTTCTCCTCATTGAGAACATCGCCATCGCCGAAGATCGTGCCCGCCTTGACGAAGGCAAGTGTGATTTCCTGACCGTCCTCAGTGAGGCGGTAAAGCCTTACGCTGCCGCTCTTGAGCAGGTACACATGCTCGCTCGGTTCATCCGGCCGATAGATGACGGTGTTCTTGCGTAACGTGCGATGGTCGCTGAAGGCAGGCATGACCTCGTCGAGGCAATGACACTGGATCAACGAGAGCAATTCGCTCTTGCCGACAAACCACATTGTCGTCTCCTTAAAGTTGCCTTGCGAACTTTGACGCCTTATCAGGCGTTTGTAATAACGCTGCTTGGGTCCGATTCATTCTACACACAGAGCCTCGAAATGCGCTGAACACCACCAGTCTGAACGTTTCGCGAGGGCCGGCTGCGGCACGCCGTATTGGCGCAACGCAGCGTGTCGCAAAGCCAACGTAGACAGGCTTGCAGACACTGGCGTGTTGCGGGAGCGATGCGCCTGGAGATCCCGGACCGCGCTCAGCACGACATGGAACCAAGGGAAATTCCCTAGAAAAACATCAGATGTCTGATGTATATTTGGTGGCGTGACGAATGAGAGAGCGATATGCGCCTGAGCGTAGAACGATCGATGAGCGACAAGATCCAGGAGTCGCTGTTGACCATGATTCGTGAGCGCAAGCTCAAGCCGGGCGATCAGATTCCCACGGAACTGGAGCTCTGCGAGTTGCTTGGCGTTGGTCGTTCGAGTTTGCGCGAGGCCGTGGCGCAGATGATCTCGCATGGACTCCTCTCACGCGTGCAGGGACGAGGCACCTTCATCAGACAAATCTCGCTGAAGCTGCAAGGCGGTCTGGATGATCTGATGTCTGTGACCGACATGATCAGGAGCGTTGGTGCGGTGCCTTCCACAAGCCGTATTCAGATGGACAGCATTGCGGCGTCGGAGAGTCTTGCCGAAAAGCTTGGGATCGCGCCCGGCGAAACTTGCATCCGCATTGAACGCGTGAGGCGTGCTGACGATGCGATTGCCGCTTACTGCATAGACACGATCCCGAAAACGCTTTTCGATGAAGCTCAAGGTGAATTGGGCGAATCGCTCTTCGGCATGTTCGCGCGCACGGGCCGTCGCTTGTCGCATACGCACACGTCGATACAGCCGACCATCCTCACGCCGCGCGATCTGCCGGAACTGGGCGACGGCTTCGGCATGTTTCTGCTGCTGGACGAAGTGGACTTCGATCAGAGCGGTGAGCCGCTTTGTTATAGCAACGACTACTACAACACGAGCATCTTCAAGTTCGATCTGGTGCGCAAGCGTCGCTGAAGACGTATTCAGGTCGATGGGCGCCGGAAGCAACATCGGAGGAGGCACCGATGGAGTTTGAAGCCTTTACCGCAGGTGAGCTCGCAGCGTATCTCGGCGCCATTCCGAAGGTGCGCGCGCTGCTTGGTGAGCCAGACGATCTGGACGTCGCCGAAGTCGGCGACGGCAATCTGAATTACGTGTACTTCGTAACGAATGCGAAGGCGCCCCAGCGCAGCGTCGTGGTCAAACAGGCGCCGCCTTTTCTGCGGCTGGTCGGCAAGACATGGCCTCTGTCCTGCCAGCGCATGGAGCACGAGGTCGCAGCCTTGCGCCGCTTCGGCGCGCTTTGCCCGCAGCACGTGCCGAAGGTGTACCACGCGGACAGCAAGCGTTTCCTGATGGTCATGCAAAGGCTTGCGTCGCATTGCATCCTGCGGCAAGGGCTTATTGACGGCATTACCTATCCGAAGCTCGCCGCGCATCTGTCCACTTATCTTGCGCACACGCTTTTTTACGGCTCAGATCTCTTTCTTGCGCCCGACATCAAGAAGAAGGCTGCGAGCGCAGCCGTCAATGTCGAGTTGTGCAGGATTACCGAGGACCTCGTATTCACTTTTCCCTTCGAAGACCATCCGTCCAATGTGTATAGCCCGGCGCTGCCGCCGTCCGTGCTGGAGCGCCTGAGAACCAACGAAGCATTGCGTATTGCCGCGGGCGACATGAAGTGGGCCTTCATGAATCGCGCGGAGACCTTGCTGCACGGCGACTTGCATACCGGCTCCATCATGGTCAATGAGGAAGAGACGTTTGTCATCGATCCCGAGTTCGCGTTTTACGGGCCAATGAGCTTCGACATCGGCGCCTTGCTGGCCAATCTGCTGCTTGCCTATTTTTCCCGAGACTGGCATGGCCGTGCTGATGGCCAGGACCCGGCGCCTTACGAAGAATGGCTGCTCGCACAGGCGATCGGTATATGGAATGGCTTTAGCGAGCAGTTCGTCGCGCTCTGGCGCGATCACGAGAGGCGCAGTGAACGCCGCTTCATCGGCGGACAGACCGACTCGCGCGCGGTCGAACGCTATCGCGCGCATTTCATGCGGCGCCTGCTTGCCGATACCCTCGGCTTTGCGGGCTGCAAGATGATTCGACGCATCGTGGGCATGGCGAAAGTCGCGGATATCACACGCATACCGGATGCGCAGGCGCGGGCGCGGATCGAGGTACGGTGCCTGCGTTGCGCCGAAACCTTGCTGGTGGAACGCGACGCGTTGACCGACATCGAGCAGGTTGCCATGCTGGCGCGCGATATACGGCGCGAGACCCACACACACGCTTAACGCACACGGAGCTTTCATGGTTGCGCAGTCCCTGTTCCCCGCGCTGGCCCCGACGATCGAATGGCGCGACGACGCTCTTTTGCTGCTCGATCAGACCCGCCTGCCGCATGAGGTCGTGGTGGAGCACGTCGCCGATGCCGCCGCCGTATGGCGGGCCATTCACGAACTGCGCGTGCGTGGTGCGCCCGCCATCGGGGTGGCAGCGGCGTATGGCCTATGTGTGGCCGTGCAGGATGCGCGCGCATTGCCGCTCGCCCAGTTCCGGGCGGAACTCGAACGACGGGCGCGCTGGCTCGATACGGCGCGTCCCACTGCTGTGAATCTGAGCTGGGGCCTCGGACGCATGCTGCAACGTGCGCATACCTCCAGCGCGAGCGATTCGACGGCGCTTTACGAGGCGCTCGTCGAAGAGGCCCGGCAAATTCATGCGGAAGACCAGATGCTGTGCGAAGGCATAGGCCGGCATGGCATGCCGCTCATCAAGCAGGGCAGTGGCGTGCTGACACATTGCAACGCCGGCGCGCTTGCGACCACTGGGCTTGGCACCGCCACAGCGCCGATTTATGCAGCGCATCGTGAAGGCATAGCTTTCAAGGTGTTTGCGGATGAAACGCGGCCGCTGCTGCAAGGCGCGCGACTCACTGCATTCGAATTGCAGCACGCAGGCGTCGACGTGACGCTGATCATCGACAGCGCAGCCGCGTCGATCATGTCCCAGGGGCTCGTCGATGTCGTGATCGTCGGCACGGATCGCGTGGCGGCCAATGGGGACTTCGCCAACAAGATCGGCACGCTTGGGGTGGCCATTGCAGCGAAGCATTACGGCATACCGTTCTACGTGGCATGCCCCTCGTCGACACTCGACTTTCGCACGCCGAGCGGTGCGCAGATCGAGATAGAAGAGCGGTGCGACGAAGAGGTCACGCATTTCGCGGGGCAGCGCACGGCGCCGCAGGGCATTAAGGCCCGTAATCCGGCATTCGATGTAACACCGCATGAACTTGTCACGGGTTTCATCACCGAACGCGGCATCGCGAAGGCTCCGTTCGAACGATCGCTCGGCCACTTCTTTCCGGCCGCGGGGAACGCGGCATGAAGGCGGCGCGGGAAAGCGCACTGCGGCGGGGCATCGTCGAGACCGCGCTCGAGATGGAGCGGCTCGGCATCAATCAGGGCACCTCCGGGAACGTGAGCGCACGCCTCGGCGATGGTTTCCTGATCACGCCGAGCGGCGTGCCGGCGCGCGATCTTCGCGAAGAAGCCATCGTGTGGCTACCGCTCGACGTGGACGACGACGCCGAGGTGCTGCGCGTGAAGCGCCCGTCGTCTGAATGGCGCATTCATCGCGACATTCTTCGTGCGCGGCACGAGATGCATGCGGTCGTGCATACGCATTCAACCGCGGCCACTGCCATGGCAATACATGGACGCGATATTCCGGCGCTGCATTACATGGTGGCAGCAGCGGGCGGCAACTCGATTCGCTGCGCGCCCTATGCGCTCTTTGGCACACAGTTGCTCTCCGATCATGCGCTGGAGGCGTTGCGGGACCGGCGTGCGTGCCTGCTTGCGCATCATGGCGTGGTTGCGCTGGGTGACGATCTCGCGCGCGCCGTGTGGCTTGCGCACGAAGTGGAAGTGCTGGCGAGGCAATACCTGCTCGCCTGCCAGCTGGGGCCACCGCCGCTTTTGTCGGACGTGGAAATGGAAGAGGTTCTTGAGAGGTTCAAGACCTATGGCAGACCGAGGCATGCCGAACGTTAGTGCGCTTGCTTCAAGGGAAATTATCGTTAGCAACGCAGTGAATAAATCTACAACGGAGACGACTATGGCCTGGAGTTCAGCAAGATTCGACGGATGGGACGTATTGGGTAAACCGACCTGTGCGGTGCTGCTGTGTGCGGCAGCCGCGCTTGCCGGTTGCTCCAGAAGCGACAACAGCTCGACCAGCAGCACTTCCGGCCAGGCCGCGAGCGCGCCGGCCAGCGCGCCCGTGGCCAACGCGTCGGGCGGCAAGACAAAAGTTGGATTCTCGGTTTCGACGCTCAACAACGCATTCTTTGTCGGCCTGAAGGCGGGCGTGGAGAAGGGCGCTAAAGACCAGGGCTTCGATCTCGTGCAGACCAATGCGAATGGCGACGCGCAACAGCAGGTGAACGACGCGATCAATCTTTTGAGCCAGGGCGTGACAGCGCTCGTGCTCAATCCGATCGATTCCAAGGCCATTATTCCCGCCGTCGAAAAAGCCAATTCGATGAACATTCCGGTGTTCATGCTGGATCGCGGTTCGGACGGCGGCAAGGTCACGTCTTTTGTTGCATCGGATAACGTGGCGCTGGGGCAGACGGCGGCCAAATGGATTGCCGACCAGTTGACGAAGCGCTACGGCTCCGCCAAGGGCAACGTGGTCGATCTGATCGGGCTAGTCGGTACGACCGCCGCCACCGACCGCGAGAAAGGTTTCAGCGACGAGATCGCCAAATATCCTGACATCAAGGTGGTCGCTCGTCAGGAAGGGGCGTTCGATCAGGAAAAGTCGCTCAATGCAATGACAAATATCCTGCAGAAGTACCCTCAGATCGACGCGGTCTTCGGCGCAAACGACGACAACACAGTCGGCGCGGAAAAAGCCATCGACAATGCGGGCCGCTACAAGCCGCTCGGCGACAAGCAGCACATTCTCGTCATCGGCGCGGACGGTACCGCGCAGGCGCTGTCGGCGATTCGTGCCGGCAAGCAGGACGCGACCATCTCGCAGAACCCGATTCAGATGGCAGCCAGGTCGCTGCAATTCGTCACCGACTACGGCGCGAAGAAAGACGTGCCGGCAAACTACGCGTGGCCGACGCTGCTGATCGACAAGTCGAATATCGATTCGGACGCGACGAAGAAATACGGGCTGTGGTCTGAGGAAGTCAAACAGTAAGACTGGCCGCGGGCTGCGATGCATCGGACACTGCGCAGCCTGCAAACGGAAAGAGGCGACATGACAGTACAAGCCGAAGAACCGGAGCGCGCGCCAATGAATACGCCCGTGCCGCTGCTGCGCATGCAGGGCATCGTCAAAAGTTTTCCTGGCGTGAAGGCCTTGCGCGGCGTGAGCCTCGAATTGCAGGCAGGGCATGTCATGGCGATTGTCGGCGAGAACGGCGCTGGCAAGTCGTCACTCGTCAAGACGCTGTCCGGCGCCTACGAGCCGGACGAAGGCACGATCGAAATCGACGGAGTGCCGCTTGCACGCGGCACTAATGCAGCCATCGACGCCGGCGTGGCCGTCATCTACCAGGAACTCTCGCTGATCAACGACATGACAGTGGCGGAGAACCTGTTTCTCGGCCGCATGCCTGCGCGCAAGGGTTTCATCATGCAGCGCGAGGCCAATCAACTGGCACGGGAGGCGCTTGCGCGCGTGGGGCTCGACTCCGTGCCGCCGTGGATGCGCCTCGGCGATCTGCCGCTCAACAAGCGCCAACTGGTCGAAGTGGCGAAGGCGATTGCGCGCGATGCGCGCATCCTCGTCATGGATGAACCGACTGCGGCGCTGCAAAGCCAGGACATTGTCAATCTGTACGCCGTCGTGCGCAGGCTCCGGGCGGCTGGCATGGGCATCATCTTTATTTCGCATCATCTTGAAGAAGTGTTCGAACTGGCCGATTCGGCGGTCGTAATGCGCGACGGCGCCACGGTCGGTGCGCGTCCCATGTCGCAATGGACGGAAGCAGCGCTCGTGCAGGCCATGGTCGCCCGCAACCTGGAATCGTTCTACCCGTGGGAGCCGCGCGAATATGGCGATGTCGTGCTCGAAGTCCGTAATCTCGCCAGCGCGCCGCTGCTGCGCAATGCAAGCTTCAAGGTGCGGGCAGGAGAGATTCTCGGTATCGCGGGAATCGCGGGCGCGGGGCGCACTGAACTGCTGAAGACGATTTTCGGTGCGTTGCCGGCGACGAGTGGCGAGATACTCGTCAAAGGCAGGAAGATCGCAAATCATTCGCCGACCGAAGGCGTGCGTCACGGGCTCGTGTACACGTCGGAGGATCGCAAGCTCGAGGGGCTCGTTCTTGATGCCAATATCGAGGAAAACATTGCACTGTCCAGTCTCAAAGCGCTGGCGAATGGCGGGTTCGTGAGCCGTGCCAGGAAACGCAAGCTTGCGCAGGAGGCCAGCAGGAGATTCGGCGTGCGGGCGTCTTCGGTGCTGCAGGTTACGCGCACATTGTCGGGCGGCAACCAGCAAAAAGTGATTCTCGGGCGGGCCACTGCGACCCGACCCGTCGTCGTCATGCTCGACGAGCCGACGCGCGGCATTGACGTAGGGGCAAAAACGGAAATCTACGCGCATATGGTGGCGATGGCGAGAACGGGCGGGGCGGTCGTCATGGTGAGTTCCGAATTGCCGGAACTGCTCGGCATGTCGGATCGCGTGCTCGTAATGTATCGCGGCAGCATCGTGACGGAGATCCCGCGCGAGAAAGCGCATTCCGAAGCTGTCATTCAATGGGCTACAACAGGAGCAGGCGCATGACCTCCACGGCAGCCAACCGCGCGGATACGGAGGCGCTGTCGCGCCGCGTGATCCGCCAATTGAGAAGCGGGATCGGACCACTGTTCGCCGCGCTCGTCCTGATCTGCATTGCTTTGTCGATTGCATCGCCCGAGTTTCTGACGACCAGCACGCTAACCAACATCATGGTGCAGGTGTCGGTGGTCGGCATCGCGGCGGTAGGCGGGACCTTCGTCATCATTACGTCGGGCATCGATCTTTCGGTCGGTTCGCTCGTCGCGTTGACGGGCATGGTCGCCGCGACCGTCATGGCAGGGTCGAGTCCCGGGGCAATTGGCCTTGGCATTGCGGGGCTTTGCGCGGCGCTCGCGGTGGGGGCTGCTGCAGGCGCACTAAACGGTCTCGCGGTTGCGTGGCTGCGGCTCGTGCCCTTCATCGTCACACTGGCGATGATGGCCATGGCCCGCGGCTTGACCCTCGCCATTTCGGATGGCCGCACCAAGTTCGATTTCCCGAATGCCTTCACTGCGTTCGGCGCGAAAACAGTCGCCGGTTTGCCGATGCCAATGATAGTCATGCTCGCGATCTTCGCCATGGGGCATGTGCTGCTGCGCAAGACCACGTTCGGCCATCAGGTGTTCGCGGTGGGCGGCAATCAGGAAGCCGCGCGTCTCGCGGGTATACCGGTGCATCGCGTCGTGTTCCTCACTTACATGCTGGCCGGTGTGACGGCCGCCATTGCCGGGATCGTTCTTGCTGGCCGCCTCAATTCCGCGTTGCCTTCGGCGGCCAACGGGCTGGAGTTGCAGGTGATCGCCGCTGTCGTGATTGGCGGGACCTCGCTTGCCGGAGGACGCGGGTCCATTGTTGGAACGTTTATCGGCGTCGTGCTAATCGGCGTGATCAATGTGGGATTGTCGCTGCTCGGCGTCAATCCGTTCTGGACGCAGTTCATACAGGGCGGGGTGATCTTCGCGGCTGTCCTGCTGGATGCGCTTAGTCAGCGACGCAAGCAGTGAGCGTCTTTTTGCATTTTGTGAAAGCACCCCGAACCGGAGGAGCACAACATGAAAAAAATCATCAACGAGCCCGACGCCTTTGTCGATGAGATCATCGAAGGCCTGCTGATCGCCCATCCGGCATGGCTCAAAAGCGCAACTGCGGACAAGCGGGCGCTGGTGCGCAAGGACGCGCCGAAAGCGGGACGTGTCGGCATCGTGACCGGTGGCGGCTCGGGTCATCTGCCGGGCTTTCTCGGCTATGTGGGCGAGGGTTTGTGCAGCGGCGTAGCGGTGGGCAACGTTTTTTCATCGCCGTCCGCCGAGCAGATACTGGAAGCGACGAAGGCTGTAAATGGCGGTGCCGGTGTGCTCTACGTGTATGGGAACTACGGCGGCGACGTGCTCAATTTCGACCTCGCGGCCGACCTGGCCGAGCCGGACGGCATCCAGATCCAGACGGTCGTGCTGACCGACGACGTGGCCTCGGCGCCCAAGGAGCGCGCCGCGGACCGGCGCGGCGTGGCGGGCATGTTGTTCGCATTCAAATGTGCGGGCGCGGCCGCGGAGCGCGGCGATTCGCTGGAGGAAGTGGCGCGCATCTGCGGCAAGGCGAATGCCCATTGCCGTACCATGGGTGTCGGCCTGTCGCCGACGATCCTGCCCGCCGCCGGCAAGCCCACCTTCAGCCTACCCGAGGGCGAGATGGAAATCGGCATCGGTATTCATGGCGAGCCTGGCACTCACCGCGGCAAACTCGAACCCGCAGATGCAATTGCTGAACGCATCACGCGTGAGATCCTCGACGATCTGGATGCGGAGAAAGGCTCGCGCGTCGCCTTGCTCGTCAACGGGCTCGGCGCGACGCCGCTGGAAGAGCTCTACGTGCTTTATCGGCGTTCGGCTCAACTTGTCGCGGACCGTGGCCTGAAGGTGGCGCGCTCGTATGTCGGCGAATATGTGACGAGTCTCGAGATGGCGGGCGCATCCATCACTGTGATGCTGCTCGACGACGAGCTGCAGGCGTTGCTCGAAGCACCGGCATCTTCGCCGTTCTTCCGCGACGGCACGGCATCCTGAGAGGCGCGCGATGAGTGTATCCAACAACGAACTGCGCGATCTTCTGACGCGCGCACTGAATGCGCTGCCGGCTCACGCCGACGAACTGCGTGAGCTCGATGCCGCCTTGGGCGATGGCGATCTCGGCATCACGGTTCGGGCGGGATCGGCAGCGGTCGTGAAGGCGCTTGCCGCATTGGCCGACGACGCATCGCTCAGCGATGTGCTGTTGGCCGCAGGCAAGGCGTTCTCTACCGCCAATCCGTCGACGTTCGCAGCGCTCGTGGGCGGCGGTCTGCTTGCTGCTGCCAGGGCGGTCTCCGGAGCACAAAGGATGGGGCAGGCCGAGGCCCTGGCGATTGGCCGCGCGGTGGCGGGCCGCATAGTCGAACGCGGCAAGAGTCAACTCGGCGACAAGACGGTGCTCGATGCGCTGATGCCGAGCCTGGATACGTTGGAGGCCTCGCAAGGCAGCGCCGTCGCGCTGCTGGACGCGATGATCGCGACGGCGCAGGAAGGCGTCGCCGCCACGGCCTCCATTCAATCGCGAAAAGGTCGTGCCGCATGGGTGCAGGAACGAAGCATCGGGCATGCCGACCCCGGTGCGACCGCATACGTGCGCTTTTTACAGGCACTTCGCGGGGCGTTTGCTGCATAGGGAGGTTCGACCTGCCGCCTCTATGTTTGTCGATGTTTTTACGTCGTTCTCGCGGTTGCGAATATCGCTGTAGCCCAACCCGATTTTCGTTCTGCCGTTGCGGCGTGCCACGCGCAATGCAGCGCGCATTGCGCTTCGAGCCCGAGGCGCAATCATTGCACAGCGGTTACTTCCCAGCGATAAGGCCATCAATTGCATGGCCGATCACTTCGCCATGCTCCCCGCAGCAGCCGGAAGGCGGCCTAAAGTTTTCTGAAATTCTTCCGTAAGACCGGGAGGCCCCTTTTCCTGTGGACGCTGCCGCTCCACGCTGCGTCGTTTCCGGCAGGTAGGGCTTGATTCGTGCCAGCTTCTGGCTCGGTAGCGTCGCACCCACCTCCCAGGATTCGAACTCAATGAAGAATGCAGTACTCGCGGACGCGGTCGGTGGTGTGATCCTGACCGTGTTTGTCACCGCCGTCCTGACCGGGCTGCATGCGCAGGTGGGCGGCAATCACGGCATCGTCAACTTTCTGGGCAGCGCGGAATTACCCATCGTGGCATCCGTGTTGATGCTCGACTCGCTACGCGAAGCGATCGGTTCGATCTACGAAGGCGAGCATCGTCAGAACATTTTCGTCGCAGGGATCGTGCTCTTCGTGGTGGCGTTGCTGCTTGCGTCCAAAGGGGTGGACATCGAAGTGGCGCGCCATCGTGCGCTCGAAGACGCGGTGCTAGGCGCAACTGCCGTGACGCAGATGCCGGCCGCGCAGCAGCACGCCTGGTTGCACAGCGCCGAGCAGGCGTTGCCGTTGCCCGTATGGGTGGTTCCCGCCAACGTGCTGGTCTGGGTGGCCGCAATAGCCGTGTCGATCTGGAATCGCGTACTTGCGATCGGCGAGAAAGAGCGCTCCATTTCGCGCGAAAACGTCGAGGCCTTCGTGCGTCTGCTCGACGAAAGCCGTCGCGGAGACGCAGTCGTTACCGCGCTGCTCGACGACGAACGGCGTGCGCGCGCAGAACTGGAGCGTGACCCAGGTGCGCCAGGTGCAGAGGAACGCGAAAGCGTACGGCGCCGCCGCGATGCAAAGCGCCGGCACGAACGCGCGCTCGATGCCCTGCAGCTCTGTCTGCGACGTGATCTGTCGCAGCGCGAAACCGAAAATCACGTTCAACCCGCCGTCTGCGAGCAAAAATGATCCAGCTCCTTCTACTTTTACTAGGCCCCCGATTCGCAGTAAGGCATTTGCCGAAACTGCTGGCGTTCGGTGCGATGTGGCTCGCGATCGGCGCGTTCGTCGTGGTGGATGCGCTCGATGGCGCACTCTGGTTCCCGCTGCAAAGCTTCGGCGTGCTGTTACTCGCCGAGGGCATTGCTGCGCTCGCGCTCGCACGCAGCGGAATTTCGTTGCAAACCGGTTTCCGTTATGTGAAGGGCGCCATCGGCGTATTGATCGGCGTGCTCGTGATCGTGCGCCACAGCTACAGCGATTTCCTGCTGGCGATGCTGTTTGGTGCGGGCTTTGCACTGGAGGGATGTCTGCTGATCGCAGCAGCATGGATAGTGCGCTATCGCCATTGGCGCTCGACGATTGCGATCGGCGTGTTCAGCCTCGTGCTCGCCGTCATCTTCTTTCAGCCGTATCCCACGCATTATCGCGGCACGGTCCCGTACTGCATCGGCATGTGGCTGGCTGTCAGCGGCGTACGCATGATCTGGCTTTACCGGCGCTTGCGAAAGAGCGGCTATGGCAGGGATGGCGCGACTGCGCCGGCCTGTGCCGACACTGGCGCGGTGGAAGCGATCAAGGAGTCGCCGATGGTCGTGCACGTCTGGACGCCAATCGGGTCGTCAAAAAACGCGGCGGTTCGCCGGCCCGTGATTGATCGCTATATCGCGGCGGTCGACATTAACGGCGTGATTTCCACCGGACATGCGGCGCTCGAGGCTGGCAATCTTTATCTGAGCCTTTATCCGGCAGTCGAGATCGACCGCTCACCCGACGAATTCGCGAGGCTTCTGCGCGCCGATTCGTCGAACGACGTACGCGGCCGCTATTTGCCGAGCTACCCGGAAGAGGCCGCGGCATGGTGCGATTCGACGATGAAGATCGCATTTCGCCGCTACGACGCCGCACGGCTCGTGGCATTCGCGACAGAGTATAAGAGGATCGAGGTCTACAACCTGACGAATCGCAACTGTTCCAGTACGGTCGCCGAAGCAATCGACGCAGCGCTGGAAGGCAGCGAATACCGCCACGGCGGTTGGCGCGACGTACTCCGTCTTATCCTGTTGCCCGAACTCTGGATCGCTGCGCAACTGCGGCATCGTGCGCAAACCATGGCATGGACGCCCGGCCTGGTGCTCGACTACGCACGCGCCTTGCGCGTCGTTTCACAGCCACCCGCAATCGGCTGGATCGCGCTCGCGGCGCTCGCGTGGCGGCAGTCGCGCCGGGCGCGCGTCACGCAGAATGCCGAACAGCGCTGAGCGGACAATGGAGAAGTTTACGCACGTCCGCATTGTGATGGGCATGATCGTCAGTCTGGGACTCACGCACATGCTAAAGGGCCTGTCTTCGACCATCCAGCATCCAGGCACGATCCGGATCTATCCCGTGCACATGGCGTGGGTCGCGTCGATGGTGCTGTACATCCTGCACTTCTGGTGGTGGGAGTTTTCGTTGCGGGAGATTGCGCAATGGACTTTCGGCATCTATCTGTACCTGCTGTTTTACGCGTTCATCATCTATCTGCTGTGCTCGATGCTGTTTCCCGACTCGCTAAAGGGATACGACGGCTACGAGGACTACTTCATGTCCCGGCGCGTGTGGTTTTTCGGGCTTCTCTTCGCCGTGAGCCTCGTCGATGTCGGCGATTCGGTCATCAAAGGCGAAGTGCACCTCTCGCGCCTGGGCGATCTGTACTGGCTCCGGACCGCCGTGGTGGCGATTTCCTGTCTGGTCGCCATTCGCACACGGAACCGCCTTTTCCACACGGGCTTCGTTGCACTCAATCTGGCTGCACAGGTGCTTCTCATCGTTAAGTCTTACTGGAGCGACGCATGATACGCCGCTTGCTGGCGCAGCCGCTTGACGCTCACCCCGCACCGCTCTGGGCGACGGAATACGAGCGCACCGCTTCGGTTCAGTGGCAAGACGGCGTTGCGCGAATTTGCAATGTTCGCCATTTCGTCTATCGCACGCGCGACGATTTTACGCCCGCGTGGTATGACGCGAGCTATGACCTCGACGCACTGTGTTCAGTCGATCTGGTCATGTCGCGGTGGGCCGGCGACTCTGTTGCTCATGTCTTCGTGAGTTTTGGTTTTGCCGATGGCCGCTATCTGGCCGTGTCGATCGAAACGCGCCGGCGCAGCGATCAGCGCTATTCCGCGCTCGGTGGCTTCTGGCGCAACTACGGGCTGATTTACGTCGTGGCCGACGAACGCGATCTTCTCGGCGTGCGAACTGACGTGCGGCGCGAGCGCGTGTGTCTGTATCGCGTGCAGATGCCGGACGAGGCCATGCGCGCGCTGTTTGCCGGCTATATGCAGCGGGTCGAAGCGCTCAACCGGCGGCCAGAGTTCTACAATACGCTGTTTAACAACTGCACCACCAACATCCTTGGCCATGCGCGCGCCATTGCGCCGCATTTGCGCTACGACTGGCGCATCCTTTTGAGCGGCCACGCCGACGACTACGCGTTCAGAATGGGACTGCTCGACCGCAGTACCCCATTCGACTGTCTGAAGGCACGCAGTCTCATCCGCCGTGCCGCCGACGCGCAAATCGACGAAGCATATTCGCGAGAGATTCGCATGAGCATTAGCGCGCCCTGAGCAAAAGGCCTGGAAAAAGCTGGTTTGGTCTGCCGATCCTCGTGCATGGATGATGAGCGGCGCCGCGCTATTGGTCCGGCAACCGGCGTGTAGGACATCGGCACGAACCTGGTTCCTGCTGATCATGCGGTCCGAAACATCGGTCAGAAAACGGCAGGCTGCGCCTGGCCGACTGTGTCGTGGATGCGGTCGAGCAGTCGTTTCGCGGCGACGGGATCGGTGAAGAGCGGCGCGTCGTCCGTCGCGCTGTGCGCCACGGTGGCGGCCGCACTGGCCGTGGCCCGAGGCACACCCTCAATCGCGATGCCCGCGCAACTGGTGTTGCGTGCCGGCGTCGTGCCGCTCAGGAAATAGTTGGCGACGCTCGCATCGACGCACGAAGTGCCATACGGAAACAGCCCGTGAGTGTATTCGCCTTGCACCTGAATCATGCTGGCGTTCGGCATCTCGTTGAACGTCGCCAACGCGCCTGGCAGTGGCGTGAGCACGTCGTACTCGCTCTGGAGCAGCAGAAGCGGCGACGCAGTGCGAGCCGCATTGGCGAGTGCGGGCTTTTGTACCGTCACCGGACCCCAGAATATGCAGGGATTATTGATGTCGCTACTATCGTGGATCGGCGCAGCCTTGACGATCGCTACGGCGCGCGCGATCCAGTAAGCCGGGCTGGACGGCACCGGCGCATCCGAACAGCGCACGGTAACGTTCACCCAATGCAAATTGGACGCGTTGTCGAGGTAATTGTTCGTGAGGTATGCCTGGTAAGCGTCGACGGTCCCGAGCGCGGCTTCCCGGGCCGCCCCGTCGATGGTCGTGTCCATCGGCGAGTACAGGTATTGGGTTAGCGCGTCGCGATACTGTTCGACGCTCGGATGGCTCGCCGCAACCTGGATCACGGCGGTCTCGGCAGCCATCAGCGGCACGACCACCCCGATCTTCCGACGATGCGGAGCGACCTGATACATCAGGCTGGCGAAGTAAGATTTGGCCCAGTCTGGCGTGGTGGTGACAAGGCCACGGATTCCTTCGATGGTGTTCGGAATCGCCACCCGATCGGCCATTGTCAGCGCGTACAGCGAGAGAATGTCGTCGTAGGCGGTTTGTTCCGCCACAGCTTGCGACTGCAGCGGCATCGGCACATCGTAGTCGACCACGCTGTCGAGCAGCATGTGTCCTGCCCTCTGCGGAAAGAGCGACGCGTACCACGCGCCGAGCAGCGTGCCGTACGAGTAGCCAATGAAATTGAGCTTTGCTTCACCGAGCGCCGCGCGCAGCACGTCCATGTCGCGCGCCGTGGCGTCCGTGTTGACGAAGCGCGCAAACGGCACGTCGCGGCATGCGTCGGCGACAACCTTCATATTCGCCAGCGCATTGTTGATGTTCTCGTTGCTCATGTCCACCGGCAGGTAGTTCGTGTGAACGAGCGGCTTGCCAAGCGTGCATTCGAGGCGAGTGCTGAAGCCGACGCCGCGCGGCGAGAAGCCGACGAAGTCGTACTTTCTCGCCATGTCGTAAACGGCACGATAGCCGCCGCTGGACGGGTTGGCGAGACGCGCCACGCTTGCGATCTGCGCGCCGAGGCTGTAGCCGTCGCCGCCGGGTCCCCCCGGATTGAAGACGATCGCACCGAGCCGTTGCGAAGGCGCGAGCGCGCTCACGCGCATCAGGCCGATCCGAATGTCGCCTGCGGACAGATGATCGTAGTCCTCGGGCACGGCAAGCTCGCCACACGCGAGGTCGGCGCCGAGCGCTGCGACGTCGAGCCTGTCCAGGCCGGCGGTTTGCGTGGGGCTGCATGCCTGCCAGGCGATGTGCTGGCTCTTGTACGAGGCGAGCGGGTCGTTCTCTTGCACGTCGCCGCCGCAGCCGGACAGCGCGAGCGCGGCGAGCACCATTAGCAGAACGGCGATGGTAAATAGGCGTTTCATCGGATTGATTCAGCTTCGTTGCCGGGCGCGGTCCGGCGGTGGGCTGCGCCGGACCGGCCGAAAGCTCATGGACGCGCCACTAGTGACGACATTTGCGCCTGCTGGACGAGGTTGGTGACGAGCACGCCCTCTCTGTAGGTTCCTGCGGGAAGCGCAGTCATTGCGAGCGTCAGCGCACCACCTGAGAGTTCGGGCGAGGCGGCGGTCAGATCGCCGAATGACTGCGTCGTGATGTTGTAGCTCGCCGCGAGCGTGCGGATCCGTGCATCGGGCCCCGGCAGGGGTTCAAGACGCGGCGAGAAAGGGTTGACCGAGGTATCTTCGGTCATGCCGAGCAACGTCCAGTTGCCGGCCGCGTCACGGCTTGCGACGAGATACTCGGCCGTGCCGTCGACTTCGAGCGGAATGCCGTACAGCGTATCGCTGCTGTTGGTGATGCCGGTGCGCGCGAGTTCGCCGATGATCACCGGGTAGCCGTTCAGCGTGAGCCAATTGCCCGACAGCGGGACGCGCTGCGTCATGCGCGGCAGCATGTCGTGCATTGTCTCCGGAATGATGACCGGCATGGTGCCCGCCACCGTCAGCGTGCCATCCGCGGCGACGGCGGAAACGAGCGTGGCGTCCACCGAGGCAACGGCGTCGTCCGCCGCGATCTGCGCCACGAGGTAACCCGGAACGGACGCGCTCGTGTCGATCGAGATCGCATGCGGCAGCGCGTTCACGGCCGCGACGTATGAACCGGTGAACGCGATGTAGGCGGGATCGAAATGTGTTTGCGCGTAAGCGGTCTGCAAATAACTGCTTAGCGGCGACGCGGTCGGGAAGTAAACGCTCAGGCCGGCCGCGTCGGGAAACGCCTCGCCGTTCTTCGCGTACACGACGGCCGCGCGCGCGGCGCTGGCGAGTGCTTTTGACGCATCCACGGCAATACCGGCGCGCGCGGTCAGGTCGGCGAAGCCCGCAATGTCGACTTCGTCATGCTGGCGCGCGCCGTTCATGCCGAATGAGGGAGCAAGCCGCCGCGCCGCGCCGAGCGCTGGCCACGACTGCGGATCACTCGCGATCGGCGCGATGGCGTTGGTGAACGTAGTGAGCGCGGTCCTCACCGCGCCGACCTTCGACAGATCGACCAGAGAAAGCGTCGCCGTCGGGGTATCTGAATGCCGCTCGACGTATGAATCGATGATGCCCTTGCCGTAGCTGACTGCGTCCGTTGCGAGCGTACGCACCACTTGCGTATAGTCCCAGCCCGAACCCGGCTCCAGTTCTTCGGAGGCGAGCAGATAATCCGCATACGGTGAAATTGCATCGCTCGCCTCTACTGCGGCCATCAGGCAGGCGTCGAAGCCGATCAGATCGAAATGCACGCCGCTGCGCGCATTGGCGACCGCAAGCGCGGTTGTGAGCGTAGGAAGCGTGAAGTGGTCGTTGCTGAAATTTTCGTCGTAGCCGTAGCCGGACCAGCCGCTGCCGTGATTCCACAGAACCAGCCTGTAGTGCGCCGCCGGATAGGTGTCGTGAGCCCAGCCGATGAAATCCGACAGTGCGGTCGAATCCGCCATGTCGATCTCACCGAGATGTGCCACCGTTTCGAGCTTTCCGCTCTGGCCGATTACGTGACGCTGCACGTCTTTCCAGTCTTTCACGTGGCTGTCGTCGGCGCCGGCGGCGGACGCACCGCCAGTCTCTATCACGACATGGCTGCCGGCGGGAAGCTGCGCTTTGAGCATATCGGCGATATTGCCACTTGCCTCGCCGCCGTCCGATTCGAGATCCGAGCCGACGATGTACACCATCAGCGTGGTGTTATTCGCAGCAGGTCCGGAGGACGAAGAATGGATGTCGCCGCCGCACGATGCCAGGGCCGCGCTGAGGGCAAGCGCCATAACGGCGCGCCAGAGAAAACGAAACCGCATCAAAAACCTTTCCGTTAGCTGGCAGATGCAGCGCATAGGCGCGTCCGCCTGATGTCGGGTCGAAACGGCGAGAGGCGGGCCGGATCGGAAGAGAGCAACACCTTGCTAACGGATTCATTACATGGAACTTGAGTTTCTGAAGCCGATTCTTACAAATTAAGCCAGCGTAAAAATCTACATAGGCGTGGATCGCGCGGTCGAACGAAGTCCAGATAGAAGCAGATGCAGCGGGCGGGTCACGCGGCCTCGCGCCGATTCGCTCCAGCATCGGTGAACGGCGCTTCCAGCGCACGAGCGCTTTTTTGCAGCAATCGCAGACCGAAGGGCAATGGCAGAAGCATTCTGCTCGGCTTCGCACACGAATGCCGCGGGTTGACGAGCAACAAGTAATGAACCGGAGGTCATCGCATCGCCCGGCGCAAGATGCAACGACACTTGCCGGAGCGAAAGCAGCCCAGTCACCAGGCTCGCGGCGATGATCCGCGAAAGTGCGCGCCGCGCTCGCCAATGCGCAGATTGAACAGGAAGCCCATGCCGATCAAGATGAAGCCCGCCCGTTGCAACATGCAAAGCGGGAAGGGTGAGCCGCCCGCCGCGCCCTCCGATGGATGCACCGCGCGAATGTTGACGCCCTTCAAGACTGCGTATGAGCCGAAATTTCGAGAAACCCCCTTGGGCCGATGAGTATCGTCACTGGTTCGCTGAACTCAAGCGGCGCGTGGAGCGTGCGCGACAACGCGCGCTCGCAAGTGCGAATCGTGAACTTGGTGGGTCTTTACTGGCAGATCGGGCGCGATATTCCTGAGCGGCAGCAGCAACAAGGCTGGGGAGCCGGCGTCGTCGACCGGCTTGCACGTGATCTCAAATCAGCGTTCCCGGACATGCGGGATTCCCTCCGCGTAACTTGAAGTACATGCGCGCGCTCGCCCTGACGTTTCCGGAACCGGAATTTGTGCAACAGCCCATTGCACAATTACCGTGGTCTCACGTTGTCACTCTCCTTGACAAGCTTGATGATAGCGGTCAGCGGCTCTGGTACGCCGAAAAGTCCCTGGAGCATGGGTGGTCGCGCAGCGTGTTGACCATGCAGATCGAGACAGCGGCGCACGTGCGTGCCGGGAATGCCGTCACCAATTTCGCCGAGCGGCTACCGCCTCAGCAGTCGGATCTCGCGCGCGACGTTCTGAAGGATCCATACATTTTCGACTTCCTCGGACTCACCGAAAACGCGCAGCAGCGCGATGTCGAGCGGGCTGTGACGCAACACATTACGCAGTTCCTGCTTGAACTCGGTGCCGGTTTCGCGTTCGTCGGACGCCAGTTTCGCCTGGAAGTCGGTGGGGATGAGTGTTTCATCGATCTGCTTTTCTATCACCTCAAGCTGCGTTGCTACGTTGTCGTCGAGCTGAAGACGAGCCCACCGTTTTTCGCTACAACGACGCCTTCACGAAGAAAGAGCATCCGCATATTGCCTATCTCGTCGATGAACTCGAACCGGCCTGCGACGCGTTTGCGGCAAACCGGTTCGGAGTGGTGTTTCAGGCGCTCAGCGGGACGGCGCCACTTCTTCGCACCCGTGAGGACAAAGCGGCCTGGCACAATGCAATGACTCGCGTCCTGGAACTCCGCGCGACGGGCACGGTTGGAGACGTGATCGATCATCTTCTTGATCAACCAAGCCCCGCCTTCCTGACGCGATCGAAAAGCGCGAGCGCGGACTACGCGACTTCGATCGGACTGCCGGCGAAGAGATGCGGGAAGTTGAACGACTGCGCGCTGTTTCCTACGCGGAGATATCAGCATTGCGGGCGTACCTTGACGGTCATTCACCCTTTGAGACCAAGTACGGAGTAAAGGGTGCCGAATTCGACAACGTCCTGGTTGTTATCGGTCGAGGGTGGAACCAGTATAACTTTGGCGACATGCTCGGGTTCGCGGCTGGTCAAGCGATTCCGGCCGTGCGGGAAGAGTTTTTCGAGCGAAACCGCAATCTGTTCTATGTCGCGTGTTCTCGCCCCAAACGACGCCTTGCATTGCTATTCACTCAGTTTCTGTCGCCGGTGGCGATGGGCACGCTAGAACAATGGTTTTCGCCCGAAAGCGTTCACGCCATCATGCTCTGACAGGAGACCCATCGATGACGCTCCGGCGCCTCACGATAGACATTGACTGCGCCCCCCTGCTACGGGGTTCCGTTAAGCTACCCATGCGGTCCTCTGCCAACATCGCCACCGTCCGCACTGCGCGCCTTCGCAGGCCTTGGCCCTAACCCGCGGCAATGTAAGGTGACGGAGGGCGTCTTTAGCAATATAGGCGGCTCGGCGAGACAAGGCAGCAGAACTGGCCGACAGTGAAGGGGCGGATAGTTGTGGCTATCCGCCCCTTCGGTTCTGGGCACAGTCCTCCGACACGACTCGCGCTTCAGGCTCTGCGAGCGCGTTCTACGGGATCGGCAACGCGGAGGATGTCGCAACCTGCTTGAACGGTTATGACCAGACTGCTTATCCGGCGGGCAGCGCGTGGTGCTTCACGCGCTTCTGCATCCCGCAGGCCTTCGACGTCGGGTACCGGCTGGTTGACGACGCCGACACGCTCTGGCGCGCGTTTGAGGTCGCGCACCACAAGGCCACACTGCCCGGACGCCTGGAGCTGCCGATGGAATCATTCGCGCGCGCCGTCGAGACCGTGCTGAAGGATAGCGAAGCCAGGGATGCCCCCGGTTACTGTCCAGCAGAAGCACTATGGGTCCACGCGGTCCGGCACTGTGGTTACATCCAGTCCCGTCATGCGACCGGTCGCGTCCTCGTCGCCGCAGCATAGTGCGTCGCCGCTCAAGGCACCCCGCATTCCGATCCTCACGGTCCATGAGCGCAAGCTCACGCCTGCGCTGGGTTACCTCTTCAACAGGAAGTGGCTCGATCCATGGGAGTCCCTCGTCTCGCCCCTGCATCACTGCACCTATAGGTGCTATTCACGGTCATCGTTTTGTCAACCTCTCAAAACCGATAGGTTTTTGCGATAAAAATGGATGTTTCAATCTGTCCCCGATATCGGTAACACAAAGGACTATCGGTGTCGCTTACTTTATTATTTCCGAGGACCGTATGAGAGAAGGGATCGACATGAGCCGGGTGGGGATTTGTCAGCCCCCTAGCGAGCGCGAATTTTCTCTGGATGATGCGAGCCGAGACGAATTGCGGAAGGCAATCAGCCAAAAGATTCGCTGCGGATTTGACAGAAAAAGTAACGAATTCGCTAAGGCGATCCGCGGCGCCGGTATTCCCGTAGATTGCATCAAACGCCAACTGTTCGAAACCGACGAGCCGTTTTTTATCCTGCGGAATCTCCCGGTCGACCAACCGTCCGAGAAGTGGGTAACGAGCGACGCGCCGTATGCTTCGGCCATTCTCGCGGGACTGACTGGAAGCGTCGGTCTAAGTAACTTCGGCTATCGGGAAGAGAAGGGAGGGGCCATCCTGCACGACATTTATCCGATTCCCGGATCGGAAAGTGCGCAATCGAACGCGGGCCGGATCGAATTCGGATTTCACGTCGACAATCCATTCCTGCCCCGAGTCGGCCGCCCGGAAGTGCTCACCCTTGTGAGCATCAACAACGATTCAAACGCTGCGACGCATTTGCTAACGATCGGTGAAATCAAGCGGAGCTTATCTCCAGAGACGCTGAGTGTGCTCCGGCAACCCCTCTTCGATTTTCGGCATGCGGATTCCTTTAACCTCAATAAATACAAGATATTTGCCACGAACTCCCCGGTAGTCAAGACTGTCGACGGCTTCGACGAGATTCGCTGGGCTGTTTTCACACTGTCGACTGACGAGCGAGCGCGAGCGGCGATTACCGAACTGAAGGCACTTGCGCACGCAACCTGCCGCCGGATCGTCCTACAGCCCGGCGAGTTGCTTATCTTTAACAATAATCGTTGCATTCATGGCCGGGGCGAAGTTGCCGGATGGCGGTGGCTGAAGCGCATCTACGGCACTCGTCATGAGTCGGTGATCGGTGCCGACGACCTGATGAGCGCCTGGGACCTGCTGTCGACGGACTCTGTCGACCATACTTTCTGACGAGAACACGCAAATGAAAATACGGAAAGCTAGCACTGACGTGAGCAAGCAGGAATACGGCGGCGATTTTCGCCGGCTCTATCCGTGGGAAGGCGTTGCCAATCCGCCGTGGGGTGGTGCGTGGATGACGATCGCCCCTGGGCAGACATCGACCCCACACAATCACGATGAAGAGGAAACGTTTCTGATTCTGTCGGGAAACGGTGAGATGGAAGTCGACGGTGAACGGCGTGTCATTGAGAAGGGGGACGTGATATATCTGCCGCGGTTCAGTACGCACAAACTCAGGAACATTTCGTCGGCGATGCCGCTCGAGTTGCTCTGCATATGGTGGGGAGCACCGATCGTCGACTGAGTTAAATCGGATGGAACCCGACCTAGCATCCAAAGTATTTTGGACTACTGATGGTAGTGTAGAGACAAAAAAGAAGAAAAATCTAAGAATCCAAGATGGCTAAAACAACGATTGTTACCGCGACCCCACCCACACCGAACGGTGATTTGCACGTCGGCCACATCTGCGGCCCTTACCTTGGCGCCGATATCTATACGCGGTATCTCCGGATGAAAGCCGAGACGGCAGCGTACGTCTCGTACTCGGATCACAACCAGACGTACGTCGTTTCCACGGCGGCGAAGTTGAATGCGGAACCGATGGCACTCGCCGACGACTATGCGAACAAGATTCGCGAGACGTTGGAGATGGCAGGCATCGAAGCAGATACGTTTCATAACCCGGATGCCGCCCACGTCGCGTTTGTCCAGAAATTCTTCCGCCGGCTTTACGAGAGCGGCAAGCTTACGTCGAAAACCAAACATGTCTGGACGGATCCAGTGGAAGGCCAGATGGTCTTCGAATCCTACCTGCGAGGCCATTGCGCCGTGTGCTTTGCCGAGACGGCCGGCGCGATCTGCGAAAGCTGCGGGCATCCGAACGATGCCACGACCCTCAAGTTGCCGCGCAACGCTATTGTGCCGGAGAACGGTCTAGTCCGGTCCGAAGTGAAGCTGATTGTGCTTGAGCTTGAGCGCTATCGAAATGAGATCACGCGGTTCTTCTTAGACAAGGCGAAGCACTGGCGGCCGCATCTGCTGCAGTTGGTTGATGAACTGCTTGCGCGTCCACTGCCTGATTATCCCATCACGTACGTGTCGGATTGGGGCATTCCGGCACAAATTCCGGGGCACGAAGGGCAGGTATTCAACGTATGGGCCGAAATGATGCCTGGTCTGATGCATGCGGCCGAGATCGCGACCAACAAGCGGCCTGACGGCGCACTGCATTGGGCTGGCACGGCTGACACCCGGATCGTGCAGTTCCTCGGGTACGACAACTCGTTCTTCTTCGCGTTGGTGCACGTTGCTCTGGCGTTTGCCGACGGTGGACTGCGCCAGCCGGACTTCATCGTCACGAACGAGTTCTACGAGTTCGAAAATTTCAAGTTTTCGACGAGCAAGCGGAACCTCATCTGGGGCCGCGATCTGTTGGCGCAAGTGCCGAAAGATCGCGTCCGCTACTACTTGGCGCTCAGTAATCCCGAGTATCAAAAGGTGAACTTTACGCGCGCGGCTATGGACCAGTTGCTGGAAGCACGTCTTCTCGCGCCGTGGAGAAAGCTCAACGAACAGTTGATCAAGGAGGCTGGCCGCGCTGGCGTGCAACCGGGCGACCGTCTTGAGCTGACACCCGAGCAGCGTGCGGAACTGCAGTCGATTCTCGATCGCTTCGAACAGTTCTATGTGGTGGAGAAGTTCAGCCCGCAACGAGTCGCTGAACAATTGAGTGCCTTGCTGATTTATGCGTCGAACTGCCTGGAAGACCATGTGTCTCGGGTAGGTCGTCACCAGGTCGCGCTCGTCTACGGCTTGGTCGCGGCCGTGTTGCCGGTGATTCTCGGGCCGCTCATGCCGGAGACGGCGGCACGTATTCGGGATAGGCTGGAAATGCCACGTGCAGACCGCTGGGAGGTTCAGCCGGAGATAGCCAACTTAACCTGGTCGCTCGCGAAGTCGATGGCCAACTTGATCTAATCCCGCAAACGGGCACAAATCATGACTGACATGAACATACTGGATTTCGTTGGCATCGGATTTGGACCAGCCAATATCGCGTTTGCCGTCGCACTCGAGGAGCAGGGTTTCGACGGAAGCTATGTGTTTCTCGAGCGTCACACCTCGCCGGGATGGCAGCGGGAAATGCTGTTGGCGGACTCTGATATCCAGAATCATCCGCTGCGCGACCTGGTTACACCGGCCAATCCGAGGAGCCACTATTCCTTTACTAACTACCTTCACGTCCACGACCGGCTCTTCGATTTCCTCAATCTAGGAATTACATTCCCGCTGCGACGTGAGTACGCCGACTACGTGGCTTGGGTCGCTCGACACTTCGCGCGCGACGTACGGTATGGCATAGAAGTGCATACGATCGGCCTGACGACGATTGACGGCCAGCGGCTTTATCGGATCGAGGCCGGCGGTGCGACTTTGTACGCACGCAGCGTCGTACTGGCGCCGGGGCGCACGCCGAACATACCGCAAGTGTTCCAAGCGACGATCGGCCCGGGGGTCTTCCATCTGACCGGCTACGAGACAGCAATTGCTCGAGTGACACCCAGACTCGAAGCGGGGGGCGCCATCGCGGTGGTTGGAGGCAGCCAGAGCGCGGTCGAGCTACTACTCGATCTAGCCGCTCGTTTCCCGGCTTCGACGGTGCACGCCGTGCATCGCGCCTATTCGTTCCGTCTCAAGGACACGAGTCCGTTCAGCGAAGAGGTCTATTTTCCGGAGTTCGTCGACTACTACTACAACGCGAACGCGGAAGGCAAGCGCCTGCTCAATGCCGAGCTGAAGGCCACGAACTACTCGTCGGCAGACGGGGACGTGATCCACAAGCTCTACCTCAAGCTGTACGCGCAGAGGATTGAGGGCAAGGAGACGATCCGGATTCATCGTAGTCACGACGTCGAAGCATGCGAGCGTGACGGTGAACGCTATCGCATTGATGTGCACGAGCGGCTGACCGGCGTCAGGAAGTCGCTGGCGGTAGATGCTGTGGTCTTGGCTACCGGCTTTAAGAACTTCGGTCGTGGCTTGGCCGAAGAGCCGATCCACCCGTTGATGCGTGATATTCGTGGCGCGTTTGTCGCCGATCAAAATGGCGGTCTGCACATCAACCGCAACTATTCGCTTCAGCCTGAAGACGCTGACGTAACGCCACCATTTTTTGTGAACGGACTGTGCGAGTCTTCGCACGGGTTCGGCGACGCAGGATCGTTCAGTATCCTATCGCTGCGTGCGGGGGAGATTGCGTCAGCTCTGCGGGCGTCTTTGCGGACGGCGACGGGAGCGACCGTTGAGCGCTAACGAGGGCGGGTTGTCGAGAGGACCGGCGGTGCACTTCGGCGTGCCTGTCTGGCAAGGGCCGGCGCATATCGGGACGATGGCAGGAGCGGTACCGTCGGTCACGGATACGGTGGTTGTTGGCGGTGGCTTTACTGGCTTGGCGACAGCCTACGCGCTGGCAAAGAGCGGGCGTGACGTCGTGCTGCTCGAGGCACGCGAGATCGGGTACGGCGCGAGTTCGCGAAACGCTGGTTTCTGCACTACTGGCCCGTCGGCGTCGGCGTCGGCTGTGCTGGACGTGTACGGTCCCAACGAAGGGGCCAGGTATTACCAATGGTTCCAACACGCGGTAGGCGCTGTGCAAAAGCTCATCGACGATGAAAAGTTGGATGTCGAATGGCGGGTGAGCGGAAGGCTGTCGCTTGCACGTTCAGCAAGTCAGACGGACCGTCTGCGGCGCAACTACGAGATCCAGCGTGACGTGTTCGGTTTGCCAGTCGAATTTCTGGAGGGCGACGCGCTGCGAGAGCATATCGGCGGTTCGGCGTTCGTTTCGGCGATCACAGACAGGTCGAGTGCCTGTCTCAACCCGCGCAAGCTGGTCGGGGAACTCCTGCGAATCGCGTCGAAGTACGGCGCGAGCATTCACGAGAACGTCCCGGTTGTTCGACTTCGTGAATCTTCGTCCGATATCGAAGTGCGCCATCGACACGGTATCGTGCGGGCGCAGCGCGTGGTTGTGGCAACCAACGGGTACAGCGAATCCTTGGGTATCGGGGCGCATCACTTCACTGTTCCGATCGGAAGCTTCATCGTAGCAACGGAGCCGTTGTCGCCTGATGCTCAAAGACGCTTGCTGCCGACGGGAAAGGTGGCATCCACGATCAGTAACTACTCGAACTACTTCCGGTTGCTAGAAGATGGGACGCTTCTGTTCGGCGGCCGGAAGTCTCTGGCGTCGTACGGTGATTTCGAGGTGGTCGGGCAGGAACTGATCGCGGCAGCGGGCCAGTTGTTCGGTGGCGTCGTCGAACTGCCGCCAGTCGCTGCCTGCTGGGGCGGCCGTCTCGCGTTCACACGCGATCGAACTCCACGCCTAGGTCATGTCAGCCGACGCGTCTTGTTCGCTGGGGGGTATTGCGGACACGGCGTGCCGACCTCAGTGTCTGCTGGCTTCGCGCTAGCTCACTATATCAGCGACGGCGATCGGAATCATTGCCCGTTCTTTTCAGACGCAATTGGCCCATCGATCAGCTACCGGATTGGGCGCTCCTTTATGCCTCTGATCGGTGCTTACTATCGCGCACAAGATCGGAAGGATCTGAAACAAAACTAGCGTATTGCTGGGGTGATTATGTATATCGAAGACAAGCTTCAAGGTGACGTCGCACAACACAATACGTATTGCGCGGAAGACAACGCTCCCGGAATGATGATTATCGAACGGGGCGAGTCGAACGTGCGGTCGTATTCCCGAGGTTTCCCAGCCGTATTTTCGACGGCAAAGGGTTCGTTGCTGTACGACGAGACCGGCAACGCCTATATCGATCTCTTGGCCGGAGCCGGATCTGTCAACTATGGGCACAACGATGCGCGTATCAAGAATGCGGTAATCGAATACCTGCAAAGCGATGGCGTTGTTCAAGGTCTCGATCTCGCCACCACCGCCAAGGTCGCATTCCTGCGCGATTTTCAACGCATTGTTCTCCTGCCGCGCGGTATGGAGTACAGAATTCAGTTCACCGGACCGACAGGAACCAATGCCGTCGAAGCCGCGTTGAAACTGGCGCGTAAGGCAACGGGGCGCACGATCGTCGCTTCGTTTACTAACGGGTTCCATGGGGTTTCGCTCGGCGCACTCGCTGCCACGGGGAACGACTTGAAGCGTGCGGCCGCTGGTGTTTCGCTAAACGATGTCGTTCGTCTGCCGTTCGACGGTTACGTCGACGGCGACTTCGATTCGATCGCTTATGCACGCAAGTTGTTTGCCGACCCGAGTTCGGGGTACGCGAAGCCTGCGGCTTTCATCGTCGAGACAGTCCAGGGGGAGGGTGGGTTGAATGTCGCGTCTGCCGAATGGCTGCGCGGCATGCAGGAGCTGGCCACCGAACTCGGCGCGTTGTTTATCGTCGACGATATCCAGGCCGGATGTGGCCGGACCGGAACGTTCTTCAGTTTCGAGAAGTTCGGCCTTCATCCGGATCTGATTTGCCTCTCGAAGTCGATCAGCGGGAACGGGTTGCCGATGGCGATCTTACTGATCAAGCCGAAGTACGACGTTTGGGCGCCGGGAGAGCATAACGGGACGTTTCGCGGTAACAACCTTGCCTTCGTCGCCGCGCGGACGGCACTGTCGTATTGGAAGGACAAGCACTTCCTGACGCAGCTCGACGAGAACATCCGAATCATGGATGCGGGATTGGAGACGATTCTGAAGAAGCATCAAAATTTATTGGTGCGGAGAAAGGGCCGCGGCCTGTTTCAGGGAATCGAGTTTGCGAGGCCTGAAGACGCGATGCGTGTGCGCGCCGCGATGTTCGACCGGGCGGTGGTGATGGAGATGTCGGGGCCACGCGGTGAAGTGCTGAAGCTCATGCCGCCGCTCACGATTCCCACGACCTTGCTCGAACGATCGATCAAACTGATCGACGAGTGCGTGGCGTCGTTGTGATCGAGCCGGACCGCCGTTTCGGTCGATCATTCGAAGCGACCGTCGGGCGGCGGCAGGCGTGTTGGGAGTGGAAACTAGCTGATGAAAAACAGAATCTTTCAGGTGTCACGCTATCGACGGCTCCCGCCGGAAATCCACGTGATGCTGCTGGGGACGTTGCTGACACGCGGTGGCTATTACATGGCGTGGCCGTTCCTCTCGATTACGTTGTTCGAGAAATTCGGCTTGTCAGCGTTCGCAGTGGGTGGCTTTCTTGCGGCAGCGACAGCTTGTGGCGCATTCAGCGGCATTTATGCAGGCTACCTATCCGACAAATACGGGCGCAGGGCCGTGATCAGTATCAGCACCCTGATTGCCGCGTTAGGTTACGTGCTGATGAGCGCAGGTGACTCGCTCATCGGCTACTCCGCGTCGATCCTAGCGATAAGCATGGGGGGCTCGCACCTTGAGGCCTGCTGTAAAGCCTTAATCGGGGATCGGGTGACGGACGGGGGGGACCGCGAGTTCGCGCTCTATTTCCGCTACTTCACGCTGAACGTGGGTGTGGCAGTGGGCGCGTTGATCGGGGTGACCGCCGGTATTGCCTCCCAGTTTGCGACGTTCATGGCGGTAAGCGTCGTTCATCTCGTCTATGGCGTGGTGCTCTGGCTGCTGCTTCGCAAGATTGGGCGCGGCACGAAGGTAGTTCACTGTGACGAGCAGATCAGTTTTGCCGACGCGTACTCGCAGATCCTCGGTCATCGGGCCTTCGTGACGCTCCTGCTCTGCAACATGCTCGTCGCACTGGTCTATGCAAATTTCGACTCGACGCTCGTCCAGTATATCGCTCGGTTCAATCCGGACGGAGGTCGTCATCTCGTCGCTTGGTTGATCGCCGTGAATGCTGCGACCGTGACGATCGCGCAGTTTCCAGTCCTGCGGCTGCTTGAAGCGCGTTCGATCGAACTGAGGCTGACCGCAGGCCTGTCATTGATATTCGTCGCGCAGGTCGGCTTTGCGTTTGCCGGCGTCACGCATATCGCGTTGCTCGTGCTGGCAACGATCGTACTGAGTCTGGGGGAATTGATCGTGTTTCCTACGTTCAGCGTGAAGATCGATCGCCTGACACCTGACGACATGCGAGGTAGCTACTTCGGTGCCGGTAACCTGTATTCACTTGGTAGCGCGATCGCGCCGCTGCTCGGCGGTGCGCTTCTTCAGTACGTGGGTGGTCCCGGATTGTTCGCCATACTTTCGATGATTTGCCTGTGGGTCTTGGCGTTGCACGTGCTGGCCAGTAGGCGAGAGGCGCGCGTGGCCTCCGGCGCGTATTGAGTCAAATTAATCAGCATGGCGTTAAGAAATTGAAGCGATGTTCAATTATTTTGAGAGAAGCATGACGATTACCAACCTTAATGAATTCGACCTGAGTCGGTTCCCGCTGGGGCGTACGAGCAGGGGCTATTTCGTGGTCGACGACGATATGCGGCATGCGATTCCATATCTCGTAATACGTGCCGAAGTACCCGGCCCGGTACTGACTGTAACGGGCGGTGTGCATGCCAGCGAATACACCGGTATCGAGGCGGTGGTTCGATTGTCTAGGGAGGCGGAGTTGCGAAGCGGGACGCTGATCGTGATCCCGGTTCTCAACATGGCCGGATACAAGAAGCGCAGTGTGTCTGAGAACCCCGTCGACGGCAAGAATCTCAACCGGCTGTTTCCGGGTTCGCCCGACGGCAGCGCGAGCGACCGCCTAGCGCACGCTTTGTTTTCGAAAATTATATCGATTTCCACCGCGTACATCGATGTGCATTCCGGCGACATCAGTGAAGCGCTGACGCCCTTCACTTTCTTCGACGCGAGAAATGAGACGAGCCGCGTGCTTGCGGCCATGTTCGGTCTGCCGTATATGGTCGACGCGCCACGCGAGGGGTTCAGTTGCCGTGCGAGTTCCAGTGTTGGCGTGCCAGGCATCCTGGTCGAGGCGGGACATTCAGGCCGTGTTGATGACGCATGTGCGAAACAACTCGTGGATGGGATTCACCGGGTCATGGCTTATTTGGGGATGCGGGGGGACGCCGAGCCGGCACCGCAGGTTCCGAAGGAACTGTCGCTCAAGACGCTGACTTCCGAACTCGACGGATTATGGTACCCGCAGATTCGGCCGGGAATGAAGATATCTCGCGGCGCGGTGGTCGGTCGCCTCGACTCACTGCTAGGCGACGGAGGCTATTTTCCGTTCGCAAAAGACGAGGGGATTGTTCTGTTTTTCGTCAATACGCTGGCGATCAACAAAGGGGATGTCGTGTGCGCGGTTGGCGTAGATGCGGGTAGGTAACCGGTGATGCTGAAACTCTATTGCGGTACCAGAAAATATTCGTCGTGGTCATTGCGACCGTGGTCGCTGCTGCGCGAAGCTGCGGTCCCGTTCGATGACATCGTGATCCCGTTCGAAGCGATTCCGGGATCTAGGGAGTTCACCGACGACTTCAAGGAACAGGCATCTCGCGTCCACCCGTCGTCGCGAGTTCCCGTTCTTCACGACGGGCCGATTGTCGTATGGGAAACGCTCGCGATTTGCGAATATGTGTCGCAGGAGTATTGCGACGGTCGCCTCTGGCCACAAGACCGGTTGATGAGATCGCTTGCGCGTTCGCTCGCTACCGAGCTACAGAGCGAATTTGCATTGATACGATCGACGTTGCCGTTCTGGTGCACGAAGCAAATGGAGCGACGTGTATCGCTCTCTGGGCCGGTACGCGTCGAATGGGAGCGTCTGACGCGCAGCATGAGCCGAGCACTGGAAGCGTCTGGTGGCCCGTTCCTGTTCGGTGCCTACTCGGTCGCCGATGCAATGGTGTTACCGATGATGTCACGCGCGTCGACGTATCTCGATACGACGGACTCATCGATCGGTGCTTACTTAGATTTCGTTCTGTCCCGCGCGTCTTACCGCGACTGGGTCGATGCTGCACATCGCGAAACGGTCGTTCTACCAGAACTCGAGCGGCACGCAAACAATCTGCCACTTATTTGAATGGAGCTGAGAGTGGAATACGCTGTATTGATCCTTGAGTCGAACTTGTCGGGGTACGGCTATTCGGCGATTCGGTATTTGAAGGAATTGGGTTATCGCACGGTATTCATGAGCCGTGACGTTGGCGAGTATCGAAATTCGGTCACCAATCCAACCGATGTTGCCGATGAGGTTGCATTGGTGGATACCTACGATATTGGAAAGATCCTCGATTTCGTTCATGGATACGGGCGCAAGATCGTCGCGTGCTTGGCGTTCGACGATTTCCGAGTGCTGCAGTCTTCGATCGTCAATCAGTATCTCGGAAATGGTGTTCACCCATCAGTGCCGGCGTTGCTGGCATGCCGATTCAAGAGCGTATTGCGGCAAAAACTCGCAGGCACACGTGACGGGCTGCGCCACATCGTCTTCAATGAAGCAACCGCGCAAGCAGCGATTGACGAGCCGCCCTTCGGCTTTCCCTGCGTGGTCAAGCCCGTAGACGAGAACGGTAGCGTGGCGGTGTGCATATGCGAATGTCGTGAGGACATGCGTGAAGCGGTCAGCGATATCCTGACCCTGCCGGCGGTCAACAGTCGAGGCTACTCGTCATCGAGAAAGTTCATCGTCGAAGAATATATCGGTGGCGACGAGTTTAGCGCCGAAATGGTCTGGGATGCGCAAACCGATGCGTGGCGGATCCTTGGAATTACGAAGAAGTTCATCACGCCGCCGCCACGCTGCGTCGAACTCGCCCATATCTTTCCGCATCAGTTTGAGGCTGACGTTGAAGAAGAGGTTTCGCGCGGCCTGTTCGCGGTCATGTCGGCGATCGACTTACGCAATACGTTTGCACATGTCGAATTCAAGGTCAAAAACGGGCGCTTTCACGTGATCGAAGTGAATCCGCGGCCAGGTGGCGACATGATTGCAGAACTCATGACGCTGGCCCGCGGCTATGATCCGATTCGCATGATGGTGCGTGCGAACCTGAATCTGCCGCTGGGTGACGAAGGAGTCCCGACTAGGAACGGGTACGCGGGTATCGGCTTCGTGGCCGACGACCAGCCAGGCCATGTAAGCCGGATCACGCTCCATGACGATGAGTTTGTCTGGCAAAAGTCCTTCGGCTTGCCGCGAGAAATCCAAGGACTTCGCAATTCTGACGATCGTCTTGGGTATGCGGTCTACGCGAATCAGGACGGCACGTACATCCGTCGCAAAGTCGATGGCTTTATCAACCGGGAACTGTTTTCGATCGATCGAAGCGTTTGATTGCCCGTGGCGGCGTCTGTGAAACCGCGGACGATCGGGCGCTGCATTGTGGAAAATGAAGGGTGGTTCGCTGCTTTGCATCCGGCGTAGTTGCGGTCGGTTTTTTTGAAATGGATTCCAGTCGGTGGCAGGTACATCCCCAGTCTCAGCTTCAGCTTCGCCGTGACGATCTATATGATCTTGCTCTCTGAACTCATTCATGTCGAAGACCTCTAGGCCTCCTAATGCTGGCGGGATCCCTGCTTAACCCTCTCTCAAAAGTTGGAGCCTCCGCAAAGTCCGGGGCGATTCACCGGGTGCACTGCGCGTTGTGACAGATTGATTGTCGCAACGGTGACAGTTTGATTTTGTTCTACGACAAGTATGCCGGTAGACCAAAGAAGACTCCTCGCCCGCAGTTCATCCTCCACGCGGTCCCATAGCGGGTCCACGTCGACGTTCTTACGCGTTCCGTTCTGGCTGAAGACCGGGAAGTACTGCATAAAGATATAGGGTTCGCCGGTGGTCTTATCGAAGGCTGCGGCGCTGGACAACTTCAGGAATCCCATGGAACTTTACATAATATAAATTATCAACAAAAACGATGTTAGTCCAAAGTTCAGATGTCGTGTTTGCGCCAGATTGAAATGTCGTGTTTGCGGGTTCAGGCTGGTGGCCAGCATGCCTCAAGGAGCGCTGGCCATGAACGTATCCGGGACGATCACCCTGTCGATGACCGAGCTGGACCGGTTGAAGGTTGTACAGGCCGTTTGCGAACGGCGTCTGAAGCCAGGTCAGGCAGCGGACCGCCTTGCGTTGAGCGTGCGGCAGGTCGAGCGCCTGGTGCAACGCTACCAGGCCGCGGGCGTTGCCGGACTGGTGTCAGGCAAACGCGGGCGACCGGGCAACCATCAGTTGTCCGATGCGCCGTCCAGTAAGGCACGAGCCGAATGTTCCCTGGACAAATTGCGCGCTTCACCTCCCGCAAACAATCCCTAACCCCGCTCGTCCTGCCCCCTACCCCCCAGCTTGCAGCTTCGCTACCGCATCGCGCAACGCCGTTCTCAAACCTTCTTCCACTACCGGGTGGTAGAACGGCATCCCGAGCATATCGTCGACCGTGACCCGCATCTGCAAGCTCCACGCGAGCAGATGACCAATGTGCTCCGCGGCCGGGCCAAACCATTCCGCTCCCACGAAGCGCCGTGTAGCCCGCTCGACGTACACTCTTGCCAATCCGCGGTTCTTCAGCATCACGCGGCTGCGCCCCTGGTCTTCGAAGCTCACTTCGCCTGCAACAAAACTACCCGGCGCGAGGTCCCGGTACCGGACCCCGACCATGGCAATCTGAGGGGCCGAGAAAACGATCGCAAGCGGCGCGCGCCTCACCAGCGGCACGACATCCGGATACAGCGCGGCATTTCGGCCGGCGGCCCGGCCTTCGTCGGCGGCCTCGTGCAAGAGCGGCAGAATGCCGTTCGCGTCGCCGGCAATGAAGACCGGGTGCGCGCCCGCTTGCAGCGTGTCGCGGTCGAAGTGCGGCACGCCCTGACTATCCAGTGCGAGCGATGTGTTTTCGAGGCCGAGATCCGCAACGTTCGGCCGTCGTCCGGCCGCCGCCAGAACATACTCATAGGTGCGCTCAACGTAGCTGCCGTCCGCGCGCGCATAGCGAATCTGCACGCCCCCCTCCACTGCGGTCGCCGCCTCGAGCGTACCTCGTGGCTCGAAGTGAAACTCTTGCGCAAAGGTCGAGCGCGCCTGCTCCACAATCACGGGGTCTGTCAGCGGTCCCACTCTGCCGCGGGCGCCAAACACGCTCACCTCAACGCCAAGGCGGGCGAGCGCCTGACCAAGCTCCAATCCGATCACGCCCGGGCCCACCACTGCTACGCTGCGCGGCAGCGTCTGCCAGGCAAATACGTCGTCGTTCACGATCACGCGCTCGCCCACGCCACGAAGCACATCGGGAATGACCGGCGCGGAGCCGGTCGCAATCACCACGCTCGCCGCCCGCACAAGCGTATCGCTGCCCACCTGCAGCAGCCGGTCGTCGATGAAGCGCACATGGCCAACCAGCCGGTCCGCTTCGGGCAACGCGTGGACGCCCTCCACGACGAACCCGACGAAGCGGTCGCGCTCGCTGCGCACCCGATCCATGACGGCCTGGCCGTCCACGCGCACCCCCTCGACACGAACGCCGAACGCGCCGGCGCGGCTCGCGTCATGTGCGGCTTCGGCCGCCGCGATCAGCAGCTTCGACGGCATGCACCCCACTCGCGCACACGTCGTGCCGTATTCACCGCCTTCGATGATCACAGCCGTGCGGCCTTCGGCTTTCGCGCTGCGGTAAGCCGACAGCCCCGCCGTCCCTGCGCCGATAACGGCGACGTCTGTACGAATGGTGCGCATGACAATCTCTCCTGTCGAGGACTGGGTGCTGGAGCTGTGGGTTACTTGACTGCCGGAAAGTCGAGCGTCGTGTCGTTCACGCGATTCACGAGATTGGTGAACGTGATCGACGCGATGGCAAGGTTGATTTCGATGATCTGGCGTTCCGTGTAACCAGCCGCCCGCACCGCATCGACAGCCGCCTCGGGCACCGTGCCACGCGTGCCGACCAGCGTAAGCACATACGTCACCAGCGCGTCGCGCCTCGCGTCGCCAGTCGCAACGCCAGCACGCACCTGCTTCATGTCATCGCTCGACAGTCCGGCCAGCTTGCCCATCAACGTATGAGCGGCGACACAATAGTCACAGCCGACGTGTTCGCTGACAGCCAGTTTGATGGCTTCGATATCTGCCTTGCTGAGCGTACTGGCGGACACTGCTGCGTCGAACGCGAGCGCAGCGCTAAGCGCTTCGGGGCTGTGCGTGCCGACGGTAGCGTACGCATTGGGAACCTTGCCGACAGCCTTCTTTATCTTCGCGAACACTTCAGCTGCCGCGCCAGTTGCTTCTTCAGGGCGAATGGTGGTCAGACGGGACATGATTGACTCCTTCCTTCAGGTTGTGGTGGTTGAACCGCTTAGCCATGTCGTATGGCATGGGAGTCAGTGTAGGGATACGCGACGAGTTATTTAATGCCATACTTCCGCAACTTCATGCTCAAACGTCTCATATGGAACTGCTGGACCGACTGCTCTCGCTGATGCCGGTTACTGGACGGCTGGATGTGCGGTGCAACTTCGGCTCGCCGTGGCGCATCGACCATCCTGAGTCGAATGAGTGGGAATTTCCCTATCACGTGCTGTTGCGCGGCGAAGCCGTGGTGGAAAGCGACGCGGGAGGGAAAGCCGAACCGGCGCTTCGCATGAAGGCCGGCGATATCGTGCTGTTTCCTTCCGGCAGCGCGCACAGCTTGCATGACGGCAGCGGCACTGCACCCCGCCCCGCGCGCGAGCGGCACGAGAACGGCTTGACCGTTGTCACGAACGGCAGTGCACGTGGTGGCGCCGATGTGCTGTGCGGCCGCTTCGTGCTGCCGGCGGTGCCGCAGCAGTTGATGCGCGACCATCTGCCGGGACGTTTGCTGGTGAGCAGCGTGAGCGAGGGCGACGCAGAAGCGCGCGACGCCGCGTTTGCAGCAACCAGGCTTGCGCGGGTCATTGAATTGATGCGCGAGGAAGCGTTCGAGCAACGCCCGGGCAGCGCGACGGTGGTGAACCAGTTGTCGGGCGCCCTGTTTGCGTTGACCCTGCGTTGCGCCTCCGATACCGACCAGGCGCCGCGCGGCCTGCTGGCGCTTGCACAGCGTCAGAGGCTACAGCCGGCTCTCGCGGCTATGTTCGACGAACCCGCGAAGCCATGGACGCTTCCTCAACTGGCCGAGCTCTGTCATATGTCGCGTGCCACGTTTGCACGCCACTTCGAAGAAGCAATCAGCCGCTCGGCGAGCGACGTGCTCACCGAAATTCGCATGGCGCTCGCTGGGCGCAAACTGGCGCAAACAACCATGTCTGTCGCCGAGATCGGCGAAGCGGTGGGATACCAGTCGGAAGCCGCGTTTCAGCGCGTGTTCAAACGGCAGGTAGGGATGACGCCAGCGAAGTGGCGCGCCCGTTCCGGTTCAGGGAGCGCAGCCCCTTCGCAATCTGCGGCCTGAGATGCCCTCAACTGCCGAAATACGGATTGCAGAAACCAGCCGGTCCGACGCATTCACTGTCGGAATCGGCCTTATTCACTGGCGCCTCTTGCCTTTTACCCGCCTCGCTCGTGGTTGACGACGCGGGTCCTTTACCGCCATGCAGCATCTTTATCTGCTCAGCGGCGCCCGGCATCCAACCTGCCGGCACCGCCCGCTTACATCGCAGATCAGTCGCGTGGCAGCCTCGCTACGGTCAGCGGATCCGGTTCGTCGTCGCAGTACTTGCGAAGTGCCGTCTGGAACAGCTCATTGTCTTGCGCCGCGCGCGCAAACAGCGTCATCGATGAACAGAACTTCAGGTTGTCCGGATAGCCGAATATCTCGTCGAGCGTCTTGCTCTCGATGCCGTTGACGAGCGCCGTGCACTCGCGCAGACGTGCTCCGAGCAGCGGATGTGCGAGGTAGTCGCGCGCCTCATCGAGCCCGGTGATCGCGTAGAGTTGTGCGGTCGGGGTGCGCCCTATCCCCTCTATCTGCGGAAAAATGAACCACATCCAGTGGCTGCGCTTCTCGCCTGCGCGCAGTTCATCGACCACGCGCGCATAGACCGGCTCCTGCGCGTCCACGAAACGTTGAAGGTTGTATGGATCAGCCACAACGATGCCCTCCGTTTGTCAGTGTCATCGAGCGCGATGACATCGCTTACTCCGAGCCACCGTCATAGTGACGGCCGGGAGTCGGGAATGGAATCTCCTGTTTAACTGTACATGCTCGAAGACACAGCTGCGCGGCGCGGGCGACAAAAACGGCAACTGCCGGATTAGCCGATCTGCCGTGGATGCTTGCGGGGCGAGTTGCGAGCCTGGTTTGTATCCGCAAAATCGGAACGCCGGTTTCTGGTTTAGCCGTCACCTTTTTATGCCGCTTGCGCTCAGTGCAGATAATGGCGCCACCGGCAGATAATCGGACCACGCATGACCTTCCGGTCGGTTTATTTATTTGCGCTGCGCAAACAACCGGCGACGATGCAGCCTGCATAATCAAAACGCCATCGATTATATTTCGGCCTCTTCATAAGTCACCTGAAAGACAATCTCCCCCCCGCTCACTGTATGTCGCAAATCAATGCTGGTTGCTCGATAAATGATGCACTATGAATAAGAAACTGACTGCATAGATGGCGCACCGCGCCCCAGGCCTGACTGGCAAAGCTCAGCACCCGCAGCCCGCGATGCGCCCTCGCCGCCGGGATTATCCTCATTTTCAAGTTCAGCCGATCGCGTTAAATGCCGTGCTCCATTTTAAACGCAATATTCATACGATTAGGCGACACGTGTTTAACAGTATCTACACCTGGAATAACAACTGTCGATTTAAATACCCAGCCATTTAAAGGAAAGCCTTGTTCAACCGTGCCTGATTAACTGGCACCGAATTTGCCTTAATAGGTTCGCGACAACGGTTGGCCTCCGCGGTCGTATTTCCCTTTATCCGATACCTGAGAGACATACGAGGATGACTATCGTGAACAGCATTGAAACCCTCGAAGCGCAACTCGAAAAACAACATGCGGCGCTCGCCCACCATCCCATCTTCCATTCAATTGAAACCCGCCAGGGGCTGCGCACGTTCATGGAATGGCACGTGTTCGCTGTGTGGGATTTCATGTCGCTCGTCAAGCGGTTGCAAGCCGATCTCACCACCATCACGTTGCCCTGGCTCGCGCCCCGCAACGCGAACGCCGCACGGCTCATCAACGAGATCGTGCTTGGCGAGGAATGCGACGAGACGCCGAAGGGCCACATGAGTCACTTCGATCTGTATCTGCACGCAATGCGCGATGTCGGCGCGTCCACCGAACGCATTGACCGTATGGTGGCGCTGCTGCGCAAAGGCGCCAGTGTGCAGGCCGCATTGAGCGCGGTGCAGGCGCCCGCGCCGGTGATCCGTTTCGTCACTTCGACCTTCGCGACGTGCTACGAAGGAGCGACACATCAGGTGCTCGGCAACTTCTTCTACGGTCGCGAGAACGCGATACCCGACATGTTCCGCACGCTGCTGGCCGACTGGAAGATCGATCGCACCAGTGTGCCGTTGCTCACCTATTACCTGGACCGTCACATCGAAGTGGACTCCGGCGAACATGGTCCGGCTGCGCGCGCGATGATCGCCGAGGCAGCCGACGGGGACGAGCGCAAGCTGCGCGAAGCGCTCGAGGCCGGCATAGCCGCGATCGACGAGCGGCTTCGCCTGTGGGACGGCCTGCACGCGCATCTGATCGCGCAGAAAGACGCCGTCGCGGCCTGACTTCTCTGCGGGTCAGGCGCAGGCGCCCAAGGCAGCGGCACGACTGCCGGCGCCCGCGTCCTTCCGGTTCCAATACTCTCCTGAGGCAATGGCCATGATGTCACTCCAGAGTTATGTCAGTCACGCGGATCAATGGGAGCAGCGCGCGACCATCCGCTCGCGCCCCCGGCGCATCGTCGAAGACGACGCACTCAGTTACTACCCGGTGGAGCGCCAGCCGCTCTACGCGCACCCCACGATCGTCGATGCCGGTTCGCAGGTACAGGATTTCATCCTGCTGCAGAGCTTCTACAAGTACATCAATGACGTGATCATCTTCGAGACCGAGATCGTCAACCGCACGGCGCTCGCGATCGCGAAGGCGCGCTTTCCCTTCGAGTTTCCGTTTGCCTGCAGGAGCGACGCGATGTCGGTGGTGATCGACGAGCACTACCATGCCTACGTCGCGATGGATTATCTCGACCAGGTGGAGCGCAACACCGGCATCGCACCGATCCAGCAGAACAAGGAGATCGAACTGTCGCGGGCCATACCCCGCGCGATTGCGTATGTGCCGGCCGAATACGCCGCGGGCATGGAACTGCTCGCGGTCGCTATTTCGGAGAACACAGTAACCGCCGAAGTCGCCGCGTTTTCGCGCGACGCCACCCTGAAGCGCTCCGTGAAGGGTGTGATGGCCGACCATCTCGCCGACGAAGGCCGTCACTCGGTCTTCTGGATCAACCTGGTAAAACTTTACTGGTCGCAGATCGACGAGAACGCGCGGGTCGCGCTCGGCATCGGTCTGCCGTACTTCCTCAAGGAGTACCTGACCAACGAACTGCAACTCGAATTCGACCGCCGTCTGATCGACTCGCTGGATCTGCCTGCCGCGAGCCGGGCGCAGATCGCGAGCGACATGGTAGGGGCTTATCCGATTACGGCCAGGCATCCAATGATCGTCAACATCCGCAAGTTCCTGAAGATGGCGGGCTTGCTGGAACACGAACCCACGCGCGCGGCGATTGCCGCGTACCTGTGAGGAGCGGGCATGAGAACCCTTACTTTTGCCGTCAGCGGCAATCATCGGCTCGGCGCGAGCCTGCTCGAAGCGCTGCATGAAATCGGCCACACCGTCGTGATTGCCGATACGCAGCCAGGACCGTTGCACGAAAGCGCCGCGGCGCTGGGCGTCGCGGTGCCGGCGGCAGACCACGCAGGCCGCCCACAGGCGCTGCTCGCGCCCGACTGGCTGGTGCGCAGCGGCGGCACCGATCCGGCCGGCGAGGCGCTATTCAACACCGCTCGCGTGCTCGAACTGCGGGTCAGCGCCGCAAGCTTTCCGCCGGCGACCGTGTCGGTCGAATGGCGTTCGCCGGATGGCGCGGGCGCGGCGCGGCAAGTCGCGAGGCGTACCATCGAACTGGCGCCCTCCCCATGCGGGGCCGACATGGTCGCTGAAATCGAAGTCGCCGCGCGAGAGCTTTTCGATGAGATCGTGAGCATGCTCGGCCGCGGCATACTCGACGAAAGCGCATGTCCGCCCGCAACGGATCGTCCCGGCGAGCGCCCGCTCGATCTCGAGGCAATGGCGGGCTGGCACGCCAGCAACCGTACAGAGCAATACTTCGAACTGGAGCAGTCGCTGCCGGAGATGGTGTCGCGCACGGCGCGCGCCACACCCGATGCAATCGCACTGCACGACGAGCACGGTGTGGTCGATTACGGCACCTTCGTGGGCGCCGCAATGAAGCTCGCCCAACGGCTTTCGGCGGCCGGGCCTCGCACCGTCGGCGCGGCGACGGCGACGGCGACGGCGACGGCAGACGTTGCCGGGGACGAGCCTGCACCGCGTGTCATTGCGGTGCGGCTGCGCAAGTCGTCGTTGCTGTATGTCGCCATGCTCGGTGCGATCGGTTCGGGCGCTGCCTATTTGCCGCTCGATCCATCGTTTCCGCTCGAGCGGGTGCGCCTCATTCTCGAACAGTCGCGCGCCGACTGCCTGATCACCGACGATGCTTTCGACGACGACGTGCTAGCCGGTCTGCCGATCGACGTGGTGCGCCTCACGCAGCTCGACGCGGCCGGCATCGACATACACGCGACCGCATGGCCGGTAGAAGCCGATCAGGAGCGGGCGCGGCGCTGCGCGATCACCATCTTCACGTCTGGCTCGACGGGCGTGCCGAAGGGCGTGATGCTCACGCATCGCAACCTCGTACACTTCTGCCATTGGTACCGCGACTACATCGAACTGAACGCAGCGTCGCGCGTGCTGCAGTTCTGCACGGTCGCCTTCGACGTGTCGCTGCTGGACATTTTTCCGACCTTTCTCGCGGGCGCGACGCTCGTGATTCCCACCGAAGAACAGCGGCACGCGCTGGACGATCTGAGCCATCTGATCGCGCAGCAGCGCCTCACGCATGCGTTCCTGCCACCCGCGTTGCTGGCGGTCATGCCTTCTGCCGACTGGCCCGAGCTCAAGCATCTGCTGACCGGCGGCGACGTCTGCTTTCCCGAGACCATCGCGCGCTTCAGCGCGAAACACCAGTTCCACAACATCTTCGGTCCCGCGGAATGCACGGTGCTTGTCACGATCGCGCGACTGGGGGCAAGCGACAACAACCGCATGATCGGCCGCCCGATTGCCAACGTGCGCTGCCATGTGCTCGACGAAAGCGGACGGCCGGTGCGCACCGGCGAAGCGGGCGAACTCTGCGTGGCCGGTGCGGGCGTGGCGAACGGCTATCTACGCCGCCCGGATCTGACTCGCGAGCGGTTCGTGCCGAATCCGTATGCGGGCTTGGAGATGGACCCTGCCGCGAATGCAGCCAATGCAGCCAATGCCTGGCCGCACGCGCACGACGAAAAGCTGTACCGCACCGGCGACATCGTGCAGTGGGACAACCAGGGTGCGTTGCATTTCATTGGCCGACGCGATGCCCAGGTCAAGATTCGCGGCTTCCGGGTGGAACTGGGCGAGGTCGAAAACGCCGCGCTCGCAACGCAGTTGTACAGCCAGTGCGCATGCGTCGTCGACGATCGCAAGCGCATTCGCATCTTCGTGAGCAAGCCGCGCGACCAGCACAGCAGCGCCGATGCCCTGCGCGCCGCGCTTGCCGAAAAGCTGCCCGATTACATGCTGCCGCACGAAGCGATCGTACTCGACGCACTGCCGTCCACCGGCAACGGCAAGATCGACCGGGGCGCGCTCGCGCGGATTCCGTCGCAACGTGCTGCAGCGGCCGCTCGCGACGGCGAACCGGCGAATGCGACCGAGCGTCAGTTGCGCCAGTTGTGGGCCGCGTTACTCGATCTCGACGAAGCCGAAATCAGCCGCCATGATTCGTTCTTCGACCTGGGCGGCCATTCGCTGCTGGTGTCGAAGCTCATGCTCGCGGTGAAACGGCAAATGGCCGGGAACGCGCCGCTTGCGCGTTTCATGGAGAAGCCGACCATCGAAGCGCTCGCGTCGCTGCTGACCGATCGCGACCGCAAGAAAGGGGATCGGGTTCCGTCGCGCGTATTCGCCGACATGCGTCTGCCTGACGAGATTCGTCCACTCGAAGGCTTGCGGCCCGACCCCCTCCGCGTCCAGAACGTGCTGCTGACGGGCGCCAACGGGTTCCTCGGCAGCTTCATCGCCAATGAACTGATCGCGCACACCGACGCTACCGTGTGGTGCCTCGTCCGCGCGAACGGCGCCGACGAGGGCCGCGCCCGGCTGGATGCCGCATTCAGCGCGAACGGGCTGTCCGCTCTTGCAGGGCATCCGCGGGTAAAGGTCGTGACCGGCGATCTGGCCGAAGACCGTCTCGGATTGTCGAAAGCGGTGTGGGAGCAGTTGGCCGGACAGATCGACGCGATCTATCACAACGGCGCACACGTGAACCACGTGTATGACTACCCGTTCCTGTACCGCGCCAACGTCGCGTCGACGCTCGAACTGCTGCGCCTTGCCTGTGAGCGGCGCAACAAGTCGCTGCATTTCGTATCGACGCTCTCCGCGGCGAGCGCTGTCGACAGTCATGGCAAGGTGATAGAGGAAGGCCCGTCGCTGGACGCACCCGCGTTCGTCAATAACGGCTACAACGTGACCAAGTGGGTGTCCGAGCACCTGGTGTGGGAAGCAGCGCAACGCGGAGTCGACGCGACGATTCTGCGCCCGGGGAACATCACCGGGGTCGCTCACAGCGGCTTTTGCCTGCCTGATCGCAACCGCGTGCTGCTGCTCGTCAAGGGTTCGCTGCAACTCGGTTTCGCGCCTGCGGGCGACACCGCGTTCGACTTCACGCCGGTGGACTTCCTCGCCCGCGCAATCGTTTTGTGCAGCCTGGATCCGCAGCGCGAACAGCGCGTCTTCCACTTTCAGAATCCGCAACCGCTGACGTGGGAAGGCTACCTCGGCGCGTTGTCGCGCCTGGGCTATCCCCTGACGCTCGAAGACCCGGCGGTGTGGCGCGAGCGGCTCATGTCGATCGACGAATCCAACGCGCTCTTCGACGTGGTGGCGTTCTACCTCGACGACTCGCAGGAAGACATCGGCGATATGGCGCGAATCGAGCACAGCATGACCGCGGCGACGCTCGACCGTCTCGGCCTGCCTTATCCCGAGAAAAACGCGGCCTTGCTCAATGCGCATTTCGGCTACCTCGTGACGAGCGGCTTTTTGCATGCGCCGCCTTCTACCGCGCGGCCGGCAGCGACCGTGCGCACAGTGCGCGATGCGCGAAACGCTTCGAACGATGCTCCCCAATCGGCCTGAAGCGCTCTTTTCAACTCTTAATCCGGGTCATTGTTTGACTCTTCATCAGGCGTCACCCCAACCGTTCAAGGAGAACATCATGTTGCAAAAAGTACGCAATGAACTGCGCCCCGACACGCTGATCCGCAACCTCGACACCACCGTGCATGCGGGCGTCGCCGAGCTGAACGCGCCGGCGCGCAAGGTGTGGGAAACCGTCGGGCGCTTCGACGGCTATAACCGCTTCGTCACGGGCCTCGAACGCATTGAAATGACCGGCACCGCGACCGGCCTGCGCTCCCTGCGCAACAAGTTTTTCACCGGCGGCGATCTCGTGGTCGAGCAGCTCAACTCGCGTGACGACGAAGCCATGCAGATGACGTGGACGCTGATCTACACGACCTTCGATATCGGCAACATGTGGGCGTCGATGGAAGTCGTGCCGCGCGGCGACAACGCGTGCACCGCCACGTACCGTATCGCAGGCGAAGCGCGTTCGGGCGACCCTAAGGATCAGCCCGCGTTTGACAAGTTCGCGGTCGACTTCCTGAAGATGGCAATGGACAACCTGCGCTCGATGTTCAACCACGCAAAAGCGTGAGATAGACCCGCGGACGGCGGCGCTCAATCCGTTTGCGGAGCGGAGTTGCCTTCGTCCGCCAAGCCTGCGGCCGCGGCGAAGGCGCCTTCGCCACGGTCATCAGAACGCTTGCCGAAACCTTTCTTGCCCGCCCTACCTTACCTCCGATCTCGAGCCCGAAGCCATGGATAAACACACCCCACGAGCCGGCCGCTGGAAACTGGCCAGACGTGCGCAGCAAATGAAACATTCCGCGCTCAGGGAACTCCTCAAGGTGACTGAGCGCCCCGAGATGATCTCGTTCGCGGGCGGCCTGCCGTCGCCCGATGCGTTGCCGCTTGCGCGCGTCGCCGAAGTCGCGCAGCGCATTCTCACCGACGATGCGATCGGCACACTGCAATATGGACCCTCGGAGGGCTATACGCCATTGCGCGAGGCAATCGCCGAGCGCTTTACGCAGGGCGGCTCGCCGGTACGCGCGTCGCAAGTGCTGATCACCACAGGCTCGCAGCAGGCGCTCGACCTGGTCGCGCGCGTGCTGATCGACCCAGGTAGCCGCGTGCTCGTCGAAACGCCGACGTATCTGGGCGCCGTGCAGGCTTTCTCCCAGTACGAGCCGTGTTTTGAACAGGCGGCGAGCGACACCGGCGGCCTGGTCCCCGAGCTTCTGGTTCCGGGGCAATTGCGCGGCGCAACCCTGTTGTACACGCAACCAAATTTCCAGAATCCTACCGGACGGCGTCTGTCACTCGCGCGACGCCGGACGCTCGCGCAACTGGCCATCGAAACCGGCTTGCTGGTGGTCGAAGACGATCCCTACGGCGAGCTGGTCTACGAAGGCAGCGCCTTGCCGTCGATCCGCTCGATGGCGCCCGACGCCGTCGTCTATCTCGGGTCGTTTTCGAAGATTCTTGCGCCTGGCCTGCGTGTAGGCTACGTGATCGCGCCGGATGACCTGATGGTCAAGCTGGTACAGGCGAAGCAGGCAAGCGACCTGCACACCGCCGGACTGACGCAGCGCATCGCGCATCAGGTGTTCACGCAGGGCTTCCTGGAACCGCATCTGCAGCAGTTGCGGCTGCGCTATCGGGAGCAGTGCGCGGTCATGCTGCGCAGCCTCGCGATGCATATGCCGAGCGGCGTCACGTGGAGCCGGCCGGAAGGCGGCATGTTCCTGTGGGTCACGCTGCCCGTGCAACTCGACGCGCAGGAACTGTTCGACGACGCAATGCAGGCCGGCGTGGCCTTCGTGCCCGGCGCGGCGTTTTTTGCAACGAGACCGCAGCAGAACACGCTGCGGCTGTCTTTCACTACGGCGACACCTTCGCAGATCCAGCGCGGCATTGAAACGCTGGGGCGGATCGTGGCCGCGCGTCTGGGCGATAGCATCGGCGGCAAGCCGTTAAGCGACGAACGGCTCAGCGAAGCAACCTGGACCTGAAAACGAAAGCTGACCATGCATCACATCGCGGCTTTACGCGCAAAGAACCGCGCGGCGGCCGGCAATAGGAAGGGACGATAAGAAAGCGACAATAAAAAAGCGGCATAAAAAGCCGCCAGGAAGAAGGGCAGCCTCTCGAGCTGCCTCTCTTTCGCTCTGCAAAGGCGCTTGCGTAGCAACGCAATCACGCCTTCACCTCTACAACCACCCCTCACGTGCTCCGTCAAACATCATCCACAAGGCCCGCCGCATCCGGAATCCACTCCTGCAGCGTCACCTCGACGGTAATGAACGAGAGGTTCATTCCTCGCACAACTCTTCCAGCGAATACCTGGCTGTCGGTGCCGGAAAGAATCGCGGTGAGTTCGGAGGCCCCTGAGGGGGCGCCGTCAACCGGCACGCCTGAAACCTCGCCGAACAGCCCGACGATCTCGACGCCCGGCCCCTTCACCACTTGCGCCGACGACGCGACACCCGAGCCGCTCGCAAGATGGCCGTCGATCAGACTGCCGACCGCGCTGCGCACCACGGCCCGGCCGATTCCATACTGGCCGCACAAGCGCTCGAGCGATTCGACGATGTCCTCGTTTGGCTTCAAACGTGCAATCACGGTGCGGCCGTAGTGCCCCGCCTCGAGTCTGACCTCGGCCAACGGTGACGAAGAAGACAATGAAGACGCCGGAGACGAACTGGATAGCGGTGTCATACGGTGTCCTCCCCGCTCGGACCGAACAGCGTGTACAGCGTCTCTTCGTCCACATACTGCGTGAAGCCGCCGCGCGCGAACGCGCATAGCCGCAGCACCAGCGCTTCGCCGCCCACTTCCAGACGATCGAGAATGACGTGCCCGCCATGCAGCCGGCCGTCCCCGCCAACGAACGCGCCGTGACAATGTAGCGCCACGCTGCCGCCGCGGCTCTTGCCAATCGTCACTGCGCCGTGCAGCAACGACACTTCGCCGCTTTCGATCGTGGGACTGCCGTACACATAAGGACGCTCGCCTTCCGCGGCCCTCACGACGACGTGATATTGCAGCGCACGCGCACTGCCGCTGCAGATGCGGCCGCTCGCGCCATGAAAACCGTGGCGCTGCATCAACTCGCGCAGCACTGTGCCGGCGTTGCGTCCGCTGGGTATTTCAACGCGCAGTTCGCGCGGCTTCCGCACTACCGAAGCGAGCACCCGCGGATAAGCGGCTGCGCCCGGATGGCGGAAAGCTTCTGTCTTTGACGTCATGGGGGAGGTCAGGTGGTTTGGAAGATTCTAAATAGCAACTTCGATGCCATTTACAGGGCCGCGTCCCACAGCCAGCGCAGCAGGGCTGACAGCGTACGCGCAGTTTTCCGCCCACATGACACCTGTCGCGCGATGAGCGACAGGTGACTACACCGTCGCGTCGCGCCGCGTGCCCGCGAGTCCCATTTGCGCGGCAATATCGACGAAGCGCGCCACGCACGGATTGAGTGTATCGGGACTCCACACCAAGGCGACGTCGACATACGGCGCATGCATGAGCGGCATGAACTTGACGTTGTCCGCGTGAGTGCTGCGCATCGAGCTATGCACGAGCGCGACACCCAGCCCTTGGGCGACAAGGTTCACAATGGTCTGCTGAAAATTCGTTTCGAGCCGGATACGCGGCGTAAACCCCGAGCGACGGCAGTGCTCGACAATGGTGTTGTAGATGAAAGGCGACGCCGCATGCGGCGAGATGATGAACCATTCGTCGCGCAACTCGGAAACCGAAATTGCCGCCCGCGTGGTGAGCCGATGTCCTTCGGGCAGCACCGCGACCAGTTGCTCGCTGAAGATGGTGCGGGTCTCCAGCTCCACCGCCGAGTCCGACGGATACATGATGCCGACGTCGGCCTTGCCGCTGCGGATGTCCGCCACGAGCGTGGTGGGAATGCTCTCGCTCAGTTTCAGTTCGACACGCGGAAACGCCGATGCATAGGCGCGCGTGAGTACCGGCACGATGCTATAGGCGGCAGCGAACATGAAGCCCGCCATCAGCGTGCCTTCTTCGCCAAGGTCGGCGGCGCGCGCATGACCTCGGGCCTGATCTACAGTGGCCATCACCGTCTTTGCATCGCGATAGAAACGCTGCCCCGCCGCCGACAGCCGCACGCTGCGGCGCGTGCGATCGAACAGCACCACGCCCAGTTCGGCTTCGAGCAATGCGATCTGCCGCGACAGCGGCGGCTGCGAAATATGCAGCAAAGCGGCCGCGCGACCGAAGTGCAAGGTCTCCGCGAGTACGACGAAATAGCGTAATTGCCTGAGCTCCATGTGTAGCTGCCCCGAGTACGCGACGTATGCCAGCAGTGAATGGAAGACAGCGGAAATGCAGTGGCGGATACGGGCTGAAGATTTTCCGTGGACTTATACCGCAGCCGTATCAGTCGTCGCATCATAATGTATTGGAGACTATTAATGAATCGCACTATGCTTGGGTTCGGAGACAAACCACTGGCAGCTTTTGCGATTCGCCGGGCCACAAGCCGGGCCGATCCTGCCACCTAAATCGATAAAGAGAGATGCTATGACCGCCCACGACCCGTTGGACCGCGCCCGTGCAGACTCACCTCATTCAGCAGCGCTTCCCCTTGGCCGGCTATGCGGCAACGACGCCACGATGCTCGCGGTGCTGTCGCGCGCCCGCCTTCTCATCGACCGGCAGTTACCCATTCTGATTCTCGGCGAAACCGGCACGGGCAAGGAATATCTCGCCCGTGCGCTGCATGACTACAGCAGCCGGCGGCATGCGTCGATGGTCTCGGTAAATTGCGGCTCGATTCCCGAGAACCTGATCGAAAGCGAACTCTTCGGTTATACCCGCGGCGCTTTCTCCGGTGCACTGTCGAGCGGGATGAAGGGCAAGGTCGTGCTCGCGCATCGCGGCACGTTGTTTCTCGACGAGATCGGCGATATGCCCGCCGCGCAGCAGACCCGTCTGCTGCGCGCACTGTCTGAACGCGAAGTCACGCCGATCGGCTCCGCCGAGCCGATTGCCGTCGACCTGCAACTGATTTGCGCGACGCACCAGAACATCGAGTCGCGCGTGGAAGCCGGCACGTTTCGCGAGGACCTGTATTACCGGATCGCGGTCGGCATCATTCACCTGCCCCCAGTGCGCGAACGTCACGACCGCGCGTGGCTGCTGCAATCGATCCTCGAACGCGAAGCGCCTGGTCTCACGCTCGAGGCCAATGTCGACAGCGAAGCGCGCGAGATGCTGCTGCACTGCAACTGGCCGGGCAACCTTCGCCAGATGCGCGCTGCGATCCAGTATGCGTGCGCGGTGAAAAGCGGCGAGCTGATCCGCGCATGCGATCTTCCCGCGAACGTGCAACCGGGCAAAGGCCTCGGCATTCGTCGCGAGCCGCGTGTTTCGCTTCACGGGACCTTGCAGGCAGCGCCGCCTTCGTACGCGACACCCGATGACGTGCCCCACGCAGTCGCGGCAAACGATATGCCGTACGCGACGCGCGGTGCTCACGGGGCGCCGCACGCCGACATCGCGCGCCTGCCGGTCACTGCGCCGAGCGAGCGCGACAACATTCTGCGAGCGCTATCGGCGAGCCGCTGGAACATCTCGGCCGCATCCCGCGAGCTGGGCATTTGCCGTGCATCGCTCTATCGCAAGCTGCGGCAGTTTCGCATTCCGCATGTGCGCGACCTGGGCTGCGATATGTTGATGGCAGACCACGGTTGATGGCAGACCACGGATAGCGCGAGCGGGACATGGGGACGTCTGCGTATTGTCGTTGGTCGCAGACGTCCCGCTCTCACGCCCCCTCTCACCGCGCCTTACAGCGCCCTCACAGCCCCCACGAAAACCCATCCGGTCCCTCGCCCGTCGCCGGCGACACGCTCAGACGCGTCGCGCGCGCCTATCAGACGCATTAGACGCGTCGGCCCTTTTTCAGGGCGCCAGGAGCCCCACTCGCCGCGGACACCGCTTCCCGTTCGGTACACGCGAGACGTCCCGCGTAGTCCTGCGCGAATTGCATCGCGATGCGGCCCGAGCGCGCGCCACGCGCAAGCGCCCATTGCAACGCCGGCTGCTGCGCGGCATCGATTTGCGCCGCCGTGAAGCCGAGTGTGGTTAGCCGTTGCGCGACCACGTCGAGATATTCGTCCTGTGTGAACGCGTAGAACGTCAGCCAGATTCCGAAACGCTCGGACAGCGAAATCTTTTCTTCGACCGCATCGCCGGGATGCAGCTCACCGTTTTCCGCCACCGTGTAGCCATTGTTGTCGCTCGCATTTTCAGCCAGCAGGTGACGGCGATTCGACGTTGCGTAGATCAGCACGTTGCTCGAATGCCCGGCCACCGAACCGTCGAGCACAGTCTTGAGTCCCTTGTAGCCGGTCTCGCCGGATTCGAACGACAGGTCGTCGCAAAACACGATGAAACGCTCTGGCCGATGCCGCACGCGATCGATGATGGCGGGCAGATCGTTGAGCGATTCCTTGCCGGCTTCGATAAGCCGCAGTCCCTCCGGCGCAAAGGCATGCAGGCACGCTTTGACCAGCGACGACTTGCCGGTGCCGCGTGCGCCCGTCAGCAACACGTTGTTGGCCGGATAGCCCATCACGAACTGCCGCGTGTTCTGCCGGACTACTTCTGCCTGACGCTCGACATTGCACAGTTCGCTGAATGCGATCAAGGCGGGATCGGTGACCGCTTGCAATTGCGCGGCGCCAAACGGACCAGGGCTGCGTTGCCAGCGGAACGCGATGGCGCGGCGCCAGTCGGGTTCGTCGTTCGACGCAGTGCCGAGCGCCGCTTCCACCAGCACGGCAAGCCGGTCGAGCCGTTTGAACAGAGCGAGCGCGTGACGCTCCAGTGAATCGTCAGTATCGATATGCATGGTGAGTGCCGGTTGTTCGTGCGCGGTCATTCGCTTACCGCACCGATGGCTGGGGCCGGCCGCTTGAAGCGTTGTGCGACAAACACGCCGAGCAACGCCGTGCCGCCGCCGAGCACGTGATATGCGTGCAAGGTCTCCCCGAGCATGACGATGGCTATCAGCGCGGTGGCGATCGGCAATACGTTCATGAACAGTGAACAGCGGTTGGGACCCAGATGCTTGACGCCTTGCATCCACAAATACGGAAGCACCACGGAAGCGAGCACGCCGGCATACAGGATCAGCGGCACGCTGGCGCGGGTCGGCACCGCCTCGGCGGCCGGCAGGCGCAGCAGCAGCGGCAGCATGAACAGCAGCGCGAACAGAGCCTGCAGATAAGTGGATTGCCACGACGGCAGACCGACGTGCCAGCGTTTGAGCAGTACGCCGTAGAGCGCATAGGCGAGCGACGCGAAGATCATCAGCAGATCGCCGAGATGCACGCCGTTGGCGAGCAGCATCGAAGGACGGCCCTGCGTGATCAGATACACGACGCCGAGCAGCGACAGAATCCCGCCGCCCACCATGCCGGCGCTCGGCGCTTCGCCGAGCAGCAAGGTGCTCGCGACCATCGTCATCAGCGGCACGAGTGCGGTGATGATCGACATGTTGGTTGCCGTGGTCGTCTTTGCCGCTTCGTACGAAAGGCTTTGGAACAAGGCCATGGCGAGAAAACCGAGCAGTGCGAGCTTCGGCAATTGCGGCACGATTGCCGCGCGGTTGCGCCAGGCCGGCCTGAGCGTGAACAGGCTCATGAGCGCAACGGCCAACAGCAGCCGATAAAAGGTGATCGCAGACGGATCGATCGTGTGCGCGGACAGCTTCGACACGATCACGTTGCCGGCCCACAGCAGGATTGCCAAAAAAGGAAACAGGAAATACGATCTCTTCATAACGAGCTCTGAGTCACGATGATTGAAATTCAGTTGAAACCGGCTGCATCGGTTGAACTGAATCGTGCGCTCGCACAGAGGGTCTGTCTAACGCCAAAGAGCCTTCACCTGTCGCGAAACGGTCAAATGCGCGACTTCATGCAGGCACGCCACCACGAATGAACGCACGCACTACCCCGCCGGCCAGACGTCACCCGGACACACCTGCCGAGCCCGGCGCACATGTGCCGTTCGAAAGCACGCCCATGCCGGTCTCGGCAATGGCCGCCTGGTATCCGCATGGCACGGTGATCGCCGCGCATCGTCACCGGCGCGCCCAGTTGCTGTATGCAATCGAAGGAGTCATGCAGGTCGAATCGGCCACCGGCTCGTGGGTGGTGCCGCCCACGCGAGGCGTGTGGCTCGAACCGGAAATCGATCATTCGGTGCAGATGAGCGGGGACGTGAAAATGCGCACCGTGTTCGTCGAACCGGGCGCGGCCGCGCACTTGCCCACTCGCAGTTGCGTGGTCGAAGTGCATCCGTTGCTGCGCGAGTTGATCCTCGCGGCGATCGACGTGCCACAGGATTACCGCACGGGTTCGCGCGACGATCATCTGATGCAGTTGTTGCTGGCGGAACTCAACGCGGTGCCGTTGCTGCCGTTGTATCTGCCGTGGCCGACCGATCGTCGGCTGCGCGCGGTGTGCGACAGCCTGCTCGCCGCTCCCGACGACAATCGCACCATTTCCGCGTGGGCGGCCACACTCGATGTGTCGGAGAAAACCTTCCACCGCTGGTTCCAGCGCGAAACCGGCATCACGTTCGGCCGTTGGCGCCAGCAGGCGCGGTTGCTGCTCGCGCTAAAGCGCCTCGCCCACGGCGAGAAGATCATCGCGGTCGCCATGGATCATGGCTACACGAGCCAGAGCGCGTTCGCCGCGATGTTCAAGCGGCATTTCGGCGTGGTGCCGTCCGCTTTTTATGCCTGAGCAAGCCGCGCTGATTGCGGCGAGCCTTGCATGGACCGTCAATCCGGCACGCCGCGCTGACGGGGCCTCGGTCTTTCAGCGATCCACCATCCGCTCCATTGCCGCGGTGTAACGCGGGCCGACAGTGGCCCCGCGCGGCAACGCGTCATTCAGTTGCGCGAGCAACGAAGGCTCGACCTTTAGCGAAGCCGCTGCCAGGTTCTGCTCCAGATTTTCCACGCGTCGCGTGCCGGGGATCGGCACGATGTCGGTGCCCCGCGAGAGCGACCACACGAGCGCCAGTTGCGCGGGCGTGCAGCCTGCTTCGGCAGCAAGATCTTTCAGCACACCGGCAAGGCGCATGTTCGCGTCGAAGTTCGCCCCCTGCAGACGCGGATCGGAGGTCCGCCGGGTATCGCCTTCCGGAAAGTCTTCCGCGCGCCGCGCCGAGCCCGTCAAGAAACCGCGGCCGAGCGGCGCGAACGGCACCAGCCCGATACCCAGTTCGCGCAGACACGGCAGGATCTCTGCTTCTATGTCGCGCTCCCACAGCGAATATTCGCTTTGCAGCGCACTGACGGGGTGTACCGCATGCGCGCGCCGCAACGTGCGCGGCCCCGCTTCCGACAAACCGAAATACAGCACCTTGCCTTCCTTCACCAGATCGCCGACCGTGCCGGCCACGTCCTCGATCGGCACTTCTGGATCGACCCGATGTTGATAGAGCAGATCGATATAGTCGGTGTTCAACCGGAGCAAGCTGGCGTCGACCACCTCGCGGATATGCGCGGGCCGGCTATCGGTGCCGACGATCTTGCCGTTGTCGATGCGAAAGCCGAACTTGGTCGCAAGCTTGATGCGACGGCGCCGCCCTTCGAACGCGCGCGCGAGCAGCTTCTCGTTTTCGAAAGGACCATACACCTCGGCGGTATCGTAAAAGTCGCAGCCAAGTTCGAGTGCGCGATCCAGCGTGCGCAGCGATTGCCCCTCGTCCGCGGGACCATAGGCGAAGCTCATTCCCATGCATCCGAGACCCAGCTCGGACACTTCCAGACCCTGCGTTCCCAGCTTGCGGCGTTTCAACATATCGACTCCTCGTCAGTAAATGCGGCGTGCCTGCTTTGGCGAACCGGGGCAGCCGCTGGCGGCAACGGGCGCGCGGGCAGCACGTGCGCGTTGTTTTGCGTTGTATCGCGTGATATCGCGCTGTGTCCGTGCGATGTCGTTTCAGGCGGCCGTTTCCTGCGGCGCTGCGAGCATCAGCTTGATATCCTTCTTGACGATTTTTCCGTACGCGGACTTGGGCAACGCTTCCCAGAACACGCAGCGCCTCGGCCACTTGTAGCGTGCAAGATGCGGTTCGAGATGCGCGAGCAGTGCTTCTTCCTCGAGCGCCCAGCCTTCGCGCAGCACGACCACCGCCACGCCAATTTCGCCCCACTTCGCATCGGGCATGCCGACCACCGCCACTTCCTGCACGGCCTTGTGAGTCAGGATGGCCTCTTCGACCTCGCGTGGATAGACGTTCGAGCCGCCGGAGATGTACATGTCCGACGAACGTCCGGTGATGTACAGGAAGCCTTCTTCGTCGAGATGGCCCAGATCTCCGGTGTGGAACCAGCCATATCTGAAAGCTTTCGCGTTCGCCTCCGGATTGTTGTAGTAGCCGATGAACACCGCCGGTCCGCGCACGCAGATTTCCCCGCTTGCGCCAGCCGACAGCCGATGCCCCTCGTCGTCGAGAATGCCTATCTCCATGCCGGTGCGCGCATAGCCGCAGGTGCCCACGCGAGCGTCGGCGCTGTCGTCGTCCGCGCGATGCAGCGACGCCGGCAGCACAGTGATATTTCCCGTTACCTCGCCAAGTCCGTAGTACTGAACCAGCACGTTGCCAAGCGTACGCAGCGCGTGTTTCTGGTCCTCGCGATACATTGGCGCGCCCGCATAGATCACGTACTTCAACGAACTGTGGTCGTAGCGGCTCACCGATTCATGCTCCGTCAGCATCTTGACGATGGTGGGGACCGTGAACATGTTGTCGACCTGGTACTTCTCGACAAGTGCCCATGCTTCTTCTGGATCCAGCTTCTCGGATGCCGGCAACACGCTGGCCGCCGCGCGCGCGACGTTGACCATCGCGTGAATCCCAGCGCCGTGCGACAGCGGCGCGACCACCAGCGAGCGCGACTCGTGCGTGAGCCCCGGCATCAGATCGGCAATATGGCTGGTCAGCACAAAGGCCATCTGCCCATGCGTGAGCACACCCGCTTTGGGCCGCCCGGTCGTGCCGGATGTATAGAAAAACCATAGCGGATCGTCGCGATCCACATCCACAGCGGCGAACGGCGGCGCGTTCATCTGCCGCGCGAGCATCTCGTAGTCGAGTTCGCCCACGCGGGGTTTGCCGATCGCGACGACGTGCTTGAGCTCCGTTGAAGCCGCATGCACTGCATCGACATGTGCGTCGAAACCGGCTTCGTAGATCATGACCTTCGCGCCGCTCGATTCGCCGAGATAGGCCGCCTCCGTAGCGGTGATCCGGCAATTGGTCGGCACCCACACCGCGCCGAGCTTGAACGCGACCCACGCACTCTCGAACAACGCGATGTTGTTGCGCGAATGAACGAGGATCCGGTCGCCCTTGCCCACACCAAGACGGCTCAGACCATGCGCGACCGAATCGACGCGCGTATTGATTTCGTGCCAACTCATGCTGCGCCCGGCGTGGATAAAGCCGGGCTGATCGGCGTGGCGTCGGGCTGCATCAGTGAGCAGATTCCCGAGATTCATGACGGTGGTTAGCATACGCAAGTGCTTTGAAGAAAAAGAAGGGACGCGGCGCGCATTGCATCGTTCGCGCGGGGCCTGGCTTTAGCGGCGTGCTTCGAGAATGCTCAGGTAATTCGTCACCGCCGCGCCGCCCATGTTGAACACCCCGGCCGTGCGCGCATCCGCAATCTGCATGTCGCCGGCCTGGCCGGTCACCTGCATGGCCGCCATCACGTGCATGGATACACCGGTGGCGCCGACCGGGTGGCCCTTCGCCTTCAACCCGCCCGACGGATTGACCGGCAAGCGTCCTTCCTTCGTTGTCACGCCGTCGAGAATCACGCTCGCGCCCTGGCCCGGCTCGGCGAGGCCCATCGCTTCGTATTCGATCAACTCGGCAATCGTGAAGCAGTCGTGCGTTTCCACCAGCGACAGATCGCGAAGGGTCATGCCCGCCTGCGCGAGGCCGCGCTTCCACGCGAGGCGCGCGCCATCGAACGCGATTGGATCGCGGCGCGACAACGGCAAATAGTCGCTCACCTGCACCGTCGCGCGAAATTCGACAGCATGCCGCGCGCTTCGCGCAAGTTCCGGCGAAGCAATGATCATTGCGGCCGCGCCGTCGGAAATCATCGAGCAGTCGGTGCGCTTTAACGGTCCGGCCACGAACGGGTTTTTCTCCGACGCAGTACGGCAGAAGTCGTAGCCGAAATCGCGCCGCATATGCGCATACGGGTTCGCTACGCCGTTGCGATGGTTTTTCGCGGCGATCGCCGCCAGTGCGTCCGATTGATCGCCGTAGCGGTCGAAATAGGTCTGCGCGAGGCGGCCGAAGATGCCCGCGAAACCGCCTGGCACATCTGCCTCTTCCGACGCATACGAGCACTTTTGCAGCACCTTGCCGACTTCGGCGGTCGGCAGACCCGTCATCTTCTCGTAGCCGATCACGAGCGCGCATGCCGAGCGGCCCGCGCGGATCGCGTCGAGGGCGGAATACACTGCCGCCGATCCGGTCGAGCACGCGTTTTCGCAGCGCACAGTCGACGTGTAACGCAATTCGGGAATCGAATTGAAGACCAGAGCCGACGGAAAGTCCTGATAGACGAAGCCCCCGTTGAATGTGCCCACGTGAATCGAATCTATCTGGCCGGCTCCTATGCCTGCATGTTCGATCGCCCCTCGCGCGCTGTCGGCGATCATGCGTTCTATGTCGATCGCATCCAGCTTGCCGAACGGCAGATGACTCCATCCGATGATGGTCGGTTGCATTAGATACCACTCCTTCGCTTGAGAATGGCGCCACTCAATGCAAGAGCCAGGCCAATGCGGTTATATCGCCTGCCGGTCATTGCCCTCGGCAGCCACAACAGCGTCGGTCGGGGTCCATCGACCCTTGCCTGGCAAGACCGGGCCGCTCGTATGACCGTTCATGCGCGCTTCATGCGCCCCCGGCAATGCGCCTGCTAACCGCAACGCCGACCGACCAAAGCATGCGACAGGTGTCGCATGCGCTAAACACATGAATGCGTGGACGCGCCATCCGACGCCTGGCAAAAACCCCAATGCGCGCATTCGATGTCAGTGCTGGCGCGGGTTGCAAAAAATGGCACCGCTCTTGCTTTTAGCTGAGCGCCGCCTCGATGCGGCGAACATAAAACTCAGGAGACAGACGATGAGCGTTACTTCCCGGCGCGACTTTCTCAAGTGCGCCTCTCTTGCCGCCGCTGCCTCGTTTGCCGGCCTGCATGGCCGCAGCGCGCACGCGGCCGAGTTCACCTTGAAGTATGCGAACAACCTGCCCGCCACTCATCCCATGAATGTGCGCGCGAAGCAGGCAGCAGCGCGCATTGCTTCGGAGAGCAAAGGGCGCGTCGACTTCCAGGTGTATTCGAATAACCAGTTGGGCAGCGACACCGACATGCTCTCGCAGGTGCGCTCCGGCGCAATCGACTACTTCACGCTGTCGCCGCTGATTCTCGGTACGCTCGTGCCGGCGGCGCAGATTACCGGCGTGGGCTTTGCGTTCAAGGACTACGACCAGGTATGGGGCGCGCTCGACGGTGCGCTCGGCGCGCGCGTGCGCCAGGAGATCGCAAAGACGTCCGTGTTCGCGTTCGAAAAGATCTGGGACAACGGTTACCGGCAAACGACCACGAGCAACCGGTCGATCCATGTGCCGGACGACCTGAAGGGCATCAAGCTGCGTGTGCCGATGAGCCCAATCTGGACGTCGATGTTCCAGTCGCTCGGCGCATCGCCGGCCAGCATCAACTTTTCAGAGGTGTATTCGTCGCTGCAAACGCGGGTGGTCGAGGGCCAGGAGAATCCGCTTGCGACCATTACCGCCGCCAAGCTCTATGAAGTGCAGAAGTACTGTTCGCTCACCAATCACATGTGGGACGGCTTCTGGTTCCTCGCCAACAAGCAGTCATTCGAGCGGCTGCCCAAGGACCTGCAGGCCATCGTTCGCAATGCGATCAACGACGCCGCGGTGCAGGAACGCGCGGACGTCGCAAAGCTGAACGCGTCGTTGATGCCGGAGCTCAAGTCCAGGGGTCTGCAATTCAACGACGTCGACATGAACGCGTTTCGCAAACAGTTGACCGCTACCGGCTTCTACGCCGACTGGCACAAAAAGTTTGGCGACGACGCATGGACCGCCCTCGAAAAATACACCGGCAAGCTCGCCTGACGCTCATGCATCTGACCTTAACGAAGAAACTGGAAAACGACGGCTGGCTTCCGCGCGGCGTCGCGCTGGCAGTCGATTGGGTAATGCACGGGGTCGGCGCGGTGGCGGCCTGCCTCGTGGTTGCGGAGACCGTGATCCTGCTGTGCGGCGTGATCTTTCGCTACGGGCTGAACCGGCCTCTCATCTGGTCCGACGAACTCGCTTCTATCCTGTTCAGTTGGCTCGCAATGCTCGGCGCCGTACTCGCGTTGCACCGCGGCGAACATATGCGGCTCACGGCAATCGTTTCGCGCTTGCCGGACAAATGGCGTGGCTGGCTGGAAGCGGTCAGCGCGCTGACCGTGTGCGCGTTCGTCGGTCTCATCATCGCGCCGGCGGTCGAACACATGAACCTGCAAATGCCCGTCAGCACGCCCGCGCTGCAGTTGCCCGACGGCTGGCGCTGCGCCGCGCTGCCCGTGGGCGCGGTCCTGATGCTGATCGCCGCAATCGCGCGTATCGCCCGCAATGTGACGCCCGCGCAGTTCGGCGGCGCGCTCCTCACCGCGGGAACGATCGCCGCCGTGCTGTGGTTCGCGCAGCCGGCTCTGCTCGGGCTCGGCAATCTCAACCTGATCGTGTTCTTCGTCGTGCTGGTGGGTCTGTGCGTGGCGGGCGGCGTGCCGATTGCGTTCAGCTTCGGCACCGCGACACTTGCATATCTGGTTCTGATGACGCATGCGCCGCTCGGTATCGTGGTGAGCCGGATGGACGAAGGCATGGCGAATCTCGTGCTGCTGTCCGTGCCGCTCTTCGTGCTGCTCGGCGCGCTGCTGGAGTTGAGCGGACTCGCGCGCTGCCTGATCGATTTCATGGCCGCACTGCTCGGTCACGTGCGCGGCGGCCTGCAATACGTGTTGCTCGGCGCGATGTTTCTGGTGTCGGGCATATCGGGCGCCAAAGCGGCGGACATGGCCGCCATCGCGCCCGCGCTCTTTCCCGAGATGCAGCGGCGCGGGGCCAAGCCGGAAGAACTGGTCGCGCTCCTCTCTTCGACAGGAGCGATGACCGAGACGATTCCGCCAAGCCTCGTGCTGATCACGATCGGCGCGGTATGCGGCGTATCGATCACCGCGCTGTTTGTCGGCGGCATCATGCCCGCGGTGGTTGCCACTATCGCGATCGGCTTCGTCTGCTGGCGCCGCGCGCGGCACGAGCCGGCCGGCAACACGACACGCGCGCCTCTGCGCACAATCCTGAGGACCTTCGTGATTGCGCTTCCCGCACTCGCGCTGCCAATGCTGATCCGCGCAGTGGTGATCGAAGGCGCCGCGACGGCGACCGAAGTGTCCACCATCGGCATTGCATACACGCTGATTGCAGGGGTGCTGCTGCATCTGTTCGGACGACGGATCAAATGGCAGCGCCTCTACTCGCTGCTGCTCGATACCGCAAGTCTTTCCGGCGCCATCCTGCTGATCATCGGCCTTGCCACCGCGATGGCGTGGGCGCTCACGCAATCGGGCTTCTCGGCGTCGCTTGTGACCGCGATGGAACACATGCCGGGCGGGCCCCACGCGTTCCTGGCGGTGTCGATCGTGGTGTTCGTCGTGCTTGGCAGCGTGCTCGAAGGAATACCCGCGATCGTGCTGTTCGGCCCGCTGCTCTTTCCCGTTGCGCGGGCGCTCGGCATACACGACGTGCACTACGCGATGGTCGTGATTCTTTCGATGGGGCTCGGCCTCTTCGCACCGCCGATGGGCGTCGGCTTCTATGCCGCCTGCGCAATCGGCAAGGTGTCTCCGGACCGTGTGGTAAGCCGCGTGTGGGGCTATCTCGGCGCGCTGCTTATCGCGCTCGTAGTGGTCGCGTTCGTGCCCTGGCTGTCGATCGGGTTCCTGAAGTGAAGCGATAGAGCGCCGATACGAACGCAACCGGGCCAACAGCTTTACACATTGTCGTGTTCGCCGTTCCGATCATCTATCTACAGTCTTTCGTTTCGTCTCCAATCATTCATTCGAGAGTGCGCAGTGAATCAGAATATCGAAACCTTCCGCCGTGACCGCTCCCTTCCCGCCCATCCGCGCGTCGCCCTCGTGACCGGCGGGGGCGCCGGCATCGGCGCGGCGATCTCGCAACAACTCGCCGAGGCTGGGCACATTGTCTTCGTCGGCGATATCAATACTCATTCGGCGAACGATCTGGCCGGCTCGCTGTGCGCGGCCGGTCGCGAGGCGTACGCGGTGCGGCTCGACGTCTCGGATGCCTCGTCGATCGACGAGGCGTTCGCAGCGATTGACGGGCAGTTTGGCCGCTGCGACATTCTCGTGAACAACGCAGGCATTGCGAAGACCTTTCCGTTTATCGATTATCCGGTCGAGCATTGGCGCAAGGTATTCGACGTCAATGTAACCGGGCCGATGTTGTGCGGCCAGCGTGCCGCCCGGCTCATGCGCCAGGCCGGCTGGGGGCGCATCGTGAATATTGCGTCGGTCAGCGGACTGCGCGCGAGCATGGGGCGTACCGCGTATGGCACGTCGAAGGCAGCGGTGATCGGTCTCACGCGGCAGATGGCCATTGAACTCGCCGAGTATGGCATTACGACCAACGGCATTGCCCCCGGCCCGGTGGACACGCCGATGACGCTCGATCTTCATTCGCAGGTGGCGCGCGAGAACTACACGCGCGCGGTGCCCGCCGGACGCTATGGCGTGCCGGACGAGATCGCCTCGGTCGTCGCCTTCCTGTGCTCGGAACGCGCTTCTTACGTGAACGGACAGACGCTGCCGGTAGACGGCGGGTTTATGGCGGCGGGAGTGCTGGAGATTTAAGGCATGCGGGCAGCCGGTACTGCACAGTTCGCCAAGCGCGGCTCTGCGCAGGCGGGCTGACAACGCGTGGCTGTTGGCAATGCCCGTGCCGTACACCTTCTCTGCCGAACCCACGTAGGCGTCGCGCCAAGCGTCCCATTGCAGTCGGTCGGCACCGTTGCAGGACGCGGCCGAGGCGGCCGTTACATCGCTCGCGGGACGACGAGCGCCGCGCTCCACGCGGAGCGGCTTGCCGAAAACATCCTCTGGCCCCTGCCCGTCCTGCCTTGCCATCATCCTTCCTCGCGCGCTAGTATGATCCGACAGTGGTCCGACCAGTAGAGGGGCGCATGGAAAGGGACGATACGGAATCCGGCTCGCAGGTGGCCGACGTGGTGGCCGCGCGCATCGAAAGCCTGATCGTCGACGGCGTGCTCAAGCCGGGTCAAGCGCTGCCATCCGAGCGCCGCCTGACAGTCAAGCTCGGCGTATCGCGCTCCGCGCTGCGCGAGGGACTGAAGGTGCTGCGCGCGCGCAAGATTATCGAAACGTCGCACGGGCGCGGCTCGTTCGTCGCGGCGCTGACCTCGCAACCCGCGCTTTCGCCGATGATGCATCTGCTCGGATCGCAGCCGCGCACGCTCTACGACATCTTCGAAGTGCGCGAGATGCTGGAGGCCGAATCCGCACGGCTTGCCGCGCTGCGTGGCACCCAGGCCGACTACGCGCTGATCACCCGGCGCTATGAAGAGATGCTCGCGGCGAACAACAACCCTGACATCGGCGAAACCAGGCGCGCGCGACTCGACTACGCGTTCCATCTCGCGATCTGCGAGGCCTCGCACAATCCGGTGCTGGTGCATACCCTGACATCCCTCACGGACCTGCTGCTGAGTTCGGTCTTCGCATCGGTCAACAACCTCTATCACCGCACGGCGGAAAAGCGCGTCATCGACCGCCAGCATGCGCGGCTCTACAAGGCCGTCACCGGCAAACAGCCCGAGCAGGCGCGGCGCGCGGCGAGCTCGCATATCGCCACGACCACCGCCTGTCTGCGCGAAATAGACGGAGAAGAGCAGCGTCTCGTGCGAGCCACGCTGCGCCTGAACGGCTGGCAATAGTAGTTTCCTCAGCTGTATGGCAGGCTGGCACGGCAAAACAAACTGGTCGGACCAGTACTTTGGCATATCGACAGTTTCCCGCTGACGCGGAACAATGCGCGACATTCAGTCAGTAGCGGCAACAGGCCGCACGCATCAGGAGACAGTCGATGAACCCGCCCCTCAGCCCGGCATCCTCCGCCGGTTTCGAGAACGCCACGTACGCAAAAGTGACCTGGCGTCTGCTTCCGTTTCTTTTCATCTGCTATGTCGCGGCGTATCTGGACCGCGTGAACGTGGGTTTCGCGAAGCTGCAGATGCTGAGCGACCTCAAGTTCAGCGAGTCCGTGTACGGCCTTGGCGCGGGCATTTTTTTCATCGGCTATTTCCTGTTCGAGGTGCCGAGCAACGTGCTTTTGCATCGCGTGGGCGCCCGGGTGTGGATCAGCCGCATCATGATGACGTGGGCGGTAGTATCGGCGGCATCGCTGTTCGTCAAAACGCCCGCCATGTTCTATCTCGTGCGCTTTTTGCTGGGCGTGGCGGAAGCGGGTTTCTTTCCCGGCATCGTGCTGTATCTGACCTACTGGTATCCGTCAAGCCGGCGCGGCCGCATGAACGCGCTGTTCATGATCGGCATTCCGGTGGCAGGCGTCGTGGGCGGTCCGCTGTCGGGCTGGATCATGCAGGTGTTCAACGGCGTGCATGGCATGTCGAACTGGCAATGGCTCTATCTGATCGAAGCGGCACCATCGCTCGTGCTCGGCGTTCTCGTGCTGTTTTTGCTGCCTAACGGCATTCGCGCTGCATCGTGGCTGGACGAATCGCAGAAGAAGCTTCTCGAAGCCAATCTCGCCCGCGATGGCAATGTGAACGCCGATCATTCGCTGAAGGCTGTGGTCTCGAATGGTCGCGTGTGGCATCTGGCGGCGATCTACTTCTGCTGCATGATGGGCCTCTACGGCGTGAGCTTCTATCTGCCGACGCTCGTCAAGGCCGCGGGCGTCAAGGACGCATTCGCTGTCGGGCTGCTGAGCGCCGTGCCTTACGCGGTCGCCATCGTGTCGATGGTGCGGGTCGCGAAAAGCTCGGACGAACGTCGCGAGCGGCGCTGGCATCTGGCGACGGCTGCCATTGCTGCTGCAATCGGCTTCTATGCGAGCACCCTGTACACGGACAACCTCGTGCTGGTGCTGATTACGCTGTCGGCCGCAACCGCCGGCGTCCTCTCGATGATGCCCGTCTTCTGGACCTATCCGAGCAGCGTGCTGTCGGGGACGGCCGCGGCCGCGGGCATCGCAATGATCAACTCCGTCGGCAACCTTGCTGGCTTCGTGAGCCCGTCGATCATCGGCTGGATGAAGGATGTCACGCACAGCACGAACGCGGGTCTCCTGTTCGTCGCGTTCGCGCTGTTCGTGGGCGCCGTTCTCACGCTGATGCAACGCGGCGTCGCGCGCTCCGCGCCGCCGACGCCGACTCGGCAGAGCCGCGTTTAACTGGCATATGAGTCGCCCATAAGCCGCACATAAGCCGCACATAAGCCACACATAAGCCGCACAAAAGTCCCATTTAGATCGGGTACGACTCACCCAAGGTTCGAGGGCATCATGTCCGACACTGCTTTGCTAACCTCACTGCGCGAGATCGTCGGTGCGAGCCACTTGCTGACCGGCGATGCGCAAACGCGCCGCTATCGCACGGGTTACCGCTTCGGCACGGGGCGCGTGCTAGCCGTGGTTCGTCCGGGCACCCTGTACGAGCAATGGCAGGCGCTCTGCGCATGCGTCGCGGCGCGTGTCATCGTCATTACGCAGGCATCGAACACGGGACTGACCGGCGGTTCGACACCCGCCGGAGATGACTACGATCGCGATATCGTCATCGTCAGCACGACTCGCATCAAGCGCATTCATCTGCTCGACGGCGGCAGGCAGGTCGTGTGCATCGGCGGCACGACGCTCGATCAGCTGGAACGCACGTTAAAGCCGCTCGGGCGCGAGCCGCATTCGGTGATCGGCTCATCGTGCATTGGCGCATCGGTGCTGGGTGGCATCAGCAACAATTCGGGCGGCTCGCTCGTGCATCGCGGGCCGGCTTATACGGAGATGGCGCTGTTCGCGGCCGTCGATGCGACCGGCACCTTGCGGCTTGTGAATCATCTCGGCATAGAACTGGGCGAGTCGCCTAAGGACGTGCTGACACGCATCGAGAACGGCACGTTCGACCCCGGCGACGTAAGCGCGGGCGCAGCCGCGTCCGACCGCGAATACGCGACCCATGTGCGCGATGTGGATGCTTCGACACCCGCGCGCTTTAACGCCGATCCGCGCCGTCTGTTCGAGGCGTCCGGTTCCGCGGGCAAGGTCATGACCTTCGCCGTGCGTCTCGACACGTTCGCTGCCGAGAGCGGCGCAAAGGTCTTCTACATCGGCACAAACGACACGGGCGTGCTCACCGATATTCGCCGCCATGCGCTCGCGAACTTCGAGTATCTGCCCATTGCAGGCGAGTACATGCATCGCGATGCATTCGATGTGGCGAAGAAGTACGGCAAGGATCTGTTTGTCATCATTGACCGGTTCGGCACCGAACGACTGCCGATGTTCTTCAGCCTGAAGACGCGTTGCGACACGTGGTTCGAACGCCTGAGTTTCATGCCGAAGCATTTCACCGACCGCATGCTGCAATGGCTAGGCAAGTTGCTGCCAGATCATCTGCCTGCGCGGCTCAAGGAGTATCGGGACCGCTACGAGCATCATCTGATGCTTAAGGTGCCGGCGGCGGGCATTCACGAGGCGCGGGCTTTTCTCGCGGAACGTTTCGCCGATGCAAACGGCGCGTATTTTGAATGCACGGACGAAGAAGGCCGCAAAGCGTTCCTGCATCGCTTCGCGGCGGCGAGCGCGGCCGTTCGGTATCGCGCGGTGCATCACCGGGAAGTCGAAGATATCGTTGCGCTCGACATTGCGCTAAGAAGAAACGATCGCGACTGGTTCGAGCATTTGCCGCAAAAGATCGAGCGGGCCATTACGCTGAAGCTGTATTACGGACACTTTCTGTGTCACGTGTTCCATCAGGACTACATTGTCATGAAGGGGCACGACTGCATGGCGCTCGAACACGAAATGCTCGAATTGCTCGACGCTCGCGGCGCCGAATATCCGGCGGAGCATAACGTGGGGCACCTGTACGAGGCGAAGCCCGAGCTTGCCGCGTTCTATCAGAAGCTCGATCCGTGCAATTGCTTCAATCCGGGCATTGGCAAGACCTCGAAGTTTGCGGCTTATCGCGAGCCCGAAGGCGAGTCGCACGGCAACTCCCAAGGTAACTCACAAGCTGTAAGCGAACCGGTCGCTTAAGCGTCGTGTGACCCCGGGCGGTCGAGGCCCGCTGTTCTTGTCCAAAGATTGGGGCATGGAGGCTGCCATCGTTTCGAAAGCATGCGGCAGATCGCGGCGCCACGAGCGGCGACGACTCGCGATCTGCTGGCTCATGCGACTCACCTTGCGCTCACCCGCTTGCGCTCACCCGCTTGCGCTCACCCGCTTGCGCTCACTTCTTCCCATCGACTACCGCGACCACTTCATCGCGCGAGTACTCCTTGTTCGCGAGCGCACCAGCCGGTGTCCTCGCGAGCACCGCATCGAGTTCATCAGGTTTGACTTCAAGCACCGGCATGCGGATATCGTGCGGCACTTTCTTGCCGGCGAGGATCTGCTGCGTGACCCAGAACGCGAACGTCGACGCACCCGGCGGAATCGTCACCGACATCGTCTCGTAGCCGCTCTTCTTCTGATCGGCCCACCATGCAAGCTCTTCCTGACGGTTGCCGAGAATGATGATCGGTGTCGGCCGTCCGGCAGCCTTGATCGCCTGCGCGGCGCCGAAGCCGTCGCCGCCCTGGGTGAGAACGCCGTCGATCTTCGGCAACGTCGGCAAAATGCCCGCCACCTGTTTTTGCGCGACGGTCTGCGTCCAGTCGCCATGTACCGAGCCGACGATCTTCAGCCCCGGATATTTCTTCAGCTGGTCCACGATGCCCTGATGAATCTCGTCGTCCACCGAGACACCTGCGAGCCCGCGGATCTCCAGCAGGTTGCCCTTGCCGTTCAAACGCTTCGCCAGATAATCGACCTGCATGCGGCCCATGCCCTGAAAATCGACCGCGATGCGGTATGCGCAGGGTTCGGTCGCGATCCCGTCGAACGACACGACTGTCACGCCCGCACCGCACGCCTGCTTGATGACACCGTTGAGCGCGGTGGGCGAGACCGCATCGACTGCAATCGCCTTGTAGCCTTGCAGCACCAGATTCTGGATCTGCTGGACCTGTTCGGTGGCCTGGCTTTCAGCCGTCGTGAAGCTGGGTGCGGCCGCAACGATCTTCTGTTTCACCGCCGGATCCGCGACGTTCGACCAGCTCTTGAGCATCTGCTGGCGCCAGCTGTTGCCCGCATAATTGTTCGACAGCGCGATCTTCATCGACGACGTATCGCCGGTTGCGACCTGCGCCGATGCGCCCGCCGATGCCGTGGCGAGGCACAGCGCCACCGCGATTGCTGTCATCTTCATATTTCGTCTCCGGATTTTGATGTTGTAATGTTGGGATGTTTCAGCGCCCCGCGCCGCGCACACCGACGTGAAGCGAATAGACCGACGAGGTCGCCGCGATAAACAGCCGATTGCGGTTGATACCGCCGAACGTGAGATTCGCGACCACCTCCGGAATCAGGATCTTGCCGAGCAGAGTTCCGTCCGGCGCATAGCAATGCACGCCGTCTTCGGCGCTCGTCCACACGTTGCCGTGCTCGTCGACGCGCATGCCGTCCGGCACGCCGCTTTGCATCTCGATGAAAACGCGCCCGTTGCGCAAACGGCCCTCGCCCGCAACGTCGAACACGCGGATATGGCGCGGCGCCGTGTCGTCGTGCGACGCGCCGGAATCCGCGATATAAAGGCGCGATTCGTCCGGCGACAATGCAAGACCGTTTGGCTTCACGAAGTCGTCGCTGACCAGTTCCACCCGCGTGCTGTCCGGCGCAATGCGGTACACGTTGCAGCGGCCGATCTCGCTCTCTGCGCGATATCCTTCGTAGTCGCTCAAGATGCCGTAGTCGGGGTCCGTGAACCAGATGCCGCCGTTCGAATCAACGATCACATCGTTCGGCGAATTCAGCCGCTTGCCCTCGAAGTGCGACGCGAGCACGGTTACGCTGCCATCGTGTTCAGTGCGCGTCACGCGCCGCCCGCCGTGCTCGCAAGTGATGAGCCGGCCCTCGCGGTCGCGCGTGTTGCCGTTGCTGTAGTTCGACGGCGCGCGGAATACGCCCACGCCCATTCCCGGCGCCCAGCGCAGCATGCGGTTGTTGGGTATGTCGCTCCAGATGAGCAGGTCTGTCGCCGGGAAATAAACCGGCCCTTCGGCCCACAGGCATTCGTCTGTCAGGCGGCTCAGGAATGCATTGGGCTGAAGCAGCAGCCTGAAACGCGCATCATGCACTTCGTAGTCGCTGGATTTCATGTCCCCTCTCGTTCTTGATGTGAATCCGAACTGCGGCCCGCACCTCTTCACCGCATGGTCTTGCCGCCGGCCGCAACCGTCACCGCGATAATCAGCACGCCATAGACAATGGAGCGTACGCCCGCATCGGCGCCGAGCGCGTTGAGCGCGGCGTTCGTGAGAAACAGAAACATCGACGCGCCCCACACGCCGACGATCGTCGCCTTGCCGCCCGCGACCAGCGTGCCGCCGATCACGACCACGGCGATCGAGATCAGCATGTACTCGACGCCCATGTCGAGCGAGGCTCCGCCCGAGGTCGCCGCGAGCAGAAGTGCCGTGAGCGCGGCGATCATCGAGCACAGCAGGTACGCGAGGCAGCGCGTGCGATGCACGTCGACGCCCGCGAGCCACGCAGCCCGCGCGTTCTGTCCGATCGCCGACAGCTTGCGGCCATATACCGCGCGATGCAGCAACACAGCCAGCGCGGCCGACAACGCAAACGCAAGAAGCGCGATATACGGCACGTTCAGAAAACGGCTGGTCGCGAACGCGCCGAGCGCGGGCGGCGGTGGCGGAAGCTGCCGCCCTTGGGTGATCGCGATCGACTGGATGATGAAACTGGAGGACAGCGTCGCGATGATCGGCGGAATGCGCAGCAGTCTGATCAGCATGTAGTTCGCGAGGCCCACCGCGGCACCGACACCTAGCGCGGCCGCGACACCCAGCACGATCCGCCCGTTCGCTCCGCCCATTACGTGCATGCCGATCACGCCTGCGAGCGCGATGGTCGACGGCACCGACAGGTCGATGTTGCCGACGCCCGACGTAATAACGAGCATCTGCCCGAGACCGACGAGCACCATGAACACGCCATAGGTGAGCGCCGTCTGCGCGACGTTGCTGGCAATGCCGAAGCCGAACACGCCGACGATGCCGAACCACACCAGCACCGCGCCCACGAACGACCACGCCCACGGCGCCTGAACGCTGCGCAAGCGCGACCACGCGGTTGGGTCTGCACCGATTGCCCTGCCGGAAGTTTGCGATTTCATTGGCGCTCCCCGCGTTGCAGCAGCACGCGCAGCGACAGCACGACGACCAGGATCGCGCCCTGCATGCCGACCTGCCAGTCCGCCGGTATATTGAGGAAGGCGAGGAACGACGCCGCGAGCGTCAGCGTAATGGCACCGAGCACCGCGCCGATCACCGACACGCGCCCGCCGATGAATTCGCCGCCGCCAAGTATCACCGCCGCGATGGACAGCAACGTGTAGCGCAGCGCGAGATTCGCGTCGGCAGAAGTCGTGAGGCCGAGCAGCGACAGACCCGACAGCACGCCGAAAATGCCCGCGATGCCATACAGTGTCGCCTTGCTGCGCACCAGCGACCAGCCGAAGCGGCGCATCGCGCGCGGATTGCCGCCCGCGCCGCGTATCCGCACGCCGGCCGAGGTGCGCATCAGCAGCACGTGCCCGACGATCGCGACCAGCACCGACCACACGATCGGCGCCGCGACGAACGGCGTCTGATAGTTCATCGCCGCGCCGAGCCAGTTGGGACTCGTGCCGCCCGGCGAAGGCAGCAGCACGATCGCAAGGCCGCTCCATACGAACGACAGACCGAGCGTGACCACGATCGACGGGATCTGCCGCAGTTCGATCAGTGCGCCGACTGCCGCATACGCGAGCACGCAGCCGATCAGCGCGAGCACGCCGAGCCAAGGCTCCTTCACGAGCAGCGTCGCGCCGATGCACGCCACCAGACTAACGAAAGAACCGATCGACAGGTCTAGGTCGTTCACGGTGATGATCGCGAGCTGCGCGAGCGTCGCGAGCACGATCGGCACCGCCAGATTGAGCAGCAGACTCGAACCGAAATAACTCATCACCGCGGGCTGCATGATGAGAATCGGCACAAGCACCGCGATCAGCGAGATCGCGGGAAGCAACGCGCGCAGGCGGGCCTGCGTGCTCTGGATGGACGAGCGCGCGGGCGTCATGCGGCCTGCTCCTCGAAGCTTGCTGCAAGCAGTGCTTCTTCCGTGCATTCGTCGGCCTTGAGCACCCGCGTGACGGCGGCCGAGCGGAATACATAGGTGCGGTCGCAATGCGACAGTTCTTCGTTTTCTGTCGTGTACCAGATGAAGGTGCGGCCCTTTTGCGCTTCGTCATGAACGAGCTGGTAGATGTCGCGCTTGGTGCCGACATCCACGCCGCGCGTGGGATCGTCCATCAGGATCAGCACTGCGTCCGACGCGAGCGCGCGTGCGAACAGCACTTTCTGCTGATTGCCGCCGGAGAGCGACAGAATGCCCGCGCTCATCGGCGCGCCGCGTATGCCGATCTTCGCGCGCCATGCTTCGACGAGCGCGCGCGCGGCCGACCGATCGACGAGGCCGCGCCTCGACTTCGGGCCGCCGAAAAGCCAGCGCACGTCGAGGTTCTGCGCGATCGACCAGACCGGAAACACGCCGTCGCGACCGCGGTCGCCAGCGACGAAAGCGACCTTCGTGCGCCCCGCTCCGTGACGCGTGGCGGCCTCGTAGATCGACAGCAGCGCTTGCGTTTGCCCCTGGCCGGCGAGCCCTGCAAAGCCGACGATCTCGCCGCGCGATGCTTCGATCAAGGTCCGCTTATGCGGGCTGACATTCCAGCGAAAAGCGCGCCCGTCGCCGCTTGCCTCGCGCACACGCGCGGCAGAAGGCGTCTTGTCAGCTTCGAGCTGCTGGCCCATCGCCTGGATGATCGCCGCGCGACTCACCGCCTCGCGCGGCAGCACGCCGACAATTGCGCCGTCGCGCATCACGACCACACGATCCGCGACGCGCTCGATTTCGCCCAGCATGTGCGTGATCAGCACGCATGTGATTCCGGATTGCGCCGCGCGCCGCACAAATGCGAGCAGTTGCTCGGCCGTATGCGCGTCGAGCGACGACGTCGGCTCGTCGAGAATCACGAGGCGCACTGGCGCATCGGTCACGGTAAAGCCGCGCGCGATTTCCACCATCTGCTGTTGCGTGAGCGTCAGATCGGAAACCAGTTCGTTGCCCTTGAGCCCATTGCCGGGAAAAATTTCTTCGAGCTTCTCGCGCATCAGCGCGGTTGCCTTGCGGCGCCAGCCGCGCCCGCGCAATTGCGGATGCACGATCGCCATGTTTTCGGCGACCGTCAGGTTCGCGCACAGCGACAACTCCTGGAACACGCACCGCACGCCCGCATCGCGCGCGGCGTTCGCGTCGTAATGCGGCGCCGCTTGTCCGTCCACGGCAATGCGTCCCTGCGTCGGCGCATACACGCCCGCCAGCACCGCCATTAGCGTGGATTTGCCGGCGCCGTTATGTCCGGCAATGCCGACGCATTCTCCGCGCATGAACGCGAAGTCGATGTCGGCCAGCGCACGTACCCGGCCGAAGGTCTTGCCGATGCCTTCGAAACGAATCAATGCGTCCGGCTGACCGCTGCTTGATGTTGCGCCCATTCACATGCCTCCATGCGTGGCGTCGTACACGCGCCCGATTGCGCGCGATTGCGCCCGATCGCACAGGACCGGGCCTGCGCGTGCTTACTTTTTGTCGAGCAAGGCCACGGTTTGCGGCAACGTGTAGGTGACGTCGGCAAGACCGCCCTTAGGCGTCGCGGCGAGCTTTGCCGGCAACTCCTGCTGCGAGATCGCAAGCAGCGGTACGTTGATGGTCACGTCCTTCGGGATATGCTTGCCCGCGAGCACCTGCTGCGCGACCCAGAATGCGAACGAGACCGCGCCCGGCGGATTCGACAGCGAGCGCGACTGGTAACCGGTTTTGGTCTGCTCGCTCCACCATTCGAGTTCCGGATACGTGCTGCCGATGATCATGGGCGGCGTCGGCCGGTTGGCCGCCTTGAACGCCTGCGCGATGCCGAACGACATCTCGCCTTCGGTCGCGACGCCGTCGACTTGCGGCAGTGTCGGAAGAATGCCGGCGACGGCCTTTTGCGCGACAGACTGCGTCCAGTCGCCGTTCACCGAGCCGACGAGCTTGAGGCCCGGATGTTTCTTGAGCCCCTCGAGCACGCCTTCATGCATCAGGTTGTCGACAGAAATACCGGCCACGCCGCGCACTTCGAGAATGTTGCCTTTGCCGTTCAGCCGGGTCGCCAGATAATCGACGCCCTGCTCGGCCCAGCCCTTGAAGTCGAAATTCACGCGATACGCGCACGGTTCGTCGACGACACCGTCGAACGACACGACGACGATGCCCGCCGCGCACGCCTTTTTGATCGTACCGTTGAGCGCGGTGGGCGATACGGCGTCGATTACGATTGCGTTATAGCCTTGCAGTATCAGGTTCTGCACCTGCTGCGCCTGTTCGGTAACCTGATTTTCCGCAGTTGTGAACGCGGGCGCGGCGGCGATCTTCTTGTCGCTCACCGCTTGTTGCGCCACCGCGTTCCAACTCTTGAGCATGGACTGCCGCCAGGCATTGCCGGCGAAGCTGTTCGACAACGCGATCTTCTTTTGCGACGTGTCGCCAGTTGCGACCTGCGCGTGCGCCGCGCCGCCGACCATGCATGCGGCAAGCGCGAGCGTGGCCCTGACCTTCATTCCTTTACGGAACATCCTGTCATCTCCTTTCGTTTTTATTCGCGCGCCGTGACTTGATCGACAACGCGCCGTCTGCCAGTCTGCGTTGATTTCGTGCTGCGGTCAGGCCAATCGGTTTTGGTCAGGCCACCGATCGCGGAGCCAGTATAGCGACTGGTGCTAGCCTGTGCAATTCGGATTCGTTACCGGTAACGAAGGGTCGCGCGGCGCGTATTCCGGCAAGCAGGCATCGTCTTTCCGTCGCCAGCTTGCCGTGTGCTCGTCTTACGCGGCGGTCACCGCATCGTGCGCGCTGGCAGTGGGCACGCGCGATGGCGCTGCGCTCAGCGCGTGCCAGCGCAGATAGCTGCGATCCAGCGCGGCGATATCGCTGCAACCGAGCAGACCCAGCCCGCGATCCACTTCCGTCTGCAATATCTGGATCGCGCGCGCGGCGCCTTGCTGGCCGCCCGCGCTCAGGCCATAGGTCGTCGCCCGGCCGAGCAACACCGCATCGGCGCCCAACGCCACCGCTTTCAGAATGTCGGAGCCGCGGCGGAATCCGCCGTCGAGCATCACGGCGAGCCGGCCGCGCACCTGATCGACGACTTCCGGCAGCACGTCCATTGCGGACACCGCGCCGTCGAGCTGCCGGCCGCCGTGATTCGACAGCACGATCCCGTCGACGCCGGCCTCGACCGCCCGCAGCGCATCCGGCGCGCCCAGCACACCCTTCACGACGAGGCGCTTCGGCCACAGATCACGCAGCCAGCGAATGTCGTCCCAGGAGAGCGACGGATCGAGCTGCTGGCCCAGCGTGATGGTCGCGCCCTTCACGCTGGTCTGCCCCGGCGGCAACAGGTCGCCGAGATTGGCGAAGCGCGGCATGCCGCTTGGCCAGAGCACGTTGCTCATCCAGCGCGGATGGCCCAGCACGTCGAATTTGTTGCGCCAGTCCAGCATCAACGGCTTGATGTAGTTGCGCAGATCCCATTCGCGTTTGCCGAACACCGCGCTGTCCGTCGTCACGACCAGCGCTTCGATTCCGGCTGCGAGCGAGCGTTGCGCCAGCTTCGCGACGAACTCGCGCGTGCGATACATGTAGACCTGCATCCACACCCGGCCGCCCGCGCGTTGCACGACATCTTCAAGCGAGATCGTCGATGCATTGCTCAGCACGAACGGAATGCCGGCCGCCGCCGCGGCGCTCGCAAGTTGCACGTCGCCCTCGCGATACATGAGTCCGCTGTAGCCGGTCGGGCCGATCATGAATGGCGACGCCATGCGCTGACCGAACAGCGTCCTGCTCTGGTTGCGGTGTTCGACATTGACGAGCGTGCGCGGCAAGAACGCGATTTCATCGAACACGTTCCGGTTGCGGCGCAGCGTCGCCTCGTTCTCGGCGCCGCCTTCGATATATTCGAAACAGAAGTTCGGCAGCCGCCTGCGTGCCATCTCGCGCAGATCGTCGATGCTGTGCGCGCGGGTCACGTTGCGGCCTGAATAAAGACGGCGTTTCAATTCGGTTCTCCTGTTCCTTTCCTCTTTGCAGCGCGCATGCGATTCGCAGTCGACCTGCTCAGGTCACCACGCCCACCTGCCAGGGCACGAACTCGCTTTGCCCGTAGCCATGCAGCTCGCTCTTCGAGCGCGTGCCGGACGCGCAGTCGAGCATCATCTGGAAGATCGCTTCGCCCAGCTCGTCGATGCTCGCGCTTCCGTCGACAACGCCGCCGCAGTTGATGTCGATGTCGTCCTCCTGGCGCTCCCACAGCGCGGTGTTGGTCGCGAGCTTTAACGAAGGCGACGGCGCGCATCCGTAGGCGGAGCCTCGCCCCGTCGTGAAGCAGATCAGGTTAGCCCCCGAGGCGACCTGACCCGTCGCCGACACGGGGTCGTAGCCGGGCGAGTCCATGAAAACGAAGCCCTTTGCGTCGATAGGCTGTGCATACTCGTAGACCTGGACGAGGTTGGTCGTGCCGCCCTTCGCGACCGCGCCGAGCGATTTCTCGAGGATCGTCGTCAAGCCGCCTGCCTTGTTGCCGGCCGACGGGTTGTTGTCCAGAGCGCCGCCGTTGCGCGCGCAGTAATCCTGCCACCACGCAATGCGCGCGAGCAGCCTCTCGCCCACCGCCTGGCTCACGGCGCGGCGGGTCAGCAGGTGCTCGGCGCCGTAGACCTCGGGGGTCTCCGAAAGGATCGCAGTACCGCCGTGCTGCACCAGCCGGTCGACCGCGGCGCCGAGCGCGGGATTCGCGGAAATGCCCGAATAGCCGTCCGAACCGCCGCACTGCAGACCGACGCACAAATGCGATGCGGGCACCGGCACGCGTTCGACGCGATTCGCGTCGGCGAGCATTTCGTTCACCATCGCGATGCCGCGCTCGATCGTCTTGCGGGTTCCGCCGCTGTCCTGGATCGTGAAGCTGCGCAGCTTCGCCGCTTTGCCCGCCGGGCCGGCCGCCTCGAGCACGCCGTCGATCTGGTTGGTCTCGCAGCCGAGCCCGACAAACAGCACCGACGCGAAGTTCGGATGCACCGCGTAGCCGGCCAACGTGCGGCGCAATACGGCGATGCCTTCTCCCTGCATGTCGATTCCGCAGCCGAGTCCGTGCGTCAACGCGACGACGCCGTCCACGTTCGGAAACGCGGCGAGCGCTTCCGGGCGCACGTCGCGCCTGAAATGATCGGCAATCGCGCGCGCGACCGTGGCCGAACAGTTCACACTCGTCAGGATGCCGATGTAATTGCGGGTCGCGACGCGGCCGTCGTCGCGGCGAATGCCCATGAAATGCGCGGGCTCGGCTACGTACTCGGTCGGATGTGTGTCGACGCCGAACGCATGATCGCGCGCGAACTCGGACATGCCGAGGTTGTGCACGTGAACATGCTGGCCGCGCGCGATCGCTTCGCGCGCAACCCCGATGATCTGGTTATAGCGCTTGACCGGCGCGCCTTTCGCAATGTCGCGCGTGGCGATCTTGTGGCCGGGCGGCACGAGCCCTGTCACGACCAGTTGTTCGGTGTCGATGCGCGTGCCGGGCAGAAGCTGCCGGGTCGCGATGATCACGTCGTCGTTCGGATGCAGACGGATCACCTGGGGCGCGCTGCTAGCTTGAGTCAACATAAGAGGCCTCGAATGGAATGGATTGCGGGCGGCTGCCGGCTATGTCAGATTGCCGAGCTCACACGCGTGGGCGCTTCTTCGGTATCGGGAGCAATGGACAGCGGTTCGATGCGGCCCACGATCACCAGATAGCTGAACGCGCCGAGAAAGCAGAAGCCGCCGGCCACGACGAGCGGAATCGTGAACGAGCCCTTGGTCATCGCGACCATCACGCCGGTGAAAGTCGTGATCACGATGCCGGCCAGGTTCGACGCAAAGTTCTGAATCCCGCCGATCGACGCGACATGGTCCGGCGTCGGCGCAACGTCCCCCGGCAGAGACCAGATGCTGGCCGCCGCGAACGCGAGGCTGCCGTAGGCGATGCCGAAGAACGCGAGCATCAGATAGACGTTCGCCGTGAATGCCGACAGCGTGATCACCGACGACAACAGCATGCCGCCGACCATGCAGGTCTTGCGCGCAGCGGTCAGGCTCCAGCCGCGCCGGAACAGCGCATCCGACACGTAGCCGCCGAGCCAGCCGCCCGGAATCGAGATCAGCGCCGGAATCATGCCGAGCGTGCCGAGCGATTTCAGCGAGAAGCCGCGCGTTTGCACGAGGTAACTCGGGAACCACGTAATGAAGAAATAGATGACGAAATTCAGGCAAAAGAAGCCGAGCATCATTCCCCACAGCGTGCGGTGGCGAAACAGCGAGCCCCACGTGACGCGCTGGCGCTGTTTGGCGACGCCGGGCGCGCTGGCGGCTGCATTCGCGCTGCCCGCGTCGAGCGGCTCAGGGTTCCGGTAGATCACGAGCCAGCCGAGAATCCACACAGCGCCAAGCGCACCGGTGATGACGAACGCCGCTTTCCAGCCGACCGAGCTGATGATCAGCGCGACGACCGGAATGGACAGCGCTGAGCCGACCCGTGAGCCGCTATCGAAGATGCTGGTCGCGAGCGCACGCTCTTTCACGGGGAACCACTGGCTCACGAGTTTCGCGCAAGACGGATACGCGCCCGCCTCGCCGACGCCGAGCAGCAGCCGGCAGCCGAACATGCCCGCAACGCTGCTGGTCGCCGCGGTCAGCGCGGTGAACACGGACCACCAGCCGACGGCGAGCGGCAACGCGATACGTGCGCCGACGCGGTCGACGAACCAGCCGAACGGCATTTGCATCAACGCGTAGGTCCAGAAAAAGCCGCTCAGGATGAAACCCATCTGCGCCGGTCCGATGCCCAGCGCCTTTTCGATTTCCGGCGCCGCGACCGCGAGGTTAGCGCGATCGATGTAGTTCACCGCGATCGCCAGAAAACTCAGAAAAATCACCACCCAACGCATTTTGCGCATGACACGTCTCCTCCTTTATCGAATATGGGACCGGTTCCGTAATCTCACGCAACGCGCTCAAAGCGCACGAAGCGCGCCGTTCAGGCGATGCGGACAGTCGGGCGACCGGGGCGCAGCGCATCGCCAGTGCTGGCTAACCGGTCGCACGGCAGCCGCGTCGATCGGCGTGGGCGCCTTACCGCCCGCACTGCGGTGCGACGAGCCTCGCGGCGAAGCCATGCACCAGCCGCACCGAACACCAGAATTTATCTGGCCTTACCAGAAGCGACAAATTAAAATGCGACCGGACCATTGGTCAAGCCAATTTCGTGGAAAATCCGGGTAATCCCCGGGTCGGGCCGAACGCCGGGGCCGCGCCGTGTTGCCGGTTTTGCCGGTAGCACGCTTCGATCTACAATCGGCGCTCGCCTAACGGTGCGTACCCGCGCCACCTCGCCAGGAAAGCTTGTGACAGACAAACCCGCCGACCCTCGCCGCCTTTATCTGCAGATCGCGGAGAAGCTGCGCGCTCTGATCGCGCAGCCGGAGTTCGCGCCGAACGGCCGCCTGCCTTCGGAGCGTGCACTCGCGGCAACGCTTGCGGTGTCGCGCCCGTCGGTGCGCGAGGCGCTGGTTGCACTGGAGCTGGAGGGGCTGGTCGAGATCCGCATGGGTTCGGGCGTGTACGTGTGTGCAACGCCGCAGACGCACAGCAAGGAGCCGTTGTCGCGCGCCGAACTCGGCGACAGCCTGCTCGACATCATGGGGGCGCGCTGCGTGATCGAAGGCTCCATCGCGGCGAGCGTCGCGCCGTTTTGCAAAGCAAAGGAGCTGAAGCACCTGCGCGAGCTGTACGACGAAATGCAGCGCGAAGTCTCGGCGGGACGGATTCCGGTTGCCGCCGACCGCGCATTTCACCTCGCCATCGCGCAGATGAGCGGCAACGAGGTGCTCGTGCGCACCGTCAGTTCTCTGTTCGATGCGCGGCACAGTCCGCTGTCCGAAAAGCTGCGCGGCCATTTCGAAAACGAGAGCACATGGGGCGCGGTGCCTGACGAGCATCGCGTGATTCTCGAGGCGCTCGAAGCGCATGATCCGATCCAGGCCCAGGCGAGCATGCAGCGTCACCTGAAGATGTCGCTGGAACGGGTGATCGCCGGGCAACCGCATGGGCAGCGGCGCTGAAAGCAACGGTCGCTGCGCATCGACAGGCGGGTGCTACCGGGAGCGCGACGCGGCAACAGCGAACATCGCGCCACGCCTCGCAGCCTTTGGCAGACTCAGATCAGTTCGCGTTGCGCGAGATTGCGGTAAAGCGCGCGCACGCCAAAGGTCCACGGCGCCACTTCCGTGCTCAGCCGCACCGTGTTGACGAGCGCACCCAGTTCCGGCGTGGAGATGGTCACCACGTCGCCCAGGTGATGTGTGAATCCGCCGCCGGGGGCGTCGCGATCCTTGATGGGCGAGAACATGGTGCCGAGAAACAGCATGAAGCCATCCGGATACTGATGATGCCGCCCCCACGTCTGGGCAACGAGATCCTGCGGGTCGCGGCTTATTTCGCTCATGTGGCTCACGCCTTCGAGCACGAAACCGTCGTCTGTCCCTTCCACGCGCAGGCCCACGCTGGTGCGGCGCACCGTGTCGAGATCGAACGCTTCGTCGAATAGGCGCACGAACGGGCCAATGGCACACGACGCATTGTTGTCCTTGCACTTGCCAAGCAGCAGCGCCGAGCGCCCTTCTATATCGCGCAGATTCACGTCGTTGCCGAGCGTTGCGCCGACGATTTCTCCGCGGCTGTTCACGGCCAGCACGATCTCAGGCTCAGGGTTGTTCCAGTGCGATGCCGCGAGCAGGCCAACGTCGGCGCCGGGACCGACCGCCGACATCGGCTGCGATTTCGAGAACACTTCCGCATCGGGACCGATGCCGACCTCCATGTACTGCGACCACGCCCCCCGCCGCTCGAGTTCGGCCTTCAGCTTCATTGCCGCCTCGGAGCCCGGCTTGATCTTCGACAGATCGGTGCCGATGGTGGCCGCAATGGTGGCGCGCACTTCCTGAGCCTTCGCTGGATCGCCGCCCGCCTGTTCCTCGATCACTCGCTCGATGAGGCTCACCGCAAAAGTGACACCGCACGCCTTGATGGCCTGCAGATCGTTTGGCGCGAGCAGTCGCAATTCATCCGTCGGCCCGGCATGCAGCGTGGCTTCTATCAGCTTGTCCACGGGACCGAGCGACTCGCCCGACACCGTGCGCGCGAACGCGACCAGGTCTTGCCGATCGAAAAGGTCTGAAGTGGTCGGCACGCTTGCCGTGATGTCCAGCACCTCGCCGTTGCGCACGAGCACGACGCAGGGCCCTGCCAGATCGCCGGCGGAAGAGCCCACTTTGCGCCACAGCCGGCCGACGAGCAGCGCCTGCCCGACATCGTGTGGAAGAATGGATGCTGCGGAAATGGCCTTCATTCGTGTGTCTCCTGGTGGTCTATCAGTGCGAGTGACGCGGGTTGCCGCGCTTTTCGATGACGTTCAGATACAGCGTAGCGGGTTCGAGGCAGCCGCCCGTCGACAGTTGCCCCACCGTCTTGCGATACAGCTCCTGCCAGGGCGTTTGTGCCGCGGGAATCGCGAAGCTCGCAGTTTCGCGCCGGCGCGCCAGTTCCGTCTCGTCGACCAGTACATCGACCTTGCGGGCGTTCAGATCGACGCGAATCCGGTCACCGGTTTTCAGCAATGCGAGCCCGCCTCCCACGGCGGCCTCCGGCGACATGTTGAGAATCGAGGGGCTTGCGGACGTGCCGCTCTGGCGTCCGTCGCCGAGCGTGGGCAACGATGTGATGCCCTGCCGGATCAGTCCGGCGGGCGGCGCCATGTTCACGACTTCCGCGCTGCCCGGATAACCCACCGTGCCTGCCCCGCGAATCACGAGAATGCAGTGCTGGTCGATTTCGAGCGCCGGGTCGTTGATGCGGGCGTGATAATCCTCCGGACCATCGAACACGATAGCGCGCGCCTCGAAGGTGTTTTCCGCGCCGGGCTCGCTCAGGTAGGTTTGCCGGAACGCCTCGCCGACCACCGACATCTTCATGATGGCACTGTCGAAGAAATTGCCCGACAAGACCATGAACCCCGCCCCGTGCTTGAGCGGCTCGGCGGCTGTCTTGATGACCTCGCGGTCAGGTTCGGCGGTGCTGTCCGCGATTGCACCAATGGTCCGGCCGGAAACGGTCAGGCAGTCGCGATGCAACAGCGCCGCCTTGTCCAGTTCGCGCAGCACGCCCGGCACGCCGCCTGCCCGGTGGAAGCTCTCCCCCAGATATTCGCCCGCAGGCATGCAGTTCACGATGAGCGGCACCTGCTCGCCCACGCGCTGCCAGTCGGCCAGACTGATGTCCACGCCGACGTGCCGGGCAATCGCGATCAGGTGCGGCGGACAGTTGGTCGATGCGCCAAGCGCGGAGGCAACCACGATGGCGTTCTCGAACGCTTCCCTCGTCATGATGTGCGAAGGCCGCACGTCGTCGCGCACGAGCTCGACGATGCGCTTGCCCGACGCGTAAGCCATCTGGCCGCGCTCGCGATACGCCGCGGGAATGCTGGCGCAGCCGGGCAGCGACATGCCCAGGGCTTCCGCGAGACTGTTCATCGAGAGCGCCGTTCCCATCGTATTGCAGTGGCCGATGGACGGCGACGAAGCCGTCGTCAGTTCCATGAACCCTTCGTAATCGATCTCGCCTGCCGCGAGCAGATTGCGCGCATGCCAGATGACCGTGCCCGAGCCGACGCGCTTTCCCTGATGCCAGCCGTCGAGCATCGGCCCGCCGGACAGCACGATGGCCGGCATGTCGACCGTTGCCGCGGCCATCAGGCAGGCGGGCGTGGTCTTGTCGCAGCCGGTGGTGAGCACCACGCCGTCGAGCGGAAAGCCATGCAGAATTTCCACGAGTCCGAGGTAGGCCAGATTGCGGTCGAGCGCGGCCGTCGGCCTGCGGCTCTGCTCCGCGAGCGGATGGACAGGAAACTCCATCGGAATCCCGCCGGCGTCGCGAATTCCCGCCTTGGTGCGCTCGGCTAGCTCGATATGGTGACGATTGCACGGCGCGAGATCGCTGCCGGTTTGTGCAATGCCGATGATCGGACGGCCCGACTGCAATTCTTCGCGTGTGAGCCCGTAGTTCATGAAGCGCTCGACGTAAAGCGCGGTCATGTCGGCGTGGGAGGGATCGTCGAACCATTCCTGACTGCGCAGGCGGCGCGTATTGGATGAAGTCATGCCGTACTCCTTGATGGTGGCCCGCGAGGCTAACGTCAGGCGCGAAGCGTCTCTTGTGTGCTCTGCCGGACCGGCTACCGGCCCCCGCCGCGCCCGGCAGGAGCGCCGGACAGGCTGTTCGCACTATCTCGATGTTATCGGTAACATATTAATCTTAGCACGCGTGAACCCGCAGCGCATCTTGCATCTTCCTGGCGGAGAACGACTAGGCGCTCTCGCGCGGCACTACAGCATAATTGATGACGACCTTGCGCTGTGCGCGCGCGGAATGAAGCTGGCCGGCCTGCGCAGCGAGCAGCAATTCCCCCGTGCGCTGGCCGATGCCGTAGGCATCGACCGATACCGTGGTGATGGTCGGATTGCTGCAAACCGCCACCTCGAAATTACCGAAGCCCGCCACCGCGATGTCGCGCGGCACGCTCAACCCGCGACGTTGACATTGCATGATGGCGCCGAACGCGGACATATCGCTCACGCACATGACCGCATCCGTATCGGGCCACCGGTCGAGCAGCGCATCGAGCGCCGGCGCGCCGTGCGTCATCGTGATGGGCGATTCGCCAAGACGCACGACGCGAGGCTCGGCGAGGCCCTGCGCCTTCATCTCCTGAAGGTAGCCCTTGAGACGTTCGAGGCCGCGGCGGTCGAGGTCACTCGCGCCGCACAGGAACCCGATCTTGCGGTAGCCCCTGTCTTTCAGATAGCGCACCATCTCGCGTGCGGCCCGCACGTTCGAAAACCCGACCGCCATGTCGATGGGCTTCGCCGGCAGATCCCACATCTCGACGACGGGTATTTGAGCGCGCTCGAGGAGCCGCCGCGTACCGTCCGTGTGCTGCGAGCCCGTCAGGGCGACACATCGTGGCTGATATCGCAACATAGAGCGCACGATACGCTCCTCCCGCTCGAGGCCGTAGTCGGTATCACCCAGCAGCAGTTGCAGACCTTCGGGTTCGAGGACGGACGTGAGTCCACGCACCGTATCCGAGAAATTCGAACTCGCGAGCGAAGGCACGAGCACCGCCACAAAATCGGACCGGCCAGACGACAGTGCGCCCGCCGCCGCATCGGCCACATAGCCCAACTGCGCAATGGCCTGCTCCACGCGCTCGCGGGTTGCCGGCGCAACGCTGTGCCTCGCCAGCACACGCGACACGGTCATCTTGCTGACTTTGGCGATACGCGCAACATCCGCCATGCGCGGCGGGCTGGCGGACTCCGCCTGGCTGCCGCGCTCAGTCCCGCCCTGTGTTGCGCGCGCCGGCCGCGCGGTTTTCGGCATACGGTTGGTGGTGGTCATCGGGCTCCGGTGTGCTTGTTGCGAGTGTCGAGACTTCAGGCAGAGCCTGCCGACTCACGACGATCCGCCATGATAGACGCGGCAGCCGCGCCCTAGGTGGATACCCCTAGCCTGCGTTTTCGGCTTTGCGTTTCTGGCCAGGCGCATGCTACCTTTGTTACCGATAACATACCAATCGACAGAAAAAGTGCAAGCCGGATTGTTATCGGTAACATAGCCGGGCTCCCTTCGGCAAAGCCGATTGGCGTGAAGGCTTGCACGCAGGCGAACGCTGTGTCGATGTGCGCGACCCGCGCCGCCCTACCGCTCAAGATATGCACAAAGGAGACAAACCCATGCCAGGCATCGCTCAGACGGCGGATTCGTCCGTCGCGGTCGACCAGACCGAAGAACTGCTGTACCGCAAGGTCCTGAAGCGAATCTTGCCGCTACTGCTGCTGTGTTACGTCGTGGCGTATCTCGATCGCGTCAATGTCGGCTTCGCCAAGCTGCAGATGCTCGATTCGCTGGGCCTGAGCGACGCCGTCTATGCGTTCGGCGCAAGCATCTTCTTCTGGGGATACTTCTTCTTCGAGCTGCCTAGCAACCTGCTCCTGCACCGGTACGGCGCGCGGTTCTGGATTGCACGCATCATGGTGTCATGGGGCGTCGTCTCTTCCTCGCTCGCTTTTATTGCGCCGCTTGCGAGCTTCTTCCACGTCCAGACATCCACGATGTTTTACGCCCTGCGCTTTCTGCTGGGCGTCTGTGAGGCCGGCTTCTTTCCCGGCATCATTCTCTACATGAACTACTGGTTCCCTGCACGGCGCCAAAGTATCGCGATGTCGGGGTTCCTCATTGCGATTCCTGTGAGCCTGACGCTCGGCGGCGTGCTGTCCGGGTGGCTCATGGAGAATACGCACGGCGCGTTCGGTCTGGACGGCTGGCAGTGGATGCTGCTGGTGGAAGGCATCCCGTCGATTCTCGTTGCATTCCTCGTGCTCTTTCGCATGGGTGACGGTATTCAGTCGGCGAAATGGCTGACTGCCGCCGAGAAAGCATTGCTGCAAAAGAATCTCGCGCAGGAGAGTTCGAAAAAGACGCACAGCATGGGCGCGGCGCTGAGGAGCCCCCGCGTGTGGCTGCTCACGTTCATCCTGCTGACGTTCAACACGGGGTTCTACGGTCTGGCGTTCTGGCTGCCGTCCATCATCAAGGCATCCGGCGTCAAAAGCGCGCTCAATATCGGTTTGCTGACGGCCATCCCGTACCTGAGCGCTGTCGTCGCGATGATCTGGAATGCCCGGCACTCGCGCAAGACAGGCGAGCGCCGCCTGCATGCCGCGATTCCCGCGTTTATCGGCGGCGTTGGGCTGATTCTCAGCGCCAGCTTCGCGAACAACGTGCCGCTCTCCATTGTCTTCCTGACAATCGCGACTTGCGCGATCCTCGGCCTGATGCCGATTTTCTGGACCTTCCCGGGCCAGATCCTTTCAGGAACGGCAGCGGCGGCAGGCATCGCCCTGATCAATTCGGTAGGCAATCTCAGCGGCTTTACCGGTTCGATGATTACGAGCGTGGCGAAGGACCTGACGGGCAACATCAACAACGGCACTTACGCACTGGGAGCGTGTCTGCTGATTAGTTGCGCCCTCATCCTTTTTATACCGAAGAGCATGTTGAACAACGACCGGAGCTGAGGAGCAAAGCTCGCGTGCATCGGCCGTGCGAAACTGCGGCGGGAAACGGACCTGAGGTCGTCCCCCTCGCGCAGAGGTGCGCGACGGGCTTGTCGCCCCGCTCGTTCGATTTCCTGAGAACGCCCCCTATCTTGCAACGGACGCCAGAAGACAGCGTCAGTGCCAGTTGAGTGTCTGGCATCACCTTCATAGCCGACTCCGAGGTTCTCCAAACCCGAAACTCCTTGCTGTCGCGTCGCCGGCGGCGGCGTTCGGAAGGCGTTCGTTGTTCGACGATAATGTTCACGTGTCCGCTTATTCGTAAAGTGGACACAATACTCCCATGAGCCATTCAAGCTATTCTGCATGCGCTCGCCGCCTACTCTATGAGCGCTTCGACCCTTTCTTGGTCTCTGACCGGGCATCCTCACCTGAGCGAGATGCTCTATAGGCAAGACGGCGCGGTTCAGGTTGATCCGGTTCGCTGATCTTCAATGCAGGAGCGGTTCCATGCGATTCTATACCGTGGGCCGCCCAGCAGCTTGACCGGAGGGAGGTGCCCGCTCGACGCCGGTGCACATATCGGCCTTGCGACATGACTTGCGCGCTTGCCGTTCTTGCTCATTGCTTGCCCTCTGGAGACGTATATCCGCCGCTGCGGACCAGCGCCCCTCACTTCTTCGGTACATATCCGTCACAATCCCCTACCGACCGCTGCAGCCGATCCGGCAATCGCTCCAGAAAATTTTTTGCGCCCGCCACAATATTCGCGTTGCTGAAACGTCTTCAGGCACATGGAACCGCCACCCACCTCACGCCCGATGACCGACCGCGATAGCCACATCACAGCGACCGTGGCGCGCGAGCGCACGAGGCTCGTCAATTTCATCCGGCGTCGAATCCGCGACCCGGAAGATGCGGAGGACATCCTGCAGGACGTGTTCCACGAATTCGTGCGGGCCTACAGGCTCCCCGCGCCGATTGAACAGGCGAGTGCGTGGCTTTTCCGCGCCGCTCGTAACCGCATCGTCGACCGCTTTCGCAAGAAAAAAGAGCTGCAACTGACGGATCCCTTAGAGGTGGAGTCCGACGACGACGCCGGCAGTGAATATCGTCTCGATCTCGCCATGCCTGCCCACGATGCGGGCCCCGAGGCCCTTTACGCCCGCGCTTTGTTGCTCGCGGCCCTGCAGGATGCGCTCGACGAATTGCCACCGAATCAGCGCGAGATTTTCATCGCTCACGAACTGGAGGGGCGGTCCTTCAAGGACATGGCGGCCCAAAGCGGTGTGCCGCTTAACACGCTGCTCGCGCGCAAACGCTATGCGGTCCAGCATCTGCGCGCGAGGCTGCTGCCCATTTATGACGAACTGGATTTTTAGAGGAGTCGACGGATGAATTTTCGAATTAGATGTGTCGGTAAGGCGCTGCTTGCGCTGTTCGCCGTAGCCGTGCTTGGCTGGGTGGTCATGGCGCTATGGAATTGGGTAATGCCGGCGCTCTTCGTTGGGGCCAAGGCGATCGACTTTGCGCATGCGTTGGGCTTGCTGGTGTTGAGCCGCATTCTGTTGGGCGGATTCCGCGGACACGGCGGCTGGCGCGAGCGGCGTCACTGGCGCAAGTGGGAAGCGATGACGCCCGAGGAACGGGAGCATTTTCAGACGGCGTGGCGTTCGCGCCATGCCCGGCGCGCGGAGGATTGAACATGCGCGAAAACTCGATTCGCGACTGCAAGCAGGAGCCAGGCGTAATTGCGCCGGTCGTCGACCTGAAACGTTGTGAAGGTAAGGGCGATTGCCTGCAGGTCTGCCCGGAGAACGTGTTTGAAATACGGCGTGTCGATGACGACGACTATCTCCGCCTCGACTGGATGCATCGCCTCAAGCTGCGCGTGCATGGAATGAAAGTCGCCTACACGCCGAACGCGCACGCCTGCCGGTCGTGCGGCCTTTGTGTAACCGCATGCCCGGAACGCGCGATCAAGCTCGTCAGGACGACATAGCACTTTGTCCTTTCGCGGGTGGCAAAGGGCTGGCGTAGGCTGCCTGGTCCGGCGTCATTCGCTGTCAATGCCACCGGCATTTTAGATCTTGTCAAGGAGCGCACATGACACCATCAACGGCGTTGCTACTGCGGCAGCTCCACGAACAGAGCCAGTCCGAGATAACGGCGCGCGCACGCGGGCAGTTTCAGGGGTCGAGCGAGGAGTTTCTGACTCTCGCGGACGAATACGACACGCTCGCGCCCAGACTGCGTGGCCGCTTTCTTGAAACGCTCGGTCTATCTAGCGAGGATTTCCAGTCGTCTCAAGGCACGCCTTTATCGTTAGCCGTGTCAGCAGAGACTGGAAGGTTCCTGCGCAACATGGTGTTGTCGCACAAACCGTCCCGAGTCCTCGAACTTGGCAGCTCGTGCGGTGTGTCCACGTTGTACATTGCCGAGGCTCTCCGCAGTTCAGGCAATGGCATCGTCGTCGCGACCGAACTCGACCCGCTCAAGTGCGCACGTCTTCGTGCCAACATCGCAACGGCGGGCCTGGACGCCTACGTCGAGCTGCGGGAAGGCGATGTATTGCAGACCGTCACGGAACTGGACGGCACGTTCGACATGGTGTTCATGGACGTATGGGCCAACATCTACCTGGAGGTATTCAAACGGATCGAACACCTGCTGCGCCGTGGCTCGATCGTTCTCGCCGACAACATGTACACGGCCGAACACGCCGTGCGGCCATACAAGCAATACCTCGACGGCGACCCGCGCTTTGCGACCACGACGCTGAACTTCGAATCAGGGCTCGAGTTCACAGTCGTGGTTTCGTGAGTGCTTCGAGGGCGCCTCGATTTGCGTACTCGAACGCGCCTTCGCAGCAGGCAGTTGGTCAAGGCGGGCAGGACCATCTCCCGCTGCAATGTGAGAGCGTCATGACCTACACCTCATGCCATTGCTGACCGCCCGCCCCGCCATTCCCACCACATCACCCCTCATTCCACTGCACCCTGAACCCGGGCTCCGCTCGCCGCGCGGCGCCTGCCACGCTGGACGACACCAAACCACGCGGCGAGCAGCGCAATCGCCACAAGCACCGTAGCCACGAACGAGAAAAGCGCCCCAATCGAGAGCTGCATCGAAAGCAGCACACCGCCCAGCACAGTCCCTGCCACCGAGCCGAGCTTGCCGATGCCGATCGCCGAGCCCACGCCGGTAGAGCGAAGGCGCGTCGGATAGATCATGCCTGAGACCGCATACAACGCGAACTGACTGCCGATCACGCACACGCCGCTGGCAAACACGGCAGCAAAAAGAGCAACGGTCGACATCGGCATGCCGAGCGAGGCGGCGATCGGGCAGCCGCTCACCGCAAGAAACAGCAGCACGCGAACGCCGTAACGATCCACGAAACGACTCAATACCAGCGCGCCGACCGTTCCGCCCACGGGAAACATCATCGCCGCCTGCGCGGCACGCGCGGGTTCGAGCGTGCCCATGCTGAACAGAATCGGCAGCCAGTTCTGCAGAAAGTGCAGCGCGAGCGAGTTCAGAACGAAAAGCGCCCACAGCAGCGGCGTAACCTGAGCAAGACCCTGCTGGAATAGCGCGCTCGGCCGCGCGCGCACGCTGGGCTCGTCGTCGATGACATAGCGCGCGGTCTCGGTTGCGTCGCTCGCGCCGAGGCGTGCCGCGATCCGGCGTATTTCGTGCGCGTCACGTCCGTTCATGATCAGAAAGCGTACTGATTCCGGCAGCAACGCAAACGAAGCAAGCGCGATTGCCACGGCAGCCGCCCCGCCCACCGTGAACAGCACGGGCCAGCCGTAACGCGGCAACAACCATGACGCGACCGCCCCACCGCCGCCCGCGCCAATCGAAAAACCGGAAAACATCAGCGTGATCCATGTGGCGCGCCGTGCGGCCGGCGCATATTCGGAAACGAGTGCGACGGTGTTGGGCACCACCCCGCCCATGCCGATGCCGGCCAGGAAACGCAGTAGCGTAAGCTGCTCGAGCGAGCTTGCATAGCTGCACAGCCACGTCAGAACACCGAACCAGAGCGAGCCGTAGATGATGGTTCTGCGTCTGCCGAAGCGGTCTCCGGCGAAACCGAGCAGGAGCGAGCCCACGAGCACACCCGCAAGTCCTACGCCGAACACGCGCCCGAAGCCGGCCGCGTTCGTATGCCATGCACGCATTAGCGCGGGCGCGGCAAACGCGGCCGCGACCTGGTCGTAGCCGTCGATCAGCACGATCAGGAAACACCAGACGATCAGCCAGAGCGCAAAACCACGAAGCCGCTGCCGCTCGATCAGCGCGGAGACGTCGATGGTATTCATCGGCGGCCTCCGCATGCCTTGCATGGTCGGTTGAGTGTGCGCGCGTGTTGTTGCATGTCGTGTCTCCGTTCGTGTTCTTGTAGTGATGCGTTTCAACGACTGCCAGCAGCTACTCCGAAGGCGCGACGCGGAAGCTGGCCACCTGCTGTTCCAGTTCACGCGATTGCTGATCGAGTGCCTGCGCAGCGGCGCTCGCCTCCTCCACCAGCGCGGCGTTCTGCTGGGTGATCGAATCCATCAGCGTGACTGCGGCGTCGATCTGTTCGATACCCGCGCGCTGTTCTTCGGCGGACGATACGATGCTGCCCATCATGTCCGCGAAACGCCGCGCAGCCTCGAGAATGTTGCCAATCGACTGTTCCGCCTGGTCGACCATCGCGGTGCCATCCGAAGCCGCGGCCACCGCATCGCTCACCAGCTCGCCAATTTCCTTTGCTGCCGTCGACGCATGCTGCGCGAGCGAGCGCACCTCGGCGGCCACCACGGCAAAGCCGCGGCCGTGCGTGCCGGCACGCGCCGCTTCGACCGCTGCGTTGAGCGCGAGAATATTGGTTTGAAAGGCGATTCCTTCGATAATGCCGGTGATGTCTGCAATCTTGCGCGCGCTCGATTCGATGCGCGCCATCGTGTCGCTCACGCGCCCGATGGCGCTGTTGCTGTCGTTCGCCGCAGAGGACGCCTCGCCGGCAATGGTGTGCGCCTGCTGCGCGCGGGTGGCGTTCTGTCGTACCGTGCCGGTCAGTTCCGTCATGCTTGCAGCGGTTTGTTCCAGCGAGGCCGCCTGCTCCTCCGTGCGCGACGACAGATCGAGTGTGCCCGCAGCGATCTCTGCAGTCGCAGCGCTAATCGACTGGCTGCTCGCCCGCACCGCGCTGACGGTATGCGCGAGGCGCGACTGCATATTGCGCAGGCCGTCGAGCAGTTGCCCCATCTCGTCGTTGCGCACCTGCGCGATGTTACGTTGCAGGTCGCCCGCCGCGATGGCCTCGAAATGCGTCAGCGCCTCGTTCAGCGGCGTCATGATCGCGCGTCGCAGCGAGATCCAGCTCCATCCCGCCGCCGCGACGCCGAACGCGATCATCGCGGCCGATGCCGCGAAGAACCGGTAGAAGTAACGTTCGGCGTCTTCGTAGCTGCGCTTTGCGTTTGCATAAAGCGTGCGCTTTAACTCGTCGTTCGCGCTGCTCATTGCGTTGAAGAGCGGGCTCAGTTGCACCGTCCCGATGTGTTGCGCGGCCTCGCGGTCCTGCGCCTTGAGTGCGTCGATAAAGGCGCGCATCGCCTCGCGCATCGCGGCGCGCCGCTGGCTCGCCGCTTCGATCAGCGGCGCTTCGCCAGCCTCATGCGGCTGGTTGACGAAAGCGCGCCACTCCTCGTCTGAGCGCTGAAAAAAGTCGCTTGCATGCGCGATCTGCTCCTGGGCGCGCGGGCCTTCGGGCTGCGCCATTGCGCCACCTAGCACGAGCCGTGTGCGCCCAATCAGCAGTTCAGCGTTGCCGATATGCACAGCCGCGGTCAGCTTGTTCTCATAGGTGTCCCGGTTCGCGCGATTGGCGCGCCACGCCCCCGCAAGACCCAGCGCACCGATGCCGCACATCAGCGCCGCGAGTAGCGCGATTGTCAGCGCAAGTCGCGCCTGAAGAGACATCGTTTTAGCACGCGCGACGCGCGCGACGGCCTGCCGCGCGAAAGCAGTGTTACGGGAATCGGGCATGGTCGAAGCAAAATGAGGCGTCATGGCGTGGGCCTGAAAGCATGGTCGGGAGCAAGGGCAAAAGCGCGCGCTGCGTCAACGGTAAGGTATCCGAACTAAATGGCAAACCTAGATTGCAGTTCGGCACGAGTGCCGCGCCGCGTTACATGCATCGCGGCGGCGGCAAGAAGCAGGAGAAGCTGTTACGAGTCGTGAAGCATGGAGCGCCGCAGCGCGTCAGCGGACGGTTCCGGCGCCGTGACCTGCGCATTGGCGTCGCCGAAGCGGGCTCGATAAAGCAGCGCGAGCACCGTCGAGAACACGGCGGCTATCACGAACAGCAGCGAAGCCGCGTAAAAAAGCTGCGTGATCGGCAGATGCATGGACAGCAGCAGCCCGCCGATCACTGGCCCCGACACGGAGCCGATCTTGCCGACCGATATGGCGCTGCCCACGCCCGCCGAGCGGAACGAGGTCGGATAGATCATGCCGGCCACCGCATACAGTCCGTATTGCGCGCCAACCACGCAAAAACCCGCGGCGAATACGGCGAGCATGAGCCAGGTTTGCGATGAACCATGACCGAGCAGCGCGACAACGGGAAAGCCGATAACCGGCAGGGAAATGATGGCGAGCACACCATGCCGGTCGACGAAGCGGCACAGGATCAGACCGCCGAGCACTCCGCCCACCGAGAACATCATCGTGATAAGCCCTGCGCCGCGCGGATCGACGCCCATGCCTTCCATCAGAATGGGCAACCAGTTTTGCAGGAAATAAAGCGCCATGGAATTCGCAATGAACACGATCCAGAGCAACGGCGTGATGGCCGCGAGGCCGTCGGAGAAGATCAGTTTCAGCACGAAGCGCTGCTTGTCGCGCACCTCGCCCGCGACGAACTGCGCGTCGGCGGGAAGGTTCAGATCGGGGCGCAGACGCATCATGAGACGGCGCAGCATGTGCGGATCGCGCTGATGTATTACGAGCAGCTTGGCGGACTCCGGCAACGTGAAGATCAGCAGCACTGCGACGAGCAGCGAACCGCAGCCGCCCACCACGAACATCACAGGCCAGCCGAAGCGGTGAATGAGCGCCGATGAAACCAGCCCGCCCGAGCCTGCGCCAATCGAAAATCCGGAAAACATCAGAGTGACCCACGTCGCGCGCAGTCGCCTGGGTGCGTATTCGGCAACCAGTGCAACCGAGTTCGGCACCACGCCGCCCATGCCGATGCCGGCCAGAAAACGCAGTAGCATCAGTTGCTGTAGCGAGGTCGCCCACACCGAAGCGTAGGTCAGCAGGCCAAAAAACAGACTGCCGATGACGATGGCCTTCTTGCGCCCGAGCCGGTCGCCCAGATAGCCGAAAATGAACGAGCCGACCAGCGTGCCGAACAGGCCCGCGCCGAACACCGGCCCGAAGCCGCCGCGCGCGACATGCCAGTCCTTGATGATGGCGGGCGCCGCGAACGAAACGGCGGTTTGATCGTAGCCGTCCATCAGCATGATCAGGAAACACCAGAACAGCAGGCCGACGGCAAAGCGTCCCGTCTTCTGCTCTTCTACTAGTGTCGCGATGTTGAAAGTCCGGTCTGCTTGCATGTGTATCCTATTGACCCCGCGTGCACGAGCCCGCCACCGTGGCGTGCCCGCTCGCGCTGTTGCTCCTCGATATCATTCACGGCGGCGCCACGGCCGGAGCCACAATATAAGAGGCGGCCCCGCGCGGCTCAATCAAAAAATTGCGATGAAGAGATCGAAATAGCTGAACAATCCGTTTGCTTTCGCTGCTTTACATTCTCATTGCATCGCGCGCATGGCACCTCCGCTTCCTCAGAACATATGATTGACACCGACCCGCGCGATCGTCTGGCTGCCGCTCGAAGAAGGCTGATAGCCGAACTGCGCGGCGCGCGCACCGTTTCCGGCGGCGCGCTGCAGGCCGACACCCGCGTAGACCTGCGTGCTCTTCGAGAGGTAATCGGTTAGAAACACGTTGTACTGGTTGATCGTCAGGCCCTGAAACAGCGAGTGATCCCACGAAAGGCCGAGCACGTAGAAAACCTTGCCGCCCAGATTGATGTTCACGCCCGCCTGATAATTGTTCAGCGTCGCCGAGCCTCTGCTGTTCTCCAACTTCACGCCCGAATACGTGGCGTGCGGCGAGAAGTCTCCAATCTGGACCGAACCACCCGCGGCGAGTGTGCTGTAGCGGTCCGCGTTGAACATCGTGCCCTGTTTCAGCGGCTGGCCGAGTAGCGAGCGCAGGCTGAAGGTGCCGAAGATGTCCGCCGTGCGATTGTGGGACATGGTGTACGCAATGCCGAGCCTCACCGGTCCGCCCGTGTACTGCGCGCCCAGGCTGTACTGGCGGCCCGCGCTGAAGTTTCCGGGCTGATTGCCGAATGAGTCCATCACGCCTGCCTGGATACCGTGAAAGCTGGCCGTCTCGTACTTCACCGAGCTGTTGAGCGCGTGGTTGTTCGCGAGGCCGTCGAGATTGCCTGGCGTATAGAACGACGAGATGCCAGGAATCGAATTGTTCAGGCGGCCTACGTACTGGTAGATATAGTCGTTGATGTTGCCGAAGCTAAGCGAGCCCCAGCGGTCGTTCGCGAGGCCCACGTACGACTCCCGGTTGAAGAAGCTGGTCGGGTTGATCTGCGCGCCCGTGTTGGTCACGAAGCCGGATTCGAGCCGCGCGAACGCCGTGTTGCCGCCGCCCAGGTTCTCCTTGATCAACAGGCCCCAGCGATCGGGCTGGCGCTTGCCCGACGATTCCTGGATCAGATGCTTGCCCTGCGTGTTCGAAACGAAGTCGACGCCCACATCGATACTGCCGTATAGCGTCACAGAAGACTGCGCCAACGCCGGGCCAGCCAGAATCGCGGCGCAACCGCCGACGAGCAAACGAGTTTTCAACACATGTCTCCAGGTTTTTATGTCGTTGGCCGGTCGCTCGCGGCGCCGGCTTCGTGCATCGCGCTGCCTGTGCGGCCCGTTCTTCGACGTTCCACGAGTGCGATGCCGACAGAGTTTAACCACTTCATTTCGCGCTTTGAATCGCGATTTTTTTATCAATCAATCGAACATTCCGAATACTCCATCAGGGTATTTACCCATTAATTTCGGAAATGCCGATAACTTATTCGAAAGCCGGAATTCGCGTGCTAACATCCGCCACGTCAAAAACCAGTTACGTTTAAACGGAGACCACGAATGCATTTCAGCGCAGTCCGGCCCCGGCGCATGATCGTGGGCATCAGCGGCGCTTCGGGCGTCGTCTATGGCGTGCGGCTGCTGCAGTTGCTCAGACAGCTCGACATCGAGTCGCATCTGGTGATGAGCCGCTCCGCGCAGGTTACGCTCGCGCACGAGTCGCAGCATAGCGTGGCCGAGGTGCGCGCGCTCGCCACTGTGACCTACCCGAACACGGACATTGGCGCAGCCATTTCAAGCGGATCGTTCCCCGTAATGGGCATGATCGTCGCGCCCTGCTCGATCCGCACGCTCTCCGAAATCGCCACCGGCGTGACGGGCGGGCTGCTCTCGCGCGCGGCCGACGTGACGCTCAAGGAGCGCCGCCGCCTCGTGCTGATGGTGCGCGAAACGCCCCTGCATCTCGGCCACCTGCGCAGCATGACGAGCGTCACGGAAGCCGGTGCAATCGTCTATCCGCCGGTGCCCGCATTCTACGCGAACCCCGAATCGCTCGATGACATGGTCGATCACACGCTCGGGCGCGTGCTCGATCTGTTCGATATCGACTCTCCGGTGGTGCACCGCTGGGGCATGTGAGATTAATCCGCGCATTAATAAAATAGCCTGATAAACCATTCGGATTCTTTTGCTTCTATAGAAACTGACGTTGCTTTAAAGTGGTTCTGTTCCAACGCAGAACCCTATTTAAAAGATTTATCGATCAATTGATAAATCTTCTCGATAAGAGAAACGTCATTACGAAAGAGGTCGAAAGATCGAATGAAAATCGTCATTGCAGGGGCCGGAATCGGCGGCCTGACGGCGGGCGCCGCGTTGCTCAGACAAGGCTTCGACGTCACCATTCTTGAACAGGCAAAAGCGCTCGGGGAGATCGGCGCCGGCGTGCAGTTGAGCCCGAACGCCACGCGCGTGCTGTACCGCATCGGCGTCGGCAAGCGCCTGGAAGGCCTTGCGTGCGAGCCGCCCGGCAAGCGCGTGCGACTCTGGAACAGCGGTCAAACGTGGCCGCTCTTCGATCTCGGCGCGGCATCGCGTGAAGTATTCGGGTTTCCCTATCTGACCGTGCATCGCGCCGACCTCCACCAGGCGCTCGTCGACGCAGTGCGCGCTTTTCGCGCTGACGCGATCAGGCTCGATCACAAGGTCGAGTCGATTGTGCAGAACGACGGCAAGGTCGAAGTGCAAACCACTTCGGGCGCCACGTTCGAAGCGGACCTGCTGATCGGTGCAGACGGCGTGCACTCGCGCGTGCGGCGCGCTCTGTTCGGCGCGGACGAGCCTGTTTATTCCGGCGTGATGGCCTGGCGCGGCGTGATCGACGCCACGAAACTGCCCGAGCATATGCGCACGGCGTACGGCACCAACTGGGTCGGCCCCGGCGCGCATGTGATTCATTATCCGCTGCGCGGCCACCAGCTGATCAACTTCGTCGGTGCAGTCGAGCGCGACGGCTGGCAGGTCGAATCATGGTCCGAACGCGGCACCATCGAAGAATGCCTCGCCGATTTCGAGGGCTGGCACGAAGACGTACGCACGATGATCTCCGCGATCGACGTGCCGTACAAATGGGCGCTCATGATCCGCGAGCCGATGGCGCGCTGGAGCTCCGGCAACGCCACGCTGCTCGGCGACGCATGCCACCCCACGTTGCCGTTCCTGGCGCAAGGCGCCGGCATGGCGCTCGAAGACGGCTATCTGATCGCACGCTGCCTTGCGCGTTACGAGAACGACATGCCGCGCGCCCTCGAACGTTACGAGGCGTTGCGCCTCGAGCGCACCTCGCGCATCGTGCGCGGCTCGGCGGCCAACACCAAACGCTTTCACAATCCCGCGCTCGCGCACGCCGAAGGCGCAGCTGAATACGTCGATCGGGAGTGGAACGAAGAGCGGGTCAAAGAGCGCTACAACTGGCTGTTCGAATACGACGTCGACGCAGTCGAAATCTGAGCGCGCCTGCCCGATCCGCTCGCGCATCAAGGAGACACAGCATGCCCCAAACCCTGCCGCAGGTGCTCGGCCTGCACCACTTCGCGTGGCGCTGCCGCAATGCCGAAGAAACGCGCCATTTCTACGAAGACATTCTCGGTTTGCCGCTCGTCCATGTGATCCGCCTCGACCGCGTGCCGAGCACGGGCGAATACTGCCCGTACGTGCACCTGTTCTTCGAAATGGCCGACGGCTCCTACATTGCCTTCTTCGATCTCGGCGACGACACGGCCGCAGAGCCCTCGCCGAACACGCCGCCGTGGGTCAACCATATCGCGTTGCGCGTCGCCAGCGTGGACGCGCTCGAAACGATGAAACAGCGTCTGGCCGATCACGGCATCGAGGTGCTGGGCGTCACCGATCATCATTTTGTGCGCTCCATCTACTTCTTCGACCCCAACGGTTTCCGCCTCGAATTGACGGTTCCCGTCGCACCGGCGCAAACGCTCGCCACGTATAGAAAAGAGGCGCGTCCGCTGCTCGATGCGTGGACCGAAACACGCCGCCACGCGGGCAAGGAGACGCCTGTCGTATGAGCACGCTCAACCCCACTCACGACCCCGCGCGTCGTAGCTGGATCGAATCGGCGAACCAGCCGGATACGGACTTCCCGATCCAGAATCTGCCGTTTGGCGTATTCGAGCGCGACGGCGTTGCGCGCGGCGCCGTCGCAATCGGCGAACATGCCGTCGACCTGCGCATGCTGCACGAGAGCGGCCTGATCGCCGCGGGCAGCGACGCCGCGCTTGCCTGCGAAGCAGCCGCGGCGGGCACGCTGGAGCGGCTGATGGCGATGCCGGCGCGCTATGCGAGCGCCCTGCGAGCCGCGCTGTCCGATTTGCTGAAAAGCGACGCGCCGCAGCGTACCCGCGTGCAGCAGATGGCCGATGCACTCCTGCCGCGCATCGACACCCTTGAGCTGCGCATGCCTTGCGACGTCGGCGACTACACCGACTTTCTGACCTCGCTTCATCACACCGAGCGCCACGGCCGCTACAAGGGGCTCGCCGATCCCCTGCCGCCCGCGTTCAAGTCGCTGCCTATCGCGTATCACGGCCGCGCGTCGTCGCTGTGCGTGAGCGGCGGCGAAGTACGCCGTCCGCACGGCCAGTATCGCGACGCGAACGGGCAGATCGTGTTCGGCCCCGCACCCGCGCTCGACTTCGAACTGGAACTCGCGGCATGGATCGGCCTGGGCAATCGGCTCACGCAACCTATCGCCGTGGACGACGCTCACGCGCACATCTTCGGTTACTCGCTGCTCAACGACTGGTCCGCAAAAAGCATTCAGTGGTTCGAGCAGGTGCTGGGACCGTTTCTCGGCAAGAGCTTTCATTCGAGCCTGTCGCCGTGGATCGTAACCGCCGAAGCGCTCGCGCCCTTCCGCAAAGCGCCCGTTGCGCGCGGCGCAGACGATCCACCGTTGATGCCGCATTTGCACGGGTTGCGCGATCAGCGGGAAGGCGGCCTGCATCTGGAGCTGTATGCGCATCTGTCGACTCAGGCGCTGCGCGAGGGCGGCGCCCGCGCAATACGCATCACGCACACGCATCTGGACAACCTGTACTGGACGTTCGCGCAGATGGTCGCGCATCACACGAGCAATGGCTGCAACCTGCGCACCGGCGATCTGCTGGGCAGCGGCACCATCTCCGGCGCCGACGATGCGGCGCGCGCGTGTATCACCGAGCTGACGAACGCCGGCCGCGATCCGCTTTGCCTGCCCAACGGCGAGACCCGCACGGCACTTGAAGACGGCGACGAGATCACCCTGAGCGCGCGTGCAACAAAAGCGGGGGCGGTGCCGATCGGCTTCGGCGAATGCCGTGCGCGCATTGCGCCGGCGCTTGAGTTGACGTTCGGACCACGCGAGGCGGAGGCGGCCGCATGACCCAGGCGCTCAACGGTTACGTGCAGGTCGGCGCAGGCCCGCGCAAGGTGCTCGCGATGAACGGCTGGTTCGGCAGCGCCGACGACTGGCACGCGCTCGTTCCCATGCTGGACACCGACAGCTTCACCTACGTGTTCTTCGACTATCGCGGCTACGGCCGCTCGCGAGAGCGCGACGGCGCGTTCACGTTCGAAGAAGCCGCTCACGACGTGCTCGCGCTTGCCGATCATCTCGGCTGGGAGCGCTTCAGCCTGATCGGTCATTCAATGGGCGGCGTGGCGATCCAGCGCGTGCTGCTCGCCGCGCCCGCACGCATCGAACGCATGGCCGGCGTATGCGCCGTGCCCGCGTGCGGCTCGCGGATGGACGACGCGCGGCTTGCCGGATTCCGCGCGGCCGTGGAGGACGTCGAGCGGCGCGCCGCGATCATCGCCTTTTCGACCGGCAATCGTCTCGTGCCTCGCTTCAGCGCGCATCTCGCGCGCGAGTCGCAAAGGCTCTCGCGCGCCGATGCTTTTGCAAGCTTCCTGCCGCAATGGGCCGCGAACGATTTTTCGGCACAGGTCGAGGGCAACACGACGCCGGTCAGGCTTTTCGTCGGCGAACACGATCCGACCATCACCGCGGACCTGATGAAACGCACGTGGCTTGCGTGGTATCCGAATGCGACGCTCGAGATGCTCGCGAACGCGGGCCATTACCCGATGCACGAAACGCCGGCCGCGCTCGCGACGTCGCTGGAAAACTGGCTGAAAGAAGCCTGACTCACGAGACATCATGTACGAGACCCTCTACCTTCGGGCGTCCTCACTCGACGAGGCGCTCGCGTGGCTGCGCGAACACGGCGACGCGCGCCCGCTGTCCGGCGGCATGACGCTGATCCCCACGCTCAAGCAGCGGCTTGCCGCGCCTTCGCACCTGATCGACATCACGCGTATCGAGGCGATGCGCGGCATCAGCGTGCAAGGCGACGTGCTGCGCGTGGGCGCGCTGACGAGACATGCGGAAGTGGCCGCCTCGCCGGTGGTCGAAGCGGCGATCCCGGCGCTCGCACGGCTTGCCAATGTGATCGCCGATCCGCAGGTGCGCAACCGCGGCACGATGGGCGGCTCGGTCGCGAACAACGACCCCGCCGCCGATTACCCGAGCGCCGTGCTCGCGCTCGGCGCGCAGGTCGTCACATCACAACGCCGCATTGCCGCCGACGACTATTTCGTCGATACCTTTCAGACCGCGCTCGAGCCGGACGAACTCGTGATCGGCTTCGAGTATCCGATTCCTCTGCGCGCGGCGTACGCGAAGTTGCGCCAGCCGGCCTCCGGCTATGCGGTCGTCGGCGTGTTCGTCGCGCAGTTTGCCGATTCGATTCGCGTGGCCGTGACCGGCGCGGGCGCCTCGGTGTTTCGCTGGTTCGACGCCGAAGCCGCACTGCACGCCGATCTCTCTGAGGTCGCGCTTGCCGGCCTGAAGATGGACAGCGGCTCGCTGCCCGACGACGACAACGGCTCGGCCGCCTATCGCGGGCATCTGATCGAAACCTACACACGTCGCGCCGTAGAGGCGCTGCTCGGGCAGCCGCTGCGCCGGCCCGCTTAATCCGCTTCACGTTTTCAGGAGACACAAGAATGGAGTTCACCGGATCGCAGACCATCGCCGCCACGCGCGAACAGGTGTGGAAAGGCTTGAACGATGCCGCCGTGTTGCAGGCATGCGTGCCGGGCTGCGAGGAGTTCGTCGCGCACAACGACGACGAGTACAAGGCCGTCGTGGTGGCCTCGGTCGGCCCCGTGAAGGCCCGCTTCAAGGGCACGTTGCAGCTCTCGGACCGCGACGGTCCCAACGGTTACCGCATCGTCGGCTCGGGCGAAGGCGGCGTGGCGGGCTTCGGCAAGATGGCTGCGACCGTCACGCTCGCCGACGCTGAAGAAGGCGGCACCCTCCTCACTTACGTCGCCGACGCGCAGGTGGGCGGCAAGCTGGCGCAGATCGGCTCGCGGCTCGTCACGTCGGTCGCCAACAAGCTCGCGGCGGAGTTCTTCAAGCGCTTTAACGCGACGATGAGCGCGCAGGCGAGCGCCGGCATGGCCGACTGAGCGCGGCGAGGCGCTCGATCCAGCAGGTCCAGCAACAACAGGGTGAATCATGGTTGAAGTTCAATTGCGGGTGAACGGCGCCGACGTGCGGCGCGAGGTTCCCGACCAGATGCTGCTCGTCGAATTTCTGCGCGAGACGCTGCGCCTCACGGGCACGCACGTCGGTTGCGACACGAGCCAGTGCGGCGCGTGCACGGTGCATCTCGACGGCGTTTCGGTGAAGTCGTGCACGGTGCTCGCCGCGCAGGCAAGCGGCGGCACGGTCACGACCGTCGAAGGTCTGTGCGGCAAACCCAGCGAAGCTGCGGACGCACCGCTGCATCCGGTGCAGAACGCGTTCGTGCAGTGCCACGGCTTGCAGTGCGGCTTCTGCACGCCGGGCATGATCATGTCGGTCGGCTTCTATCTGCGCGAAACGCCGCAGCTCGACGAAGCGAGCATCTGTCACGCGCTCGAAGGCAACATTTGCCGTTGCACCGGCTATGTGAACATCATCGAGGCGGTGCGCCATGCGGCGCGCGAAATGTACCCGGCGCTGGCCGCCTCCGCGACGGAGGGCGTCAAGCCATGATCGGTCAACCGCTTGCGCGCCTCGAAGACCGCCGCTTCGTCACCGGCAATGGCCGCTACACCGACGACTTCCAACTCGACGGCCAGGTGCACGCAGCCTTTCTGCGCTCGCCGCACGCACATGCCGCGCTGCGCTCGGTAGACGTGAGCGCCGCGCGCGAGGCGCCCGGCGTGATCGCGGTGCTCGTCGGCCAGGATTATCTGGACGACGGCTATCAGGGCGTGGACCACGTGCCCAACCCGGTCGACGCTGTCGACGCCACGAAGAAGGCATTCCTCACCTCGCTCACCGGCGAGATCTTCAACCAGTTGCACATTCCGCTGCCGACCGATCGTGTGCGCTACGTGGGCGAGCCGATCGCGATGGTGATCGCCAAGACGCCGCTCGCCGCGCGCAACGCTAGCGAAATGATCGAGGTCGACTACGAGGTGCTCGACGCGGTGGTCAACGCCGCCGACGCCATGCAGGACAGCGCGCCTCAGTTGTGGGAAGGCGCGCCGCGCAATCTGTGCTTTCAGACGCAGCTCGGCGATCGTGAAGAAGCGCGCCGCCTGATCGCCAATGCAGCGCTCGTGCTCACGCGCGAGTTTCATCACAGCCGCGTCGTCAATTGTCAGATGGAGCCGCGCAGTGCGATTGGCGTGTTCGACCACGAAAGCGGCCTGTACACGCTGATCTCCGGCAGTCAGGGCGCGGTGCGGCAAAAGCTTTGCCTCGCGGCAGCGCTCAAGGTGCCGCCGGCCCAGGTGCGCGTGGTGTGCCCCGATACTGGCGGCGGCTTCGGCCCGCGCTCGTTCATCTACGTCGAGCAACTGGCCGTGGTGTGGGCCGCGCGCCGCATCGGCCGGCCCGTCAAGTGGACGAGCGATCGCAGCGAGGCGTTTCTCTCCGACTATCAGGGCCGCGACCAGATCTTGCGTGCGACCTTCGGCTTCGCGAGCGACGGCCGCATTCTCGCCATCGACAACGAATGGATCGGCAATGTCGGCGCGCATACGGTTTCGTACGTGCCGATGTCGAACGGCTCGCGCATCATGACGACCGTCTACGACGTGCCGGTCGCCGCCGTGCATATCAGCGCGGTGCTGACCAACACCGTGCCGACCGCGCCCTACCGCGGCGCGGGCCGCCCGGAGGCGACGCACGTAATCGAGCGCATGCTCGATCTGGCGGCCGCGCAGTTGAAGCTGGACCGTGCCGAGATCCGTCAACGCAATCTGATCGCGCACGACAAGCTGCCGTATCGCAGCCCGATGGGTCTCACCTACGACAGTGGTGAATTCGCGCGCAACATGGCGCGTGCGCTGGAACTCGCGCAATGGGACAGCTTTGAAGCACGCCGCGCGGCCTCGCTCGAAAAGGGCCTGCTGCGTGGCATCGGCCTCGCGAACTATATCGAGTCGCCGGTGGGCGCGCCGCGCGAGCGCATTGAAGTGACAGTGCTGCCCGAAGGCCGCATCGACATCGTGGCGGGCACGCAATCCACCGGCCAGGGCCACGAAACCACGTTCGCACAAGTGATCGCGCAACACCTGGGCGTGCCGATCCGTTCCATCACGCTTCGCACCGGCGACACGGCATTTGTGAGCGTGGGTGGCGGCAGTCATTCGGACCGCTCGATGCGTCTTGGCGGGATGTTGCTGGTCGACGCGGCCGCGCAGATCGTAGCGCTTGGAAAACGCGTGGCCGCCGCGCAGTTCGGTGTCTCGCCCGAACAGGTGACGTTCGAAAACGGCGTGTTCCGCGATACCGCTGCGTCGCGCGAGCTCGGCCTTTTTGAAGTGGCCGTCCAGGTCGCACGCGACGGCCTGCCGGGCGAGCCCGCCACCCGCAAGCTCTACGCGCAAGCCGAGGTGAACACGCGGGTGCCTGCGCATCCCACAGGCGCGGCGGTCTGCGAGCTCGAGGTCGACCCGGACACCGGTGTGGTGACGCTTGTCAACTACACATCTGTGGACGACGTGGGTCAGCCCATCAATCCGCTCATCGTGGAAGGCCAGGTGCACGGCGGCCTCGCGCAAGGTATCGGCCAGGCGCTCTCGGAGACCTGTTACGTGGACCGCGAGACCGGCCAGGTACTGACCGGTTCGTACATGGACTACGGCATGCCGCGCGCGGGCGTAATTCCCACGCTGAACCTCGAACTCACCGAGGACCCCACCAAGGGCAATCCGCTGCGCGTGAAAGGCGGCGGAGAAAGCGGCATCACGCCGGCCACGGCGACCATCTTCAACGCGCTTGCCGACGCGCTCAAGACTTTCGGCACCGACGAACTCGCCATGCCGGCCACGCCGAAAGTCGTGTGGGAATACATTCACCGCGATCTGGCGTAAGCGGTTACACGAACACATCACAATCAACCAGGAGATCCGCATGTCCAGCCCCTCTGTTGCGATAGAACGCAACGGCCCGCTCGTGGACGTCGTGCTCGACCGTGCCGCAAACGGCAACCTGATCGACGCGGGCATGAGCGAGGCCATCATCGACACTGTCGCCACGCTCGATGACGACGTGAAGCTCGTGCGCATCCGTTCGCGCGGCGCAGACTTTTGCAAAGGCCGCCAGTCGCCTATGCCGCCGAAGGACGCGAAGCCGTCCGCCGAAACCTTGCGCCGCGTGGTCGCCGCGCCGCCGCTCGCGCTCTACGACGCGCTGAAGGCCGTGCGCGTACCGCTCATCTCCGTCGTGCGCGGCGAGGCGCTCGGCGTAGGCTGCGCGCTCGCCGCTGTATGCGACATCGCGCTGGCCGCCGACGACGCCGTGTTCCAGATCCCCGAGATGGAGCGCGACATTCCGCCGACGCTCGTCATGTCCGCGCTGATCGGACGCGTGCCGCTGAAAACCGTCGCGCACATGGTGCTGAGCCGCGCGAGGCTGTCCGCCGGCGAAGCGTTGCACGCGGGGCTCGTGAGCCGCGTGGTGGCCGCCGCGGACCTGGACGCCGAAGCCGATGCGCTTGCCAACACGCTGCTCGGCTGCAGCGCCGTAACGCTGCGCGCGGTCAAGCAGTTCCTGCACCTCGCCCCCGAAATGCCGGCGAGCGGCGCGAGCGGTTTCGCCGCGCACCTTGCGGCCACTGCGCTGTCCGCCCGCTTCTGACAAAGGCGCGAGGCGTGCCCCTTGGAACTTGAAGAACATTGCGTACTACGATGCGCGAGGAACCCAATTGAGACCTAAGACCGCTATTCCCCGCACCGCGGACGGCAGCGCCGTGCCCGACCTCGAACGCTTTCGCCTGCGCCGCTTCCTCGAATCGCTCGACGACACGGAGCTCGAACGCCATGAAGAAAGCGTCGATCTCGCCGACATCGCCGCGATCATGGAAGGCAATCCGCGCGCGGTATGGTTCGCGCGGCCTTCCGGCGGCGCGATCCCGCTCGCGGGCAGCGTGACGGCAAGTCGCACACGCCTCGCGCGCGCGTTCGACACTACCCCGTTGCGCCTGCTCGAGACCGTGCGCGAACGCCTGCGCGTGAAGGGCCAACTCGTCGAAGTGAGCCGCAAAGAAGCGCCTGTGCAGCAGGTCGTGCTCACCGGCGACCAATGCGATTTCACCGCCCTGCCCGTTCATTTGCAGCACGACCAGGACGGCGCACCGTACATTTCGGCATCAATCGACTTTGCTGTCGATCCGGAGACGGGCTGGACCAATGTCGGCATCCGCCGGCTGATGCTGCGCGGCCGGCGCACCGCTGGCGTCGACCTCGTCGCGCCTTCGGACTTGCGCGCGATTGCAATCGGTCACGCCAAACGCGGCGAGCGCACACCAATAGCGTTCGCGGTCGGCACGCATCCGGTCGACCATGTCGGCGCGACCATGCGCATTCCGGCCGACGAGCTCGAACTGGTGGCCGCGCTGCGCGGGCAGACAATGGGCGTGGTCAAGTGCGTGACGAACGACCTGCTCGTTCCCGCCGACGCCGAGTTCATTCTCGAAGGCTATCTCGACGAGCGCGGCCACGCCGAGCCGGAAGGCCCGTACGGAGAGTTCCTCGGCTACTACGGCGGCGTCAAGACGAACCCGGTGTTTCACCTGACGGCGATCACGCACCGGCACGACGCCGTCTTTCAGACCTGCACGATTGGCGGCAGCTCGATGGCGCGCACCGATACCGCACAACTCGCCGCGCTGCGCACCGAGGTCACGGTGTGGCGCGCGCTCGAGACCGCCGTGCGCGATGTCAAAGCCGTCTACGCGAATCCCGCGACGGGCGGCATGTTCAACGTGCGCGTCGCGATGCAGCAACGCGTGCCGGGCGAAGCGCGCAACGCAATCGCGGCTGTGTTCGCGTCGCTCGCGAACGTCAAGCATGTGTTCGTGGTGGACCCGGACATCGACGTGTTCTCGGACGAGCAGATGGACTGGGCGCTCGCCACGCGCTTCCAGGCCGACCGCGATCTGCTGTGCGCGGACGGTTTGCGCGCGATGCCGCTCGATCCATCGCTTCTTGGCGCGCGAACCACCGCGAAAGCCGGCTTCGATCTCACGCTGCCGCTGCTCGCGCCTGGCGCTCAACGTGACCTCGAACATCGGGTGCCGACGCCGCCCGCCTATCGCGGCGCGCGTTTCGACTCGCTCGAAGCGGCGCTCGAACACGGACCGAAGCGCTTCGCCGAGCTGATGGCCGCGACCGGCACACGCGACGGCCGCGAGGTGGTGCGCTGGCTGGAAGACGTGCAACAGCGCCGGAGCATTGCGCGCGACGAAGAAGGCCGCTACGCGTTTGCCTGATGCTGCATGCCGCCGCATGCCGCACGAGCTGACGCACAGGCGGCTGCCGCGCGTGGAACGGCGGCGCAGCAGCCGCCGCGGCAGACGGGATAGAATCGGGCTTGCCTCAAGCCCGATCCACGAAAAGCTGTCGTCGATGAACCTGTCCCTCAAACAACTCAAAGTCTTTCTCGGCGTCGCGAACGCATCGAGCTTCACGAAGACGGCGCAGAGCATGCATCTGAGCCAGGCGGCGCTCTCGGCGATCATCCGCGAACTCGAAACGCAGTTGAATTGCCGGCTGCTCGAACGCACCACGCGCACTGTGTCGCTTACCGATGCCGGGCGCGTGTTTTATCCCACGGCTATGGCGATCGTCGAAACGCTCGAAAAGTCGGTGATAGAACTGAACGAACTGGGCCGGCAGAAGCAGTCGTCGCTGCTGCTCGGTTGCACGCCGATGATCGCGGCGAGCCTCATGCCGCCCGTACTCGCGCGTTTCGCGCAGGTCTATCCGGCCTCGCATATCGAGCTCGTCGACCGCAATCCGACCGAACTCCTGCAAATGGTCGAGGAAGGTCATCTCGATGCGGCCTTCGGCGTGTTCTTCTCGCAGCTTTCCGGCATTGACCGTGTGCCGCTCTTTCCGACGCGCCTCGTGGCTGTGTCCAGTACGGACGAAGGCTCGCCGCGACGGGGCTCGGGCATTCGCTGGACCGCGCTCGAAGATCGGCCGCTCATCACGTTGCCGAAGGACAATCCGCTGCAACGCCTGATCGAGGCGACGCTTTCAAAAGAAGAAGTGACTGTGAGCCGGCGCATTGTGGTCGGACATTTACAGACGGCCATCGCAATGGCGCAGGAAGGACTCGGCACCGCGGTCATGCCGCAGTTCTGCGAGCACATTTGCTACCGGTATCGTGTGCGCATCGACGCGGTTCGCCCGGAAGTGCCGCTCTCGTTTTACCGCATCACACGCACGGGGCGCGACACGATGAACACGCTCGACCAGTTCACCGCGTTGTTCACCGAAGCCGCCACCGAAAATCCCGCCGGCATCATCGATATAGACGAAGACTGATGGGACGAGCTCCAGCCGCGATGGCCGCGTCGCAAACCAGGTCAGCGGGCGCTCGACCACGGTGTTGCGGATGTCGCTCGCGTTCTGTCTCCGGGTAAGCGCCCGGTCATGCGGCTCTACTGCGCAGCGCCGGCCTTCGGCGCGGCATACACAGTCTTCCAGTCCTGCTTCATGCTGACGACAACCCAGCCGCGGGCAAGTGCCTGGTCCCACGCTCTGTCAAGCCGCGCTAACGAAGACTTGCGGTCGTACGCGAACTCCCGCTCTGCATCGTCGTGATGTAGCAGCAGTGCGAGCGTTTTGCCGGGGCCGCCCGCGGTGTATTCAAGCATTTCCCGATCACCGTCGGAATTGCCGAACGCGAGGATCGGGCGAGCGCCTATCGCGCGAAATATACCGACGGGTTTTCCGGGGCCGTCGTCCACGAAATCAAAGCCGGCCCCGCGCACGAGTACTGGCTTGCCGTCGCGCACTTCGTACTTCAGCTTCTCCTGCGTACCCACCACCCTGTCAGGCGGAATGCCATACGCGTCGGTCACCCACACGCGCATGAATTCAGCCGTCCCGCCCGACACGATCCATATTCTGAATCCGCTTGCCCTGAGCAGACCGAGCAACTCCAGTTGCGGGCGATAGACGAGTTCGGTGTAACGCCGCTGCAGGGTTGGGTGTTTCGCGCTCGCGAGCCAGTTGCGAATGGACTGGTCATATTCGTCCGTCGTCATGCCGCTGTTGGCCACCGCGATCATCTGCAGAAGCGCTTTCTGGTTTTTGGCGAGCACTTCTGTGTCGTGCGCGAGTAGCGCCTTGAAGACGGGATCTTTTTGCCACTCCGGGTGCCTGGGCGCAGCGGCCTTCAATGTTTCGACCATGAACGACAACTGGAACGGCATGGGCTGTTCGCTCCACAGCGTGCCGTCGTTGTCGAATACCGCGATGCGCGCCTCGGGCGGCACATAGTTCGCGGACCCGGGTCGCGTTACATCGCCAATGAACGCGAGAATCGCGGCACGTGCTGCGCCTTCCTGCCACGACGGCAGGGCCGCGGCCGACGGCTCGCCCACGAGCACCTGTTGTGGACTCGCGGCCGGCGTGCCGGCCCCTGGCTGCGGCTGGTCGCTCGCACAGGCGCTCAAAACCAGGCACGCGCCGACGATCCACGCTCGAAGACGACGCAGCACTGGCCATGCACGCATGTGATGTTCGCTCACGTACATTGTTATTGCCCCACGTTCAATCAGTTGATGCAACCGGGTTATAGACCCGGTGTGCGCATCGAGCGCTGGACAGCCGCGCCAAAGCCGGCCGTGCAGCGCGGCAACGGTCAGTTCCCGCTCGGCAGCGGAATGCTGAAGCCCCCCTTGTCGAGTTCGTCCCGAATGTACTTGAACCGCTGATACTGAGTAAGTGTGATCGGCCCTGAATATCCCTCGCTCTGCAGCTTGCGGGGCGGATACTTCACATACGTCTGCATCTGCTCCTTCACTGCGGCATTGAATGCCACCAGCGTCCACGTATGTTCGGTGTAATTGTTCATGAAGATATCGTACCGTTCCTGTGGATCCTGATACAGGTCGAACACCTGCGGCACGGTTGCAACGTACTTCTCGGGCCCCTTCCAGCCCAGATTCGAGTCGACGGCCAGGGCGCCGGTGTCGGTGCCCCCGTCGCCGCGCAGGTTGAACACAGCCTTGAACTGTCCGACGCGCACCGCCCCCGGAGTCAACTCGTTCTCCGTGAAGTAGAACCATGCGGTGCGCCTGCTTTTGCCGGTGCCGAACAGAACAGGCGACATGTCATAGCTGTCGAAAATAATGGGCTTGCCTTCGCGGTCGTTCTTGGGCAGTTCCACACCAGCCACCGCAGCGAACGTCGCCATCAGATCGAGGCCGCCCACGATGTCGTAGTTTCTCGAATGTTCCTTGATCTTGCCTGGCCACCAGGCGATGGCAGGAACGCGTGAGCCGCCCTCCCGGTCGGTTCCCTTCGTGCCGCGCAACGGTGTGTAACCAGCGTCCGGATAGACGTCCTGCCACGCGCCGTTGTCCGTGGTAAAGACGACGAGCGTGTTCTTGTCGAGCCCTTTCTCGCGCAGCTTGTCCATGATGTGACCGACCCGCGCGTCGAGTTCCACGAGCGAATCCGCGTACTTCGATTTCGACAGCGATTTGCCGACGTAGTCCGGATCAGGAAGATTCGGCTGATGGACTTTCATGAAGTTGACGTTGATAAAGAACGGCTGTCCCTTTTGCGCGGCTTCGTCGATATAGTCGAGTGCCGCCTTTTCGATGTAACGATCGACAAACGGAATACCGACCACGCCTTTCTCGGGTGTGTTCTCGTATTGACCATTTACTTTGAAGTCTTCGCGCGCCTGTGCGCCTGCCTTGCCGGAAAGCATACCCTTCGTCACCTTCACGAACAGGTCGCGAGTCTTCTGGTCCATATCGGGAAACCATTTTGGATCAGAGTATGTGTAGGCGTTCAAATGGTACAGCCCGACGTATCTCATGTCGTCGTAGCCTTGTGCATTGGGTAGCGCATAGTCCGACTCGCCGAGGTGCCATTTGCCCGTGAAATACGTGTTGTAGTGCGCGAGCTTCAATACCGACGCCAGTGTCCATTCAGCACGCGGCAGACCGCCACCCTGCCCTTGAAATGCCACTGTCGTCATGCCGCTGCGGTTGGGGTTACGCCCGGTCTGCATGGCCGCACGCCCCGGTGTGCAACTCGGCTGGCCATAGAAGTCGAAAAACGTCATGCCTTCGTCGGCCATCCTGTCGAGGTTCGGCGTTGGGATGCCGCGGCCTTCGCCACCACCGTATACGCCCAGGTCGCCCCAGCCCACATCGTCTCCCACGATCAGTACGATATTGGGCTTGCTGGACTGTTGAGTGTCCGTTTGCGCGTGCCCGTTTATCGCAACGCTCAAGAGGGCTGTCGTCACCAAAGCAAAAGGCGCACGTTTGACAGGCTTGTCACGCACTGCAAAGCATGTTTCAGGTTTCATCATGTTTGCCCTCGGTTTCGATCGATACGATACTTCATATGACTCTGGTACTTTTAAACCGCATTGCGTCGACAAAGATCGGCGGAAGATGCCCCTCGCGGCCACGACGCGCACGCTGAGCAAGCATGCCCGCACTTCGATCTATTCCATCAAGGGCACCGTGACCGGCTCCGCAACCGTGATCGCGGCGCTCGTGGCCAGCATCGACAGCAGAGCACTGCGCCGTGCAAGCGGTCCGTCCATGAACAGCAGCGATTCCGACTGCAACTGCGCTGTGTCTATTTCCGTATCGAGCCACGCCTGCATCGCCACTTGAGACGTCACTATCACCAGGCTCCTGGCTTCGACGTCTTCGGAGAGAACGTCAGGAGGCTCCGGCATGATGTCAGGGTCGAAGCCATCTTCAGTCGCGTGAAAAAAACCCCACGTTTCGTTCTCGATCAGCAAAATGTAAAAGTCCGGCAGGCTTTGGAGTTCTTCGGCTGTCAACGCCTGCTGCACACGGCTTTGCAAATCCTTGAGCGTGTCGACTGCCGTCATTCGCATGCGAGCCTGCGCGAGTGCCCCTTCCTCGATCTCGAGTTGCCGTAGCAAGCCAGCCTCGATCGCTCTCCTCGTCGCAACGGCCACGGCCAGCGCCTGCGGATGTCCGACACCGAATTCGATCTTGAAGTCGCAAATCGCACACATAGCCACCTCAGGGCGTCACGATGTTGAAATAGAACTCAAAGTTGTCGAGCCAGGAGATGAACTCTCCGAGCTTCTGGCTATCACCATCGATTTTCGCGTCGCCCGACATCACCAGTTTCTGGATGGTGGTAGAGCCAAGCATCACGTTGTTCAGATTGGCGCGCGTCATGGTGATCGACGCGTTCGCGGAGTTGGACGATCTTCCCTTCGAGTAGTGAATCGCGCTGTTCTCGACGCCCACCACGTAATTCTCTTTGGTGTCGGTCAACGTGAGGTTGAGCAATACCGATTTGCCCGCCGCACGCTCGCCGTTTAGCCGGATGCCGAGGAAGTCGAGAAACATGTCGAGCGGCATTGCGCGAATCGTATCCGGACTTTGGGGCGCCGGCGCGGGCACCTTCCTGATGCCACCGCGCAGTTCCTGTGCGCCGGTGAGATAGAAATTTCGCCACGGAGCGGACTCCGACTGATAGCCGAGCTGCTCGTATGCATCCGCGAGCATCTGCTTTGCCGCCGTATTTCCCGGATCGCTGAACACCACATGATTGACGACCTCCGCCACCCAGCGATACTCGCCTTTGTCGTAGTACGCCTGTGCCTTGCTGAGAACAGCAGCGGCGCCTCCCATGAACTCGACATAGCGCTTGCCGTTTTCCACCGGCGGCAGCCGGTGCAGGTTTGCGGGCACGCCGTCGAAAAAGCCGAGACGCAGGTTGTATTGCGCGACCACGTCGTGATACACCGTGCCATAGTAGCTGCGGCAATACCAGCGTTTCGCGAGACTATCGGGCAAGCGGATCTGCTCGCCGATTTCGAGCGGCGTCAGCCCCGAGTTCGCAAGACGCATGGTCTGGTCGTGCAGATAGCGGTACATGTCGCGCTGCGCACTCAGAAAAGAAACAATGCGATCGTTGCCCCAGGTCGGCCAGTAGTGCGACGCGAACAGCACTTGTGCGTCGCCACCGAACATGTCGATGGAAGCCTGCAGGTACTTGGACCACAGCAGTGCATCGCGAACTTTGGCGCCGCGCAACGTATAGAGATTGTGCAGCGTATGCGTCGCATCTTCCGCAGCGCAAAACGCCTTGTATCTGGGGAGATAGAACATGAATTCCGAGGGCGCCTCCGACTCCGGTGCCATCAATATCGTCATGTCCACACCGTCCAGCGTCATGCTCTGCCCCGTCTTCTCCGCGAAGAGGGTCGGCGTGATCAGCGTGATCGTGCCGACCGATGTCGTCTTGCCGAGGCCCCCATCCACACCTCCAGTCGGGTTGCGCGACAGGAGCGAGCCATACATGTAACTCGCGCGTCGGCCCATCGCATTGCCGGCTATGATGTTTTCGCCCACCGCCGCCTCCGTGAAGCCGGCTGGCGCCACGATCTTCACCTTGCCGGCGCTCACGTCCTCTTCGCTGACGAGGCCCCGTACGCCGCCGTAATGGTCCACATGGCTGTGCGTATAGATGACATGCGTGATCGGTTTGTCGCCCAGATGAGGAATGACCAGTTGCTTCCAGACAGCCGTGGCGACGTCCGCCGTGACGAACGGGTCGACGACAATCCAGCCCTGATTGCCGCGGATAATGCTCATGACCGAGAGGTCATATCCGCGAACCTGCCAGATGCCGTCGACGACCTGGAAGAGACCATGATGCATGTTGAGCTTGGCGTTACGCCAGAGGCTCGGGTTCACTGTCGGCGGAGCGTTGTTTTCGGGGCCTCCACTGACAAACGCAAATTGCTTCAGATCCCATGCCGGAAAATCTCCTTTTCCCGCGATAATCACAGGCTCGGGCAGCGTTGCGACCAGTCCGCGGCTCGCATCCTCGAAGTCCTGCGCGTCGGCGAATGAAAGGAATTCGGCGTATTGCCTGTTGATTTCCAGTGTGGCGCGCGTTGCCGGTTTGTTGGCCGCGCTCCCCGACCGTACCGAGGTCGTCTGCGCCAGTGCCTCCCCCATGACGCCTGACAATCCAGTTGCAGCACCGGCGACCGCGACGTTCTTCAGAAACGCTCTGCGCGCACCCGGTTCAGACGGTTGTTTCGGTTCAGACATCATGGCCTCCGTTATGGATGAACGACAGCGACTGCTGATCGACGTCAACGCTATTTTTCCCACAGCCCGCCGTGCTGACGCCATAGGTACTTGGGGCAACACAATTGCCCCTTGGGGCAATATCCCAACTGAGCCTTCCCTTTCACTGCGAGGACCGCTACATTAGATTGCGCAGGTGTCCTGCTCTAAAGAAATCGGCCTGTGCGTCGCTATGACGGCTGCCACGTCCGGTGGCTTTCAGCAATAGTGAAATGCGAGGTTCGTGTCATGAGTACGTTGCCCGGCAAGCTCAAGCATGAATTTATGAAGGTCCTTCCGCCCACACTGTTCTTTTTTGTCATTCTTCACGTCGTCACGTTGATTCGAGCGCTGATGATCAAAGGTACGGGCATACCGCTTCCCACCACGGCATCGGTGCTGATCGCCTCGCTTATTCTCGGCAAATCCGTCCTCGTAGCGGACATGCTGCCGTTCATCAACCGGTTTCCGGAAAAACCGCTAGTGTGGAACGTCGCGTGGAAGACCCTGATCTACGCGCTTGTCGCGCTGCTCGTGCACTATCTGGAACGGCTGTACGACTACTGGAAAGAGGCGCCAACGATCGTCGCGGCCCACCACGATCTCATGAGCGGGATCAACTGGCCACGCTTCTGGGCTATCCAGATACTGCTCGTCACGTTGATCCTCATGTACGCGGTCATTGCGGAACTCGCCAGAGTAATCGGCCGCCGGAGGCTCAAAGCGATGTTCTTCGGACCGCTCCCGATCCCGCCAGATTGATACGCCGACACAAGGTGTCATGCTCAGGACGACTGCATAATACGTGCTTGTGAACAGCACTTCAGGATAGCGAAGCATGCATTGTGCCTGCGTCTCAATCATGTGCTGCTGACCTTGGGGCAAGGCTGATTGAAGGCCCGTTTCGGAAAGCCGGCAATGGGCCAGGCAAGACATAATGCAGCGCCATTAACCCGCCAATTTCCATTTATATCGCATGGGTCGATACGCGCTTTGCGAATAGAGCCGGCTCATTCGACCTTTTGCACATGGGCCAGTGTTATTTTGCAATGCCAATTCATTCAGGTGAGCCAATCGTATAGTGTTTGCCAGACATCTTTCATACGAAACTCTTTTCGAATGATCGATTTCCAGGCATAGTGTGGGCGTCGTCTATCTGCGCCGACACTCATGAAAGACGAATGCGCTTCGAGGTTGGTTGGGAGCACTCTCGCGCTACCTGCGTTCGAGCCCGCTCTCGCCGTGCGCTGGCTAGTTGTTTTAATACTGGCATTTTCCTCGTGTGCTTATGCCGGACACACGTGGCGCGTCGTCATTTTGCCCGGCGCGGACCCCACGCAGCCAGCGGCTCAGGAACAGATTCTTGCAATTCGCAGTTCGATTGCCTCTGCTGCGCCGGACGGCGTCGAGTTTTACACCGACTCGCTGGATGACCTCCGCTTTGGAACCTCCGATCTGATGCCGAGCTTTCTCGCACTCATGAAGAGAAAGTATGAACACCGGCAAGTCGACATTGTGATTGGCCTCGCCGATTTTGCACTGGATTTTACGAGGCGCTATCACGACGAAATCTGGCCGGGCGCACCAGTGGTTATATCCAGCGTCGCTGATACACGGCGACCGGACATCCCACCGGAGTTCGCCCACTTGCCGGTCAATCTTGACGTGGGCGGCACGCTTGCAATCGCCGAGAGGTTGCAGCCGCGTGCGCGGCGTCTCGTCGTCGTATCGGGCGCGACCAAGCTGGATCTCCGCTTCGCCCAACGCGCTGTTGAGACGGCACGCGCGCGCCAATCCCGCGCCTGGAGTGTCGACGTCTGGAGCGGCTTGACCGTGCCCGATCTACAGCAACGTCTTGCCGCGCTCGATCGCGATACCGCTGTCCTCTACACGACCATGTATCGCGACAATAACGGTCGAACCTATTTCCCCTACGAGGTTGTCGCCCCCTTGGCGCAAGCGTCGAACGCTCCGATCTACGGCTGGTATCCGACCTACATGGGTCACGGGGTCGCGGCGGGATCCGTGGTCGACTTCGAGGCCAATGGGCGTCTCACGGGCTCGCTCGCAGCGTCGATCCTGCTTGGCAAGGCACCGCTGCAAGGCGCCACTATCCCTGCCAGCGCGCCGCGCTGTATCGCAGACGTGAGGATGTTCGAGAAGCTCGGGTTGGCGACAGCGGCATTGCCTGAACGCTGCGAGCTGGTCAACGTGCCACCTTCGCTGTGGCGCGAGTACAAGGGAGTCGTGCTGAGCGCCGTCGCCGTCGTCATGCTGCAGGCACTGACTATCGCCGCGCTGCTCTGGCAGCGGCGACAGCGTCGGCTCGCCGAAGAAGAAGCGACGCTGCGCCTCGACGAATTGGCCCGCGCGGCGCGCTTCGCTTCGGCTGGCGAACTGAGTGCCTCGATTGCACACGAAGTCGGGCAACCGCTTGGCGCCATACTCAGCAACGCAGACGCCGCAGGCATCATGCTCAAGGGCGAGCCTGAAACCGGTGAGCTGCATCTGATACTCGCTGACATTCGCCGCGACGCATTGCGCGCGGATCAGGTCGTGCAACGACTGCGGGCATTGCTACAAAAGCATACGACGAAGCTCGACGCGCTCAATCTGAATTCGACATTCGATGAGGCGCTTGCCCTGCTCGATCTCGAAGCCCGTCGGCGCCAGATTGTCATAGAAGCGGTCATGTCAGCCGAAAACGCCGTGGTGCAGGGCGACCGCGTGCAGTTGCAACAGGTATTGATCAATCTCGCCATCAATGCAATGGACGCGATGGAGGGCACGCCCGCGCCCGACAGGATATTGCGCGTCTCAACCCGACTGTCGGGATCAGGATTCGAACTGACCGTGGCTGACCGGGGACACGGCATCCCTGCCGACGCGACAAAGCGTCTGTTCGACTCGCTTTACACCACCAAGCCGCATGGCATGGGTCTCGGGCTCTCGATCGTCCGGACGATCGTCACGACTCACGGAGGTCGTGTCTCGGCCGCCGCGCGCGAGGCAGGCGGGAGCATATTCACAGTCTGGCTTCCGGCCGCGCCTGCGCCGGGCAAGCTGCAAGATTCCCGCCGAGCCTGTGTGACGCACGGTGAGCGCGCGTTGCAAGCCCGGTCTACAGCACAAGGAGGACACTGATGAGCGATCACGCTGATGTCGTCATCCACGTCGTCGACGACGATTGTTCGGCCCGCACCGCGCTGACTCGACTGCTGACGTGCGCCGGATACACCGTGAAGGGCTATCCGAGCGCGGGGGACTTTCTCGTGACGACGCCCGACACATCGCCAGCATGCCTGATACTGGACCTGGAAATGCCCGGACCCGACGGTCTGGACCTGCAGCGTGCGCTGCGTCGATTGGGCAATGACATGCCAATCGTCTTTATCAGCGCGTACCGCGATATTCCCAAAACGGTCATGGCCATGAAAGCCGGTGCGAGCGATTTTCTGATCAAGCCGATCGATTCGCAGACGCTGTTCGCCGCTATCGAAACCGCGCTTGCCGCGCCAGCGGTCGTGTCGTCCACGGGCGGATCGGGTGACGCGTCTCAGGCAACTGCGCTGAGCGCGCGGGAGCTAGTGGTACTGCGCGGCATTGTCGCCGGCCGGCTGAACAAGCAGATTGCCGCTGACCTGGCTCTGAGCGAGCGAACCGTCAAATCCTGCCGCGCTGAGCTCATGCGCAAGCTTCATGCGCATTCGCTAGCCGAACTCGTTATATTGGCCGAGCCGCTTGTGCGCGCGCAAGCTCCGGTGTGAAGCGCGGTTTGCCCCAAAGGGCAATTTGATTGCCCCTCGCCCCGATGGCGTCGAAATCCGGCTCGCACCACAATTGGTGCGACGAACGTTGACGCACTATGGACGACACAAGGAAGCTGATCGTGGTTCTCGAAGACGACGCCGGCATGCGCCGCGCTTTGCAACGTCTGTTGAGTGCGTCGGGTTTCGAAGCCTTGTCGTTCGAAAGCGCACACGCATACCTCGTCGCAAACGACACACGCGTGCCGCATTGTCTCGTTCTGGACGTGCAACTGCCCGGCGTGTCCGGCCCGGAGTTCTATGAGCAGCTTCACAGCCGCCCTCCGGCCGTGTTCATTACAGCGCACGATAGCGGGGCTACGCGTAGCGCGGTTGTGCATGCCGGCGGCCGCGAACTGCTGACCAAGCCGTTCGTTGCTAGCGATCTGCTGAATGCCATTGCACGAGCCGTGCTACACGGGTCCGCGCCGTAACGAAGAATCGCGCGCTGGATACCGCGCCAACTGCTGTTGTCTCACGTTAGCTGAGGCAGGCTCCTGCCACGGTGGATTGGCCGCTTGATTCAGGTCAACGCCCTTCTGCCCGCCCGGCGTCATTCTGGCACTGGCGACGTTATACAAAGCGTCAACATTCCGGCGCCCTCATGCAGCACGCTGAATGGCACTTTGACTGGAACAAGGCCGGATACTCGCTCCGCTTTGCCGGTGCGGGTGCCGTTCCGCCCGTCATGCGCCGCGCTGAGCGTCGCAGTACACGCCATAGCAAACGACCCCAGCATGGAAACCGATCACCTGGACCCGCACACGAACCCTCGGCGCAGTTGCCCGGAAGCAGTATCGTCGGGAATGCAGAGTTGGCGCGCGTGCGGGCTCACGAGCGCGGAGGTCCAGACGCAGCGAGCCCGCTTTGGCCGCAATGTCGTCGACTCGGCGCAACGGCGCGGCTGGTGGCGCACGCTGGCCGAAGTGCTTCGCGAACCCATGTTTCTCCTGCTGCTTGCAGCAGCTTCTATCTACCTGCTGGTAGGAGACGCTTCGGAAGCGCTGATGCTGCTCGCGTTCGTGATGGCGGTTGTCTTTCTCACCGTCTTCCAGAGTCATCGAACCGGGCGCGTGCTCGATTCTCTTCGTGCGCTTTCGGCCCCCGCGGCTCAGGTGTTGCGGGACGGGCAGCGGCAACAGGTCGGTGCGGCCGAACTCGTTCCGGGCGACCTGGTTTTCGTGGACGAAGGCGCACGCGTGCCTGCCGACGGCATCCTGACGGAGGCCCATGAACTGAGCGTCGACGAGTCGCTACTGACCGGCGAGTCCGTCGCGGTAGCCAAGGCCGCTGCGCCGCCCGGCCTCGTGGACAAGGCCGACCCCGACACCATGCTCTTCTTCGGCTCGATGGTAGTTCAGGGTCAGGGGCGCATGGTAGTGACGGCCACGGCGCACAATACGACGCTCGGGCGCATTGGCAAGTCGCTCACCGGCATCGCCGAAGCGCCGTCGCCGTTGCAGGTGGAAGCGCGAGCATTTGTGCGCCGTTTCGCGTTGATCGCGGTTGCACTCTGTCTGCTGCTGATCGTGGCCTACCGTTGGCGATACGGTGAATGGATCTCCGGCGTGCTCGGGGCAATCACGCTCGCAATGGGCATTCTTCCCGAAGAGATTCCAGTGATCCTCACCGTGTTCATGGCATTGGGCGCACGCCGCATTGCGAACGAAGGTGTGCTGGCCCGGCGTATGAACGCCATCGAGACGCTCGGCCAGACCTCGGTGCTCTGTGTCGACAAGACCGGCACGCTGACGCAGAACCGGATGTCGGTGCGGGTCCTTTTCGCGCATGGAAAACGGCAGACCGTCGATGAGTCGACGCAGCGGATCGACGAGGCGTATCACGAACTCATCGAATATCTGGTGCTCGCCAGCGAGATCGAACCGGTCGATCCAATGGAACTCGCGTTTCACGAGACAGGGCGCGCGGGACTGGCGGGCACGGGACGCATCCACAAAGACTGGTCGCTGGTCCATGAATACGCGTTGACGCCTGAGCTGCCTGCCATGTCGCACGCGTGGCATACACCTTTACTCGACCATCATCGGGTCGCGTGCAAAGGCGCGCCCGAAGCGGTCTGCCAGTTGTGCCGCCTCGGCGAGCGGCAGACGCGCAGCATCCTCGACGAGGCGGCGCGCATGGCGTCGGCGGGATTGCGCGTGCTTGGCGTCGCGAAAGCGCGCCACTCGCACGCCGTCTGGCCGGACAATCAGCACGGCTTCGAGTTTTCGTTCGTGGGGCTCGTCGGTCTGCTGGACCCGGTCCGCCCCGAGGTGGCAGGCGCTATCGCACAGTGCCAGGCTGCGGGCATCCGCGTGGTGATGATCACCGGCGATTATCCCTCCACGGCGCAGGCCATTGCGGCCGAAGTCGGCATCCGCAGCGGGCGTGTGGTGACGGGCAAAGAGATCGCCGAGCTGGACGACACGCAACTTCGCGAGATCACCAGGACTGTCGACACATTCGCCCGCGTGAAGCCCGAGCAGAAGTTACGGCTTGTCAACGCGTTTCGCGAAAGCGGTCATGTCGTCGCGATGACCGGCGACGGCGTGAACGACGCGCCGGCGCTGAAGGCCGCGCATATCGGCATTGCAATGGGCTTGCGCGGCGCCGAAGTGGCCCGCGAAGTTGCTTCTCTCGTACTGCTTCGCGAAGACTTCACGCCGATCGTGTCGGCAATCCGCCTTGGCAGACATATCTATGCCAATCTCGTGCAGGCAATCAGCTATACGGTTGCCGTACATGTGCCGATGATTGCGGCAAGCCTGATTCCCGTTCTCGCAGGCTGGCCGCCGATGCTCGCGCCTGCCCATGTCGTCTTTCTGGAGCTGATCATCAATCCGGTTTGCTCGGTGGTGTTCGAGAACGAACCGGAACGCGAGGATCTGATGCACCAGCCGCCGCGCCGTACCGGCACGCGGCTTCTGTCGACCGGAGCTCTTGCTCGCAACGCCGCCGTAGGCGCTCTCGTTGCCGCTCTGGTAATCGGCCTCTATATGGTTTTGCTCAGTCATGCGTATCAACCTTCAGTCGCCCGGACACTTGCTTTCATGTCACTCGTCGCGGGCAACGTTGGGCTGATCTTTGCAATTCGCGTCTTGCCGCTGTCTGGAAACCGGGCTCAGTTCAGCATGCGCAATCGCTACCTGTGGATTGTGTTGACCGCGACGGGCATCGCCTTGTTGCTTCTGTTGACGATTCCCGCCCTCGCCCGCCTTTTTGGCCAGGCCGCATTGCTCGATTTCTGACGAGGCCTTTAGGCATGAAGTCGACCGTCGATGTCGCCGCACGGGCATTGCGGTCGGTCGCTGCGCTGGAAATGGGTCGTTGGAGGCCGTTGACGGCCGTTGACGTCAGCCGCGCCGGAGCGCATCTTTCTTTCTCATACCGCCGTGTTCACGACGCCGCCGCCATGAACGGCCGGAAATCCGTTTCAACCGCGCGAATCTGTTCAGCACAGCTCTGGTACAGCAAACCCGGCGTGCCGTTCGCCCGATACATCCCGCGGCACATGCCCTTGATCTGAATGGTCGAAATGCCGTTGGCATCGGTCGTTCGTGTCGCCCATACATAAAGCGTACCGAACGTGTGCGGCTCCGCGGTTTCGATTGCGGTGTCATCCGACCGACGGATTGGCGTTGCAGAGCGTTGTGCCACATACAAGCGGGTGCGGCACCATAAACGCTCGCAATCCGCTGCGGCCGAGCAATCCACGTGAGCCAGTTCACGCGCGTTGGCGAGCGCGATTTCGGTGTCCTGGCATGCTGCGCTGCGCCCTTGCGTACTGCACGCTGCCATCAAGACGATCAACAGTCCAGAAACTGACATCCGCACGTTTTTCATATCCACTCCGTCCGTCGTCGGTGTGCGGTCGATGCACCGCACAAACCACTCCCTCAAAAGTATGAGGAGGACGGCACTATGGATTTGACCTGGATCATCGACTGTCTTAAGAGCGAACGCGAGAACTCAGAACTTTCCCTGACATCCCTTGCGCGCAGACTTGTAGGGAAGCGCTGACACCAGCGCAGAAACACTGACTACAGGCTCAGCGGCACCTGCTTTATCCGTGCACGTCAATGGCCTTTACTGAACTTACCGGGAACAGCATTCCGATGAGGAGACCATCATGTCGAACGCCGCGTTCCATGCCGGTAAGACACCGGCCGACAGCCCTCTGCCGCTTGCAGCCGATACCTGCGACGACTTCAGCCGGATTCTCACGCTTGCCCGTGACGCCGGCATGCTCGTCACGCTCGACGGCCAGATTGGCCGCGAGAAGTACCAGAGCATTGCGGGCTCGCTCCAGGCGTTTCGACGTTTCGCGCAAGCGCTGTGCGAAACCGCCGCGCGCTGAAACCACCAGTCGCCATGCGCAGCCCTCGCCCGATCGGGAGATATGAAAAATGAAACTGACGTTTCTCGGTGCGGCGGAAACCGTAACCGGTTCCAGATACCTGCTCGAAGGCGCGGGCCTGCGAATACTGATCGACTGCGGTCTGTTCCAGGGGACCAAAAATCTGCGCCTGCGCAACTGGAATCCGTTTCCAGTGGATATCGGCACTCTGGACGCCGTGATACTCACCCACGCGCATCTGGATCACAGCGGCTATCTGCCGGTGCTCGCCCGCATGGGCTACCGCGGACCTGTCTACTGCACGCGCGGCACGCGCGACCTGTGCGAGATCATGTTGCGCGACAGCGCGCGGCTGCAGGAAGAACAGGCGGCGTACGCTAACCGGCATGGTCTGTCGAAACATCATCCGGCCTTGCCGCTTTACACCATTGAAGACGCCGAGCAAGCGCTCGAACAACTCGATGCACGCGAGTTCGACGTGCCGAAGCAGCTGAACGAGCATGCATGCTTCCGTCTGCTTCCCGCCGGACACATCCTCGGCGCAGCGAGCGTCGTCTTGTGCGTCGAAGGCAAGGTGATCGCTTTTTCGGGCGACATCGGCCGGCCCGATGACCCCATCATGCGCCCGCCGATGCCGCTTGCGCACGCAGACTATCTGATTGTCGAATCGACCTACGGAGACCGGCTTCACACGAAAACCGATCCGGCTACCGAACTCGCGGAAATCTTCGCGACGACTTTCCGGCGAGGCGGCATTGTGGTCATTCCATGCTTCGCGGTGGGACGGGCGCAAACCATTCTTCACTACATCGCGCAACTGAAAGCGACTGGCCGCATGGCGAATGTCCCCGTGTTTCTCGACAGTCCGATGGCAACCAGCGTTACGCAGCTTTACCGGCACCATGTCGGCGAACATCGCGTGAGTTCCACTGAGGCGAACGCGATCAGCCACGCCGCGCAGATGGTGCGCACCGTCGATGAATCGAAGGCCATTCTCGGGCGGCGCGGCCCGATGGTCATCATTGCCGGTAGCGGCATGGCGACGGGCGGGCGGGTACTGCATCATCTGAAGGCGTTCGCTCCCGATCATCGCAACACGATTGCACTGGTCGGCTTTCAGGCTGCGGGCACGCGCGGCGCCACCCTCGCTTCAGGTGCGCCCGAAATCAGGATCCACGGTGAGGATGTGCGGGTGCGGGCGTCGGTGGTATGTCTCTCGTCGCTCTCGGCCCATGCAGACTATGGCGAGCTGCTCTCGTGGCTGCGTTCGATAGCGAAGCCGCCGCAACGCACTTTTGTCACGCACGGCGAGCCGGCTGCCGCCGACGCAATGCGACGTCATATCGAAGAAACGTATCACTGGCCCTGCGAAGTGCCGGTCTACCAGCAAACCGTCGTCTTAACCGCAGCCGCGGACGAGTGTGCTGCGAACGCATGAGCGCGCGTCGCCGGCTGCGCTCCGCCAACTCGCACGGAACTCAGCCTGACGCCGCCGCGCGCCGCGATGCCTTGCGCCGGATCACGCATCAGTGGGAATGACGGTGGTGAATGTCCGGAAAGTGTGCGTGCGTATGCGTAATCGGCATATGAAGGTGCGGATGGGTGTGCGGCTCCGTTCCGTCCCACTCGAAATCGTGCTCATGCTGATGGTGCTCGTCGTGACGATGCCGGTGCGTGTGCGCCAACCGTTCATGCGTATGACGATGTTCGTGGCGTTCGCGCAAATGCAGCCAGACGCCAATGCCCATGAGGAAAGCGGCACACCAGAACAGCACGGAGGGCATTTGCGGCCACAAGGCTAGCGACAGCGCGACCCCAAAAAGCGGCGCGACGGAAAAATACGCGCCGGTTCGTGCGGTGCCCAGATTGCGCAGCGCGATTACGAAAAGCACCAGGCTGACGCCGTACCCGGCAAATCCCGTGACCATTGCGGACATCGTGCGCAACGCGTCCGGAAACCGGTCGCCCATGAGGTAAGCGATAGTCAGATTGACGACGCCTGCTACCAGCCCTTTCAGACATGCAATGACAGTCGCATCGTTGGCCGAGACCTTGCGCGTGAGGTTGTTGTCGATCGCCCAGCACAGGCAGGCGCCGGCAACCAGCATGGCGCCAGCGGGAATACCGGCCGCACCCGGGTGCCAGGAAAGCAGCACGGCACCTGCCACGATCGCGACCATGCCCAGGAACACCTGGTAGTCGACGTTTTCGCGGAAAACCACCCACGCAATGACCGCGGTGAACACGCCCTCCAGGTTCAGCAACAGCGAACTCGTTGCCGCGGGCGTACTCGCCAGACCCAACATGAGCAAAGCGGGGCCCGCCACGCCACCCGCGACGATCGCGCCGGCCAGCCACGGCACTTCCGCCATCTGAATGCGGGTCTGGTCTTTGCGCGCCTGTGCGCTGCGGCGAACGCGCTGCACCAGCAGGGTCAGCGCGAGCCCGATCCCACTGCCCAGATAGAACAGCCCCGCCACCGTGAAAGGCGGCAGCGTTCCCAGAAGAACCTTGGCAAGTGGCGTGGTGGCGCCGAACAGAGCGGCGGCAGCGAGCGCGGTAAAAGCTGCATTCAAACGAGCGGTCATGAGGAATTCCGGCAAGAAACGGCTCAACTTCAACAATAGGCGACACCCGAAAAACCGGCTGCACTTTTATGTTAGCATACCCCCCTACCCTATATTGCCGGAGACATGCGTGAGCCATACCATCCGCGAAAAGCAGAAGCTGCTCAATCGTGTGCGGCGCATCAAGGGCCAGGTGGAAGCGATCGAGCGCGCGCTCGAAGAGGAAAACGGCTGCAACGACGTGCTGCAGTTGATCACGAGCTGCCGCGGAGCGATGAACGGTCTGCTGGCCGTGGTACTGGAAGATCACATCCGCACCCATCTCGTCGACGCCGACAATGTGCGTACCCGTGACGAAGCAAGCGCAACGGAGCAGCTCATCCAGGTCGTGCACAGCTACTTCAAGTGATCATCCACCGCCATTAAAGAGCCCTTAATGCTGCAACTCGAAGACATGCAACTGCTTCGTGCGCTCGGAGGATCGCGCTCGCTTGCAGCCACTGCAAGACTACTGGATTTGACGCCGCCAGCTGTCACAGTACGGCTTCAGCGCATAGAACAACGCATGGGAATGCAGCTCGCCACGCGCGCAGCGAGAGGCATCTCTCTCACCGACGAAGGTCATCGCATCGTTCAGGAAGCAATCGAAATACTCGAGCGGATCGAGTCCATTGCGTCCCGCGTCTCGGGCGAGTCGAGCGGTGTCAGTGGTCATTTGCGCGTCGTGGCACCGTTCGGCTTCGGGCGCGAGTATGTCGCGCCGCTTGTTCGCGACCTGCGTCGTTCACATCCCAATCTCGCGATTTCTCTCGTGCTGGTCGAGAGCCCGCTGGCTGCGGCCTCAGGCGGCGACGCGGTTATTTCTATCGGCCGGGTCAAAGGCTCCTCGTGGGTCGGCCATTTTCTCGCGCCCAACGAGCGCTTTCTTTGCGCCAGCCCCGCCCTCGCGCGTAGCATGTCCAGACTTAAGCACCCCTCTGAACTCAGCCGGTACGAGTACCTGGCATTGCGCGAGAACGACGAAGACGTGACGCGCCTGCGCTTCACCCAGCGCGACATCGCCGGTAAGCGAGCAACCAGAGCAGTCACCATGCGCCTGAATAGCACACTATCTTCGAACGACGGGACCGTGGCGAGGGACTGGGCGGTCGACGGACTCGGAATCGTGGCGCGCTCCGAATGGGATTGCGCACGGCTCATCGCCGAGGGAAAACTGCGCCGCGTGTTGCCTGCATGGCGTCTCGAACCGGCACCCATCATGGCTCTCACGCCCACGCGTCAAAATCTCACTATCCGTCAACGCGTGTTTCTGGAAGCCGCGAAGCAAGCGTTTGATCCAGTGCCCTGGCGCATGTAACCGGGCCGTTAAGCGCTGCTTAATGCTGTGTTTGCCGGCCGTTAAGCACAACCCCGTCGCCAGCGCCTATAGTGGCTGCTTCCCGCGCAATGTCCGAGGTGGAACCGTACGCCGGTTTGCGCGAAACACAGGCAGGAGGCAGCCATGAATCTGCAGTCGTTGAACACCCCGGCAGCATTGATCGATGTGGCGCGCATGAACCGCAACATCCAGCGAATGCAGCAACGCATGAACACGCTCGGCGTGAGCTTTCGCCCGCACGTAAAAACGACGAAATGCGAGCAGGTGGTCGGAGCGCAACTTGCCGCCGGCGCACGCGGCATCACTGTGTCCACGCTGAAGGAAGCCGAGCAGTTCTTTGCCAGTGGCATTCGTGACATTGTCTACGCTGTGGGCATGGCACCGACGAAACTCCCGCAGGCGCTCGCATTGCGGCGACGAGGTTGCGATCTGAAAATCGTCGCCGATAGCGTTGCGTGCGCCGAGGCCATCGTCGCCTTTGGCAGGCAACACGGGGAAGCCTTCGAAGTGTGGATCGAGATCGACGTGGACGGTCACCGTTCGGGCATCGCGCCGGACGACGACCTGCTCATTACTGTCGCCTCCACGCTATCGAACGGCGGCATGCAGCTCGGCGGGGTACTCGCCCACGCCGGCTCCAGCTACGACTACGACACGCATGAGGACCTGGCCCGCATCGCCGAACAGGAGCGCTCGGGCTGCGTGCGCGCGGCCGGGCGCATCCGGGCTGCGGGCCTGCAGTGCGACGTCGTCAGCATCGGATCGACGCCGACAGCGCTCGCTGCCGGGTATCTGCAGGGTGTAACGGAAGTTCGTGCGGGCGTGTACGTCATGTTCGATCTCGTCATGCATAACGTTGGCGTCAACGAACTCTCCGACATTGCATTAAGCGTATTGACGACCGTGATCGGTCATCAAAACGAAAAAGGCTGGGCCATCGTGGATGCGGGCTGGATGGCCATGAGCCGCGACCGCGGGACTCAGCGGCAGAAACACGACTTTGGTTATGGATTGGTTTGCCTGGAAAGCGGCGAGGTGCTGCGCGAATATGTGATGAGCGCCGCGAACCAGGAGCACGGCATTATTTCCCGCGCCGGCACTCCGGACCACGAGATCGAGAAGCGCTTGCCGATCGGGACGCGTCTGCGCATCCTGCCCAACCATGCGTGCGCCACAGGCGCACAGCATCCCGACTATCAGGCCGTGCGTGCTGACGGCAGTGTGGAAACCTGGCCGCGCTTTTATGGCTGGTGAGGCGAACGCACGAGTGCCTGCTCAAGCGTTGGCACTGAAGCGGGGTGAACTGCGACGAAGTTCTCCGCTTCAGTACCATGTCCTGCGACACTGAACACGGCTTCTAGTCCGGACTCAGTTCCTGCTGCCGCCGCAATCGCTCGTTCTCTTCAAGGCGTGTCGCTTCGATCTCCTGCAGCACACCATCCAGATCGACGGGCCGCGTGTCGGCCTCTATGTGGCCTGTCAATTCGACATCGACATGTAGCCGCCCTGCTTCGAACAGCGTCCAGATTTCGGCGCCATAACTCGCGCTGAGCAGTTGCGGCGCGAACCGTCCGAAGTATGCGGCGAGGTTCTCGACGTCACGTTTAAGCATGGCGGCCGCCTCGTTGTTGCCGGCTGCGTCGACGGCCTGTGGCAAGTCGATAATCACCGGCCCGTCGGCTGCCAGCAGGATGTTGTATTCCGACAGGTCGCCGTGAATCACTCCGGCGCAGAGCATCCGGACCACCTGGTTGAGCAGCAGCGCGTGCAGATCCAGCGCGCGTTCTTCAGTCAGATCGACGTCGTTCAGGCGCGGCGCGACATCGCCCATTGCATCGACGACGAGTTCCATCAGCAACACGCCGTCGGTACAGATATAGGGCTGCGGCACGCGCACGCCTGCATTGGCCAGCCGGAACAGCGCGTCCACTTCGGCGTTCTGCCATGACGCTTCCTGCATCTGACGGCCGTAGCGCGTGCCCTTTTCCATCGCACGCGCCTGCCGGCTGTTCTTGACCTTGCGACCGTCGCGATACGACGCAGCCTGGCGAAAGCTGCGCTGCTTAGCGTCCTTATAGACCTTTGCGCAACGCGTGGAATCGCCGCTGCGCACGACGTAGACCGTGGCTTCCTTGCCGCTCATCAACTGACCGATAACTTCGTCGATGAGGCCCTCTTCGAGCAGCGGCGCGAGCCGTTTGGGTATTTTCATGCAACCGCCAGATGCGGCTCGTGGCGCGTAGATTCCACGTGTGTGGACAGCGCATGGCCCGCTGACACAGGGGCGAACGACGAACCGATGATAAAAGCGCCCGGTGGCGCGGCGAGTGGTCTTGCGAAGGCAACGAATGGAGTCATGCCGGATTATAAGGGAAGCGACGACAAGCAGCGGAGTAGCTATGTCGTGTCAGCGCAGGTGTCGCCCACGTAGGAGCCCAAAGCCGGCTCACTGAGCGACGAACCGGCGCTTTGCCGCGCCGCTTGCTTACTGGCTGCCGACGACGCCCCGTCCGCGGTCCGCGCAATCGAACAACCGCTTGATCAGGTCGCCTTTATCCAGTTGCTCGACCCACCAATCCAGCGCGTGCCCGCATTTATCTTCGCGCCACGCGAGATAGCACTGCGTATGCTCACGCACCCCGGTGACGCGTTTCGCGACGAGCCTGCCTTCGCCTATGGCTCGTTCGGCCACGCGCTCAGGCAGCATGCCCACCGCTATCCCCTCGCACAACGCACCCAGCTTGGCGGCCAGCGTGGGCACGACGATCACCGGCTGTCCGTCGTGCGTGGCCACCGATTGAGGCCGCAATTCGCGCGATGTATCGCTGATCACGACGCCGCGATATCGGGCAATCGTGGCGCTATCCAACGGCTCGGGCATTGCCGCGAGCGGATGACCGGCTGCCACCACGAAGACATGCCTCATGGTTCCGATAGGCTGTACCGCGATATTCGCCGCGTGCGGCGGCTCGCCGACTGCGCCCACGGCCAGATCGGCGCGCCGCGTGATCAGTGCGTCCCATACGCCACCAAGCACCTCGGTCGAGAAGCGCAGCCGCGTGATAGTCTCCAGCTCATAGAACTTTCGAACAAAAGGCCATAACGAACCGAACGGCAATATTTCGTCGAGGCAAATACGCAGTTCGGACTCCCAGCCCTGGTGAATGCCCTGCGCTTTCTCCTCCAGTTGCCGCGCCGCTTTCAGCAACTGACGCCCCTCCTCAACGACGACACGGCCAGCGGGCGTGAGTTTCGCGCGTCTTCCACTGCGATCAAAGAGCTCGACTCTCAGATCGCTTTCTATCTTCTGCACGAGGTAAGTCAGCGTGGACGGTACTTTGTGCAGCAAATCCGCCGCTTCGGCGAACGTGCCTGTTCTGTCGATTGCATCCAGTACTTCTAGTGCTTCAAGAGAAAGCTTTATCGCCATTCGGCGTCCCCGGTCCTGCCATGATATTGAAACTGTGCGCCGGAACGACGCGCCGCGTGCGGTCGCATCGCACATTGCGAAGACATGGAGTGCGACACGCGAAGCTGCAGCGCATCTACAGCGCAAGCTGGCGCAACTCATGCGTGGAAGGGGATTGTAAAGCGGACGTAAAGAAGCGACAAATACAAATAGCGCGGACGAGCCGCGCGCACAAGCAACGCAGACGGATTCCGACGTGCAGAATCCGCGTGAACGCTTAGAACGAATGACGCATGCCGATACGCACGTCGGCCTGCGTGCTGGTGGACGATGGAGTGAAGCTGTAGCCAATGACCGCATTCACGCCGTCCGATGCACGCAGGTAATCGCCGGAGATGTACACGTCCGTGCGCTTGGACAGCAGGTAGTGCAGCCCGAGCGATCCCTGGTTCCAGTGGTTTCCTTCAAACCGCGTGTGTTGATAACCGCCGTAGAGCATCAACGCGGGCGTGAACGTGTACGAAGCGCCGCCTTCGTACACCTGCATATGCGACGTTTGGCCAAGCCCCTTGATGGTCGTATAAGTGAAGTTGCCGCTCAGCATCACATTGCCGATCGTGTAGGCAGCGCCCACTGCAAACGCACCTTGCTTGTCGACCGGAAACGAAGTCGAGCTGTATAGATCTGTGACCGCCCCGGTTGCAGGATCGACCGAAACGGTAGGCCTGCCAAGGAAGGTACGCGTGCCGATCATCGCGTATGGATCGAACGCGTAAATGCCAAAGGGGTTGTTCAGCTGCGTATAAGCGGCGCCCATGTTGAAGGGACCGTGCTCGTAGCGCGCCCCCACGCTCCATGCGCTCTTCTGGTGGAAGTCGCCCGCCGTGTTGCCGAACGAGTACATGCCCCCGAAAGAAAAGCCCGATATATCGTTGGAGAGGAACTTGATGGAATTAGGCAGCCGGTCACCGTTCATCCGGTCGAAGTCGCCCTGGTGAATCGCATAACCGCTCGCCCACGCAGATATGTTGTACAGGTAGGCAAATTCTTCGGTCATGTCGAGCTGATTACCAAACGACAAAGTGCCCCAGCTGTTCTTCAGTCCGACATACGCCTGGCGGCCAAACTCGGCACCACCGAATCCCAATTGCCCGTTGCCCAGGTGGAAACCCGACTCCAGCACGAACACCGCCTGCAAGCCGCCGCCCAGATCCTCGGTGCCCTTGAAACCGATACGGTTGCCGTACGAAATGCCGTCGTCGAACTTGACCTGGTGCGAGCCACCGGCATTATTCACGTAGGTAATGCCGGCATCCACAATGCCGTACAGCGTGACGCTGCTTTGTGCGTGGACAGCCGTGGGGGCAAATGCGGCGCTTGCCGCAATGGCGAGTCCCGAAAGACCGACAGCATTTCTCTTCTTCATCTGATTCTCCCCTGCTCTATGACTGCGCAATTCGTTGGATGAAGCGATCCCTGCCGCGCTTTCGTGACGCGCGCGGCACTTCTCGCGTGACGGGCAGTTCGAAACCGGTTGGGACCGGTCAATGAGGCCTGGCTACTATTTGTTGCGCATTAATTTCCGCGAGGCCTGGCATCGACGGGTCAAGAATACGGGTCCAGATTTATAGCGAATCGATCGGATGCGACATGAATCTGTCGCGTCGCGACCTTTGCGATTGCAACGAAACCTGTTATTTGACGCCAAGCGCCGTCTGAACAGCTTGCAAGCCATTGCCGCCGCTCGCGGTGTTCACGCCGTCAAGCCACGATTTGAGGAGATCGGGATGACGCTTGAGTGCTTCGGTCGCGGCAACGTCGACACTCGTCTTCTTTTCGAGTACTTCGGTAATCACACCATTTTCAAGGTCGACGTTAAACGTAAGCTGCCTGAAAAGACGTCCCATGTTCGGGCACTGCTCCGCATAGCCGGCGCGCGCCACGGTATTCACGGTGGCGCCGCCGTAGTTCGGTCCGAAGTACTTCTCGCCTCCGTCCAGATACGTCAGTTTGAATTTCGTGTTCATTACATGCGGTTCCCACGCGAGAAACACGATCCACTTTTTCTCCCGAACCGCGCGCTCCACCTGGGTGAGCATGCCGGTCTCGCTCGATTCCACCACCTTCCAGTTGTCGAGCCCGAACGCCTTGTCGTCCACCACCTTCTTGATGTTCTGATTTGCCGGCGCGCCCGGTTCGATGCCGTAGATCTTGCTGTCGAACTTGTCGGCGTTCTTCGCGAGATCGGCGAACGAGTGCACGCCCGCGGCCGCCACGTAGTCGGGAACCGCCAGCGTGAACTTGGCGTTGCTCAGGTTCGGATGCACGACCACAATCGACTTTTCCTCCTCGAACGGTTTGACGACCGGCGCCTGTGCGGGCATCCAGTTACCAAGAAACACGTCGATTTGGCCTTTTTTCAGGCCCTGATAGGTGATGGGCACCGACAGGTTCGCCACCTTCTGCTTGTAGCCGAGTGCCTTCAGCACGACGCCCGTCATTGCATTCGTTGCATCTATATCGGTCCATCCCGGCCCCGCCATATTGACCTGCATGCACGATTGCGGCTCGGCGGCCGATGCAAAACTCGCCGCCGCGCATAGCAGCGCAACGCCGGATATGGCCTGTTTGAATAGCTTTTTCATCATCGCGGCTTCCTGTGGTGAGTGAATCATGAGCGTGCAGGGACGCAGTTGCCTTGCGTTATCGATCAGTGCGTGACAGCGGGAAAGCGCGCCATGGCTTCGAGCGTATCGAGGTCGATGTGATTGCGCATGTAACGCTGACTGGCATCGACCAATGGCTGCCAGTCCCACGATGCAACTGCCCCTTGCGTGGTCGCAGCGAAATGAAAGCGCCGGCGGCGCTGGCTTTCGAGCACCTGTTTGTGCAGTGCGGCGAGGTCCCAGCGAGCGGCAATTTCCTTGCGCAGCGCCTCCACCTCGGCGGCATACTCCGCGTTGGACGCGAGATTCACGCGTTCCAGCGGATCGGCCTGCACGTCGTAGAGCTGGTCTGGATCAGCGGGCGTATGAATCAACTTCAAGCGCCCACGCCGTAGCATCACGATCGGTGCAATCGCACCTTCGGCAAGGTATTCGCCAACAGCCTCGTCATGACCACCCTGAGTGCTTTGGAGATGCGGCACGAGGCTATGTCCGTCGAGCGAATCGGGCCATACCGAAGGCGCTTCGCCGCGCGCCAGTTCGACGAGCGTAGGCAGCAGGTCAAGATGCGAGACAGAAGCCTGCACCCGATGCGCGTCGAATTGCTGCGGTGCATGCACGATCAGCGGTACGCGGCAACCGCCTTCGAAGAACGTCATCTTGTACCAGAGTCCTCGTTCGCCGAGCATTTCGCCATGATCGGAAGTGACGACGATAATCGTATCTTTGGCAAGCCCCGCCTGCTCCAGCGCTTCGAGAATCGCGCCGAACTGGTCGTCCACATAGGAGATCGCACCGTAATACGCGCGCCGTGCGTTACGGACCTGCTGGGCGGTGGGAGGCGTGCGATCGGTTTCGCAAACGTGGCGCAAGCGCTGCGAATGCGGATCGGCCTTGTCGAATGAATCGTAATGCCGGGGCATGTCGATATCTTCGTCCTGGTACATGTCCCAGTACTTTTGCGGAATGGCGTACGGGTCGTGCGGATGCGTCAACGAGGCGACCATGCAGAAGGGCCGCGCGTCCTTGCCGGCATGACGTTCGCGCGCGATGTCGAACAGCTTCTGGCGCGCCGTGAACGTCACTTCATCGTCGAAATCGAGCTGGTTCGTGCGCACGCAGGGGCCCGCGTCAATCACGGAGCTCATGTTGTGATACCACGTGGGCCGTGTTTCGAAGTCTTCCCAGTTGGGCGTCCAGCCGAAGTCGGCGGGATAAATGTCGGTAGTGAGGCGCTCTTCGAAACCATGCAATTGATCGGCACCGCAGAAATGCATCTTGCCCGAGAGAATCGTGCGGTACCCTTCGGCACGCAGGTAATGGGCGAACGTCAGCGTTTGCGACGGAAATTCCGCTGCGTTGTCATAAGCGCCGATTGCAGACGGCAGCTTGCCGGAAAGAAACGAAAAGCGCGACGGCGCGCATAGAGGGCTCGCGCAGTACGCGGAATCGAAAACCACGCCCTGCCTCGCCAGGCGGTCCAGGTTCGGCGTTCTGGTCAACGGGTGTCCGTAAGCGGCGAGCGCGAACGGGGTCATCTGGTCGGCCATAAGAATGAGAATATTCTTTTTGCTGTCAAGCATTGGAGCGTGCCTCGAATAAAATCATGAATGTCAGTGCAAGTACTCGTGCCGGCGCGGCTGCAAGCGCAACAGCAACCGCTCATGTTGTCCAAACGGGGCCTGCGGCTCGTGCACGGTATGAACACACTATTGCCGGTCAATTCTGCGCTGTGAAGACGGCAATTCGTTATGTGGCTATAAGGGGGCGTTATGTCGAGGCTGGACCGCTTGCCGCCAATGCAGGCATTGACGATGTTCGAATCCGCCGCGCGTCTTGCGAGCTTCACCGCGGCTGCGCGCGAACTCGGCTCCACGCAGCCGGCCGTGAGCCAGCGCATCGTGCAACTGGAAGAAACCCTCGGCGCGCCGCTTTTCGAGCGAGGTCATCGTGGCGTGCGCCTGACGCACGACGGCGAGCGGCTTTTCGAGGCGGTACGTCATGCGCTTGATACGATCCGCGGCGCCACCGCCGAAATTCGCGCGCGCCGCACACCGCAAACACTCACACTCTCCACAGACTTCGGCTTCGCCACCTATTGGCTGATGCCTCGGCTTTCGCAATTCAAGGCGCTCATGCCTGATGTCGACGTCAAGATCATCACGTCGCAAAGCGTATTCGAGCCATCGCACGAACAGGCCGACGTGGCGATTGCATTCGGCGACGAACATGCGGACTGGAACGCCCGCAGCGTCATCAAGCTGTTTCCGGAGCGCGTGACGCCGGTGTGCAGTCCCGCGTTTTTTGCCGCGCATCCCCCTCTCGCATCGCCGTCCGAACTGCTCGTGCTGCCGCTACTTCATCTCGAGCCCACGCAACCGGCGCGCTGGCTGTCGTGGGCCGACTGGTTCGCGGCGCATGACCTCACCGCGCCCGCTGCACATCGGGGCATCACGTTCAACAGCTTCACACTGGTCGCGCATGCGGCCATCATGGGTCAAGGCGTTGCGCTCGGCTGGGCGCCGCTCGTCGACGAACTGCTCGCCACAGGGCAACTGGTCGAACTGTTCGATGCGCCGGTAGTCACCGAGCGCGGCTACATGCTGGTCACACAACGCGCGGCCACGCCGGCAGTGGACGCTTTCCGCCAATGGCTGCTGGGAGAATGCGGGCTCGACGCCGAGTGACAGTCTGACGCTCCCGTTCCATTGCTGCGGCGATTCGCTTCTATCCGCGCCCAGTGCCGATTTGGTCTACTGCGACGATACATGCCGCGCTTTGTGGCATGAATCTATTGTCTCTGTGGAGAGCGCATGTCCGCCGATTCCCGTCCTGACCAACTGGTTCTCACCGTTGCGTGCCCGAGCGCCGCGGGCCAGGTTGCCGCCGTTGTCGGCTTTCTCGACCGGCATCATTGCTATATCGACGAACTCACCGTTTTCGACGACGAACTCAGCGAACGCTTTTTCGTACGCTGCGTTTTTCACGGTGTAGACAGCAAGGAGACGCTGAATAGTGCAGCGCTCAAACACGAGTTCAGACCCATTGCCGAGCGCTTTCATATGACGTGGGCAATGCATGACGTCGGCACGCGACCCAAAGTTCTGATCATGGTCTCGAAGCTCGAGCACTGTCTCGCGGACCTTCTGTTCCGGTGGCGAATGGGCGAGCTGAAAATGGACATTGTCGGCATAGGCTCGAATCATCGCGACCTGGAACCAATGGCCGCGCAGCATGGCTTGCCGTTTCATCATCTGCCGGTCTCGGCCGAAACGAAGCCGCAGCAGGAAGCGCGTCTGCTAGATCTGTTCGAGACTTCCGGTGCCGAACTGATGATTCTCGCGCGCTACATGCAGATTCTTTCCGGCGAGACGAGCCGTGCCCTCGCCGGGCGCGCAATCAACATTCATCATTCGTTTCTGCCTGGCTTCAAGGGGGCGAAGCCGTATCACCAGGCTCATACGCGCGGGGTCAAACTGATCGGCGCAACCGCACACTTTGTGACGGACGATCTCGACGAAGGTCCGATCATCGAGCAGGAGGTCGAGCGTGTCGATCATTCGTACAGCCCTGAGCGGCTGCTTGCTACCGGGCGCGACGTTGAATGCATCACGCTTGCACGCGCGGTGAAGGCATTTATCGAGCGGCGCGTGTTTATCAACGGCGACAGGACTGTCGTGCTGCAATAGTGTTGCGATAGTTGTTGCCGTAAGCCCACGAATTTCAAAGCACAAAAAAACACGCCGCTTTTGATAAGCGGCGTGTTTCTGTATCACATGCTGCGGCGAAACAGGCTGAATTATTTCACCCAGCTATCTACCCGGTCGCCATGCGCACCGATCCACGCATCCGCGGCGGCGGTCGGCTTTTCGCCGTTTTGCGTGGCGAGCATCACGCTGTCGATCTCGCCCGGCTTCCACTGGAATTTCTTCAGGAACGACACGACCTGAGGCGCCTTTTTCTCCAGCTCCGGATTGACAACGGTGTCGACGTGCTCCGCTTCGCCGAACACCTTCTTCGGATCGTCGAGGAATTTCAGCTTGTATTTCGCAAACATCCAGTGCGGCTTCCAGCCAGTCACGATAATGGGCTTGCTGGCCGCTTCAGAACGCGCGAGTTCCGCAGTCATCGCACTACCGGAGCTCGGCATGAGCTTGTAGTCGAGGCCGTAGGCCTTGATTGCTTCGCTGGTCTTCTGCATCACGCCGGCACCTGCGTCGATGCCGACAATGCGCGAGCCGAATTCGGCCTTCTTCGCTTCCAGATCGCCCACCGTCTTCACGTCCAGATTTTCTGGCACGATCAGTCCGATTTTCGCGTCATTGAAGTTTGCGCCGAGGTCGACCACCTTGTCCTTGAAATTGTTCCAGTACGCGCCATGCGTGACCGGCAGCCAGGCGGACAAGGTTGCGTCCAGGTCGCCGCGCGCCACGCCCTGCCACATCACGCCGGCCGCGACCGGCACGAGTTGCACCTGATAGCCAAGACGCTTTTCGATCACGCGCGCGGCCACGTTCGACGTCGCGACGCTGTCATCCCAGCCCTCCACGTAGCCGATCTTGATGGTCGGCTTCGTGTCCGCCGAAACGCTCACGCTGCTTGCGGCGAGCGCCGCGCTCAGGGTGCTCAACACCAATATCTTTCTGATCAGTCTCATCGCCATTCTCCCGTTCACTTCCACAAACAACCCAATGAGCATTTAGAATCGCCAGCCAGAATTGCCAGGTAACGTTGTTTTGCGACATGCAGTTGTCCGCACGCGACCTGGCTCGTGGTCTTCCTGCACGCCTTGCAGCAAGCCTTTTTCTGGCGCTCGCGCCGGTTATTTCTCCACCACGAGATCGCTGAGCGGCTTACTGCAGCACAGCAGCACCATGCCCTGGTCGATTTCCCGCTGACGAATGCCGCCCGCGTGTTTCATCGCCACTTCGCCGGACACCAGTTTGACTTTGCAGGTGCCACACATACCCTGCGTGCACGATGCCGGCAGACGCACGCCCGCTTTTTTCGCCGCGTCCAATACGTGCTGGCCGCTGCCGCATTCGATCTCGCGATTGCTTTTCGTGAAGCTCACCTTGTAGCGCGTTTCAGTTTCGGGCGCGGCGGGAGCGGGCTCGAAAGCCGGCGCCCGTTCTCGCGCCTCCACGAAGCTATCCGCAGCGACGGGTTCCGGCACGGCTTGCAGTACGTCGCCGACGTGAGCGGTCGTCAACTGCGCGGCGACTTCGCTGACCGTCTCGAACGAAAAGCTTTCCTCGTGATAATGGCTGCGGTCGAACCCGCCCTCGGCGAGAAGATTACGCACCGCCTGCATATAAGGCGCGGGACCGCAGGTAAAGATCTCGCGCTCGAGAAAGTCCGGCGCGATCAGCTTGAGCAGCGGCAACGTGAGAAAGCCTGTGACGCCAGGCCAATTCGTGCGCGCACCGACACGTTCGCACACAAACGCCGTGCGGAAATGCGCGTGATTCGACGCAATCAGATCGAGCTCGCGTGCGAAGATGATGTCGTCAGGAGTGCGGGCGCTGTGTACGAAAACGATGTCGCTGTCCTGACCGAGCTCATGATGCGCGCGGCTCATCGACATCAAGGGCGTGATGCCCGAACCCGCCGACAGAAACAGAAACTTGCGCGCCGGGTGGCGGGCACAGGTGAATTCCCCAGCCGGTCCAAGTACGCGAACCTGGCCGCCCACCTGCAGATTGTCGTGTAGCCAGTTCGACACCTTGCCGCCCGGCACGCGCTTCACCGTAATCGAAATGGTGTGCGGTCGCGTGGGCGGTGACGAGATGGTATAGCAGCGGTTGATCGTCTCGCCGTCTATGTCGAGCTCGAGCGTGATGAACTGCCCCGGCTCGAACACGAACGCCCGTTCAGTGGGCGCACGAAAGAAAAAGCTCTTCACGTCATGCGTTTCCTGCCGGACGTGACAGCACACCAGCGTGTCGTCGAGATCGCTGTTCCACCGCGCAGGCAGCGCGTCCCAGAAGCGCGGCTGCGTAACACGGCTTGTTGCAGGGCTCGAACCCGGCTTGGCGCCTGGCTGGAACGTCGCCTGATCGCGCATCATTGTTTTCTCCCGCTCCTGGTTGCGCTCGTGTGCTCAGCGCACGAAGGACACGACGTTCTCGCCGCGATTGGCCGGCGTGGCATCATGCGTTTGCGGTGCATTGCTGTAATCCGCGATGCGGCCGATATACCATTCGCAGAACTTCTCCACGAGACCTTCCGTGAACGGCGAATACGGACCCGGTTCATAGGCGCTGCTCGATGCGCCGCGTTGCGAGTATTCGACGAGCGCGCGGTCCTGATCGTTGGTCGCACGCCATACCGCCGTGAGATTGTTCACGTCGTAGTCGATGCCTTCGCGTGCGTCCTTGTGAACGAGCCACTTCGTGCGCACGAGTGTCTTGCCGGCCGAGAGCGGAATCACCGAGAAGCTCACGATGTGATCGCTCATGAAGTGATGCCACGAATTCGGCTGCGTCCAGAAAGACAGTCCGCCGAGATCGGCCTGCTCGAAGCCGCCGAGCAGTTTCTTCGACGCGACTTTGGCGTCCATCGTCTGCGATTCCCCGTCGCGATCGAGCGGCAGACGTTGCGTGCGAAAACCGGTGACGAGATCTGCGAGCCGTTCGATTTCCGCCGACGGCAGCTTCATCGCTTCCCATTGCGCGGTGCGCCGCGCAACCGTCTCTTCAAAAGCCGCCATACCCTCTTCATTGGCCGGCGTGCGTTGATAACCAAAGCCGTATTCGTAAAGCGAAATGGTCAACTCGGGATGGTTCGCGACGCAGTGATAGCACTCGCGATTGTTCTCCATCGTGAGCTTCCAGTTGCCTTCTTCGATAATGTCGATCGAAGCCGCGATCTTGCAGCCGGCCAGATCGTGAGGCAGCAGGTACGGCTCCATCGCAGCGCGCATCACGGAGAAGTCCGCAGGCGGGTTGTCCGCGAGACAGATGAAGATGAGACCCGCAAGGTTCTCCACGTGCACTTTCTTCAAACTGTGCTTGCAGCGGTCGAACTGATCGCCCATATGCTCCGCGAACATCAGGTCGCCGGTCAGGCTATACGTCCAGCTGTGGTACGGACACACGATGTTGCCAAGCGAGCCCTTGTCGGTATTGCACAGGCGCGCGCCGCGGTGACGGCACACGTTGTGGAACGCCCTCACCTGCATGTCGTCGTCGCGGACAATCAGAATGGAATCCTGACCGAGCTCGACCGTGATGTAATCGCCCGGTTCGGGCACGTCCGGCTCGACCGCGACCTGGATCCAGTGCTGCCGGAAAATTGCGTCCATGTCGAGCGCGAAGATGTCTTCGCTCGTATAGAACGGCGCTTCCAGCGTGTAATTCTTCTTGCGGCGTTCGATCATTGCGCGAACGTCTGCGGAAACTTTCATTGTGTGCTCCGTTGCGTGTCACGTCTGGCGCCGCGCCAGGCCCTCCTGGGCGCATGCTCGCCTGAACCGGGAATCAGTAATCCACGAGTTGATGCTCGCGCAAATACGCGAGAATCACTTGTGCTTTTTCGACGGAACTCCCTTCAATTACGACGCTGCCGCCGCGGCTTTCCGTCGTGGTCGCCGAAAGCATGCGGGCATGGCCGGAGCGCTTTTCGGCGGCGGCAAGACGCACGGGTTTGGCGGTGGCTGGGCGAATCGTCCACGCCGGCTCGGCTGCGTTCGCGCGCGGGCTTTTTGCACCGCTGGAAACCGGGCGAATCGTGCCTTCGCGCATTCGTGCGTAAGCATAGGTCGGCGTGGCGTTTGCCATTGGATGCACGGCGATCAGCGCGGGCAGTTCAACCTCGACGCGTCTGCGCAAACCCTTCGGCATGAATTGGCGCACTTGCGCGCAACCGTCCTTCAACGTCACGTCGACTGCTGCGCCGACAAGCGGCGTACCAAGCGCATTAGCCACGCGATACGGGAACATGCCGCTGTCGAATCCGCCTTCCGCACGCGTGCCGGTCAGCACGAGGTCGTAGCCGGCAAGACGCGCGGCGAGCAGCGCCGACGCATCCGCTTCAGGGGCGCCTGCGTCGCCAGCCGCGAGCACTTCCACCGAGCGTGCGCCTAGCGCGAGGTATTCCTGCAACGCGGGATTGGTCGGGTCGCCCGCATGCAGCACGTCGAGCGTCGCGTTCTGCTGCTTCGCGAGCGACAACGCCAGTGTCAGCGCGGCGGCGTCGTTGCGGCTGTAACGCGCAACCCCGCTCACGGGATGCCGCCCCACGGAAACGAGTACGGCGATTTTCATGCGAGCGCTCCTTCCGCGACGGCCTTCGAATTGAGTAATGCGGCGCCCGTGCCGCGCGCGGAGCGCGCCGCGGCGGCCGCATCGTTCAGCGCCGCGATGGTTTCCTGCGCGTCCGCAATGACGGTGAGATTCGCTCGCTTCGCAATCGGCGCGCTTGCGTCGAGGTTCACGGCAATGACGTGACGGCAATCCTTGATGCCCTGCAAATGCTGCACTGCGCCGGAAATGCCGAACGCGATGTACACGCTCGCCTCAACTGTCTTGCCGGTCGCGCCGATCTGCTTGTCGCGGGTGAACTTGCCGTCGTCCACGGCCACGCGGCTCGCGCCGATCGCCGCGCCCAACGTGGCCGCAAGACGCTCGAATGCGGGCACGTCGCTCACGCCGTTACCGGCGGAAACGATGAAATCCGCCTCCTCGAGCGCGAGTTGCGCCGCATCCATTTCCTCGATGCCGAGATCCCGCAGCTTGCCTTGCGCGGCTGCAGACTCGCCCTCGAAATGCCACGCCACGCGTTCTCCCGCGCCGACGAACGGCAGTTTGGGATCCACCGCATTGGGCGCGAGCAAGATCACTTCAGGCAGCGTGCGCGAAGCGAAAGCGGTATTTGCATGCACGTAAGCCGCCACGTGCGACGCGTCTATTTCCACGACATGCGTCGCAACACTCGCATTCGCGGCGGCGGCATAACGGCGGCCGAGGTCGCCGTCACCGCTCGCGTTGTCGGGCAGAAATACGTGTATGGGTGCATAGGCCGCGACGCACGCGGCAAGCGCGTTCAGTTCATCCGCCGGTGCGAACTTGCGTCGATCGAACGTGGGCAGTTCGATCAGCTTGTCCGCGCCGAGCGCGGCCGCGTCGCCCGTGAATTCGCCGAACACCAGCAGCACGATTTCGGTCGATGCGTGCGCAACCAAAGCGGCGGCTGCGAGCGTCTGACGCGCGTGCTCGTCGAGCGCGCCGCGGTCCGCATGCGCCGCGACCAGCATCACGTGCTGCGCGGCGGCCGTCGTGCGGCGCGGCTTCGGCTGGTCGCGATGCGCCGCGCCGGCGGCCGCAAACTCCATTGCGCCCGCCACGCCGGTCATGCCCAACGTGATGCGCCTCAGGCCGTCTGCCGTCACCGTGAACGGCCGACGCGGATTGATTCGTTTGAGTGTGTTCATCGCGTTACTCCAGCGCCGCTGCAACCAGTTCGGCGACGTCCAGCACTTCGGGACGCGGTCCCACCACGCCTTCGAGCATCGCCGTACAATTCGGGCAACCTACGGCGACGATTTCCGCGCCAATGCCGCGAGCGTCGTCAATACGGATGTCGGGAATGCGCCGCTTGCCGGGAATGTCGGTCAACGGCGCGCCGCCGCCACCGCCGCAGCAACGCCCGCGCATGCCGTTACGTTCCATTTCGACCACCTTGATGCCGATGCTCTTCAACACGCGGCGCGGCGCCTCGGTCTCCCCGTTGTAACGGCCGAGGTAGCATGGATCGTGATAAGTGATCTTGCGATCCGCGTATGCGGCAGTCGCGCGCGGCGACAGCTTGCCACTGGCAACGAGTTCGTCGATCAACGCGGTGTGATGCTGGACCTCGTAAAAGCCGCCCAATGCGCGGTATTCGTTGCGCAGGCTGTGCAGCACATGCGGGTCGGCAGTCACGATCTTGCCGAACGAATACTGCGAAAGCGTGCCGATCAGCTTGCCGGCGAGTTGCTGGAAGGTGGCTTCGTCGCCAAGACGCCGGGCCGTGTCGCCGGTATCGGTTTCCACGCCGCCCAGCACCGCATAGTCGACACCCGCACGATTAAGTACCTTGACGAGGGCGCGCAGCGTGCGTTGATAACGCATGTCGAATGCGCCTTCTCCGGCGATCAGCAGCACGTCCACGCGACGCCCCGGCTGAGCGACCTGCACCTGCAAATCGACGGCCCAGTCGTAACGCGCGCCGATGTCATAACCGTTCGAACTGCCTGTTTCGCGCAGATTCGCCAGCGTGATCGGGCCCTTGCCGGGCACCGTGCCTTCCACGAGCGTCTGATTGCGGCGCATATCGACAATTGCATCGACATGCTCGATCAGCATCGGACACTCCTGCACGCAAGCGCGGCAGGTGGTGCACGACCACAGCGTCTCCGCTTCGATCAGGCTGGAAATCAAGGGCTTTTGCGGCGCGCCCGCATGCTTGCCTACGGGAATGCCCGGCGTGGGGCTGCCCGCGTACTGGGCGTCCGTGCCGCCCACCATGCCCGTCACCAGATCCTGAATCAGCTTCTTCGGGTTGAGCGGCTGGCCGGCCGCGAACGCGGGACATGCCGCTTCGCATTTGCCGCATTGCACGCAGGCATCGAAACTGAGCAACTGGTTCCAGCGGAATTCCACCGGCTTGCCGACGCCATATTCTTTCGCGTCGAGAAGCGGCGCCTTTAACGCGGTAGGCGGCACCACGTCCTTGTCGTTTCGCTCGGCAAAACGCTCCTGACGCGGATGAAACGCGAGGTGCAACAGACCCGCGAGCGCATGTTTCATCGGACCGCCGCGCGCCGCGCCGAAAGTCATCGTGAACGCGCCCACTGCAATCAGCAGCGCGACGATGATGGCGAGCGCACCCGACATCGCGGCAGCGGGCAGCGCCACGAACAGCACGAGGCCAAGCGCAAACGAGCCGAGCAGCAAAGGCAGGTGATCCCACGGCCCCCGCGAGAGCCGCGCGGGCACAGCCTTCGCGCCATGCCGGCGGCGCCAGACGAACACGGCGCCCACCAGCATCACGAGCGCGGCAAGAAAGATGAGCTTGTCGAGCCACGGCGAGTAGATCGCGAGACCGTAGTTGACGAACACGAGCGCGATCGCGAGGATCGCGCCGCCCGCCGTCGCGACGTGGGTTTTCGCAATGTACGGATCGCGCGCAACCACATGATGCAGGTCGACGAAATAGCGCTTCGGAATGGACAGCAGATTGGCCCAGCCGTACGCACCCGCCGCGGTTGCGCGACCCTCGCGCCAGTAGGCGGCGCGCTTTGCGAGCGCAAACGCCAGACCCGCCATCGACAACCACAACAGCACGGTGATGACAGATACGGGGCTCATCGTCAGAAGTCCTTGCAAAGGCGCAGCGCGTCGTAGATCGCGCCGTGAATGTTGTGCATGGAAATGCAGTCGCCCACACGGAACAGCAGGAAGCGTCCATTGCCGAGCTGCTCCGAGAGCGAAGGCTGCGGCTCGGACGCAAAGAGCTTGTGCACGTCCACCTGGCCGCGATTCACCGACTCGGGCTTGAGCTTCCAGTAGAGCGCGTCGTTCGGCGTGCTGCCGTTTTCGATCACCACCTGATCCACGGCGCGCTCTTCCTGCTCCTCGGTGTACTCGTTGCGAATCACGGCGATCTTCTTGCCGTCTTCTTCGTACACCTTGTCGAGCCAGTAATTCGGCGTGTGTATGACGCCTTGCGCATAGAGGCGCCGGTAGAAGATCGGGAACGTTGTGCCGCCCACATCGTCGGCGACCTTCACGTCGGGCGTGACGATCTCCACGTTCGAGCCGCGGCTCGACATGAAGTCCGCGACGCCCGCACCCGCGTGCGTGCTGACGCCGTCATAAACGAGCACGTTCTTGCCGGGTTCAACCTTGCCGGATAGCACGTCCCACGAGCTGACCGCGAGACCTTCTTCGACGCCCCACGCCGCGACCTGCGAGGTGAACGACGAGCCGCCCGTTGCCAGCACGATGATGTCCGGCTTCTCGTTCATGATGGTCTTTTCGTCGGCAGCGACACCGAGGCGCCGGTCTACGCCGAGGCGCTTCGTCTCCATGTCGAACCAGCGGACAATGCCTGCCATCTGCTCGCGCTGCGGCGCCTTTGCCGCGAGCATGATCTGACCGCCCACGTAATCGTTCTTCTCGAACAGCACGACGTCATGACCACGCGACCTGGCGACGCGAGCCGCCTCGAGTCCCGCCGGGCCCGCGCCGACCACGACCACTTTGCGCTTCGGCCCGCTCGTGCGCGCGATCACATGCGGCATGGTCGCTTCGCGCGAGGTCGCCGCGTTCTGCACGCACAGCACGTCCAAGCCGTTGTACTGGCGGTCGATGCAATAGTTCGCGCCGACGCATTGCTTGATTTCGTCTTCGCGGCCGTCGCGGATCTTGATCACCATGTGCGGGTCCGCAATCTGCGCACGCGTCATGCCGACGAGATCAACCATGCCGCTTGCGAGCAGCCGCTCGGCCTGGCCCGCGTCGCGAATGCTCTGAGCATGCATGACCGGAATCTTCACGACCGACTTGATGCCCGCTGCCAGATGCACGAACGGCTCGGGCGGCAACGCCATCGGCGGCATGCAGTTGGCGAGCGTATTGTGCGTGTCCGCACCTGAACCGATCACGCCGAGATAATCGATCAGGCCGCTTTCGCTCATTGCCTGGGCGATTTCTTTGAGTTGCTCGTGATCGAGCCCGTCTTCATGGAACTCATCGCCGCACATGCGCAAGCCAACGCAAAAATCAGGGCCTACTGCTTCGCGCACGGCTTTCAGTACTTCCACGCCGAAGCGCAGACGGTTTTCAAGCGAGCCGCCCCACTCGTCGGTGCGGAAGTTGGTACGCGGGCTCCAGAACTGATCGATCAGATGCTGGTGCGCCGCGGAGATTTCGACGCCGTCCATGCCGGCGTCTTTCACGCGTTTTGCGGCCGCGGCAAAGTCGGTGATGATGCGGCGGATCTCTTCCACCTCGATGATCTTCGCATTGCCGCGGTGCACCGGTTCGCGCACGCCCGACGGCGACATCAGATGCGGCCAGTGCTCGCCATGAAACGCCGAGCGGCGGCCCATGTGCGTGGCCTGAATCATGATCTTCGCGCCATGCGTATGCATCGATTCGGCGAGGCGCGCGAGCGGGTCGATAATCTTGTCGGTCGACAGATTCACCGACTTCCACCAGCCTTGCGGACTGTCGATCGACACCGGGCTCGATCCGCCGCACACCGCGAGGCCCACGCCACCCTTGGCCTTTTCTTCGTAGTAGCGGATATAACGGTCGCCAGGCAAGCCGCCCGGCTCCGCATACACCTCAGCATGCGCGGTGCTGACGATGCGGTTGCGCAAGGTCAGCTTGTTCAGCGTGAGAGGCTTGAAAAGGTTCGGGTAACGCATTGCGATCGACCTCGGAATGATATGACTGGTAGTGCTATGCCGTGAGCAGTGAAGGCCTGGTACTCAGTGCGTCACGCGGCGAGCGGCGACACTTCGAACACGCAATGATCGTGGCCTTCCGCTGCGCAACTCGCTTCGCGAGATTCCGAGCGCGGGCCCTTGCGCGACGAATCGGGCGCCGTGTCGTTGACCCAATCCATGGCGCCCGCGAACCAGCCGGCGAACATGTAGCACAGCTTGCCCACCTTGCCAGGCTGTGCGAGCACGAACGACGAATGGTGCAGTTCGATACGCGCGTGCGAAGTGGACGGGTCCGCTTCCGCGATCGTAAAGATGCCCCAGCCGCGCTGCGACAACCGCTTCAGGTAGTGTTCGAACACCGCCATGCCGGCAATGCCGTGCTGCTTCGCTTCCTTGTCGCACCAGAAGTACGCCGACTTGTAGCCGGCCTTGTACAGAATCTCTGCATACGTCTCGGCGCCGAGCGCTTCTTCAACGGCCGTATGGTTGTTGGTGAAGAAATGACGCGGCACGTATAGCATCGGCAACGCGTCGGTGGTCCAGACGCCGGTGTTCGGATCGACGTCGATAGGCAGTTGGGGTTGCATGTGGGGACTCCGCTTTTTATAGGGTGATTTGTTTGGCTAAACGAGGTGCGGGCTCAGACCTTCCACACTTCGCCGAAAACCCGCACCCAGTTCTCGCCCATGATCTTCTTGATGCGTGTCTCGCTCCAGCCCGCGCGCTCCATGGCGGCGGTCAGATTCGGAAACTCGCCTATGGTGCGAATCCCTTCCGGGTTCACGACCTTGCCGAAGTTCGTCAACTGGCGATAGCGGCCCTTGTCGTGCGTGATCCAGTCGAAGAATTCGGTGCTGTAGCCTTGCGTGAAGTCGGTGCCGATGCCGACCTGGTCTTCGCCGATCAGATCGACCACGTATTCGATTGCCTCGAGGTAGTCGTCGACAGTCGCGTCCGCGCCGCGCTTGAGAAACGGCGCAAACATCGTGACGCCGACAAAACCGCCCGCGTCTGCAATCTCTTTCAACTGCTCGTCGCTCTTGTTGCGCGGATGCTCTTTGAGGCCCGACGGGCAGCAGTGCGAATAGCACACCGGCTTTTTCGAAGCCGCAATTGCTTCCGACGAAGTCTTGCCGCCCACATGCGAGAGATCGACCATGATGCCAACGCGGTTCATCTCCTGAATCACTTCCCGGCCATAGCCCGACAGGCCGCCGTCGCGCTCATAGCAACCGGTGCCGACCAGGTTCTGCGTGTTGTAGCAAAGCTGCACCACGTTCACGCCGAGATCCTTGAATGCCTCGATATAGCCAAGGTTGTCTTCGAACGCGTGTGCATTCTGGAAGCCGAAAATAATGCCCGTCTTGTTCTCTTTCTTCGCGCGGAAAATGTCGTCGGTCGTACGCACGAGCGTGAGAATCTCGCCATATTCGCGGATCTGCTGCTTCATCTCGGCAATGTTGTCGACCGTCTTCTGGAAGCTCTCCCACACCGACACGGTGCAGTTCACCGCCGTCACGCCGCCCTTGCGCATGTCCTCGAACACCGAGCGCTCGAACTTCGAAATGTTCAGACCGTCGATGATGATGCTGTTTTCGTGCAGATTGCTCATCGTTTGCTCCAGGCGTTCTCAGTAGATGGGGAAGCGCTCGCACAGCGCAAAGATCTCGCGGCGCACGCGTTGTTCAGTGGCTGCATGGCCTTCGGGGTGCTCGCGCAGCGCGTCCAGCACTTCCACGATCAGGCGGCCCACGTCGCGGAACTCGTTCACGCCGAAGCCGCGCGTCGTGCCGGCCGGCGTGCCCAGGCGCACGCCCGAGGTGACGGTCGGCTTTTCCGTATCGAACGGAATGCCGTTCTTGTTGCACGTAATGCCCGCCCGCTCCAGCGCCTGCTCGACCTGATTGCCCTTCAGACCCTTGGGACGCAAATCGACCAGCAGCAGATGGTTGTCCGTGCCGCCCGTGACCAGATCCACGCCGCCGTTTTTCAGCACTTCGCCGAGCGCCTGCGCGTTGGCGAGCACACTGTCGATGTAGGTCTTGAAGTCCGGTTGCAGCGCTTCGCCGAATGCGACCGCCTTGCCGGCGATCACATGCATCAGCGGGCCGCCTTGCAAGCCTGGGAACACCGCCGAGTTGATCTTCTTCGCAATCTCTTCGTCATTCGTCAGCACAAAGCCGCCGCGCGGGCCGCGCAAGGTCTTGTGCGTGGTCGACGTGACCACGTGAGCATGTTCGACCGGATTCGCATGACGTCCCGCCGCAATCACGCCCGCGATGTGGGCCATGTCCACCATCAGCTTCGCGCCGACGCCGTCGGCAATCGCGCGCAACCGCTTGAAATCCAGCGCGCGCGGATAAGCGGAAAAGCCGGCAATCAGCAACGCGGGCTTGTGCTGCTGCGCGAGTTCTTCGATCTGCTCGTAGTCGATCAGCAGCGTGTCGCGATTCACGCCATACTGCACCGCGTTGAACCACTTGCCGGAAAGCGCCGGCTTCGCGCCGTGCGTGAGGTGACCGCCCGCGTCGAGCGACATGCCAAGCACCGTGTCGCCCGGCTTCACCAGCGCGAGCATGACCGCGCCGTTGGCCTGCGCACCCGAATGCGGCTGTACGTTCGCGAACTTTGCGTTAAAGAGCTGCTTGATGCGATCCAGCGCGAGCGTCTCGATCTCGTCGACATATTCGCAACCGCCGTAGTAACGCTTGCCCGGATAACCTTCGGCATACTTGTTGGTCAGAACCGAGCCTTGCGCTTCGAGCACCGCGCGCGACACGATGTTTTCCGACGCGATCAGTTCGACTTGCGACTGCTGGCGTTCGAGTTCTTTCAGAATTGCGCCGCGCACCGCTGCATCGCGCGCGGAGAGCGAATCTTCAAAGAAAGGATTCGGGTTCGACATGGAAGGTCCGTAGAGTCGTTGACGTTAGGCGCGGCAAGCATTGACAGGCCGTCGTTTCTGCCCTGCCGCCGCCGGATTGCGTACGTCTATTCTTGACGCTTGCTTGGCGCGTCAATTTATGAATTCAGACGCGTTCTTTACCTTTTCCGCCATAGGCGACCATTTTCGACAAGTCGCGCGGGAAACCGCCTTTGCGCAATAGGCGCAGGCGGTTTAGTCACTGGTGAAAAGCGCTGGTTAACCATTAATGCATGCGCCGAACGTACGACCGCGAAGGTGCATCGCACGATCGTTCGCGGAAAAGGCAATGCTGCACCGCGGCTGAACGCAATGCGCACTCGCGGTGCGACGCGTGATAGCCGCAGCGCTGTTGTGGTGCCGGTTGTGCCGCTATTCGCGGCGCCGCCGACGCGCAAGCAACGACAACCAAGGGTTTAGCCTGATGGCATGGTAGTTGCGCTAGTACTCAAAATTACATAGGTCGCTGCTCCCCCCAGCGACGCGACACTATAGATTCGAAGGAATCACTCCTCACCATGTCCACCGATCGCACGGCGTCACTGTCGCATTTCGCCTTCATGCCCGTCCCGAACTTCACGATGATCGCGTTCACCAATGCGATCGAAGTGCTGCGCATGGCGAACTACCTGACGGGACAGACGCTTTATCGCTGGTCGATCGTCAGTCCCGAGGGCGGACCGGTGACCGCGAGCAATGGGCTGTCCGTCGACACCGGTCCGGTCGAATGCGTCGGCCAGCCCGACATCGTGTTCGTGATCGGCGGCATTGACGTGCAACGCGCAACCACGCCTGCTCATCTGTCGGCATTGCGCCGTTTTGCACGCATGGGTTGCGTGCTCGGCAGTCTGTGTACCGGCACTTATGCGCTCGCGCGTGCCGGCCTGCTCGCCGGCTATGCATGTGCAATTCACTGGGAGAACATGTCGGCGCTGAAGGAAGAGTTTCCCGACACGCGCTTTCTGAAAGAACTGTTCGTGGTGGACCGCGATCGCGTGACCTGCACGGGCGGCGTCGCGCCGCTCGACATGATGCTCAACCTGATCGCGCCGCGCGTGGGCACCGCACGCGTTACGCAGATCGCCGAGCAGTTCATCGTCGAGCATGTGCGCGACACGAGCGCGCAACAAAAAATGCCGCTTGTTGCACGACTCGGTTCGGCCAACAAGTCGCTGTTCGAAGTGATCTCGCTGATGGAGAACAACATCGAAGAACCGCTGTCGCGCGAGGAACTGGCACGCCTCGCCGGCATGTCGCAACGTCAGTTGCAGCGACTTTTCCGCGAGCATCTCGGCATGACGCCGACGCACTACTATCTGACACTGCGTTTGCGGCGCGCACGCGAGCTGCTGCTGCAAACCGATATGTCGATCATGAACATCACGATGGCCTGCGGCTTCCAGTCGGCCTGCCACTTTTCGAAGAGCTATCGCGATGCATTCGGCACCGCGCCCACGCGGGAGCGTCGCAAGCAGGCGCCTTCGCTTTCTTCCGCGCCGGTGCTGGCGGCCTGAAAAGCGCCCCGTGCTGCGCCTTTTTCGACTCTATCGTCCCTATCAGCAAAAAACGCGTTGAACAGGCTTACGTTCAACGCGTTTTCTATTGCGCACTTCTACTCTGACGCGTTCACGCCGCCTTCAGCAGCCCGTGCGGATCGATGACGAATTTGCGCGGCGCGCCGCCGTCGAACTGGCGATAGCCGTCCGGCGCCTGATCGAGCGACACCACCGTCACGTTCACGATGTCCGCAATCGGCAGACGGTCCCACAAGATCGCCTGCATCAGATTGTGGTTGTACTTCATTACCGGCGTCTGGCCCGTGTGGAACGAATGCGACTTCGCCCAACCGAGACCGAAGCGGATGCTCAGGCTGCCCTTGCGCGCGGCGGCGTCCACGGCACCCGGATCGTCGGTCACGTAGAGGCCCGGAATGCCGATCGCGCCTGCGGCCCGGGTGATTTCCATCAGCGAGTTGAGCACCGTGGCTGGCGCCTCTTCATGCGAGCCGCTGCTGCCGTGGCCGTGCGCCTCGAAGCCCACGCAATCCACCGCGCAATCCACTTCCGGCTTGCCGAGAATCTGCTCGATCTGTTCGCCGAGCGTCGCGTCTTTCGACAAGTCCACCGTTTCGAAACCCATCTTGCGAGCGTGCGCGAGGCGCGCCTCGTTCATGTCCCCAACAATCGTGCACGCCGCGCCTAACAGGCGCGCCGACGCGGCCGCCGCCATGCCGACCGGCCCTGCACCCGCGATATACACCGTCGCGCCGGGCTTCACACCTGCCATTACCGCGCCGTGATAACCGGTGGGCAGAATGTCGGACAGGCACGTCAGGTCGCGAATCTTCGCCATGGCCTGCGCGGGGTCGGGAAACTTCAGCAGATTGAAATCGGCGTACGGCACCATCACGTACTCGGCCTGGCCGCCGATCCAGCCGCCCATGTCCACGTATCCATACGCGCCGCCCGCGCGCGAAGGATTCACGTTCAGGCACACGCCCGTATGCTGCGACTTGCAGGTCGGACACCGGCCGCAAGCCACATTGAACGGCACCGAGACCAGGTCGCCGATGGCGAGCGTTTCCACGTCGCGGCCCACTTCGATCACTTCGCCGGTAATTTCGTGGCCGAGCACGAGGCCGACCTCGGCGGTGGTGCGACCGCGCACCATGTGCTGGTCCGAGCCGCAAATATTCGTGCTGACTACCTTCAGAATCACACCGTGACCGATTGCACGGCCACGAGGGTCGACCATCTTCGGATAGTCGATGGATTGCACTTCAACCTTGCCCTGCCCCAGATAGACGACGCCGCGATTGCTGCTCATTGATTGTCTCCATGTCCTGTAAGCGGTGCGCGGCCTGTGCGCCGCACGCCGTTCAACGAGCGTAGCGCCCGCGGCGCATCGCCACCTACACCGAACGCGACACGGGTTTGGCTGCAACCGACATGGCGGCCGCGGCCGCTTTTTATTGATTGACCGTTCAATATAAAAAAACTACCATGCGTCGAGCGAATGGGCCCGGCGGCGCATGCGAACTGCCTGCCGGCCGCGAGTCACTCAATCTGCACATCAACACCATGCCCAAGCTTGGAATGCGCGAAATCCGCCGCGCTCAGCTGATCGACGCGACGCTGCTCACCATCGACCAGACCGGCCTCGCCGGGGCCACGCTGGCCTCGGTTGCGCAGCGCGCGAGCATTTCCACCGGCATCGTCAGCCACTACTTCGGCGACAAGGACGGTCTGCTCGAAGCCACCATGCGTCACGTGCTGCGAGATTTGTGGCAGGCCACCGCGCGGCGGCGGCGCGCGGCGAAGGCCGACCCGCGCTCGAAGCTGCGCGCGGTGGTGGCGGCCAACTTCGACGCCGAACAGACCAGTGCGCCCGTCATGAAGACGTGGCTCGCGTTCTGGTCCGAGAGCATGCACAAGCCGCACTTGCGGCGCTTGCAGTACGTGAATACGCGCCGTCTGAACTCCAATCTGTGCGCGGACTTTTCGAAAGCGCTGCCGCGCGCCGCAGCGCGGCGCGCGGCCAGCGGTCTTGCCGCCTTGATCGACGGATTGTGGCTGCGTGGCGCATTGTCGGGCGAACCGTTCGACACGAAAGCGGCGCTGCGCGTGGCAAACGAATACATCGACCTGGTTCTGGCGGCACGCGAGTAGCCTCATACAGGCCTGCGCGGCGGCACGCAAAAACCCGGCGAGATCTTTACCAAGGAGCAAGTCATGGCGGTATTCGAAACGCAACGTCTCTATATCGGCGGCGCCTATGTCGAGGCGACCAGCGGTGAAACCTTCGACACCGTCGACCCCGCCACCGGCGAAACGCTGGCTGTCGTGCAACAGGCAAGCGCCGCGGACGTCGACCGCGCGGTGCACTCTTCGCGTGAAGGTCAGCGCGCGTGGGCCGCGCTCACGGCCATGCAACGCTCGCGAATCCTGCGCCGCGCAGTCGAGATTCTGCGCGAGCGCAACGACGAACTTGCCGCGCTTGAAACGCGCGATACCGGCAAGCCGATTGCGGAAACGCAGGCGGTGGACATCGTCACCGGCGCGGACGTAATCGAGTATTACGCGGGACTGGCGACTGCCATAGAAGGTCAGCAGATTCCGCTGCGACCGTCGTCGTTCGTGTACACGCGGCGCGAACCGCTCGGGGTGTGCGCGGGCATTGGCGCATGGAACTATCCGATTCAGATAGCGTGCTGGAAGTCGGCGCCGGCGCTTGCCGCGGGCAATGCAATGATCTTCAAGCCGAGCGAAGTGACGCCGCTCACGGCGCTGAAACTCGCGGAAATCTACAGCGAAGCGGGGGTGCCGCCGGGCGTCTTCAACGTCGTGCAAGGCGACGGCCGGGTCGGCGCACTGCTCGCCGGGCATCCGGAGATCGACAAGATCTCGTTCACCGGGGGCGTGGAAACCGGCAAGAAAGTCATGTCGATGGCGGGCGCGTCGTCGCTCAAGGAAGTGACAATGGAACTGGGCGGCAAGTCCCCGCTGCTGGTTTTCGACGACGCCAATCTCGAACGTGCCGCCGACATCGCCATGAGCGCGAACTTCTTCAGCTCGGGCCAGGTCTGCACGAACGGCACGCGCGTGTTCGTGCAGCGCAATGTGCTGGAGCGCTTCGAGGCTCTGGTACTCGAACGCGTGAAGCGCATTCGCGTGGGTGCGCCGACAGAGGCGACGACCAACTTCGGTCCGCTCGTGAGCGCCGCGCAACTGCAGAAGGTGCTCGGCTACATTCAAAGCGGCATACAGGAAGGCGCACGCCTGATCGCCGGCGGCAAGCGTCTGCATGAAGGTCATTTCGGCCGCGGCCAGTATGTCGAGCCTACCGTGTTCACGTCCTGCCGCGACGACATGCGCATCGTGCGCGAGGAAATCTTCGGCCCGGTCATGAGCATCCTCGCATTCGACGATGAAGACGAAGTCATCGCGCGCGCAAATCGCACTGCCTATGGTCTCGCTGCAGGTGTCGTCACCGAGAATCTCTCGCGCGCGCATCGCGTGATTCATCGGCTGGAAGCAGGCATTTGCTGGATCAACACGTGGGGCGAGTCACCCGCGGAGATGCCGGTAGGCGGCTATAAGCAATCAGGCGTGGGCCGCGAAAACGGCATCACCACGCTCGAGCACTACACGCGCATCAAGTCCGTGCAGGTCGAGCTCGGTGCCTATCAACCGGTGTTCTGAGGGCGCTGCCATGAGTTCGAACGAATACGATTACATCGTTGTCGGCGCGGGTTCCGCCGGCAATGTGCTGGCGTCGCGTCTCACCGAAGACGCCGACGTGAGCGTGCTGCTGCTCGAAGCAGGCGGCCCCGATTACCGCTTCGATTTCCGCACGCAGATGCCGGCCGCCCTCGCCTATCCGCTGCAAGGGCGCCGCTACAACTGGGCCTACGAAACGGACCCCGAGCCGCATATGAACGACCGTCGCATGGAATGCGGCCGCGGCAAGGGACTGGGCGGCTCCTCGCTGATCAACGGGATGTGCTATATCCGCGGCAATGCGCTCGATTACGACGGCTGGGCCGAGCATCGCGGCCTCGAAAACTGGACTTATCTGGACTGCCTGCCGTATTTCCGCAAGGCCGAAACGCGCGACATAGGCCCCAATGCTTACCACGGCGGCGACGGTCCGGTGCACGTGACCACCAGCAAGCCCGGCAATAATCCGCTGTTTGCCGCCATGGTGGAAGCAGGCGTGCAGGCGGGCTTTGCGCGCACCGACGATCTGAACGGCTATCAACAGGAAGGCTTTGGCCCGATGGATCGCACGGTCACTTCGAACGGCCGGCGTGCGAGCACCGCGCGCGGTTATCTGGACCGTGCGAAGACGCGGCCGAATCTGACCATCGTCACACACGCGCTGACCGACCGCGTGCTGTTCTCCGGCAAACGCGCGGTGGGCGTCGCGTATCTGCATGGCGGCGCTTGCGTCAATGCGCACGCGCGCCGCGAAGTACTGGTGTGCAGCGGCGCGATCGCGTCGCCGCAATTGCTGCAACGTTCCGGCGTAGGCCGCTCCACATGGCTGCGGGAACTGGACATTCCGCTCGTGCACGATCTGCCCGGCGTCGGCGAAAACCTGCAGGATCATCTGGAGATGTATATCCAGTACGAATGCAAGGAGCCTGTGTCCCTCTACCCCGCGTTGCAGTGGTGGAACCAACCGGCCATCGGACTCGAATGGATGCTGAACGGCACCGGCATCGGCGCGAGCAATCAGTTCGAAGCGGGCGGTTTCATCCGTACACGCGACGACGATTTGTGGCCCAACATCCAGTATCACTTTCTGCCCGTGGCCATCAACTACAACGGCTCCAATGCGATCAAAATGCATGGTTTCCAGGCGCACGTCGGCTCGATGCGCTCGCCGAGCCGTGGCCGCGTGAAGCTGACCTCGCGCGACCCGGCGGCCCATCCCAGCATTCTTTTCAACTATATGGCCGATCCGCTCGACTGGCGCGAGTTCCGCGACGGCATTCGCATCACGCGGGAGATCATGCGGCAGCCGGCGCTGGACCGTTATCGTGGACGCGAACTCAATCCAGGCGCAGAACTCACTACCGACGCACAACTCGACGCATTTGTACGGGAGCGCGCCGAGACGGCATTTCATCCTTCATGCTCGTGCAAGATGGGCTACGACGACATGGCCGTGGTGGACAACGAAGGACGCGTGCATGGCATGCAGGGACTGCGTGTGGTCGACGCATCCATCATGCCGCGCATCACCACCGGCAACCTCAACGCGCCAACCATCATGCTGGCCGAAAAAATCGCAGACCGGATTCGCGGACGCGAGCCACTGGCGCGGGTAGACACGCCCTACTTCGTCGCTAACGGCGCACCGTCCAGAAAGCGCGAGCGCGCCACGGTCTGATCTGCGCAGCGGGGCTCGAGCGTATTTCTGTGGCGGAAAGTAGCGCGGCGTTCTTTCCACCCATCATTTTTTCTTGGCCTTCCCGCAAGTTTTCCTCGATTGTCAGTGCGGCTGGAAGCGCGGATAGTGCTGCGTCAGCCCACCGGTCAACAACAATTCAAGGAAAACGCAGCAATGAAGCCAGGAGTCATTAGCGTGATGGCGTGCGCCGTCTTTGCGCTCAGCACGACTAGCACGACAAGCCTCGCAGCAAACGATGCACCAGGCGCGATCAAAGCTGTGGTCGACTCGACGGTCACGCCGCTCATGCAGAAACACCATGTGCCCGGCATGGCGATCGGCGTGATCGCCAACGGCAAGACGTACGTTTTCGACTATGGCGTGGCGTCGACCGAAACGGGCAAGCCGGTCACGCAGCGCACGCTGTTCGAAGTCGGCTCGGTGAGCAAGACGTTTACCGCGACGCTTGCCGCGTATGCGCAACTGAACGGCAAGATGAATCTCTCCGATGACACGCAGCGGTACTTGCCGTCACTGCGCGGTACTGCATTCGGCAAGGTGAGTCTGTTGAACCTGGGCACGCACACGCCTGGCGGTCTGCCGCTTCAGGTGCCGGACGGCATACATGACAACGCTCAGTTGCTGCAGTACTTCAGCGCCTGGAAACCGGCCTACGCGCCGGGCACTTACCGCACTTATGCCAACCCCGGCATTGGTACATTGGGGCTGATTACCGCGAAAAGCATGGGCGGCAGTTATGCGTCGCTGCTTGAACAGCGCATCTTTCCCGCGCTCGGTATGACGGACAGTTACATCCACGTGCCGGCGGCGAGAATGTCCGACTATGCCCAAGGCTATACGAATGCCGGTGCGCCGATCCGCATGAAAGGCGGCGTTCTCGCGGACGAAGCCTATGGCGTGCGAACCACCGCTGCCGACATGGTCCGCTTCGTTCAGGCGAACATGAACCTGATACGGGTTGACGACACCCTTCAGCGCGCGATTACCGCCACGCACACGGGCTATTTCAAGGCCGGTCCACTGACTCAGGACCTGATATGGGAGCAATATCCGTATCCGGTCACGTTGGACACCTTGCACGAAGGCAATGCGCCCTCTATGGCCGTGACGCCGACGCCGGCCACGGCAATCGAGCCGCCGCTCGCGCCGCAGCAGGACGTGTGGATCAACAAGACCGGTTCCACGAATGGCTTTGGCGCTTACGTTGCATTTGTGCCAGCAAAGCGCGTGGGCGTCGTGCTGCTCGCCAACAGAAACTTCCCCATCGAGGACCGCGTGAGCGCAGCGTATCGGATCATGTCGGCACTGACCGCGAGTCAACAGTAAAACTTGGGGGCGAAATTCTCTACGCGTTAAAGGGTGCAGCCGGGCACGGCCGCACCCACGCCCCTCATTCGCGCGCCGGACTGAGCACGCCCTGCGCATCGGTCTCCACGGCTTCGGTGACGAGCGTCTCGAGTGCCAACCCGCGGGTTTCGATGCCGAGTATCCACACCGCTGCCGCCGCAATCACGAAGCACATTGCGCCGAGCGAAAATACGCCGCCCTGTCCGAACATCGGCAACACCACGCCCACCACATACGGTCCGATCAGCGAGCCCACGCGTCCGATCGCCGACGCGAAACCCGAACCCGTTGCGCGAGCCCCGGTGCCGTATAGTTCCGGCGTGTACGTGTAAAGCACCGCCCACATCGCAAACAGGAAGAACTGCATTGCGAGCCCCGCGCAGATCAGCAGCGTAGGCGTTTGCGCGTGCAGCGCGGTTTGCCCATACACGTAGGCCATCACCGCGCTGCCCGTCAGCGACGCAATGCAGGTCGGCTTGCGTCCCCACCGTTCCACCAGCCACGCGGCGCAGATAAAACCCGGTATGCCGCCGAGCGAAATCAGCACGGTGTACAGCACCGATTTCGTCACCGCAAAGCCCGCCTGTTGCATCAACGCACCGAGCCACGAGGTGAGACCGTAGAAGCCGAGCAGCGCAAAGAACCACAAAGTCCACACCATGATCGTGCGACGCCGGTAGGCCGCGCTCCATATCTCGCGAAACGCGCCAGTTCCTTTTGCCGCCACCGGCTCGGCGAGCATGACAGGCGCGCTCAGGTGCGTGAGACGCGCGGCCTTCATCACCTTCGCCTCGACCTGCGCGAGAACCTTGTCGGCCTCGCCGTGACGTCCGCGATGTTCGAGCCAGCGCGGCGACTCAGGCACGATGCGCCGCACGACCAGCACGAACACGGCAGGAATTGCGAGCAATGCAAATTCCGTGCGCCAGCCGAAGGACGGCAACACGAAGTACGACACCACGCCAGCCGTAATGAAGCCGAGAGGCCAGAAACCGTCCATTAGCGCGATCAGACGCCCGCGCGACGATGCTGGTACGAATTCGGACAGCAGCGTCTGCGCAATCGGAAACTCCATGCCCATGCCGAAGCCAAGCAGCACGCGATAAAAGATCAGCGCCTCCACGCTCTGCGCGGTCGAGCACAGGTACGATGCCACGCCCCACAGCACCATGCTCCACTGAAACACCGGGCGGCGCCCGAAGCGATCCGCAAGCAGGCCCGCCACTGCGGCGCCGCCCACCATGCCGAAGAAGCTCGCGCTCGCCACGAGTCCAGCGGTTGCAGTGGAAAGTCCGAATTCCGTTTTGATAGAGCCCAGCACGAAAGTCATCGTGCCGAGATCGACGGAGTCGAAAAAGAACGCAATGGCAATGATGATGAAGATGGTGCGGTGATAGCCGGAGAACGGCAGACGTTCGAGTCGCGCCGCTGCACTGGCGCGCGGCTGAGAAGCGGTAGGCATGGCATCCCCTGAATGATGCGGCGACAGCCGCGAGTGGTGTTCCGATCAGCGCTTTCAGTAGACGCCGACATAAAACAGCCACATAGAAGAATTGCGCCATACGGATGGAACGCAGGCGCCGTTCAGGCTCATGCGAACGACAAGTCTCGCGAACGCCACCGAGGCTAGCGGTGCAGGCGTGCCCGCGCCGCGCTCGCAATGCGCGCAAGCGCCTCCGCGCTCAGCCGCGCGGCAATCTTCTGCACATATTGATGGTGCCGCTCCTGCAGCGGCGCGCCGAGTTGCTGCGCGAGCAGATAGCGGATCAACGCAATCCGCCGGTGCCGCAGCAGCATGCTCTGATCGAGCAGCGCGAGCGCGGCATCGGCATCGCGTTGGTGACACGCGCGCTCGGTGAGGCGCGCGGTGACGACACGGGTCGACGTCATGTGAGTCCCGCAGCGCGAAAGCCGCGAGCGGTGTGAGAGAACACCGCTCGCCGCGTCACGACATCAGCGGCTCGGCTGCATCGAGCATGATCTTCACGAAGTAGTCGGCAAAGCTGCGGCGCACCACGATGTCGAAGCTGTCCGCGCCGGTGGGCACGAGTGTCATCGACGCCTTGAAATAATGGCTTTGCGCGCACTGCCCTTCACCGAACAGCTTGGGATGAAGATCGAGTGGACAGCCGCGCGACAGCACTTCACGCGTGCGCGTGCCGCTGATTTCGAGCACGGTATAGCCGCTGCCGATATCCACCGCCGACGCAAAGACCCCTGCAAATGCAGTGCCGAGCGCCGCTTGCAAGGGCGCCGTGCGCGACGCGTCATGCGCGGTTGCCGAGCGCACCAGCCATTCGTCGGGACCGAGCCACAGCATGTCGTAGCCATTGCCGCGCGCCACCGTGTTCGGCTTTTCCGGCGGCTTGCAGCCAAGAACCTGCTGCACGGCCGCTACGAACGCGGCGTCGCGCGTATCGCCACGCACGTTGACGAGTTCGAGAAACGGCCGCTCGGCGAGCCTGAATGCAGTGCCTGCCGTTGCCTGATGCTTTTTCAGCAGCGCATCTGCCCCGACGAGCGGCGACTCCTGCCACACGCCCGTTTGACTGCCCACGGCGCGATCTACGACCGAGGCCGCCACTTTGGTTTCATTCCACATGTTGACGCGCTCCTTCGCTGTCGTAGAACACCGAGCTGGTGATCTTCGCTGCAATCTGTTTGCCGCTGGAAAGCGGAATCGTGACCGATTCGCCGATCTTGTCGAGGCCGCCCTTCACGACTGCCATCGCGATAGAGCGCTTCAGAATCGGGCTGAAATAGCTCGACGTGACATGCCCGAGCATGGGCGCGGTATCGCCCTGGAAAGGACCCGCGACAATCTGCGAACCCTCCGGTATGACGAACGACGGATCGTCCGCCAGCAGCCCGACCAGCTGCTTGCGCCCCGCCTTTGCCGTGTCCGAACGCGTGAGCGAACGCTTGCCGAGAAAGTCCTTCGACTTCGCGACGAGGCCGCCCATGCCAAGGTCATGAGGCGTCATCGAACCGTCCGTATCCTGGCCGACGATGATGTAACCCTTCTCCGCACGCAACACGTGCATCGTTTCGGTGCCGTACGGCGTGATGTCGTACTCTGCGCCCGCAGCCATCAACGCTTCCCACACCGCGCGACCCACGTTTGCCGGCACGTTCACTTCATATGCGAGTTCGCCCGAGAAGCTGATGCGCATGACCCGCGAGGCTGCGCCGGCAACCGTGCCTTCGCGATAACTCATGAACGGGAATGCCGCGTTCGCGAAGTCGATGTCGTGACACACCTTCTGCAACACCTTGCGGCTGTTCGGCCCGACGACGGCGAACGTGGCCCAATGGTCCGTTACCGACGCGAGACGTACACGCATGTCCGGCCATTCGGTTTGCAGCCAGCGCTCAAGCCACGTCAGCACGCGCGCGGCGCCGCCGGTGGTCGTGGTCATCATGTAATGCTGTTCGCCGAGGCGCACGGTCACGCCGTCGTCGAAGATCATGCCGTTTTCGTCGAGCATCAGACCATAGCGGCACTTGCCGACTTCCAGCTTGCTCCACGGATTCGTATAGACCCAGTTCAGCAGTTTGGCGGCATCGGGGCCCTGAATGTCGATCTTGCCGAGTGTGGACGCATCCAGAATGCCAACGCTCGTGCGCACCGCGAGCGATTCACGCGCCACCGCCGCATGCAGGTCCTCGCCCTTCTTCGGGAAATACCAGGGGCGCTTCCAGTTGCCCACGTCCTCGAATTCCGCGCCGTTTTCGACGTGCCATTCGTGCACCGCCGTCTTGCGCACCGGATCGAGGAACTCGCCCAACTCGCGTCCCGCGAACGTGCCGAACGTGACCGGCGTGTAGTTCGGGCGGAACGTCGTCGTGCCGGTTTCGGGAATCGTCTTGCCGAGCGCCTGCGCGAGAATCGCCATGCCGTTGATGTTGCCGAGCTTGCCCTGATCGGTGCCGAAGCCCATCGCGGTATAGCGCTTCACGTGTTCGACCGACTCGAAGCCTTCGCGCGCGGCGAGGAAGATATCCGCCGCGGACACATCGTTCTGGAAGTCCACGAACTGCTTTGGCCCACGCGTGGCAAGCTCGCGTCCGCCGACGAGCCACAGCGGCAGCATCTTCGCTTCGCTGATTTCGGCCACCTGCACCGCGTTCGGCCGCTTGACGATGTAGCCCGCGGCGCGCGCGGCTTCCACGCCCGCATCGACTGCAAAACGAATGCCTTGGCCCAGCGTGAAATCGCCGTTGCAGGCGCCCACGCTCGTCTCCGGCTGCATCGCCTTGCCCGGCACGAAGCAGGCCTTCTGGTCATGCCAATGCGCCTTGCCGCCCGATTGCGCGAACAGGTGCAATACGGGGCTCCACCCGCCGGACATGGCGAGCAGATCGCAGGACAGTTCGGTTTGCTTCGCGCCCACCTGGCCGTTCGAGTACGACGCAACATCCACGGATGCCACGCGCAGCTTGCCGTGGGCCGCCGTGATCACCGCACCGCTGATCACCTTCACGCCGTAGCGGCGCGCGAGCGCGGGCAGCGTGCCTTTCGATTCGCCCGCGCGCGGATCGATCACCGTCACCTGCGCGCCGGCTGCCTTGAGATCGAGCGCGCACTGATAACCGTCGTCGTTGTTGGTGAAGACCACTGCGTCGCGGCCCGGCAGCACTGCATAACGATGCAGATAAGTCGACACGGCCGACGCCAGCATCACGCCAGGCAGATCGTTGTTGCCGAACACGATGGGACGCTCGTGCGCGCCGGTCGCGAGAATCACGCGTTTGGCGCGGATCTTCCACATCAGCTCGCGCGTGCCCTTGCGTTGCGACACAGGCAGGTGATCGGTCAGGCGCTGCGTGACCGTGACGAGATTGTGGTCCTGATAGCCGAAGGCCGTGCTGCGCGAAAGAATCTTCACGTCAGGCATTTGCCGCAGTTCGTCCTCGATCTTGTGCACCCATTGCAATGCCGGCTTGCCGTCTATCTCCGCGCGGCACGACAGCAGCGAGCCGCCGAGTTCCGGCTGATCGTCGACCAGCGTCACGCGCGCGCCCGACAACGCGGCTGCATGCGCGGCCGCGAGGCCCGTCGGGCCGCCGCCCACCACCAGCACGTCGCAATGCGCGAAGCACTTGTCGTAGCGATCCGCGTCGAGTTGCTCGGGCGCCTTGCCGAGACCCGCGGCGTCGCGGATCACCTCTTCATACTTGGGCCAGAATTTGCGCGGCCACATGAAGGTCTTGTAGTAGAAGCCCGCGGGAATGAAACGCGCAATCTTCTGATTGACCGCCATGCGGTCTTTCTCGATGTTCGGCTTGGCGTTCACGCTGCTCGCTACCAGCCCCTGGTACAGCTCCACTTCGGTCGCGCGCGCGTTCGGCACGGTGTACGCGCCGGTTTCCAGTTGCACTACCGCATTCGGTTCTTCCACACCCGCGGTGACAATGCCGCGCGGCCGGTGATACTTCCAGCTGCGCGCGACGAAATGCAGGCCGTTGGCGAGCAGTGCAGAGGCAAGCGTGTCGCCCTGGTAGCCCTGGTATTGACGGCCGTTGAATGTGAACGTGAGCGGCAATGCGCGGTTGATGCGCCCGCCATTCGGGAGTCGGTCTTTCTGGCTCATTGCTTCTTGCCCTCATGTGCGTTGCCGTCGTTGCTATCCATCTTCAGCAGCGGACGATCAAACGTCTCGTAACCCTGGATCTCGTAGCTCACCGTGTCGCGTTGCGCCTTGAACCAGCGGCGGCAACCTTGCGTGTGCATCCATTGCTCGCGATGCACGCCGCGCGGATTCTTGCGCATGAACAGGTAGTCGCCCCATTCCTTGTCCGTGAGCTTCTCGGTGTCGAGAGGACGCATGATGTCCGCCTCCCCGCCGCAGGAAAATTCGGTTTCGGCGCGCGGCCCGCACCAGGGGCATTCGATCAGCAGCATGATTAAGTCTCTCTGTGGCTCTAGTGCGTTAGTGGGCGACGGCGGCAGCGCCGTGTTCGTCGATGAGGTGGCCGGTGTAGAAGCGCTCCAGCGAAAACGGCGCATTCAGTTCATGCGGCTCGTCTTTCGCGATGGTGTACGCATAGGCCCAACCCGAGCCCGGCGTCGCCTTGAAACCGCCGGTGCCCCAGCCGCAATTGAAGTAGAGGCCCTTTACGTCGGTCTTGCTGATGATCGGGCATGCGTCCGGCGATACGTCCACAATGCCGCCCCACTGGCGGTTCATTCGCACGCGCGAGAACACCGGGAACATTTCGACAATCGCTTCGAGCGTGCCTTCGATAATCTGGAAACTGCCGCGCTGACCGAAGCCCGTGTACTGGTCGACGCCCGCGCCGATCACCAGATCGCCCTTGTCGGACTGGCTGATGTACGCATGCACCGCGTTGGACATGACCACGGTGTTGACCACCGGCTTGATCGGCTCCGACACGAGCGCCTGCAACGGATGGCTTTCGAGCGGCAGACGCACGCCGGCCATATCGGCAAGCGTGGAGGTGTTGCCCGCGGCCACGATCGCCACTTTCTTCGCCTTGATAAAGCCCTTGGTGGTGTCCACGCCCGTCACCTGGCTGCCGTTGCGGCGAATGCCCGTTACCTGGCAGTTCTGCACGATGTCGACGCCTGCCTGATCCGCGCCGCGCGCGAAGCCCCAGGCCACCGCGTCGTGCCGCGCGACGCCGCCGCGCCGCTGGATCGAGGCGCCCAACACCGGATAGCGGCTGTTCAGATTGATGGTCGGTTCCAGTTCCTTGATCTGCGCGGGCGTGAGGAATTCGGCGTCCACGCCGTTCAGCCGGTTCGCATTCACGCGGCGCTCGGTGTCGCGCACGTCCTGCAGCGTGTGCGCGAGATTCATCACGCCGCGCTGGCTGAACATCACGTTGTAGTTCAGGTCTTGCGATAGACCTTCCCACAGCTTCATCGCCTTTTCATAGAGCGCGGCCGACTCGTCCCACAGATAATTCGAGCGCACGATGGTCGTATTACGCGCCGTATTGCCGCCGCCAATCCAGCCTTTCTCGAGCACGGCGACATTGCGCACGCCATGTTCCTTCGCGAGGTAATAGGCAGTGGCAAGACCGTGCCCGCCGCCGCCGACGATCACCACGTCGTACTCGCGTTTGGGCTCGGGACTCTTCCACTGTCGCTCCCAGTTCTCGTGATACGACATCCCGTTGCGCAATAGGCTGAATATCGAATAGCGGCTCATCATTGATCCTTGTGGGTACTGTCGGTGCTTGCTGCCTGGTGCTTCATGAAATATGCAAAACCTGCTTCAACATTCGATGACGTTCACGGCCAAGCCGCCGCGGGACGTTTCCTTGTATTTCGTCTTCATATCCGCGCCTGTTTCGCGCATGGTCTTGATGACGTTATCCAGCGATACGTAGTGCTGTCCGTCGCCTTTCATGGCCATGCGCGCGGCGTTGATCGCCTTGATCGCGCCCATCGCATTGCGCTCGATGCATGGAATCTGCACGAGTCCGCCAACGGGGTCGCACGTCATGCCGAGGTTGTGCTCCATGCCGATTTCCGCGGCGTTTTCCACCTGCGTGGGCGTGCCGCCCATCACGGCGGCGAGCGCTGCTGCCGCCATCGAACAGGCCACTCCGACTTCGCCCTGGCACCCCACTTCGGCGCCGGAAATAGAAGCGGTTTCCTTGTAGATGATGCCGATGGCCGCGGCGGTCAGCAGAAAGTTGACGATGCCCTCGTCATTCGACGCGTGCATGAACTTCACGTAGTAGTGCAGCACTGCGGGAATCACGCCGGCCGCGCCATTGGTGGGCGCCGTGACGACACGCCCGCCCGCGGCGTTTTCTTCGTTGACGGCCATTGCGTAGAGATTCACCCAGTCGAGCATGGAAAGCGGATCGCGCAGCGACTCTTCCGAGCGCGAGCGCAACTGCCCACACAGATCGGCGGCGCGGCGCTTCACGTGCATCGGGCCGGGCAACTCGCCGCGCACCTTGCAACCGCGTTCGACGCACGCGGCCATGGTGCGCCAGATCGCCAGCAGCCCTTCGCGCACTTCGCTTTCCGGGCGCGCCGCGCATTCGTTCTTCAGCGTAATCTGCGCGATGGAAAGACCGGTCTCGCGGCATACGTGCATCAGGTCGTCGCCGGTGCGAAACGGGTATGGCACCTCGGTGCCTGTGCGCACCCCGTTCACGCGGTCGCCCTCGCGGTTCACCACGAAGCCACCGCCAATCGAGTAATACTCTTTTTCGACGAGCAGTTGCCCGTTTTCGTCGAAAGCCTGAAAGCGCATGCCGTTCGGATGCACGATGCCCGAACCGGGTGCGCCCGGCATCAGTTTGCGGAAAAAGCCGAGGTGCTCGCGCTCGTCGAACTTGACCGGCTGTTTGCCCAGCAGTGAGAGCTGCTTCGTCTCGCGAATCGCAGCGAGGCGCGGCTCGATCAGGTCCGGGTCGATCAGTTCGGGCAGGTTGCCTTCGAGCCCGAGCAGCACCGCCTTGTCGGTGCCGTGGCCTTTGCCCGTCGCGCCGAGCGAGCCGAACAGCTCGACCTTCACACGGCGCACGAACGCAAGCAGGTTTGCATCTTCGATGTGCGACGCGAAACGGCAAGCAGCGATCATCGGCCCGACCGTGTGCGAGCTTGAAGGACCGATACCGATCTTGAAGAGATCGAAAACGCTGACGTTCATGGCGTGCCTTATGCGTTGCAATACCTGGGTGGCGGGATTTACCTCTAACAGGCCCTATTGCACCGCACGTCAAATTGAACCGATAGAATAAAAACGGCATGACAGTGGGATAGTGGCGTCAACTGCCCGGCGCGCCAAGCGCTGCGGCGGATTTACGAAGCCTTCTGACGCATTTGCGACAGGCGCTGCGCAGGCGGTGAAGAATTGGAGCCGCGCTTGGGACTGCGCAGGCGCCTGCGGTTGCGGTTGCGGTCGCGGTTGCGGTTGCGGTTTGAGTTGCGGTTGCCAGTCCGGCGCCTTACGATGCATGCCGCGCCGCGACCCGGTGCTATGCTTGGCTCAACTCTCTTTTCTTGTTCCGGCTGCATTGCATGAACTCCGCTGAACCGATTCCCCTGCAATCCATAGACGGTGCGCCGAAAGAGCGCATCCGCTTCGGCATTATTCTTCTGCCGAACTTCACGCTGACGGCGTTCTCGGGTTTCGTCGACCTGCTGCGTCTGTCCGCGGACGAAGGCGACTTCAGCAAACCCGTGCGCTGCTCATGGACTGTCATAGGGGAAACCCTTGCACCGGTGCGCGCGAGCTGCGGCATTCAGATCACGCCGTGGGATACATTCGACAGCGCAGAGGCCTTCGATTACGTCGTCGTGGTGGGCGGCCTGCTGCATTCCGGACCGGCTGCGAGCGACGCGACGCTCGCTTTCATCCGGCGCGCGGCCGCAACGGATGCCACGCTCGTCGGCATGTGCACGGGCGTGTTCTCGCTGATGCGTGCGGGGGTGCTCGACGGCTATCGCATCTGCGTGAGCTGGTTTCACTACTGGGACTTCATCGAACGGTTTCCGGCGGTCAACGAAGAGGCGCTGGTGGCCGACCGGCTCTTCGTGATCGACCGGCGGCGCATTACGTGTTCCGGCGGGCGGGCGTCGATCGACGTCGCAGCGGCCATTCTGCTGCGCCACTTCGAAACCGCGACCGTCCAGAAGGCGCTGCGGATTCTGCTCGTCGACGACATGCAAAAAGGCAACGCGCCGCAGCCGCATCCGCCGGGTCTCGCGCCCGCCACCCATCCGAAGGTCAAGCGCGCGATTCTGCTGATGGAACAGCATGTGGGTCGCTCTCTCTCGCTCGAGGAACTGGCGCGCAAACTCGACCTGTCACCGCGTCAACTGGAGCGGCTTTTCAAGGCCGAAACCGGCAAGGCGCCGCAGGCGTACGCCAAGCAGGTGCGCCTGCGCACCGCTGCCTGGTTGTTGACCAGTTCGGACAAGACAGTGGCGGACATTGCGTCGAGCTGCGGCTTTTCCGATGCGTCGCATCTGGGTCGCGAATTCCGCAAACAATTCGGCCTGCCGCCGATGATGTATCGCGAGCAGCGCGGCACGCCGGCAGAAGCGGAATACGGTGCGGATTACGACGAGACGTTCCCTGGGCGGGCTCAGGCAATTTGAGGTCCTGATTCAGGGGCTTTTCCTGGCTTTTGCCGGGCTTATTGCTGTTGTTTTGGGTTCTTGTTGTCGGCAACCGTCGCACACATTTTCGCGCCGCACCACGCGGCGCGAACATCCATCCATCACTTCCCTGCTACATATGCCTTCACCGCCGGCAAACCGTCCTTGCCGTCGAATGTCGTGACGCCTGCGAGCCACTGGTCGAGTACCGCCGGGTTCGCCTTCAGCCACTCGCGCGCGGCCTTGTTGGGGTCGGTTTTGTTCATGATCGGCAGCATCACGTGGTTCTCGATGTCGGTCGTGAAATGCAGGTTCGACACCAGCTTTGCGACATTCGGGCAGCGCGCCGAATAATCGGTCGGCGTGACCGTCATGACTTTCGCTTCGCCATAGTTCGGGCCGAAGACGTCGTCGCCGCCGGACAGGTAGTCGATTTTCATCTGCACGTTCATTGGATGCGGTTCCCACCCGAGGAACACAATCGGCTTCTTGTCGCGGATCGCGCGGTTCACCTCGACCAGCATGCCCGCCTCGCTCGACTCCACCAGTTTGAACTTGCCGAGCCCGTACTGATTGCTGTCGATCATCTTCTTGATGAGCGCATTGCCGTCGTTACCCGGCTCGATGCCATAGATCTTGCCGCCCAGCTTGTCGTAGTTCTTCGCGATGTCGGCAAACGACTTGATGCCCGCCTGGTACGCGTAGTCCGGCACCGCCAGCGTGTATTTCGCGCCCGTCAGATTCGGCGTGGGCAGCACGTTCACCTGGCCGGCCTTCCTGAACGGATCGATCATCGGGTCCATGGTCGGCGACCAGTAACCGAGGAACACGTCTATCTGCTTACTCTTCACGCCGGCAAAAGTGATGGGTACGGAAGCGATCGTCTTGGTCGGCTTATAGCCGAGTCCCTCCAATACTGTCGACGCAAGCCCGGTCGTGGCCGCAATGTCGGACCAGCCGACGTCGGCAAAACGGACCGCGCGGCACGCGGAAGGTTCCGCGGCAACGGCGGAAGTCACCGACAACGCGGACAATGCAGACGACACGGACAACGCGCACAACGACGCAGCCCACAAACGTTTCATGGCGGTTCCTCAGGGTCTCAGGGTAAGTTGTTGCTTGCTGCGTTCGCTCACGCGGACAACCGCCGCTCCACGCTCGGCGCATGACCGAACTGCGCGCGATACGCCTTACTGAAATGACACGGCGAATGAAATCCGCAGACGGCGGTCACGCGAGCGATCGAAGCGTCGGTGTTGCGCAGCAGTTCACGCGCGCGGCGCAGGCGCAGCGTCAGGTAATAATGGGTTGGCGACACGCTCAGAAACATCTTGAACATGCGCTGCAAATGTCGTTGCGACAGATGCACGAGCCGCGCGAGTTCGTCGAGCGACAGCGGCTCTTCGATGTTCGCCTCCATCAATCGCACTACTTCGATCAGCTCGGCGCGCGTGAAGCCGACACGCGCATCGACGGGAATGTGCTGGTAATCCGTCGAGCCGCGAATCCTTTCCACGATGAACTGTTCGGACACCTGCGCCGCGACCGCATGACCGAGGCGCATGCCGACCAGATTCAGCATCAGATCGAGCGGCGCGGTGCCGCCCGTGCACGTCAGCCGATCGCGATCGATCACGAAGAGCTCGTCGGCAAAACGCACATGAGGGTAGCTCTTGTGCAGCGGCGACATGTCTTCCCAATGCACGGTGCAGCGATAACCGTCGAGCAGGCCCGCGGCGAGCAGTGCATACGGCCCCGTGCAGATGCCGCCGAGCGGTATGCCTTGAGCCGCTACGTCGCGCAGCAACGCGACTACCGTATCGTCCACGTAATCGCGCACATGCCAGCCGGCGCAGACGATTAGCACGTCCGGCATGCCCGCCTGCGCAAGCGTGGTGGTCGGCCTTACCGTAATGCCGTTGCTGGCCCGCGCAGGTTCGCCGTCGGGCGTGATGACCGACCACCTGTAGTGCTCCGCGCGGCCCACGTAGTTGGCCATGCGCAGCACCTCGACCGCGCTCGTGAACGCGATCATCGAAAAGTTCGGCAGGGTCAGGAAGCCTACGTGTGCGAGCCGGGAGAGCGGCGACTCGCACGGGGCCTCGACGTGGGTGATCGCGTCGCGCTTCATAGGCGGCTCAGCTGTGCTGCGCCGTCGGCGCGCGGCGCACCTTCATCAGATTGCGCAAGCCGGAGAGGAGCGGCGCGCGTGCCATGCCGGGCGAGCGGCCAAAGCTCTCCGTAATGCGGTCCAGAATGATCGCGAGCATCACGACCGAAAGTCCGCTCTCGAAGCCAAGCCCGATGTCGAGCCGCTGAATACTGGCGAGCACGTCGTTACCGAGACCGCCCGCGCCCACCATCGACGCGATAATCACCATCGACAACGCCATCATGATGGTCTGGTTTACACCCGTCATGATGGACGGCAGCGCGTTGGGAAACTGGACCTTGTAGAGCAGTTGCCATGGCGTGCAGCCGAACGCCTGCCCTGCTTCGACGATTTCGCGGTTCACGTGCTTGATGCCGAGCGACGTGAGACGTACCGCGGGCGGCATTGCGAAGATCACGGTGGACAGAATTCCGGGCACGCGGCCAAGACCGAACAGCATCGCAGCCGGAATCAGATAGACGAATGCGGGCATGGTCTGCATCAGATCGAGCACGGGACGCACCATCATTTCCACGGTGCGGCTCTTCGCGGTCCAGATGCCGAGCGGCACGCCGAGCACGAGACTGATAAAGGTGGACGACAGCGTGAGGCCCAGCGTAATGACCATCTGGTCCCAGAAGCCAGTGCCGTAGATCAGCAGCATCGCGAGCAGCGTGAACAGCGCAAAACGCCAGCCCACGCGCCATAAACCGATACCGACGAAGAACGCCATGAGCGCCCACATCGGCACTGCTTGCAGGCCGTGTTCGACAATGGCCGCGAAGCTCTCGATGACCTTGCCGATCGAATCAAAGGTCTTTGCGTCGTGATCGAGCAGATAGTGAACGCCGTGATCGACCCAGGCGCCAAGTGGAATGACTTCAGACATGAGAACCTCGATGGCGCGTGAGAACGTGCAGCACGTTCGTCTTGTTGACCGAACCACAGTAGGAGCCGTCTGCTTCGACGACCGGCAAGGGCGCGCGGCTCGCCACCACGCGTTGGACCACATCGTCTAGCGGCGTGCTGCGCCGGATGCATTCCACGTAATTGAGTTTCGCCGACGCGTTGCCCGTTTCGTCGCGGCACACGAAGCCGCGAATCTTGCGCTCGCTGTCGAGCACGAACGCGTATTCCGCGCTGCCGTTCAGCGTTGCCGACACGCTGGACACGTCGATCTGCGCGGAGTGCGAATGCATGAGCGGCACGGCGTCGGTCTGCATCAGATCGCCGGCGGTCAGATAGCGGCTCGTGTCGATGCCTTCGAAGAATGCGCGCACATAGTCGTCGGCGGGATTGGTGATGATCTCCTGCGGCGTGCCGATCTGCACCACCTTGCCGCCTTCCATGATCGCGATCCGCGTGCCAATGCGCATGGCTTCTTCGAGATCGTGCGACACGAATAGAATCGTGCGCTGCTGCTCGCGTTGCAGTTCGAGCAGCACGTTCTGCATTTCCTTGCGCTTGAGCGGATCGAGGGCGGAGAACGCTTCGTCCATGATCATCAGCGACGGGTTCACGGCCAGTGCACGCGCGAGACCCACGCGCTGCTGCATGCCGCCCGACAACTGCGCCGGCAGCTTTTGCGCGAACGGCGCGAGGCCCACCTGCTCCAGCACCGTCATGGCGCGCGCTTCGCGCTCCTTGCGTCCCACCCCCGCGACCTCGAGTCCGAAGGCCGCATTGGAGAGCACCGTGCGTTGCGGCATCAGCGCGAACGACTGGAACACCATGCTCATGTCCTTGCGGCGCAGCGCCGTCAACTCGCTGCGCGGCACGCTGGCCACATCGCGGCCGTCGATCAGCACCTTGCCCGCCGACGGTTCCACCAACCGGTTGATCAGGCGTATCAGCGTCGACTTGCCCGAGCCAGACAGGCCCATGAGCACGAAGATCTCGCCTTCCTTCACTTCGAATGATACGTTGTGAACGCCGACAATCTGGCCGGTGCGCGCGAAAACTTCTTCTTTCGTCGCGCCTCCTGCCAGCATGCCGAGCGCCTGTTTCGGGTTGGTGCCGAACACCTTGCACAGCCCTTCAACCACGACCTTCGGGGAATTCATTGAATGCTCTCCTATGTCGGCCAGAGTCGGTGCGAAGCCCATGCCCTGGTCCCATGCAAAGCTGCGTCGCGGACGTCCGTCCGCGCTGTGCATACATAGTTGCCAGAAAAAAGTACGCCTAGCCGACTATTTGCGACAAGCACATGTGGAAATACGACACCCGTGTCGCATACGCTTCGTCACGCGGACGCGAAACCCTTGCTGGTCAAGGGTTTGAAGGATATCGGCCCTGGCCGCGCGCGATGTCGCTCCAAGGCAAATGAAGGGATTTTTGCGGCGCATGTGAGATGCGCTCGCGAGGTGCAGTAATGCCGCGGCGCAACACAGGATAGGCGCCTAGTGTCACGCTTGCCCGACGCTTCGATCAGCGCAAACGCGACGACGCGAAGCGCCCGCCAGGCGGGCGCGCAAAGCAACATCGGACGAATAGAACGGGCCATGCGACGAGGCGAACAGCGCTACCCGACGCACGCTGCTGCGTCATGAGTCCAAGCCGTGCGGCATGCACCATCGCACCGCACGGCAGCCTCGACTACGGGTTAATGCTTACTGGCTTGCGCCTGTGCCGATACCCGCCTTTTTCTGCGCTTTCTGCAGGTCGCTCGGGTAGTTAGGGTCGTCGCGCGACGGCTGATAACCCGCATCTTCGAGCTTCTTCAACTCAGCATTCTTCTTCGCGCGCGCCTGCTTGCGGGCCGCTTTGCGCTCGGCCTTGGTCGGCTTCGCCGTGCCGGTTGCACCCGGTTGCGCAGTTTGCGCGTCGGTGCCGGGGTTGGTCTGCGCGGCGGCAAGCGGCATGCCTCCCGCTACCAGCGCGGATACTGCAAGGCCGAGCATGATCTGTTTGACGGTATTGCGCTTCATGGGCTGACTCCTCTTAAGTTGGCAAGCGTATTCATGATGTTCACGACGTATGGTTCACTGCCGCGGATGCCGCACGATGCCATGCACGGCTCGCGCTCAGAGCTTAATGCGAAACCGTCTGGCGCGTACTGCTGCGTGCCCCGATTGGTCCAGCCCGCTCGCGTGCATATGATTCACACGCGATTCACACGCGTGGACGCATCTTGCTGCCAGAAGCACACCAGTTCGCGCCATAGTCAGCTTTTTCGAGCATGAGCGCGTGCGCTGGACTATTGTTTAAACGCGCCGGGAGCGCCACCGTAACGGTGGTGGCACAAAACAGGATGCTCCCCGTGAGCACGAAACCGCTCACAGGCGCGGTTTTTCTTGCATGCAACGAAGCGACATTAACCTTTTAAGGATGGAGAAAACGTGAAAACAGTCAACCTTCTGAAGGCGCTCGGCATTGCGTTGTGCGTTGCGACGGCGTCGAGCGCTTATGCGCAAGCGAGCGGCACGACGGACTCCGGCATGGCGGCATCGAGCACTTCGCGCACGAAAACAGTGAAAAAGGCGGACCGCAAGCTCGGGCTGGACGTGCGCAAGGCGTTGTCCAAAGCCCAAGGCTTCGACGTATCGAACGTGTATGTTCGTGCTCGCGGCGGTGCGGTCACGTTGACCGGATCGGTGCCCGACGGCGCACAGATTCCGCAGGCCGAAGAGGTGGCGAAAAACGTCGCCGGCGTGAAATCGGTGTCGAACAAACTGAGTGTGGCCACTCCGAACGGCGGCGGAGGTTAAGTCTCGAGCAGTTGAACAAGCTGGTTCAAAAGCGCGCTGCCGGATTGCATCGGAGGACGAAGGATCGCGCCGGCACCGCACGGGCACTGCTTTGGTGCGACTGCGGCGCTATCCTTTGTCCCGCTATGTGGAGCGTGGGCGCAGCTAAAGCCTGAAGGCAGCAGGCCGCTCACGCCCGGCTTGTTCACACCCGGCTCGTATGCGAGGACCTAGCATAACGCGCCAGCATCCATACCGCAGCGGCGCCCGCGGCAAGCAATGCGGTTTGCCGCGGATGCATCGAAGCCTGCGTATACAAGCTGGATTCGAGCACCCTGCGCTTTTGCCCCGAACGCTCCCGCAATGCCCCATCGGCCCCCTGATTTCCGTCAGGAGTACGCGGCGGTTCGTCTGTGCGTTGCGATGCAATGCCGAAGCGGCTCATTACACGGTCATACAGATTGGGCGCCCGGCGCGCGAACGTCACCATGGCTGCCGATGCCCCACCCACGTAGAGATCGCGAACCGGCGTGCAAGCGGCATGCAGGATCGCCTTCGCGACGATGTCCGGAGCGTAGACCGGCGGCGGTAATTTGGGCTGCACGTCGAGATGGTTGCGCGCGTGCTCGACGAACTGCGTATGAATGCCGGACGGTTTGATCAGCGTTACAGAAACCGGCGCGCGCTCTTCGATCAGCTCCATGCGCAACGCGTCAGTGTAGCCCTTCACTGCGTGTTTCGACGCAACATATGCCGCCTGTAACGGCAAGGCGATATCGGACAGTTCGCTGCCGAGGTTCACGAGCGCACCACCGCGCTGTTTCAGGTGCGCAAGCGCAATCATCGAACCCTGCACCACACCCCAGAAGTTCGTCTCGAACAACGCCTTCTGCTCGTCGATGGGTACATCGGCGCAACGTCCGAAAATCGACGCGCCCGCGTTGTTGACCCATGTGTCGAACCCGCCGAAACGGGCAATGGCCTTGTCCGCCGCTGCCTGCAATTGGTCCGCATTGCCGACGTCGGCGATGGCGTATTCGACGAGCGCGCCCTGGTCGGCGAGTTGGGTGGCGAGCGTGCGCAGCGCCTCCTCGTCGCGTGCGATCAGCATGAGGCGCGCGCCTCTGCTGGCGGCAAGACGCGCAGTGGCAAGACCAATGCCGCTCGTCGCACCTGTAATGACGATCGCCTGCTGCGCTACCGGTTTGAGCTTCACTGTCATGGCAAAGTCCTCGGAAAGATAACGGGTCGCAGCACGCCGGTCTCAGCCGGTGTGCCGCGCGAAGTACGTTTGCCTGCAGCAGCATTCCGCATGCCTCGCGGCCCGCGTATGACCACTGCGTGTGCTGCCTCGCGCCCAACTTTGTTAGCTCCACGTCAGCAACGTTATGCAATTGAAGGTGGATCGAGAGCCGACGTAATATGCGCGCCCTTAAATCTTAATCATCGAGTGTTTCAATGCGCGCAGCCTGTCGGGCTGAAAGATCTCGCATCGGCAGGTTCCGCACCATTTCCAATAAACAGCATCCCCGGCGAATTCCACGCCTGCATCGTTGGAAACGCTGAACGGCGAAGTCGAATCTGGAGCCTGCCACATGTTTCGCAGAACCCTGTTACCCATTCCGTTTGCCGCGCTGCTGACGCTCGCGGCCTGCGGCGATCACAACGTCAATTCGACTGCTTCGTCGACGCCGGCTTCGTCCCCGGCGCCCACCGTGACCGCGCAGGATGCCCTTGCCACCGCCACGCCGATCAAGCATGTGGTCGTGATTTTCGGCGAGAACGTCTCGTTCGATCACTACTTCGCTACCTATCCGCAAGCATCGAACCCCGTCGGCGAACCGCAATTCACGGCAGCAGCGGGCACGCCGACGGTCAACAACCTCGCGAGCAACAACCTGATCGCGACGAACCCGAACGCGCTTCCCACGTCGCCGAATACGGCGGGTCGCACAGTCGGCGCCGTGACGATTGCAGGTTTGGGGCTGCCCGCGGCGGATCTGCTGCCGTTCCGCCTCGATCGTTCGCAGGCGAACACGTCGAGCCAGAATCACGCCTATGCCGCCGAACAGCTCGCGTACAACAACGGCGCAATGGACTCGTTCCCGCTCTTCACGGCCGCTGGTTCGACAATCGCGGGCAGCACTGGCGCATTCGCGACCAAGGGCCAGGTGCTCGGCTATTTCGACGGCAACACTGTCACGGCGCTGTGGAACTACGCGCAGCACTTCGCGATGAACCAGAACGCCTACACCGACACGTACGGTCCGTCGACACCGGGCGCACTCGCTGTGGTCTCGGGGCAGAACAACGGCGTGATCGTGGCGGGCGGCCCGTCGGCCAACGCGATTCCTGATTCAGCCGGCGGCTTTACGATGGTCGGCGACCTCGACCCCACGGGCGACGTCTGTACGATTGCGGCGGGCAGCAAGGTGACCGGCACCATGTCGGCGGCCAACAAGAACATTGGCGACCTGCTCAACGCGAAGAACATCACGTGGGGCGGCTTCATGGGCGGCTTCAATCCGCAGACGGTGAACGCCAACGGCACGACCGGCTGTGCGCGTTCCACGTTCTCGCAGGTGCTCAACGCGACGAAGACCGACTATGTGCAACACCATGCGTGGTTCCAGTACTACGCGAGCACAGCGAACCTCGCGCATACGCGTCCTTCGTCGACCGCGGTGATCGGTGCCACCGATCCGCTGGACAACACCGCAACGCCGGTTCATCACCAGTACGACACCGACGACTTTTTTGCAGCGGTGAAAGCAGGCAACTATCCGTCGGTCAGCTTCCTGAAGGCGCCGGCCGTTGGGGACGGCCATCCGGGCAACTCGGACCCGATCGACGAACAGGCATTCGTCACGAACGTGCTCAACTTCCTGCAGCAGCAGCCTGACTGGAAGAACACGGCCGTGATCATTGCCTATGACGACTCCGACGGCTGGTACGACCACCGCTTCAAGGCGCCGACGAGTTCCTCGTTCGATTCGACCACCGCGCAATCGGCGGGCAGCAAGACGGTGGCGGGCAGCGACAACCTGAGCGCGGCAGGCCAATGCACGGCAGCGGGCGCGGTGCAGCCGCAAGGCGTGAACGGCGGCGCGGTGAATGGCCGCTGCGGTCCGGGCACACGTACGCCGTTTATCGTGGTGTCGCCGTGGGCGAAGGCCAATTTTGTCGACGACACGCCGATCACGCAGGCGTCGGTAGTTCGCTTCATCGAGGACAACTGGCTCGGCGGTCAACGTCTCGGCGGCGGTTCGTTCGACGCCACCGCGGGCAGCATGATGAACATGTTCGACTTCGCGGGCTCGGGCAACAATCCGCCGTTGTATCTGGACCCGAACCTCGGCACGAAGCTGGCGGCGGCTCCAGCCATCTGAGCGCGACGCGGGCGCAAGCCGTGCGTTCATGGTTGGCCGTCGTCAGGCGTAGTTGTCGATGCGATGCGTGTGAGCCGGTTGCCTGCATCGCGGACGAACGCGCTTGCATGACGCAGCGCGTGGCTCGCCTTTCAGCATGGCCGGCCGTCGAGCCAGTGCGCAGGTGCTGGCTCGATTCGCTTTTCCCTCGCATTCGTAGAACTCATTCGTCACCATCGTCATGAACCAGACTTCAGACGCTGCCCTGCCGCCGACATTTCCCGCCGGCGGCGAACCGGGCCCTGTCCGCGTGCAACGCTCGTTACGCGGCGTCATTGCGTGGGCCGCTGCGTGCATCGTCAGCGCGACCGTTGCATTCGGTGCGTATGCACTGATCTACCCAGAGCGCATGCCGGTTGCGCTCGGCGCGGTTGTCGAAGAGATTACTGGCGCGAATCCGCAGCCGGTGCATCTGCTGCGTCCCGCGCGCGCACCGTTGAGTGCGGTTGCACTGCTTGGCAAGGAGATATTCTTCGACCAGTCGTTATCCGCTTCGGGCACGCAGTCGTGCGCGTCCTGCCACTCGCCGAACAGCTCTTATTCGCCGGATAATGCGTTTCCGGTTCAACTCGGCGGCGCGCATATGAACGAAGCCGGTTATCGTCCGCCGCCGTCGCTCACTTATCTGTATCGTCAGGCGCCGTTCAGTATTGGTCCGGACCAGGGCGACACGGACGCGCCGGTGGACCTGACGCAACTAGCTTCACAAGCCGCTGGCGCGCAACGCGCGCAAAAGACGGCACTCGCCGCGCCTGCTGCTGCGGCGATGGTGCCGCAAGGCGGTCTCTTCTGGGACGGACGCGCCGATACTTTGCAGGACCAGGCAATCGGGCCGCTAACCAATCCGGTGGAAATGGCTAACAGGACGCCGCAAGACGTTGCGCAGAAGCTTTTGCACACCCGCTACATCGGCCAGTTCAAGCAGATTTTTGGACCGGCCATCGAGGCGAACCCCAGTCTGCTGGTGTCCGAGGCGATGTTCGCCGTGGGGCGTTATCAGATTGAAGACCCGTCGTTCCACGCCTTTACCAGCAAGTATGACTATTGGCTGGAAGGCAAGGCCCGCTTGACGCGTGCCGAACTGCACGGCCTGCAACTGTTCAACGACAAGGACGAGGCCAACTGTGCGGGATGCCACCTGAGTCAGCCTGGCAAGGACGGCTTGCCGCCGGTGTTCACCGATACCCAATTCGAGGCGCTTGGCGTGCCGCGCAATCCGGCTATTCCTGCTAACAGCGACCCGAGCTTCTTCGATATGGGGGTATGTGGGCCGTTTCGTCATGACCTCGCAAAAGAGACGCAGTACTGCGGCATGTTTCTCACGCCGACGCTGCGCAATGTCGCGAACCGCAAGGTGTTCTTTCACAATGGCGTGTATCACGACCTGAAACAGGTGATGGACTTCTACAACCTGCGCAATACGTCGCCGGAAAAAATCTATCCGCGCGACGCGTCGGGCAAGGTGCAGAAGTACAACGATCTGCCCGCGCAGTATCACGCGAACGTGGATGCTTCTGACGCGCCTTTCGACCGGAAATTGGGCGATAAGCCCGCGATGAGCGACGCGGATATCGAGGACATCATCGCGTTCATGAAGACGTTGAGTGACGGGTATCGCGTCGGGGGATCGTGATTCGCGAGGACTGCGAGCAGGATGGAAGAACTGTTGCATGCGGGCCTGTTCGCTGACGGGCAGCGCCCCGCTTGTTGAGGTATCCTAGCCCGTTCTGCGATCCACGCCCTGTCCGATGACTCATTTCCCCTTCGACGCCGTTCTTTTCGATTGCGACGGCGTGCTCGTCGACTCCGAACCGATTACCAACCGCGTGCTCACTGAGATGCTCGGCGAACTGGGCTGGCAATTGAGCGTCGAGGAGACCATGCGCATTTTCGTCGGCAAGGCGGTGAAAGACGAAGCGTCGTTGATCGAAGCGCGCACTGGTGTGGCGATTACAACTGACTGGCTGATGCAATTCCGCGCACGCCGAAACGCGGCGCTCGACCGGGAACTCAAGGCCATTCCCGGCGCGGCAGCGGCCGTGCGCTCGCTTCATACCACGCTGAACGGACGCATCGCAGTGGCATCCGGCGCGGACCGTATCAAGGTTGAGTTGCAGTTGAATAAGGCAGGTATCCTGGACTGCTTCACAGGACGCATCTTCAGCGGACATGAAACGCCGCGCAGCAAGCCGTTTCCCGATGTCTATCTCGCGGCGGCGGCAGCGCTCAATGTCGACCCGTCCCGCTGCGCGATTATCGAAGACACGGTAACGGGTGCGACTGCAGGGGTGGCAGCCGGCGCGACGGTGTTCGGCTATTGCCCGGACGAACTCGGCCACAGCAGCGCGCAGGCGTTGCAGGCGGCGGGCGTCGTGCAGGTGTTCCGGGACATGGAGGCCTTGCCGCGCCTGCTCGCCGCGTGGCACCGCGCTGCGTGATTCCGGCTATTCGAAGGCAGGATCGATGGGCACACGGTAGCCGACCGCGAGCCGGTTGGTTTCGTTAGCCATCCCAACCACTGCGAGCAGCTCGCCGAACATTTCATCGGTCATGCCCGCGCGGCGGGCTGCAGCGGTGTGGCTTGCCACGCAATAGCCGCAGTTGTTCGTCACGCTCACGGCCACGTAGAGCAGTTCCTTTATCAAAGGATCGAGAGCGCCCGGCGCCATCACGTCCTTCAAACTCTCCCACGTGCGTGCCAGAGTCGGCGGATGCTGCGCGATGTACTTCCAGAAGTTGTTGACGTCCTCGACCTGGCGGGTCTCCTTGATATCGTCGTAGACGGCTTTGACGGCGGGCGACGCTGCGCCATACTCAACAGGCTTTTGCTGGCTCATGGATTCTCCTTGGCGTGACTGCGTGAAAAGCGCGATTCGCGCCGGGCGCGACATGCACGTCATGTGTAGCATGCGCGCCCGGCCCGGCATGCGCGTCGAATATGCACGCGCACGGCCGAACCGCGATCCAGCTCACGTTAGCATCAATCCATTAACCAGGTATTAGCCAGGCACCAACCAGGCACTCACCAGGCATTAACCAGGCACCAACCACGCACCAACCAGGCATTAACCAGGCGTGCGCGCAGCCACTGTTGCGGGCGCCGCCGCCTGCAGATGCTCGTTGTTCTCGCCCGGAGTCGGCTCCGCGGGCCGCGTCGAGCGCTCCGATTGCGCGAGCAACGTACCGACCGAAGGATCGATTGCATCGGTAAAAGGCTTCGGATCGAGCCCGATCGCGAGTACCAGCAACGCCATTGCACCCAGCAGCACGAATTCGCGCTTGCCGAGATCTTTGAGGGTCGCGACTCGCGCATTTGCTATCGCGCCGAAAATCACGCGCTTGTACATCCACAACGTGTAAGCGGCACTCAGAACAAGCGTGGAAGCCGCGATTGCACCAATCCAGAAGTTGAAGCGAATCGTGCCCATCAGCACCATGAATTCGCCGACAAAGCCGGACGTACCGGGCAGACCGATATTGGCCATCGAGAACAACATCACAAACGCCGCGAAACGCGGCATGGTGTTCGCGACGCCGCCATATTCGTCGATTGCGGCGGTCTTCGTGCGATCGTAGAGCATGCCCGTGCACAACAGCATGGCCCCCGAGACGACGCCGTACGAGAGCATCTGCACGATTGCACCGGCCTGCCCGATACGGTTGAACACGAAAAGACCCAGCGTAACGAGTCCCATGTGGGCCACGGTCGAATACGCGAGCAGCCGACGCATGTCGGTCTGTACTAGCGCGAGAAGGCTCGCGTAAATCACGGCGACGAGCGAGAGCGTGATCATCATCGGCGCGAAAAAGTGGCTTGCCTGCGGAGCGATGGGCAACGCGAAGCGCAGCAGCCCGTAGCCGCCGAGCTTGAGCATGCCGATCATCACGGCGGCGCCGGTGGGCCCGTCCAGGTGCACGTCGGGTAGCCATGTATGCAGCGGCCACATCGGCACTTTCACGCCGAATGCGGCGAGAAAGCCGAGGAAGATCAGCACCTGGGGCATCGTGCCCAGCCGCGTTTCGCGCCACATCGCGAGGTCGAAACTGTGCGTCTGGCTGTACAGATACAGCATCGACATCAGCATCATCAGCGAGCCGAGAAACGATACGAAGAAGAACTTTACCGCGGCGTACGAGCGGTTCGCGTGGCCCCACGTACCGATCAACAGGTATAACGGAATCAGCGTTGCTTCGAACGCGACGAAGAACATCATGCCGTCGAGCGACGTAAAAACGCCCTGCATGAAGCCCGACAACATGAGAAAGGCGCCAAAGTACTGCGCGGTGCGCCGGGTGATCGACTCCCACGAAGCAATCACGATGATGATCGTGGTCAACGCGGTGAGAGCAACGAGCCACAGCGAAATGCCGTCGACGCCCACGTGCCAGGCAATGTCGAAGGTCGGCGACCATCTGATGTTCTCGATGAACTGCATCGACGTGACGTCGTTGCGAAAGCCCGCCACCAGCGGAATCACCGGCACGAAGCCGGCAACCGCGCCGGCCAATGCAAGCCAGCGTGTACGGGCGAGTGCCGTGTCGGACCCGGCCCGCATCACCACCAGCCCGGCGACGATAGGGATCCAGATGAGTAGACTGAGAAGAGGCAATGGCATGTGCGCTATCGGAGACTTGAAGGACAAAACGCCGCCCCATGCTTTCCATTTAGAAAGCATTGAAGCGAATATGTAGGCTTTGTGTTTGGCGGAAGATCGCGAACGCGCTGCTACGGAGGTTCACGTTTACCCGCAGTCGAACGACAAGGGTGGGAGATTACCAAGATAAGAATAATTTTGCATCGCAACAATGCACCCAGGTCATGGACAATGCAGTATTGCGACGAGAACCCCTTGCGAAACGGATAAAAATGTGCAATCGCACAATGCTCGCGGGGTGCTGGCACGGCCCGCACTTTTTGCCCGCCGAAGCGCGCTTTTGGGCAGTATTTGGGAGGAAATAGAGAGGCGAATTATCCAGACCGAGCGAACGCCTGTTCACCTGTCGGGAGCACCCAGTTCAGCGCTCCATTTTTTCGCCTGCTTTTCCGGCACTGCGGGTATCCGTCGGAAATATTTTTATTTGCGCAGACGAGCCCCGGCGCACCCCGCTGCGGCAGCAAACGTTCGCGAGAAACTTCCCACGAAAGCAGACAAGCGGCTCTTTCGACGCGCCTTACAGAAGCCGAATATACTCAGCGCTCAACAGGCCGAAAGCTGCGCACTTCACCGAACGAAACGCCGCCGCCCGGCCACATTTCGCGGACCCTGCATGCAGTTTCATGACAAAGGCGAAAGCGCGCCTGCCGCACTCGAGTGCCGCGCACTGAGCAAGCGCTACGGCAGCGGCCGCGTCGTGCTCGATCATCTCGACTTCACGCTCGCGCCCGGCGAGTTCGTTGCGATCATGGGCGACTCGGGCGTCGGCAAATCGACGCTCCTCAATCTGATTGCCGGTCTCGATCAGGCGGATGGCGGGGAAGTGACCATCGGCGGCACTGCCGTTTCGCGTCTGGACGACAACGCGGCGACACGTTTGCGCCGGCAGAAACTCGGATTCGTGTTTCAGGCCTTCCATGTGCTGCCGCATCTCACGCTCGCGCAAAACGTCGCGTTGCCGCTGCTGTTGAATGAATTGCCGGTTGCCGGGGCGCTGCAGATGCTCGCGGCAGTCGGGCTCGAAGGCCGCGGCGACGATTTTCCGCGCCAACTGTCTGGGGGCGAGCTGCAACGCGTTGCCATCGCGCGAGCACTCGTGCATCGCCCTACTCTGATTCTCGCCGACGAGCCGACGGGCAATCTCGATCCCGACACTGCGCACGGGGTGCTCGAGCTGTTTAGCGCTCAATGCAAGGCGACTGGGGCGGCCACGATCATGGTCACGCATTCCGAAGCCGCGGCCGCCGTTGCGGACCGCATCCTGATTCTCAGCGAGGGCGGCCTGCACGGCGCGCCGCAAGCGCGGGCGCCTTCACGAGAACATCACGGCTTGCAACCGGCAGCCCGTTCAACCAATGACGCCCGCTGATCCGCTAGCCGCCGCGCAAACCCGCGGGCATCGCACTCTCGCGCGCTGGCTGCTTGGCGCGGAGTGGCGCAGTCATCGGGGACGCGCACTGGTTGCAATTGCAACGATCGCGCTCGGCGTGGCGCTCGGCTACGCGGTGCAGCTCATCAATAGCGCGGCCTTCAACGAATTTTCCGCCGCGGCGCGCAGCCTCTCCGGCGAAGCCGATTTGCAGGTGCGCGGCGCGCAAGCTCTGTCCGACGAGTCGATCTACCCGCGCCTTGCCAACAAGCCAGGTGTTGCGCTCGCGAGCCCGGTTCTTGCGCTGGACGTCGGCGTGCACGAGCACAACGCCACGTTGCAAGTGCTCGGCATCGACGTATTCAGGGCGAGCCGCATTGCGCCCGATCTGATCGGCGTAGCGTCGGCCGCTCGGCCTTTCGACACGCTCGCCGCGGACGCCGTGTTCCTTTCCACGGCCGCGCAAGAATGGTTGCGCGTCAAAGCGGGCGACCGGATCGCGCTGCAGAACGGCACGTCCCTCGTGCCTCTGCGCGTGGCCGGCGGCATCACGAGGACACGGCCAGGTCAACGCCTTGCCGTCATGGATATTGCCGCCGTTCAATGGAAATTCGGCCTGTTGGGCAAGCTCTCGCGGGTCGACGTACAACTCGAACGCGGCGTCGACCGCGAGCGCTTCAAGCGCGCATTGCAGAACGAGCTGGGCAGTCAATGGATCGTCTCCGAGAGCCGCGACGTCGAGAGCCGCACGGACAGGCTCTCGCGTGCCTATCGGATCAATATGAACGTGCTCGCGCTGGTCGCGCTTTTCACCGGCGCGTTCCTCGTATTTTCGACGCAGGCGCTGAGCGTGGTGCGTCGCCGCGCGCAGTTCGCGATGCTGCGCGTGCTCGGACTCACGCGCGGCCAGCTATTGCGTCAGATTCTGCTGGAAGGCGCGCTGCTCGGCCTACTTGGATCGCTGGGCGGTCTCGCGCTGGGTTTCGCGCTCGCGGCCGGGGCGTTGCACTTTTTCGGCAGCGATCTCGGCGGCGGCTATTTTCCCGGCGTGCAGCCGCAAGTCGGATTCGAGCCGCTCGCAAGCGCGGTGTTCCTGACGCTCGGCGTCGCGGTGGCTGTGCTTGGCAGTCTTGCGCCGGCGCTGGAGGCGGCGCGCGCCCGGCCAGCGGCAGCGCTCAAGGCGGGCGCCGAAGAAGGCGCACTCGCTCGGCTCGCTACACCGTGGCCTGCGTTGCTGTGTCTGCTGGCCGGCGCCCTGCTAAGCCAGGCGCCGCCGTTCTCCGACGCGCCCATTGGCGGTTACGCGGCGGTCGCCCTGCTGCTGGTCGGCGGAATCGCGTTGATGCCGCGCGTCACGGCCTCTGTTTTCCGCACCGCAGACCGGGCGTTCGCCGCGCGCCCGCGGCGCGGCGCGGCGAGCACGCTCGCGCTTGCGCGGCTGGCGAATGCGCCGGGTCATGCGTCGATTGCAATGGGCGGCGTGCTGTCGAGCTTCGCGCTGATTGTCGCGATGGCGATCATGGTCGCGAGCTTCCGTGTATCTGTGGAAGACTGGCTCGTTCATCTGCTGTCGGCCGATCTGTATGTGCGCACCGCACAACACAGCGAGTTGGGTGGCCTGAGCCTGGACGAACAGCGTCGGCTGGCGGCTGTGCCCGGTATTGCAAAGGCGGCCTTCGCGCGGACTTCCCCTATCACGCTCGATCCGTCGCGCCCCGACATCGCGGTAGTCGCCCGGGAGATAGACGGGAACGACCCAGGGGCCAATCTGCAAATGACAGGACCCGTACTGCCTGCGCGCGAACTGAAGCGCGATGAAACACCTGTTTGGGTGTCCGAAGCAATGGTCGATCTGTACGGCTACAGACTCGGGCAACATGTGCGCCTGCCGCTCGGCGGGCGCGGAGGTGAGTTCGTCGTCGCGGGCGTATGGCGTGATTACGTGCGACAAAGCGGTGCGATCCAGATACGGCTCGCCGATTATCGCCGCCTCACGACAGACATGACCGCTACCGATGTCGCTGTCAGCGTCGAACGAGGCGTGAGCGTTGAGCGCGTCATAGCGGGGCTGCGTGCACTGCCGTTCGGCGCGACGCTGGACATCTCACAGCCCGGCGAAATTCGCGCGCGCACGCTTGTGATTTTCGACCGCAGCTTTGCCGTAACGTATCTTCTCGAGGCCGTTGCAATCGTGATCGGCCTGTTCGGCGTAGCCGCGACATTTTCCGCGCAGACGCTCGCGCGCGCCCGCGAATTTGGCATGCTGCGGCACGTCGGCGTAACTCGCACGCAGATCCTTGCGATCCTCGCGCTCGAGGGCGGCATGCTCACGGCGTGCGGCATTGCAGTGGGCTTCGTTCTCGGATTCGCGATCAGCCTGATTCTGGTATTCGTCGTCAATCCCCAGTCGTTTCATTGGAGCATGTCGCTGCATGTGCCGTGGACCATTCTTGGTACCGTTGCCGTCGTGATGCTGGCGTCATCGGTGTCCGCCGCCGTGGTCGCGGGACGCGGCGCGGTGTCGGTCAATGCGGTACGCGCAGTCAAGGAGGACTGGTGATGCGTGCGTGGCTGCGGTTAGCGACTCGCAACGCGGCGAGTCACGCGCGGGTGGACGTTTTGGAGCCCGTTGCCGCTACGCGGTTCAGCCCTATCCGTTGGGTCCTGCACTGCATTTCTGCCTTGCCGGTTATCGGCATGCTTGCAGTCGCACCGTGCTTCGCCGCACCGCCGGAGTTTGCCGTAGTCACCCAGGAGCATCCGGTCAAGCTGCCGACGGACACCGGCGCTCACGCCAGCTTTCGCACCGAGTGGTGGTACGCGACAGGCTGGCTGACCACGCCGGAGAACAAGCCGCTCGGTTTTCAGATCACGTTCTTCCGCTCCGCAACGGGCCATGATGCGGCCGATCCAAGTGCTTTTGCGCCGACTCAATTGATCATTGCGCACGCTGCGTTGAGTGACCCCGCGCTCGGTCACCTCGTGCACGATCAGCGGATTGCCCGCCAGGGGTTCGGGCTCGCTTATGCGAAAGCCAATAACACAGACGTCAAGCTCGATACATGGAAAATCGTGCGGGCCGCCGACGGCCACTACGATGTCACTGCGGACGCGGGCGAGTTCGCGCTGCATCTCGCGCTGACGCCGACGCAGCCACCCCTGATTCAGGGTGAGCGCGGTTATTCGCGCAAAGGTCCGCGTCCCGAACAGGCCAGCTATTACTACAGCGAGCCGCAATTGCGGGTATCCGGCAGCGTGATGCGACCGAGCGCCAGCGGCGGTTCATCGCAACCGCCGACTGTGGTGACTGGCGTGGCATGGCTCGATCACGAATGGTCGAGCACTCTGCTCGACGCCAATGCTGCGGGATGGGACTGGCTGGGCGCCAACCTGTCCGACGGTTCCGCTTTGATGGCCTTCAAGGTTCGCAGCCGCGACGGACACGCCGTCTGGGCGCACGCCGCATTGCGCGATCGCGCCGGACGCGTCACGTCCTTTGGCCCGAGCGAGGTCGACTTCGCGCCACGCCGCATGTGGCGCTCGCCGCACACGAACACGCTGTATCCGGTGGCGATGACAGTCAGAACCGGCGCGCTGAACTGGCAGCTCGATCCGCTGATGGACGACCAGGAACTGGACTCGCGGCAATCTACGGGCGCGGTGTACTGGGAAGGCGCAACGCGGGTGAGCCGCGATGGCGTAGAAGTCGGGCGCGCCTATCTGGAACTGACGGGTTATGCGGACGCGTTGCGCATCGGAGGGAAGTGAGTGCCCGACGCGGGTGACGGTGTGCGCCTTTCTGCGGGCGTTTTTTCTACCGCGTAATTTTTCTCCGCGTAAACGCCGCAACCCCACCTTTGTGGGGTGGGGTTGCGGACACTGCTGGGGAGCCTGACGATTACCTACTTTCACACGGGTAATCCGCACTATCATCGGCGTGGAGTCGTTTCACGGTCCTGTTCGGGATGGGAAGGGGTGGGACCGACTCGCTATGGTCATCAGGCTTTGACGGGTTGCCGTGTCGCGTTTGGGCGGCACAGCCAATCTGGGAAGAAGTAGTTTCTGGTGATGCTTACCAGGGTGAAGCGGGTTGTGGTGTTTCTGGCACAACAACGATCTCTCAACTGT
>NZ_AWZV01000031.1 GCF_000472545.1 Burkholderia sp. WSM2232 | reverse complement strand
CCCAAGCCCGCCCCAAACCCAAGCCCGCCCCAAACCCAAACCCAAACCCGCCCCGACGCGCAGGTCGCAGCGAAAGCCGCACTCCGTGCGCCATCCGCCGCACAACATCCGCCATCCGCCGCACAACACCCGCCGCACAACCATTGACTCGCGCCAAAACTTGAAACGCCGGCTCACCGGCTCGTTTTCCGTGTGTCGCGGCAATGCGGCGCCGAATACAACAATCGCAGGCGGTCGCGAGGAGCCGGTCCGTCAGGCCGCCAGCGACGCATCTGCAACGTCCGGCTTGTGGAGGGGCGCGAAATCAATCGACAAACGACAATCGACAATCGACAAACGACAAGGCAGCGAACACCATGGACAGGAAGCCCGTACGCGCGAAGCGCTTCAACGCTTCACACGTGGTGGAAGCAGAGCTGGACCATCTGGATTGGGCAACGAGGCAGCCGGCGCAACGGATGCTCGACGCCGGCTACTGGCGGCGCCGGCTGTTGGCGGTGAAGTGCAGGTTCGAGCTGTCGGACCAGCAGGTGGCGAGAGTAGAGAAAATCTTGCAGCGGCTGGACCATGCCCAGGAGTGAGGCGGCGGGAGAGGCGGAAGCAGTGAGCGGAAAGCAGTGAGCGCAGCCGCAGCCGCCGCTCACCGTCTACGAGTGTGCCTACTCCTGGCCGCCGTTGCCGCCATGATTGCCGTGGTTGCCGCCGTCGCCACCCGTGCCGAACAGGCGCCGCCGGCGCGTGACCACCACCGGCGCATCCGACCCGCCGCTGCGCTCGGACGATGACCGCTCCGACGGCGCACCGTACGATTCGCGCGGCTCGCGTGGTTCACGCGGTTCCCGATGCTCGCGTGGTTCACGCGAACCGTGCGGCCCGCGCGTGGTGTGCTCGCCATGCGACGGCCGCCCGGCGCGCGGCGCCGGACGGGTTCCGGTGTCGAGCTGGATCGTCGAGATGGCGCGCTTGTAGATGCCCTGCAAGCCGACGGGCGTGCGCAGCATCACCAGATATTGGTCGAACGACTCGATGCACCCCGTCAGGCGGATGCCGTTGACGAGATAGATCTCAACGCGCTTTCGTTCTTTGCGCGCAGCGTTCATGAAGTCGTTTTGCGGATGCGATTCTGCGGAAGCCATGGACAATTCAGGTTAGAAAGACGGTGGTTCGCCGCGATTCTACCCTGTGTGGGGGCAGAACGCCTCGGCGGGCGAACTGCGTCCACTATAACGGCTTGCGCGGACATAAGCACCTGGTAACTATTGACTGTAACGTTGAGTTACCAAATCAGCCGATCATAGGCCGGCTTGTTCCGCCAGAGCGGCTGCTTGCCGGCGCCAATGGCGGAAAAAGCGGGCAGTGCGCGCAGCCCCGGAATAAAGCACCGGGCTGCCGCGTTAAGAGAGGCAAGGCGTTCACATCGCCGAGCCCACAACTTCGGCCCATCTGGAGACTCACATGAAATCGACCCGCATACCCGCCATGCTCCTCATGCTGTTCACGCTCGCATTGAGCTCGCTCGCCACCAGCGCATGCACGTCCGCGACCGACGGCGGCGCCTCCAGCACCAGCGGCTCGAGCGGCGGCAGCGGCAGCGCCGGCGGTTACTGAGCGTTTGCGCGCCGGGTGAGCTTCGAAGCCGAAGTCATCTCGTGGCTCCCGCAACTGCGCCGCTACGCGCGCGCGCTAACGGGTGACCGCGCCTGGGCCGACGACCTCGTGCAGGATACGGCGGAGCGTGCGCTTGCACGCTGGGCGGCGTTCAGGCCGAACAGCAACCTGCGCGCGTGGCTGCTCACGATCCTGCGGCATCTTTATATCGATCAGTTGCGCGGCCGCCGCGAAATTGCCATCGACGAAGAGAGCGCCCCCTGGCGCAATCTCGAAGCCCCGCAAGGCGAGGTGGACGGCCTCGTGCTGCGCGATCTGCAACGCGCGCTGTATGGTCTGCCGCTCGAGCAGCGCGAGGTGCTGCTGCTCGTCTGTGTGGAGGAACTGACGTATCAGGAAGCGTCGAAGGCGCTCGGCGTGCCGGTGGGTACGGTGATGTCGCGTCTGTCGCGCGGCCGCGAGCATCTGCGTGTGCTGCTGGAGGCGCCGTCAACCGGGCTCACGACCGACCCCACCACTGAGCCCGCAACCGGCGCCGCGCAAGGGCCGGCGCGCAAGCCGCCGTTGAAAGTAGTGAGAAATCCGCGATGAATCACGACCACGATGCCAGCATGCCCGACGGGGTGGACCTGCGAGCGCTGTCGGCGTTCGTCGACGGCGAGCTCGCGCCTGCCGAGCGCGAGCGCATCGCCGCGTTGCTCGCGCAACGTCCGCAAGCGGCCGCGCGCGTGAGCGCGTGGCGCGCGCAAAAGGCGGCGCTGCGCGCGTTGTGCGGCGCGCCGCTGCACGACGGTACGCGCCACGATCTGTCGAACCACGCGGAACTGCCGGGCGATCGGGCATCCACTGCCGCCGACGACCCGGCTGTCATCGTGCTGCGTCCGCGCACGCCCTGGTGGCGTCGCGCGGGGCTTGCGGCCTGCTGGCTTGCCGTAGGTGCCGGGCTCGCGCTCGCGCTCGGCCCGCTCGCGCCGCGTCTGACGGGCGGTGCGTGGAATGGCCTCGGCGCGCGGGCGCCGGCTTTCGCCGAACGCGCCGACATCGCGTATGCGGTCTACACGCCCGAGCAGCGTCATCCAGTGGAAGTCGCGGCGAGCGAGGAGGAGCATCTGATCAACTGGCTATCGAAGCGCCTGAACCGGCCGCTTTCGGTGCCGTCGCTGCAGGAGTACGGTTATACGCTCGTGGGCGGCCGGCTTCTGCCGGGCGAGGCCGGACCCGCCGCGCAGTTCATGTACGAGAACCGCAGCGGCGCGCGCCTCACGCTGTACGTAAGCGGCACGGCGCGCGACGAAACCGCGTTCCGCCTGCTGCGCGACGGCAACCGGCGCACCTTCTACTGGATCAGCGACGGCATGGGCTACGCGTTGTCGGGGCCAATTGCGGAAGGCAAGCTGCGCTCGATTGCCGTCGACGTATGCAGCGCGCTCGGCGGCAAGCCGGAAGCGTGGCAATAGCAGCGCGCAGCGCCCCATCGTGCCGCGCACACCGCCGCAAAGGAAGAGCCCTTGAGCCGCAATCTGCCGTCGAAACTTTCCGCCACGCAGTTCGATGCCGCGCTCACCGCGTGGCGCGCCATTGTCGGCGAGCAGCATGTGGTGAGCTCGGCGGCGGCACTTTCGGCCTATCGCGATCCGTTCGCGCCCGGCGAGCCCGAGGCGTTCGCTGCGAGCGCCGCGCTGCTGCCGTCGTCTGTCGACGAGATTCGCGCGGTGCTGCGCGTCGCCAATCAATATCGCATTCCTTTGTGGACCGTTTCGACCGGGCGCAACTTTGCTTACGGGGGTGCCGCGCCGCGTCTTACCGGTTCGGTGGTGCTCGATCTGCAACGGCTGAACCGCATTATCGAGGTCAACGAGACGCTCGCGTATGCGCTCGTCGAGCCGGGCGTGAGCTACTTCGATCTGCATGCGTATCTGCGCGAGCACGGCTACCGGCTGTGGGTCGATCCGCCGGCGGCGGGTTGGGGCAGCGTGGTCGGCAACACGCTCGAACGTGGTTTCGGCTATACCGCGTACGGCGATCATGCGGCCACGCAATGCGGGATGGAAGTGGTACTCGCCAATGGCGACGTGCTGCGCACTGGCATGGGCGCCATCGACACGAGCACCGCCTGGCAGCTTTACCAGCCCGGCTACGGGCCGTCGTTCGACGCGATGTTCATGCAGTCGAACTACGGCGTGGTCACGAAGCTCGGCGTGTGGCTGATGCCGGCGCCGCCCGCGTATCTGCTCGGCGAAATCCAGTTTCGCCGTGAGACGGACCTGGAGGCCATTGTCGACATATTGCGGCCGTTGCGGCTCGACGAAACAATCCGCAATCACGCGGTGATCGAAGGCGGCGTGCGCCGCGCAGCCGGATTGTCGGCGCGCGCGCAATGGTATGACGGCCCCGGCGCGATGCCGGAGAGCGCGGTGAGTGCGATGCTCGACAAGCTGAACGTTGGCCGCTGGAACCTGCATTTCGCGCTGTACGGCACGCCCGAGCTGATCGACGCGCGCTATGCAATCGTGCAGCGCGCGTTTGCGCGCGTGCCTGACGCACGCATCTACGCAAAGCGTTATTCGGGCGATGCCGAGCCGAGCGGGGGCGGCGACCGCAACCTCGCCGGCATCCCGGCGATGAGCGCGTTTCGCATGCTCGACTGGCGCGGCGGCGCGGGCGCGCACGTGGACTTTGCGCCGATATGTCCCGCGACGGGGCGCGATGCGCTGCGTCAATACTTCATGGTCAAGGCGCGCGCTGCCGAATACGGCTTCGACTACTACGGCGGGTTTACGGCGGGCGTGCGTCATCTGCATCACATTTTTGCGGCGATCTTCGACCGTGACGATGCGGCTCAGGTCGAGGCGGCCGGCGCCTTGCTGCGTTCGCTGATGAGCGACGCGCGCGCGGCCGGCTACGGCCAGTATCGCGCGCATCTCGCGTATATGGATTTTGCGGCCGCGCAGTACAGTTTCAACGAAGGCGCCTTGCTGCGGTTCTCGGAAACGATCAAGGACGCGCTCGACCCGAACGGCATTCTCGCGCCGGGCAAGCAGGGCATCTGGCCGGCGCCGTGGCGCGACCGGCGCGGCTATACGTGATGGAGCGTGAGCGGAGTGTGAGGGGCAGCGCATAGCATCGCACGAAACTTGCACCACGAACTTACCGCAAGAACTTACCGCAAGAACTTACGCAAGAACCCACCCGAAGGACCAGCATGGACCGGCGCACTTTCATGATGACGGGTGCATGGCTTTCCACCACCGCAGGCTGCGCGTGGCCGTGGCTGGCGCCTGCCGCGGCGCGCGGCGACACCTTCGCGATTGCCGACTCGACCCTCGCCGCGAGCGCCGCGTTTTCCCGCTACGCCGCGGCGTTGAACCTGCGCACCTTCGAAACCGGCGACGACATCGGTCTGCTCTGGCACGCCACGCTGCTTCCGCTGCTGCACGCCTCGGCCGATGCAGGTTCTGCGCCCTGGCTCATAGGCGTGACGCGCGCGTCCGACTACTTCGTGTTGAAAGAGCTTGCCACCCGCGCGACGCATCGGCTGGAACATAGCCATGAACAGGCAGCGCGGTCCGCTCACGTGAGTTTCGTGCTCGCGCCGCGCTAGCTAGAACTTGTAGGCCTTGTTTTTCGGGTCGAACGTCGAGTCGTCGAACGTTTTGGGCGTGATGGTCTCGAAGACGATCTTCTCGAAGATGCGGCCGTCGTTGTCATAAGACTCGACGGTGCGGAAATACGGATGCCGCAAATCGAGCCCCAACGTTTCCTTCTTCGCATAGAACTGTGGCTGGCCCGTGGGCGTCTCGAAGGTGAAGGCGACCACACGCACGCCGTCGATGGTCTTCACGTCGATCTGCATGGAACGCGGCAAGCCGGCCTCGATATATTTTTTGCCCTCGGCAAGATACTGCTGCGCGATGTATTCGGTGCCCAGGTCGCGCACCTGGTGGTTGGATTGCGAGCGGGCGAGGGCGCCGTTCAACGAGGTCCATAGCGGCATGACGTTCATGATGCCGCCCAGGTGACCGTACATTTCGTCGGTGCGCCTGGACTCGTCGTAGATGATCTCCTGACCGGCGTGCGCGCCGTCGGGCAGCCATTTTGCGTAGATGCGCAGCGGATCGTGCGCGACGCGCACCAGCATGTGATCGGGCTTGTCCGGCCACTTGCCGCCAATGCGCTCCGAGCGCGACATGGTGAACTCATACGACGCGTAGCCGTTCGGGCCCTCCTTGATGTAGCGCGGCAACGCGAGCGGATCGAGCGACTTGAAGAGCGCGACCAGTTGCGCGTCGTCGAGCGCTTCGAGCGCACCGCTTTGCTGCGCGGCGCGCAGCCATTTGACCTGCTGATCGAGCGTCAGCTTGCCGACCTGCGAAGCCGGGGTGGCGGGGGCCTTGACCGCGCTCGCCGTTTCGAGCGGCGGCGGCTTGTCGTCGTTTTGCGCGAAGACGGGCGAAGTGCCGAGGCCGAGCGCCGCGCAGACGATCAGCGCGGCACGGGGCAAGGCGCGAGGCCGCACCGCGTGCAGCCTGAACGCGCGAAGCTGCCTGCGCAACGCATGCTCAGCGGCTTTCGCTTTGCACCGCATCGGCGAGAACAGGCAGGGGCACAAGCGCAAGCATAAGTGCATGCACAAGCTGCGCAAGCGTAGGCCGGGCCGTGCCAACAGGCAATGCGTCATCGAACTCTCCCGAAAGGTGGCGCAAGTTTCCACACGAGCGCCTTGCCTGTCAGGCAGACTTTTGCTTCGCGAGTTCCTCGTCACGAAGCGCACGGCGCAGAATCTTGCCGACGTTGGTTTGCGGCAACTCGTCGCGAAACTCGACCGCCTTCGGCACCTTATAGCCCGTCAGATTCTTGCGGCAATGGGCGATCACCTGTTCGGCCGTCAGCGACGGGTTGCGCTTCACGACGAACACCTTCACGCGCTCGCCCTGGGCGTCGTCGGGCACGCCGATTGCCGCCACTTCGCGCACGTCGGGGTGCGCCGCGATCACGTCTTCGATCTCGTTCGGATACACGTTGAAGCCCGACACCAGAATCATGTCCTTCTTCCGGTCGATGAGGCGAATGAAGCCGCGCGAATCCATCACGCCGATGTCGCCAGTCGCGAGCCAGCCTTCGTCGTCGATAGCCTTCGCGGTTTCTTCAGGACGGTTCCAGTAGCCCTTCATCACCTGCGGCCCCTTCACGCACAGTTCACCCGGCTCGCCGATGTCCGCCCAACTGCCGTCGTCCTTGCGAAAGCGCACTTGCGTGGAGGGCGCGGGCAGGCCAATCGAGCCTTCGAAGTCGCGCAGGTTAGAAATATCGACCGGATTCATCGAGACGATCGGCGAGCATTCGGTCAGGCCGTAGCCTTCGATAATCGGCTTGCCTGTCACCGCCTTGAAGCGCTCGGCCACCGAGCGCTGCGTCGCCATGCCGCCCGCCATCGCGAGCTTCAGGTCGGAGAAATCGCGCTTGCAGAACTCCTCGTTCTCGAGAAACGCGTTGTAGAGCGTATTGACGGCCGTCATGCCGGTGAACTTCTCATGGCGGATGATCATCATCACGCGCTTCATGTCGCGCGGATTCGCAATCAGGATGTTGCGCCCGCCGAGTCCCATGAAGATCAGCGCGTTCACCGTGAGCGAATAGATGTGATAGAGCGGCAACGGCGTAAGCACCGTCTCGACTTCGCCGCTCAGTTGCCCTTCGGCCCACGCCTTCGCCTGCAGCAGATTCGCGATGATGTTGCGGTGCGTGAGCATCGCGCCCTTGGCGACGCCGGTCGTACCGCCGGTGTACTGAAGAAACGCAATGTCGTGATGCGTCAGCCGCACCGGCGTGAGCGGCCGCGCATAACCGACGGCGAGCGCCTTGACCAGCGGCACTGCATGCGGAATATGGTAGGCGGGCACCATTTTCTTCACATGGCGCAGCATGAAATTGAGCAGACGCCCCTTCGCATTTAAACCGTCGGCGAGCAGGTCGCCCAGTCCCGTCACGATCACGTTCTGCACCCTGGTGCCGGGCAGCGCATCCTGCACCGTCTTCGCAAAGTTTTCGAACACGATGATGGTTTGCGCGCCACTGTCCTTCAACTGATGCGCAAGCTCGCGCACCGTGTAGAGCGGATTGACGTTCACCACCACGGCGCCCGCTTTCAATACGCCGAAGAGCGACACCGGATATTGGAACGTATTCGGCAGCATGATCGCGACGCGCTCGCCGGGCTTTACGCCGATGCTCTGCAAATACGCGGCGAACGCGGTCGCCTTGCGGCCCAGTTCCGCATACGTCATGCTCGCGCCGACGCTCACATACGCTACGCGCTCGCGAAACTGCGCGATACATTCGTCGAAAAAATGAACGATCGACTCGTATTGGCCAACGTCGATTTCATGCGGCACGCCTGCGGGATACGACGCATACCAGATGCCGTCGGTGTTCGGCGCGCGCTGTGCGGGCTGCGCCGGTTGGGCATGCGGCGCGAGCTGCGCGCGCCCGCCTGCCTGGTCCGCAGCGGCGGGCGAGGTCGAGGCTTGAGTGGGCTCGGTCATCGGTCGTCTCCTGAAGCCGGGGCTTCATATGTTGTTTCTGTGTGTACCAGGTCTCTATGCTCGTTGTGCTGTCCGGTGCTCCCGGATGTTCTTGGATGCCGTCGGGTGCTCCTGCGGCCCTCGAGGCCGCTCGCGGTTTTGCGCTCATGCGCGCCGGCGATTGCTTGCCGGTGCCTCTATGCATGTCTTGCCGCGAGCGGCATTCACCCGCCGGCCATCAGCGCTCAAGAATCGCCACCACCCCCTGGCCGCCCGCCGCGCAAATCGAAATCAGGCCGCGCGCGCTGCCCGCCGGTTTATCGAGTTGCGCGAGCATCTTCGCGATGCCAGCGACGATACGCCCGCCTGTCGCTGCGAACGGATGACCCGTCGCGAGCGAGCCGCCGTTCACATTGAGCCGGCTGCGGTCTATCGCGCCGGGCGGCTCTGCCAGGCCCAACTGCGTGCGACAGTATTCGTCATCCTGCCATGCCGCGAGCGTGCACAACACCTGCGCCGCGAACGCTTCGTGAATCTCGTAGAAATCGAAGTCCTGCAAGCTCAGTCCCGCTCGCGCGAGCATGCGCGGCACCGCGTAGACGGGCGCCATCAGCAGACCTTCTTTCTTGTCGAAAAAGTCGACTGCGGCCGTTTCCGACCAGCTCAGATATGCGAGCACCGGCAGCCCGCGGCGCGCGGCCCATTCTTCGCTCGCGAGCAGCACGGCGGACGCGCCGTCGGTAAGCGGCGTCGAATTGCCGGCGGTCAGCGTGCCGGCGTCGCGGTCGAAGGCGGGCTTCAGCGAAGCGAGCTTTTCGAGCGTCAGGTCCTCGCGCAGGTTGTTGTCGCGCGTGAGGCCGCGATACGGCGTCATCAGGTCGTTGACGAAACCGCGCTCATACGCGTCGGCGAGCCTGCGGTGGCTCTCGTAAGCAAGCACGTCCTGCGCTTCGCGCGAGATGTTCCAGCGCTTGGCCATCAATTCGCAATGCTCGCCCATCGAAAGGCCCGTGCGCGGCTCGCCGTTGCGCGGCAACAGCGGCTTGAACAGCATGCCGGGCCGCAGCTTCGCGAGTGCGCCGACGCGCTCGCCGGTGCTCCTGCCGCGATTCGCCTCGAGCAAGATCTTGCGCAGGTTTTCGTTCACGCCGATTGGCGCATCCGATGTCGTATCCACACCGCCCGCGATGCCTACGTCGATCTGTCCCAACGCAATCTTGTTGGCGACGAGTATCGTCGTCTCGAGCCCGGTGCCGCAGGCCTGTTGAACATCGTACGCGGGTGTTTCCTTCGCCAGTGTGGTGGACAGCACGGATTCGCGCGTGAGATTGAAGTCGCGCGAATGCTTGATGACCGCGCCCGCCGCGACTTCGCCGAGGCGCTCGCCATGCAGAGCGTAGCGGTCGATCAGCCCTTGCAGCGTGGAGGTCAGCATGTCCTGATTCGACGCGGTCGCATAGGCCGTGTTCGAGCGCGCAAACGGAATGCGGTTGCCGCCGATAATCGCGACGCGGCGCACTGCGGGCAGCGGGTGAGGCATGCGTGGCTCCGTGATGTTGTCTTCGTTCATTGCAGCCTCCATTGCATGCGGCCGCGCAAATGCGGTTTTTCTCCGGCGATGTCGCGCACTTCGATGTCGCGTTCTATCAGCGAAGACGCCGCGCTCCATAGCGACGCTTCGCCGGGCAGCGGCATCGGCAGCTTGAATTCGGCGCTGAGCGTGGCCTCGGCAAGCGGCTTGGGCGGTTGCAACGACGAGGCGGCGCGCGCGAGCGTCCACATGCCGTGCGCGATTGCGCGCGGAAAGCCGAACGCCTTGGCGGACAGCGCGCTCAGATGAATCGGGTTGTAGTCGCCGGACACGCTCGCATAGTCGCGGCCGAGTTGCGGCGCGAGTTGCCAGCGTGCGATGCGTTGCAGCACGGCGCTATCGACTGCAAGCGGATCTAGCTGGGCGCCGCTTGCCGGCACGCCGCGCTTCAGGTAGACGCTGTCGCCGTCCCACACGGCTTCGCCGCGCCGGTAGATGCGTGTGTGCAGCAGGAACGCCTGGCCCTTGTCATGGCGCAGCAGTGCGCCGAACTCCACTTCCACGCGCAGCAGGTCCTGGTAGGCGAGCGGCCGGCGCAGCCGCACGTGATTGGCCAGATGCAGCAAACCGACCGCAGGCCACGGAAACGCCGGGTCGGTCAGCATCAGCAGATGCAACGGAAACGCGAGCAGATGCGGATACGTAAGGGGCACGCCGTGCTCTGGAATGAAGCCGCATACGCGTGCATAGCGCCACGCCGGCCCCGGTTCGAGCGCGACGGCGGGGCGCACCAGCCGCAGCGCGGGCAAGTGTGCGGGACGTCCGCGCTTGACGATGCCGGACAATGCGCGCGCATAGAGCCGCGCGGGCGTGGGCAAGGTTTCCACCACCACTGTCTTTGGCCGCACCGTTTCGTGCCGCACGAGCTGGGACGCACGATTGCCGCCGAACGGATCTCCCGGTTCTTCCATGCTCAGGCTCCGATCAGACTCTGTCCGCACACGCGCACCACCTGGCCGCTGATGCCGGCCGACCCCGGATGCGCGAGCCACGCGATGGTCTGCGCGACGTCCACCGGCTGCCCGCCCTGGCTGAGGGAATTCATGCGGCGGCCCGCTTCCCGAAGGGCAAAAGGCATTTTCGCGGTCATCTGCGTTTCGATGAAGCCCGGCGCGACCGCGTTGATGGTGATGCCGCGTGCGCGCAGCACTGGCGCCATGCTTTGCACGCGGCCGATCACGCCGGCTTTGGAGGTTGCGTAGTTGGTCTGGCCGAGATTGCCCGCGATGCCGCTGATCGACGACACGCCGATAATGCGTCCGCCGTCGCGCAGAATGCCGGCTGCGAGCAGCGCTTCGTCAATCCGCTCCTGGGCCGACAGGTTGATGTCGATCACGCTTTGCCAGGCGGCGGCCGTCATCTTCGCGATGGTCTTGTCTTTGGTGATGCCGGCGTTGTGCACGATGATGTCCACGCCCTGGTCGTCGAGCGCGGCCGCGATCTGCGCGGGCGCTTCGGGCGCTGCGATGTCGAAAGCGAGCGGGGTGCCGTTCAGCTGACGCATAGTGGCTTCCAGCGCATCGCGCACCGCAGGAATGTCGAGGCCGATCACCTGCGCGCCCTGCGCGGCGAGCACGCTTGCAATCGCCGCGCCGATGCCGCGTGCCGCGCCCGTCACCAGCGCGCGCCGGTTGGTGAGCGGCGCATGCCAGTCGAAGGGCGCTGAGCCGCCGTTGTTCGCGGGAGCGTCCGGCATGCCAGCGCCAAGACCGTCGGCGGAAATCTGCACGACCTGACCCGACACATAGGCCGAGCGCGGCGACAGGAAAAAGCGCAGCGTGGCCTCCAGTCGCTCCTCGGCACCGGCGCTCACATACACGAGATTGGCGGTGATGCCGCGCCTTGCTTCCTTGCCGAGCGAGCGCGTGAGCCCCTCGAGCGCGCGCTGTGCAGTCCACTGCCGTGGGTTCGCGCACTCTTGCGGCGGCCGCCCCAGCACCACGATGCGCCCGCACTTGCCGAGCGAGCGCAGCGTGTCGTGGAAGAACGCATGCAGCGGTTCCATCTGGCTGCTGTCTTCGATACCGCTCGCGTCGAAGATCAACGCGGCAAGACGAGCGGCCGAGCCGGCGTCCGCGGGTTCGAAGCGCCCCGTCATCAGCCCGTGTCGGTGCGCGAGCGGCATCCATAAGCCGGCGCTTTCGTGCGCGACACTGGTCACGCCGATGCTCGCCACCAACTGCGCGAGCGCTTCCAGCAAATGTGGCTCGCGCGCCGCGCCGATCGCGATCAGCCCGCCGAACTCCGGCTTGTCTGCGCGATAGCGGCGCAGCACCTCGGGTTTTGGCAGACCCAGCGAACGCGCGAGGCGCGCGCCGAACGGCGAATTGACGAAGTTCAGGTAAGAGTCGTTCATAGAGTCGATTGCTCAGCCGGGCACGCCCGCATGTTCGCCAGTGTGCACCGGGCGGCACCCACCGGCGTGCTCTGCAGCAAGCTTTTTTTCCGATGCAGGCGGATGACGGGCAGTTCTGTTACAGCGCCGCTTCCAGCGTCGTTTCAAGCGCCTCCTTGCGGCGTTGCAGGTTGGCGAGCAGGTCGAAGTCGGCAGGGAAATCGTCGACCTTCACGACCTCGGCCGCATAGCGTGCGTAATCGTCGAGCACGCGCCGCTCGTCGGCATCGATCAGACCTTGTTGCAGCGCGGCGTCGGCCCATGCGGACAGTTGCACGACGCTTTGCGGCATCGGCTCGATACGCCGCGCTTTCACGGCTTCCCTGAGCTTCTGTTCGATCTGTGTGAAGCGCGGGTTCAACTCGAACACGAGTTCGCCGTAGCCGATTGCGTCGACGTCGGGATGCGGCACGTACGAGTCCGACACCAGCCGGTCGCGCGCGGCGCCGGGTGTCTGCATCAGCTCGGCAATCTCGCTGCTCAGGCGGTCGGACGGTTCGCGGTGCGGCAAGCCGAACGGAAAGGCGAGCAGACGCACGAGACCCGCGGCGAAGCGGTTCGGATAGTTCGCGAGCACGCCGTCGAGCGCGTGTTGCGCGCGGTACAGCGAGTCTTCGACGCCCCAGCGCACGAGCGGCAGATCGTCGGGCTGGCGGCCTTCGTCCTCGAAACGCTTGAGCGTGGCGGAGATCAGATAGAGCTGCGACAGCACGTCGCCAAGGCGCGCGGAAATGCGTTCGCGCCGTTTCAGATCGCCGCCGAGCACGAACATGGAGACGTCCGCGAGCAGCGCGAACACCGTGGCCATGCGCGTGGCGGCGCGATAGTACGCGTGAAGCGGCGCATGCGCGCTGCGCACGCGCGCGATGAAGGCGCCGCCGGTGATGCCGTACACGAAGCTGCGGACCACGTTGGACAGCGTGAAGGACAGGTGGCCGAAGAAGGCGTCGTCGAAATCGCGCAGGGCCTGCGCGCGGTCTGCTTCGCGCGTCGCGCTCATTTCCTTCAGGACATACGGATGGCAACGGATCGCGCCCTGGCCAAAGATGATCAGACAGCGCGTGAGAATGTTGGCGCCTTCCACGGTGATCGCAATGGGCACCTGCTGATAGGCGCGCGCGAGAAAGTTCGACGGCCCCATGCAGATGCCCTTGCCGGCGGCCACGTCCATCGCGTCGTTGATCACCATGCGGGCGCGCTCGGTAATGTGATACTTGGCAATGGCCGAGATCACCGAGGGTTTTTCGCCGAGATCCACCGCATGCGCCGACAGTCGGCGCGCCGCGTCCATTACATACAGGTTGCCGCCCATGCGGCCGAGCGCTTCCTGCACGCCCTCGAACTTGCCGATGGCCGTGCGGAACTGCCGGCGCACGGCGGCATACGCGCCCGTGCCGCGCACGGCGAGCTTCGCCATGCCGACATTCGACGACGGCAGCGAGATCGCGCGGCCCGCGGCGAGACACTCCATCAGCATGCGCCAGCCGTTGCCCACTTGCGCGCGTCCGCCGATCACCCAGTCGAGCGGAATGAACACGTCCTTGCCCGAGTTCGGGCCGTTCTGGAACACTGCGTTCAGCGGCCAGTGACGCCGGCCGATGTTGACGCCGGGATGATCGGTTGGAATCAGTGCGCAGGTAATGCCGGGTTCGTCGTTCGAGCCGAGCAGGTGGTCCGGGTCGAGCGCTCGAAAAGCGAGGCCGAGCACGGTCGCAACCGGTCCAAGCGTGATGTAGCGCTTGTCCCACGTGACCCGGAAGCCGAGTGTCTCGCGGCCTTCGAACATGCCCTTGCAGACGATGCCGACGTCCGGAATCGCGGCGGCGTCCGAACCGGCGTACGGGCTCGTCAACGCAAAGCAGGGGATTTCCTCGCCGCGTGCAAGCCGCGGCAGATAGTGGTTTTTCTGTTCGTCGGTGCCGTAGTGCATGAGCAGCTCGGCGGGGCCGAGCGAATTGGGCACCATGACGGAAACGGCGGCGGCCGAGCAGCGCGTGGCGAGCTTCATGATGACCTGCGAATGCGCGTAAGCGGAGAACTGCTTGCCGCCGTACTGCTTCGGAATAATCATGCCGAGAAAGCCGCGTTCCTTGACGAACTGCCATGCCTGCGGTGAGAGGTCCTGCCACACCGTGGTGGTTTCCCAGTCGTTCGCGAGATCGCACAACTGCTCGCATTCGTTGTCGAGGAACGACTGCTCTTCGGCGCTCAGGGTCGCGGGGCCGTAGCCGAGCAGCGTGTCCCAATGCGGGCGGCCGGAAAAGAGTTGTGCGTCCCACCAGACCGTGCCGGCTTCGATCGCGTCGCGCTCGGTGGGCGACATCTCCGGCAGGATCTTGCGGAAGATGTCGAGCACCGGCCTCGTGAGCCATGCGCGCCGCAACGGCTTCACGGCGAGTACGAGCGCAGGTAGCACCAGCACGACAGCGAGCAGTGCGCTTGCCGCCACACCGGCCGCTGCGCTCAGACGCACCGCCGCGACCCACACGACCATGAAGGCGAGCCACGCAAGCGCGCGCGCCTGGAAGTACGTGAGCGCAAGCGCACCCACGGCAAGCAGCAGGACAAACCACGACATGACGTTTCCTCCCAGTTTCGATGCTGCGTGCGAACGCATCCACGCTGCGTGGACGGCTCGCGTTTTTATTGATGTTGTGCGAGCGGGGTCGTGTCGGCTTGCCCCAACGATGCATTCGCTGCGCGAGCCGATGAAGCGGGTCCGCGCGGCTCGCCGTGCGCTGCATCGGCGGCATGGCCCGCGAGAGGACACGCGTTGTCCGGGTTACTGCCAAAGCTTGCGTTCGCCTCTGCACACGCGTCCTTGTCCGTCGCGTCGCCGAGCACCGCCGCGAACATCGCCAGTTGCGACGCATCGGGCAACGGCGCCTTGAGCGCGGCGACCATGAGCGAGGCGAGGCGCGCGATCAGTTGCAGGTCGTTCATCGTCTTGCCCTGCGAGAACTCTGCAATGAGGCTCTCGGTGTCGGCGCCCGCGAGCACACCCGAGAGCGCGCCGATCGCAAAGTGCAGGCGCCAGCCCAGCTCCTCGCGTGGCAGATGCGGCAGCGCCCGCTGGAACGCGTCGAAAAAACGCACGGCGACCGACGCATAGTGCGCGTTCAGAAAGTCGCGTATGAACGCGGAGGGGTCTGTGTACGCACGGCCCAGCAAGCGCAGGAACGCCTTGCCGCCCACGCGCGGATCGCGCGAAAGCCGCAGTGCGGGAATAAACATCGCGCCGAGCACGTGCTCGCAGGTCAGCCGCTCGCCGAGCATCCTGTCGAAGCGCTCGAGCAGCTTCACGCGCTCTTCGTTGAGGCGGTCCAGCCGGCGCGAGAGCATCGAGTGAATCAGCGATTCCTTGCTGCCGAAGTGATAGTTGACCGCCGCCAGATTGACTTCCGCGCGCGAAGTGATCTGCCGCAGCGACATGGCCTCGTACCCGCAATCGATGAAGAGCGTCTCAGCTGCGTCGAGGATGCGTGACTTCGTATCGCCGGTGTGCCGGCTCGTTGTGCGACCTGCCATGTTGCGTCTCCTGATTGCCGGGCGTGCGGCCTGCGAACAGGCGATTCAAATGTGAATTTGAAACAGCCGTTTTTTTGAGGATAAGAAGGATGGTGAAGCTGAGCAAGGTCTGTTGTCGATTAACTCCTCTAGAAGACTTGAAGCTCTGCGCGCACGGTCCGGTATGCAGCAACCGCGCGCGAAAACAAAAAGGCCGTTCCGACGGATCGGAACGGCCTCGTATGAATGATGCCTGGTTTGGCCCTGCGCTCATGCGCTTGTATAAGTCGGCATGGTCATCATGCCGTGGCGGTTCTGGCCGCCTTTGCGTCTATTGTGCCCGAGAACCGCGCGGCGAAATAGCCGTTTGTTTCAAACCTCTGAGGCTGACCTTACACCGGGTGGCTTTGCACATGGTCGCCGACGTGCGCGGCCGACTGCGTCATGTCGATGCCGCGCCGCTCCCGGCTAAACGGAATCAGCGCGCAGATCACGAGCGCGACGATGCCGATCACGACCGCCATGACGAGCGCATAGTTGTTGCCGTGCGCTTCGGCCGCGGTTGCCTGCAGCGGCCCATTCACCGACGCGATCAGATTGCCCAACTGATACACGAGACCTGGAAACGTGGCGCGAATTTCGTCGGGCGAGATCTCGTTCAGATGGACAGGAATCACGCCCCATGCGCCTTGCACAGAGATCTGCATCAGGAACGCGCCCACCGCGAGCAGTACCGGCGTGCTCGAAAAAGCCCAGAGCGGCAGTACCGGCAACGCAATCAGCGCGGCAATGAAGATGGCGCGCTTGCGTCCGATGTTCTCCGACAACATGCCGAAAAAGAGCCCGCCGCAGATCGCGCCGACGTTCAGCGTGATCGTGATGAGCGACACCGTATGCGCGTCGAACTGATGCTGCACGCGCAGGAAAGTCGGGTACAGGTCCTGCGATCCGTGCGAGAAGAAGTTGAAGGCGGTCATCAGCACGATCGCGTAGAGCGACAGCTTGACGTTCTGCTTCAAGGTCGCGACGAGGCCGGGGCGCGCCTGCTTCTCAAGTGTCCTGAAGGCCGGCGACTCCGGCACGTGCGCTCGGATGTACAGCACGAGCAGCGCGGGCAGCACGCCGACAAAGAACATGCCGCGCCAGCCGATGTATTGATAGAACACGCCGAACACCACCGAGGCGAGCAGGTAGCCGCTCGGATACCCGGCTTGCAGCAGGCCGGAGACTATGCCGCGCGACTTCGGCGGCACGGTCTCCATGGTCAGGGCGCCGCCCACGCCCCATTCGCCGCCCATCGCAATGCCGAAGAGCGCGCGTAGCACGAGTAGCGTGGCGAGGTTCGGCGAAAAGCCCGAGAGCAGTTCAAGCAGCGAGAAGCACGCGATGTTGACCATCAGCGTGGGCCGGCGGCCATAGCGGTCCGCAAGCCAGCCGAAAATCAACGCGCCGAGCGGGCGCATCATTAGCGTCAGCATGATGCCGAATGCGACTTCGGGGATTTTCGTATTGAATTCGGCCGCAATATCTTTCAATACGAACACCATTAAAAAGAAATCGAATGCGTCGAGTGTCCAGCCGAGATAGGCGGCAATCGTGACGTTTCTCTGTTCCCGTGTCCAGCTCATGTGTCTGTTCTCCTCGTATCCACCGGCCTGCAATCGGCCGCGTGCGGTGCAAAGTGCCGGTAAGCCCGTGTGGCGGGTGTTTCGAGCGCGAGTGTACGCCCACCTTCTGGCCGCTGCAGGCATCGGCGCAACGCGATCGGTGTTTATCCCTGGAGCAATTAGCGTGCTGAATGCCCGGCTAAAGCAGAATGTCGGTGTAATGTAATGGTTGTATTGACGCTGTTTGCCAAGGCGTTTGCAAAATGTAATAAAAATGCATTGCCTCGATCCGTCATCCGGGCAAAATGACCTGGCGCTTTTGCGTGGTCGAGCCGACTTTTCCGCTTTGCCGCGGCGCAACGGTAGAATGCAATCGACCCCTGTCGGCATTCGCCATGGATGAGCCCGAAACGCGATGAGCGAAACCCCACAAGCTGCAACGCAAGCCACTCTGCAAGCGCCGTTCGCCGTTCTCTTCGTCGACGACGATGAAATGTCGCGCAACCACTTCGCGCGCGCGGTGCGCGACGATTACCGCGTGCATCTGGCGCGCGACGCCGACGAAGCCATCGCGCTATTGCAGGAGTTGGGGCCCGAAATCGCCGTGCTCGTCACCGACTTTCGCATGCCGGGCCGCGACGGTGGCCATCTGCTGCGCGAGGTCGCGAACCTGTATCCGCAGATCGTGCGCATCCTCGTGACCGCATATGCCGACAAGGACATGCTGCTGCAAACCTTCAATACGGCCGACCTGTTCCGCATACTCGAAAAGCCGCTGCGCGCGGACTCGGTGCGCGATGTGCTGCGCCAGGCGGTGGCGCGCTATGCCGAGCGTGAAACGCGCCAGCAGCGGCTGCTCGCAATGGACGAAACCCTCGCGTTCCTCGCTCACGAACTCAATACGCCGCTTGCCGCGATCTCGCTCTTCGCACGCTCGGTTGAAAACGACGTCGCACAGGACTACGATCCGCAGCGTCAGCGGGACATTGGTCTCGCGGCCACCTCCATGCTGAATAACGCGCAGTACTGCCTGACGCTGATCTCGTCGTTCTGGGCAACGGTGCACAAGAGCGGCGGCCAGCAGTCGGCGCCGGGAAGCGGGGCGCGCGAAGTGAAGGCGACGCGTCTCATTGCGACGTTGCTCGATTCTTATCCGTTTGCCGGCGCGCAGCGCGACTGCGTAGAGGTCCAAGCGCACGGCGATTTCGTCGTTCACGCCATGCCCAATTGCGTCGCGCTGGTGCTTTCTTCGCTGATCTCGAATGCGTTGCGGGCGCTCGAAGGCTGCCGGGCGCCTTCGCTGCGCATTGAAGTGACGGACGAGCCGGAGCCCGCCATTCGCCTGCTGGACAACGGCCCGGGTATCGAGCCGGAGGTCCGGGCGCGCCTGCTGCTCGACCCGGTGACGACGCACGCGGGCCGTGGCGGCCACGGCATGGGCATGATCTTTTGCAACCGCATCATGCAGTCGTTCGGCGGCGGCCTCGGCATCGAATCGACGCCTGGAGAGGGCACCGCCGTCACGATGCGCTTTCCCGCGCGAAGAGGCCGCTTGCAGGACGACGCCGGCGAACCGGCGCCGGATAGCCACGCCGCCTGAGCGGGGCACAGCCGGCGGCTTCCGCTTAATGCTCGCGCACGGTGCTGTCTTCCTATGTTGGTTGCGCGCGTTGACCCCGTATGCGCATTAGCGTTGGCTAGTCGCCGATAAGCCTGGCCTGCTTCGACGCGTAGTCCCAGTACTGCGCCTGCCTGGTTTCGATGCGCGCGGGCAATAGGCCGTTCTTGAAGAACGCGTCGGCGATGACCTGCTGCTCGTTAAAGTGCTGGGCGGCCACCGCCCGTACCTGATAGCTGCGGCGTGCGTTGGCCCGTTGGATCGTCGATGCGTCGAGTCCCCACACAGGCGCGAGCGTCCTGGCCGCTTCGTCTGGATGCGCGCGCAACCATTCCCCCGCCTGCTTCAACTGATCGAACACGATCTGCACAACCTCGGGGTGCGCCGACGCGAACGTGCGCGACGCGAGATAGTAGCGCTGATAGGAAGCGAGGCCGTTGCCGTCCGCGAGTATCCGTACGTCCGGGTTCCTGTCGACGGACGCCACATACGGGTCCCATGTGACCCATGCATCGACGCTGTCGCGCTCGAAAGCCGCGCGGCCATCGGCGGGCGCGAGGTAACTCGTTCTGACATCGCTTGCCGCGATGCCTGCCTTGCCGAGCGCTGCGAGCAGCAGATAGTGGCTGCCCGCCGCTTTCGTAACCGCGATGCGTTTGCCCTTGAGATCGGCGAGCGAGTGCAACGCACTGTCCTTCTTGACGATGATTGCCTGCGCGCCCGGCGACGGCGCTTCTTGCGCGACATAGACGAAGCGCGCCTGCGCGGCTTGCGCAAAGATCGGCACCGTATCGGCGACGTCGGCGCTGAAGTCGACAGCATCGACGTTCAACGCTTCCGTCAAGGGCAGGCCGCTCGTGAACTCGTTCCACGACACCCGCACGTTCAGCGGCGCAAGCGCTTTTTCGAGCGTGCCGCGTGCCTTTAGCAGCGTGATCAAGGTCGACGACTTCTGATAACCGATGCGCAGAGTCAACGGCGTGATCGTCCGTGCGCTCGTTTGTGTGAAGCTCGGTGCGCTGGCGAGAGTCAACATGGTGGCCAGTGCGATGCGGGCGAAGGCCCGTCTTGTGAGATATGTCATAGCGGTCCGTGCGTCGCTGAATCGGGCAAGACAATGGATGATCGCACCATCGTAGCAACGGGATCGCCGCTGGCTAAGCGAGTGTTTCTGCTTTGGATCTCACGCTTCAAGATAAGCGCGAACGCGTGAAGAGAGGCCATCGGTCGCTTAACGGGCCGTTGCGGCATGGATACGAAGTCACCACGTCAAACAGGCATTTGTCGAGATATTTTTCGGTGATTAAATGGGGATGAGCCATCGTCATCTATACGTCGGTCTATACGCCTATTCTGTCGCACTACGAACTGATGCGTGCCAAGCGTAATGTCATCGTGATGGCCACTATGCCTGGACTGTCTTTTCAGGCCCCAACGCCGGCCCCGCAGCGTACGGCGCTCCTGCGGAGCCCGCGTTGCCGCCGGCGGCACCGTCGCCTTGCTGCGCGAACTGCCTCGTCAGGCACGCATACAGCGAGCCGACCTGTACCGGCTTGACCAGCACCTCGTTCATGCCTGCGCCCATGCACGCCTGCACCGAACCGAGGTCCGCGTAGCTCGTCAACGCGACGATCGGCACGCTGGCATAGGCATCGCTGCGCGAGCGAATCGCGGCTGCGGTGTCGAGACCTCCCATGCCCGGCATGTTCATGTCCACTACGATCGCGTCGATGGCAAGCCCTTCGTCCAGCCGCTCCAGCACCGCCCGCCCATGTTCGGCTTCGACGACGCTCGCGCCGAAACGCTCAAGGTACGCTTTGGCGACGAGCCTGCTGTAGGTGTCGTCGTCGGCAACGAGAATCGACTTGCCGGAGAAGTCGTTAAAGCGCTGGTTCACAGCTCGCCGGGTGCCGTTCTCGAAGAGCGCCTGCAGTGACGCGAAGAGTTCCATTGAGCTGCAGGACTTGCTGATCATGTCGTCCATGCCGGCGCGCCGCGCGAGCACGCGCGCGACGTTGCCCGGTTCCGACGTATAGGCGGCCACCAGCACGTTCGCGTTCGGATGATCACGCCCGGCGCGCAACCGTTCGGTGGCCGTATAGCCGTCGAGCACGGGCATGTTGACGTCCATCAGCACGAGGTCGTAGGCCGTTGCCTCGCGCAACATCGTCAATGCGATCTCGCCGTTTTCCGCCTCGCTCACGAGGGCGCCTACCCGGGCGAGCGTGCGCTGCGTGCGCGTGCGGTGCGCGGCGTCGTCGTCGGCAAGAAGAATGCGCTTGCCGTCGAGCACGGCCGTCGCGCGCTCGAGCACCGCCTGTTCGTGCGCGGCCAGCTCGCTTTCGGTGACAGGCGGGAACTGGAGTGTGAACTGCGTGAACTTGCCCGGCTCCGATTTGCAGGCGATGCTGCCGCCGAACGCGCGCATGGCGCGCTGACAGTACGCGAGTCCGAGCCCCGTGCCTGCCGAGTTGCCTGCAGTGCGAAACGGCTCGAACAGGTGCGGCAGGATGTCCGGCGCGATGCCGCTGCCCGTGTCGCGCACGGTGACCGAATGCCGGTCCACGGTGAGCGTGAGCGTGGCCGAGGGAAGCGGCGCAATATGATGCAGCGCGTTCTTGATCAAATTGAAGAGCGTGAAGAGGTAGACCGTCTCGTCCACCTTGAAAGTGAAATCTTCCAGCACGACGAGGCGCACCTTGCCGCGTTCCTTTTTATCCGCAAAGCCGTATTCGTCGAGCGCCTTGCGGGTGGCGGCCGCCGCGCTCAGGTAAGCAAGCGAGTCCGAGCGGATCTGTTTCGCGCTGACTTCGTCGAGCGTCATGGCGATCACCCGCAGGCCGCGCTCGATCGACAACTGCCCGTGCGCGAGATGCCGGTACAGCAGCGCCGCGCCTGAGCCGGAGAGCGCGGGGGCGCGGCCCCCTTCGGTGAGAGCGGGCAGTGTTTCTTCGACGCGGTCGAGCACGTGCTTCAACTGGCTGAGCGGGTTGCGCATTTCATGTGCAATGGAGCCGGCGAGCGCCTGCAGCGCACGGTTTTTCTCGACGAAGATGCGCCCTTTACTGATCGCATGGGCAAACGCCATGCTGCATAACACGACGACCGGCAGCACGGCGAGGTCCGACTGATTAGCGGTGCTGAGCACGATGGGAGCAGGCGAGCTGGCCACCGCGGCCAGCGCGCCGGAGAGCATGCCGATGCCGATGCAGCCCATCAGCAGGAAGGGATTGTCGATGCACAACGCCATGATGAAGATCATCATGACTTCGGTCATCATCCACATGGTGGAGAAGGAATTTCTGATTGCGAGGAACGTGCACACGAACGGTAGCACGTAGATCAGGCACACATGCCAGTAGACCAGCAGGTAGGCGTTGAACCGTTTTGGCCAGCGCGCCTGGAAGATCAACGGAATGCAGATCAGCGCCGCGCTCAGACGCAGCGGCAGATTGTCGTAGGGCTGCGGCAGGAGGTAAGTCCAGACGAGGTAATAGACGGGGTGGCATACGAGGCCGAGTACGCCTCCCCATCGGATTGCAAACCGGCTTCGGTCCAGCACGTCCTGCATGCTTTCGCGCGGTATGATCATCTGGCCTCCAGTGACATTGACGACCCGGTTAATTCATATTTGCGGTTACGCCCAGATCGAGGTTGATCGCCGAGCCGTCCTTGCCGTGAAAAGGTCCGACCGAGAATCCGTACTTTTTCAACAGCCCATGAGTATAGGAGACGGACCATACGGGCGGGCTGCCGATAATGAAGTCGGAAGCGATACCTTCCTGCCAGGCGGCATAACCCTCGGCGAAACACGTATAGCAGTCGCGCGTGCTCGGCAGCCGGAACGGAAAGCGCGAATCGAGACCGGCCGGGCCGCGCGCGAAACATTCAATATATAGCGTATGTCCGCGCGACGCGAGTTCCGCCTCCACGCTCGCGGCGCGTGGATGCGAGTCGTCGATCCAGAAGCGCGCCCGTTTCAGATCGGCAGCCGTCAGATAAGGCACGCTGGTGCTGCTCGCGAGAATCGCGCCGTCGAACTGCGGCAAGGGCTTCTCGGGGCTGAAGGTGTGGACCGACACCTTGGTGTGTCCGAGCAGGTCGGCCGCCATCAGCTCGCGGGCCTGATCCGCCAGCAGGTTGACCTTGTCCGGCAGGTCGATCAGCACCAGTTCACGCGGCGTTTCCTTATAGAGCAGGTACTTGGCCACCGTCGTGCCGAGCCGTCCCGCCGCGCCGAAGAGGGCGAGCTTCATGTTGCCGAATTCGAGGTCGAGCTCGTTGCAGCAGTGCATCGCCCAGTCTTTCAGCATCGCCGCGGTCGCCGCGTGGCCCGTCGTGATGTGCGGCGGCCTGGTCTGCCGCGGCAGCGCTCCATAGTTGCAGGCGTATGGCGTGGAGGCGCCCATCGCAACCATGTTCAGGCCTGCCTGCTTCGCCAGTTCCAGCGCGGGGAAAAACTGCGTTTCGCGAAACCGCTTGATGCCGCGCGGGCTGCCGAGCCAAAGCTCCAGCGGCACCGGGCATGCAATGTTCGCGCCGATCATCTGCGAGCCGAGATAGATCGGCGAGGCAATGAAAGGACTGGTGCGCCAGAGCTCTTCCTCGAATGACGCGTTACGGGTCTTGACGTTGTGAAAGGAGAAAGAAAGCGTCTCCCAGTCCGTAGCGTGAAAGAGAAAGCCGATGCCACCCTGGCCCGCGGGCAGATTGTCGCGAATCTGCTCGGGGTGGATCGTGTGTTTGAGCGTCAGCGGCGCACCGGCCGGGCGCAGCATCGAGGTGCTGTGCACGTCGCCGGCAGTCGATGGTTCGTTGTAAAGAGAGGTTCCCATTGTGGTTTTTCCTTTGGTCCTTGAGTTGGCTCGCGCCGGGAGTCGGCGCGGCTTCGCCGGCCGGCATTGGCCGGCGACCCATCAACTCTAGAGAAATCCAATAGTCTTTGTCCGTGTGTTCGTGCGCATCGTCCGCCGATTGGGGGATTGGCGGATTGGCCGGTGGCCCGATCTGCGCGCCTCGCGCCCAGCGCCGAAATAAATTGCCCATGCAATGGAATAGCTGCCTACAACCGCTGTTTACGCCCATGACAGTGCCGATTTTTTTGCAGCTATCCACCACGAGGCCGCCTTGAGTTACACGAAGATTCAACCCGCCTGGGTCCGCATCTCACACTGGATTAATGCGCTCGCCGTCATGCTGATGGTGACGAGCGGCTGGCAGATCTACAACGCGTCGCCGATCTTCGCGGACTGGCGGTTTCCGTCGGCCATCACGCTGGGCGGCTGGCTCGGCGGCGCGTTGCAATGGCACTTCGCGGTCATGTGGCTGCTGGTCGCCAATTTCATTGTCTACGTCGGGCTCAATCTCGCTTCGGGCCGCTTGCGGCAAAAGCTGTTGCCAGTGAGCTTGCGCTCGCTCGCAAGCGACCTGAGCGCCGCGTTGCGCGGCAAGCTCGGCCACGAGGACCTGTCGCGCTACAACGCGGTGCAAAAGTTCGCCTATCTCGTAGTGATCGTGGATATTGCGCTTGTCATTCTGTCCGGACTCGCGATCTGGAAGTCCGTGCAGTTCCCGCTGTTGCGCACGCTGATGGGCGGCTACGACAACGCGCGAGTCGTGCATTTCTCTGCTATGAGCGTGCTGGTCGCGTTCTTCGTCGTGCATGTGGCGATGGTGGCGCTGGTGCCGCGCTCGCTTCTCGTGATGATTCGGGGGCGCTGATCATGACCTTACCCAACAAATCCGGAAAACCCAGTGCGTTCGCGGTTTCACATGCGCAGACCATCATCAAGGACGCGCGCGGCGAGCTGAAAAACCCGGCGCGCCGCCTGCTCGGCCAACGCATTCTCACGCTAGGCGGGATCGCGCTCTTGTCGGGCTGCGATCTCTCGAACGACAAGTCAGTGAACACGATGCTGCGCAAGATGTCGTCATTCAACGACGACGTGCAGGCGCTGCTCTTCAGCCCGAAGACACTGGCGCCGACGTACGCGGAGTCGATGATTACGCGGCCGTTTCCCTTCAATGCGTTCTACGACATCGACGACGTGCCCGAGGTCGACGCGGCGAGCTACCGGCTGCAGGTGAGCGGCCTCGCGAACGGCAAGCGCGTGTGGACGCTCGACGAACTGCGCGCGCTGCCGCAGGAGAGCCAGATCACGCGGCATATCTGCATTGAAGGATGGAGCGCGATCGGCCGCTGGGACGGCGTGCGCTTCGCCGAGTTCCTCAAGCGCGCGGGGGCCGATATAACGGCGAAATACGTGTCCCTGCATTGTGCGGACAACTATTGGACCAGTATCGACATGCCGACGGCGCTGCATCCGCAGACGCAGCTCACGCTCGGTTACGACGGCGCGACACTGCCGCCCAAGTACGGCTTCCCGATGAAGCTGCGCATCCCTACCAAGCTCGGTTACAAGAACCCGAAGCATATCGTCGCGATCAGCGTGACCAACGACTATCCCGGCGGTTACTGGGAGAACCAGGGCTATAACTGGTTCGGCGGTTCCTGATTGCCGGCTTCCATTTGCCGTGCATGGCCAGGTGGTGTTGCTTTGCCGTGCCTGTTTTGCGGTTGCTCTTTTGCCGTTCTTTTTTGCGGTTTCTTTTATTTGCAGTTCGTCTTTTTTGCAGTTTCGCTTTTGCAGTCCGTCTTTCGCAGTCCGCGTTTTGCAGTCCCATAACCGTTTCTCATGGAGCGTTCATTCATGTCTATTCGCCTCAAACTCGGCATCACCCTGGCGACGCTGGGTTTTGCCGGCGCCGCGCTCGCACAGACGCCCGCCGCCAAACCGTCGCGCATTCGCGGCGACATCGTTTCGCTCGACGGCGACGTGCTGAAGGTGCATCGCCGCAGTGGCGACACGGTGTCGGTCGAACTCAAGCCGACTGTCGCCGTGTCGGCGGTCAAGTCGATGCAGCTTTCCGATATCAAGCCGGGTTCGTTCGTCGGCACTGCCGCGACCACGGGCACCGACGGCAAGCTCACTGCCACGGAAGTCGTGGTATTTCCGGAAGCCGCGCGCGGCACGGGCGAGGGTCACTACAACTGGGACCTCGGCCCCAACAGCACGATGACGAACGCGAACGTCGACACCGTGGTTCAAGGCACGAGCGGCCGGAACCTGAAGCTCTCGTACAAGGGCGGCAGCAACGAAGTGACGGTGCCGCCGAACGTGCCCGTCGTGACCTTCACGCCGGCTGCGCGCGCCGATCTCACGCCGGGCAAGAAGGTGTTCGTCGTGGCAACGGCGGCGTCGCAGGGCGCGTATGTCGCTCAGCGCGTGGTGGTTGAAAAGGATGGTGTCGCGCCGCCGATGTGAAGCGGTGACGCGTAGGGGGCGGGCTTGGGCTTGGCGAGCGCCTGAGATCCGGAATGACGGGGCTAGCGGTGAAGGCGCGCGGCCCGATGCCTGAAGCCTCAAGCCTGATGCCCGAGGGCTGAGGCGTCAAGCCTGGTGCCCGAGGCGCGAGGCCCGAGGCCCAAGGCCCAAGGCCCAAGCCCAAGCCCAAGCCCAAGCCCAAGCCCAAGCCCAAGCCCAAGCCCAAGCCCAAGCCCAAGGCCAAGCCCAAGCCCAAGCCCAAGCCCAAGCCCAAGCCCAAGCCCAAGCCCAAGCCCAAGCCCAAGCCCAAGGCCAAGCCCAAGGCCAAGCCCGGGTAACAGGCGTCATGGTCCAACACCCCAGAGCCCAACTCAGCGCTCAACGCGCGCCAGCGCCAGCATTCACAGCCCCAGACACACCGCACCGGCCGCGACCACCACGCAGGCCAGCCAGCGCTTGCCGGTCACCGTTTCGCCGAGGAACAGGCGTCCGATCAGCACCGCGAACACCACGCTGGTCTCGCGCAATGCAGACACGGTGCCCATTGCGCCGGACTGCATCGCCCAGATCACGATGCCGTACGCCCCCACCGCCACGAGCCCACCCCCGAGCGACGAAACGACCGCGGCCGGCGTCGAACGCAGCGGGGTCCACAGCGCGGCCAGGCCGCGTCGTGCGACGAACAGCACCGGCATCAGCCAGTAGAACAGAAACATCCACGCGGTATAGGCGAGCGCCTTGCCGCCGGACAGCCGCACGCCGATGCCGTCTATGACCGTGTACAGCGCGATGGTCGCGCCAGTGGTCAGCGCGGCCAGCACGCCCGCGCGCGACACGCGCCCGCCTTGCAGCGCGATGGCGATGATGCCGCCGCAGATCATCGCGATGCCGAGCGCGTGCAGCGGGCCGATCAACTCATGAGCGAACAGCGCCGCGCCAAGCGCGACGAGCAGCGGCGACGAGCCACGCGCTACCGGATACGCCTGCGCCAGATCGCCGCGGCGGTACGCGTGCACGAGACTCGCGTTGTAGGCGATATGCACGAGCCCCGATGCGATGACATACGGCCATGCAGCGGCGTCCGGCAACGGCAGGAACACAACGATGGGCGTGCTGACCGCCGCGATGGCGACGCTCATCCACGTCATCGAGAGAAAACGGTCGCGATTGCCGTGCAGCAACGCGTTCCAGCTTGCATGCAGCAGGGCTGCGAACAGAACGAGACCACCGGTATAGCTAAGCATGCGCGGGCAGGCGGCTGCGGCCGACGTTGAAGAATGGTGCCGATGCCCGAATGGGCGAGCGTTCGATATTAAACCGGAATCGGTGCGATTGACCTGTCGTCGCTCACTGTGCTGCTCACTGTACCGCTCAATGTGCCCGTCAACGTTCACGCCCATTCCATCGCATGCGATGTCCGACCGGTTCACATCCCTCGCCGGGGCCACTTGCAGCCCGCGCATGTCGCAATCGGCTTTATCCACGTCGCATTGCCGCAACTGCGCGGCGCCGCACGTGCCGTAAAGCTGTGAGTCGGTTTTCGACCCGTCATCCCTTTCACAGCCCGATCTTTGCTATCCGGAGGAACGGACCCGGCAAGGCAGCCCGCCCGGTCTTAAGCCCATGCGCAGACACATCACCATCCGCGGCGGATTGGCCGCGACGATCGCCGGTTACACGCTGCTGCTGATGCTGGTCATCGTGGCCGGCATCGCCGGGCTTTACGACAGCAGCCGCGCGCTGCGCGATATGTACCAGGACGACACCGCGTCGCTGCTGCATCTGAAGACGAGCTCAGAGCGGCTTCTGCAACTGCGCGGCGGCCTCGGCGAAACGGAGCAGATCATCAGCGCGGGCAAGCCGGCCAAGGACGCCATCGCGCAGCTCCATGTGCTGCTTGACGCGAGCAACCGCGAGCTTGATGCTTATCGCGCGCTGCATGCGCCCGACAGCATCGAAAAGCCGCTCGTCGACGCGATGACCGCAAAGCGGCAGCGTCTCTTTTCCCAGGTATTGCAACTGGCGCTCAAGCAGCTCGACGACGACAACCTCGTCGACTTCCTCACGACGCAGCGCGAAGCCCCCGCCGCGCTGTTTGCCGACTATCAGGCCGCGCTCACGGCGCTCGAGGACTACCAGGTGCAGCGCCAGAAAGCGCGCTTCGAGCACGCCGAAGCCCGTTTTCACGTGATGCTGTGGGCGCTGGGCATAACCGGCGGCGTCGCGTTGTGCATTGGCGTGCTCGCGCAGCGCACGCTCGCGCGCGCCATCGTGCAGCCGATCAACATGGCGGTCGATCATTTCGGCCGTATCGCGGGCGGCGACCTGACGGGCGCCATCGCCGTGCAGCGCGACAACGAAATGGGCTATCTGCTTGATGCGCTCAAAGGCATGCAGAACAGCCTCGTGCAGACGGTCCAGAAAGTCCGCGCAAGTACCGAGGCGATCGTGCAGGACGCGCGCGCGATTGCCGGCGGCAGTGTCGATCTGTCGGCGCGCACGGAGCAGCACGCGGCCTCGCTGCAGCAGGCGGCGGCGAGCATGGAGCAGTTGACCGCCACCGTCCGCCAGAATGCCGACAATGCGCGCCGCGCCGTCGAGCTTGCGACCGGCGCTTCTGAAATCGCGTCGCGCGGCGGGCAGGTGGTCGACCAGGTGGTGGCGACCATGGATGCGATCTCCGGGAGCTCGAACCGTATTGCCGGAATCGTGGCTGTGATCGAGGGTATCGCGTTTCAGACGAACATTCTCGCGTTGAACGCGGCTGTCGAAGCGGCCCGCGCGGGTGAGCAGGGGCGCGGCTTCGCAGTGGTCGCCTCCGAGGTGCGCAATCTCGCGCAGCGCTCGGCAGCCGCGGCGCGTGAGATCAACGAGCTGATTGGCGACTCGACCGTCAAGGTCAATGACGGCAGTACGCTGGTCGCACACGCGGGCGCGACGATGCAAGAAGTGGTGGAGGCGGTGCGGCGCGTGAGCGCCATCATGACCGAGATCAGTCTCGCCTCGAGCGAGCAGACCGCGGGCATCGAGCTCGTCAACACGAGCGTCACGCAGATGGAAGAAGTGACGCAGCACAACTCGGCGCTCGTCGAGGAAGCATCCGCTGCCGCAGTGTCGCTCGAACAGCAGAGCCGCGAACTGAACGACGCCGTGGCTGTGTTCCGGTTGAAGGAAGACCGGGCGGCTGCCGAAGCTGGGCGATAGCGCCGCGGCCGCGCCGCGCCTGAGCGAAAAGCCCGCACTAGTCTTTCTCTTTTCGGGTGGCTCGCTTGTCAGATGCCTCTTTGCCGCCGCGCCGCTCGTCGTCATCGCGCCTGTCGTTTTCTACGTCGCGATGGTCGACGAACGGCGAATCGGTATCGCTGCCGCCTTCGCGCAGCGCAGTGCGCGCTTCCTTCGCGAGGTTTTCGTACTGTTTGCGAAAACGCGTCAAGTCTTTCTCTTCGAGTTCCTCCAGATCGAGCAGCGCGTTATGCGCGCCTTCCAGCGCGCGAATCAGTTCGTCAAGCTTGATCTGCATCGCGGCGGTGTCCCGGTTCTGCGTGTTCTGGATCAGGAAAACCATCAGGAACGTGATGATGGTAGTCGACGTGTTGATCACGAGCTGCCACGTGTCGCTGTAGTGAAAGAACGGTCCGGTGACGCCCCATACGACGACGAGCGAAACGGCGATGACGAAGGTGCCCGGGCGACCGGTCATCGTCGAAAGATAGCTTGCGAAGTTCGAAAACCATTTGGTGTTCATGGCGCTCTCCCTGTTGGGTCGGGGTTGGTTTGTACGATGATCGCATAGAGATGCGGCTGTATTGGGTCTTGTGTGGCGGGGCGCGGGCGGCGAATGGGCCGCTATGCCGATGCTATGCTCGATGCTTGTCGCGCTTAGCGCTGCCGTGCCCGAACGCGGCGCTCAAGCGTAGCATTCCCGCATTCCTGGACACTCGTAATAAGGAGGGCGCTCATGAACGAAGAACGCAAACTGGCACCCGACAGCACCGCGGCTCGGGTCGCCCTTTGGCGTGCACTCCACATGGAGGCCGACGCCGCACCGCCGGTTTTCGAAGATCCGATCGGTTTGCAACTGCTCGCTCCCGGCGACGACTGGCGCCAGCGCGGCGACATGGATGTGCAGTTCACGCGTGCGTTTCGCGCGTCGATCGTGGCTCGCGCGCGCTTCGTCGAAGATCTGCTGGCCGGGGAGGCCGCGCGCGGCATCGATCAGTACGTGATTCTGGGCGCGGGCCTCGACAGTTTTGCGCAGCGCAGGCCGGAGCTTGCTTCGCGCCTCGCCGTGTTCGAAATCGACCAGCCGGCACCGCAGGCGTGGAAGCGCCAGCGCCTTGTCGAACTGGGTTTCGGCATTGCACCCTGGCTGCGATTCGTGCCGGTCGATTTCGAGGCCGGCGAGGCGTGGCGCGACCGCCTGGTGGAAGAAGGCTTTGACAGCAGCAAGCCGGCCGTGGTCGTTTCCACTGGCGTGAGCATGTACCTGACACGCGAGGCAAACGCGGCCACGCTGCGCGAAGTCGCGGCCTTCGCGCGCGGATCGACGCTTGCGATGACCTTCCTGCTGCCATTGGAAATGGCCGACCCCGAGGTGCGCCCCGGACTGGAAATGGCGGAGAAGGGCGCGCGCGCAAGCGGCACGCCGTTCCTCAGTTTCTTTACGCCGACGCAGATGCTCGCCCTTGCCCGCGAAGCCGGGTTCGCGCAGGCCCGGCATGTTTCAGCCGCTGACCTCACGCAGCGCTACTTCGCGAATAGAAGCGACGGCTTGCGCCCGCCGAACAATGCCGAGGAGTTGCTGGTGGCCGCCACCTGAGTGCGCCGTCACGGCATGCCGCAATGCCGCAATGCCGCAGGCGTGCGTTTCATCACACCAGTAGCCGATACGCGAGCCCTATCACGCCGCACACCAGCACCACGGGGATCACGCCGGCCTTGAAGCGAAACAGCGCAATGCCGGCCGCGAGGCCGATGACGAGCGACGGCCAGTCGAAGCTGCCTTGCAACCCCCGCGGCCACAACACGTGCAACGCAAAAAACACGGCCAGATTCACAATGACGCCGACCACCGCTGCGGTAATTGCCGTCAACGGCGCGGTGAACTTGAGATTTCCGTGCGTGGTCTCGATGAAGGGGCCGCCAAGCAGAATGAACATGAATGAAGGCAGAAACGTGAAGAACGTGACGATAGTGGCGGCGAGAACCGCGGACAGCACGAGCGCGTCGGGGCCGAATATCGCTTTCGTCCATCCGCCGACAAAGCCGACGAAGGCGACCACCATGATGAGCGGGCCCGGCGTCGTCTCGCCGAGCGCGAGACCGTCGATCATCTGCAGCCCCGTCAGCCAGTGCTGGTGTTCGACCGCGCCTTGGTAGACGTAGGGCAAGACGGCATACGCGCCGCCGAACGTGAGCAGCGCGGCCTTCGTGAAAAACCAGCCCATTTGCGTGAGCGCGCCTTGGCGTCCGAAGATCATCGCCAACGTGCCGATTGCCGCGAGCCATAAAGCGACGAACACGGCCAGCACGATGAAAAAGCGCTTCCAGGTGAAGAGTGCGTGGGAAGGCGTGGGGGTGTCGTCGTCGATCAGCGCGGGCGCATGAGTTTGTGCGGCGGCGTCATGCCTGCCGCCGATCGCAAAGGTGCCCGGCGCATATTTGCCGCCGACGTAGCCCGTGATGCCAGCCACGAGGACGATCAGCGGAAAGGGCACCTTGACGGCGAAGATCGCAATGAACGCCGCAGCGGCGATGGCCCATAGCCACGCGTTCCTGAGCGCGCGCGAGCCAATGCGATAGGCGGCGAACACGACAATCGCGGTTACCGCCGGTTTGATGCCGTAGAGCACGCCGGCCACGGCCGGCACGCTGCCGAACACGAGGTAGACCCACGAAAGGCCCATCAGAATGAAAAGCGACGGCAGCACGAACAGTCCGCCCGCGATCACGCCGCCCCACGTGCGATGCATGAGCCAGCCGATGTACGTCGCGAGCTGCTGCGCTTCGGGCCCTGGCAGCACCATGCAGAAATTGAGCGCATGCAGGAAGCGCTTTTCAGAGATCCAGCGCTTTCTTTCGACGAGTTCCTGATGCATCAGCGCGATCTGCCCGGCCGGGCCGCCGAAGCTCATGAAGCCGAGCCTCAGCCAATACCAGAATGCAGTGGAAAGCGGGACTCGCGCGACGTCGTCTTTCATTGAGGTGGCCTGGTGGTTTGCTGTGGTGTGGGGTTGTGAGTTTATGTCGATGAGAGGCCGATGAGAGTAGGGCTGGGGAATTTTTTTAGCGCAGGTGGCAGGGGATTTGATGACCGGCTGAGTGGGTGCGGGTCTGACCGTGTGGGCGCTTGAGCGCCTGAGCGCCTGAGCGCCTGACCGCCCGGCTGTTTGGCTGCCTGACCGCCCGGGTGCTTGACCGCTTGACCGGCCGGCTGTCTGGCTGCCCGGTCGGCCGACGCATTACCGCATACCAAGCTCAGCGCCGCTTGCGACGCAATCTCCACAGCTACGGAACTTCCCGCGGGTCGCCTCGTATGGATTGCGCGAGCTTGCGTGCCTCGCTGAGCGCATTGCTGATTGCGGCCATCACCTTTTCGCGCGCAGCGTCGCTCCGCTGACGCAAGGCAAACGAAGGGTGATACGTCGCAATGCCCCAGCCGCCCTCGAGCTCAAAAGGACCCTTGAGATAGTCCTGCAGGCTAGACTTTTCGCGCAGCAACGCATTGAGCGCCGTTGTGCCCAGTGTGACCACCACAGACGGACGAACCGTTTCCAGTTCCTGCGAGAGCCAATGCGAGCACGCTTGCATCTCGCGCTGGGCGGCCGTTTTATGCAGCCGGCGCTTGCCGCGCGGCTCCCACTTGAAATGCTTGACCGCGTTGGTCAGATATAGCTGCTCGCGCACGAGTCCGGCGTGCGCGATTGCGCTGTTCAGCAGTTGGCCGGCGGGGCCGACGAACGGCTGGCCGCTCAGGTCTTCGTGGTCGCCGGGTTGCTCGCCGATCACCATGATTCGTGCGTCGCGGGGCCCCACGCCGCCCACCGCCTGAGTCGCGTTGCGCCATAAATCGCAACGCCGGCACGCATCCAACGAAGAGGGTTGCTCGCGTAGCGGTTGCGCCACTTCTGCTTCGACAGAAATTGCCTTGCCGTTGAATGCTGCCACTCCGCTCGCTTGCGCGAGCCGCCGCGCGCCGCTCCGTGCCTCGCTGATCATGCCGGGAATGAGCCGTCCTTCCGGCAACGCTTTCCAGAATCGCACCGGCATGTGCTGCGCGAGCGCGGCCTCGTTCAGGCGCGCCGGGTTAAACGTGCTGCGGTAATAGGCGAGCCATAGGGCTTGCGCTTCGTCATTCGTCTCGCACCGATGCGGGTCACGCAGCGCGCGGTCGTTATCGATACGCAGCTCTGCGCCGTCCCAGAATGCGGCGCCGTGCGGTGTCGCGATCATCCACGATGAACGCCCCATGCGTTGCGCGAAATGTTCGGCGCCCCAAGCCAGGACGTCGTGTTCCGGCTCATACCACGCGATGTACTCAGGCACCGAAGCGTCCGCGTTCTTCCGGAAGCGCACATACGCAATCATGTCGTGCTTCGCGCGGCGCACGCATTTAGCCATGCGATAAAGCCGCGCGCCGTCTTCATCGGCCGGCGACGCGGCCGCTCGATCTCCCTGTTGCCAACGCCATAGCACCTTGTACAGAAACGCCCAGCGGTGCGGCTCGCGATAGAGCGCTGCGTCGCGCAGCAACGCCGCCAACTCCTTCGACACATGGATTGCGGGCGCCTGCGCCACCGGGGCCGCAATGCCGACGCCCTCGCCATAGTCGAACGCCGCCTGCTCGACTAGCGACTCGGAACCGGCGCCCTCACTGAGGCGCCACTCGATCGCCTCGGGCGGGAGCCCTTGAGCCAACGCCGCCAGTGAGGCGGCACGCCAAGCGCCGAAGTTGTTGCTGATCTCGATGCTACGGAGCACGGCATGTCACCACAACTGCATTTGCACGGACGGCGGTGTCAAAACCCGCCGCAGATGTGCGGACGGCGCATCATGCAGGGCCGCGCGATAGTCCTGAGTGACGACGAACGGCTTGATTTTTTCCAGCGGACAACGCAGGCGCACGAGGTCTTCATAGCGCACGCGCCGCGAGCGCCGCAGTTCGACCAGCCGCTTCGCGTTACGCATGCCGATACCCGGCACCCGTGCGATCATGCGCAGCGGCGCGCGGTTCAGGTCCACGGGAAACTGCTCGCGATGTGCGAGAGCCCACGCCAGCTTCGGATCCATGTCGAGCGGCAGGTTGCCTGGTTCCTGGAACAGCTCGCCGACGCTAAAGCCGTAACCGCGCAGCAGAAAGTCCGCCTGGTACAGCCGATGCTCGCGCAGCAACGGCGGGGCTGCGCCGGGCACGGCCGAAGGGCTGTCTGGGATCGGACTGAACGCCGAGTAGTACACCCGCTTCAGTTTGTATGAACCGTACAGCGTTTCGGCTGTCTGCAAGATCGTGCTGTCGTTTGTCTGATCCGCGCCGACGATCATTTGTGTGCTTTGTCCGGCAGCCGTGAATTTCGGGGCCTTTGTGTCGCTCAGCGCTTCCTCCTGTGCGAGGCGAATCGAGCCCATGGCAAGCTTGATGGTTCGCACGTTCTTTTCGGGCGCGAGGCGCGCGAGGCTGGTTTCGGTCGGCAGTTCGATGTTGACGCTCAAGCGGTCCGCGTAGCGGCCGGCTTGGGCTATCAGTTCCGGATCCGCGTCGGGAATGGTTTTCAGATGAACGTAGCCGCGGAACTGATGATCGACCCGCAGCGATTGCGCGACCCTGACCAGTTGCTCCATGGTGTAGTTCGACGAACGAATGATGCCGGAGCTCAGAAACAGCCCGTCAATGTAGTTGCGCCGATAAAAATCCAGCGTGAGTTCCACCACCTCCTCTGGCGTGAAGCGCGCCCGAGGCACGTTGCTGGAGCGCCGGTTCACACAATACTGACAGTCGTACAGACAGAAATTGGTGAGCAGGATTTTCAGCAGCGACACGCAGCGCCCATCTGGCGTGAAGCTGTGACAGATTCCTGCCCCGGTGCTTGCGCCCAAACCTGCAGTGCCACGCGACGCGCGCTTTGGCGCGCCGCTGCTTGCGCAGGATGCGTCGTATTTTGCTGCGTCTGCGAGAATTTCCAGCTTTTTTTGCAGTTCCACGTTGCCGCCAATACTGTATGGATGTACAGTATTCTACGTAGGCAGTCGGCAAGCGCAAGTGTTTTTTGAAAGGTGTGGCAATGCGGCTGCGAGGGCGAACCCATCGCCGCACGCGAGCCCAACGTGAAGGAGGAAACGTGTAGATGGCGGCGTTCAACATGCAGGAGCGAGATGCCTGAACAACTCTGGTTGCCCGGGCTGGAGGCGCCGCCCGTCCCCACAGACGGTCTTTTCTTCGCTGTCTTTCCGGACACCCATACGGCGGCCGGTATTGCAAAGCTCGCGCAGCGGCTTTGTGGGGAAGCACGTGCTCGCGGCCGGCCGCTCGCCGCCAGTCGTTTGCACGTCACGCTGCGCCATCTTGGCAATTTCGCGGGCGGGCTGCCGCAGGCGCACGTCGAGGCGGCGATGCAAGCCGCAGCTTCCATCCGGATGGCGCCGTTTACTGTCGAGTTCGACACGGTCGCGAGCTTCGCCTCAAAACCGCGGCCCGGGCCTTTGGTCCTGACCGGGTCCGACGGCGTCGTCGGTCTGCATGCGCTGCACGATGCGTTGGAGGACGCGTTGCGGGAATGCGGCATTGGAAGTCATGCGACCTCAGCGGCAGCCGCTTACACGCCACATGTGACGTTGGCTTACGGTTTGCCGTGGGTCGCCGCGGGCCCGATCGAGCCGGTTTGCTGGAACGTGCGCGGGTTTGCGCTTATACACAGCTTGCTGGGGCGCACCAGGCATCTTGTGCTCGCGCGCTGGCCCCTTGAAGGTGTCGAGCTGTAGCGCATTGGTGTGCGGCTTGTACGGTACGGCCTTCCTGCTTCTGCGATCGGGTGAGTGCGCCGCAAGGGAGCGGGCGCATGGCGGGCAATCAGCGGTGCGCCGCCGCGCTTCTTGTCAACCGTATGGCGCGCGTTCTGCCAAGGCTAACGTGGTGCAGCCCGAATCGGACCGCAAGGCAACCGGGGCTCGCCGGTGTACGGCGCTCGGTCCCGAATCGACTGCTCGCTTCGCACAAGCACGCGGCGGCGGCCTTCGTATGGTGTCACCGGCCGGATCTGCAGAGCGGGCCCAGCCTTGAGGAGAGCCCCCGTGCGCTCCCTGATAGAATGCTTGGGCCGCAACGTAGTGGATTGCAGATGAGATTGCTTGATGCGTTAGTCGAACAGCGTATTGCCGCCGCAGCCGCGCGCGGCGAGCTCGACGATTTGCCCGGCGCCGGCGCACCGCTTGACCTGGACGAAGATGCATTGGTCCCCGAAGAAGTGCGCGTTGCTAACCGGATTCTGAAAAATGCGGGCTTTGTGCCACCTGCGCTCGAGCAGCTGCGCGCGTTGCGCGACCTGCAGACCGAGCTCAATGCCGTGAGCGACAAGGCCACCCGGTGCCGCCTCCAGGCACGCATGCTGGCGCTGGATATGGCGCTGGAATCGCTGCGCGGCAGCGCTTTCGTACTGCCACATGAGTATTGCCGCCGGATTGCCGAGCGACTGTCCGAGCGCACGTCGAACGCAGCGGCCCCTGTCGCGGACGGCACCGGTTTGGCGGCGCCGGGCGCGCAACCCGCCGTCGCGAGGACGCCGTGAGCGTGCCCGCTACCCCGTGCGGCGCGCCGCTGGCCGACGCTGATCGGCTTGAGGCCGGCACGTTGCCGGCTATGCCGCTTGAAACGGCAAGTGGAACAGATTTGATTGTTGGTGAGGCGGCTGCCGGCACCATGGGGGCAGACTCCACCGTGACCACTCAGGCCGCGCGCACTTCAAAGGCGCCCGCCGCGACAGCGTCCAGCCCCACAACGCACGCATCAGAAGCGCACATTGCGGCAGCGCATACCGCGACAGCGCCCACCACAGCAGAGCACGTCCCGGCGGAGCACACCCTGGCGGAGCACGTCCCGGCAGAGCACGTCCCGGCAGAGCACGTCCCGGCAGAGCACGTCCCGGCAGAGCACGTCCCGGCAGAGCACGTCCCGGCAGAGCCCACCCCGGCAGAGCCCACCCCGGCAGAGCCCACCCCGACAGAGCACACCCCAACAGAGCACACCCCAACAGAGCACACCCCAACAGAGCACGCCCCAACAGAGCACGCCCCAACAGAGCACGCTCCAACTGTCAGCGAGCGCGATCTCCGCTTCATGGCGCTCGCTCAGGCCGCGGCCGAAGAGGCGCGTGCGGCCGGCGAAGTGCCCGTCGGCGCGGTACTGGTACGCGGCGACGAAGTCATCGCAAAAGGTTTCAACCATCCGATCAGTGCGCACGATCCATCGGCGCACGCGGAGATGGTCGCGTTGCGCGCCGCGGCGCAAGTCGTAGAGAACTACCGGTTGCCGGGCTGCGAACTGTATGTGACGCTGGAGCCCTGTCTGATGTGCGCGGGGGCGATCATGCACGCACGCATTGCGCGCGTCGTGTTCGGTGCGCGCGACCCGAAAACGGGCGCGTGTGGCAGCGTCGTGGACGCATTCGCCAACCCGCAACTGAATCACCACACCGAGGTAACCGGCGGCGTGCTAGAAAACGAATGCGGCGCGGCGCTGAAATCGTTCTTTGCCGAGCGCCGCCGCGCCAGTCGCGACGCGCGGGCTGCGGCGCGCGCAGGCATAGGCGCGCAAACCGATCCCGGCGAGCCGCGCTAGCCGGCGCTCAGTGGCAACTGAGCGGCAAACTTCCCCCATAATCCCGACCAAATCCGCCGATGACCATTCACCGTACCTTCGACCTGATTGCGCCGTCCGGTTATCCGCACGACGCGGATGTACTGAATCGCGCGTTGCAGCGCCTGCGCACACAGGGGCATCGCGTGGAGGGCGTGGAGGCGACGCAGCGTCGGTATCAGCGCTTCGGCGGTACGGATAGCGAGCGTGCGGCGGACCTGAACCGGCTCGCGGATGCATCGCGCCCGTTGCCCGATGTGGTGTTGGCCGTGCGCGGCGGCTACGGCGCGGTGCGCATTCTGCACGGCCTCGACTACGATGGGCTGCAACGCCGGCTGAGCGCTCAGCCGGTCGCTCTCGTCGGCCATAGCGACTTTACGGCGGTCCAGCTGGCGCTTCTTGCGCGCGCTGGTCTGAAAACCTTCAGCGGTCCGATGCTGATGAGCGACTTCGGCGCGGAACACGTCAGCGAATTCACCATGCGTCACTTCTGGTCGGCGCTGACGCAGCCCACCGTGACGATCTCGCGAAACGTGCCGCAGGCGCACGCGGTGGACGTCTCCGGCACGTTGTGGGGCGGCAATCTGGCCGTTCTCACGTCGCTCGTGGGCACGCCGTACATGCCGCCGGTGCAGGGCGGGGTGCTGTTCGTGGAAGACGTGAACGAACAGCCGTTTCGCATTGAGCGAATGCTTTATCAACTGCACCTGTCCGGGATTCTCGATCAACAGCAGGCGCTCGTACTGGGCGATTTCTCGGGCGGCAAGCCGTTCGACTACGACAATGGCTACGACCTGCAGGCCATGATCGAGCAGATGAGGTCGGTGATCGGCATTCCGATCATCACCGGCTTGCAGTTCGGGCACGTGCCGGACATGCTGACGTTGCCGGTCGGAGCCGACGCGCACCTCGTCGCGGATGCAAACGGCTTCAGGATGACGTTATCCAATTATCCGTGTTTGCGCTGACAAACCGGTCATCGAAAGCGGGCTTGGCCCGCTTTTTTTATGGACGTCCACGGAACTAACTGCCGGCATCTGGACGGCGAAACGATCAGCAACACCACGCGCAAGCGCGACGTTTTTGTCAACAAAATCGGGCGCCGGAAATTAAGGGAAATCCAGCAGGTTGCATGCGTCCCCCCCATCCAGTAAGCCCCGACCGCGCAGTTCCCGCTCCGAGCCCGCCCATCACCGCCTCAAGCGTCGCCAATGCGAGCAAAAATTGTTGACAATCTTTATGTCCACCCTATTATGACCAACATACCGAGACGCAAATCATGTCCAACATCGAGCCGACCAGCGCGAACAGTTCGAAGCCCGAAGCAATTGCCGAGCGCATCCGCGCCGCGATCCTCGAGCATCGGCTGGCGCCAGGAGCGAAGCTGACAGAAGCACAGTTGTGCGAAGTATTCGCGGTGAAACGCGGGCCGATCCGGCAGGCGCTGGCACAGCTCGCGACCGACCGTCTGGTGGATCTGGAGCCGAACCGCGGCGCTTTCGTCGCGAGTCCGTCGCTTCAGGAAGTGCACGAGGTGTTCGAGATGCGCCGCATCATCGAGCTTGCGGTCGTCGAGAAGATTTGCAGCGGGCACGGCATGCGCCGGCTAAAGAACATTGGCAGCATGATCGGCCGCGAACGCAAGGCGTTCGAGACGCGCGACTTTTCGTCATGGATTCGTTTGTCCGGCGAGTTCCACACGGCGTTGGCCGAGCTCACCGGCAATGCTGTGCTATGCGATTGCCTGAACGGACTGGTGGCGCGCTCCACGTTGATTTCGGCGTTGTACGAATCGCTGGGTCGCAGCCCGTGCTCGTTTGAGGATCACGAAGCCATTCTCGCCGCGCTCGACGCCGGCGATGCAGAAAAGGCGGCGGATTTGATGTCGCGCCATCTGCAGAGCGTCGAGTTGAAGATGCTGGAGCGGCCCGCGCGCGGCGCAGCCGATTTGCGTGAGGTGTTCGGCGCGCTTAATAGCGTGACGGGCGGTGCAACAAGCGGTGTAACAAGCGGTGTAACAGGCGACGCAAGGAGCGGCGCAAAGCGTGGCGCCAAAGCGGGTGCATTCAGCAGCCCCGTCGAAGCATCACCCGAAGAGTCATCCACGAAGCTATCCAAACGCAAGTCCGCGCCAGGCTGAGGCATGCGGCCGGCGTGCGCCCGTTGCTGGTGCGCGCCGCACTGAACTGAACCGTATCAAGCGAGCGTTGCACGGCGGCCTTGAGCAGGCGCTGCCGGCTGGCGCACGCACGTCCGTCGCTTTGGCGAGCGGCGAGACGAGAAAGCAGTCCGCTTGCCGGAAATCCGCGGAAGGCCGGCAATGCGATAACCACAAGTACTTCAGTACGGAGACAACCGCGGCGAGGCCATGGCGGCAGTCCGGGCTACCTGCGTCCACACGGACGGCAGGTGCGGGACGCGCAGCAGAACCGCAACTGGCATGGCCAATGCAATGCCCTTCGATTTGCAATCGACGGTCCCATCACAAGGAGGAATCATGGCTCAGTTCAGTGCAGCGCCCGGCAGTTCCGCAATCCCCCCTTATGCAGACGGCGACACGTCCGGCGAGCCCGCGCTGCCGGCCGGCTACAGCGAGCGCCTCTACAACGAGGACCTCGCGCCGCTGCGTCACCAGACCTGGGGCGCCTACAACATCTTCGCGTTCTGGATGTCGGACGTGCACAGCGTCGGCGGCTATGTATTCGCCGGCAGCCTGTTCGCGCTCGGCTTGACGAGCTGGCAGGTGCTGATCGCGCTGCTCGTCGGCATCACGATCGTCAACCTGCTGTGCAACCTGATCGCGAAGCCGAGCCAGGCGAATGGCGTGCCGTATCCGGTGGCATGCCGCGCGACCTTCGGCGTGCTCGGCGCCAATATTCCCGCAGTGATTCGCGGCCTGATCGCGGTCGCGTGGTACGGCATCCAGACGTATCTCGCGTCGAGCGCGTTGGTCATTGTCGTGTTGAAGTTCGTTCCGCAACTGCTGCCGTATGCCGACGTGCATCGCCACGGCTTGATGGGGCTTTCCACGCTCGGCTGGTGCGGCTTCATGCTGCTGTGGGTGTTGCAGGCGCTGGTGTTCTGGCATGGCATGGAGACGATCAAGAAGTTCATCGACTTCGCCGGGCCTGCGGTTTATGTGGTGATGTTCATTCTGGCCGGCTACATGGTGTACCGCGCGGGTTGGCGCAACATCGGCATCAATCTGGGCGGCGTCAAGTATCACGGCATGGAGGTGCTGCCTGTAATGATCACGGCGACCTCGCTGGTGGTCTCGTACTTCTCCGGGCCCATGCTGAATTTCGGCGACTTTTCCCGCTACGGCAAGAGTTTTCGCAGCGTGCAGCGCGGCAATTTCTGGGGACTGCCGGTCAACTTCCTTGCGTTTTCGCTCGTCACGGTGATCACCACGGCGGCCACGCTGCCGGTGTTCGGCCAACTGATTACCGACCCGGTTGAAACGGTGGGGCGCATCGACTATCCGACCGCGGTGATTCTGGGCGCGCTGACCTTTACGATCGCGACCATCGGCATCAACATCGTCGCCAACTTCGTGTCGCCGGCTTTCGACTTCTCGAACGTCGCGCCGCGGCTCATCAGCTGGCGCGCGGGCGGCATGCTCGCCGCGGTGGCGTCGATCTTCATCACGCCTTGGAATCTCTTCAACAACCCGGCCGTGATTCATTACACGCTGGACGTGCTCGGCAGTTTCATCGGACCTTTGTACGGAATCCTGATCGTCGATTACTACCTGGTGAAGCGTCAGAAAATCGTGCTTGACGATCTGTACAGCGTGGCGCCCACAGCTTCGTACTGGTATCGCAACGGCGTGAACTATCGGGCGGTTGCGGCGCTCCTGCCGGCGGCGCTCATTGCGGTGCTGTGCGTGATGGTGCCCTCGCTCGACGGTATGGCGAACTTCTCGTGGTTCATCGGCGCGGGCCTCGGCGCGCTGTTCTACCGCGTGCTGGCGCGCTGAGCGTCGCTGGATGGAAGCGGCAGTGCCGGTGCACTGCCGGTGTAGAAAAAGGAGACGACATGCGCATCAAACTGATCAACCCGAACACGACCCAGCGCATGACCGATGCAATGGGCCGCTGCGCACGCGAAGTCGCCGCGCCGGGCACGGAGATTATCGCAGTGAGTCCGACGATGGGCCCGCCCTCCATCGAAGGCTATTACGACGAAGCGCTCGCGACGCCCGGCCTTCTCGCCGAAGTCATGTCAGGCGAGCGCGAGGGTTGCGACGGCTATGTGATCGCGTGCTTCGGCGACCCTGGTCTTTACGCGGCGCGTGAGCTCGCGCGCGGGCCGGTGGTCGGCATCGCGGAGGCGGCCATGCACGCGGCGAGCGTGCTGGCGCCGGGTTTTTCGGTGGTGACGACACTGGCGCGTACCTGCGGCATGGCATGGCATCTCGCCGAGCGCTATGGAATGCGGCGCTTTTGCCGCAACGTGCGCGCGACCGACGTCGCGGTGCTCGATCTGGACAAGCCGGGGTCGGCTGCGCGCCGCATCATTCTGGACGAATGTCGGCGCGCGCTGGCCGAGGACGGCTCGGACGCGATCGTGCTGGGCTGTGCGGGCATGGCGGAGCTTTGCGCAGAGATCGAGGACGCGTTGGGCGCTCCTGTGATCGAGGGCGTGACGGCCGCCGTGAAATGGACGGAGGCGCTCGTCACACTGCGTCTTTCCACAGCCAAGCGCGGCGACTACGCGCGGCCGCTGCCCAAGCGTTACGACGGCTCGCTGGAATCGTTCAGTCCGTCGGCAGTGGACCCGAACCCGCTGCCGCCGCGCGCGATCCATGCGGGCTCGCTGCGGGTAAACACCAGCGAAGAGCAGCCGCACATACATTCAGTCTGACACGCACTATCTGCCCGGGTGTATGGGCGCATCCGGGTGTTTTCGCTACACTGGTTCAACTCGGCGCGGGCTGCCGGACGCGCTTTGAGCGGCGCTCATGCAGACTGCCGCGAGCGCTTCAGCGGTGCCTTTGGCGCATCTTGCGCCGCGTCGCGCGAGCACACACGTATTGCCACCACGCATTCGTCAAATCATGCCACTCGACTCCAACTATCCACGCGATCTGATCGGCTACGGCCGCCACCCGGTGCAGGCGAACTGGCCAGGGCGAGCGCGTATCGCCGTGCAATTCGTCCTCAACTACGAGGAGGGCGGTGAAAATTGCGTGCTGCACGGCGATCCCGGCTCCGAACAGTTTCTGTCAGAAATTGTCGGCGCGGCCGCGTACCCGGCGCGTCACATGAGCATGGAGTCGATCTACGAGTACGGCTCGCGCGCGGGCGTGTGGCGCATTCTGCGCGAATTCGAAAAGCGCGGCCTGCCGCTCACCGTGTTCGGCGTGGGCATGGCGATCGAACGGCACCCGGAGCTCGCGCGGGCGTTCGTCGAGCTCGGTCATGAGATTGCATGTCACGGCTATCGCTGGATTCACTATCAGAGCGTCTCGCCGGAACAGGAAGCCGAGCATATGCGGCTCGGCATGCAGGCTATAGAACGTGTGACGGGCGAGCGGCCGCTTGGCTGGTACACCGGGCGCGACAGTCCGAACACGCACCGGCTCGTCGCCGAATATGGCGGTTTTCTGTACGACTCCGACTACTACGGCGACGACCTGCCGTTCTGGATGGACGTCGAGGTCACAGGCGGTTCCACGGTGCCGCAACTGATCGTGCCGTATACGCTCGACACCAACGACATGCGCTTTGCGAGCCCGCAGGGCTTCAACACAGCGGACCATTTCTTCACGTATCTGCGCGACGCGTTCGACGTGCTGTACGAAGAAGGCGACGAAGCGCCGAAGATGCTGTCGGTCGGCATGCACTGCCGGCTGCTCGGACGCCCGGGGCGCTTTCGCGCGCTGCAACGTTTTCTCGACCACATCGAACAGCATGACCGCGTATGGGTCACGCGGCGCGTCGACATTGCGCGGCACTGGCGCGAACATCATCCGTATCAGCACAACAACCGCGGGGCGGCGGCATGAAGGCGATGCATTACACACTGGACCAACTCAACAGCAGTTCGACCGACGCCTTCGTGGCGGCGCTGTCGGGCATTTTCGAGCATTCGCCGTGGGTCGCGGAACTTGCCGCGCATGAGCGGCCTTTTGCAAGCGTCGACGAATTGCATCGCAAGATGTCCAACATTGTCGAGACGGCGGGCGAACAGAAGCAGCTCGCGTTGATCAACGCGCACCCGGAGCTCGCCGGCAAGGCGGCGGTGCGCGGCGAACTCACCGCGGAATCCACGCGTGAGCAAAGCGGCGCGGGCCTTTCGCAATGCACGCAGGAGGAGTTCGACAAGCTGCTGGCACTGAACGCCGCCTATCGGGAGAAATTTGGTTTTCCGTTCATTCTCGCGGTGCGCGGCTACGACCGCCACGGCATCATCGCGAACTTCGAGGCGCGCGTGAACAACGGCCGCGCGGACGAACTGCGCGCGAGCCTCGACCAGATCTATCGTATCGCGCGTTTCCGGCTTGAAGACCTGATCAGCGCGTGACGAACGCATGAGCGCTGCTGCTCTCTGACTCAGCGGCTCTTCGCAGGAACGTTTTTAGCACACACCAACATCAAGGAAGACAAAGATGGCACTGCCGATTCTCGACCCCAACGCTCCCGAATTCACGCGTCGCTACGTGAATCTGGCGGATCCGCGCCTGGGCGCGCAGGCGCTCGAGGCCAGCGACGAATTCTTCGCCCCGAAGGAGCGCATGCTGAACCCGGAGCCGGCCGTCTTCATTCCCGGCAAGTACGACGAGCACGGCAAGTGGATGGACGGCTGGGAAACGCGCCGCAAGCGCGTGACCGGCTACGACTGGTGCATCGTCAAGCTCGCGCGGCCGGGCGTGATCAAGGGGCTCGACCTCGACACAAGCCACTTTACGGGCAACTTCCCGCCGGCCGCTTCGGTGGAAGCGGCGCGCGTGGTGGACGGCGTGCCGAACCATTCGACTCAATGGACCGAGATCGTGCCCTCGACCACTTTGCAGGGCAACAGCCACCACTATCTGGATGTGGGCGACGCGACCGCCTATACGCACCTGCGCGTGAACATCTATCCGGACGGCGGTATCGCGCGGCTGCGCGTGTACGGTCAGCCGCAAGTCGACTGGGCCGGCGCAAGCCGCACCGAACAGTTCGATCTGGCCGCAATGGAAAACGGCGCCTACCTCGTCGCAGCGAACAATCAGCACTTTGGCGCAGCCTCTACGATCTTGATGCCCGGCCGCGGCGTGAATATGGGCGACGGTTGGGAAACGCGGCGGCGTCGCGAGCCTGGCAACGACTGGGCGATCGTCGCGCTGGCGCAGCCGGGCGTCATTACAAAAATTGAAGTGGACACCGCGCACTTCAAAGGCAACTACCCGGACCGCTGCTCTATTCAGGCCGCGTATGTGACGGGCGGCACCGACAGTTCGCTGGTCACGCAAGCGATGTTCTGGCCCGTGCTGCTCGGCGAGCAGAAGCTGCAAATGGACAAGCAGCATTACTTCGAAAGCGAGATTGCCGCGCTCGGCCCGGTCACGCACGTGCGCTTTAACATCATTCCGGACGGCGGCGTCTCGCGCCTGCGTCTGTGGGGCACGCTTGCATCATGAAGACGCTCGCCATCGAAGCATTGACCAAGGAAGCGTTCGCCGCATTTGGCGACGTGATCGAGCTCGAGGGCGCGAAGCAGATTCCGATCAACCTCGGTACCACGATCCGTTATCACGATCTCGCGAGAGTGGATGTCAGCGACGAAAATGGTCGCACGCTCGTCAATCTGTTTCGCGGGCAGCCGCGCACGCTGCCGTTCGAGGTGAAGATGCTCGAGCGTCATCCGCTTGGCAGCCAGGCGTTCGTGCCGCTGAACGACAAGCCGTATCTGGTGGTAGTGGCGCCCGCGGGCGAGCTCGACGAAACGAAGATCCGCGCATTCGTGACGAGCGGCTGGCAGGGCGTCAATTATGCGAAGGGCGTGTGGCACCATCCGCTGATCGCGCTGGGTGACGTGAGCGACTTCATCGTCGTCGATCGCGGCGGCGAGGGGCTCAATCTCAACGAGCAGGATCTTGTCGAGCCACTGTGGCTGACTGAAGATGCGTTGAATGCAGTGGCGGTCTGATTTTTTGTTTCGGTGTTAGTTACGAGCAAGGTTCGTTTCCAAGAGCCCGCAGCACGGTGATGCTGCGGGCTCTTTGTTTTTCGCAGTCACGATGTGCGTCCTCGGTTCAAGGCGATGGGCGCGCTGTCACTCGCGCGTAGATTTGCCGATGCGGCGAATGACGTGAGCGCCGCGTTTGCCGCGTTGCCTGCAGTGCGCGCACAGCTAACTTCCAGCCGCTGAGGTAGTGGGGGCATGTGTGCTGTCACGCTAACTCGATGTAATGCGCCGATGAAATGCGCCGATGAAATGCGCCGATGAACATGCGGCGGCTCCATGCGGACATCAAGCGCGAAGCGGCGAAAGACACCGCGACGGAAAAACAACCCACAAAAAAGCCAGCCAACAAAAAACGACTCAACAAAAAACGGCTCAACAAAAAAACGAGCCTTCCGCCTCCGCGAAAAGCCCGCTTCGTCATATCTATGCGGCCCGAGAATTCAACAACCGCCCGGCCACGCCTCTATCACTTCGCCGCTCCTCCCTCGAACCATGCGGCAATCTTCATCCGTTCGTCGTCGGTCATGTGGGTGACGTTGCCAAGCGGCATGGCCTTGAGCGTTACCGCTTGCTGATAGATACGCTGTGCGTTCTGCGAGATTTCATCCGGCGTATCGAGCATCACGCCGGCGGGCGCGCTGCCCATCATCGTCGGATGCGCGGAGTGGCATGCCGCGCAGCGCTGTTGGAGCACCGGCGCGATGTCGGCCAATTTCACCGTGGGCGCATTCGCGGCTTGTGCCTGCGGAACTATGGGCCTTGGCATCGTCCAGAAGAGGGCGCCGAACATCAGCGCGATGCCGGCGAGCGGCAGATACCACAGCACCTGGCCGCGATGACGCATCACGAAGAACTGACGGATCAGCGCGCCGGCCAGCATGATCACGACGAGCACGGCCCAGTTGTACGGGTGCGTGTACGTCATCGCGTAGTGGTTGGAGAGCATCGCGAACACCACCGGCAACGTGAAATACGTGTTGTGCACGGAACGCTGCTTGCCGCGCTTGCCGTAAATGGGATTCGGCGTGTCGCCCTTGAGCATCGCGTCGACCATCTTGCGCTGGCCCGGAATGATCACGAAGAACACGTTGGCCGACATGATGGTCGCGAGCATCGCGCCCATCATCAGATAAGCCGCGCGCCCCGCAAAGATATGACACGCGAGCCAAGCCGCAATCAGCACATACACGCCCACGCAAATGCCGAGCACCTTGTCCTTGTTGCCGAGCATGCGGCACAGCGAGTCGTACACGATCCAGCCCGCCGCGAGAAAGCCGAGCGCCGAGGCGACAGCCACCACCGGGCCCATGTCGAGCACATTCCTGTCGATGAGATAGGTGGACGGCGAAAACAGATACAGCACCGTGAAGAGGCCGAAGCCCGAGAGCCACGTGGTGTACGACGGCCACTTGGACCAGTGGAGGTCGTCCGGCATTTCGGGCGGCGCAACGGTGTACTTCTGCATGTTGTAGAAGCCGCCGCCGTGCACATGCCAGAGTTCGCCGAACACGCCGCGCTTGCGCTGGTTTGGGTCCTGCGGCGGTTTCAGGCTGTTGTCGAGCGCGACGAAATAGAACGACTCGCCGATCCACGCAATGGCGGCGACGACGTGAAACCAGCGAATCGCGAGATTCAGCCAGTCGGTGATAAAGCCTTCCATGAAACTCCTCCACTTCTGATTCGTTGCTCGCGCGGGCGGCGTTCTGTGTGTCGCGTATCCGCTTGACGGATGCTGGCGAAGAGGACGCCGCCCCGCGGACTGCGGGATGAAAGACGCGGTGCGCTCAGTTCGCACGACGTCGTGGGGTTACGTTTTTGTTGGGTTCCAGCGTTGAGCGTGCGGGCGCCGTGGTTGCATACCGGCCGCCGATCAGCCGCACCGCAGCCGCACCGCAGCCGCACCTCAACTGCCGCGATACGTGCTGTACGACCACGGTGACACCAGCAACGGCACGTGATAGTGCGCTGCCGCGTCGGCGATGCCGAAGCGCAATACGACGCGATCCACGAAGCGCGGCTCGGGCACCTGCGTGCCGATGGATGCAAAGTAGTCGCCCGCGCCGAACACCAGTTCGTATTCGCCGGCGACGAACGCGTCGCCTTGCAACAGCGGTTCGTCGCAGCGGCCGTCGTCATTGGTGAGGGTGGTTTTCAGCGCGCGGCGCGTGTCGCCCGAGAGCGCGAAGAGTTCGACCTTGATGCCCGCGCCGGGACGGCCGTTCGCGGTATCGAGCACATGGGTAGTGAGCTTTCCCATTCGCAATTTTCCTTGTGTGTTTGCGAGGTTTCGGCGGCAGCCCGATCCAGATACGTTTGCGGCGGATCGAGGCTCCACGTCAGTGGCTACATACCCGTCGGCGAATTGAAGCGAGCGCCGTGGGAGCCATTGTAAAAACTTGTTCTGCCGAACGCGCGCGCGATAAGAAAGATAATAGCTGGCGCATGAAGGACCGTGCACCGCTAGCCGCAGCGAGTGACGCGTGGCCACGCTTTGCGCATATTCGATCCCCACTGGATCGTACCGGCGTCAAAAATGCCCCACTATATCGGCAGCCTTAAGTTGGTTATCGCAACGCCGCGAGTTGTCAGCCTTATTTTGGCCGCCGAAGGTTACGCCTGTGCACCGCAGCAATACGACGCCCCGGCGAAGAGCGCGGGCTTGACGCGGCACACGTCCCGAAGACGGCGCATGACGCTGGGTAACCGGGCCAACGGCGTTCGACGGGACGCGGCGGCGCCGGTTCGTGTGCCGTCACATCGCGTTCGAACGACTTTGCACGGAAGCAATCACGCGGAGAAACGGATGACGATGGAACACGCAGGACAAGGAACCAGCAAGCCAGCCCGAACCATGCTGGTGAAACACGCAGACATGCTCGTCACGATGGACGACGCACGGCGCGAATTGCGCGACGGCGGCCTGTATATCGAGGACAACCGCATTGTCGCGGCCGGACCCACGGCACAGTTGCCCGCAGACGCCGACGAGGTGCTCGACATGCGCGGGCACCTGGTGATTCCGGGGCTCGTGAACACGCATCACCACATGTACCAGAGCCTGACGCGCGCGATGCCGGCCGCGCAGAACGCCGAACTGTTCGGCTGGCTCACGAGTCTCTACAAGGTGTGGGCGAACCTCACGCCGGAGATGATCGAAGTGTCGACGCTCACCGCGATGGCCGAGCTGCTGCTCTCCGGATGCACGACCTCGAGCGATCATCTGTATATCTATCCGAACGGCAGCCGGCTCGACGACAGTATTGCCGCCGCACGACGCATCGGCATGCGCTTTCACGCGGCGCGCGGCAGCATGAGCGTGGGGCGCAAAGACGGCGGCCTGCCGCCCGATTCAGTGGTGGAGCGCGAGGCCGACATTCTGAAAGACACGCAGCGCCTCATCGAGACGTATCACGACGAAGGCCGTTACGCGATGCTGCGCGTGGTCGTCGCGCCGTGCTCGCCGTTTTCGGTGAGCCGCGACTTGATGCGCGAATCGGCGTCGCTCGCGCGGCAGTACGGCGTGTCGCTGCATACGCATCTCGCCGAGAACGCCAACGACGTGGCGTACAGCCGCGAAAAGTTCGGCATGACGCCCGCGCAATACGCGCAAGACCTCGGCTGGGTGGGTCGCGACGTGTGGCACGCACACTGCGTGCAACTCGACGACGCCGGCATCGAGCTGTTCGCGCGCACCGGCACGGGCGTCGCCCATTGTCCGTGCTCGAACATGCGGCTCGCGTCGGGCATCGCGCCAGTCAAGCGGATGCGGCTCGCGGGCGTGCCCGTGGGTCTCGGCGTGGACGGCTCGGCGTCGAACGACGGCGCACAGATGGTTGCCGAAGCGCGCCAGGCGTTGCTGTTGCAGCGAGTCGGTTTTGGACCGGATGCAATGACCGCGCGCGACGCGCTCGAAATCGCCACGCTGGGCGGTGCGCGGGTGCTCAACCGCGACGATATCGGCGCGCTCGCGCCCGGAATGGCGGCGGACTTCGTGTCGTTCGATCTGCGTCAGCCGCTCTTTGCCGGCGCATTGCACGACCCGGTTGCCGCGCTGGTGTTTTGCGCGCCGTCGCAGGTGAGCCATAGCGTGATCGGCGGGAAGGTGGTGGTGAGGGACGGAGAGTTGACGACGCTGGAGCTCGGGCCGGTCATCGAGCGCCACAACCGGCTCGCGAAAGCGCTTGGCGAAGCGGCGGTGTGACGTAGGGCGCGTGCGTGGCGGCGGATGCGCGCGGGGTACATACGGGCGTGCGCGCGGTGCACGCGATCGCGCACGCGGCCGCGCATGCATCTGCCGCCGGCCACGCGCGGCGCCGACACGTCAAGGCTTGTCGATCAATGTTCGGGTCGCTTCGGCGACGAGGCTGCGCAACCAGCGCACTTCATCGGAGTAATGGACCCGCTCGTGCCACAGCTGGTAGTACTGCATCGGCGGAAAGTCGAGCGGCGCGGGCACCACGGTGAGCGGCAGAAATTTGGCGTAGTAGTCCGCAAAAAGACGCGTCGTCGTGAAGATCAGATCGGATTTGATCAGCACATACGGCGCCAGATTGAAATACGGCAGCGTGACGACCACGTGGCGTTTCAGGCGTTCGCGCGCGAGGTGCACGTCGATTGCGCCGCGCTGGCCGACCGAATACGGAGTGGGGGCGAGATGCGGGGCGTTCAGGTACTGGTCGAGCGTGAGCCCGCCGCGCTTGGCGAACGGATGCGTGTTGCTCATCAGGCAGACGATCTGGTCGACGAACAGGTTCGACAGATGCAGTTGCTCCGGCGGCTCAGGCCAGTTGCCGACCACGATGTCGAGCTTGCCGTCTTCGAGCGCAAGTTCATAGTCGAACGCGGGGCCAAGCGAATGGAATTCGAGCGTCGCGTTCGGCGCCGCTTGGCGAAAGCGTTCGACCACCGTCGGCACGAACAGCACGTTGAGATAATCGGGGCAACCGATGCGGTAGCAGCGAATGGAGGTTGCGGGGTCGAAATTGTGCTGCTGGAACTTGATGCGCTCGATTTCCCGCAGCGCGTTCTGCACCGGTTCGAGCAGGCGCAGGCCGTATTCGGTGGGCACCATGCCGGACTTGCCGCGCACGAGCAGCGGGTCGCCGGTGATGTCGCGCAAGCGGCGCAGCGCGGCGCTAATGGCCGGTTGCGACTGGTTCAGTTTGACGGCTGCGCGGGTGACGCTGCGCTCCATCAACAGGGTGTGCAAGACGCGTAAAAGGTAAGTATCGATCGCCTCGCGTTGCTGGCTCATGACTTCTCCGAAATATATGTTCTGGCTGATCGACGGGGTACTGGGGTATATGCGTTTTAATATGAACGAAAAGGCGCGTCAAGCGAGACATACCCGCGGAGCGTGCTGTGGCGGGGCTTTGCGCGAATTTTGTCGGCTCGACTGAGCGGTTTGAATTAGGTATTGTCATCCGGTTGTGGTGACGGATCGTCTGGCGACGACGCAGGCGAACCTCGCGCAACGGTTTCACTGACGCACTACGGAATCACATGAGCAACTCTTCTGATCGCGACGGCGCCGCCATGCAGCGGGACCCCGGGCCCAAGCACACGGCGCCCCGGCTGATGCTCAAGGGCATCACCAAGCAATATCCCGCCGTGCGAGCCAACGACGACGTCACGCTGACCGTCGCGCCCGGCGAGATTCACGCGGTGCTCGGCGAAAACGGCGCGGGCAAGAGCACGCTGATGAAGATCATCTACGGCGCGGTGCGCCCGGACGCCGGGGAAATCCATTGGGAAGGCGAGGCGCTCGAGATCGCGAGTCCGGCGGCGGCGCGCAAGCTCGGCATCGGCATGGTGTTTCAGCACTTTTCGCTGTTCGAGACGCTGACCGTCGGCGAAAACATTGCGCTCGCACTCGACGAACCGTTCGATCTGAAGGCGCTCGCCAAGCGCATCCGCGACGTGTCCGCGGAATACGGGCTCGACATCGACCCGCAGCGTCACGTGCATAGCCTGACGGTGGGCGAGCGCCAGCGCGTGGAGATCGTGCGCTGCCTGTTGCAGAATCCGCGTCTTCTGATCATGGACGAACCCACCTCCGTGCTCACGCCGCAGGCGGTCCGCAAGCTGTTCGCGACGCTCAAGCGGCTCGCCGCCGAAGGCTGCAGCATTCTCTACATCAGCCACAAGCTCGACGAAATCCAGGAACTGTGCGACACCGCCACCGTGATGCGCGGCGGCCGCGTGACAGGCCACGTGAAGCCGAAAGAGGAAACGCACGCGTCGCTCGCGCAGTTAATGGTCGGCCATTCGCTGCCCGACTACACGCGCCGCGAGCACAATCCGGGTGCCGTGCTGCTCGACGTGAAAGCGTTGTCGGTCGCGAGCGACGACCCGTTCGGCACCTCGCTCGAGAACGTTTCGTTCGCCGTGCATGCGGGCGAGATTTTCGGCATTGCCGGCGTCTCGGGCAATGGCCAGGCGGAGCTGCTGTCGGCGCTCTCGGGCGAAAAGCGCGGCTCGCGCATGGATGCGGTGAGCATCTGCGGCAAGCCCGCCGGGCGTCTGGGCGCGGGAGCGCGGCGCGCGCTCGGCTTCGGCTTCGTGCCGGAAGAGCGGCTTGGCCGCGGCGCGGTGCCGGCGATGACGCTCTCCGAGAACGCGCTCCTCACCGCGCACCGGCAGAACATGGTGAGCTCCGGGTGGATCAAGGCGGGCGCCATGCGCGCGTTCGCGAAGCGCTGCATCGAAGCGTTCGACGTGCGTTGCGGCGGTCCCGAAGCGCTCGCGCAAAGCCTCTCGGGCGGCAACTTGCAGAAGTACATCATGGGCCGCGAGATTCTGCAGGCGCCCAAGGTGCTGGTGGTCGCGCAGCCCACATGGGGCGTTGACGTCGGCGCTGCGGCGTTCATTCGCCAGCAGTTGCTCGACCTGTCGGCGCGCGGCGTTGCGATCCTTGTGATCTCGGAGGAACTGGAAGAGCTGTTCGACATCTGCGACCGCATTGCGGTGCTCGCGGGCGGGCGGCTCTCGCCGGTGCGCGCGACGGGTGCGACCAACGCCGAGGAAATCGGCCGCTGGATGGCGGGCCTGTTCGGCGAGCGCGAAGGCGCGGCGCCTTCAGCGGGGCATCCGGCGCACGCCTGAGCGGTGGCTGCGCCGCGCCCCTTACTCGACACCGCGCAGAATTCGGCCATCCCACGACAATACCAACGCTCATCACGCTACCCATGATTCTTCCGTATCGACTTGAAGCGCGCACCGCGCCCTCGCGCGCCATGCAGCTCGCCGTGCCGCTCATTGCCGCGCTGCTGACGCTCGCCATCGGCTTTGTGATCTTCGGTCTCGTCGGCCGCGATCCGCTGCAGGCGATGCACGCGTTTTTCATCGAACCGCTTTCCAGTGTGAACGGCTGGTCCGAGCTTCTGCTCAAGGCGTCGCCGCTCTGCCTGATTGGCCTCGGTCTTGCAATCGGCTATCGCGCAAACGTCTGGAACATCGGCGCCGAAGGGCAGATGCTGCTGGGCGGCATTGCGGCGAGCGGCGTCGCGATCTATTTCGATCAGGCGAGCGGCTGGTGGATCCTGCCGCTGATGATGCTTGCCGGTGTGATCGGCGGCATGCTGTGGGCAGCGATTCCCGCGCTGCTCAAAAGCCGCTTCAACACCAACGAAATTCTCGTGAGCCTGATGCTCACCTACGTCGCGGCGCAACTTCTGATTTATCTCGTGAGCGGACCGTGGCGCGATCCGCAGGGCATGAACTTCCCGCTCTCGGAAATGTTCAGCGGCGACGCGCTTTACCCGACGCTTTACGGCGACTGGCACTGGAAATGGCTGCGCGGCACGCGGCTGAACGCGTCGGTGTTCATGACGCTCGCGGCCATTCCGCTCGTATGGCTCTTCATGCGCAAGAGCTTCGCCGGTTACCGGATGAACGTCGGCGGTCTCGCGCCGCTCGCCGCGCGCTACGCGGGCTTCTCCGACAGGAAAACGATCTGGATGTCGCTGCTCATCAGCGGCGCACTCGCGGGTCTCGCCGGCATGGGCGAGATCGCCGGGCCGATCGGTCAGTTGCAGGCGACGTGGTCGCCGGGTTACGGCTTCACAGCGATCATCGTGGTGTTCGTCGGGCGGCTGCATCCGCTTGGCATTGTCCTCGCGAGTCTGCTGATGGCGCTGCTCTACCTGGGCGGCGAAGCGGTGCAAACCTCGATGCAGCTGCCGCAAGCGCTCTCCGGCGTATTCCAGGGACTCCTGCTGTTCTGCCTGCTGGGCGCCGACCTTTTCGTGAATTACCGTGTGCGCCGGCGCTCCGTTGCCGCGCAAGCCCACTGATTCGCCACCGTTTCGCTACTTACAGCCGTCGCATTTCATGGATATTCAACAAGCCAGCGCGCTTACCTCAAGCGCCGTCACTGCTGCGATTCCGCTGATGTTCGCGGGCGCGGGCGAACTCGTCGCCGAAAAGTCGGGCGTGCTCAATCTCGGCGTGGAAGGCATGATGCTGATGGGCGCCGTAACGGGCTACGCGGTCACGGCGATCACCGGCAGCCCGTGGCTCGGCGTGCTCGCCGCCATCGGCGCGGGCCTGGCCATGTCGCTACTGTTCGCGTTCCTCACGCTGACCATGCTCGCCAACCAGGTCGCCACCGGCCTTTCGCTGACCATCTTCGGCATCGGGCTCTCCGCGTATGTCGGCAAGCCGTACACGTCGGCGGCGGTGCGCGCCACCATCGACACGTGGACCATTCCCGGCCTCTCGAAGATTCCGGTGCTCGGACCCGCGCTTTTCAGTCTCACGCCGCTCGATTACCTCGCGTTCCTGATGTTCGCGGTGATCGGCTGGTTTCTGTATCGCACGCGCGCCGGGCTCGTGCTGCGCTCGGTCGGCGAATCGCCGCAGGTCGCGCATTCGGTCGGTTTTCCGGTGGTCGGCGTACGCTATGGCGCGGTCGCGTTCGGCGGCGGCATGGCGGGCCTTGCGGGCGGTTATTACTCGATCGTCAACCTGCACCTGTGGCAGGAACAGCTTACCTCGGGCCGCGGCTGGATTGCGCTCGCGCTCGTCGTGTTCGCGACGTGGCGCCCGGGGCGCCTGTTGATCGGCGCACTGCTGTTCGGCGCGGTGACGGGCCTGCAGTTCTACGCGCAGGCGATCGGCGTGCCGGTGCCGACGCAATTTCTCGCGATGCTGCCGTACGTCGCGACGGTCGTCGTGCTCGTGCTCATCTCGCGCAACCCCAACACGATTCGCCTGAATGCACCGGCCTCGCTCGGCAAGCCGTTTTTTTCGGCGGGCTGACGCGCCGCGGTGCATCGCCATACGTTTCAATCACTGGATCACACGACAGGAGAAAACATGAAGAAAAGAAATGTGCTGACCGCTTTCGCGTGGGGCGCCGCCTCGCTCGCGCTGGCTGCCGCCGTGACCGCGCCGCTCGCCGGAGCGGCGCAGGCGGCCGAAGCGCCGGGTGTCGCGTTCGTCTATCTCGGCAATCCGGGCGATGCCGGCTGGACCTTCGCGCACGACCAGGGATCGAAGGAAGCGCAAGCAAAGTTCGGCAACAAGATCAAGATCACGCGCATCGAAAACGTGCCCGAATCGGCGGACTCCGAACGCGTGTTCCGCGATCTGGCCAACAAGGGCAACAAGATCATTTTCGGTTCGAGCTTCGGTTATCAGGACTTCGAACTGAAGGTGGCGAAAGACTTTCCGGACACCGTATTCCTGCACGCAACCGGCTACAAGAAGGCGCCGAACTTCGGCACCTACGACGTGCGCATGTATCAGGGCGCGTATCTGGCCGGCGTCGCCGCGGGCTACGTGACGAAGACGAACACGCTGGGTTTCGTTGCGTCCGTGCCGATTCCGGAAGTGGTGCGCAACATCAACGCCTATACGCTCGGCGCTCGCTCGGTAAATCCGAAGGTGCATACCAAGGTCATCTGGATCAATAGCTGGTTCGATCCGGGCAAGGAAAAGCAGGCGGCCGAAACGCTGATCGGTCAGGGCGCCGACGTGCTGTTGCAAAACACCGACTCCAGCGCCACGCTGGCCACCGCGTCGGAAAAGCACGTGCATGCATTCGGCTGGGACTCCGACATGAAGAAGTTCGGGCCGGGCGCGCATCTGGGCTCGGTAGTGGCGCACTGGGGCGTGTACTACAACGCCGCCATTCAGCAGGTGCTGGACGGCAAATGGAAGAACGATCCGGTGTGGTGGGGCATTCCGCAGAAGGCAGTCGATCTGGAAGACCTGGATACCTCGGCAGTTCCGGCTGACGCGCAGAGGAAGGTCGCGGCGAAGCGCGAAGAACTGGCGAGCGGCAAGTGGGATGTGTTCGCCGGCCCCATCAAGGATCAGTCGGGCACGGTGAAAGTGCCGGCCGGCAAGACCTTGACGGACCCTGAACTGCAGCGCCTGAACTGGTATGTGGAAGGGGTGGACGGTTCGCTGCCGAAGTGAGTGGTTTGGGGGGCTTCGGCGTGTGAGGGCGTGATCGCGCGAGAACGTGAGGGGCAGGGCGTCACGCCCTGATTGCGGGAAGACGTATAGACCTCGCACGAGCGCGCTGGCTTCCTGTCCGCCGACGGAATCTTCCCGCTCGGATACGGCGGGCGTAAGCCGGTGAGCCGGGGAGCCCGTAGGCCCCTAAGTCCGTAAGCCCGCCCGTGCTGACGAACGCGCTCACTGGCGCGGCTGCTAAGCGCGGGGCCGAGCAGCGGCCGGCGGCAACGCTTGCCCCGGTCGCGAAAAGAGCTGCATCCGCTCGCTGTGGATCGCAGCTCTTTTTGTCTGGTTGCGCCGATGCCGCTCAGTTCGGCGCGTGGGCCGCGTCAATCGTCGATGCGCAGGCCAACCTTGATCGTCACCTGCCAGTAGGCGACGCGGTCGTTTTCGATCTGGCCCCGCGTTTCCGTCACTTCGAACCAGTGCAGATTACGCAGCGTCTTAGATGCCTTGGCGATCGCGGTGCTGATCGCGTCGTCGATCGAGGTGGTCGATGAGCCGGTCAGTTCGATCTGCTTGTAGACGTGGTCTGACATGAAGTCTCTCCTTTATCTTCGTTGGCGTTCAAAAAGTATAGGTAACGCGAACGGGTGCACAGGGCCGCCGCATGTGGGGTGCTGTCGCACGTCGCATGCCCGGTATGGCCGCTGCGCCGCGCGTGCCCGCGTGGCGCCGTTATGATGTTTGTCCGATGCAATCTGAACGTGACGAGGTTCGAAAGTGGAAATAGGCTTTTGCGGTCCGGGGCTGATGGGCGCGCCGATGATCCGGCACCTGCTGCGTGCGGGCCATACGGTGCTCGTGTGGAATCGCACGCGCGCCAAGGCCGAGGCGCTTGCGGCGGAGGGCGCGAAGGTGGTCGATACGCCGGGCGAACTCGCAACGCGCTGCGACGCCGTGCTGCTGTGTCTCGCCGATGCGGCGGCGGTCGAGCAAACCGTGTTCGGCCCGGCGGGGCTGCTCGCGTCAGGCGCTGGTGCAGGTGACGACGTGGCACGTGAGCCGCGCCGGGTTCGCTGGATAGTCGACCATTCGAGCATTCCGCCGGCAGCGACGCGCGAGTTCGCGCAGCGGGCTGTGGAGTTGGCGGTTGCGGCAGACAGGGCAATTGCACCGTCCCCCGGCTGGATCGACGCCCCCGTATCCGGTGGCGTCGGGGGCGCGCAGGCCGGCACGCTAGCCGTCATGGCCGGCGGCGCGGCGGCCGACGTCGATGCCGTCAGGCCCCTGCTCAGCGCTTACGCCGCACGCGTCACACATATGGGCGAAGTCGGCGCGGGGCAAACCGCGAAGCTCTGCAACCAGACGATCGTCACCGCGACCATTGCAGCGATTGCCGAGGCGGTGAGCCTCGCCACACGCAGCGGCATCGACGCCGCGAAGCTGCCCGAAGCGCTTGCTGGCGGTTGGGCCGACTCGGTGCTGCTGCAAACCTTCGTGCCACGCATGACGCAAGGCGGCTTCACGCCGATCGGCGCACTGCGTACGTTTCAGAAGGACGCGGACACCGTCGCTGCGACAGCCTATGAGACGGGCACGCCGATGCCGGTTTCGTCGACGGTCCAGCAGTTGCTGCGGCTCGGCGCAGCCATGGGACTCGCCGAGGCGGACTTTTCGGCGTTTATCGACATTTTGCAGACGCCGCGCGGCGGCGCCGGCGGGTAGGGAGCGCGCGGGGGACGGCTGAGGCGGCCGGGCTGTGGGGCGGCCGAGCCGTCGGGCTGCGGGGTAGGCCCGACTTTCGCGCCGGGCGACTTCCCAATAACCTGCTAAAATATTGGGTTTTTCGCCGATATCACATTCAAAGGGACGCGCCGTGCTGTCTACTGCCAACATCACCATGCAATTCGGGCCAAAGCCCCTGTTCGAGAACATCTCGGTCAAATTCGGGGAAGGGAACCGCTATGGCCTGATCGGTGCGAACGGCTGCGGTAAATCAACCTTCATGAAGATCCTCGGTGGCGACCTGGAGCCGAGTTCGGGCAGCGTCATGCTCGAGCCGAATGTGCGCCTCGGCAAGCTGCGCCAGGACCAGTTCGCCTACGAAGACGTGCGCGTGCTCGACGTCGTCATGATGGGCCACACCGAAATGTGGGCCGCGATGACCGAGCGCGACGCGATCTACGCGAACCCCGACGCGACCGACGACGACTACATGCACGCCGCCGAACTCGAAGCGAAGTTCGCGGAATACGACGGCTACACGGCCGAAGCGCGCGCCGGCGAACTGCTGCTCGGCATCGGCATCGCGATTGAAGACCACAACGGCCCGATGAGCAACGTCGCGCCGGGCTGGAAACTGCGCGTGCTGCTCGCGCAGGCGCTGTTCTCGAAGCCGGACGTGCTGCTGCTCGACGAACCGACCAACAACCTGGACATCAACTCGATTCGTTGGCTGGAAGACGTGCTGAACCAGTACAACTCGACGATGATCATCATCTCGCACGACCGGCACTTCCTGAACCAGGTGTGCACGCACATGGCCGACATGGACTACGGCACGCTCAAGGTCTATCCGGGCAACTACGACGACTACATGCTTGCGAGCACTCAGGCCCGCGAGCGCCAGCAGGCCGCCAACGCCAAGGCGAAGGAGCGCGTGGCCGACCTGCAGGACTTCGTGCGCCGCTTCTCGGCAAACAAGTCGAAGGCACGCCAGGCTACCAGCCGCCTGAAGATGATCGACAAGATCAAGATTGAGGAATTCAAGCCGTCGTCGCGGCAGAATCCGTTTATCCGCTTCGAATTCGAAAAGAAGCTGCACAACATCGCCGTGGTTGCGGACAGCATCTCGAAGAAGTACGAGCGCACCATCTTCAACAACTTCAGCATCAGCGTGCAGCCGGGCGAGCGCATTGCGATCATCGGCGAGAACGGCGCGGGCAAGACCACGCTGCTGCGCTCGCTGCTCGGCAATCTGCAACTCGATCACGGCACAGTGAAGTGGGCTGAGAACGCGAACATCGGCTACATGCCGCAGGACACGTACGAAGAGTTTCCGCAGGACGTCACGTTGATGGAATGGATCGACGCCTACCGCAAGGAAGGCGACGACGAGCAGATGGTGCGCGGCACGCTCGGCCGCCTGCTCTTCAATGCCGACGACATCCGCAAGTCGGTGAAAGTGTTGTCGGGCGGCGAGAAGGGCCGCATGATCTGGGGCAAGCTGATGCTCGGCCGCCACAACGTGCTGATGATGGACGAGCCGACCAATCACATGGACATGGAATCGATCGAGTCGCTGCAAATCGCGCTCGATAAATTCGAAGGCACGCTGATTTTCGTCTCGCACGACCGCGAGTTTGTGAGCGGCCTCGCGAACCGCATCATCGAAGTGAAGACGGACGGCACCCTGAACGACTTTGGCGGCAATTACGAGGACTTTCTGGCGAGCCAGGGCGTGCAGTAAGCCCATTAGCCCGACCAGATCAGGTTCGCGAAACGCAAAGCCCGCTTCTTCGAAGCGGGCTTTTTTCATGGCGCCGGCCTGGCGCCCGAGTGGCGCGCGCCGCGAGGCAACGCCGAGCCTTTGACCGACGCTGGTTAGAATAGACCAACCAACATCCCACCTAGGGGCCGATCATCATGAAGATCTACGACAAACTCTATATCGACGGCAAATGGATCGCGCCGTGCGGCACCGGCACCATCGACGTGATCGACTCCGGCACTGAGCAGGTGATGGGACGCATCCCCGAAGGCGTCGAGGCCGACGCCGAAAGCGCGATTGCGGCCGCGCGCGTGGCCTTCGACGGCTGGGCCGCCACCAGCGCCGCACAGCGCGGCGACTATCTGGAGCGCATCGCGGCGAACCTGAAAGCGCGCACGGACGAGCTGGCCGCGCTGATCGCAGGCGAAGTCGGCATGCCGCTGAAGCTCGCGCGCGCGATCCAGGTGGGCAGCCCGGTCTACAACTGGAGCGCATATGCGCAGCTTGCAAAGAGCTTCGAGTTCGAAAAGCGCGTCGGCAATTCGCTCGTCGTGCGCGAGCCGGTCGGCGTGGTCGCGGCAATCACACCGTGGAACTATCCGCTCAATCAGATCACGCTGAAGGTCGCGGCGGCGCTCGCGGCCGGTTGCACGGTGGTGCTCAAACCGTCGGAGATCGCGCCGCTCAATGCGTTCGTGCTGGCCCAGGCGATTCATGAAGCCGGGCTGCCCGCCGGCGTGTTCAACCTGGTGAGCGGTTATGGGCCGGTGGTCGGCGAAGTGCTGGCGAGCCATCCATCGGTCGATATGGTGTCGTTCACAGGCTCGACTCGCGCGGGCAAGCGCGTGTCGGAACTGGCGTCGGCGACGGTCAAGCGTGTTGCGCTCGAACTGGGCGGCAAGTCGGCGTCCGTCATTCTCGATGACGCCGACTTCGCCGCCGCCGTGAAAGGCACGGTGAGCGCGTGCTTTCTGAACTCGGGGCAAACCTGCTCCGCGCACACGCGCATGCTGGTGCCCGAAGCGCGCTACGACGAAGCGCGCGCGCTTGCGAAACAGGCGGCCGAGAGCTATGCACCGGGCGATCCGCGTGATGAAAAAACGCGTCTCGGGCCGCTGGCGTCCGCGGTGCAGCAGGCGCGCGTGCAGCAGTACATCGCGAAGGGCATCGAGGAGGGCGCCGAACTGGTGACGGGCGGCGCGGGGCTGCCTGACGGCGTGTCGAAAGGCTTTTTCGTCAAGCCGACAGTGTTCGGCCGCGTGCATCCGAAGGCGACGATCGCGCAAGAAGAGATCTTTGGTCCGGTGCTGTCCATTCTGACCTACAAGGACGAAGAGGAAGCAATTCGGATTGCCAACGATTCTCCCTACGGGCTCGGCGGCGCAGTGTGGGCCGGCAGCGACGAGCGCGCGCAAGCCGTCGCGCGCCGCCTGCGCACGGGCCAGGTGGACATCAACGGCGGCGCATGGAATATGGCGGCGCCGTTCGGTGGCTTCAAGCAATCGGGCTTTGGCCGCGAGAACGGCGTCTATGGTCTCGAGGAATATCTCGAGTTCAAGTCAATGCAATTCAGAGTCTGATAAGCATGACCGGCGTCAACTTTTACGCCGACGCGGCCCGCGCATTCGCACGCAGATTGACCTGACGCAACGCCGCCCGCGCCCGACGGACGATTATCCACGCTTCGATAATCGTCCGTCGGGTCCGCCATGCTTCACTCTCATTCGTTCTCTCCGCTAGTCATTCGTGGCCGCTCGTTACTGCCCATCGTGCAGGGCGGCATGGGCGTCGGCATTTCGGCGCATCGTCTCGCCGGCAGCGTTGCGCGCGAGGGCGCGCTCGGCACGATCGCCAGCATCGACCTGCGCCACCACCATCCCGATCTCGTCGAGCGCTGCCGCGAGTCGCCCGATCGCGCCACGCTCGAAGAAGCAAATCTCACGGCGCTCGCGCGCGAAATCCACGCGGCGAAGAAACTCAGCGAAGGCCGCGGCATGATTGCCGTCAACGTGATGAAGGCAGTCAGCGCGCAGGCGGATTACGTGCGCGTTGCCTGCGAAAGCGGCGCCGACGCAATCGTAATGGGCGCGGGCTTGCCGCTCGATCTGCCGGACATGACGCAGGGCCACGACATTGCGCTCATTCCGATTCTCTCGGACAGCCGCGGGGTCGCGCTCGTGTTGAAGAAGTGGATGAAGAAGGGCCGCCTGCCCGATGCAGTGGTGATCGAGCATCCGGCGCATGCGGGCGGGCATCTTGGCGTCACCAGCATCGCGGACATGAACGACCAGCGCTTCGACTTCATGCGCATTCTCGAGGAGCTGGAGGCCGTATTCGCCTCGCTCGGCGTGGATCGTAAGCAGGTGCCGCTGATTCTCGCGGGCGGCATCAACAGCCATGAGGCCGTGCGGGCGCTGCTGAACGCGGGCGCGAGCGGGGTGCAGCTCGGCACGCCGTTCGCGGTGACCGAGGAAGGCGACGCGCATCCGAATTTCAAACGCGTGCTGGCCGAGGCTGCGCCGGAAGACATCGTCGAGTTCGTCAGCGTGACCGGCTTGCCCGCGCGCGCCGTGAAAACGCCATGGCTTACACGCTATTTGCGGCATGAGGCGCGGATTCGCGAGAAGATCGGTGCGCTCAAACATGCGTGCCCCACCGCGCTCGAATGCCTGAGCGTATGCGGCTTGCGCGATGGCGTCGAGAAATTCGGGCATTTCTGCATCGACACGCGCCTTGCCGCCGCGTTGCGCGGCGACGTGGCGAACGGCCTGTTTTTCCGCGGCAAGGAAGCGCTGCCGTTCGGCTCGGCGATTCGCAGCGTGCACGACCTTATTGAACTGCTGCTGACCGGCGTGGCGCGACCGGCTGTCGCAGGGCGCTGGGCGTTCTCGCTCGGTTGATGCGAGTCAAACTGTCGCGCGGCCCGAGCTTCGACAATCCCCACATATCATCAATAAACGGGGAAGGGAAAAATGAAAGTCTCGCTCAGTAACACCATCAGGACTGCTGCAATTGCGTCTGCGCTATTGTGCGCAACGGCGCTGAGCGCGCCCGCGCATGCGGCGGGCGACGACTCGATGAGCGGCATTCACGCCGGCGACGTGCTCGTGCGTCTGCGTGCAATCAGTATCATGCCGAGCGTCTCGACGACGGGAACGCTCTCGACGCTGCATACCGACGTGAACAACGCGACGGTGCCGGAGCTCGATTTCACCTACATGATTCGCGACAACATCGGCGTCGAACTGATTCTCGGCACTTCGCGGCATCAGCTCACGTCGAGCATTGGCGGGTTGGGTGGCGTGAACGTGTTGCCGCCCACGTTGCTGCTGCAATATCACTTCAATCACGCCGGGCGCGTGCGTCCCTATGTCGGCGCGGGTTTGAACTACACGCTCTTCTATAACAATGGGCTGCACGCCGGCGCACAGCCGGTGTCGATCCGTAACCACAGCTTCGGTCCGGCGCTGCAGGCCGGCGTGGACGTGCAGGTCACGAAGACACTGTTCGTCAACGCGGACATCAAGAAGATCTGGATGCACACGGACGCGTCGCTGGGCGCTCAGCCGCTCGGCCGCGTTAGCATCGATCCGGTGGTGGTGGGGCTTGGTGTCGGCATGCGCTTTTGAGAGATGAACCGGCGCGTGGCGTGAGCCGCGTCGCCGGGACATCTTGACGAGCGCATCAAGGAGTGACTCAGGGGGCGCCTCCCGAAGCGACTCAAGAAGCGCCTCCCGAAGCACCCCAAGAAGCGCCTCAAGCAGCGCCCCGGCGATCCGCTCAGAGCTTGTCGTTCTGGAAGCGCATGGCCGTGCCTTCCTGCTCGATGCGCGCCCACACGGCGCGCTTTTCCTCGTCGCTCAGGAACACCCAGTTTGACACCTCGCCGGCCGTGCGGCCGCAGCCTTTGCAGACTTCGTCGAAAAGTGTCGAACACACGCCAATGCATGGGCTGTCGGGAAGAGCGTGGAGATTGGAAGCCATCTGGAACCTTGCAGCGGAAAGCGGAGTGCCGCTATGTTAACCGATACGTAAGCGCGGCGTGGCGACGGCACCCGACGCCGGATGGCCGCCGCCTGTCGATTCATCGCGCGATGCTGTAGCCGATGCGCGCGATCCAGTGCTGACGGTTGTTGTAGTCGAGCAGATCCTCGCCGTAGCCGTTGAAATAGCCGACCCACAGATAGCCGCCCCACGCGCTGCCGAGCAGCTTCGCGAGCGGATAGGTAAATTGCGTGTCGACGCTGCCGTACCAGTGCTTGGTGCCTTTGCGCAGCGTGGTGGCCAACTGCCAGCCGTCCGGGCTGCCGTACTTGACCAGCAGGTCCACGTAGCCGCGATAGGCCGCAATGTCGGGGTTGTTCTTGGTGCCGACGTAGTAGTAGATCTTCGGCGACACCGTCAGATGGTTCGCTGCCAGATCGCCGAATTCCCACGTCGGGCGGATAAATGGCATGTTGATGCTGCGCGAATCGTCGCCACCCTTGCCGTTCGATTCATGCGCAATGCCGGCCGCGAAGCCCATGCGCGTGAAGAACGGACTGCGCCAGCCCGTGTCCGGCACGTAATAGAACAACTGCGGCGAGTACGTGGTGTCGCGAAACGGCCGCGATTCCGCGGACAGATCCCATACCGACGTTTGCGTGTACGCGAAGTACAGGTTGTCGGTAAATGCTTTCGAGCGCAGATCGTCCGGAATGCGCAGGCGATACTTGAAGCTCAGTTGTAGCCGGGCATTAGTGTCGCCGTTGTGGCCGAAGGCGATATACATCGGCTCGTAATAGGAGACGTGCGCGAAGACGCCGCGTCCGGTCGTCGACAGCGAGTCTCCGGGCGGCGAGATCGCGTCGCCCGTGGGGCCGTCGAGCGCGGCCGCCGTCGCCGCGGCCTGGGCGGGCGTGCTCGCCTTGCTCTCGCTGCGCTCGGCCTGCGCGATTGCATCCTGATCGGGGCCGCGATTGATCACGACGAGCGCCGGGGAAGCGTCGAAGCCAACCGGATCGATGCGCACCTCGCCGCGCGCCGACTCTGGCCAGGGCGCCGCGAAGCGCACTTTGCGGAACTGGCCCGGCCGCAGACGCAGCGTATTGGGCACGCCCGCTTCGCGCGCGAGTTCGAGCGGCCGCGGAGATTGCTCACCGCCGCTCAGGTTCACCCGCAAGGTCTGCGGCACGGTGACAGTGAGCGCAGTGCCGTCGTCGGCGGAATAGAGCAGCGTGATCTGCAGCGGCTCGTTGGCTGCAGCGATGCGCGCGGGCTGCAGCATGGAGACTGTGGCAGACGCCTCGCGGCAAACCGCGCTCAGCACGACCAGCACGACCAGCGCGGCGAGGGCGCAGGCGGGCGCGCCGCGCTTGCGGTAGCCGGACGGGCGGCGGTGCGTCGTGATGCTTCGGAGCGTGAAGCGGTCGAACGGGGCGGTAACGAACGCGAGGCTGATAGCAACAAAAGGCATAGGCTGTCATCCGGGAGCGAGGGCTGTGAGACCAACGGCGCGACGCGTGTCGGGTAGGCATCATGCCCGATGCATCGCATTTCATTGCGTCGCCGCCCTGAGAGCGAGACGCGTGCGAATCAGAAACTATAGAAAAGCTGGTGGCGCAAGAAGGCTGCCGCGAGTGCAGCGCTGCCCTTTGTATCACGGCAACGGCTGGCGGCGCCGCGGCGCACACGTCAAGACCGACGGAATATTTACAAGTTCACTGCACCGGCGCGCGAGAGCCGGGTAGCGGCTGTCCGGCCTCTTGCCTCAGTCGCCGAATGCGACCTGCCACAGCAGCGCGCCGTTGAGCACGATGATGAAACTCGCGGACATCCACGCGAGCACGAGCGGCACGCCGCGCACGCGCCAGCTTCGCATCAGGCGGGCATCGGACGCATAGCGGATCAGCGGCACCACCGCGAGCGGCAATTGCAGGCTCAGCACCACCTGGCTTGCGACCAGCAACTGATTCGAGCCTTGCTGGCCGAACATCGTCACGGCGACGAGTGCCGGTCCGATCGCGAGCGCGCGCGTGAGCAGCGCGCGTTTCCAGCGTGGCAGGCGCAATTGCAAAAAGCCTTCCATCACCGCCTGGCCTGCCAGGGTGCCCGTCACGGTCGCGCTAAGGCCGCACGCGAGAAGCGCTGCGGCAAACAGAATGCCGGCCCAGTGTGTGCCTAGCAGCGGCGCGATCAGGCGATGCGCGTCCGCGAGGTCGGTGACGTCCCGGTGGCCGCTTGAATGGAACACCGCAGCGGCGACGATCAGCAACGCGGCATTGATCACGAAGGCAAAGAGAAGGGAGCCGATGGTGTCGATATTGACCACGTGCAACGCGGCCCGGATCTGGGCGTCGCTGCTCTCGGGGGCATGGTGCTTGACGAGCGACGAGTGCAGATAGAGATTGTGCGGCATGACCGTCGCGCCGACGATGCCCGCCGCGAGCCAGAGCATGCCCGCGTTGCGCAGCAGTGCGGGACTCGGCGCGGTGCCGGCCAGCGCCGCGTGCCAGTCGGGCCGCGCAAGCGCCAGTTCGATGACGAAGCACAGTCCGACGAACCCGATCAGCGACGCGATCACCGCTTCCAGCTTGCGGCCGCCTTGCTGCTGGAGCGCGAGCAGCGCGAACGTGCATACCGCGGACATCAGCACGCCGACGGTCAGCGAGACGCCCAACAGCAATTGCAATGCGACGGCGCTGCCGACCACCTCGGCGACGTCGCAGGCGATGATCGCCACCTCGCTGGTGAGCCACAGAAAGATCGTGCGGCGGGGCCCGGAACGCTCGCGGCAGACCTGCGCGAGATCGCGCCCGGTGACGACGCCGAGCCGCGACGACAGCCATTGCAGCAGCATCGCCATCAGGCTGGAGAGCACCACCATGCCGAGCAACTGGTAGCCGTAGCCGGCGCCCGCGCCGAGCGCTGTCGCCCAGTTGCCGGGATCGATATAGCCGACGGCGATCAGCGCGCCCGCGCCGACGAACGAGAACCAGTGCGCGGGTCCTCCTTCGGGCAGACGCCGACGGCGGTTGGGGCGCAGCGCAAAAGGATTGGTGTTCATGGATGCCTGAGGTCAAGGACTGCCTGGTTCCGCAAGGCCTGTGCCCGGAGGAGGCGGGCCGGCAGTCGCGGCAAGCGGGCAGACGCCGCGTCCGGCTGGGCGCGGGCGGGCGGTTGTCTGTCGCGACGGACGCAGACTGACCGGCGCCGACCGGCAGCGGCTTGTACTGGATCGCACTGGCTCGCGCGAACCTGCACCGACTACCACAGACTAGCACCGGCCGGCAGCGGCTGGCACTGGCTCGCACGAACTGGCAGCGACTACCACAGACTAGCACCGACCGGCAGTGACTCGTACTGGCTCGCACCGCCCCGCACCAACTCGCAAGGACCCGCACCGCCCCGCACCAACTCGCAAGGACCCGCACCGACCCGCACCGACTGACTCACACCGACCGTCGCTCCCCGTCGGTGCTTAGCTCGTGCCCTCCGTCGCCCGGCTTCGCCGTCCTTAGCAACGTTCGCTCGTGACTTGCCCAATGCCTCCGTCACCCCTGAACCAGGCTCGCGCGAAGCCTGCCCGCCCGGCCAGCCTGAGAAGCAAAGCGCCGCGCGAGAGCCACGAGGCAGTCGACAAACCCGCCGGGCACCAACGCCCGCGAGTGCCGGCCGGCGCCTGGCTTGGCCACCGCCCGCTCATCGCCGTGCTTGCCGGGCTTTTTTTCAGGTAGACATGCGCCCATAACCCGCTAAAATTGCGCCCATTTTCCGCCGGCACGGCTTACGCTGTACCGTTTGCGCGACACTGCGGCATTTTTTTTGGTCCGCGCAATAATTGATGGTAGTTTTCGGGTTTTTCAGGGGAGCCGCAGGCGCAGCGTGGTCGCTGCATCGCGGCGTGCGTGAGGAGGGCCGGCTCGGACCGGTCAGATCGGAGAACGGGATGAAAAGACGGGTAGTGGGGCAAGTGGCTGCGCTGGTCTTGTGCGCGGCGCCGTGGCTGACGGCGGCAGCGAAGGATACGCAGCTCAACGTGTACAACTGGTCCGATTACATCGCCAAGGACACCATTCCGAACTTCTCCAAGCAGACCGGTGTTCAGGTCAAGTACGACAACTATGACAGCGACGACACGCTGCAAGCCAAGCTTCTGACGGGCAATTCCGGGTACGACATCGTCGTGCCGACCAGCAATTACGCCGGCAAGCAGATCGCCGCCGGCATCTTCGCCCCGCTCGACAAATCGAAGCTGCCCAACCTCAAGTACCTCGACCCGTCGCTGATGGCGCTCGTCGCCGGCGCCGATCCGGGCAACAAATTCACGGTGCCCTGGGCCTACGGCACGACCGGGCTTGGCTATAACGTCACCAAGGCGCAGCAGATTCTTGGCAAAAACGTGCCGCTCGATAACTGGGACATCCTCTTCAAGCCGGAAAACATCTCGAAGCTGAAGGCCTGCGGCGTGTCCGTGCTCGACGCGCCGGACCAGATGTTCGCCGCCGCGCTCCATTACATCGGCAAGGATCCGATGAGCACGAACCCGGCCGACTACCGCGCCGCGCTCGCCATGCTGAAGAAAATCCGTCCGTACATCACGCAGTTCAACTCGTCGGGCTATATCAACGACCTGGTCGGCGGGGACGTCTGCTTCGCGTACGGCTGGTCGGGCGACGTCGTGATCGCAAAGCATCGCGCGATCGAGGCGAAGAAGCCCTACAAGATCGAGTATTACATTCCGAAGGGCGGTGCCCCGGTGTGGTTCGACGTGATGGCAATCCCGAAGGACGCGAAGAACAAGGAAGCCGCGCTCGAGTGGATCAACTACATCGAAACGCCGCAAGTTCATGCTGCGATCACCAACGCTGTCTACTACCCGAGCGCCAACCTCGAAGCGCGCAAATACGTGGACAAGGACGTCGCCAACGACCCGGCCGTGTATCCAACACCTGAAGTCATCAAGACGCTGTTCCTGTTGAAGCCGCTGCCGCCCGAAGTGCAACGGCTGCAGACGCGGCTGTGGACCGAGTTCAAGTCCGGCCGCTGACCCACGGCCACAGGGAACGGGTCGGCATCATCAAGAAGCCCTCGGTTGTTCACCGGGGGCTTTGTTCGTCAAACGCCGGAGTAAAGCATTGTGATGAGTAGTGAGCAGTCGGGCGCCCTGGACCGCACGGCGGGGCCGTCCGCCGGCGGCAACGCCGCGAGCGGCGACCCAGCCGGAAATTTCGTGCAGGTCGTCGACGTCGTGAAGAAGTTCGGCGAGACCACGGCCGTCAAAGGGGTCAATCTGTCGGTGAGAAAGGGCGAGCTGTTCGCGCTGCTCGGCAGTTCCGGCTGCGGCAAGTCGACTTTGCTGCGCATGCTGGCCGGGCTGGAGACCGTGACCTCGGGCAAGATCCTGATCGACGGCGAAGACCTCGCGCAACTGCCGCCGTATCGCCGGCCGGTCAATATGATGTTCCAGTCGTACGCGCTCTTTCCGCACATGACGGTGGAGTCGAACGTGGCGTTCGGCCTGAAGCAGGAGGGCGTGCCCAAGGCGGAACTGAAGGAGCGCGTGCAAACCGCGCTCGAACTGGTGCAGATGGGCCGCTTCGCGAAGCGCAAGCCGCATCAGCTCTCCGGCGGCCAGCAGCAGCGTGTCGCGCTCGCGCGCTCGCTGGTCAAGCGGCCCAAGCTGCTGCTGCTCGACGAGCCGATGTCCGCGCTCGACAAGCAGATCCGCCAGCGCACGCAGATCGAACTCGTGAACATTCTGGACAAGGTGGGCGTGACCTGCATCATGGTCACGCACGATCAGGAAGAAGCGATGACCATGGCGGGCCGCCTCGCCGTGATGAGCGAAGGCGAGATCGTGCAGCTCGGCACGCCGCATGAGGTGTACGAGTATCCGAACAGCCGTTTCTCGGCGGAATTCATCGGCTCGACGAATCTGTTCGAAGGTCATACGGTCGAGGACGAACCTGACCACGTCTTCATCGAAACGCCTGATCTCAGCACCCGGCTCTATGTGAGCCACGGCATTACGGGTCCGCTCGGCATGCCGGTGACCATCTCGGTGCGGCCCGAGCGCATCGCGCTCACGCGCAAGCCGCCCGAGGGTGCGTTCAACTGGGGCAAGGGCGTAGTCTCCAATATCGCGTACATGGGCGGCTACTCGCTGTATCACGTGAAGCTGGAGGGCGGCAAGACGGTAATTGCGAACGTCACGAGCCTCGCGCTCACCGAAATCGATCCGCCCACGTGGGGCGACGAGGTGTACGTGCGCTGGAGCGCCTCCGCCGGTGTGGTGCTGACGTCATGAAGCGCCGGTTCGACTCGTTCCTCAACTGGCCGGTGCGGCGCTTTAATCTGACCGGCCGCACGGCGGTGGTGGCCGGTCCGTTCGTCTGGCTGCTGCTGTTTTTTCTCGTACCGTTTCTGCTGGTCGTGAAGATCAGCTTTGCCGATCTGCAACTTGGCATTCCGCCGTATACGGAGCTCACGAATTTCACCGACGGCGCGCTGAATATCAAGCTCGATCTGTCGCATTACGCGTTTCTCGTCACGGACAGCCTTTATTTCGCGACGTACGTGAATTCGGTGGTGGTGGCGGCGATTTCCACGCTGCTGTGCCTGCTGATCGGTTATCCAATGGCGTATTACATTGCGCGTTCGGATCCGGCGCGCCGTAATCTGCTGATGATGGCGGTCATGCTGCCGTTCTGGACGTCGTTTCTGATTCGCGTGTATGCGTGGATCGGCATTCTGAAAAACAACGGGCTGCTAAATAATTTTCTGATGTCGGTCGGCCTGATCCATTCGCCTATCGAGCTGTATCACACGAATACCGCTGTGTATATCGGCATGGTCTATTCGTACCTGCCGTTTCTCGTGATGCCGTTGTACGCGCATCTCGTGAAAATGGACATGACCTTGCTGGAAGCCGCTTACGACCTCGGCGCCAGGCCGTGGAAGGCGTTCTGGCAGATCACCTTGCCGCTGTCGAAAAACGGCATCATTGCCGGCTGTCTGCTGGTGTTCATTCCGGCGGTGGGCGAGTACGTGATTCCGGAACTGCTCGGCGGCGCGAATACGCTGATGATCGGCCGCGTCATGTGGAATGAATTCTTCGACAACGCCGACTGGCCGATGGCGTCGGCCGTAACCTGTGCAATGGTGTTGCTGCTGCTGGTGCCGATGGCGTTTTTCCAGTACGCGCAGGCGAAGGCGATGGAGGAGCGACGCTGATGAAGCCGAACCGGATCTTGCAGTTCACCGCGCTGGCGCTGGGCTTTCTGTTTCTTTATGTGCCGATCATCAGCCTGATTGTCTATTCGTTCAACGAATCGCAGCTTGTCACCGTGTGGACGCGCTTTTCGACGCGCTGGTATGCGGCCTTGCTGCACGACGACGAACTGATTGCGGCCGCATGGCTGTCGTTGCGAGTGGCGGTGCTGACCGCGTTCGCGTCGGTGGTCATCGGTACGTGGGCGGGTTTCGTGCTTGCGCGCATGGGCCGTTTTCGCGGGTTCACGCTGTATACCGGCATGATCAACGCGCCGCTGGTGATTCCAGAAGTGATTCAGGGCATATCGCTGCTGCTGCTGTTCATCGAAATGGCGAAATGGTTCGGCTGGCCGGCGGGACGCGGCATTTTCACGATCTGGATCGGGCACGTGATGCTGTGCATTTCGTACGTTGCGATTATCGTGCAATCGCGCGTGAAGGAACTGCATCCTTCGCTCGAAGAAGCAGCGCTCGACCTTGGCGCGACCCCCGTGCGAGTGTTTTTCTCGATTACGTTGCCGTTGATTTCCCAGGCACTGGTGTCGGGGTGGCTGCTGTCTTTTACGCTGTCCATCGACGATCTGGTTCTGTCGGCGTTTCTCTCGGGGCCTGGGTCCACGACGCTGCCGCTGGTAGTGTTCTCGCGCGTCAGACTGGGGCTGAATCCCGAGATGAATGCGTTGGCGACATTGTTTATCGCGGTGGTGACCGTGGGCGTCGTGGCGGTCAACTATTTCATGCAGCGGGCCGAAAAAAGGCGCGTGGGGCTCGCATGACTGGTTTTCGCCACGAGGGTCTGGATAACGACTACACCCGATATCCGATTCTCACGCCGCCCCAATGCCGCCCCTGCACGTAGACCGGGGCGGACGCATCCTTCATCAGCACGAACTCGCCGCCGCCCATATCGCGCCGATAGGTTTGCAGCAGAAACTTCTTCGTATGCGAGCCAGCCGCGAGCCCCGTGCGGTCATTGAAAATGCGCCGGTTCCGGCAATTGGCCATATTCCACACGACGTCGTCGCGCTGCGGCAAGGAGAACTTCAGATTGTGCGTCGGTAGATAACCGCGCACGTCGATCGCGGCGCAGAATGCGACTCGCGGATCGAGATCGAGCAAGGGCTCCTGAATCGCCGGCAATACCCGATCGGTAAATGCCGTGAAGCGGGTCATGAACTGCTGGGGATTGCTGCCAGGCACCGGCACGTAGTGTTGATCGAACAGATCGTCGAGCGAAATTTCGCCGCGCGCGACGGCGCCCTCGAATGCCTTGCTCACGGCCGCGGCCGCATTTTGCACCGCTTCGATAAAGCGTGTGTCGGCGGTCTCCACGCCTGCGGCCGCCGTCAGTTCGATCAGGGTCTCCGACACGCCGAGCAGATTGCCGAGCCGGTCTTTCGCCTGCACGAAGTTTTCGCTGGAATCTTCGACGCCGCTCGCCATTTCCAGCACCTGCGCTTCCAGTCCGCCGCACTGCGTTTCGATCTCGCCGGTGAGCGCGGCGATCTGTTCGGCCTCGTTGTTCAGGTGCGCGATCGCGTCGCCCGTCGAATGCACGACGTCACCGATCCTGCGCGTGCCTTCGCGCACGCGATGGGCTCGTTCGGTATTCACCGAGCCTTCGTTAATCAGTTGCTCGGTCTGCTGCGTAAGCTCCGCGAGCGTGGTTTCGATCTGACCGGTTGCCTGTGCGGTCTTCGCCGAAAGGTTCTTCACTTCGGCGGCCACTACCGCGAAACTGCGTCCCGATTCGCCGGCGCGCGCCGCTTCAATCGCGGCATTGAGCGCGAGCAGATGCGTTTGCCGCGCGATCAGCGAGATTTCCTCGGAGACGCGGCTCACATGCGCAAGCGCGCTGCGCAAAGCGCCGATCTGGCTCTCGATCACCGTTACGCCTTCCACCAGACCGTGGATGTCGGCGAGCGATGCCTCCAGCGTCTGTTGCGACTCCTGCACCCCGGTCGCCGCCTGCGCCGATACATCGCGCATACCGCGCGCGGCGGTGGCGATGCGATGATTGCCTGCGAGCGTCTGCGCGGCGGACTCGCGCAGCGCCCGGCACACTTGCGCCTGATGCTGCACGCGGGCGGCGACTTCGTCGACGTGGCCCGAGACATCGCAGATTTCGATACCCAGTTTGCCGGCCTGCGCGGCGATATCGCCGACGACCCCTTGTGAACGGGCCGGCCGCCGAAAGCTGAAACGCGACATGAACGTCTCCTTGATGACGCTAGCGACGCTGCGCTTACGCGCTGAGCGAGCGCGAATACAGCGTCTTCTCGATGCGTTTACGGCTGGCTTTCGGCCGACTTGATACGGGGTATCCCTCAGTCGGTATCATGTGCGCGGCGGCGGCGCGGCGCTCGTGCATTTCCACCAGCGGGCCGCAGCCGTCCCTTACTCACGGTAACAATGATCGATTCCTTCGCGCGCGTTTCGGGCTTGCAGCAGCTCTATCATCTTTGGCAACTGCTCGTCATGCTCTGCAAGTTCCTCTGGAGCCTGCTGCGTTTTCTCGGCGGCGGCACCTAGCGGTGCTTGCTGCCGCCCGCGCTCAAGCCGGCGTGCGGCGTGTGTCTTTGTCCGGCGAGCGCGGCGCCCTAGTGTCTTCGCGGTGCAGGCCGAGAAAAGCGCGCAGGTCGGCGAGCACGCGCTCGGGTGCTTCCTCCATCGGAATATGCCCAAGGCCAGGATACATCACCGACTTCGCGCCCGGAATGCGCCGGGCGAATTCAGCCGCGTGCGCGGTCGGAATCCAGCGGTCTTTCGCGCCCCACAACACGAGCGTCGGGACTGCCAGTGTGGTCAGCACGCTGGTATCGAGTTCGGCGAAGTCGAGCGTGGGTACCATTTTGCCGATCGCAGTGCGCGTGCCTTCGCCGTGGAAGAACTCGACATAGCGTCGCAGCGTGTGCGGGTCGAGCTTGCGCGGATCGCCGTACACGTTGCGCACCGCGCTTCTGATAATCGCTTCGGGCAGCCAGCGCGGCGAAGTTGCACGCACCAGCGCACTGTTGAATAGGCCGATGTAGATCGGCAGCCGCATCGGAAAGCCCGCGGAATCGATCAGCACCAGCCGTTCGACGGCCTCGCGATGCCGCACCGCGTAGTCCCACGAAATAAGCCCGCCGAGCGAATTGCCGATGAACGTCGCGTGGGTAATGCCGAGCGCCTGCAAGAAGGTGTCGATGAAACGCCGGTAGGTCGGCAGGTTCATCGTTTCGATCGCGCCTGTGGCGCCCCGCAGCGGGCCTGTCACGCCGAACGGCGGCAGGTCGAGGCGGATCACGCGGTAAGCGCGCTTGAGTTCATCCGCGACGCGGTTCCACGTGTGCAGCGAAGACGCAAAACCATGAATCATCACGATGATGTCGCCGCTGCCTTCGTCCACGTAATGCACGTCCGCGCCCATGATGCCGATGAACTTCGAGCCGCTTTGCGTATAGCGGCGCCGCAATTCGTCGCGCGGCACGCTCGTGATGCCGAGGCGGGCGGCAAGCGGGCGGGGCGGCAGTGGAGCGGCTGCGCTGGATGCCGGTGAATTCGACGACTGCGGTTCGATGCTAGCCATGTTTTCCGTCTCCCTTTTTGTTTGAACCGGACCTGCAACCGCACCCTGGCCGTCGCACGCATCAAGGCAGGAAGCGATAGTCGCGTGGCCGCGCGCGGCGCGTGCGCTTGCGAAAGTTGAACGTGAAGCCGGGCCACTGGGTGGTCACTTTGCCGCTTTTGGTCTGATACCAACTGTGGCAGCCGCTCACCCACACCGAGCGCTGCATGTCCTCTTGAAGGCGCGTGTTGTAGTCGCGTTGCACGTCGGGGCGCAGGTTCATCGCGCGCGCGTTGCGTTGACGCAGCACGCGCAGGCAATCGGCGATGTACTGCACTTGAGACTCGATCATGTAGATCATCGAGTTGTGGCCGAGGACCGTGTTGGGGCCGACAATCATGAAGTAATTGGGGAATTCCGCGATGCTGGTGCCGAGATACGCTTGCGGTCCGTCACGCAGCCACAGCGTGCCGAGGTCCGCGCCGCCAATACCCGTCACCTCGAATGCTGGGCCCACGTCGTTGACCAGAAAGCCCGTGCCGCAAATGATCGCATCCACACGACGATGCACACCGTCCTGCGTGACAATGCCGTCCGCGACGATCTCGCGGATGCCCGTGGTGATCACGTTCACGTTGGGCTCGACAAGCGCGCGATAGTAGTTGCTCGACAGCAGCACGCGCTTGCAGCCAAGGCGGTAATCCGGCGTGAGCTTCGCACGCAGTTCCGGGTCTTTGACGCGCCGCGCGAGGTAGCTCAGGCACAACTTCATCGGCCGGTTCATGAGCTTTGGATTCCTCACGAACGCGAGGGCCTGCGATTCCAGCTTCCAGTAGATTGCGCTGCGCACGAGGCGCTGCGTGAAGGGCAGATGCTCGAACAGCCAGCGCGCGCGCCGGCCGATGCGCTTGTCGGGCTTCGGCATGATCCACGGCGCCGTGCGCTGGAACACATCGAGTTGCGCGACGCGCGGCTGGATTTGCGGCACGAACTGGATCGCGCTCGCGCCGGTGCCGATTACCGCGACGTGTTTGCCTTCGAGCGGATACGCATGGTCCCAGCGCGCGGAATGGAAGAGCTTGCCTTCGAAGCGTTCTATGCCGGCGATTCGCGGCATCGCCGGGCGCGACAGGCCGCCGCTCGCGGCGATCAGCACGTCGGCCTCGATGATCTCGCGCGTGCCGTGCGCGTCGAGTTCGATGTTCCACACGTAACGCACTTCGTCAAAGCGCGCGGCCACCACGCGCGCGTTGCAGCGCACGTAACGGTCCACCCCGTATTTGCTCGCGCAATGCTTCAGGTAGGCGAAAATCTCGGCTTGGCCGCTGAACACGCGCGACCACGCGGGGTTCGGTTCGAACGAAAACGAATACAGATGCGAGGGCACGTCGCAGCCGGCGCCCGGATAGGTATTGTCGCGCCAGGTGCCGCCGATATCCGCGGCGGCTTCGTAGATCGTAAGCGACGTGATGCCCATTTTTTGCAGCCGCACAGCCATGCCGATGCCGGAAAAGCCGCTTCCCACGATCGCAATGCGCGGCGCGATGGCTGGTGTAGATGCGGTGGATGAGGCGGAAGTCACATCGGTCTCCAGCAGGGAGTGTTCGTGCGCGGCGTGCGTGCGCTGTCCTGGCGTGCTGTCGTTGTTTGCTGTCGTTGTGTGCTGTCGTTGTGTGCTGTCGTTGCGTGCTCGCGGCACGCACCGCCGGCAGCGTGGCCGTCGGCGTTAGCCGCTGGAACGTACCGCGCAGGGTAGACAACTGTGCACCTGGCGTCAAGATCGTTTAGAGTACGTCTATCAAACGCGCGCCCTGCGCAGCGATTCAAAACCCACCATGAAGGTTATGAAATCCGTTTTCGAAACGGCGCGGCAACCGCAGGCCGATGCGCTCCTCGCGCCGCCGTTGCCCACTGGCAAACGCAAGCTGATTGACGCCGCGCTGCGTCTGACCGCGGGTGGGCGCAGCTTCGCGAGCCTGGGTCTGCGCGAGCTTGCGCGCGAGGCGGGGCTCAATCCAAACACCTTCTATCGTCATTTCGACACACTCGACGATCTCGCGCGCGAAGCCGTCGACTCGGTCAGCCGCCGCTTGCGGCCCATGCTGCGCCGTGAGCGCTGGCTCGCCGCGCACGACGAACCGCACAGCGTGCCGAGGCGCGCGTGCGTGGCGTTCTTCCTGTTTGCGGTGGACCACCGCGAGGCGTTTCTGAGCGCGTTAGCGGAATATCACGGCACGTCGCCGGCGTTGCGCGAAGCCGTGCGCGCGACGCTCCATGAGGTGTCCGCGGAAATGGCGGACGACGTCGTGCAATTGCAGCTCATGCCGACACTCGCGCGCGACGTTGTCGACGAAGTCTGCACGCAGGTCGTACTGCAACTGTTCCACCTTTCCGCCGAGTATCTTGATGCCGACGGCGTGCGCCGCGAGGCGCTCGTCGCGTATGCCGAGCGGTTCATCGTGAGGCTGTTTGTGGGCTCCGTGCTGCTTGCAGAGCATGAGGCCGAGCGCACGCCGGTGTCGCGGCGGGCGTGAATCAGCGCGGAGCGCGGGTGAAAAGCGAAACAGGCTCCGCGAAGGGAGCCTGTTTCATGGCGCTGCGAAAGTGCAGGGTGCCGCGCTTGATGCGCTGTGAGCAGTCAGGTGTCGTCGCTCCAGCCGCCGGAATCGTCGTTGCTGCCCATGTCGATGCCGCCGCTGTTGTCGCTCCAGTCGTTCGAGCCCTGGCCGAAGTCGAGGCCGCCGCTGTCGCCCCCATTGTCGCCACTACCGCGGCGGCGCGCTTCGTCGTCGACGATCACGTCGCGCTCCACGACACGCTCGCGCCCGGAGTTCAGCGCTTCGCCGAGCAGCACGCCAGTCAGCAAGCCGCCCATGCCGCCGCCGAAACCGCCGCCTTGCTGCACGACCACAGGTGGCTGCTGCTGATACGGCCCTTGCTGCGGATAGGGTGCTTGTGGCGGGTTGCCGAAGCGTTCAGCTTCGCGTGCATAGGGCGATTGCTCATTGCCTGCCCCGTTCGCCGCGTTCGGATCCGGCCGGCCTTCGGCACGCGCGCGCAGGCTGCCAATGCGCTGCTCCAGTTCGTCGAGCTGATAGGGCGGAACCGGGTTCTTGCTGTTCGATAACGCTTCGACGAGTGTGCGCAACTGGTCTTCGGTGGCTTCCACTTCCTTCTCCAGCGCTTCGTGGCCGGGCGCGGTGGAGAGCTTCACGTCGAGTTTCAGCGAACGCACGGCGTTGAGCAGTTCCGTCGCGCGCTTCAGTTGCACGCGACGCTCGTCGTCGGCGCGAGTGTCGTCCTGCTTGCGGGCGCGGCGCAAGGTCCAGCGCAGCACCAGCGCGATCACGCCGACGAGAAGCAGAATGCCCACCCACATGCCGATGCCGGGACCGTGGCGCTCAGCCGCACGCGGAACGATTGCGGACTGTTGCTGCACGGCCGGTGCGTTCTGCTGGGCGAACGGGTTGTCGGCGCGGCTCGTCGACCGGGCTGCGGCATTGCCCGCGCGTTCGGCGTCGCGGCGAATGCGCGCCTCGGTCTGGGCGAAGCGCGTAGGGTCGGTGAAACGGATTTGCGGGTCGAGCGTTTTGGCCTGTTGAAGCTGGGCGAGCGCGTCGCCATAGCGGCCTTCGCGGTCGAGCACCTGGCTGTACAGGTAGTGCGCGCGCGCATTGTTGGGATGCGCCTGCAGCACTTCCGACAGGCCGGCGTCGGCCTGCTGCCAGTTGCCCTGCGACATCGCGGATTCGATCTGCTGAACCGTGGGCACGGCAAACGCCGCCGCCGAAACGAGCAGCAGCGAGGCGAATGCGCTTGCAATAAGTTTTTTCATTTGCGGACCGGGCGGGGGGCGCCCGTCTCCTTCAGTCGATTGCGGCGATCCGGCGGCCGGTGATCCGGCGACCGGCGATCCAGCGACTGGCGATCCGGTGGCCAGCGGTCCGGCCATCCGGCGGGCCAGCCATCCGGCGGCCGGCGCATCGGACGCCGCTGCGGCCCATCCATGGGCACCGGTGCGCCGTCATGCAAGCCTCACGCAATTACTGGGCCGGTGTATTGAGCTGCTTTTTCAACGCTTCCAGACGATCTTCCACCGACGGGCCTCGGTTCAGGTCGGCGAGCTTGTCGTCGAGCGCCTTGCCGCTTTTGACGTCCGCGGAATTCAGGCGCGCGTCTGATCGTGCATTCGAAAGCGCGACCTTGTCTTCCAGCTTCTGGAAATCTTCCGACAGGTTCTTCCCGCCGATGCCGCCGAGCGCCGTTGCCGCCACGTCTTTCGCCTCGGCGATCTGCTGCTTGGCTTGCAGAATGTTGGAACGCGCGTTCAGGTCGTTGCGGCGCGCACGCATGTCCTCGATCTGGCTCTTCAGTTGAGCGACCGACGGCTCGAGCGTGGCGAGTTCCTTCGTCAGCGCATCGCGTTCGGCTTCGGCGGTGGCCTGCGCGCCAAGCGCTTCGCGCGCGAGCGCTTCGTCGCCGGATTGCAGCGCGCGCTTTGCGCCGTCTTCGTATTTCTTCGCCTTGTCGGCGGCAACGTCGCGCTTGCTTTGCTGCGTGGCCACTTGCGCCTGAATTTCGATCAACGAATTTTCGGCCTTGCCGATGCTCTCGTCGAGTTCGCGCACGATCTGGCGCGAATCGCGCGACGGGTCTTGCACGGAGTCCGCCGCGTCGTTCAGGAGACCTTTTAGCGTGCGCGAAATGCTGTCAAAAAGCGACATGAAAACCTCCAAAGAATGGTGTCGGCGCTGAAAAATTTCCGCGCATCAACTGCTTGCCATTGCTACTTTACGCCGCCGCGCGAAAGGCAGTGCAGGCAGTGCAGGCAGTGCAAGGTACGGACCCGAGGTCGGGGCGCGCGCGCCGAATGCAATAGCGCGAGCGCACATTGTCCGGTTCGTTCGTGCAACGCGTGACGAAGCGGGTAGCTCGCAACGATGATTACGCGGGACAGTCCTTCAGCGGCTCGCGGATATTACACCACGGGCTCTCTTAAAATGCGCTTAAAGGGCACGATGCGCGAGCACGTCCAGTATGAGAGCGGCGAGTGTCGCCGGCGTGAAGTGCGCGGACAGGCATGAGCGTGCGACTGCCCGGAAGAGGCTTGCGGCCGTGTCTCGTTCATCGACCGAAGGCATGCTGCGAAACGACCGCGCGAACAATCACGCCATTCTCACGCCGCGCATTGCCGTTTGCCGGGCGGACGGTGCGTTCGGCATCGTGTGGGAAGCCGCCATCCGGTGAAGCCCGACCCTTATCTGGTCTCGCGCGTTCATTGGGGCATGCCTGTCGACGATCGTCTATTTCTAGGCGAAGCGTCCGCCCTCGGCGCCGAGGTCGCCTTGCGGCTCGTCGTCGGCGGAAGTGGTGTCGAGACGAGGGCGCCCGAACACGCTTTTCATACGCGTTTGCGTGCTCGCGGCAACGGGCGCCGGGTTGACGCTGGCGGCGGCGCGGGCGGCGGCGACTCGCGCAACGGCCTCGGCGGTCGCGACGGCGTCCGCATCGACTTCGGTAGTGAGTGCGGCGAGCACATCCGCGGGCAGCAGCGGCGCAGGTGCCGAAGCTGCCGGCATGCTGCCCGCCGGGGTTTGGCCCGCCGGCACTGCCGACTCGCGCGCTGCGCGGCTTGCCGCAGCGAACGGCGCTGCGTCCGCGTTGACATTTGCATCGACACTGGCATCGGCAAGCGTATTTGCCTTGCCGCTCACGCTCGCTTGCCGCGCGGCGGGCAACGCTGCGCGCTCACGCGCGCTGTCGTGCGCAACGCGCCGCAGCGCCGCGTCGAGCGCATCGGGCGCGCGCGGCGCATTGAGCCGGTCGACGATGCTGGCCGCTTTCACCTGCTCGCTCGTTGCGTCGAAACTCAACACGGCGCGCCGCATCAGCTCGCTGACGCTGATACCGTGCTGGTCCGCTGCGGCGGCTATCGCGCGTTTCTGCGCGGGCGTGACGAATACGACGATGCGTTCGCTGGGCTTGGTCATGATCGGCTCGCATACTTGTTGGGCATGGCGCTTCGCGGCGCGCATCGGCGTGCGCGCAGTCCATCATATGACGAGTTGCGCCGATGGGAAACGGGCGCGTCGCAAAAATGCCGTGACATCAATGGCTTGTCGCGTTTTCTGTGGGCTTGTCCACAGGGCTGTCAACTTTTTCTGTTGATAACTCGGGCAGTGTGCGCGAGCGCATCGAAAGCTTGCCGAAACTACCCACGTCGGCGCCGCGACGCCTTGCGCGAAGGGAACTCTTACAAAAAAACTGCGTTGGGCGGCGCTTGATTTCTTTAAAATGCGCTGTTACGTTGCGCCGGATACTGTGCCGGGATGCGCCGTGGCGACTCGCCGGGGGCAAAGGGTCGCGCGGCGGTTTGCGTCTCGCACAGCGCCCGCTCGGTATTCAAGCGCGCCTCATGCGCGAGAACAAGGCGGTGACTCAGGCCGTCGAGCAACGCCGTTAAGTAACGCGGTCGAGCAACGCGGTCGAGTCTCGCGGTTGAGCCTCGCGCCCACTATTCCAGTCATGCCAATCATCAAACCACCGCATTCTTCGCATTCTCCCGCCGGTCAAGACCGGGACTCCTACCGCCGCACCCAGGGACGCAACGCCGCCTCGCGCGACGCAGACGAAGGCGGCCGTTCCCTCGGCGCAACGATCGCGATCTGGTTTGCGAGCCTCGCTGCGATCGTCGCCGTGGTGGGCGCGCTGATCGTCGGCTATGCGCTCGTCGTCATGGGGCCGCAACTGCCTTCGCTCGAGGCGCTCACCGACTATCGCCCGAAAGTGCCGCTGCGCGTCTACACGGCCGACCACGTGCTGATCGGCGAATTCGGCGAGGAACGGCGCAGTCTCGTGCGCTTCCAGGACATTCCCGACCAGATGAAAAAAGCGGTGCTCGCCATCGAGGACTATCGCTTCTACGAGCACGGCGGCGTCGACTTTCTCGGCATTCTGCGCGCGGGTTTTGCGGACATTGCGCACGGCGGCGCCTCGCAGGGCGCAAGCACGATCACGATGCAGGTGGCGCGCAACTTTTTCCTGTCGAGTGAAAAGACCTACACGCGCAAGATCTACGAAATGCTGTTGGCGTACAAGATCGAACGCGCGCTGACGAAAGACCAGATTCTCGAGCTGTACATGAACCAGATCTACCTGGGCGAGCGCGCTTATGGCTTCGCGGCGGCCGCGCGCGTGTACTTCGGCAAGGATCTCAAAGACATCACGCTGGCCCAGGCCGCGATGCTCGCGGGCCTGCCGAAAGCGCCGTCGGCGTACAACCCGGTGGTGAATCCGAAGCGCGCGAAGATCCGCCAGGAGTACATTCTCAGGCGCATGCTCGAGCTTCGCTACATCAGTCAGGAGCAGTACGACCAGGCGGTGAAGGAAGAGATCCGCACGCGCAATCCGGGCAACGAGTACAGCGTGCACGCCGAGTACATCGCCGAAATGGTTCGCCAGATGATGTACGCGCAGTACAAGGACGAGACCTACACGCGCGGCCTGAACGTGACGACTACGATTGATTCCGCGGATCAGGACGCCGCCTATCGCGCGGTGCGCAAGGGCGTGATGGATTACGAGCGGCGCCACGGTTATCGCGGGCCGGAAGGTTTCGTGCAACTGCCGGCGGCTGGCGACGAGCGAGATCAGGCTATCGACGACGCGCTGACCGACCATCCGGATAACGGCGAGATCGTCGCCGCGGTGGTCACGGAGGCGGCTCCGAAGCAGGTGAAGGCCCAACTGGTCGACGGCACGCAACTCACTATCAGCGGCGAAGGGCTGCGGTTTGTCGCGAGTGCGCTGAGCGCGCGTGCCCCGGCCGCGACGAAAATCAAGCCGGGCTCAATCGTGCGCGTAATGAGCGACGACAAAGGCAACTGGCAGATCACACAGCTTCCGCAGGTGGAAGGGGCGCTCGTATCGCTCACGCCGCAGGACGGTGCGATTCGCGCGCTGGTTGGCGGCTTCGACTTCAACAAGAACAAGTTCAACCACGTGACGCAGGCATGGCGTCAGCCGGGTTCGAGCTTCAAGCCGTTCATCTATTCGGCGGCGCTCGACAAGGGGCTCGGACCGGCCACCATCATCAACGACGCGCCTCTGTATTTCCCGTCGAGCACGCCGGGCGGCGACGCGTGGGAGCCGAAGGACGACGACCAGCCGGACGGCCCGATGCCGATGCGTCTCGCGTTGCAGAAGTCGAAGAACCTCGTGTCGATTCGCATCCTGTCGTATATCGGCACGAAGTACGCGCAGGACTTCGTCACGCAGCGCTTCGGGTTCGACGCCGACAAGACGCCGCCGTATCTGCCGATGGCGCTCGGCGCGGGGCTCGTCACGCCGCTGCAGTCGGCGGGCGCGTATTCGGTGTTCGCGAACGGCGGCTATCGCATCAACCCGTATCTGATCAGCGAAGTAACGGACGCGCGTGGCGAGCCGCTTTCGAAAGCGCAGCCGCTCACCGCCGGCCGCGACGCGCCGCGCACGCTCGAGCCGCGCAACGCGTACATCATGAACAGCCTGCTGCATTCGGTCGCGACGGCCGGTACGGGCGCGGGCACCAACGTGCTGCATCGCTCGGACCTGCAGGGCAAGACGGGCACCACCAACGACGCGAAAGACGGCTGGTTCGCCGGTTATCAGCAGTCGCTCGTGGCCGTGGCGTGGATGGGTTACGACCAGCCGAAAACGCTTGGCAGCCGCGAATTCGGCGCGCAACTGGCGCTGCCCATCTGGGTCGAGTACATGCAGCGCGCGCTGCGCGGCGTGCCGCAAAGCGAGCCGGCGCAGCCTGACGGCGTGACGACCGTCGACGGCGAACTGTTTTATTCGGACATGACGCCGGGCAATGGCTTTGTGGCGAGCATCGGGCTGGATTCGGCGAATCCCACAGCGGGCGTCAGCGATGCGGTGGGGGGCGTCGGCCCCGCGGGCATGACGCCGCCGACGGTGCCGCCGCCGAGCGTGTCGTCGAATGAGAAAAAGCAGATCATGGATCTGTTTGAATCGAATAAGCCTTGATGGGGGAGCGTGCGGCGGGAAGGGTGGGGCTGCACGCGTATTGATTTTTCGCCTGAGCCGCAATGTGCGGTCCGGCGCCGTTCCTTGCCGGTCGCCCCGCAGATTCTTCGTGCGGCATTCTCACTGTGTTTTGATCACGCCTGCGGTGCTTCATCGGAGTCCGTCAAAACGCTGGACGCGTAAGCTGCCTTCCATCTCGAGTATGGCTGTGTCTTGCGGCGAGCAAGGCGTCACCTTGCGCCGCAGCGACAGCGTGTCGTGCGCATCGCACGCCTTGAGACAGGCAAGCCGGTGATGCTGGCAGCCGACATGGAGTCTGTCTGCGCGACTCCGCAAGCGCTGACGTCGTCGGTGCACGTCAGCAGCTTCGAAGATGATGATTAGCCTCTATACACTGAAAAGTCTGCCTGCCTCTGCCTGCCTCTGCTTAGTGAGGCGATAACCCGTCAGACGCTGACTGTCAAAAAAACGCCGGGATTGCTCCCGGCGTTCTGTCATTGGCGCGGTCCTGGCTGTTTGCCGTTACCTGTATTTGCGGGCGTCCCTCCACCTACCGGCGGCGCAGACTTTGGTGCCGAAGGCGGACTGTTTCTGCGTCCGCCACCCGATGGGTTGCCTGTTTTGCTAGGCGCGTTCTTCATACATACATCTCGTTAGCTTGTTAGAAACCGGGATGCGGCCAGCCTTCATTACGTGCTAGCGGACCGGACACTCAAGAGAGCCAGGCAAGGAAAACGGATGCATCAGGACAAGTCCGAAAGCGACTGTCACTTCGCTGTTTCATTTGATGTGGGTCAGCATGCTGTCAGCAATGCGGCTTCGAGGAAGAGCTAGGAAGCCCTACCGCACCACGCGCGATAGCGAGGAGCCCGGGCGCTCTGTGGCAAAGGTCCTTCCATCGTGCCTCCAATCAGCGATCATCATCGTGCGGCCCGGTCGGGAGCCGACGACGCGACCTTATTCGCATCGGGAACGCTTGTACGTCGCACAAGTGAGGGCGGGCGTACCCGGCAAGCCTCCGGATTGACCTAGCGCGGCCTGCTGCTCGGCGGGACTGGACTGCGTCTCATCGTGCACTAGCCTCATCGTTTTTTGTAAAGCTGTGTCAAGAATCGTCTGTCTCAAATTAATTAAGTTGACCTGATTAGTATTGAATGGTCAATTAGCAATTACGCAGCGAAATGCTGTGTCACTGGTCTTTTTCAGGGAGCGGGGAGTGGCAGAGTCTGATCCGTTAATCCAGAGCCTGACGGGACAGCAGGCGTATTTTCTGGATGTGCCGGGCACCGGAAGCGCTGCCGCGCTCTCGGTCGTGTCGTTCGAGGCAACCGAAAAGATGGGCGAGCCGAATGAAGTGCGCATCTTGCTCACCCATCCGCAGCAGCTTGTGCGCGCTGACTACCTGAGCCGCGATGCGGTATTCACGATCAGGCCTTACACCGGCCCGGTGCGAAAGTTCTCGGGTTACATCGAACGCTTCTCGACGGTGCAGACCACGAAGGATTTCACCCGGTACGAGATCGTGTTGAAGTCGCATNTCGGNCGACTCCAGGCTGTCACGAACACGCAGACCTTCCAGCACCTGAGCACACCGCAGATCATCCGGGAAATCCTCCGCAGCCACGGCATGCGCGATCATCAGATGTCGTTCCGCTTGCGCAGNGNGTATCCGGCGCACCGNTGGCGCTTCCAGTACCAGATGACCGACTTCTCCTATGTGCACATGCTCATGCAGAAGGCGGGTATCTACTGCTTCATGGTCGAGACGGAGTACGGCGACCAGATCGTGTTTGCCGACGACATCGACCACTA
>NZ_AWZV01000030.1 GCF_000472545.1 Burkholderia sp. WSM2232 | reverse complement strand
GTTCAATCTGAGCCAGGATCAAACTCTTCAGTTCAAACCTGTTACTGTTTTCGGGCTCTTTCGAACCCGGTCGCTCACTCAACGTACTGACGAATGATCCTTCCATCTCTCGACAGAAAAACCTTCCTTTCATTACTGTGTGAGACTTGATACTTTCGCTTNNCGCCAGATNCCGAANAACCCGGCTCGCNTCGCGCATCAAGCGCCCACACTTATCGGCTGCTAGTTTTTAAAGATCGGTCCGCTCACTCCGCAGCGCCTGCTTCAACTACCCGGCACCGCTTCGTTCTGCGTTGCTGCATCAGCAGCAGAGAAGCGAGATTATGAAGACTCTTTCATGGTTCGTCAACTGTATTTTTTGCTTTCGCTTAAAACATCGTTCACGCCATTGCCGCTGGTTTCCGCCGCGGCTCCTCGTTCGCAGACGAGGAGCGAAATACTAGGTCACGCACAGCCTGATGACAAGGGTTCGCTCGAAACTTTTTGGCGGCTCACGGTTCACCTGAGCGCCGAACTCACGATTGCGCCAGTGGGAATCGCGTCGGCCATCGCCGCATAACCGGCATCGCTCGGATGAATGTGGTCGCCGCTATCGTATTGGCGCTGCAAACGGGCCGGCAGCGCCGGATCGCGCAGTGCGGCGTCAAAATCCACGACGCCGTCGAATGCATGGCTTGACCGGATCCACTGGTTGACGGCGAGCCGGATGTTTTCCCGCTCGGGCGCAAGCGCCGCAGGCGTCAACGTTCCTCCGAACACCTTCACTCCAGCATGCCGCGCGGTCGCGATGACCCTTTGATAGCCCGAGATCAGGTCGGCGGCCGTCACCGCAGCATGCGGGAAATCACAGTCCAGACCATTGCGCGCCGGCATCGCCGCGAAGTTGATGTCGTTGATACCGATTAGCAGCACGACCGCCTTGACGCCAGGCCGTTCGAGCACGTCTTGGCCAAAGCGCGTGACCAGCGCTTCGCCGTAGCAGGGAGAATCGTTCAGCAGCCGGTTGCCGCTGATACCGAGATTGATCACCGCCGTCGAGCGGCTTGCCGAACTGGCCAGCCGTCGCGCTAGCACGTCGGGCCAGCGGCGGTTCTGGTTCAGGCTGGAGCGCATGCCGTCCGTGATCGAATCGCCGATGGCCGCGATTGCCGTTGAATCAGGCGCCGCGTCCACGGACAGTCCCGTTACCCACAGATATTGCGTGAACCGTCCGCGGAACGCGGCTGCCGAAGCGTCCGCCGTGTGATTGCCGGGACTCGAAACGTAGTTCAGCTGGTTCGATACGCGGTGCCACGCCACGACGCGCTGCTGCGGCCCCATGAACGCGCTAATCGCGTAAGGCGCGCCTTGCGCAACGGCCATCACAATTGGATCGCTGTCTAGCTCGCGGCCCGGCGGGATGCTCACACTCGCCCTTCCACTGAACGTCACACGTGCGCCACCGGCCTCAGACACCGCCGCGCCGCCCGATGATCGAGCAATGCGCAAATCCTCGATCGTCAGTGGCGTCGCGCCGTACTTATTGCTGAGGTGGATCCGGGCAGAGCCTCCCGACAACGTTGGATAAACAATCTGCCGAACGGTGCGCCCAGCGACTTCCGGCGCCCGGTACAGTGGCGGCAGATCCGACCGCTGAGGGATGGCTTGCAGCGCGGTCGCCCACGCGGCGACCCAGTGCGCCGACGTTTCGGCGGCTGCGGCGGGCAGGGAAACTGCAAACTGGCAAAGTAGCGCAGCGCCGCATGCCGCGGCCAGGGAGCGAATGGTCATTCCAATATCTGACTTGAGGCGAAACGGGCATTGTGCACGATTGGCGCCGGCGGCCGCGACCGGGATCACCGGCCACGCCCGACCACCAGCATGCTTACCGCCCCGCCAGCGTCCCGCTCATCTTCAAGGCCAGAGCTTCGGCCACTTCGATTCCGTCGATAGCCGCTGAATAGATCCCGCCAGCGTAACCCGCTCCCTCTCCGGCCGGATACAGCCCTTCGACGTTCATGCTCTGATAGTCGTCCTTGCGGCGCACGCGGATCGGCGACGACGTCCGCGTCTCGACGCCCGTCAGCACGGCGTCATGCATCGCAAAGCCGGCAATCTTCTTCTCCATCTGCGGCAGAGCTTCACGGATCGCCTCGATGACGTAATCAGGAAGCGCCGTGCTCAGATCTGTGGGATGCACCCCTGGCTTATAGGACGGCACGACCGAACCGAGCGACGTGGACGGCCGCCCAGCAATGAAATCGCCAACCAGCTGACCCGGCGCCATATAGTTGCCGCCGCCGAGCTCGAACGCCCGCTCTTCCCATTTGCGTTGAAACGCGATGCCGGCGAGCGGCCCGCCGGGGTAGTCGTCGGGCGTAATGCCCACGACGATTCCCGCATTCGCATTGCGCTCGGCCCGCGAATACTGGCTCATGCCGTTGGTCACCACGCGCCCGGGCTCCGAGGTCGCCGCGACCACCGTGCCGCCGGGGCACATGCAGAAGCTGTACACCGCGCGCCCGTTGCTGCAGTGATGCACGACCTTGTAGTCCGCCGCGCCCAGTTGCTTGTGGCCGGCAAACTTGCCGAACCGGCTGCGGTCGATCACGCCTTGTGGGTGCTCGATCCGGAAGCCGAGCGAGAACGGCTTGGCTTCGATATAGACGCCCCGATCGTGCAGCATCTGGAAGGTGTCGCGCGCGCTGTGGCCGACCGCGAGCACGACGTGGTCGCAGCGCAGCGTCTCGCCCGTCGAGAGCTTGAGCCCGCGCACCTTGCCCTGATCGATGTCGATATCGTCCACCCGCGTCTGGAAACGCACTTCGCCGCCCAGCTCATGGATGGTCGCGCGCATTTTCTCGACCATGCTGACCAGACGGAAGGTGCCGATGTGTGGCCGGCTCAGATAAAGAATGTCCTCCGGCGCGCCGGCTCGCACGAACTCGTCCAGCACCTTGCGCCCGTAGTGCCTGGGGTCCTTGATCTGGCTGTAGAGCTTGCCGTCCGAAAACGTACCCGCGCCGCCTTCGCCGAACTGCACGTTCGACTCCGGGTTCAGCACCGACTTGCGCCACAGTCCGAAGGTGTCCTTGGTGCGCTCGCGCACCGCCTTGCCGCGCTCGAGGATGATCGGCCGGAAGCCCATTTGCGCGAGGATCAGCCCGGCGAACAACCCGCACGGCCCCATGCCGATCACTACCGGACGGGGCCCCGCGAACTGCGCCGGCGCCTTCGCGACGAACCGGTAAGTCATGTCGGGCGTGACTGCGCAATGCGGCACGTCGGCGATCCGTTTGAGCGCCGCGGCCTCGTCCGTCACCTCCACATCCACGATATAGGTGAGCTTGATGTCCGAGCGCTTGCGCGCGTCGTGCGCGCGCCGGAACACCGAGTAGCGGACGAGCCCGTCACGCGCCACACCGAGTTCCGCGAGCCGCGCGCGAACGGCGGCCTCTAGAGCGCTTTCGGGGTGATCGAGCGGGAGTTTGATTTCGCTTAGACGTAACATGAAGTACCGGAAATGCAGGGAGGGCCGCGGATCGCGGCCAATTCGCAATTTTATAGGTTCAGCGTCGGCGCGGGGCCTTGGCGCGAAAGCAAACCGGCGATGCACAGGTAGCCGTTCTATCGGTCACCGCGCGCCGTCTCAAAAAATTTATTAACCGACCGGTCGGTTGGCTTATACTGTGCGAACCAGACAACTTCCGCAGAAGAGCGTCCTCATGTACACGCAATCCCTGGATATTCCCGGCAATGTGGCTCCCTTGGAGTCAGGCGCAACGTCGCCGGAGCAGGCGCAGTTCGACGCCGTGATGGCCGCGGACGGCAAAATCGAACCGCAGGACTGGATGCCCGAGGCCTATCGCAAGACGTTGGTGCGGCAGATTTCGCAGCACGCGCATTCCGAGATTGTCGGCATGCTGCCGGAGGGCAACTGGATCACACGCGCGCCGAGCCTCAAGCGCAAGGCGATTCTGCTCGCCAAGGTGCAGGACGAAGCCGGCCACGGCCTCTATCTATATAGCGCGGCTGAGACGCTTGGCGTTTCGCGCGACCAACTGATCGCGGCGCTGCATTCGGGCAAGGCCAAATATTCGAGCATCTTCAATTACCCGACGCCCACGTGGGCGGATGTCGGCGTGATCGGCTGGCTGGTGGACGGCGCCGCGATCATGAACCAGATTCCGCTGTGCCGTTGCACTTACGGCCCTTACGCCCGCGCGATGATCCGCATCTGCAAGGAAGAGTCGTTCCACCAGCGCCAGGGGTTCGACGCGCTGATGGCGATGATGTCCGGCACCGAAGCGCAGCGCGAGCTGGTCCAGCAGGCGGTCAACCGCTGGTGGTGGCCGGTGCTGATGATGTTCGGCCCAAGCGACAAAGACTCGATCCACAGCAATCAGTCGTCGAAATGGGGCATCAAGCGCATTTCGAACGACGACCTGCGCCAGAAATTCGTCGACGCCACCGTCGACCAGGCCAAGGTGCTCGGCGTCACCCTGCCCGACCCGGAACTCAAGTGGAACGAGGCGCGCGGCCATTACGACTACGGCGACATCGACTGGGAAGAATTCTGGCGCGTGGTGAACGGCGACGGTCCATGCAATCGCGAGCGCCTCGGCACCCGCGTCAAAGCCCATAACGACGGCGCCTGGGTTCGCGAAGCCGCAATCGCCCACGCCGAAAAACAACGCCAACGCGCACAACAGCACGCCGCCTGACACACGCGGCGCGCCCTGCAAGGAATCAGGAGATCAGGATGAACAAGGAATGGCCGATTTGGGAAGTGTTCGTGCGCAGCAAGCAGGGACTCGACCATAAACACTGCGGCAGTCTGCACGCCGCCGACGCGCAAATGGCGCTGCGCATGGCGCGCGACGTTTATACGCGCCGCCAGGAAGGCGTAAGCATCTGGGTGGTGCCGTCTTCGGCGATCACGGCGTCTGCGCCGCAAGACAAGGCGGAGCTGTTCGAACCGGCCGGCGACAAGATCTACCGCCATCCGACGTTCTACACGCTCCCCGACGAAGTCAACCACATGTAAGCGGCCATGACTATCACGCCCGAACAACTGCAATACGTGCTGCGTCTCGCGGATACCGCGCTGATCCTCGGTCAGCGCAACGCCGAGTGGTGCGGCCACGGCCCGATTCTCGAAGAGGATATCGCGCTGTCCAACATGAGCCTCGACCTGATCGGCCAGGCGCGTCTGCTTTACACGCACGCGGCCTCGCTCGAGCAGCAGCTCACCGGCAAGACGCGTACCGAAGACGACTACGCGTACTTTCGCGCCGAGCGCGAGTTCGCCAATTACACGCTGGTCGAACTGCCCCATTACGGCCCGCTGTCGGCCACGGCACAGGCAGAGAAGGACTACGCGGTCACCATCGCGCGCAATTTCCTTTACTCGACGCTGATGGCGCATTTGTGGACGGCGCTCACGCAATCCACGGACGCGCAACTTGCCGCAATCGCCGCGAAGTCGATCAAGGAGACGAGCTACCACGTGCATCACGCAAGCGAATGGCTCGTGCGCCTGGGCGACGGCACGGAGGAATCGCACCGCCGCGCGCAGGCCGCGCTGGACTATCTGATGCCGTACACGCGCGAGTTTTTCAGCACGGACGCCGTCGAGGAAACAATCGCGGCCTCGGGCATCGGCCCGCTCACCGCCGATCTCGAAGCCGCCTGGCTCGACGACGTGCGCGCCACGCTCGAAGAAGCCACGCTCGCGCTCCCCGAGCCGCTCAAGCATGTGCCGACCGGCAAGCACGGCGAGCATTCCGAGCATATGGGCTTCGTGCTGGCCGAGATGCAAAGCCTCGCACGGCAGCATCCAGGCGCGACCTGGTGACCCCGGTAACTACGCCCGGCAACTGCGCCCCGTAACTGCGCCAAACCGACCATGACCATTTCGACTACGCCCCTCGCCGCCGACACCGACAGCACGCTCGAACGCGCGTGGGCGGTGCTCGAAACCGTGCCTGATCCAGAAATTCCAGTGGTGTCCATCCGCGAGCTCGGGATTCTGCGCGATGTGCGTCGGGCCGAGGACGGCACACTCGAGGTGGTGATCACGCCGACCTACTCGGGTTGCCCGGCCATGTCGCAGATCGCGGAAGACGTCGGTCACGCGCTCGACGTTGCCGGGCTCGCGCCCTATCGCGTCGCCACGGTGCTCGCGCCCGCATGGACCACCGACTGGATGACCGCAGAGGCACACGACAAGCTTCGCGCCTACGGCATTGCGCCGCCCACGGGCAATTGCGGATCGGCGAGCGCACGCGCATCCGGGCCGCAGGAAAAAGTGCTGCGCTTCATGCCGCGTGTGCTACCGGCGCCCTCCTGCCCACGTTGCGGCTCGGCGCATACCGAGCGTCTCGCGCAGTTCGGCTCGACCGCGTGCAAAGCCTTGTACCGCTGCCTCGACTGCCGCGAACCCTTCGACTATTTCAAACCATACTGACATGGCTACCCCGCAATTTCATCCGCTGCGTATTCGCGAAGTGCGGCCAGAAACCGCTGATGCGGTCTCGGTCGCCTTCGAAGTCCCCGCCGACCTGCGCGAGCTTTATCGCTTTACCCAAGGCCAGTTCGTCACGCTGAAAACGCACATCGACGGAGAAGAAACGCGCCGCTCCTATTCGATCTGCGTGGGCGTCACCGACTACGACCGCGACGGCGAACTGCGCATCGGCATCAAGCGAGTGCGCGGCGGCCGCTTCTCGAATTTTGCGTTCGACACGCTCCAGGCTGGCCACACCATCGAGGTCATGACGCCTGACGGTCGCTTCTTCACGCACCTGAACGCGGACCACGGCCAGCAATACGTCGCATTTGCGGGCGGCTCGGGCATCACGCCCGTGCTCGCCATCATCAAGACGACGCTCGAGGTTGAACCGCGCAGCACGTTCACGCTGATTTACGGCAATCGCAGCGTCGACCAGATCATGTTCGCGGAAGAACTCGAAGATCTAAAGAACCGCTTCATGAACCGCTTCGTGCTGTATCACGTGCTGTCGGACGACTTGCAGGACGTCGAACTGTTCAACGGCGTGCTCGACCAGACGAAATGCGCGGCGTTTCTCGAAAGTCTCGTGGCCGCCGATTCCATCGACGAAGCCTTTATCTGCGGCCCGGCGCCGATGATGGACGCCGCCGAAGCCGCGCTCAAAGCGGCCGGCGTGCCGCCCGAAAAAGTGCACGTGGAGCGCTTCGGCTCGCCGCTGCCGCAAGCCGGCGTGCCGCCCATCGAAATCACTGAAGACACGCCCGCAGCCGACCTCGAAATCGTGCTCGACGGCAAGCGCCGCAAGCTGCGCCTTCCGTACGAGGGTGTGAGCGTGCTCGACGTCGGCTTGCGCGCCGGACTCGCGCTGCCGTACGCTTGCAAAGGCGGCGTTTGCTGTACCTGCCGCGCCAAAGTGGTGGAAGGCGAAGTGAAGATGGAAAAGAACTACACGCTCGAGGAGCACGAGATCCGCGACGGGTTCGTGCTCACGTGCCAATGCCATCCCGTCAGCGATCGCGTCGTGGTGAGCTACGACGAACGTTGAGCGTGTCCGGCGCGCGCTGCGCCCCTTTGCTTTGAGCCGTACCGCGATCCGCTTACACTAGGGGCCGCTCGCCGTGGGACCATGCCGGTTCCGTCGGCGAGCGGCCCTTTGTCAATCGCCCTCTAAAAACCAGCCAAGGCCGATGAGCACGATCCACCTGACCAACGGCGACGTCGCCGCGGAATCATTGCGCACGGCGTTGCGCGAAGCGGGCCGCGACGATCGCGTGTACTCACTGCGCGACGATCTGGCGGTCGGCCCATTGCGCGGCATCGACGACAGCCCCGAAGCGCGCGCAGCATTCTGGGACCGCGTGAGCGCGGACACCAAACGCGACTTTGTCCGTGAATTCCGCGAGCAGGCGGCGGCGCTGGAGGCCATTGTGCGCGGCGAAGCGAACCTGGTCGTGTGGCATGGCGAAAGCGCATCCGATCAGTTGATGCTGCGCCGAGTCTGCTATTACCTGCGCAACCATCCGCAGCGCCTGAACGAAGTTCGCCTGTCGATTCGCGATCTCACGGACAGCGGCGCGTGGGCGTACGACCGGAAAGACCGGGCGACCTGCGTCGGCATGTTCGCGCCGACCGTGTTGCAGGCGCGCTTGCCCGATGCGGCGCCTATTTCCGTATTGCGTATCAGCCGGCTCGCGCTCGAATGGCAAGAAGCCAAGCATGCGAACGGCGAAACGCGGCGCTGGCGCGACAACACTTTCACGAGCGGCAGTTTTGCCGATCTCGACGCGCTAATACTGGAGCACGTCAGCGGCGACTGGCAGCCGGCCGCGCGCGTGGCCGCGCAAGTCATGACCGCCGAACTCGGGTTTCTCGTCAGCGACAGCATTGTGCTGTGGCGGTTGCGCGAAATGGCCGCCGTGCGCCGGATCAAGCTACGCGGCGACGCGAGCGCCTGGCGCACGCTCGAGCTGTGCGCGGCACTCTCACTCTGTTCACACGAATAAGCAGACAACTAGCAGACCATCATGGCCCGCACCCGAGCCCCCGACCACGAAACGCAGCGCGAACAGATTCTGGAGCTAGCCGCTGCCAAGTTTGCGCAGACGAGCTATCCCAGCACGTCCATGTCCGATCTGGCGGCCGCCAGCGGCACCTCGAAGGCGCGCCTTTATCACTATTACGAAAGCAAGGAAGCGATCCTGTTCGACTTGCTGGACCGCTACACCAAGCGGCTGATGCTGATCATCGCCGAGGTGGAGGGCGCAAGTCAGCGACGCGGCCTGACGGAGCGCGAGACGTTCGCGGAACTGATCCGCGCGTTCCTCTCGGAATATGAAACGTCGCACAGCCGGCACGTCGCGCTTCTTAACGACGTGAAGTATCTCGTCGACGCACAGCGCGAGGTGATTCTGAACCGCCAGCGCGACGTCGTAGCCGCGTTTGCGCGGCAACTCGCCCGGGCCTACCCCGAGCGCGCCACGCGGGAAAATCAGACGGCGCTCACGATGATGGTGTTCGGCATGATCAACTGGACGTTCACCTGGCTCAAGCCCGGCGGACGCATGGGTTATCGGGAATTTGCCGAGCAGGTGGTGAGCATGGTCGACCATGGGCTGGGTTCTGCAGCGGTGTGATTGCGCGGCACAGCAATATGCAGGGCAGCTAAGTCCACAAGTCGAATATTGAAGACACGCAGCACTGCACGCTCGTTCTTTTATATTTATTTTTAAGAATCAATCACTTGTCTTTCGCCCGCGAGAGATTTAGGCGCGAGCTTCAAATTTTGATACGGGTTTTCCCTAGTGCAGCGTCCGCGTTTCCGCTAGAATCGTTTTTGCGGTGCACCAACGCCGCATGATGACAAGGAGAACCTGACCATGAACATGATTACACCCCGCGCCGCCGAGCCGATCGTCGCGCACGATCGCGTGTCGCTGCCCGCCGGTCGTACGCCTGCTCTGGTCCGGGAACTCACCGCTGTTGACCGCGAGCGACTGTTGGCGCACTTCCTCGCACTCGACGAGGACGACCGTCTGCTGCGCTTCGGCCAGGTCGTGCCCGACCACGTCATTGAAAACTATGTGCGCGCCATCGACTTCACCCGCGACACCGTGTTCGGTGTGTTCGACGATCAACTGCAACTGACCGGCGTGGGCCACCTTGCTTACCTGCCGGCGGAAGGCGACAAGCGCACGGCGGAGTTCGGCGTTTCCGTGCTCGAGAGCGTGCGCGGTAAAGGTATCGGGTCCCGGCTGTTCGAGCGCGCGGCCATTCGCAGCCGCAACACGCATGTCACGACCCTCTACATGCATTGCCTGTCGCGCAATTCGACCATGATGCACATCGCGAAGAAAGCGGGCATGAAGATCGAGTATGCCTATGGCGAAGCAGACGCTTATCTGACGCTGCCGCCGGCTGACCAGACCAGCATCATCACTGAAATGCTGCAGGAGCAGGCCGCGGTGTTCGACTATGCCCTCAAGCGCCAGGCACGCCGTGCGTCCCGCTTGATCGAGACCTTCATGCCGGCGACCGCCGCCGCGTAAATCCGCGGGTATCCTCAAACAATTGAAAAGGGCAGCCTTAGCGCTGCCCTTTTTGTTTGCCACGCGCGTAGACCGCGTGTCGCGTCCGTATATCTACAAGATGGGCAGCGCCGTCGTCTCTTTAATGGTGTCGAGCGAGAAGCTCGTTTTGACGTCGATCACCGACGGATGATGCAGCAGTTGATCCTGCACGAACCGGGAAAAGTGCGCCATGTCTTCCACCTGAACCCGGAGCAAATAGTCCATGTCGCCGGTCATCGCGTGACAGGCCACCACTTCGGGCCAGGTCTGGACGGCCGCGCGGAATAGATCCGCATGGGTCGCCTCGCCACGCGGACTAAGCGCCGGACCACCGCGCTTTTCGAGCCGCACGTTGACGTACGCAAGCAGATCGAGCCCCAGGCGCTGAGCGTGGAGCAACGCGACGTAGCCGCGAATCACGCCCGTCTCTTCGAGCCGCCGGATGCGCCTCAAACACGGGCTCGGCGACAGGTTGATCCGCTCGGCGATCTCCTGGTTCGACAAGCGGCCGTTCTCCTGCAGGATGGTCAGAATACGCCGGTCGATCGCGTCTATCTCTATATTGGCCATCTTCTGCCGTAAAGTCGTGAAATTGAGCTAGAAAATAGCGCAACCCTACCCCCGCACGATTAAGTTCGCAAGTTTCCGGCGCGACTTGGCCTTTACACTTGCGTCATTCGGTCGCGCTCTTTCCCATTCCGCGCGATTCCGGGCGCCCCGCGCTCTCGACATGGAGACAGACAATGCAGGTTCCAACCTGGGAGAATCCCGTCGGCACCGACGGCTTCGAATTCATCGAATACACCGCGCCCGATCCCAAGGCGCTCGGCAAGCTCTTCGAGCAGATGGGTTTCACGGCTGTTGCGCGTCACCGTCATAAGGATGTGACGCTTTACCGCCAGGGCGAAATCAACTTTATTGTCAATGCGGAGCCGGATTCGTTCGCGCAACGCTTTGCGCGCCTGCACGGCCCGTCGATCTGCGCGATTGCGTTCCGGGTTCAGGACGCCGCGAAGGCCTACAAGCAGGCACTCGAAAAAGGCGCGTGGGGGTTCGACAACAAGACGGGCCCGATGGAGCTGAACATTCCGGCCATCAAGGGCATTGGCGACTCGCTCATCTATTTCGTAGACCGCTGGCGCGGCAAGAACGGCGCTGCACCGGGCAGCGTCGGCAACATCGACATCTACGACGTGGACTTCGAGCCGATTCCCGGCGCGAATCCCAACCCGGTCGGCCACGGCCTCACCTACATCGACCACCTGACGCACAACGTCCACCGTGGCCGCATGCAGGAATGGGCCGAGTTCTACGAGCGGCTCTTCAACTTCCGCGAAGTGCGTTACTTCGACATCGAGGGCAAGGTGACGGGCGTGAAGTCGAAAGCGATGACGTCGCCGTGCGGCAAGATCCGCATTCCGATCAACGAGGAAGGCTCGGAAACCGCCGGCCAGATCCAGGAATATCTGGACGCGTATCACGGCGAAGGGATCCAGCACATCGCGCTTGGCAGCAACGACATCTACCGGACCGTGGACGGCCTGCGCGCGTCGAAGATTTCGCTGCTCGATACCATCGACACTTACTATGAACTCGTCGACCGCCGCGTGCCGAACCACGGCGAGCCGCTCGAGGAACTGCGCAAACGCAAGATCCTGATCGACGGCGCCCCCGACGACCTGCTGCTGCAGATTTTCACCGAGAACCAGATCGGCCCGATCTTCTTCGAGATCATCCAGCGCAAAGGCAACCAGGGCTTCGGCGAAGGCAACTTCAAGGCGCTGTTCGAATCGATCGAGCTGGATCAGATCCGCCGCGGCGTGGTGCAGGACAAGGCTTGAACTACGAGCGCGCCGGCGGCCTCGCGCCGGACTCGCGCGCGGGGCGAGCAATGAGCGCTGATCGAACCGCTGATCTGAGGGCTGACGATAAGCGCTGACTATACGCTCCGAAAAAGCGCGCCGAAAAAACGCCAAGGGCGAGAATCGCACGATTCTCGCCCTTGGCGTTTGCGCCGCCGCCCGACTACGAGCGACGGCTACGTGAACCTAACGCGCAGCCTCAGCGGCGCGTCATGAATTCTGATCTTCCTTGCGCGACGCGCTCTCGCGCGAGATGCGATTGATGGCCACGCGCGCGGGCGCCACCAGCGCGGTGCGGCTGATCACGCCAGACGGCGCCGCCGTGCTCGCGTTAGAACGCACCGGCGCGCTCATGGCGAAAAAGGCGGCCGAAACCATCAGGAAGGTCTGGATATTTCTCGTGTTCATGCGTACTCCTTTTCTAACTGCCCTGTTGTCCTGAAGCGCCGCAACATGCGGCACGTTACACAGACATTGCTCACAGGTGCCGGTTAGACAGGTGCGCCCCACGCGGTTCCGCACAGTTGTAGCTTTTACAGCTTGTTACACCAAGGGCTCCGGCGAGCAGGCTGAACTTTGCAGGCCAGGCAATGCGCATAGAGGCGCACCGAACGCTTCAGCAAGAGGAAATTGGCGGCGTGCTGCGGCGGGTTTTTACCAGTGCTACCATCACTTAAAACACGTCAATATGGCGACCCCGGCCATACGCATTCACAAGATGCCGCGGCCCAAAAGTTTTGGCGATCCCAAACTGGGTGGAGGAGTACACATAATGAATGCCCCGCTAGACGCAGGTCAGCGAGCCTCGCTCGAAGCCGCTCTATCTTCCGTCACGCTCGACGACAAATACACCCTGGAACGCGGCCGCGCGTACATGAGCGGCATCCAGGCGCTGGTGCGTCTGCCGATGTTGCAGCAGGAACGCGACCGCGCCGCCGGCCTCAACACGGCCGGCTTCATCTCCGGCTACCGCGGATCGCCGCTCGGCGGACTCGACCAATCCCTTTGGAAGGCGAAACAGCATCTCGCCGCGCATCAGGTCGTGTTTCAGCCCGGCGTCAACGAAGACCTTGCGGCCACCGCCGTCTGGGGATCGCAGCAGGTCAATCTGTACCCCAGCGCCAGATACGACGGCGTGTTTTCGATGTGGTACGGCAAAGGCCCCGGCGTCGACCGTTCCGGCGACGTCTTCAAGCACGGCAATTCCGCGGGATCGTCGCGGCACGGCGGTGTGCTGGTGCTGGCCGGCGACGATCACGCAGCCAAATCATCGACGCTCGCGCATCAGTCGGAACACATCTTCAAGGCTTGTGGCCTGCCGGTGCTGTTTCCGTCGAACGTGCAGGAATATCTCGACTTCGGCTTGCACGGCTGGGCGATGAGTCGCTACTCGGGCCTATGGGTCGCGATGAAATGCGTGACCGACGTGGTGGAGTCGTCCGCTTCGGTGGATATCGACCCGCATCGCACGAAAATCGTGCTTCCGGAAGACTTCGCCATGCCCGAGGGCGGGCTCAACATTCGTTGGCCGGATCCGCCACTGGTTCAGGAAGCGCGTCTGCTCGACTACAAGTGGTACGCAGCGCTCGCCTACGTGCGCGCGAACAAGCTCGACCGCGTCGAAATCGATTCGCCACAGGCGCGCTTTGGCATCATGACGGGCGGCAAGGCGTATCTCGACGTGCGCCAGGCGCTCACCGACCTGGGTCTCGACGACGAAACGTGCGCGCGCATCGGCATTCGCCTGTACAAGGTTGGCTGTGTGTGGCCGCTCGAGGCGCAAGGCGCGCAAGCGTTCGCGCGCGGCCTGGACGAGATTCTGGTGGTCGAGGAAAAGCGTCAAATTCTCGAGTACGCGATCAAGGAAGAGCTGTACAACTGGCCGGATACGCAACGCCCACGCGTGTTCGGCAAGTTCGACGAGAAAGACGGCGCGGGCGGCGAATGGTCGGTGCCAATGGGCAACTGGCTGCTGCCGGCGCATTACGAACTGTCCCCTGCGATCATCGCGAAGGCAATCGCCGCGCGGCTCGCGAAATTTGATCTGCCGTCGGATGTGCGCGCGCGTATCGCCGCGCGCATCACCGTGATCGAAGCCAAGGAAAAGGCGCTCGCGCGCCCGCGCGTCGAAGTCGAGCGCAAGCCGTGGTTCTGCTCAGGCTGCCCGCACAACACGTCGACGAACGTGCCGGAAGGCTCGCGTGCGATGGCGGGCATCGGCTGCCATTACATGACGGTCTGGATGGACCGCAGCACCAGCACCTTCAGTCAGATGGGCGGCGAAGGCGTCGCGTGGATCGGCCAGGCGCCTTTCACCAACGACAAACACGTGTTCGCCAATCTCGGCGACGGCACGTACTTCCACTCGGGTCTGCTGGCGATTCGCGCGGCAATCGCCTCGAAGGCGAACATCACCTACAAGCTGCTCTACAACGACGCGGTGGCAATGACGGGCGGCCAGCCGGTCGACGGCGTGCTGACCGTACCGCAGATCACGCATCAGCTCGCCGCCGAAGGCGCGTCGAAAATCGTGATCGTGACGGACGAGCCCGAGAAATACTCCGCGAACGTCGGCCTCGCGCCGGGCATCGACATCCACCATCGCGACAAGCTGGATGAAGTGCAACGCCAGTTGCGCGAGGTTCCAGGCACCACGATCCTGATTTACGACCAGACCTGCGCCACCGAAAAACGTCGGCGCAGGAAACGCGGCGCATATCCGGACCCGGCGCGGCGCATCGTCATCAACGAGGCGGTGTGCGAAGGTTGCGGCGACTGCTCGGTGAAGTCGAACTGTCTGTCGGTCGAGCCGCTCGACACCGAATACGGCACCAAGCGGCAGATCAATCAGTCCACCTGCAACAAGGACTTTTCGTGCGTGAACGGCTTTTGCCCGAGCTTCGTGTCTGTCGAAGGCGGTCAGTTGCGCAAGCCGAAAGCAGCGTCCGGCATTGTGGGCGACGCCATGCCGCCGGTGCCGGAGCCGGCGCTGCCATCCATCGACCGTCCTTACGGCGTGCTTGTCACCGGCGTGGGCGGCACGGGCGTCGTGACGATCGGCGCACTGCTCGGCATGGCCGCGCATCTGGAGAACAAGGGCGTCACGGTGCTGGACGTCACCGGCCTCGCGCAGAAGGGCGGCGCCGTGATGAGCCACGTGCAGATTGCGAATCAGCCCGGGGACATCCACGCCACCCGCATTGCGATGGGCGAAGCGAGTCTCGTGATCGGCTGCGACGCGATTGTGACGGCAAGCGACGAATGCGTGTCGCGCATGCAAGCCGGTCAAACGCGCGTGGTGCTCAATAGCGCGCATACGCCGACCGCCGAACTCATCAAGAACCCGAACTGGCGCTTTCCGGGCAGCAGCACGGAAGCGGACGTGCGAGCGGGCGCAGGCGACGATTGCGTGGACACGGTGGACGCGAACCATTTCGCGGTCGCTCTGCTCGGCGACGCGATCTACACGAATCCGTTCGTGCTCGGCTACGCGTGGCAGCGCGGCTGGGTGCCGCTGACGTACCAGTCGCTGATGCGCGCAATCGAACTGAACAACGTGCAGGTCGAGAAGAACCGCGCGGCATTCGAATGGGGCCGTCGCGCGGCACATGATCCGGCGGCCGTGCGCAAATTCGCGCAATCGCAGGGCGCGGGCACTGGCGCCGCGGCTGACGCCACGAACAGCAAGATCATCTCGTTGCATACGCCCAAAGCACTCGACACGCTGATCGACAAACGCGCGGCCTACCTCGCAGCATGGCAAAACGACGCGTATGCCGCGCATTACCGCGCGCTGGTCTCGCAAGTGCGCGCTGCGGAATCGGCGCTCGACTCGGGCGACGGCCAACTGCCGCTCACCGAAGCCGTCGCGAAGAATCTGCCCAAGCTGATGGCCTACAAGGACGAGTATGAAGTCGCGCGCCTGTACAGCGATCCGGCGTTTATTGAAAAGCTGAAAGCGAACTTCGAGGGCGACTGGAAGCTGCACATTCATCTCGCGCCGCCGATGTTCTCGAAGAAGGACGCCCAAGGGCATCTGATCAAGAAGAAGTACGGCCCGTGGGTGTTCAGCGCAATGCATGTGCTCGCGAAGCTGAAGTTCCTGCGCGGCACCGCGCTCGATATCTTCGGCAAGACGGAGGAGCGACGCACCGAGCGCGCGCTGATTGGCGAGTATGAGGCGCTGGTTCGCGAACTGATTGGCGGGCTCACTGCGCAAAACCGCGAGCTGGCAGTTGAACTCGCCAATTTGCCGGACGGCATTCGCGGCTTCGGGCACATCAAGGAGAACAACCTGAAGGCTGTGCGCGTGAAGTGGAACGACCTGCTCACGCGCTGGCGCTCACCGCAAGCGCGAACGACGCAGCACGCCGCTTGACGGCAATCGCCACGCGCTGAGCGCGGTCCCCGGCGCGATGCGGTCCGCAACGCGCATAAAAAAACGCCACGGAACCCGTGTTTCGTGGCGTTTGTCTTTTCGCAAGCTTACTGAAGCTCGCGCTGTACGTACCGTTACGCCTACTTGCCGTTCACCGACTTGCGCGCGTTCGCCGAGGCCACCGCCGTCATGTTGATGATCCGACGCACGGTCGCAGCCGGCGTCAGCACATGGACCGGCTTTTCCGCGCCGAGCAGGAACGGGCCGACCGTCACGCCTTCGCCGCCGACCATCTTGAGCAGGTTGTAGGCAATGTTCGCCGCTTCGACGTTCGGCATGATCAGCAGATTGGCTTCGCCCGACAGAGTCGTGCCGGGGAATGCGGCCTTGCGGACCATTTCCGACAGCGCGGCGTCGCCGTGCATCTCACCGTCTATCTCGAGCGTGGGCGCGCGTTCGACAATCAGCTTACGAGCCGCAGCCATGCGTTGCGACGACGAAGACGGCGCGCTGCCGAAGTTCGAGTTGGACAGCAGCGCGACCTTCGGCGTAATGCCGAACTTCTCGATTTCGCGTGCAGCCAGCATGGTCATGTCGGCGAGCTGTTCCGCCGTGGGCACTTCGTTCACGTACGTGTCGCAGATGAACAGATTGCGGCCCGGCAGCATCAGCAGGTTCATCGCGGCGAAGTTCTGCACGTTGTCCGCCTTGCCCAGCACCTGCTCGATGAACTTCAGATGCGTGTGGTACTGGCCGATCATCCCGCAGATCATGCCGTCGGCTTCGCCCAGACGCACCAGGATAGCGCCGATCAGCGTGTTGAACTTGCGCATGGCGGCCTTCGCCACGTCCGGCGTCACGCCTTCGCGCGCGCCGAGCTCGTGATACGCCTGCCAGCATTGCTGGTAGCGCGGATCGTCTTCGGGATCGACGATCTCGAAGTCTTCGCCGCACTTGAGCTTCGAGCCCATCTTCTTCAGGCGCATTTCGATCACCGACGGACGGCCGACCAGAATCGGCTTGGCGATCTTTTCCAGCAGCACGAATTGCGCGGCGCGCAGCACGCGCTCGTCCTCGCCTTCGGCAAACACGATGCGCGCCGGCTCCGACTTCGCCGCGGCGAACACCGGACGCATCACCATGCCCGTGCGATACACGGTGGTGCCGAGCTCTTCGCGATACGCGTCCATGTCCTTGATCGGACGGGTCGCCACGCCCGAATCCATAGCCGCTTGCGCGACCGCGGGTGCGATCTTGATGATGAGGCGCGGATCGAACGGCTTCGGAATCAGATATTCCGGACCGAATTCGAGCGAATGTCCTTCGTATGCCTTCGCGACTTCATCGCCCTGATCAGTTTCTTCCGCGAGTTCGGCGATCGCGCGCACGCACGCGAGCTTCATTTCTTCCGTGATGGTGGTCGCGCCGACATCCAGCGCGCCGCGGAAAATGAACGGGAAGCACAGCACGTTGTTGACCTGGTTCGGGTAGTCCGAACGGCCGGTCGCGATGATGCAGTCCGGGCGCACCTTCTTCGCCTCTTCCGGGCGGATTTCCGGCTCCGGGTTGGCGAGCGCGAGAATCAGCGGCTGGGTGCCCATTTCGGCGACCATTTCAGGCTTCAGCACGCCGGCGCTGGAGCAACCGAGGAATACGTCCGCTCCGCGAATCGCGTCGGCGAGCGTGCGTGCCTCGGTGTTCGCCGCATAGCGTTCCTTCGACGGGTCGAGGTTGCCACGGCCTTCGTAGATCACGCCCTTCGAGTCGATGACGAGAATGTTCTCTTTCGACAAACCCAGGTTCACGAGCAGATCGAGACAGGCGATGGCCGCCGCGCCCGCGCCCGAGCAGACCAGTTTCACGCTGTCGAGTTGCTTGCCGACCACTTTCAGGCCGTTCAGAATGGCCGCCGACGCGATGATCGCCGTGCCGTGCTGATCGTCGTGGAAGACCGGAATCTTCATGCGCTCGCGCAGCTTCTTCTCAATGTAGAAGCACTCCGGCGCCTTGATGTCTTCCAGATTGATGCCGCCGAGCGTGGGCTCGAGCATTGCAATGGCTTCGACCAGCTTGTCCGGATCGGATTCGGACAGCTCGATGTCGAACACGTCGATGCCGGCGAACTTCTTGAAGAGACAGCCCTTGCCTTCCATGACCGGCTTCGCTGCGAGCGGGCCGATGTTGCCGAGGCCGAGCACGGCCGTGCCGTTCGTGATCACGCCGACGAGGTTGCCGCGCGAGGTGTACTTCTGCGCGTCGAGCGGCTCGTCGTAAATCGCCATGCAGGCCGCTGCCACGCCCGGCGAGTACGCGAGCGAAAGGTCAAGCTGGTTCGACAGCGGCTTGGTTGGCGTGACCGAGATCTTGCCTGGCTTCGGATTCTGGTGATAGGCGAGAGCGCTTTGCTTCAGTTGTTCGTCCATTTTTTGCCTGCGAGACGTAAGAAATTGGGCCCGGCACACCGCACGTCCGGCGACGCTTCCTGTATCGAATGGGTAATCGACCGAGGCGCTTTTCGCGTGCGCCAGTTGGGCGCGGCGTCGGTCCTCGGCGGAGGGCGGGACGGTGCGGAGTGCTACGCGGGTCGGTTAGTGTACACCCCGCGGGTGTCGATGCACCGACTGGTTAACGCGGCTCGCCACGGGCGAAACAGCCCGCCAGTCATGCTGCGCCGCCGCATCGGCGACGCCTCGCGCAGTGGTCGATGCAGCGCATTGCGGCGTCCCGGTGGCTCGGTTGTGCGACCCTGAAAGCGCGTGGCTGGGCCGCCTGCGCCGCGGGCCGCCTTCGGCTGACAAGAGCCGCGACGCCTCGGCTCGCCCGGCTGCCCCTCGGCGATCGCAGCAACCGGGATTGCGTTCGCGCCCGCATGACAGCCTCCTGCGAAGAGCCCGTTTCGGGTAAAATGTCGGCCTACGCGCGCAGCAAAACCGGCCAGCATCCACTGGCCGGCTGCATATTCCGCCCAGCACGGCGCGGCATATCCCGCTTGCTGCGCCACCGGGCTTCGCGCCCGCTTCTCCCCGCTCAACCCCAAGGATCCGCCCCATGACAGGCTTCGATCGCCAGACGATCTCCGACACCACCGCCAAGATGCTGCTCGAAGTGCAAGCAGTGCACTTCAACGCGGAGAAACCGTACATTTTCACGTCCGGCTGGGCGAGCCCGGTTTATATCGATTGCCGCAAGCTGATCTCCTACCCGCGCGTGCGCCGCGGCCTGATGGAAATGGCGGAAAGCACGATTCTGCGCGACGTCGGCTATGAGCAGATCGACGCCGTGGCCGGCGGCGAAACGGCGGGCATTCCGTTCGCAGCGTGGCTGTCGGACCGCCTGATGGTGCCGATGCAATACGTGCGCAAGAAGCCGAAGGGCTTTGGCCGCAATGCGCAGATCGAGGGTCTCCTGACCGAAGGTCAGCGTGTCCTGCTGGTGGAAGACCTGACCACGGACAGCCGCAGCAAGATCAACTTCATCAATGCGCTGCGCACGGCCGGCGCCACGGTGAATCACTGCTTCGTGCTGTTTCACTACAGCATCTTCAAGGAAAGCGTGTCGGTGCTGAAAGACATCGACGTCGATCTGCACGCGCTCGCGACCTGGTGGGACGTGCTGCGCGTTGCCAAGGAAAACAAGTATTTCGACAGCAAGACGCTCGACGAAGTGGAAAAATTCCTGCACGCGCCGGCTGAATGGTCGGCGGCGCATGGCGGCGCAACCTCGACGCCGCAATAAGCCAGGCGCCGCTGTCACCCATCGGCCCAAACAGAAAGGCCGCCTGTCTCCCGACAGGCGGCCTTTTTTGTTTCATCTTCGTGCGCGGGCTCGTGCTGTTTCAGCGAGACGAGACGGCCCATGTGCTGCTAGACCACGTCCCCCGTATCTTCCGCGGAGTGCGACGACAGGTTCAGCAGGCCATTGCTTTGCGCGTACTGGAACAGTTCCGAGTCACGGTCGATACCGAGCTTGCGCATTGCCGTGTTCTTCTGCGTGCTGATTGTCTTGATGCTGCGGTTCAATTGCTCGGAAATTTCCTTGATGGTCATTCCCGACACGAACAGGCGCACGACCTCCAATTCGCGCCTCGACAGCATGACCTCGTCGCTCCTGCCACCGGCGTTCATGCGCAGCGCATCAAGCGAGGCCTTGACCGACGGACTGAGATATTCCAGATGCCGGCTCACATGCTGGACCGCCAGCCCGATGTGGCTCAGGTCGTCGGACTTGTTCACGACCGAGGTCACGCCGAGCTCGCGCAGCCGTTGCAGCAATGCGGCGTTTTCCAGCATCGTCAGCACGACGATCGGGAGGTTGGAAAAATTGCGGCGCAGATAGCCGATCAACGGCAAGCCGTCGCCGAACTGGCCGCCTGGCATGGCGAGATCGGTGACGAGCACGTCGCACGCGGTGGTTTGCAGCATTTTGATCAGTTCGGTCGACTGCCTCGCTCTCGCTACCACCTGAATGCCGGGAAATTTGAGCAAAGCCTGTTCGGCGCCGAATAGGATGACCGGATGATCGTCGGCGATGACGACCTTGACTAAGTCTTGCATTGCCCGTACCTCGACAGGAAAACCCCTCTCCAAAACTTCAGACATTCTTTGTTGTTCTTACTGTTTAGTTCGACATAATAGGAACACGGGCCATATCGCGTAAATTGTTCCGACTATAGCCGATTTTAGGCTTGCAATCCGCCCCGACGCACAACAATGATGCATCGTACAGCTAATGTTAGACTTGATTCGCTCTTGAGACACAGAATCGAGACAATAAACTTCGCGAGGCCAGCGCCCCGCGCCTTCGCAGCGACCTGATGCTGCACCGCATCCGGGAGGGCGCGAGGCGTCGACTCGGATCGACACAGGAGAACCGGCACATGCGTCTGCGTTGCCTGGTTGTTTCGCACGCTTCACCGTTTCGCCGACTGCCGGTTTTTGCCTACGCCATGCTCGGCCTGGCGCTGTGGGTCGCGCATGGTGCGCGAGCTCGGGCCGAGGGCACATTTTCTCTGACCAGCGCCAGTTTCAGTGCGGGCGGCACCGTCAGTTCTCCGCAGGTTTTCGACCAGGGCGACTGCAAGGGCGGCAACCGCTCGCCGCAATTGACGTGGCGCGACGCGCCGCACGGCACGCGCGGTTTCGCGATTACGATGTTCGACCCCGACGCGCCGGGACGCGGCTGGTGGCACTGGGCGGTTGCCGGCATTCCGGCGAGCGTCGCCAGCCTGCCCGAGAATGCAAGCGCATCCGGCTTCCTGAGAAGGCTCGGCGCCGTGGAAGCCCGCAACGACTTCGACAGCGACGGCTATGGCGGACCGTGTCCGCCGCCGGGCAAACCGCACCGCTATGTGATTACCGTGTATGCGCTGAACTCCGCGGACCTTCGCCTCGCGCAAGGCCGCCCGGCGCTGATGTTCGATCACGAGATCGGTACGGCGACGCTCGGCAGTGCCAGGATGGTGGTGAATTACGGGCGGTAGGAATGCGCGGCCGACGTGACGCGTGCCGGCCGGCGTGATTGCGCCGACCTGTGTCTTAAGACCTTTCTCACGAGTGACCGCGCTGTGTCCGCGCCCGCCACGCGGGCCCTCGCGCCCCACGGTCACGCCGCTGTCACTTCGTGCGAGCATCGTCGCTTTTCCGCTCTTTTTTGCGCCGTTTTTCCGCACTTGCGCACGCCCATGCCGATCAAGTCTTAAAATGGCGTTTTCGCGCGGCGTTGCGCGCCGTTTCCCGAGCAGCCAGTGAGATTGAGATGAGCACGAAAGTTTTTGTCGACGGACAGGAAGGCACGACCGGCCTGAAGATTTTCGAGTACCTGTCGCAGCGTGCGGACGTGGAAATTCTGCGTATCGACGAAGCGAAGCGCAAAGACATCGAGGAGCGCCGCCGTCTGATCAATGCGTCGGACGTTACGTTCCTGTGCCTGCCCGACGTCGCCTCGCGCGAGTCGGCTTCGCTCGTCGACAATGAGCGCACGGTGCTGATCGACGCGAGCACGGCGTTTCGCACGTCGGCGGACTGGGCTTACGGCCTGCCCGAACTCGCTCGCGCGCAGCGCGAGCGCCTGCGCACGGCCAAACGCATTGCCGTGCCGGGCTGCCATGCATCGGCTTTTGTGCTCGCCATGCGCCCGCTCGTGGAAGGCGGCGTGGTCGCGCCGGAGTTCGACGCCCATGCGTATTCGATCACCGGCTACAGCGGCGGCGGCAAGAAAATGATTGCGGACTACGAAGCCGGCGGCAACGACAGGCTGAAGAGCCCGCGGCCTTATGCACTCGGCCTCACGCACAAGCATCTGCCGGAAATGGCGGCGCATACAGGGTTGAAGTCGGCGCCGGTGTTCACGCCCATCGTCGGGGACTTCTACAAGGGCCTTGCGGTGACCACCTACTTTTCGCCGCGCCAGCTCGCCAAGAAAACCACGCCTCAAGAAGTGCAGGCGCTGCTCGCCGAGTACTACGCAGGCGAAGCTTTCGTGCGCGTTGCGCCGTTCGACGCAGAAGCGAACCTCGACAGCGGCTTCTTCGACGTGCAGGCGAACAATGACACAAATCGTGTCGATCTCTTCGTGTTCGGCACGGCCGAGCGCTTCGTAACCGTCGCGCGTCTGGACAATCTCGGCAAGGGTGCTTCGGGTGCGGCGATTCAGTGTATGAATCTCGCCATCGGCGCCGCCGAGGAAAGCGGTTTGAAGCGCTAACGAAAGTTTAAATAGCGCGGCAATTCACCGTTTGTCAGCTTTACGAAAGCCGGTCTTAAAGACCGGCTTTTTTGTTTTAAACCCGCAGAGTGCCCGCTTTCTTTAACAGATAATCAGTAGAAGCCCGTATTACTTAAAAAATAGAAAGCGGACTACATCGGAATTTTTGCGGTAAGTCTTCCTTCCGGCGACTCATACGGCATAGTTTTCCGCCTGGGGAAACTCCGGATTTTTTGCCGAACGGTCGTTCGAAGATGATGGAGCCATTTTGCTCCAAGGCATGCCAGGCAAGGGCGTGCGGAGAAACAACGGCACTGCCTTGCGAGCCCGATCCGCGTTTCTGTTTAAAAGGGCCGCTAGCGCCCATGCACTGCGCGTGTCGCCAAAATACCGCTGTTTGAATCGGCCTTTTTAGACGGCTCATTCAATTGACAGGCATTAATCGCGCGGCGAAATTAGCTCGCACAAATACATGAAGGGAGACAGCAACATGGCGGACGCCGTTATTCGAGGCCTGGCAATGGCTATTGCCACGACTCCTTTTCTAATTGCCTGTGGCGGCGGCAAATCGGACAATCCCGGCCCGATCAATGCGCCGCAGTGCTCAGGTTCGAGTTGCGGTGTGCAGGGTCCGCCCGCTTCGAGCGGCACGTCGGCCGCGTTGTGCCCGGCGACCGCCGATATCGTCAAAAGCACCTTTCTGGGTGGCGCCGGCAGTGGCGAGGTGGTCCAGTTGAACATCGACGCCACCGCGATGACCTACACGCTGAAATGGCTCGAGTCGCCGATTCCGCTGCGCACCGGCAGCGTCACGCCGACCCGCGCCGGCACACAAATCACAGGCGCGGTAATTCATCCGCCAACCGGCACGCTGCCGACTGCCGAGCAAACACGTTGCGCTTTCATTCTGGGCGCAGGCAGCGGCACGGCGGCCGGCGACGGCCAGCCTTACACGACGCCGGACTTCACCAACAACCCCAATCCGCCGATGATCCTGGTCGGCCAGGGCGTGGCAGGCGGCGGAATTCCCGGCGCGACGATCCAGTTCGACGGGCTGTCCATTCCGTTGATCGGCTCGGGCATCGGCGCGGTGCCGAACCGCCACTTCGACTTTTACCCGTTCCTCGGCTTCGCCAGCACCACCACCGACATCACCAGGCTGCCAGGCACGTACAACGGCTTGCTGTATCACCTCGCGCCGTCCGGCAATTATTCGACAGTCGCGACGAACACCGTGGAAACCTTCGACGCGAGCGGTACCTGCACGAGCAGCAACGCCGCGAACCCGAATTACTCGCCGAATGCAGGCGGTTGCCTCTCGACCGGCAACCCATGGACGCTCAACAGCAACGGCTACTTCGACAGCCAGCAGGCGCCGCAGATCGTGCAGCAGTTCCAGTTGCCGCTGATCGGCGCGACCGGCAAATCGGGCACCGCGCACATGGTGCTCGGCCAGATCAACGGCGCCACGGTGCCGCTCATCGTGCGCACCGGCTACATCAACCTGGGCACGGCGCCGCTTCATCTGGACGCCAAGGTCGACGACGAATCCGGCATCGCGATGCTCGCCGCCGCCACACCGCTCGCATCCGGCGGGTTCGACGGCGGCTATGTCGGCGCGGACTCCAACTTCAGGTACACCGCAACGCTCATCCAGGGCGGCGTCGGCACGTTCATCAATCCGACCACCTCGGCGGCCGAAAGCGGCTTTGGCCTCGGCTATGGGCTCGCGAGCCCAGGGCTCGTCGGCGTGCAGGACAAGAACGGCAAGAGCGGCTTCGCAATCGCGTCCGGCGGCCTGTACGCCATTGCGATTCAGGGCACCGAAAACGGCGGCGTCGCGCCGACATCGGCCAACTCCGACACGTCGAGCACGCCGTATTTCGGTATCGGCGCGCAGATCAGCAAGTAGTCGACGCAACACGGCAGTTCGCAACTCGAGACATAGAAAAACCAGGCGGTGGCTGGACTGGGAGCCGGCCATCTACAACGAAAAAATTCTGGAGGCGGTATGAAATGGAGATTTCTGTCGGTGCTTGCCTGTGCGGCACCGTTGCTGGCGGCATGCGGCGGTGGAGGCGGCGGCAATGGCGACGGCCCGGTGACGGAGGTTCGGCTGTGTCCCGCGGCGTTGGACTACACCACGGTCTACACGGGCGGCGGCGGTGACGGCGAGCTAGTCAAACTGCAGCTCGACACGACGAAGATGACCTGGCAGGTGACCTATGTCGAATCACCGATTCCCGCGACCACCGGCACGGTTGTGCCGACCCGCGCCGGCCAGACCGCAAGCGGCACGCTGACCCAGGAGACCCTGCTGCCGACCAAGAAGCTCAATCAGTGCGCTTTCCGTCTAAACGGCGCGAGTCTCGATCCGAACCGTCCGGCGCGGATCTTTGTCGGCGAGGGCGTGGCGGGCGGCACCATTCCGGGCGCCGAAATTTCGTTCGGCGGCATTCTGGGCGTCGGCGCCGTGCCGGACACCAAGTTCCCGTATTACCCGTTCATCGGCTTCTCGTCGATCGAAACGGATCTTGCGAAGGTGGCCGGCACTTACAACCAGCTCGGCTATCACCAGGTGCCGTCGCAGAATTTCGCGCCGGTCGCCGTGGATTCGAAGATCACCATCAATGCCGACGGCACGTGGAGCGAGTGTGACAACTCGGGCGTGAACGCGGGCAAATGTCAGCAGCCAGGCAGCAACTTCACGCAGGCGTCCGACGGCAGCGGCGCGTTCCAGACCAATAACTTCCAGGGACAGGCGAAGCCCACACTTGCTACCACGCCGGAAGCGCGCGGCTACATGATCGTCGGCAAGCTGCGCAACCAGTTGGTGCCGATTCTGGTGCGCACGGGCGCAGCCAACTCGTCGGTGACCGTGCCGCAAAACGGCGCGCTCGGACCTTACGCCGACGACGAATCGGGCATCTCCATTCTCGCGCCGCAAAGCCCGATCGCGCTCAACTCGCAGAACGGCGAGTACATCGGCGTGGATAGCCAGTTCGACTATCGCACCACGGCGCTCGCAGGCACCCAGGCGACGCTGCTCGACCCGTTCAACCCGTCGCAGGCTTCGCTCGCGACCGCGCTGAACCTCGACTTCACGCAAACCGTGCCGGGCGTGGTCACGACCACACGAGTAGGCGCATCCACGGGCAATACGCCGACAGGAAAGATGATTTTCACGGGCGGCGTGTTCGGCTATCTCGATCTGACCAACGCGGCCTCGCCGTACTTCACGATCGGCGCCTTCGTTCAGTAACGGGCGCGTCCCGCGTCATCGGCAAGCAACGAGGCGCTCGCGCCGCCGCTGCTGCCCGCACTCGCCATGCGGCGGCCGGCGCGGCGTCTGTCCCGGGCGTCGGCCTCGCGGCCGGCCTGGCCGCCAACGTTCGCCGCGCGCCTCGCGCCCGGCGAGCGCTCAAGGAGGAGCAACAACATGAAAAGAATCTGTCTCTTGATGCTGGCCGCGTGCCTGTCGGTCAGCGCTCACGCGCAACATGCGGGCGACAACGTCGCTGTGCTCGGCTGGTTCCACGTCATGCCCAAGGACTCGAGCACGCCGCTGACCACCAACGTGGCGCCCACGCCCATCAATACGCCGCTGCGCCTGCCGAGCTCGTTCACCTCGGCCGGCACGAGTCTGTCGACGAACACCGCCAATACCGTCGGCCTCGTCTTCAGCCATTACCTGACCGATCACATTGCGGTGACGACAGTGGCAGGCGTGCCGCCCGTCTTCAAGATTTATGGGCATGGCACGATCAAGCCGCCTGGACCGGCCGGTGCGCTTGGGCAACAGGATATTGGCGATCCGCAATCCAATCCGATCGTCAAAAGCGTGCGCCAGTGGAGTCCGGCACTGCTCTTTCAGTACTACTTCAATACCCCGACGGCCAGACTCAGGCCGTTTGTCGGCGTCGGCGTGTCGTACAACTGGTTTTCTGACATTCAGTTGAGCCAGAACTTCGTCCATTCGACGCAGGAAAATCTCGGTGCCATTCTCGCTGCCGGCGCAGGCAAGCCGGGCACGACGCAGGTGTCGGCGAAGGCTTCGTCGTCGTGGGCGCCGGTGTTCAATGCGGGTCTCGCATACAACATCACAGACCATTGGGGTCTGGTGGCCTCCGTGACCTACATTCCGCTGAAGACCACATCGTCCGTGATCATCAAGGCTGCGGACGGCACGGAACTGGGCGTCTCGAAGGCTGAGTTGAAAGCGGACCCGATCATCTCCTTCCTCGCCGTTTCATACAAGTTCTGACGGGAATGCTGCCGGCACGCTGCAATTGAAGGCCGAGCGCGGCCCCCGGCCCTCTGCGGGCGTTATCCGCTAAGCCGTTTCGGCAATACGTGGAGATTGGGGCAAAAAAAAGCCCGCCTAAGGTGGCGGGCTGAATCCATATCAGAGGAGACATGGAGGAGACAGGACGAACTATAGCAAATGGTTTGGTGCGACGCAACATGAAAATCAGGGTTCTCCCGTCTTGTTGCGATTTCGCCACATGTGCTTCGTTGTGCGGCCTCTCGCCCGGCGGCCTTAATGTCGGACCAGCGCCATCATCGCGCCAAAGCCGACGAACACGCCGCCGGTCAGACGGTTGAAGATGCGCGCAACGCTGCGGCTCTTCAGACGGCTGCCGATACGCGTGCCGAATCCCGCGTAGACGAGATACCAGCTCACCTCGATGACGGCGAACGTAGCCACCAGAATGCCGAACTGAGGCAGCTTGGGCAGCGCGGCGTCGATGAATTGCGGCAGCAGCGCCGCGGCGAACAGAATCGCCTTTGGGTTGCTGCTCGCAACCAGGAAACCGTTGCGAAACAAGGCCAGGCGCGAATGGACCGGCTTCGCGGCCAGTTCTTCGACCTCGGACGCGGCGACCTCGTCAGCCGGAGCACGCCACGCCTTGATGCCCAGATAGATCAGGTAAGCCGCGCCGATCAGGCGCAGTGCATTGAACAGAGCCGGCCACGCTTCGAGAAAGACGCCGAGCCCGGCCGCCGATACCGCCAGCATCAGCACCAGGGCCGACAGACAACCCGCCATGGTTGCGCTCGTGCGCCGCAGGCCGTGCCGGGCGCCGTGCGTCATGACGAGCAGCATGTTCGGGCCGGGAATGGCGCACACGACAAAAACGGTGGCAACGAACAGCCACCAGGTATGCAGACTCATGGCATCACCGTGTAGAAAATGGGACCACTATTATCCATTGTTGCGGGTTCGGGCGCGCACAGCGCTTGCAGGCATTCGGGCGGTTGTCCGTCCGCTGCGCGTCGCCACGACTCTGAGCGGCTGTCCGCCCGCTGCGCGTCGCCACGACTCTGAGCGGTTTTCCGCCCGCTGCGCTTGCGACAGACGAATGACCGCGCCCGCACAGCGCTCATGCTGCAACCGTCAGCGGCCGGCGCGCCGCGCCGCCACCTGGCCGAGCACGGCGAAGTCCTTTTCGCCGTCGCCGTGCGCGATAGCGTCGATCAGACTGTCACGCACGACGCTCGCAATCGGAAGCGGCGTCGTAACCGCGTCTGCTGCGGCCAGCGCAAGGCGCAAGTCCTTCAGTCCCAGACGCGCCTTGAAGAGCGCCGGCTCGTAGCGGTTGTCCGCGATCATCTTGCCGTAGCCCGCGTAGACCGGGCCCGGGAAAATGCCGCTCGTGATGACGTCGAGGAAATCCTGGATCGCGAGGCCATGCCCGGACACCAGAGCGGCGGCTTCGCCGAGCGTCTCGACGGCCGCGCCAAGCATGAAATTCGCCGCAACCTTGATCACATTCGCCTGTTGCGGCAGCGAGCCGATGCGCCACGTCTTCTGGCCGATGGCGTCGAAAACCGGCTGCACGCGGTCGATCGCCTCGGCCGGCCCGCCCGCGACGATCGTCAGCTTGCCCGCCGCGGCCACGTCGGGCCGGCCGAGCACGGGCGCCGCGACGTAATCGACACCGCGTGACGCATGAGCGGTCGCCAGTTCCTCGGCAAGCGCGACAGAAATCGTCGCCATGTTCACGTGGATCAGCCCGCGTGGCGCGTGCTCGAGCAGCGACGCCGTCACGACCTCGCGCAGCGCGGCATCGTCGGCGAGCATGGAGAATACGGCGTCGCCGTCAAATGCTTCGGCCGGCGTGGCGACAATTCGCGCGCCGCTCGCGGCAAGCGCCTGTGCGCGTTCCGGCGAGCGGTTCCACACGCGCACCTGGTGCCCCGCTTTCAGAATGTTTGCAACCATCGCGGCGCCCATCTCGCCGAGGCCGATAAAACCAATGTCCATCTGTGACTCCGTCATCTGAAGATGTGGAAGTAAAGCACAGTCATGCGACAGGCGCAGAGAACGACGCAACCGCGGGGTGCGTGACGGTGACTTCGGGATCAGCTTGCTGCGAGATGGGCGGGAGTTCGGGGAGCGCCTCGTTCGCCTTGAAGAGCGAGGAGGCCCGTCCCGTCACTGGCTTGGGCTGGGCGCACAGGCGGGCGACAAACAACGATATGAGGAAAGCACGGCGGGAAGCACAGCAAGAAGCGCGATGGGAAGGCCGACGGGAAGCACAGCGGCAAGCACATCGGGACGCCTGAGGGGAAGCACAGCGGCAAGCACAGTGAGAAGCCCGACGGGAAGAACAGTGGCAAAAGCACATCCGGACGCCTGAGAGAAAGCACGGCGGCAAGCACATCGGAATCCCGACGGGAAGAACAGCAAACGACCCAGCGGGCCACCGACACCTGCTGCACAGCCGGCGGCCCGCCTCGCCCTCGCCGCCCACGTAACGCCGCGCGGTGCCATACTGCGACGATGGTCACCGCGACTTTCCGCTTCTACGAGGAGCTGAACGATTTTCTCGCCCGGCCGCTGCGCCGGCGCGCGTTCGCCTATGCGTGCGCGCGCGACGCGACCACCAAGCACGCGATCGAAGCGCTCGGCGTACCGCATACCGAAGTCGAGCTGATCCTCGTGAACGGGGAGTCAGTCGGTTTCAATCACCCGGTCGCGGACGGCGACCGCGTTGCCGTGTATCCGAAGTTTGAAGCGCTCGATATTCGCCCGCTGCTGCGCGTGCGTGAACGGCCGCTACGCGTCGTGCGCTTTATCGCCGACGCGCATCTTGGCGGGCTCGCCCCACTGCTGCGGCTCGCGGGCTTCGACACGCTCTACGACAATCACTTTCCCGACGCGCACATCGAGGCGCTCGCCGCCGCTCAAGACCGGATCGTACTCACCCGCGACCGCGAACTGCTGAAACGCCGCGCGATCACCCATGGATGCTATGTGCGCACGCTGAGGCCACGTGAGCAACTGCGCGAAGTGTTCGAACGGCTCGATCTCGCGGGCAGCGCTCAGCCGTTCCGGCTATGTCTGATGTGCAACGCGCCGCTCAGGCGCATTGGGCGCGAGGAAGTCGGCGACCGCGCGCCCGACGGCGTCCTGCAGCGGCACAAGCAGTTCGTCACCTGCGACGTGTGCCGCCGCGTGTTCTGGGAAGGCACGCATTGGCAGCGGATGCGCGCGTTGATGGACAGCGTCGCGGCAAGTCCGGCAGTTTCGGACGCGTGCGGCGCAGGCGCTGGTGGAGCCGATGGGACAGACAGAGCTAATGGAACTGGTATCGCTGGAAAGGATGCGGCGGCTGGAAGGGCTAGTCGGCGTAAAGGCGTTGATGGCTGATGGCTGATGGCTGACGGCTGACCGCTGACGGCTGACGGCTGACGGCTGACGGCTGACGCTAACGGCTGACGGTTGATGGCGTTGACGCCGTTGACGTCATGATCGCTCTGCCCGCACCGATACCCCACCGCTAACGCCGTCGACGGCTCACCCTCCCCCCGCGCCGTGACTCGGCTCCCGGCGCGCTCGCCCGTCACAACGCACCCTGCGTACAATGCAGGATTACCTATCTGGCAGAGGCCTGACGTATGGCGATGAAAAAGACCGACCTTGAAAAGAACAAGGCACTCAAGCTCAACAATGCAATGAAGCAAGGCACCGCCGAGCGCTTCGGCAAAGCCGCGGCCGCAGCGCCAAAAATCGACCGGCGCGAACAGCGCAAGCTCGATCAGGCGCAGGGTCTCGTCCCGTTCGCGTGCAAGCTGAACAGCGATCTGGTGGAGCAGCTCAAAGAGCGCGCCGCCGAGCATCCGCAGGGCATGACCGGGCTGCTGAACGAAGTGATCACGCGCGGTCTCGCGCAGTGAGCGTCGCTGGCTGATGCCGTACGCGCGTAGCATGCGCGCTCGCGGTGGACATGCGTTGGGCCGGACGTTGCCACCCTACCGTCAACTGCCGCGGCGAACGGACCCATAAAACGAAAAGGCCAGAGCACGAACTCTGGCCTTTTTGCTTGCTGCAACTGCATTCAACCCGGCTGACACGCGCCGCACGAGCGGCACGCGCAAGCGGCGAAGCAGTGCTTGCGGCAGGACACGCCTGCTTAGTTCTGCGTGCCCTTGTCGTTCGTGCCCGCTGCCGATGCCGCTGCTGCGACCGGAGCGCGCTTGCCGTGCGTCTTCAGCTTCTTGACGTGGTGCTTCTTCACTGCGCTAGCTGCAGCAACCGGAGCGGCTGCGTCCGATGCCTGCGCGAAAGCCTGAACCGAAACCAGCGCGATAGATGCAGCTGCGAGCGAGACGATAACTTTTTTCATGTGTTGTTCCCCAAACCTCAACGACTGAGTCAGTGTGAATGAAATAGCTGCACGGTGAAGCAGGTAGGGCTCAGGAGCCTTACCGCTCCCCGCGGGAGAGTATTACCTGGCGTAGGCGGTTTGTCATGCCCAAAACCGGATATGTATTTTCCGGGAGACAGCTTGCTTTCGACATGCTTTCACTCATAAAACTGGTATACGGGAAATCACCTAACCGACGTCAGACGAGGTTGCGCAGCAGGCTGGCGGTGTCGAGCAGCGTCGGCAGAACACGGTGCAGAGCGGCGTTTGCCGACTCTTCGCCAATCGGCATGCTCACGCTGATCGCGGCGACCACAGTGCCGTGCCGGTCACGCAACGGCACCGCGACGCCGCGCACGCCGAGTTCGAGTTGCTGGTCGGTGACCACATAGCCGTTGCGCCGGATTTCGCCCAGCACTTCGCGCAGCCGTTCGACGGTGGCATACGTGTGCGGGGTGAACACCTTGATCGGATACGACGCCAGCCATTGCTCGATGCTCTCCGGCGCCTGGAATGCGAGCAGGACCAGCCCCGCCGACGACAAGGGCGCCGGCACACGCGAGCCGAGCACGAAGCCGACCGCCATCGCGCGATTCACGCCGTTGCGGGCCACGTACACCACGTCGTGTTCGTCGAGGATCGCGACCAGCGCCGTTTCCTGAAGCGTGGCCGTAATGCGCTGCAGGAAGGGCTGCACGGTGCGCGGCAAACGCGCCGAGTCCAGATACGACTGGCCGAGGCGCAGCACACGCGGCGCAAGCCAGAACAGCTTGCCGTCGGTATCGACATAGCCGAGCTCGCGCAGGGTCAGCAGATAGCGGCGCGCCGCCGTGCGCGAAAGCCCCGCGCGGCCGGCCACAGCAGTGGGCGTCATGCGCGCGTGTTCTTCGTCGAATGCCTCGATGATCGCAAGGGCCTTCGCGGCGCCGGCGATCCAGTCTTTGTCGTCCATCGGGTTGCCTGAGATGTGGCCGGCTGATGAGGTGTTTGCCGCTTGCGTGGTCGGCGTCGTCGGCGTCGTCGGCGCGTTTGTCGCGGCGTCGGAGCGCCACGTCGTCACGTTCGCCGTGTGCGTCGGGTGGCGAGGCGACGGCAGCCAATGCGGGAGGCACCGGTCATTGCGCGCAATTGTGCCCGAAGCCGGACCGCCGTTGCGCGGTTATCGCGCGCAAAGGGCTAAGGTAGGGTGACGGTGCGGCTCGCCGTGATGGGAACTGGCGCGCTTCTTACCTGCGAGGTCCGCAAGACGGCGGGCAGGACGCCCGTCGCTTCTGCCGCGCTGGCGGCGCTCAGGCGGCCTGGGGATGCGCGTACAAGTGGTGCTGGGCGTCGCCAGTCGGCGGGAACACGCACCAGCAACCGTCGTCATGACGGAAGAAGAAAAGCCCGCGTGAGCCGCTGCCAGCAGAGGTTTCCACGCGAACGTAGCGCCGGCCGCCCACGCGAGTGCGGCTGAATTCGGTGACATGCACGACCGCGGAAGGCGCGGGCGCTAGCCACTTCTCGACCAGGAAACGCAACGACTGTTCGTTCGCGCCTCTCATGACCCGCTCCTCGTCGGCTTGTTTACGGGTGCTTCGCGCGTCGCGTCCGGGGTGTCGTCAGCTTCGTGACTGTCGGTCGGGCTGTCCTGCCGCTCGGCCGACGCAAGCGCCATCTCCCGGTTAGTGGCTGCTGCCCGCAGCGTGCTGCAATGAGCCGCATGCCGGATATCCGAAAGGAGACGGACCAACTGTCGTGCTGTTCTGCGCTTCATTCCACACCCCCGCACTGCACCAATCACTTCAGAAAACACTTTAACTCTATGCCCAGGTCGGGCATTACCAAAGCTGATTTGACTAAATAGCAACAGCTGCGCTTGCAAAAAAGAGAGACGCAATCTTCGTACCGTCGGCTCTCACCTTGCGCTCGGCGCGGAAAGCCATCTGTTCGCTCACGAGCAAAGGGCAGACAAAAGCCCAGGCCGTCGGCAACGGACGCTGCGTGTCACTTATCCACACTGGCCTTTGCATAACGTTGGGATAGCGCAAGGAACAGCCTGTGAGCCGAATCTTGATAAATGGGCTCCGGCGTCGGTATCGGCGAAACTTATCCCGGTCTGGTAGCTTTTCTACAGAAACGTCCCTTACGGTTATCGGCTTCGCATTACCTTGAAGTAACGGAAGAATCCGTCGTTATCCACAGGGCGGGCTTTCCCTTGTTAACTACTACTACGTATATATATGAAGAAAGTAAACGACATAGGACAACTGTGGCCGCGCGCCGCTTTTGCAAGCGGAACGCGCTGCGCACGGGCGATACCGATTGAGGCCGTGGCTTAGCGAACGGCGCCGGTTTCGCTGGCTGGATGGACAGCGGCGGCTTCGCCGATCAGGTCCGGTGTGTCTGTCGCGTTAGACAATGACGTCGGCGTCGGCGTGGAAGAGGAAGTTGGAGTAGACCCAGGCGCCGTAGCTGTTACCGGCGCCGACGTCGGTGCCGGTGCCGGTTCCGGTGCAGCCACCTCGACGGGCATCGGCAACAGACGGGTCTCGACGCGGTCGTTCACGACAGGCTGTGTCCGCACGACCGTCTGCAGATAATGATCGACCAGCCCGAAGAAGCGGTCGTAGAACTTGCCCGAGGGAATCGTCTCGCTGGAAATTTTCACCATCGCGTCGCTGTTGGAGCGGATGGGTAGCGACAGGGAACCGAGCACGCTCAACCCGACGCTCGCCGACGTATCGCTCTTCTTCAGCGCGAAGCCGTTCTGCACCGCGTTCACGTAGACGATGCTCGTACTGCTCGCCTCCTCGCCCGGCGTGCACACCACGTGAAATTCGACCACCACGTGCGTATCGCCGGATGGCTGGAAATTCTTCGTGCCGTCGACGGTATCGTTGCGCGTCATCGTCGTCAGATAACCCTGACTCAGCAACGCGCGACGCGCGGCTTCGCAGGTGTCGGTCACGCTCGAATTGAAATTGCGTGCATAGGGGCTCGCACCCGTTTCAAACAGCTCCTGCTGGAACTTGGGGGTGGGCGTGCTGCTGCAAGCGGCGAGCATCATCAGGCCGCAGAACGAGGCGACGGTGGTCTTGAAAAGCGAGATAGACATGGTCAATCGAGAAAACGCTGCTTAGGTGCGCGAGGAACCGCGGAGGAAATGCATTGTAGAGCGGTTGAGGTGCGTGCGTAAAAAGCGTGCAGCGAAGCCGACGGCGCGCGCATTGCGCCATCTTTCAAAATGCAGTGCGTGGCGAGATGGCAACCCTCAATGCGAACGAAGTGGGCGAAATCTGCGTTGCGGGCGTGGCTGCTGCCGTGTGCAACGCGAGGTGGCACGCGACGGGCAGCGCGTGAGCGACCTGCCGATGCGAAAGGCTGCCGCTGCTCGAATGGTGACCAGGCAGGCGTCCGCCGAAAAAACAGATCGCCGATGTTCAGTTCGACGGCGCAGCAAGCGGGGCCGACGTCTGCGCGCCAGGCGAAGCTTCATTGCCGCCCGCCTCGCGAGCGGACGGAGCGGCGAGCGCACTGGTCCGGTTGCCGACCGCGTCCGGGCAATGCGCAGCCACGCGGGCGTCGCAAACATCCGTCTGCGCGTTAGGCTTTTTCGCCAGATCGGGATGGGGCGCGACGTTCGAGAAGTCGCCAGCACGTAAGCTGACTTTCTGCGCGTAGGCTTGGGATCCGCCGTAGCTCTTGAGCGCGGCGTTCATGTCGCCGTTGGCCGAGCGCATGTATCCGTACAGGATTGCGGACCCGACCTCGATGTTGGCCGTCGGCTCGGTGAGATCTTTTACGTTCCTCAACAGCCCGCGATGCGCGCTCGGCACGACCTGCATGAGCCCGGTCGCGCCGTTTGCGCCCTTGGCCTTTTCCTTGAAGCGCGACTCGATAGAAATAATCGCCAGCAACAGCGCAGGCGGCAACGAATATTTCGATGCGGCGGATTGCACGGCATCCGAGATTTTCTCCGCCTTTTCCTTCGCGATGCCGAACTTCTGCGTGAGATACGCGGACACGCGATCGCCGTTTTCCTCAGCCACCGCGGATTGGGCGAGGCCGAGCGAAAGCAGAAACAGGCAGAGTAACCGGCTCATGGGAAAAGGTCTGAGGAAAAAGTCCCGGCATTATAACGCTGCCTCAAAAATAGGCACCTACTGGGTTGAATGCGGAATCAGACGGTCGGAACGACTGGCGGCGCCGCATGGCGCGCGCTTGGGCCCCCAGCGCGGGTTGCAAGCAGGGCTCTTGGAGGCTGCACCGCACGTCAGTTAGTTGCGATTCGGCTCGTGCGGTTGTACGTCGACACCGGGCGCGGGGCGAAAAGATGCGGCTTCCGCGGATTTGAGACAATGGCGGTCGCACGGCCGACGAACAGCCGTTCGCGACAATTGCAGGTTTATCGAACGAGACGTCCTTTGTATGAGCAAGACCGCATTCATCCCCAGTGTCCCCGCAGCGTCAGAGGACGATTTCGAGATTTCCGCTATGTCGAGGCTCGTCGGCTATCGGCGCTTTTTCGGCGTATTGAAGGTGGTCCGTACCACGGACGGCCGCGTGCTGTTCCCGTTCGACGGCGCGCCCGAACTCGGGCCGTACCCGACCAAGATGGAAGCGATCGCTGCCGCTCAGGTGTACGGTGAGCATATCGTCGCTAGTGACCTGGCTCGGCCGGAGTTGTGAGTCGACGCTCTGCGTGGAGTGTGGGCGGTCGGAAGCACGCGGCGGTGTTGTGTCGTGGTTGGCGGCGGGTCCTTTCATTTGCCCATCGCTGGTAAGCCCCGCCGGCTGCATATTGCAATAAAAGTACAGATGCCCCGAGGTCGGACCCGGCGATATAAGCAACGGACCGACAGCCGTCGAGAAAGGCAGTCCACGTTGCGCCGATCCTTTAGTCCGGCGCAGTCAGGTCGAAAACAACCTGCCCGGAAGATACACAACCACGTCGTATGCCTCTCGAGCCGGGCCGCAGTCGCCAGAGTCTTCGCGTAACCGCAAAGCGCCGACCTCGCTCAAGTCTTTCCCAGTTTTGCCGACAAAGAATTGCCGGACACTACAGGGAAACGTTCATTGTGGTCATTAAAGCTGTTCTCGCATCCGCGTATGCCGCGCTGATGCTATCCGCTTGTGCACCGTCGATACCGGTACAGAGCACAACTCATACCGGTGACCGCGACGCAGCAGCGCTTTCGGGTGGCCAGGTCCGTTACCGTCAAGCTCTCGTCGGGCTATTCGCGCGAGGTGCATGGCGGCTCTTTGTGGCAGCCCGTCGGAACGATAAAGCAGGGCGTTGTTCTCCGGCCGATGGGCGAAGTGTTCACCATTGAAGGCCGTCAGGTTCACGAGGCGTACCTGGTGACAAAGGAAAACACCGTAGTGGGGTTCTTCCTTCCCGGCGAGTCCAATTTTTCACCGCTTGTCCCCCCACAATCCATAACAATCGAGAGAATCAATGACTAAGTTGCTCAAGGCATTAGTAGGCAGCGCCCTCGTGGCGCTCGTCGCGTCCGGCTGCGCGAGCGGTCCTCAGTACAAGGAGGTCGCGTCCTCTATCCCGACCTTGAAAGAGGCACAGGGCCGAATCTATTTCTATCGATCGAACTCAATGTTTGGCGCTGCCTTGCAGCCGGCCATCAACCTGAACGGCACACCGGTCGGGAAATCCCAACCGGGTGGTTTCTTCTATGTCGATGAGCCCGCCGGCCAGTATGTCGTATCGACCGCCACGGAGACGGAGAAGACGGTGTCATTCAAGCTTGATGCCGGCGAAACCAAATACGTCAAGACAAGCGTTGGGTTTGGCCTGCTGGTGGGTCGGATAATCCCATCGCTGGAGTCCGCTGACGAAGCTGTGAAGAATCTGGAAGACCTGCATTATGTTGCTACCCAGACCACTGCAGCAGTGAAGAAAGGCGGCAGAAACGCAGTGGGCACCACCGAATGAGCTAACGGCCAACGGTTTCGGGTCTGCTGAAACCTTTTGCTGTTCGTCAAGGCACCGCAGACTGCTGATGCGCTTTAGTCGGAAAAACAAATCCTGCGGGCGGGGAGCTGCGAGGTCTTTGTTTTGGGCTCCGCGCGCGCAGGCATCGTCGCTGCGCGTCTGCATCTTGCCGCGCCGTCGTCAGAGACGCTTCTGTGGCGGCTGACTTTCTGCGATTGCTCTCATAAGCGGGGGCGCGATTTTTTGCTGGATACACGCAGCACAGTAAAAGCGTTCCGCGCTTGGTCCTGCACGGGTCTGATGGGATTTTGCCCCCTTCACGGGACGCTTCTAAGAGCGGGTACCGAACGCTTTCATTTGCTGCCAACAACACACACGCTCGCCCCCTCCCCTCACTCCACCGTCACCGACTTCGCAAGATTCCGCGGCTTATCCACATCCGTCCCCCGCGCACAAGCCGTGTGATACGCCAGCAACTGCAGCGGCACCACATGCAGAATCGGCGAAAGCAGCCCATAGTGCTCCGGCATGCGAATCACATGAATGCCGTCGTCGTTGACGATCCTGGTATCCGCATCCGCAAACACATACAGTTGTCCACCCCGGGCGCGCACTTCCTGAATGTTCGACTTGAGCTTCTCGAGCAACGCGTCGTTCGGCGCCACAGTCACTACCGGCATCGCCTCCGTCACGAGCGCGAGCGGCCCGTGCTTCAACTCGCCAGCCGGATAAGCTTCCGCGTGAATGTAGGAGATCTCCTTCAGCTTCAACGCGCCTTCAAGTGCAATCGGGTAGTGCATGCCGCGTCCGAGGAAAAGCGCATGTTCCTTGCGCGAAAATTCCTCCGACCACGCGATGATCTGCGGCTCCAGCGCCAGCACGCTGTTCAGCGCAGCGGGCAGATGGCGCAGTTGCCGCAAGTATTCGGCTTCCTGCTCGGGGCTCACGCGCCCGCGCAGCTTCGCGAGCGTGACGGCCAGCACGAACAGCGCGACCAGTTGAGTGGTAAACGCCTTCGTGGATGCAACCCCGATCTCGCGGCCCGCATGCGTGAGAAACGCCAGTTCCGTCTGGCGCACCATCGCGCTCGTGCTGACGTTGCACACGGCAAGCGTGTGCCGATGCCCCAGCTCCTGCGCGTGCTTGAGTGCGGCGAGCGTGTCCGCCGTTTCGCCCGACTGCGAGATCACCACGACCAGCGACTTCGGATTAGGCACCGACTCGCGGTAGCGATACTCGCTGGCAATTTCCACCTGCGTAGGAATCTTCGCAATCGATTCGAGCCAGTACTTCGCGGTGAGCCCTGAGTAGTAGCTCGTGCCGCAAGCGAGAATCAGCAGATTGTCGATGTCCGCGAACACCTCGTCGGCGCCTTCGCCAAACAACGACGCATCGAACGAATCTGATTGCGGAATCGTGTCCGAGATCGCGCGCGGCTGCTCGAAAATTTCCTTCTGCATGAAGTGACGATACGGGCCGAGCTCGACCGCGCCGCCATAGGCCGCAACCTGGCGCACTTCGCGCCGCGCTTCGTTGCCCTCGCGGTCGGCAATGCGCACACCGTCGAGCGTCAGCTCGCACACGTCCCCTTCTTCGAGGAAGATGAAGCGCTCGGTACTGCCCGCGAGCGCCAGCGCGTCCGAAGCGAGGAAGTTCTCGCCATCGCCGAGTCCCACCACCAGCGGCGAGCCCTGCCGCGCGCCGACCACGGTATGCGGCTGATCCTTATGCAGCACTGCAATCGCGTAAGCGCCGTGCAGCTGGGCGACGGCCTCGCGCACCGCGGCGAACAGATCACCGCGATACAGGCTGTGAATCAGATGCGCAATAACCTCTGTGTCGGTCTGCGAGACGAACGTGTAGCCCTTGCCTCGCAGCGTTTCGCGCAGCACTTCATAGTTTTCGATGATGCCGTTGTGTACCAACGCAAGCGCATCTTTCGAGAAGATCGGATGCGCGTTGTCGGTCACCGGCGCGCCATGCGTGGCCCAGCGCGTATGCGCGATTCCGGTGATGCCGCCCAGGTGGCTGTCGCGCACCTGTTCGTCGAGGTCGGCAACGCGCGCCACGCTGCGTGCACGCGCCGGACCGCTGTCGCCGAGCACCGCGACGCCGCACGAGTCGTAGCCGCGATATTCGAGGCGCCGCAGTCCTTCAATCAGGACAGGGACGATATTACGTTGCGCTGCCGCGCCAACAATGCCGCACATGGTCTATTCCTATTCAGTGCTGGAATCTCGCGGGGCACGCGTCGCGCCGCCCTCGCCTCTTCGTCAACTCTTCTTTTTGGTGGGGCGCACGTAGCCCGTCTTGCTGGTTTGCGTCTTGTCGTTCAGCACGAGCGCGTCGGCTTCGACGTCCTTCCAGACCGTCGTGCCCGCCGCGATCGTCGCGCCGCGCTTTACGCGCACCGGAGCGACCAGTTGCGTGTCGGAACCGACGAACACGTCGTCTTCAATGATCGTGCGGAACTTGTTCGCGCCGTCGTAGTTGCAGGTGATGGTGCCCGCGCCGATATTCACGCGTGCGCCGATATCCGAGTCGCCGATATAGGTGAGGTGATTGGCCTTCGAGCCGTGCCCAAGCACCGCGTTCTTCACCTCGACGAAATTGCCGACGTGCGTTTCGTCTTTCAGCGACGCGCCAGGCCGCAGCCGCGCGTAAGGCCCGAGCACGACGTTCGCGCCGACTTCCGCGCCTTCGATATGCGTGAACGCATCGACCCGCGTGCCGGCGCCGATGCTGGCATTGCGGATCACGCAGTTCGGCCCGATGCTCACGTTATCGGCCAGCGTAACGCGGCCTTCGAACACGCAGTTCACGTCGATTGAGACATCCCGGCCGCAGTCGAGCGCGCCGCGCACGTCCACGCGCGCGGGATCGGCAAGCGTAACACCGGCCACCAGCAGCGCATCGGCCACATTGCGCTGATGAATCCGCTCGAGTTCGGCGAGCTGCTGCTTGCTGTTCACACCGAGCGTTTCCCACTCGTCCTGCGGCTGCGTGGTAACGACTTCGAGACCTGCCTCGATTGCCATTTCCACAGCGTCGGTCAGATAGAACTCGCCTTGCGCGTTGTCGTTCTTCAGCGCGGCGAGCCAGCCCGACAGCGGCTCAGTCGGCGCAACCACGATGCCGGTATTGATCTCGTCGATGAGAAGCTGGTCGGCGCTCGCATCTTTCTGTTCGACGATGCGCGAGACGTTGCCCTGCGGATCGCGCACGATGCGGCCGTAGCCGGTGGGGTCAGCGAGCGTGACCGTTAGCACGCCATAGGCGCGCTCACCCGCGCGCTCCACGAGCGCCTGCAAGGTGCTCGCACGCGTAAGCGGCACGTCGCCGTACAGCACGAGCGTGGGCACGGACGGATCGAGAAGCGGCAGTGCCTGCTGTACCGCGTGGCCGGTGCCGAGCTGTTGCTCCTGCACGGCGAATTGCAGGTCGGGCGCGGTAACCGCTTCGCGCACCGCTTCGGCACCGTGGCCGATTACCACGACGAGGCGCGTGGGCTTCAGCGTGCGGGCAGTGTCGATGACATGAGCGAGGAGCGGCCGGCCAGCGAGAGGATGGAGCACCTTGGGCAGCGCGGAACGCATGCGCTTACCGGTGCCTGCCGCCAAAATCACGATGTTCATGGCGTCGGCAAATAGACGAGTTTGGAGCCGACGATTCTATCACGCACCCTCTTGTGGAAATGGCCGCGAAAGCGGCCATATTGCAAGCGCAAGCAAGTGCCGAAACGCCCTTTTTGCGGGATTTCCGGTCAGATATCGTCGAACTGCACGATCGAGATCGGCCTCGCCGCGCCAAGCGTGGCGCCCTCGTTCACATCGGTGGAACACGGTTCTTCGTCGAATGCGATGTCACCCTGCGGATCGGCCTCGCCGGTCGCGCGCAGGCCCGCAAACGGAAACAGCTTGTGATCCATCAAATGCGAAGGCACGACGTTCGACAACGCATTGAACATGTTCTCGATGCGGCCAGGAAAGCGCTTCTCCCAGTCGCGGATCAGCGCCTTCATTTCCGCGCGTTTCAAATTCGGCTGGCTACCGCACAGATTGCACGGAATGATCGGGAATTCGCGCAATTCCGCGTACTTTTCCAGATCCGTTTCCTTCACGTAGGCGAGCGGGCGGATCACGATGTTCTTGCCGTCGTCCGACTGCAGCTTGGGCGGCATGCCCTTCAGCTTGCCGCCGTAGAACAGGTTGAGCAGCAGCGTTTGCAGAATGTCGTCGCGATGATGGCCGAGTGCGATCTTGGTCGCGCCGAGCTCGCCCGCCACGCGGTACAGAATGCCGCGGCGCAGTCGCGAGCACAGCGAGCAGGTGGTCTTGCCCTCGGGCACCAGCCGCTTGACGATGCTGTACGTGTCCTGATTCTCGATGTGAAACGGAATGTCGAGCTGCTTAAGATACTCGGGCAGCACATGCTCGGGAAAGCCCGGCTGCTTCTGGTCGAGGTTCACCGCGACGATATCGAAGTCGATCGGCGCGCGCTCGCGCAGCCGCATCAGAATGTCGAGCATCGCGTAGCTGTCTTTGCCGCCCGACAGGCACACCATCACCTTGTCGCCGTTCTCGATCATGTTGAAGTCGCCAATCGCCTGGCCGACCAGGCGCGCAAGCCGCTTGAAGAGCTTGTTGTTCTCGTACGCCTCTTTCTGTTCGCGGCGCGTGAGCGGTGACTTCTGGCGTGCGGCGGACGTGGCGTCGTCCATGATTTCGGGAGCGTTCATGCTCAGTCCTCCTTGATGCGGAAAACTTCGACGCCCACCGCGTCGCAGTCGGGATAAACGTCGGGCTTTTCGGTCGAAACGCGCGCGGCCCGCACTTGCGGATGTTCCAACATGGTCTTCACGAGGTCGTCGCAGAGCGTTTCCTGCAAGTGAATGTGGCCTTGCTCGACGCGGCGCGAAATGGTCGAACGCATGAAGTCGTAGTCAACCACCTCTTCGAGCTTGTCCGCTACCGGCGTGGAAAGCGCGAGCGGCACGTACAGTTCGACGTTGATCACGACGCGCTGTTCGCCGCGCTTTTCGAAATCGTGCACGCCAATGTTGATGTGCACTTCGTAATTGCGCAGAAAGAGCCGGCGGCAATCGGCGAGCCGGGGATGCGAAAGAGCGGCAAACATGTTCGTTCCAGTCGAAAAAAAGCGTGCGTGGCACGCAAAGGGGCGCAGATGTTTCAGGCGCCCGTCAAAAACATTACGTCGCGCGGCAGCGGCACGAGGTGCTGCCCGCCGTCGACCACCAGCGTCGTTCCGGTGACGCCGGTTGCATCCGCGAGATACAGCGCGGCGGCGACAATATCCTCCGGTCGCGACGCACGGCCCAAGGGCGTCACGCGGTGAGCCGCGGCGAAACTTTCCGCCGTCTGGTCGGCGGACTGCATCGTGAGACCCGGTGCGAGCCCAACCACCCGGACCTTCGGCGCCAAGGCCTGCGCGAGCGCAACCGTCGCAGTCTGCAAGGCCGCCTTCGACAACGTGTACGACAGGTAGTCGGGGTTCATGTTGTACAGCTTCTGGTCCAGCACGTTGATCACGACGCTGCGCTGGCTTTCGTCGGCGAGCGCGGCCTGCGGCGTCGCGTCGTACAACATGCGCGCGAGCACGAGCGGCGCGCCGAGGTTCATCGCGGTCAGCTTCAGCAGCAGCTCGTAGCCGACGTTGTGGGGCGTGTCTTCCTCGAAGCGCGACGCATTGTTGATGATGCACACCGGCCGGCCAAGCGCCGCGCTGCAGGCCGGCAACAGACCCGCGACTTGCGCCTCGTCGCTCAATTCCGCGTGCAGGGCCACGGCCTTGCGGCCCATCGCGAAGATTTCCTCGACCACCTCTTCTGCTTCGCGCCGCGAGGCGCCATAATGCACTGCCACGTCCCAGCCTCGCGCGGCAAAGCCGAGCGCGAGCGCGCGTCCGATGCGGCGCGCGGCGCCGGTAATCAGCACGACACGCGGCGTTTCAGGCGCTCGGGCGGCGGTGTACGTAGAAGCGGTCATTTACAATGGGAATGAATCCGAAAGCTCACCAACCTGATAGTTTACCTGCTCCCGGCCCGAGCGCGCTGGCGCAGTCCGAAACACTCGTCGCGCGGATTCGCGCCGAGTTGCAAGAGGCCGGCGGCTGGATGCCGTTCGACCGCTACATGGAACGCGCGCTGTACGCGCCGGGACTCGGCTATTACAGCGGCGGCGCCCGCAAATTCGGCCTGCGCGGCGACGACGGCAGCGACTTCGTCACGGCGCCCGAACTATCGCCGTACTTTGCAGCGGCGCTCGCGCGCCCCGTTGAAGAAGCGTTGCAGGCAACCGGCACGCGCGAGGTGATGGAGTTCGGCGCCGGCACCGGCAAGCTCGCCGCGGGTTTGCTGAACGCGCTGTCCGCGAAGGGCGTGGAGTTCGACAGCTACTCGATTGTCGATCTGTCAGGCGAATTGCGCGAGCGCCAGCGCGAAACTATCGAAGTCGCCACGCCTGAGCTCGCGAATAAAGTGCGCTGGCTCGACGCGCTGCCCGAGCGCTTTGAAGGCGTGGTGATCGGCAATGAAGTGCTGGACGCCATGCCGGTCCGGCTTTTCGCTTCGGTCAACGGCGCGTGGCATGAGCGCGGCGTGGTCTGGCGCGACGGGTGGTTCGCATTCGAAGACCGTCCGGTGACTGCGCCCGCCGATCTGGCGCGGCTCTGCGAAATCGACACGGGGGGCGGCGACTACATCGCCGAAATGCACGACGCCGCGTGCGCCTTCACGCGCACCGTTTGCACGATGCTCGCGCGCGGCGTGGCGTTTTTCATCGACTATGGCTTTCCGCATCACGAGTACTACCATCCGCAGCGCGCCGAAGGCACGCTAATGTGCCACTACCGGCACCGCGCGCACGGCGATCCGTTTGTTTATCCGGGCTTGCAGGACATTACCGCGCATGTGGAATTCACCGGCATCGCCAAAGCGGGTGTGGAAACCGGCGCGGACCTGCTGGGCTTCATGTCGCAAGCGCGCTTTCTGATAAACGCCGGCATTACGGATGCACTCTTCGAAATCGACCCCGCCGACACCGCCCGCTTTGTGCCGGCGTCAAATGCGGTGCACAAGCTGCTGTCGGAGGCCGAAATGGGCGAGCTCTTCAAGGTGATTGCGTTCTCGCGCGGCCTTGTGGCCACGCTGAAGACATTCCTCTACGGCGACCGGTCGCATACGTTGTGATGCGAGGACTCGCGCGATGATCCGCTGGCTGCTCACCACTTTCGTCGCCCTGGCCGTGCTGTCGGCCTGCTGGCCGTGGCTTCGCAAACTGGGCATTGGGCGCATGCCCGGCGACGTGACCGCGCGCCTCTTTGGGCGCGAATATCATTTCCCGTTCATGTCGACACTGTTGCTGTCGATGCTGCTATCGTTTATCGCGAGGCTTCTTTAAAGCGGAGTTTCCCGCCCGCGAGCGGCGCCACTCACGAGTCGCCGCTCACTACGCCCTCCAGCGCCGCGGCCACCGCCCGCACACGCTCCTTGTGCACGGCGTCCTTGATGCCGGCCGGCGCATCGGCGAAGCGCTTTGCAACCGCGCCGGCATCCACGCCCCGCGCGGCGACGAGCGCAACTCTCAACCGTTCGGCCTGCGGGTACTCGCGCGCCTCGAAACCCAGCCGCCCGCGCGCGTCGGCCTCGCAAGCCTGCAACGCTTCGGCAAAACGCGAAGGCTTGCGAATCGCGTCGCTGCGCTCGAGCAGGCGTACGAGCGCAGCAGCCCCCATTTCCATCACGCGATGAATGTTGCCGTGCTCACGCGCCACCAGCAAAGCCAGATCGCGGCACTCGTTCGGCACGCGCAGGCGCTCGCACAAGGGCTTGAGCAGACCCACGCTGCGGCCTTCGTGACCGATATGGCGCGGCAGAACGTCTTGCGGCGTACTCGCCTTGCCGAGATCATGCGTGAGCGCGGCAAAGCGCACCGGCAGCGCGTAGCCCTGCTGCGCGGCGTGGTCGACCACCATCATCACGTGTACGCCAGTGTCGACCTCGGGGTGATAGTCGGCGCGCTGCGGCACGCCGAACAGTGCGTCGATTTCCGGCAGAATTCGCGCCAACGCGCCGCACTCACGCAGTACCGCGAACATGCGCGACGGCTTCTTTTCCATCAGACCGCGCGACACCTCCTGCCACACGCGTTCGGCGACGAGCGCGTCCACCTCGCCGTCGGCGACCATCTTGCGCATCAGCGCGAGCGTTTCCGGCGCGACCGCGAAGTCCGCGAAACGCGCCGCGAAACGCGCGATCCGCAAGATGCGCACGGGGTCTTCGAGAAATGCGTCGCTGACATGGCGGAACAGCTTCGCCTGCAAGTCGCGCTGGCCGCCGAACGGATCGATAACCGGCCCGGTCAGCTCGCCGTCGGGGCGCACTTCGCGCGCCATCGCGTTGATGGTGAGATCGCGGCGCGCGAGGTCCTCTTCAAGCGTCACATCAGGCGCGTAGAAAAACTGGAAGCCGTGATAGCCGGCCGCGGTCTTGCGTTCGGTGCGCGCGAGCGCGTACTCCTCGTGCGTCTGCGGATGCAGGAACACCGGAAAGTCTTTGCCCACCGGACGATAACCCTGCGCGACCATCTGCTCGGGCGTAGCGCCCACCACCACGTAATCGCGGTCCTGCACCGGCACGCCCAGCAATTCGTCGCGAATCGCTCCGCCTACTGCATAAATATTCATGGGCATTCGTCTAGATACGCGACGGCGTGGGTCTCGCGCAGCGCGTCGTCAATCCACGCTTTTACCGCCGGCTGCTCCGCGAGCCGCTCTACATAGGCGCGCGATGTGTCCGACAAAGCGGGCTGCCAGGTGTTGAAGCGCATGGCCACCGGCGCATACATCGCGTCGGCAATGCTGAATTCGCCGAACAGAAACGGGCCGCGCGAGCTGTTGAGGCAGTCGCGCCAGATCGTCTCGATACGCGCGATATCGGCCAGCACGCCCGGCGTCGCATTCTTGCCGGGAAACGACGCGCGAATGTTCATCCACATGTTCGAGCGCAATTCGCCGAAGCCCGAATGCATCTCGGCGCTGACGCTGCGCGCACGCGCGCGCGCCGCAGCGTCGCGCGGCCAGAACGCGTGTTCGGGAAAGCGCTCGGCAAGCGTTTCGGCGATGGCGAGCGAGTCCCATACGGCCAAGCCTGCGTCGTCCACCAGGCACGGGATTTTGCCCGGACTGTCCGGCGCATGTGCGAGCACCGCCGCATTGGTGCCGGGCTGATTCAGATCGATCAGCACTTCGTCGAATGCAATGCCGAAATGCTTGAGCAGCACCCAAGGCCGCATCGACCATGATGAGTAGTTCTTGTTGCCAATAAGCAGCTTCATGCCTGTTTGTCTGAAGAGTGAAGTTGAGTAGACAAAGGATCAGCGGCCCGCGCTCGCGCGAAACGCATCGAACCGCGAGCGCGACGACGCGCCTGTCAGATACACAGGCGCGATTGTTTCGATGCTGGCCGGCTCGATCCCAAGCTCGGGCGCGAGCGGGCGGCTCAACACGTTGTCGTGTTTCATCGAGTCGAGATTGTCGCGCGTGATGACCGGTTCGCCCGGCGCCATTTCGAAGGTCATCGCCTGCATGCGCGCGAGCGCGTGAGGCAGGCGGATGATGCTCGCGTGCCGGCCGATCACGTCGCCGCAGTATTTGACCAGTTCTTCCAGCGTATAGACGCTCGGGCCGCCGAGTTCATAGGTCTTGCCACTGGCCGCGTCGAGATCGAGCACGTTGACGATCGCCTTGGCCACATCGCCGACATAAACCGGCTGGAACTTGGCGTCCGGCATGGCGAGCGGAATGACCGGAAAGATGCGCTGCAAAAACGCGAACTTGTTGAGAAACTGATCTTCGGGACCGAATACCACGGACGGCCGGAATACCGTCCACGCAAGATTGGCCGCGTGAACCGCCTTTTCGCCATCGCCCTTCGAACGCGAATACATGCTCGGGCCGTTCGCGTCCGCGCCGAGCGCGCTGAAATGAATCAGCCGATGCACCCCCTTGCCTTCGCAAGCCGCGACAATGCGCGTAGGCAGCTCGACGTGCGCACGCGCGAATTCGGGACCGTAGGGCGTGCGGCGTTTGCCATGCAGCGTGCCGACCAGATTGATCACGCAGTCCGCACCTTCGACAAAGCGCGCGAGCTGCACCGGATCGAACACATCGGTTTCGATCACGTCGATGGGCAGGAGCGTGAGGTGGCGCGCGTTGTGGCGCCGCCGTGTGGCGATGCGTACGTCTTTGCCCACTTCGACGAGGGCGTTGACGAGGTGGCTTCCGATAAACCCGGAACCGCCAATGATCGCAATGGCTTTGTGTCGCATTTTCGACTCCCTGGTGGAAGCCGCGGCAACGGCTGGCGTGGCGCGCCGCTGCCGTGGCAGCGGCGGCACGGCGCTTACGGTGCGATATAACCCAGACGCGCCTTCAGCGATTGCGGACGGCCTTCGAACAATGCCGCATAGTAGACCGTGTTGGACAACACATTCTTAACGTAGTCGCGCGTTTCCTGGAACGGAATCGACTCGGCGAAGATCGCACCTTCAACCGGCCGCTGCAATGACTGCCGCCAGTTGCGCGGCCGGCCCGGACCGGCGTTGTAGCCCGCCGTGGCGAGTACGGCCGAACCATCGAACTGATTGTAGATCATCGACAGGTAGTTCGTGCCGAGCAGGATGTTGGTGTTGATGTCGTTCATCTGCTCGCGCGAAATCGGGCCGAGACCGATCTTCTTGGCGACCAGTTGCGCGGTGCCCGGCATCAGTTGCATCAATCCGCCCGCGCCGACTTCGGAGCGCGCGTTGATGATGAAGCGCGACTCCTGACGAATCAGCCCGTACGCCCACTCCACGTCGAGTCCGGTGGACTGCGCATCGCGCTCCACGATGTCGCGGAACGGCGACAGATAACGCAGCGAAAAGTCGTGTTCGGTTTTCGTGCGGTCCGCCGTGTTGACGGTGCGGTCGTACAGCTGGATACGGCGCGCGTATTCCGCCGCCGCGAGCAACTGACGGTCGCTCATGCCGCGCAGCGGCCAGTTCCATTCGCGATTGCCTTCCAGCCGCAGATTCAGCGCATAGAAGCGCCGCGCGAGGTCGAAGCCCGGCGTCTCGCCGGCCTGCTGGATTTCGGAGTCCGTGACGGTGGTTCTCGGCGGCACCGCAATCTTCTGGCCCAGTTCTTCCGCGGCAAGCTGGCCGTAGAAATTAAAGCCTTGCGAGATCGACTCGAATTCCTGGTTCGCGGTGACAGTGTCGCCCGCCTGCTTGAGCGCGCGGGCATGCCAGTACACCCACGACGGCTGGCTACGCAGCGCAGCCGGCATCTGCTCGATCGACCAGCGCACCATGTTCCAGTCGCCGGCGAGAAGCGCCGTGCGCGTGCGCCATTCGTAGGCGGGGTTCGAGAGCGGCGCGTTCGCCGACAGTCTGTACCAGTCCACCGCACTCGGCATCTGCTTGGCGGCCGCCTGATAGGCAATCGTGCCCCAGCCAATGGCGCGCTCCGGCGAATTCAGCGAAGGCGCGACCGACGCGAACGTGGCCGCGGCCATCGCCGGGTCGTTGCGCGCCATGCGCGTGATCGCGAGCAACGCGAGTTGATGCGCTTGCGGATCCGCGCCGACACCGCGCGCGAGCAGCAGTGGCGGTGTATTCGCGGCCTGCCCGAACAGCACCGGATCGGGCGCCTGATTGCCGAGCGCATCGACGAGCTTGCTGCCGGTGTTCGTATAGTTCTGTTCGTAAGCGAGACGGATCTGCTGCCAGATGTCGTCGCTACTGAACTGCTTGTTGACGCCAAGCACAGTGATCAGATCGACGCAGCCGTCGCCGTACCACTTCGGATCCACGAGCAGCGCGCGCGCCGCATCCGCCACGTTTTCGCCGCGCGACGCACGCGATTCCAGCGCGTAGCATTTCACCTGCGTGTCGTCGTTCAGCACGAAACGCGCGTATTGCTGATCGAAGTTGCGCCAGTCGTGGCGCGCGCCGAGCACGGTGAGGTAGTCGTTGCGCATGCGGTCGGCAATGGCCTGACCGTCGTATTTCTGCAGGAACGCGAGCACCGGCGCGTCGGGCGCGTCGACGCGCGCGTGGCCGGACGAATCGAACAGTTGCGGCTTGATCTGGAAGTACTCCAGATACGAGGGCGCCGGGTAGCCCGGAATCATGCTTGCAAGCTGTGCCGCACGTGCTGCGTCGTTATTGCGGGCGGCTTCGCGCAACTGGACGAAAATCTGATCGTCGTTGGTGAGCTGCGAAATGGGAAGTGGCTTGACGGCTGACGCGGTGCTGCATGCAACGAGCGCGGCTGCGGCAAGCGCCATACCGGCCGCGCGATATACTCGATAAAGACTTTTTGACATCGTTGTTTCTGGAGCGCGAATTGAACCCAAGCATAGCATGCAACCCTGTGACGGAATCGAAAAAGGCGCTGCGTAGAATGCTATTGGAAGCAAGGCTGCAAGCGGCTTCCGAGCCGGCGAACAACGCCGCGCTCGGGCGTCGCGTGCTCGACGCGTTGAAGCATTTCGACGTGATGAGCGTGGGGTTCTACTGGCCGCTCGCAGGCGAGTTCGATGCGCGCGCAGCGATCTCTGTGTGGCTCGCGGGCGGCTCGCGGCGCGAAGCCAGTCTGCCGATCATCAGGGAACGCGGCTTGCCGCTCGAGTTTCACGCATGGTCGCCGGATACGCCGATGAAGATCGGCCATCACAAGATCACGGAGCCCGCAACCGAACGTCTGGTGATTCCCGAACTGCTGCTCGTGCCCTGCGTGGGTTTCGACGCCGACGGCTACCGGCTCGGCTACGGCGGCGGGTACTATGACCGCACGCTCGCCGGCTGGCCGGGCGCGGCGCGGCCGATCACCGTGGGCGTCGCATATGAAGCGTGCCGCACGCCGGCGCTGCAGCGTGAGGCGCATGACATTCCGCTCGACATGATCGTCACCGAGACGGGTCTGCACGCGCGGGCGGCTGGCTAAGCGCAGGCGAACCACATGGCGCGAGCGCATTCTCCAGAGTCGCGCGAGGCGCGCGATGCACGCCGCAACGCACGGCCGGGCGCCGCCGCGTAGTCCTTTGTTATAGCGACGCCGCCGCGCGCGCGGCCGTGTCGTACATGCCCGACGCATTGCGCATCAGCTGCGCGGCCTCGCCGATCTGTTCGTTGGTGAGGCCGCTTTCCTTGAGCGTCGAAATCAGGCAGCTCTCGCGCACCTCGCGGTACTTCAGGCACAGCGCGCGGCCGGCCTCGGTCGCCGAAAAGAACACTTCCTTGCCGGTCTTTTCGCTTTTTACATACCCTCTAGCTACAAGCTTCTTCAACGCATAGGTCGCGACGTGCGTGTCTTCGATGTTCAGCACGAAGCAGATGTCGGCGAGCTTCTTGCGGCGTTCGCGATGACTCACGTGATGCAGCAGCGAGACTTCGATGGCGGTCATGTCCTTCTCCCCAGCCGCCGACATGCAGCGCACCATCCATCGGTTGAATGCGTTGCCGGCCATGATGAGCGCGTATTCGAGCTCGGACAGCTCCGCGCTCGTATCGGACACGAGATGTTCCGACGAGACGATCTTGGTGGGATGCCGCGACATGTGAATTTCTCAGGAAACAGGATGGAGAGTGTCCGGAGTGTACGACGAGCGGCCTCGGGCTGCGAGCCTGGCGAAAACTCTTATTGAGAAATTGTTGATATTTTATTGACAATGTATGCTCCAAACACCGCCTAACGGTCTTCCAATGCTTTTGCCGACGGTCGCGGTGCCGAACTCTTCGACTTCTTCGGGTCTTCTAGCCATGAGCCAACCCAAAATCTTTCCGCTCGGCGACGCCGCGCTGGTCTGCGAGGCACCGCCGCCTGCGACGCTCGATTGCCAGCGCCGCGTGTGGGCGGCCGCTGAACTCGCGCGTGACTGGCCGCATGTGCTGGAAGTGGTGCCGGGCATGAACAACCTGACGCTCGTGTTCGATCCGCTGGAAGCCGACCACGACGCGCTGTCAAGCCGCCTGCAGCACGCGTGGGACGCCGCGGGCGAGGCGCCGGCGGCGGGCCGCGAGGTCGAGATTCCGGTTCAGTACGGCGGCGAGTTCGGCCCCGACCTCGGCGCGGTGGCGAACCACACCGGCCTGAGCGTGCGCGAAGTGATCGAGCGGCATTCTGCTGGTCAGTACGTGGTGTTCTTTCTCGGCTTCCAGCCGGGCTTCGCCTACCTGGGCGGGCTCGACGAGGCGCTGCATACGCCGCGCCGCGCGTCGCCGCGGCTCGAAGTGCCGGCGGGCTCGGTCGGCATTGGCGGCGAACAGACGGGCATCTATCCGGCCACTTCGCCCGGCGGCTGGCAACTGATCGGCCGCACCGAGCTGCCGCTTTTCGATCCCGCGCGCCGCCCGCCCACCCTGTTGCAGCCCGGCGACCAGGTGCGTTTCACCATTGCGGGGATACACGCATGATCGACGTGATTCGCGCAGGTCTTCTGACCACCATCCAGGACCTCGGCCGCCACGGCTACCGGCATCTCGGCGTGGCGATGGGCGGGGCGCTCGACCGGCTGTCGCTGGAAGTCGGCAACCGGCTTGTCGGCAACCGTCCTGACGCGGCGGGGCTTGAAATCACCTTCGGCCCGACCGTGCTGCGGTTTCTGCGCGCGACGCGGGTCGCCATCACCGGAACGGAATTCGGTGCGACCCTCGACGGCAAGCCGGTCTATTCGTGGTGGAGCCTGCCGGTGAAGGCCGGCCAGGAACTCGTGCTGAATGCAGCCAGGCGGGGCATGCGCGGCTACGTGTGTATCGCCGGCGGCATCGACGTGTTGCCGATGCTGGGCTCGCGCAGCACCGACCTCGCCGGCCGCTTTGGCGGCCTCGGCGGCCGGGCGCTGCGCGACGGCGACCGCGTGCCCCTCGGCGCGCCGCCGCAGCGTGGTCACGTCGGCTTTTCGCCCGAGGCGCCGGAGTTCGGCGTGAAGGCGCCCGCGTGGTGCAAGTTCGTGCTCGTCGACGAGCCGCTGCGGCGCGGCCGTCATCCGGGCGGCGTGCCCTGGGCGGTGCCGATTCGCGTGCTGCGCGGCCCGGAATACGACAGCTTCACCGAAGAAGCGCACGAGTCGTTCTGGTCCGACGAGTGGCTCGTCACGCCGAACAGCAACCGCATGGGCTACCGGCTTGCCGGCAGCGAACTGAAACGCAAACAGAAGGCCGACCTGCTGTCGCACGCGGTGCTGCCGGGCACGATCCAGGTGCCGCCGAACGGCCAGCCCATCGTGTTGATGAGCGACGCGCAGACCACCGGCGGCTATCCGAAGATCGGCGCGGTCATTCAGGCCGACCTGTGGAAGCTCGCGCAGGTGCGGCTGAACGCGGCTGTGCGCTTCATCCCGACCACGATTTACGAGGCGCGCCAGGCGTTGCTCGAAGAGCGCACCTATTTGCGGCAGATCGACGCCGCCATCGCCATGCATGAAGAACGTTGCGCACGCCAAACGGCCGTTGCGACGTTGTGACTGGCAAGAACCGAGTAGAGGAACATCATGGAAATCGATTTGAACGCCGATCTCGGCGAAGGCTGCGGCTCCGACGAGGCGCTGCTCGACCTCGTCAGCTCCGCGAATATTGCCTGCGGCTGGCATGCGGGCGGCGCGAAGGCCATGCGCGACTGCGTGCGCTGGGCGGTGCAGAAAGGCGTGTCGATCGGTGCGCATCCGAGCTTTAACGATCCGGAAAACTTCGGCCGCAAAGAGATGGACCTGCCCGCGAGCGAAATCTACGCGGGCGTGCTGTACCAGCTCGGCGCGCTGTCGGCGATCGCGCAGGCCGAGGGCGGGCGCATCGCGCACGTCAAGCCGCACGGCGCGCTCTACAACCAGGCCGCGCGCGACCCGAAGATCGCGGATGCGATCGTTTCGGCCGTGCATGACTTCGACCCGTCGGTCGCCGTGTTCGCGCTCGCCAACAGCGGGCTCGTGACGGCCGCGCGCGAGGCGGGCCTGACCGCCATCGAAGAAGTGTTTGCCGATCGCGGCTATCGCGCCGACGGCTCGCTCGTGCCGCGCAAGGAACCGGGCGCGCTGCTCGACGATGAAGACGAGGTGCTGGAGCGCACCCTCGCGATGGTGCGCGAGCAGCGCGTGCGCGCCGTGGACGGTCAATGGGTGCCGCTGCACGCGCAAACGATTTGCCTGCACGGCGACGGCCCGCACGCACTTGCGTTCGCGCGGCGCATTCGCAGCGCGCTCGAACAAGCCGGTATCGACGTGCACGCGGCCGGTGCCGCGAGCGTCTGACGCTGGCGAGCGCCTTCTCCCGTCATGCCTTGAAACGCCCAGACGCCCCGCTCCACGCGGGGCGTTCGCCAGGTGCGGGAGGCTTTGCCGTGCCTTCGGCCCGTGCTTTCCATTTAACGCAGTAGCAGTAGCAGTAGCAGTCGTAGTAGCAGACGAAGTTGCAGTGCGTAGCAACGCGGTCGCCAAGAGCCGCGGGAAACAAGACGGCGCGCGGATCGCCACGCGCCGGCCCATGTTAGCCGCCACGAGCGGCGAGGTATGAAACCTGTTTGGAGATCCAGATGCAGACAACAGTCAGTTTATGGCCGCTCATCGGCGTGGCCATCATCATCGTTGGCTTTTTATTGCGGTTCAATCCGATGCTGATCGTGGCGGTTGCCGCCATCGGCACCGGTCTCGCCGCGCACTTTCCGCCCGAAAAGATTCTGGCCGAGATCGGCACCGGCTTCATCAAGACACGCAACATTCCGTTGATCATTCTCCTGCCGCTCGCGGTGATCGGCCTGCTCGAACGGCACGGCCTGCGCGAGCGCGCGCAGACGTGGATTAGCGGCATCAAGGCCGCCACGGCCGGGCGTCTGCTGATCGTTTATCTGCTCGTGCGCGAACTGACCGCGGCGGTCGGCCTGACGGGTCTCGGCGGACATCCGCAGATGGTTCGTCCGCTCATCGCCCCCATGGCCGAAGGCGCGACCGAAACGCGCTTCGGCAAGATCAGCGACGCGGTGCGCTTCAAGCTGCGCGCGTTCTCGGCGGCCACGGACAACGTGGGCCTGTTCTTCGGCGAGGACATTTTCGTCGCGTTCGGCGCGATTGTGCTGATGACCACGTTCCTGAAGGAGGCCGGCATTATCGTCGAGCCGATTCATGTGGCGGTGTGGGGCATTCCCACTGCGATCTGCGCGTTCCTGATTCACGGCTTCCGTCTGTATCTGCTCGACCGCAAACTCGACCGCGAATTGCGCGGCAACGCCAGCGCGGGTAACGCCGCCGTATCGCCGGCACAATCGGCTGCAGGAGACAAAGCATGACGCTCACGATTACCTATCTGTTCTGGTTGCTGGGCGTGGTGCTGCTGATCATCGGCGGCATGATCGTCACCGACAGGGAGCATCCGCGCCGCCTCACGGCCGGCGGTTTCTGGATTCTCTACGCGCTGATCTTCCTGATCGGCGACAAGCTGCCGCCCGCCGTGGTCGGCGCCGCGGTGATCGTGATGGCGCTGATCGCCGGCTTTGGCGGCGTCACGGCGGGCAAGCCGAAAGTGCTGTCGCTCGAAGCGCGCAAGGCGAGTGCCGCGCGCCTTCGCAACAAGCTTTTCGTGCCCGCGCTGACCATTCCGGTGATCACGGTGATCGTCACGTTGTCGGCCAGCCACCTTGTGTTCGGCGGCATGCCGCTGATCGAAAAAGCCAACGTCACGCTGATCGGCTTCGGCATTGGCTGTGTGATCGCACTTGCCATTGCCTGCGTGCTGACGCGCGACACGGTCGGCCAGTCGATGAAGGAAGCGCGCCGCCTCGTCGACGCGCTCTCGTGGGCCGCGGTGCTGCCGCAGATGCTCGGCATGCTGGGCCTCGTCTTTTCGGACGCGGGCGTGGGCAAGGCCGTGGCGCACGTGACGACCGCGTACATCAGCCTCGACTACCGCTTCATCGCGGTGGCCGTGTACTGCATCGGCATGGCGCTCTTCACGATGGTCATGGGCAACGGCTTCGCCGCTTTTCCGGTGATGACGGGCGGCGTCGGCGTACCGATTCTGGTCGGCGTGTTCCACGGCAACCCGGCGGTGATGGTGGCGATCGGCATGTTCTCCGGCTACTGCGGCACACTGATGACGCCCATGGCCGCCAACTTCAACATGGTGCCGGCGGCGCTGCTCGAACTGCCGGATAAGAACGCGGTGATCAAGGCGCAGATTCCGACCGCGCTGACGCTGCTGGTGGTGAACATCTTCCTGCTCAATTTCCTGATGTTCAGATAAGACATCGAGCAAGGAAAATCAGCAGTTTCCGACGTGCCGCGCGACGTTTCCGCGGCACATCGACGAAGTCCCTCGAACCGGAAAAGCCTGCAATGGAAATGGGATGCATCCGAACGTCGGCCCGTGAGACCGACCATAAGATGCTGGACGATCTCCCATCCACACGCGCGGGCGCGTGCAACGCGCGCCGCCGTGATTCTTCCTGCAGGACTCCATGGAACGCCAATCACAGCGTCCCGGCGGGCGCACCGCGCCGCCACCGTCGTCCAACGTCGCGTCGCTCGTCGATGCCGCGCTCCGCGCGCATGAGGCCGGCCGCTTCGACACGGCCGACTCCATCTACCGTGAAATACTCACGCTGGATCCCGCCAACACCCGTGCCTTGCACTACTTCGGCGTACTGCATTATCAGCGCGGACAGCACGAGGCAGCCGCCATCCTCATGAGCCAGGCGCTCAAGCACGACCGTCAGGACGCGGCGTGCTGGAGCAACCGCGGTCTTGCCGCCGCCGCGCTCGGGCGTCTGGACGAAGCCACCATCTGTTACGACCAGGCGTTGCAGCTACGGCCCGATTTCGCCGATGCCCGCAACAACTTCGGCGTGGCCTTGCAGGCGCAAGGTGCGTTCAATGAAGCGGTCGAACAATACCGGCTAGCGATCGCGTCGAACCCCGCGCTCTTCGACGCGCATCTGAACCTCGGCACGGCGCTCGGCAAGCTCGGCCGTTTCGCCGAAGCGCTAGCCTGTTATCACGACGCGCTGCAGCTCGATCCGGCTTCGGCAGAAGCGCACTTCAACGCGGGTAATGCGTATAACGCTCGGGGCGAGCATGAGGCCGCGGTGGCCAGCTTCGAGCGCGCGCTCGCGCTGCGGCCGGATTACGCCGAGGCGCACGTCAACCTCGGCAGCGCGATTGGCAAGCGCGGTGACTATGCGGGCGCCGAGGCGCATTACCGGCGCGCGGTCGAACTCAAGCCGAATCCGACTAATCTGGTGTGCGTGGGCGGCTCGCTCGGCGCGCAGGGACGGCTAGCCGAAGAAGAGAGGTTCTATCGCGAGGCGCTGGCGCAAGATCCGAACTACGCCGACGCGCATCAGAACCTGGCATGGCTGCTCCTCAAGCAGGGCGACTACCGTCAGGGCTGGGCCGAGTTTGCGCGGCGCTGGCGCAAGAGCGATTACGACGCGCTCGCGGTGCGTGGCGTGGCCGAATGGCATGGCGAGCCGCTCGAAGGCCGGCGCTTGCTGATTGTCGGCGAACAGGGCTTCGGCGACCACTTCCAGTTTCTGCGCTACGCACGCGTGCTGCACGAACGCGGCGCGACCGTGGATGTGTGCGTGCGCGAGCCGTTGCTGCGTCTTGCGCAGCGCGTGCCCGGCGTGCGCCGCGCGTTCGCCGGCAAGCCGGGCGCGCAATACGACTTCTGGGTGCCGATGATGAGCGTGCCGTCATGCGTCGGTACGGAACTCGCCACCATTCCGGCGGAACTGCCGTATCTCTTTGCGGACACCGCGAAGGTTGAAGCCTTGCGAAAGAAGCTGCACACAAGCGGCAACGCGAACCGCAAGGTCGGCCTTGTATGGGCGGGCAGCCCCACCTTCGGCAACGACCGCTACCGGTCGATGGCGCTTTGCGACCTGCATCCGCTTGCCGGTGTAGCGAACGTCAATTGGTATCCGTTGCAAAAAGGCCCGGCGCATGCGCAACTGGCCGACGCGCCGCAGGCGTTGCGCGAGCATGACTTCAGCGGCGAACTATATGACTTCGAGGACACCGCAGCGCTTGTCATGAACCTAGACCTGGTCATTGCCGTCGATACCGCTGTCGCGCATCTGGCCGGTGCGCTCGGCAAACCGGTGTGGCTGCTGCTGCCGGCCAATTCCGACTGGCGCTGGCTGCAAGCACGCAGCGACTCGCCGTGGTACCCGGGAATGCGGCTCTTCAGGCAGCAGGAGTTGGGAAATTGGGCGGGGCTGGTGCGGGAAGTGGTGCAAGCGTTGGAAGCTTTAGAGCGAGCTTGAGCAATCGCGCTGGCGCGGTTGGATGAGCTGGGCCGGCCAGTATTCGCCGCTCCGGTTTAATTCGATTCTGTTCCGTCGCGCCAGCGCCGCCGCCCTGGCCCCCTCCTCCTGTCATCCCGCCTCCACCACGAAGCCGTGCTGGCGCAGCAACTGCAGCACGCCCTTGCGTCCGCCCAGATGCAATGCGCCAATCGCGACGAACACGGGCTTGTTGGGCGCGGCGATCTGCAGCATTCGGGAGACAAAGCGCCGGTTGCGCGCATAGACGATTCTTTCGTCGATCGAATTTGACACGCGCTTGTCGCGCGCCAGTTTTTCCCCTTTCGCGGCCTCCCACGCGGCGATGGCATCCGCATCGCCCACCCGCCACAGGCGGTGCAATGTGCGTACGTCTTCCACATTCTGCGCCGGCGTCTGCACGAGGTCCTGCGCGAGCATTTCGCGTTGCTGTGCGAGCGTGAGGCCGGTGAACCCGCGCATCTGCTGCGGCAACGTTTCCAGGCCGACAATCTTGCCGCGCGTGCGCAGATAGACATTCTGCAATTGCGCTTCCGTGCCGTATTCGGTCTGCAAACCGGCGCTCAGCGAATCGTAGGTTTCCACCAGCAGCGAGGCGAGCCACGGCCGCATTTTCTTGATCTCATCCAGCGCCGCGGGATTGCCGCGCAGACGCAACGCGAGCTTGCGCCACAGCGGCTCCGGCAACAGGCCAGGCAGACAGTCGCGCCGGCATACGCCGTACTTGGAGACGTCGTCTTGCGAGACCAGCAGTTCGTCGGGCGAAAGCTCCAGCGCAAGCGTGGGCGAGGCGGCCAGCGCGCCCATGATCGGCGGACGAAACGGCTGGGCCGCCGGATAGTCGACGGGGTCGCCCACATGCAGCGTGCCGAGCACGTAAACGGTGGTATTGCCGCGCGTTGCGACATAGAACGGCATGCGCGCCGGTTGCTGGCGCACGGGACCGCTCGCGGTCGTGCCCGGCGTGGCGGGCGGCGGATTGAAGCCTGGCAGCGCGGCGCGAGGCGGTGGCGGCGAATGCGGCAGCGGCGCCGTCGGGCGAGCGCCTTTGGCGTTCGCATCGGTGGATGCCGCGGCGGTATTGGCCGAGGCACCGGCCGCATCGGCGGTGTCGGGCAGCAGGGCACAACAGCAGAGAACGCCGACGAGCGCGGCACCATTCAGTGCACGCGCCCGCAAGCGTCGCATGAAGGCAGCGCGGCGGCCGCCTTCACGCGAGCGGCGCGCAGGACGACGCGCCGCCAGCGCATCAGGCATCCACGTCCCCCACCTCCTCGGCGCGGTGACACGACACCTGACGGCCATCCACTTCGCGCAGCTTCGGCTCCTCGCTGCGGCAGCGGTCGATCACATACGGGCAGCGCTGATGGAACGTGCAACCCGACGGCGGATTCAGCGGCGAGGGCATTTCACCTTGCAGCTTGATTTTGATGGTGCGATCCGCCTCGAAGATGGACGGCGTCGCCGACATCAGCGCGCGCGTGTACGGATGCCGCGGCTTGGAGAAAATCCGCTTCTTGTCGCCGAGTTCCGCCACGCCGCCGAAGTACATCACCATCACGTCGTCAGCAATATGCTCGACCACTGACAGATTGTGCGAGATGAACACGTAGCTGGTCTTGAACTGCTGCTGGAGATCCATGAACAGATTCAGAATCTGCGCCTGGATCGACACGTCGAGCGCCGACACCGGCTCGTCAGCGACGACGATTTGCGGGTCCAGAATCATCGCACGCGCAATCGCCACGCGCTGACGCTGCCCGCCCGAGAACATATGCGGATAGCGCTTCGCGTGCTCAGGCCGCAGACCCACCGTGCGCATCATCTGCGCGATGCGTTCGGCGCGTTCCGTGGCGCTCAGTTGCGTATTGATGGCGAGCGGCTCGCCAAGCGTCTGCTCGACGGTCTTGCGCGGATTGAGCGACGCAAACGGGTTCTGGAACACCATCTGCACGCGCCGCCGCAGCGCCGCGATCTTCGCGTGATCGGCGCCGGCCACGTCTTCGCCGTCGACCAACAGACGGCCCGCACTGGGCGATTCGATCATGGTGAGCTGGCGCGCGAGCGTCGACTTGCCGCAGCCGGATTCGCCCACCACGGCAAGCGTCTTGCCGCGTTCCAGCGCAAACGACACGCCGTTCAGCGCCTTGACCGTGCCCGTGGCGAACATGCCCCGTTTGACCGTGTAGTAGCGCGCGAGCTTGTCGGCGACCAGTACGTGGTCGCCCGCATGGTCCGACTGGCGCCGCGTTTCGGGTACTGCGTTCATCGTGCGCCTCCATGAGTGTGAACGTTCGCGTCGCCGGCGAGGTTCAAGGGTTTGATGCAGCGCACGCGCGCCACTTCCGCATGGCCCTGCATGGGGGCGAGCGCGGGGCGCCCCTTGTTGCAGTCATCGACCATGTACTTACAGCGCGGCGCGAACAGACAGCCCCTGGGACGGTCGTCACGCCCCGGCACCATGCCCGGCAGCGCGGCAAGCCGCACGGCGCCCACGTTGTGCTCGGGAATCGCCGCCAGCAGCGCTTCCGTGTATGGATGATGAGGCGCGGCGAAAATGTCCGGCACCTTGTTGGTTTCGATCACTTCGCCAGCGTACATGACCGCGACGCGCTGCGCGACCTCGGACACCACTGCCAGGTCGTGCGAGATCAGCACGAGCGCCATGCCGCGCTCCTTCTGCAAACGCATCAGCAGTTCCATGATCTGCGCCTGGATCGTCACGTCGAGCGCGGTGGTGGGCTCGTCGGCGATCAGCAGCTTGGGGTTGCAGGCAATGGCCATGGCGATCATCACGCGCTGGTTCATGCCGCCCGACATTTGATGCGGAAACGCGCCAATGCGGTTCTTCGCGTCCGGAATGCCGACCTGGTCGAGCAGTTCGAGCGCGCGCCTGTCGAGCGCCGCGCCGCGCAGACCTTCGTGCAGCTTCAGCACTTCCTTGATCTGATAGCCGACCGTGTAGCTCGGGTTCAGACTGGTCAGCGCGTCCTGGAACACCATCGCGATGTCTTTGCCGATGATCTTGCGACGCTCCTTCGCCGATGCCTTGAGCAGGTCGCGGCCGTTGAACGTGATCTCGTCGGCGGTGACCTTGCCGGGCGCGTCGATCAGGCCCATCAGCGCCATCATCGTCACGCTCTTGCCCGAGCCCGATTCGCCGACGACGCCCAGCACTTCACCGGGCGCAACGTCGAGATTGATACGGTCGACAGCGGGCAAGCCGTTGAAGTTCACCGCGAGATTGCGGATGGTTAGTAGGTTGTTGCTCATTTATGCCATCCGCTTGAGTTTCGGATCGAGTGCGTCGCGCAGCCCGTCGCCGAGCAGGTTGATTGCGAGCACCGAGATCAGGATGGACAAACCAGGCATCGTGACGATCCACCATGCACTGTCGATGTAGTCGCGCGCCGAAGCGAGCATCGCGCCCCACTCGGCCGATGGCGGCTGCACGCCGAGGCCCAGAAAGCCGAGAGCGGCCGCATCCAGAATCGCCGACGAAAACCCGAGCGTGGCCTGCACGATCAGCGGCGCCGTGCAGTTGGGCAGCACTTGCGAGAACATGAGCCGCAAGGTGCCGGCGCCCGCCACGCGCGAAGCCGTCACGTATTCCTTCTGCAACTCGCCTTGCGCCGACGCGCGCGTCAGGCGCACATAGCCCGGCAGCGCGACGATCGCAATCGCCAGCATCGTATTGACGAGACCCGGACCGATGATCGCCACGACCGCCACCGCGAGCAGCAGCGAAGGCAACGCGAGCAGCACGTCCATGATCCGCATGATGGGCGTATCGGCCCATTTCTCGAAGAACGCCGCGATCAGACCGAGCACGATGCCCGGAATCAGCGCGAGCACCACCGAAACGAAGCCGATCCAGAACGACAGCCGCGCGCCGTACATCAGACGCGAGAGGATGTCGCGGCCCGCTTCGTCGGTGCCGAGAATGAACTTCCAGTTGCCTCCTTCGAGCCATGCAGGCGGAATCTTCACGAAGTCGCGGTACTGTTCGATCGGGCTGTGCGGCGCGATGAGCGGCGCGAAAATCGCCACGACGATCAACAGCAGGACGACGATTCCGGCGCCGACCGCGCCGCGATTGCGCGAGAAGTTGGCCCAGAATTCGCGGGCGGCAATGGCGCGGCCACTGGGCGGCGTGACTGCGGTGGGGACTGTGTTTTGTATGTCTGCCATGGTCGTGATTACCTCGTATGGCGGATGCGCGGGTTGAGCACGCCGTACAGCAGATCGACGACGAGATTCACGAAAATCACCAGCGTCGCGATCATCAGGATGCCGCCCTGCACGACCGGATAGTCGCGACGGCCAATTGCGTCGATCAGCCACTTGCCGATGCCGGGCCACGAGAACAGCGTCTCGGTCAGCACCGCGCCCGCGAGCAGCGTGCCGACCTGCAGGCCGATCACCGTCACGACCGGAATCAGCGCATTGCGCAACGCATGCACGACGATCACACGCCCCGGCGACAAACCCTTCGCGCGAGCCGTGCGAATGTAGTCCTCGCGCAGCACTTCGAGCATCGACGAGCGCGTCATGCGTGCGACCACCGCGAGCGGAATCGTGCCGAGCACGATGGCCGGCAGGATCAGATGGCTCAATGCCGATTTGAACGCGCCTTCGTCGGTGGACATCATCGCGTCGATCAGCATGAAGCCGGTCTGATGAATGTCGTATTCGACCGCAATGCGGCCCGACACCGGCGTCCAGCCGAGCTTGACGGAGAACACCATGATGAGGATCAAGCCCCACCAGAAGATCGGCATCGAATAACCAGTGAGCGCCGTGCCCATCACGCCGTGATCGACTGCCGTGCCGCGCCTGAGCGCCGCGAACACGCCCGCGGGCAGGCCGACGATCAGCGCGAACAGCATCGCGCAAATCGACAGTTCGACGGTCGCGGGAAACCGGCCGAGGAATTCGCCCATGACGCTGGTGTTGGTGATGATGGAGGTGCCGAGGTCGCCGTGCAGCGCTCGGCCGATGTAATGGACGTACTGCAGCGGCAACGGCTCGTCGAGCCCCAGCCGGTGCATCGCTGCCGCATGCATGGCCGGATCGACGCCGCGCTCGCCCATCATCACTTCGATGGGATCGCCCGGTATCAGGTGAATCAGCGCGAATGCCAGGATCGTGATGCCGATGAACGTCGGTATCACCATGCCTATGCGGCGCAAAACAAAGCGGAACATGGTTCGTCCCTATGGTCTTGATGAAGAAAAAACGCAACCGGCGACGAGGGCTCGTGACCCCGGTCGCCGGACCATTTCGACCAGTTTTCTAACCGTGCGAAAAGCGTACTGCGCGAATTTTACGACTTGCCCGACATCTGCCGGGTGCCTTACTTGACGCTCACGCCGTCGAAGCGGGCATAGCCGAGCGGCTCGATACGCATGTCGACTACCTTCTTGCTGACAGGCTGATAAACGGTCGAGTGCGCGATCGGCGAGAACGGCAGTTGCTGCGCGAAGATTTCCTGAGCCTTGGTGTAAGCGGCGACGCGCGCGCCCTGATCGGACGTGGCGCGGCCCTTCTGGATCAGGTCTTCGAAAGGCTTGTGGCACCACTTCGAGAAGTTGTTGCCGTTCACCGCGTCGCAGCCGAGCAGCGTGCCGAGCCAGTTGTCCGGATCGCCATTGTCGCCCGTCCAGCCGATCAGCATCGTGTCGTCTTCACCGGCGTGCGCGCGCTTGATGTACTCACCCCACTCGTACGTGACGATTTTCGCCTTCACGCCGATCTTGGCCCAGTCGGCCTGGATCATTTCCGCCATCAGGCGGGCGTTCGGGTTGTACGGGCGTTGCACCGGCATGGCCCACAGCGTAATGTCGAAGCCGTTCGGATAACCAGCCTTCGCGAGCAGCGCCTTGGCCTTTTCCGGATCGTACGATGCGCTCTTCAGGTTCTTGTCATAGGACCATTGGGTCGGCGGCATCGGATTCGTTGCGGCCTGGCCGGCGCCCTGGTACACCGAGTCGATGATCGCCTTCTTGTTGATTGCCATGTCGAGCGCCTGACGCACTTCGACCTTGTCGACCGGCTTGTGCGACACGTTGTACGCGAGATAGCCGAGGTTGAAGCCCGGCTGCGACGGCATTGCGACGTTGGCTTCCGACTTGAGCGGCGCGATGTCGGCCGGACGCGGATAGCTCATCACCTGGCATTCGTCGCGCTTGAGCTTCTGCACGCGCACGCCGGCGTCCGGCGTGATCGAGAAGATCAGCTTCGAGATCTTGACCGCATTCGGCTTCCAGTAATCGGGATTGCCGTCGAAACGGATGGTCGCGTCTTTCGTATAGCTGCGGAAGATGAACGGACCCGTGCCGACCGGGAACTGGTTGATGTCGGCGGCCTTGCCGGCCTTCAGCAGCTGGTCGCCGTATTCCGCGGAGAGAATCGACGCGTATTCCATCGCCATGTTCTGGATGAACGGCGCGTTGACTTCCTTCAGCGTGAACTTGACCGTGTACGGGTCGACCTTCTCGACCTTGGTGATCAGCTTGTCGAGGCCCATGTCCGTGAAGTACGGGAACTGCACGGGGTAAGCCTTGCGGAACGCCTGATTCGCGTCGAGCATGCGCTCGAACGAGAACACGACGTCATCTGCGTTGAATTCGCGTGTGGGCTTGAAGAACGACGTGGTCTGGAACTTCACGCCATGACGCAGATGGAAGGTGTACGTCTTGCCGTCTGCGGAGACATCCCACTTTTCTGCGAGGCCAGGCTCGACCTTGGTGCCGCCGCGTTCGAATTCGACGAGACGGTTATAAACGGTGAACGTATTGGCCGTGAAATCGGTGCCCGTGGTGTATTGGGCCGGATCGAAACCCGCGGGGCTGCCTTCTGAGCAATAGACCAGGGTTTTATTCGGAATCTCAGCCCGCGCGACGCTTGCGCCCAGCATCGATGCCGCTGCAGCTGCGACGAGCGTCGTAACACGCGCGGCGCGCAACAGATTGTTTTGCTTCATGTTTCCTCCAGGTTCGGGGCTGGCTGACGCCAGCGTAGCGCGATATTACTGAGCTTTCCCCGGCCTCACAAGCAGAGGAAATTATCCGCGACGCCGCAGCCAGTGCGCCTCGGCGCATATTGAGATGCCTCTTTCGGATGTCTTTCAGGGTAGGACATGCGAGCCGCCCAGGCGAATCGGTCTTCGCTTTTCTGATTGGGTGCTTCCGCACGGGGCGTCGGACAAAGACAACTGCCGGAGCCGCCGCGCATAGATCCGCGCGACGCTCCGGCAGCACAAACATCAGGACAGCGCGAGCGTGGTGGCCGCTCAGCCCTTCAACCGCTCACAAATCGCCTTGGTCGCCGCCGCGCCGTTGAGCGTATAGAAATGCAGACCGGGCACCTTCGCGTCAATGAGCCGTTGACACAGGTCCGTCACCACGTCCAGCCCGAAGGCGCGGATCGACTCCCGGTCGTCGCCGAAGCTCTCCAGCCGGCGCGCGATCCAGCGCGGCACTTCCGCGCCGCACATCTCCGAAAAGCGCATCAGTTGCGAGAAGTTCGTGATCGGCATGATGCCCGGCACGATCGGCACGTCGACGCCGAGCTTTCTGGCGTCGTCGACAAAACGGAAGTACGCGTCTGCATTGAAGAAGTACTGCGTGATCGCCGAATTGGCGCCGGCCTTCACCTTGCGGGCGAAGTTTTCCAGATCGTGACGCGGCGAGCGCGACTGCGGGTGGTATTCCGGATAGCCGGCCACCTCGATCCAGAACCAGTCGCCGAACTCCGCGCGAATAAAGCTCACCAGCTCCGACGCGTAACGCAGCTCGCCGACCTCGCCCATGCCCGACGGCAGGTCGCCGCGCAGCGCGACGATATGGCGGATGCCATGCGCGCGGTACTGGTTGAGGATCGCGCGCAAGCTCTCCTTGGACGAGCCGATGCACGATAGATGCGGTGCCGCCTCGAGCCCTTCCTTCGCCATATCGACGACGGTATCGAGCGTGCCCTGTTGCGTCGAGCCGCCGGCGCCGAACGTGACGGACACGAACTTGGGCTTGAGCTGCGCAAGCTGCGCACGCGTCGCGCGCAGCTTGTCGACGCCTTCCTGCGTCTTCGGCGGGAAGAATTCGAATGAAAGTTCGATCGGGTTCATGATTCAGTATGTCAACCGAGACTGCGGTTGCCGAAAATGAGCGCGGACAGCAGCCATGAAACGATGCTGTACAGAATCGAGCCGAAGAACGCCGACCAGAACCCCGATACTTCGAACCCCTTCAGCAGCGACGCGCAAAGCCAGAAACACAGCGCGTTGACCACCAGAATGAAGAGCCCGAGCGTGAGAATCGTGACGGGCAGCGTCAACAGGATCAGCACCGGCCGCAGGATCGTATTGATCAGGCCGAGCACCACCGCGACAATCAGCGCGGTGCCGAAACTGCGGATATGGATCGACGGAACGAGGTAGGTAATGATCAGGAGCGCCAGCGCATTGATCAGCCAGGTCAGCAGCACGGTCATGTAAAGCTCCTTGCAGGCAGAATGTCCGCTTAACGATGGTTTAACGATGGAAAGCAGGCATGGCGAACAAAGCGGCGCATGCGCGCCGCCCCGTCGTCATACCGTCATGCTTTCCGGCCGCCCGCGCGCTCGCGCGCGGCAGGCGTACGGCAACGCACGTGCTTAGTAGCGGTAATGGTTCGGCTTGAACGGACCGTTCTTTTCGACGCCGATGTAGCTCGCCTGCGCGTCCGACAGCTCGGTCAGGTGTGCGCCAATGCGCGCGAGATGCAGGCGCGCCACCTTCTCGTCCAGGTGCTTCGGCAGCACGTACACGCGGTTTTCGTACTTGTCGCCCTGCGTGAACAGTTCGATCTGCGCGAGCGTCTGATTGGTGAACGAGTTCGACATCACGAACGACGGGTGGCCGGTCGCGCAACCCAGATTCACGAGGCGGCCTTCGGCCAGCAGGATGACGCGCTTGCCGTCCGGGAAAATGATGTGGTCGACCTGCGGCTTGATGTTTTCCCACTGGTACTGGCGCGTCGACGCTACGTCGATTTCCGAATCGAAGTGACCAATGTTGCAGACGATCGCGTTGTGGCGCATCGCCTTCATGTGGTCGTGGTTGATCACGTGGTAGTTGCCGGTCGCCGTCACGAAGATGTCGGCCTTGTCAGCCGCATATTCCATCGTCACGACGCGGTAGCCTTCCATTGCCGCCTGCAATGCGCAGATCGGGTCGATTTCCGTGACCCACACGGTCGCGCCGAGGCCGCGCAGCGACTGCGCGCAGCCCTTGCCCACGTCGCCGTAACCTGCCACGACCGCAATCTTGCCCGCGATCATCACGTCGGTTGCGCGCTTGATGCCGTCCACCAGCGACTCGCGGCAGCCATACAGGTTGTCGAACTTGGACTTGGTGACCGAGTCGTTCACGTTGATGGCCGGGAACGGCAGGCGCCCTTCCTTTTCCATCTGATACAGACGGTGCACGCCGGTCGTCGTCTCTTCCGTGACGCCCTTGATGTGCGAAAGACGCGTGGAATACCACGTCGGATCGGCATCCAGATGACGCTCGATCGACTTGTACAGCGCAACTTCTTCCTCGTTGGTCGGCTTGGCGATCACCGAGCGGTCTTTCTCCGCTTTCGAGCCGAGAATCAGGAGCAGCGTCGCGTCGCCGCCGTCGTCCAGAATCATGTTGGCGAACTCGCCGTTCGGCCATTCGAAGATGCGGTGCGAGAATTCCCAGTATTCGTCGAGCGACTCGCCCTTGAACGCGAACACCGGCGTGCCGGCCTTGGCGATGGCGGCGGCCGCGTGGTCCTGCGTCGAGAAGATGTTGCACGAGGCCCAGCGCACGTCCGCGCCCAGCGCGGTCAGCGTTTCGATGAGCACGCCGGTTTGAATCGTCATGTGCAGAGAGCCGGCGATGCGCGCGCCCTTCAGCGGCTGCTGCGCCTTGTATTCGTCGCGCGTTTGCATGAGACCGGGCATTTCGGTCTCGGCAATCGTGAGTTCCTTGCGGCCCCAGTCGGCAAGCGACATGTCGGCAACGAGGTAGTCCTGGGAATTTTTGGAATCGATAACTGCGGCGTTCATCACGCCCTCCTTTCTAAGTAGTGACTAGAAATTTGACGTGAGCGCGGTTCGATGCGGTTGGCGGACAGCGCGACAGCGCATCCGGACCCTCCGATTGAAGCCTTCGAGCCTGGCGGGCGGCCGGCGAATATGCGGAATTCGCGGTACCCGTCGCAACGCTCCTCGAAGACGAACGGCGATTGTAGCAAATCGGGATGGCGGTGGGGCGCGCGGATTCTTGGGCGACACGTGGTTTTTCTTGACGACGCACGGATTCTCGTCACGATCAGCGGATTCTCGTGACGACACGCGGACTCAGGTGCGGCGTTGGGGTTTGCCGGCTTTGTTAAGCGCCTTGTGTGCCGCTTTGCCTCACGCTGCCCGCAGCGCCTTGTCCAAAGCCGTGCTAGTGCCGCCCAGAGGCAGAACCCGCGGGCAAAAGCGGTCCCACCGCCATTCTTACCCCGCGCTCATCTACCCCGCTCACGCCGCCGGAGCGCCGCTGGCCGCATGCGCAGCCGCCTCCGCCTCCACGCACGCGCGGCGCACCTGGCCGATTCCCGCTCGCGCCCTGTCGAGAAAGCGCTGTGAAACGCAGAAGGCGTCGGCGACGTCGGCGGGATCGGGCTTGAGCCAGCCGAACGCGATCCGGAAATAGCGCTCCGCGTGAATATTCGTGTGGTAATGCATGCGCACGCGCTTGGCGTCCTGCAAACGCGGATTGCCGAAAACCTCGCGCAGCGCCCACGAAAACGCGCCGTCCTCGCCGCCCAGACGGCGAAACGCCTGATCCATCGGAAAGCCGCCGAGCGCGGCGAATGCAGCCCGTCGCACGACCAGGCTGCTAGGGACCGTGTTGCTCAGGGTGGCCGCGTGCTGGGCAAAATCGGGGTGCGCGCAGATTTCGGCCGGGAACCCCGCATAGTCGACGTCGAGCCGCACCGACACCCGTGCGGGGTTATGCGCGAAGAATGCGCGGGCCGCCGCGAGCGCGCCGGGCAGGTATTCGTCGTCGGCATCCAGAAAGGCGAGTAGATCGTGCGACGCGTGCAGCGCGCCCCAGTTGCGCGCCCGCGCCGCGCCGCCGTTCTCGGGCATGCGCAGCAACTGAACGCGCGGATCGCAGCGCGCATAGTGCAGAACGAGCTGTGCGGACGCATCGGTCGAAGCGTCATCCACCACGATGATTTGCGCCGCCTCCGGCTGCGCGCTGCAGCTTTGCAGCGCGCGAGCAAGAGTCGCCGCGCCGTTGTAGCAGGGAATTACGATGCAGATGCCGGAGTCAGGCGTCATGGGCGGAATGCGGCGGACGGCGAGAGCGGAAAGCGCCGATGGTAGCGCGCGGGGTGCGCCGCTCATCCCGATAAAGCTCGGCAGCTTGAGTCATGTCGAAAACGCGGCGTTGCGGCCTCGCGGCCATAAAAGGCATGACTTACAATCGTCCGGTTCATTCCAATATGGAATCTGGAGCCGACCGTGGAACTGCGTGCGCTGCGCTATTTCGTCGAAGTCGTTCGTCAGCAGAGTTTCACTGTCGCCGCCGAGCAGATGTTCGTCACCCAACCCACCATCAGCAAGATGGTGAAGTCGCTCGAAGACGAAATCGGCTCGCCCCTGCTGCTGCGCGACGGGCGGCAGATGGTCTTGACGGACGCCGGCCGCATCGTCTATCAGCGCGGCCAGGAGGTGCTCGCCGCGCACGCGCAGTTGCAGGCGGAGCTCAACGACCTGGGCACGCTCGGCCACGGCGAACTCACCATCGGTATTCCGCCGATGGGCGGGTCGCTGTTCACGCCGGCCATCGCCACGTTCCGGCAGCGCTACCCGAAAATCGAACTGAAGCTGTTCGAGCAAGGCTCGCGCGCCATCGAGACCGCGCTCATCAACGGTGAACTCGAACTGGGCGGGGTGCTGCAGCCAGTGGACCCGGACAACATTGAGGTGCTGCCCATCACGCGCCAGTTGCTGTGGCTCGTGGCGCGCACCGGCTCGCGCTGGGACGAATTGCGCGAAGTGCCGCTCGCGCAACTCGCGAACGAGCCGTTCGTGTTCTATGGCGAGAGCCTCGCGCTCAACGACGTGGTGCTGGGCGCGTGCCGCACGGCCGGCTTCACGCCGACTATCGTCGGGCGCAGCGGACACTGGGATTTCATGGCGGCGCTGGTGCTCGCGGGCGTCGGCATTGCGCTGTTGCCCGCGCCTTATTGCCGCCGCCTAGATGCCGCGCAGTTCACCTGCCGGCCGGTCGTGGAACCGGAGATTCCGTGGGAAATGGCAATCGGCTGGCGTCGCGACGGTTATCTATCGCACGCCGCGCGCGCCTGGCTGGAGGTCGCCCGCGAGACGCTGCCCGGCCGCGCCGGCGACGATCTGATGCTCGGCCTGACGGGCATCGCCGCGCCGCTTCAGGCGGTACGGCCGGAATGACGGTTTGGGTGGCGCGCGGCCGGGCGCTCATGCGGCGTCGGCTGTCGGCACCGTCGGCCGCGCCGCCGCGCCTTGCAATTGCACCGCGTCCACCGCGTCCACCGCTCGCGGCTGCTTGCGGCTCGCCGTGATCAGTTCGGCTGCGCGTTCGCCGATCATCACCGTAGGCGCATTCGTATTGCCGCCGATCAACGTCGGCATTACCGATGCATCGACGACCCGCAGCCCCGCGACGCCTCGCACGCGCAACTGCGGATCCACCACCGAGCGCGCGTCGCCGCCCATCCGGCAGGTGGCGACCGGGTGATAGATCGTATCCGCATGCTCGGCGATGGTCCGGCGCAATTGCTCGTCGGTCTGGCCCGGCCGCGTGTACAGCTCGCGGCCGCCGTGCAGCGCGAGCGACGGCGCGTCGAGAATGCGCCGCGCCATGTGTACGCCCTCCACCAGCAGATCGAGATCGCGCGAATCGCTGAAAAAACGCGGGTCGATCACCGGCGCCGCGCGCGCATCGGCGTTCGCGAGCGTCACCGTGCCGCGGCTGAACGGCCGCAGCACGCACACATGCAGCGAATAGCCGTGGCCCCAATGCATGTGCCGGTTATGGTCGTCGACCAGAGCCGCGCAGAAGTGCAGTTGCAGGTCGGGCCGCTCGAGCGTGGGCCTGCTCTTCAGAAAGCCGCCCGCCTCGGCAACATTGCTCGACAGCATGCCGCGGCCATGGCGCATGAACGAGACGAACTGCGGCACCATTCGCGCAATGCCGCGCACGGAAAAGCCGGTCGGCTCGATTGACGAGACCCGCTTGTTGATTGTGAAATCGACGTGATCGATCAGATTCTGGCCGACCTCGGGCGCGTCGTGCACGACTTGTATGTCATGCGCCTGCAGATGCTCGGCTGGTCCGATGCCCGAGCACATCAGCAGTTGCGGCGAATTGAACGCGCCGGCCGCCAGTATGACTTCGGCGCGCGCGCTCAGCGTTTCGCGGCGGCCGCCGCGCACCACATCCACGCCGCTCGCGCGCTTGTCCCTGAAGACCACGCGCAGCACGGTGGCGTCCGCGATGGTGTGGAGATTGGCGCGCTCGCGGTCGTAGATATACGCGCGCGCCACGCTGCAACGCCGGCCGTCGCGCTGCGTGACCTGATAAAAGCCGATGCCCTCCTGATCCGCGCCGTTGAAGTCGTCGTTCGGCTGGTAGCCCGCTTCCAGCGCGGCCTGCACGAAACGTTTCGAAAACGGATTGCGGTACCGCAGGTCCGACACGGTGAGCGGGCCGCTGTCGCCGTGCCACGCGCTCGCGCCGCGCTCGTTGCCCTCGGCGCGGCGGAAATACGGCAGCACGTCCTGCCACGACCAGCCTTCACAGCCGAGTTGCGCCCATTCGTCGTAATCCAGCGGATGGCCGCGCGTGTAGATCATCGCGTTGATCGCACTCGACCCGCCCAAGCCACGCCCGCGCGGCTGATAACCCTGGCGGCCCGCCAGACCGGGCTGCGGCGTCGTCAGATAGCCATAGTTGGTTTTGAGCCGGTACGGCACCACCGCGGCGACGCCCACCGGCATGTTCACGAAGAGGTTGCGCTTCGTGTGCGGGCCCGCCTCGATCAGCGCGATTGTCGCGTCCGGACAGTTGTCCGCGAGACGGCTCGCGAGCGCGCAGCCGCCCGACCCGGCGCCGACGATGATGTAGTCGTATTCCATCGCTCCTCCTGATGGGCTGCGTTGTCCGCACGCCCTGTCTCGTGCACACTTGTCTACGTGTGTTTCCCGGCATTGTAGGGAGGCTTCCAGTGCCGCGGCAGCTTCGCGTCAGAGCGATTACTCTAAACGCAAGCGCCCTCGCGCCCCTATGATGAAAGACCCGCAGGCGCCCGCCGGAAGGCCGCTGGCGGCATTCAAACAGCGGCTCGCGCACAGCGCGCCGGCAGCGCGCGGCAGACACGCGGCGATCAAACGACGCTCGAGCAACGGTCGAACGGCACTCAATCGGCGCAGCCCGAACCCTGCCGGCCACCGCGTGTGCAAAGCGCATCGAGGGCACACCATGCCGCGCGGGAAACGCGCCGACGAGCCTGCCGCGACCTGCGGCGAACGGAGACAGCAGATGCAACGCCATAGCTTCGGCCAGACTCACGACGTCACCAATCAGGTGCCGCCGCTCGCGGACTACAACCTTTTTTCCACCGACGCCGCGCTCGCGAACGCACTCGAACGCGACGGCGCTGCATGGCATCGCGACGCATTGCTGCGCCACGGCGCGGCGCTCACCGCGCCGGACACGCTCGCACTCGCCGAGCTTGCCAATCGTCACACGCCCGAACTGGTCACGCATAGCCCGCGTGGCGAGAGGATCGACGCGCTCGAGTTCCATCCCGCGTGGCACGAGCTACTCGCGCTGTTGCGACGCGAGAGGCTGCACGCGCTGCCGTTCTCCGACCCGCGGCCCGGCGCAATGGCCGCACGCTGCGCGGGCTACTTTCTGCACGCGCAGATCGAATCGGGCTCGCTGTGTCCGTTGACCATGACGTTCGCGAGCATTCCGGTATTGCAGCGTGAACCACAACTCTTCGACACGCTGCGCGACAAGCTGTATGCGCGCGAGCACGACCCGCGCGACCTGCCCCTCGCGCAAAAGCATTCCGCGATGATCGGCATGGGCATGACCGAAAAACAGGGCGGCTCGGACGTGCGCAGCAACCAGACCCAGGCGCGCGCGATTGCCGCCGGCGGGCGCGGCGGCGCTTATGAACTCATCGGGCACAAATGGTTTTTCTCGGCGCCGCAATGCGACGCTCATCTGGTGCTGGCGCGCACGCACGATCACGTCGGGCTCTCGTGCTTCTTCGTGCCGCGCTTCACGCCCGACGGCAGCAAGAACGCGGTGCAGATCCAGCGTCTGAAAGACAAGCTCGGCAACCGCTCGAATGCGAGCAGCGAAGTCGAGTTCCTCGACGCATTCGGCATCATGATCGGCGACGAAGGGCGTGGTGTGCCGACCATCATCGAAATGGCGAACTACACGCGGCTCGATTGCGTGATCGGCAGCGCGGCGCTGATGCGGGCGGCGCTCGTGCAGGCGATCCATCATGCGCGCCACCGCAGCGCGTTCGGCCGCCGTCTCGCCGACCAGCCGTTGATGCGCAACGTGCTGGCCGACCTCGCGCTGGAGTCCGAAGCGGCCACCGTGCTGTTCATGCGGCTCGCGCACGCGTTCGAGCAGTCTGCGGACGCCGCGCGGGCAACCTCCACCGCCAGTTCCACGGCCAGTTCGGCGGCCAGTTCGGCGGCCAGTTCCACGGCGACGCTCGCCGAACGCGCGTGGCGGCGCATCGTGACACCCGCTGCGAAATACTGGGTCTGCAAGCGCACGCTCGAATTCACCGGCGAGGCGATGGAAGTGTGGGGCGGCAACGGCTATGTCGAGACCGGCCCGATGGCGCGCTTCTACCGCGAGGCGCCCGTCAACTCGATCTGGGAAGGCTCGGGCAACGTGATGTGCCTCGACGTGCTGCGCGCGATGGAGCGCGAACCCGAAGCGGCACAGGCGCTATTCGCGCAATGGCAGGCCAACGCCGCCGCGCATCCGGCGTTGGGCGCCGCGCTCGGCAAGCTCGCCGCGACCTTGAACGGGCCCGCCGAACATCGCGAGGCCTCGGCGCGGCGCATCGCGCAGCAAATCGTGCTGATTGCGCAGGCCACGCTGCTCGTCGCGCACGCGCCGGCCGCCGTGGCCGAGGCGTTCATCGCCACGCGTCTTGCTGACGGCTGCGGCGAAAGCGGCCGCGTGTACGGCACGCTGCCCGCTACGCTCGATCATGCGGCAATTATCGAAAGGGCTTTTCCGGCTTGAGATTCAAACACTGACAACATCTATAAGCGCGCGGCCCGAGCGCGCCTCTTTCATCAGGGAGTAGTGAACAATGAAGAACGATCTGACGGAAGTCGCCGCGCTCGAAGCGCTGCTTTGCGAGCAGCGCCAAGCGTATTGGCGCGCGCCGTATCCGTCGTGGGAAACACGCGCAGCACACCTGAGAGCCCTGCGCAAAGTGCTGCTCGACAATCGCGACGCGCTCGCCCACGCGATGAGCGCCGACTTCGGCAATCGCGCGAGGCAGGAAGTGCTGCTCGCCGAATTCCTGCTGCTGAAGGGGGAAATCGACGCGGCGCTGCGGCACGGCAAACGGTGGATGAAAGCGCAGCGCCGCAGCACCAACAAGTGGCTGTTGCCCGCGCGCGCGAAGGTGGTGCCGCAGCCGCTCGGCGTGGTCGGCATTATCGTGCCGTGGAACTATCCGGTCCTGCTGGCCGCCGGGCCGCTCATCAGCGCGCTCACTGCCGGCAATCGCGCCATTATCAAGATGTCGGAACTGACGCCGCGCACGTCCGCGTTGTTCGAGAAGCTGATAGGCGAGACCTTTGCTCGCGACCATGTCGCTGTGGTGAACGGCGACGCCGCGCTGGCCGCCGCGTTCAGCGCGCAGCCATTCGATCATTTGCTGTTTACCGGGTCGACGAAAATCGGCCATGAAGTAATGCGTGCGGCGGCCGCCAATCTGACGCCCGTCACGCTGGAGCTCGGCGGCAAATCGCCTGCGATCATCGGCGCGCACGCGCGTTTTGACAATGCCGTGGATAACCTCATCGCCGGGAAAACGCTCAACGCCGGGCAGACCTGCGTCGCGCCCGACTACGTGCTGGTGCCGCGCGGCAAGGAGCAGGCTTTCATCGACCGGGCGCGGGTCCGAATGGCGCAGATGTATCCGGGCTTCGCGCGGAACCCGGACTACACGTCGATCATTTCCTCGCGGCACTTCGAGCGGCTCGAGCGTCTCGCAGACGAAGCCGCAGCCGCGGGCGCGCAACTGCATCCGTTGACCGACTGCGGGCCCGATGCCGCCAGCCGGCGCTTTGCGCCTGTGGTCGTGACGAATACTCCTGAAGGGTGTGCGCTGATGCAGGAGGAGATCTTCGGCCCGCTGCTGCCCATCGTTGCGTACGACACGCTCGACGAAGCCATCGCCTGGATCAACGCGCGGCCGCGCCCGCTTGCGCTCTACCTGTATGCGGACGACGCCGCGACCATCGAGCGCGTCACGCATGAAACCGTCGCGGGCGGCATGGCAATCAACGAAACGCTGATGCACCTCGCGTGCGAAAGCCTGCCGTTCGGCGGAGTGGGCGCAAGCGGCATGGGCGCGTATCACGGCTACGAAGGCTTCGTGACGTTCTCGAAGATGAAGCCGGTGCTCACGCAGGCGCGTCTGAATGCGCGCGGATGGATCGCGCCGCCCTATGGCAAGCGCGTCGACGCGCTGCTCAAACTGATGATGCGGTTCTGAGGGGCGAGCTGCGGTGCGGAAGCGTGGGGCGGCGTGCCTGATGTGGCCCGATCAGCGCCCGCCCGCTCCTCCCTCCACATCGACCGCGACGACATCGGTGACATCGTCGGCGCGGCCCTTCGCGCCGCCCGGCGCGGCATGCGGCGGCTCGTGCTCCGCCCCGCTTTCCAGCCGATGCAGCCACGCCAGCAATTCCGCCACCGCCTGATACAGCTGCGGCGGAATGCGTGCGTCGAGGTCCACCTGCATCAGCAGCGAGACCATTTCCGGCGCCTCATGCACGTACAGCCCGGCTTCCTTCGCGCGCTGCACGATCATCTCGGCCAGCATGCCGTAACCCTTGGCGATCACGCGCGGAGCGGCGTCGCCGCCGTGGGCGTCGTAGACGAGCGCAGCCGCGCTGCGGCGATGTTTGCGGCTCATCACATGTCCCAGTCGAAATCGTCGAGCGGAGCGCGCGAATTCCTCGCCGACGCCGCGCTGGCAGCGGCCGACGCCGCAGCCGCAGCCCTGGCGCCCGCCGAAGCCGAACGCGCATACGCCGACGCCGCCGCCTGAGCCGTCGCGGCCCCCGCTGCAGCGCCCGTGGCAGGCGCGCCGCCGCCAATTTCGCGAATCGTCAAACCATGCAACTGGATGCCCGCCGCCGCGAGCCGCTGACGAAAGTTCTCGCCCTGCACCGCAAGACGCGCCGCGCCCTCGGGGCTCGCCTGCACGCGCGCGACGAGGCGCATGCCGGTCAGGGTCAATTCGGCGTCGACGGTGCCAAGCGTGGGCAGGGAGAGCGTGAGCCGCGTGCGCCACGGCTGATCGTCTTCGCTCGCCGCACCGCCGCCGCCGCGGTCCCACTCGTCGCCTTCCTGTTCGATGGTCCAGTCGAGTTTCGCGCCCGGCCAGGCTTCGCCGGTCCAGCGAAACTGCCCCGTTGCGAGCAGGTCGAGCTGCTGACGCACCAGCGGCACCGTGGCCGGATGAACCGCGGCGGCTTGCGCCGTCTGCGCCGTGCTGCCGTCGGCGGCTGCGGAGGCCGCGTTGTGCAGATCCGCATGCGTGGACTGACCGTTCAGGTCGGACAGCGAGCTCGCCAGCACCTCACCCGCGACAAACCGCGCGGCGTGCGCGGTGTCGATCGACGGCATGGCGCGCGCGGCGCTCATGCCGGCATTTGCATTGGCAGCGTTGGCGGCATTGGCGGCGTTCGGATTCCCCGCACCCGCCGCGCCGGCCGGGCCGTTCTGCGCCGCACCCATGCCCGGCCTGCCGGCGGCGGAAGCAGACGCCGCCTCCCCGGCCGTGCCGCCCAGGTTCAGCGGCAATTGCGCGGCCGCCGCCACGAGCTTGTTCTGCGCCTCGCCGGCGAGCGTTTCCGGTGCGCGCTGGCCGCTTAGCCATTGCGAAAGATGCGCTTCGTAAAAGAGACCGCTGTCGCTGACTGTCTGCGAAAGGGCAGCCGCAAGCGCCGCCACGGGCACCTGCGCCGCCGCGACATTCGCTGTGGCAGCAGAAGCGGCGGGGTTCGCAGCAGTGCTGGAAGTCGCGGGCGCGCCGAACGGCGGCGCGGCGCCGACTTCGACGTCGAGCGCGGGCGCGGCGGGCCAGATCGGCGTCTGGCCGACTATCGCGGGCGTCGCCTCGCCGCCCGAACGCACGATCGCGTTCAGCGTGAGCGCGACGGCGGACAGCGCCGTCTGCGTGGAAGGCTGGGGTGGTGCGGGCGGGGCGACGGGAGCAACGGTGGTCGGCGCCTCCCCGACGTCCGCCGCGCCGGTCTGCGTGGTAGCGGCGCTGCCAGGGCCAATGTTCAGCAGGCTGTCGATGCGGGTCGCAAGCAGCGATGCGAGAGCCGTGTCGATTCCGTTCATGCCGATTCCTTGGTCACATTGGCGGCGGCGCGCTCAAATTGGTTCAGTTGGACGCCGTGGGACTATCTCGCGGCCACCTTCAGCGCGCCCCGTACAGCTCCTTGAGCACCCGCGAGGGCCGCCCGCCGAACAAGGCCGACAGCTTGGCAAGGCTCGGATTGGCCAGATCGCGGATCGCGGCGTCGTCGGCGAGAATCTGCCGGATCAGCGCGTACTTGCGCAGGCGCTCCGTCTCGTCGAGCTTGACGCCGGTCTCCGCCTCTTTCAGCGCGTCCACCAGTTGCCGGTATTCTTCCTGCAGGTGAACCAGGTCGTTCCACAACGCACGTCGGGCGGCCGTCAGCATGCGGCACGACAGCGCTGCGATGGCCTCGTAGCGGGCAAAGTATTCTGCGTTCGATGTCATCTCATGCTTTCCGCGGCCGGCTGGGCCGCCATCCGCGCGATCTCCGGGGCAATCCCGATCCATGCTTCTTCAAGCGTCGCCAGAAGACCGTCGACCTCGACCAGCATTGCCTCACTCGCTTTTATATTGGCTTCCAGCAGCCGGCGCGACATGTAGCTATATAGCGCGTTCAGCCGCTGCGCAATCTCGCCGCCAACCTCCAGGTTGAGCGACTGTTGCAGCCCGCTTTCGACGATCTGAATCGCCTTGCCGATCGCCTCTCCACGACCGGATACATTGCCCTGCTGCACGTGCATGCGCGCTTGCGCGATGGCTTGCCTCGCCCCCTGATACAACATCACGATCAGACGATGCGGACTCGCGCCCATCACCCCTGTCTCGACGCCCACGCGTGCGTACGCATTGGCTCCAGAGTGTCCTGGGGAAAACATCGGCGCTCCTCCTCAATTGCAACTACGGTTGGTCGTGGCAGCCCACCCGGATGCGTTGCCGCAACCCGGATTCATGCCTGTATCTGGTTATCGGATACGCAGCGAAAAAGCTTTAGGCCAGTGTAAGGAGGATTAAGGGCTCAGGCGGCGCGAGCACGCCTTGTGGCGCGCATGCGCGTGCGGACGGGCGTTTGCGGCCACAGCGGGCAGAAATTCTTGCCGCCGTGGACCGCAGTGGCGTTCAGACCTGCATCTGCATGATGTCGTTGTAGGCGGAGACCAGCTTGTTGCGCACCTGCAGGCCGAACTGGAAGCCCACGTTGGCCTTCTGCATGTCGACCATCACGTCGTTCAACGACACGTTCGAGGCGCCCATTTCGAAGGCTTGCGATTCGCCGATCGCCTTCGTCTGGTCGCCGCTGATCTTGTCGAGCGAGGCCTTCAGCGCCGACGCAAAGCCGCCGGCCGTGGCCGCGCCGGACTCCCCTGCGGCCGAGGCGCCGCTCGCCGCGGTGCTGCCGCCGGCCGCCTGGGCCGCCATCGAATGCAACTGTTGCAGCGCCGACGAAATCGCGTTCACGGGCAAAGTCATGTTCTCTCCAGTAATGACGAGCGGCACGACCAAACCGTACCGATCTGGACGAAAGCATAGCAGCGGCCTTACGGCGAAAGCCCCGAAACTAGGGGGGAAACCCGGCTCTATTCAAGCAATCGGGCGCGCCTGCCGTGCGGATAATTTCAGTCGTGAAAGTATCTGTCCATACTCCCGCCGGCCGTCGGCGCGGTAGCGCGGCAGAACGCAAAGGCATCCCGGAGAAACCCGACGCATGGATTCGTCAGCCAACTCTTTGATTAACCCCGACGCCCGCATGGGGCTCGCCGGCGCACAGCCCGGCGCGGCCGCGGCGGGCGCCGGCCAGCCCGGCGGCAACGCAGACCTGGGCGGCCTCGGTGGCGGGCTCGGAGGCAATTTCGGCCAGCGCCTGTCGGGCCTCGCGCAGATGCGCGGCAACCCGCGCGCCCCGCTGATCTTCGCGGTGGCGGTGCTCGTCGCGGTGGTGGCGGGCCTGTTCCTGTGGTCGCGCGCGCCGGACTACAAGGTGCTGTACAGCAACCTGTCGGACCGCGACGGCGGCGCCATTATCACGGCGCTGCAGCAGGCGAACATTCCGTACAAGTTCTCCGATGCCGGCGGTGCGATTCTGGTGCCTGCCGAACAGGTCCATGAGATGCGCCTACGCCTTGCATCGCTCGGCCTGCCGAAAAGCGGCTCGGTCGGCTTCGAACTGATGGACAACCAGAAGTTCGGCATCAGCCAGTTTGCCGAGCAGATCAACTATCAGCGCTCGCTCGAAGGCGAGCTGGAACGCACGATCCAGTCCATTTCGTCGGTGAAGTCGGCGCGCGTGCATCTGGCGATTCCCAAGCCCTCCGTATTTGTGCGCGACAAGGAAGCGCCGTCGGCATCGGTGCTCGTCAATCTGTACCCGGGCCGCGCGCTCGACGAAGGCCAGGTGCTCGCGATCACTCACATGGTGTCGTCGGCGGTGCCGGAAATGCCGGTCAAGGGCGTGACCATTCTCGACCAGGACGGCAATCTGCTCACGCAGCCGTCGGTGGGCGGCGGGCTCGACGCGTCGCAACTGAAGTACCGCCAGCAGATCGAGCGCAATACCCAGCAGCGCATCGACGCGATCCTCGCGCCGCTGTTCGGCGCCGGCAACGCGCATTCGCAGGTGAGCGCCGACATCGACTTCTCGCGCAGCGAGCAGACCTCGGAAGCCTATGGCCCGAACGGCAACCCGCAACAGGCGGCGATTCGCAGCCAGCAGTCCAGCACGGCGACCGAAATGTCGCAAGGCGGCGCCTCCGGCGTGCCCGGCGCGCTGTCAAACCAGCCGCCGCAGCCGGCCTCGGCACCGATCAATGCGCCGAATGGCGCGAGCAGCAGCGTCACCACGACGCCGGTGAGCGACCGCAAGGACATGACGACCAATTACGAGCTCGACAAGACCGTGCGTCACCTCGAGCAGCCGATGGGCGGCATCAAGCGCCTGTCCGTGGCAGTGGTGGTCAACTATCTGCGCGTGGTCGACGGCAAGGGCCGCGCCACCATGCAGCCGGTCAGCGCCGACAAGCTCGCGCAGGTCAACCAGCTCGTGAAGGACGCGATGGGCTTCGACGCGCAGCGCGGCGACTCGGTCAACGTGGTCAACAGCCCGTTCACCGCCGAGCTCGACCCGAACGCGGACCTGCCGTGGTGGCGCACGCCGGACATGCTGGCGCTCTACAAGCAGATCGCGACGTATCTCGGCATCGGCGCGGTGGCCCTGTTCCTCTACTTCGTGATGGTGAAGCCGGCGCTGCGCCGCGCCTTCCCGCCGCCGGAGCCGGTCGTGGCAGCCGCGCTGCCCTCGCCGGACGAGCCGATCTTGCTGGACGGCATTCCGGCCGCGGAGCGCGCCGCCAACGGCAGCGTCGAAATCGACACGGGCGACGCAGAACTGCTCGCGCTCGAAAACGCGAAACACAAATATGAGCGGAACCTGGAGTTCGCGCGCAGCATCGCGCGCCAGGATCCGAAGATCGTTGCAACTGTCGTCAAGAATTGGGTGACCGATGAGCGCTGAAGGCGTAATGAAGAGCGCGCTTCTGCTGATGTCGATCGGCGAGGAAGAAGCTGCGCAGGTGTTCAAGTTCCTTGGACCGCGCGAAGTCCAGAAGATCGGCGTCGCGATGGCCGCCATGAAGGCCGTGACTCGCGAGGAGATCGACGCGGTGCTGCACGAGTTCGTGCGCGAGGCGGAAAAGCACACCGGCATGTCGCTCGACTCCAACGAGTACATCCGTTCCGTGCTGACCAAGGCGCTCGGCGACGACAAGGCCGGCGCGATCATCGACCGGATTCTGCAGGGCAGCGATACGAGCGGTATCGAGGGCCTGAAGTGGATGGACTCGCCGGCCGTCGCGGAACTGATCAAGAACGAGCACCCGCAGATCATCGCGACGATTCTCGTACACCTGGACCGCGATCAGGCGTCGGAAATCGTCTCGTGCTTCACGGACCGTCTGCGTAACGACGTGCTGTTGCGCATCGCCACGCTCGACGGCATCCAGCCGGCCGCGCTGCGCGAACTCGACGACGTGCTCACGCACCTGCTGTCGGGCAGCGACAACCTCAAGCGCAGCCCGATGGGCGGTATTCGCACGGCAGCGGAAATTCTCAACTTCATGTCGAGCAATCACGAGGAAGGCGTTATCGAGAACGTCCGCCAGTACGACGCGGAGCTCGCGCAGAAGATCGTCGATCAGATGTTCGTGTTCGAGAACCTGCTCGACCTGGAAGACCGCGCGATCCAGCTGCTGCTGAAGGAAGTGGAATCCGAGGCGCTGATCATCTCGCTGAAGGGCGCCGCGCCTGCGCTGCGTCAGAAGTTCCTCTCCAACATGTCGCAGCGCGCTGCAGAACTGCTCGCCGAAGACCTCGACGCGCGCGGACCGGTGCGTGTTTCCGAAGTGGAGACGCAACAGCGCCGCATCTTGCAGATCGTGCGCAATCTGGCGGAAAGCGGCCAGATCGTGATTGGCGGCAAGGCGGAAGATGCATATGTCTAATCGCAACTCCGCGGCGAAGGAAAGCCTCTCGGCCTACCAGCGCTGGGAGATGGCCTCGTTCGATCCGGTGCCGCCCGCGCCGCCGAACTCCGAGGCCGACGAAGCCGCGCTCGCCGCCGAACTCGAACGCCTGCGCGAAGCCGCGCACGCACAGGGCATTGCCTCCGGCCATGTGGCCGGTCAGGCGCTCGGCTATCAGGCGGGCTACGAGCAAGGTCATGCGCAAGGCTTCGAGCAGGGTAGAAGCGAAGCGCGCGAGGAGGCCGCACGGCTCGCCGCACTCGCCGAAACCTTCAAGGCCGCGCTCGACGGCGCGCAAGGCGCCATTTCGGAGACGCTCGTCGCGCTCGCGCTCGACATCGCGCAACAGGTGGTGCGCCAGCACGTGCAGCATGACCCGACGGCGCTGATTGCCGCCGCGCGCGAGGTGCTGGCCGCCGAGCCCGCGCTCACGGGCGCGCCCGCGCTGATCGTGAGCCCCGCCGATCTGCCGGTGGTCGAAGCCTATCTGATGGAAGAACTGCAAACGCGCGGCTGGACCGTGCGCACCGATCCGGCAGTCGAGCGTGGCGGCTGCCGCGCGCAGGCCGGCAGCGGCGAAGTGGATGCGGGCATCGAGACACGCTGGGAACGCGTCGCCGCGGCGCTCGGCAAAGTGAGTACATGGTGAAGCCGACCCTCGAGGAAATTCGCGCAAGCGACCTGACGCCGCTCGAACGCGAACTGGCGCTGGCATCGTTCGGCGCTCAGGCGCCCGCGGATACGCTGTTCGCGCACGAGGCTTCGGCGGACGCGGTTGCAGCCGCCCCGGCGGGAGCTCTCGCAGACGCGGTGGCGATGGCAGATGTCGTGACGGGGAGCCACGCGCATCCGCTGACCGGCGCGGCCGCAAGCCGCGAGTCGGCACCCGCTGCCCATACCGGGGCCAGCACGCCGGGCGCCGCGCGCGCCGCGTCCCAGGCAGCGGCGGCCGCGCCGTACGACCCCAGGCTCGACAGCAATCCGCACGTGCAAGCGTGGCGCGGCCAGCTCGACGCCCTGCGCGCGCGCAACGCGATCGCCAAGCCGATGCGCGCCTGCGGACGCCTGACGCGCGCCGCGGGTCTCGTGCTCGAAGCGGTCGGGCTGCGCCTTTCGGTAGGCGCCGAAGTGATGATCGAGCTGCCGCCCGGCAGTTCTCTGCCGATGGCCGAAGCCGAAGTAGTCGGCTTCTCCGGCGACAAACTGTTTCTGATGCCGACCACCGAAGTGATCGGTCTATTGCCCGGCGCGCGGGTCTTCCCGCTCGAGAGCGCGCCCATCGCCGACCCGATGGCGGGCGCGAAGCGCCTGCCGGTCGGCTGGGAACTGCTCGGCCGCGTGCTCGACGCGTCCGGCCGGCCGCTCGACGGTCTCGGCCCGCTCGGCGCGCATGCCGATGCGCCGCTTTCCGCACCGGTCATCAATCCGCTGAACCGCGAGCCGATCCACAAGGTGCTCGACGTCGGCGTGCGCGCGATCAACGCGCTGCTGACCGTCGGACGCGGGCAGCGCATGGGCCTCTTCGCCGGTTCGGGCGTGGGTAAGTCGGTGCTGCTCGGCACGATGGCGCGTTACACCAGCGCCGAAGTGATCGTGATCGGTCTGATCGGCGAACGCGGCCGCGAAGTAAAAGAGTTCATCGAACAGATTCTCGGCGAGGAAGGTCTCGCGCGCTCCGTCGTGATCGCGGCTCCTGCCGACGTTTCGCCGCTTCTGCGGATGCAGGCAGCCGCCTACTCGACCTCGCTCGCCGAATACTTCCGCGACCAGGGCAAGCACGTGCTGCTGCTGATGGATTCGCTCACCCGTTACGCGATGGCGCAGCGCGAAATCGCGCTCGCCGTGGGCGAGCCGCCCGCGACCAAGGGCTATCCGCCTTCGGTGTTCGCCAAGCTGCCCGCGCTCGTTGAACGCACCGGCAACGGTCCGGCGGGCGGCGGCTCGATCACCGCGTTCTATACGGTGCTGACCGAAGGCGACGACCAGCAGGACCCCATCGCCGACTCCGCGCGCGCGATTCTCGACGGCCACATCGTGCTGTCGCGCTCGCTCGCGGAAGCCGGCCACTATCCGGCGATCGACATCGAAGCGTCGATTAGCCGGGCAATGACCGCGCTGATCGACGATAACCATCTGGACAAAACGCGTATGTTCAAGCAGATGCTGTCGCGCTATCAGCGCAACCGCGATCTGATCAACGTGGGCGCTTACTCCAGCGGGCGCGACGCGCTGCTCGACCGCGCCATCGCGCTGTATCCGCGGATGGAAGCCTTCTTGCAGCAAGGCTTTCGCGAGTGCGCGAACTTTGAACCGAGCATCGAGATGCTGGACGCGCTGTTTGCCCAAGGAGGCTGACAATGGCAAAACACTTTCCGATCAAGACGCTGATTGGTCTCGCGCAGGACGACGTCGACGCCGCCGCGCAACGTCTTGGCCGCGCGCAGCGCGAGCGCAACGAAGTCGAGGCGCAGCTGAATTCCCTCGTCCAGTACCGCGACGAATACCACGCGCGTTTCACCGCGACCGCCCAGGCGGGCATGCCCGCCGGCAACATGCGCAATTTCCAGGCGTTCATCGACACGCTCGACGCCGCCATTGAACAGCAACGCAAGCTGCTCGCCGCGGCGACTGCGCGGCTGGAGGCGGCCAAGCCCGACTGGCAGCGTCAGAAGCAGAAGCTCGGCTCGTATGAAGTGCTGCAGGCGCGCGGCGAAGCGGCCGAGGCGAAGACCGTGGCGCGGCGCGATCAGCGCGACGCCGACGAACACGCCGCAAGAATTCTGAGGATGCGCGCGGAAGGCGCCTGACGCCCGCGCCGCCCTTCACTTACTGACCACTGACTCGACACCGTACCCTTTGACGGATTGACAGGACACCTATGTCGTTTCTCTCACAGATCGGCTCGCTGCTCGGCACGAGCGGCAGCAGCTCCGCCAGCAACTCGAGCAATTCCAGCAACGCGGCGGCGCTTGCCGCTGCCAATGCAAAGCCGTTTTCGCGGACCCTGCAGCAAAGCATCGACCTGCAAAATGCTGCGGCGGCAAGTACTGCTGCCAGTGCGGCGGCTGATAACGCTGCCAGCACGTCGGGCGACGTGAACACCGGCGCAAGCCGGCCGTCCGCGGATATGTCGCAGGGCTCCAGCGTGCACGACGCGCCGCCGCCGGACGATTCCGCGACACAGAGCGCCGACGACGCGAAGAGCCACAGCGACGACAGCACCACGACGGACGCGGCGTCTTCCGCCGCGCCGGCGGAGAAGCCGCAACAGGCATCGACGGACAAGGCCGACGCCGCGCCCGCGAAGCCCGCCAATGCGGCGAGTGCCAACGACGCCGGCAGCGCGGCGGCAGCAGCAGCCGCACAGGCCCAGGCTCAAGCCCAGGCTCAGGCCAACGCAAACGCGGCCGCCGATCCGGCCGGCGTGGATCTCGCCGCCGCGACCAACACGGACGCGACGGCGACCGGCGCAGCTACGGATGCCACGGCCCCCGGCCTGCCGGGCAAGAAAGCGCCGACCGATCCCCGCTCGCTGCAGGACTCGTTGCAGGCGGCGTTGGCCGCGCTCGCGAACGGCCAGGCGGTGGTGCCGTCGCAGGCCTTGGCGAGCGGCGCGGCAGCGGCCGCCGCGGCGAACGGTCTGGCGAGCGCGAACGCTGCGCTCAACGACACGACCAGCAAGACGCTCGAAGGCGGATTGTCCGGCGGCGGCAAGGGTGCGGCCGCCGCGCGCGGCGCCATGACGGCGGCGACGACGACGGTTGCCGATCCCAACGCGGCGGCTTCGGCGGCTGCGGCGGGCGCGCTGACGTCGGCAGATACGGCGGGCGCGTTGCCGACGGATCTGGCGTCGTTCAGAAGCGCAACCGACGCGGCGACGGCGGCGCTCGCCGCGAGCCAGGCGGCGGCAAACGCGGCCGCAAGCGCGGCGAGCACGACTGCCGCGGTGCAGACCACGGGCAACGCGAGCGCGGCTGAAGCGGCGAATGCGTTGGGGCCCCAGGTGGGCACGGCCGACTGGGAGGAGGCGTTGAGCCAGAAGGTGGTGTTCCTGTCGAATGCCCATTCGCAGAGCGCCGAGCTAACGTTGAATCCGAAGGATCTCGGGCCGCTGCAGGTGGTGTTGCAGGTGGCCGACAACCATGCGCATGCGTTGTTCGTGTCGCAGCATCAGCAGGTGCGGGAGGCCGTCGAGGCAGCTTTGCCGAAATTGCGCGAGGCGATGGAAGCCAACGGTATCGGGCTTGGCAGCACGAGCGTCAGCGACGGGTTCGCACGCCAGGGCGGGCAGCAGCAGAATGCCGATTCCGGGAGGGCTGGTGGCCGCTCCGCGGGCGGTGGCGATCGGTTTGGGGGTCGTGCTGCTGGCGTGGTTGCCGGTTCTGACGGTGCCGCTGCGCGGCGGACTGTGGGGCTCGTCGATACGTTTGCCTAGTCTTGTTCTTTTCTGGATGGGGCTTTGGGCGTTGACCCCCTTGGCCTTTCCTTGAGGTCACGGTGGTCTATTGGCGTTGCCCCTGTGCGGGGCGGCACTTACTTTCTTTGCCGCCGCAAAGAAAGTAAGCAAAGAAAGCGGGCTCAAACCGCCAGCTCATAAGTGGGTCCCTCG
>NZ_AWZV01000029.1 GCF_000472545.1 Burkholderia sp. WSM2232 | reverse complement strand
CCCACTCCCGAAGGGAGTACAGACACGCACACAGTTGAGAGATCGTTGTTGTGCCAGAAACACCACAACCCGCTTCACCCTGGTGAGCATCACCAGAAACTACTTCTTCCCGATTGGCTGTGCCGCCCCCAAACGCGACACGGCAACCCGTCAAAGCCTGATGACCATAGCGAGTCGGTCCCACCCCTTCCCATCCCGAACAGGACCGTGAAACGACTCCACGCCGATGATAGTGCGGATTACCCGTGTGAAAGTAGGTAATCGTCAGGCTCCCCAGCAGTGACCGCAACCCCACCCCGCAAAGGTGGGGTTGCGGCGTTTACGCGGTAGAAAAATTACGCGGCTGGAAAACGTCCGCAACACGGCCCACACCGTCACCGCATCGGGAGATGCTCATCAGTTCGCGCCTGCATTTTTCAATGGGCTCCTGATGCGCGGGCAATCGCCATCAGTGCTATTGGGCGCGATCTACTGGGCGGTCAGCGCATATCAAAGAATAAAAACTCAACCGCACCGTCGAATCGACTGTCTCGTCAGTGGAAGCGGTAAAACAAATCGCGTATCCGCGCACTTAATCGACGCGCATCTCGCCGCGCCATGGAAAGGCGGTTAACACCTGGCGACTCCCCGTATTGAACGTCGTGCGTCGGCCAATGCCAAGCTGCTCCAGCCGTTCGGACGCAAGGTGGCAATTGTGCGGGCGAGGCGTCGCATCGGTCGGGGCAGGTTGCGGGATGAGTCGCGCGTCGAGATCCAGCGCTTCGGCAAGGCGCACCGCTATCTCGTACTTGGTCATCGGTTCGTCGCCCGACCAATGCACGATGCCGCGAATCGCGTTGCCCTCGACATGTCGCTCGAGCATTTGTCGAATCACGAACGCAACGTCCGGCGTGAAGGTCGGATATCGAATCGCCCATGCGTCCATGTGAGCGGCTTTGCCTTGCGCCCCGGCCGACGCGGCGATCGCCGGCACGAGGCTCGTTACGGCAGATTCCGCCCAATCGACAATAGGCCCATATAGCAGCGGCAAGCGCAGCACGCAGCCGAAGTCGGTCGCGTCGGCCAACGCCCGCTCGCCTTCCAGTTTGCTGCGCCCATATGCATTGAGCGGCGCCGGCTGGGCGTCTGGCCCATAGGGCGGGCGAGTGCCGTCGAACACGTAATCGGTGGAAATGGACAGCGTCCATGCGCCGCGACGATGTGCGGCAGCTGCGATTGCGCGCACAGCATCCACATTAAGCGCGCGGGCCAGTTCAGGGTGACGCTCGCACACATCCGGCCGACGCTCTGCAGCGGCAATCACCAGCGCATCAGGCGCTTCTCGTTCGACAAACTGCTCGACCGCCCGCGAATCGCGCACATCGAGCGCCACAGTGTTCGGCGCGGGGCGTGTGAACGCTGTGCCCACGACCTGCCAGGCCGGCTGCCTGGCCAGTTCGCTCATAACAGCGCGACCGAGCAGACCCGAAGCTCCTATTACGGCGACCTTGAACATGATCGGGTCCGCCTAACGCGCCACGCCGCCAGAGGGACCGCCGCTGGCGGCGCCTGCATCGGCCGACGCCTGTCGAAGCACGTCCTTGACGGTATAGCCGGCGTCCTCGATAGCGGCCGTCAATACGTCGACCGCTTGTGTTGATTCCGCCGCGACCCGGCCCGCCTCGAGATCGACCTGAACATGCGCCGCTTCGTCATGCTCGCGGATGGCGTTCGTGACTGCCGCCACGCAATGCTGGCAGCTCATACCCTCAACCTGAAATTCAGTCTTCATCGGAATTGCCTTTAGAAATGACCGCTGCAGAGTTGAATTATGCCTGCAGGAGCGGAATTTAAGTGGCTGACCTTCCCATCATGGGAAGGTGTACGATCGACTCAATCAGGAGGACACGGTCATGAACATTGGTGAAGCGGCCCGCGCGTCGGGCGTCACGGCGAAGATGATTCGCTACTACGAAAGTGTCGGACTGCTCACGGCGAAAGGCCGCACGAGCGCCGGCTATCGGGTCTACGGCCAGCAGGAGGTCCATTCATTGCGCTTTATCCGTCAGGCGCGCCGACTCGGTTTCCTCGTGGAAGATATCAGGCGGCTGCTGGCGCTCTGGCATGACCGCACGCGCGCGAGCGCCGAAGTAAAGGCGATCGCGCTGGATCACGTTGCCGACCTTGATCGGCGCATCGCCGAGCTTACCGAAATGCGAGACACATTGGCCCATCTGGCTACCCATTGTCACGGCGACGATCGCCCCGAGTGTCCCATCATCGAACGACTCGCCGACGTGGAGCTAGTGACAGGAGAAGGCAGCAGGGGCCAAGGACTCTTCTCCTCGTGAAATGCAGGGCACCGACCGAAGGCGTCGGGTGCAACCCGCGCGACGCACCTAGATTGTGCAAGACGCGGGGGCGGGCCGTGGAATCGAACGAGGGCGAGCTGACAACGGCAATGAAATCAATCGTTTCAACGCACTGATTCTGTGCATCATTCCAAACCGGAATGCACATCATGCGAGCATTTCACTAGCGCGGTTGCACCATCGGCCTATAATTCGGGTTAACCCTTTTACGGGAAATCCCTGATGCTAGGTCCACCGGGGATTCATTTGATCCTTGGAGAACGTCATGTTTGCATACCTCATCGAAAAGCTGAGCACCTGGTTTGAAACCGCGGAGCGCGACCGCCGTGAAGCCTATCTGGCATCGTCGTCCGACATCGTCCAGCTGGAACAGCGTATCCGCTCGCTCGAAACCAACGGCTACTCGCTCTAAGTTTCAAACAGCCGGGCAGGCCCCGTGGCCGGTGCGGCCCCGTCGCTGTGACTAGTTGTTCGTTGCAAAGCCCCGTATTGCGGGGCTTCGTCACATCTGGACGCCGGCTGTTCGCCGTCTATGCGCGGCAGGGCGTGGAGACACTGGAGTTGGCGAAGATCGACTAGCTTCCGGACGTTTGTCGCGGTAATGTAAAGCGTTGTCCGCGCAACGCGGCTTTTCGACTTAACCGGTCCGCTCATGTCTCCGATTCGCACGTTCAAACGCCCGGCGGCCGTCATTGCCTTTTTTTTGCTCGGTACCTTTGCCACGTCGACCGTTTTTGCCGCGTCGAGCAATACCCGCAAGCCGGTCATTCTCGACACTCAGAGCGGCATCAGCGACGGTCAGAGCGGCACCGTACTGCAGACCGCGCCACTCTCGCGCCAGCCCATCGTCGAAGCGCAACCCATTGCCTCACCTGCCGAACTCGCGCCGAACTCATCGGTGCCGATTGTCGTGGCTCCCTACATCGAACTGCCCGGCGGCGGCTCCGCGTTCCCGCGGCAGCCGCCGCCAGGTCCTGCGCCGCACCACCGGCAATAGCGCACCTGCACGACTCTACCTATAGGCCAACGCTCACAAATGCATGTTGGCGCAGCGGGCCTTCCGTGCCCGCTGCGGTTTCCGACGATTCGGGTTTGGGCGCATGGCGCGCCCCGAGTCGAAAGACGACAATCGTCGAGCGGTTCCTCGCGCCCAAAGCCGGGCCTAAGCTAGGCGGCTCGGGCACCGCATTGAACGAAAACACAAGAAAAGGAGACGTCCATGCTCTCTGACTGGATGCGGCGTGCCGCCGGCGCCTTCGCCGCGCTTTTCGCCGCTGCCGTGCTGCACGGCGTGGCGTTCGCGAAAGACACACCTGAAAAGCCGACGTTGACAATGGCCGTCGGCGGTTTGCCCGGGCTTTACTATTTGCCCGTGCTAACGGCGCAACAGTTGGGCTATTTCAAGGATGAAGGTCTCGAAGTCACGCTAGAAGATTTCGCAGGCGGTTCCAAAGCGCTGGAGGCGGTGGTGGGCGGCAGCGCGGATATTGGCGCCGGTGCGTTCGAGCATACGCTCTTCATGCAGGCCAAGGGCCAGCGGTATCGGGCTTTCGTGTTGATGGGCCGCGCGCCGCAGATCGCGGTCGCAGTATTGACGTCGAGAGCCGACAAGATAAAAACGCTCGCGGATTTCAAAGGGGCCAAAGTGGGCGTGAGCGCGCCGGGTTCGTCGACCGATCTGGTTCTCACGGTCGCATTGCGCAAGGCGGGCGTGCAGAGGAGCGATATCGCCGCGATCGGCGTGGGCAGCGGCGCCACGGTACTCGCGGCGGTGGGCAACGGACAGATCGACGCCCTCTCCAACGTGGACCCGATGATGACCAAGCTCACGCGCAGCGGTGCAATCAAGGTGCTCGTGGACACACGCACGGTCAAAGGCACGCAGGAGGTGTTCGGCGGAATGATGCCGGCCGCCACGCTCTACGCTCCGGAGAGCTTCATCCAGAAATATCCGAAGACAACGCAGGCTCTCGCCAATGCGATCGTGCGTGCCGATCATTGGTTGCAGACCGCAAGCGATGCGGACCTGCTGAAGATGGTACCGCCGGCGTATCTGCTCAACGATTCCGCGTTGTTCGTAGAGGCTTTCCACAACGTGCGCGACGCCTACTCCCCCGACGGCCTCATGCCCGCCGACGGACCGGCGACTTCGCTGCGCGCGTTGGCGTCGTTCGATAACCGGCTCGACCCGAAGAAGATCGACCTGAACGCAACCTACACAAACGACTTCGCCCGCAAGGCCGCGGCGCAACTCAAGTAACAGTGCGATTAGGGCGCGCCTATCCCGGCGCGCGTCTTTGGCGCAATTTCAATCGCCGCGGTATTCCACCTTGAACTGCGCGGCCTTGTCCTCGCCGAGCGCTTTCACAATCCACGGCATTTGCTCTTTAAGCATTTTCGGCAGCGTGTACGGCGGATTAAGAATGAACATGCCGCTGCCGAATAGGCCAAAACCGTCCGCCGGCGGATTGCTGACGGTCAGGCTGACATGCAGCCAATTGCGCTCTTGCAGCTTTTTCAACTGCTCGGGGAAGCGTTGCGATTCTGGCCGCTTCACCTGCGGATACCAGACCGCGTAGGTACCGGTCGGGAAACGCTTCAGACTTTCTTCGACGCAACGAAGCGTGCGTCCATAGTCGCGCTTGTCCTCGTATGACGGATCGAGCAAAACCAATGCGCGGCGCGGCGCGGGCGGGAGCAAGGTAAGAATGCCGTCGAAGCCGTCGCCCGCATACAGCATTGCGCGACGGCCCGCGTCGCGGAAATTGTGCCGCAGCACGTCGATTTCCGTGCTGTGCAGTTCGAACAAACGCATCCGGTCCTGCTCGCGCATTTGCCGCCAGGCGATATACGGCGAACCGGGGTAGAAGCGTAACTGGCCGTCGGGGTTTAGTGCCGCGACTTCGTCGACGTATTCGGCGAACAGCGGCGGCAGGTCGTTGCGTTCCCACAGCCTGGCGATGCCTGTCTGGAATTCGCCGGTCTTTACCGCGTAGCCTTCCTGCAGCGAGTAGACACCTGCACCGGCGTGTGTGTCGATATACCAGTAGGCTTTGTCCTTCTGACCGAGGTAGCGCAATAGCTGTAACACGACCGCGTGTTTGAGAACGTCGGCGTGATTGCCTGCATGAAAGGCGTGGCGATAGCTGAGCATATGAGGAGACGCTGAAAGAGTGCGTGCTGTTCCTGGCTGGAACGGGCGATGCGCAGGTAACTCGGCCGCAGCGCGGCAGCGACTGCCGCTGTGCAGCGCGGTCGCGTATTGTACGTGACCCGACGTGACCCGACGTGACCCGACGTGACCCGACGTGACCCGACGTGACCCGACGTGACCCGACGCATCGGGCCGGGCTGAACCGAACCGGCCCGCAAGCCGAGCCAGGCTGGGCGCTGGGCGAGCCGGAACGGTCAAGCGCCGCGATGTCATCTTCACGCCAGTGTGCACGCGCCCTTGCCAGCACAATCCCTCCATTGGCCGAAACCAGCGCGCCGCAGCGCGGCGTCAGTCGTGCGCGTCGCCGATAATGCCTTCGATACGCTCCTTGAGCTCCGGCGCAATCTTATCGGCGACTTCGGCGGACTTCATGTTCTCGGCGATCTGCTCGACGCGCGATGCGCCAGTAATGACTGTGCTGACATGCGGGTTCTTCAGAATCCAGGCGATGGCGAGCTGGCCCACCGTGCAGCCCAGTTCGTCCGCTACCTCGCCGAGCTTGCCGACCACGTGGTTCTTGCCTTCGTCGGTCACCTGTTTGCGCAACCAGTCATAACCTTGCAACTGCGCGCGGCTGTCCGCTGGCACGCCATTGCGATATTTGCCGGTCAAAAGACCGGACGCCAGCGGACTCCAAGTAGTCAGCCCGAGACCGATGTCCTCGTAAAGACGATTGTATTCCTGCTCCACGCGCTTGCGATGAAAGAGGTTGTATTGCGGCTGCTCCATTACAGGCTTGTGCAGATGGTGACGTTCGGCAATCTCATATGCAGCTCGAATTTCGTCAGCGCTCCATTCGGACGTGCCCCAGTACAACGCCTTGCCGCGCGTGATCATGTCGCTCATTGCCCATACCGTTTCCTCGACAGGCGTGTTCGGGTCGGGACGATGACAGAACACCAGATCGACATAATCGAGCTGCAGACGTTTGAGCGACGAATCGATCGCGTTCAACAGGTACTTGCGGTTCAGCGTGTGATACTGATTCGGCGCTTCCTCGAGTCCCCAGAAAAATTTGGTGGACACCACGTAGCTCACGCGCGGCCACGCCAGTTCCTTGAGCGCCTGACCCATGATTTCTTCAGATTTGCCGCCGGCGTAGACCTCGGCGTTGTCGAAGAAGTTGACACCCGCGTCGCGCGCGGCGGCGAGCGATTCACGCGCCGCGCGATGGTCGACCTGATTGCCGTACGTGACCCACGAGCCGATGGACAGTTCGCTGACTTGCAGGCCCGAGCGGCCTAGACGCCGATAATTCATGCAATTCTCCTGATAGTGAAGCGACCGGAATCCCGCCAGAACGCCCAGTGTAAATAGATCGGGCCCGGCGTGCTTTTTAACGGCCCTCCGCACACGGTTCATGCACAATAGCAGCATTGGCCGCAGTGCAACATTCGGCCGAACGGTATAGGACGCAGCCTATGCGTGCCTATGCCATCCGGCTGACTTCCCGCTACGCGCGGCTCGTGGTCTCATTGCTCATCAACTGCATGGAGGTTCTGGATGTCGTCACTGAACACAAATCTGAATGGCAAGGTCGCGGTGGTCACCGGCGCCGCAAGCGGCATCGGCAAGCAGATTGCGTTGACCCTTTCGGCCGCTGGGGCGGCTGTCGCGATCGCCGACCTGAACCAGGAGGGCGCCAACGCCGTCGCTGAAGAAATCACGAAGGGCGGCGGTAAGGCGATCGGCATCGCCATGGACGTCACCAATGAAGATGCAGTCAATCAGGGCATCGACAGGGTAGCGGCAGAGCTCGGGTCAGTCGACATTCTCATTTCCAACGCGGGCATCCAGATTGTCAACCCGATCGAAAACTACTCGTTTGCCGACTGGAAGAAGATGCAGGCGATTCACGTGGACGGCGCCTTTCTGACCACCAAGGCAGCGCTCAAGCACATGTACAAGGAAGATCGCGGCGGTATCGTCATCTACATGGGCTCGGTTCACTCGCACGAAGCCTCGCCGCTCAAGTCCGCTTACGTGACCGCCAAGCATGCGCTGCTCGGGCTTGCGCGCGTGCTGGCCAAAGAAGGCGCGAAGCACAATGTGCGCTCGCATGTCGTGTGTCCCGGCTTCGTGCGCACTCCGCTGGTCGACAAGCAGATCCCGGAGCAGGCAAAGGAGCTCAATATCAGCGAAGAAGAAGTCGTCAAGCGAGTCATGCTGGGCGGCACCGTCGACGGTATCTTCACCACGGTGGAAGACGTCGCTCAAACCGTGCTGTTCCTCTCCACTTTCCCCTCTGCCGCACTCACCGGCCAGTCCTTCATTGTGAGCCACGGCTGGTACATGCAATAAGGAGGCGCGCATGGCGCAACCCAAGCCCAAGCAGGCGCGCCTCGGTGCGCCCGGCAATCAGGAAGGTGCGGGCGCCGGCGCGGCGTCCGCCGCCGCACCTCGCACGCGCATTCAATTGCCGGGCTACGAAACCATTGCGCTCACGCTGCAGGGCGGGGGTGCGCTTGGTGCTTATCAGGCCGGCGTTTTTCAGGGACTTCACGAGGCGGGCATCGAGCCCAACTGGCTCGCAGGCATTTCCATTGGCGCGTTGAACACCGCGATCATCGCGGGCAATCCGCCGGAAAAACGGGTTGAACGGCTGCTGCAGTTCTGGGAGACCATCTGTCAGCCGGCGTTCGGTCCGCCGCTGCCAGCGTTTATCGAGCATGCGTTCTTCAACTCGAGCGAAGCGGTGCGCAAAGCGTTCACGGCAGCTCAAGCTGTCGGCGCGCTTGTCGAGGGGCAGAAGGGCTTCTTCGTGCCGCGTTTCCCTCCGCCACTGCCAACCGTGTCAGGGCCGCCTCAGGCAGCCAGCTACTACGACACGGCACCGCTGAAAGCCACACTGGAAACGCTATGCGATTTCGACCGCATCAACTCGCGGGAAATGCGCGTGTCCGTGGGCGCGGTCAATTGCGGAACAGGAAATTTCGCCTATTTCGACAATACGCAAACCACGCTGAGGCCCGAACATTTCATGGCTTCTGGGGCATTGCCGCCAGGTTTCGCGGCGGTCGAGATTGACGGGCAATACTATTGGGACGGCGGCTTGATGTCGAACACGCCGCTCTACGAGGTAGTGCAAACCACGCCGCGGCGCGACACGCTCGCGTTTCAGGTCGATTTGTGGAGCGCGATTGGGCCAGTGCCCGACAACATCACCGACGTGCAGGGGCGCATGAAAGACATTCAGTACTCAAGCCGCACCCGTCTCGTGACCGACATGCTGCAACGTTCGCAACGCTTCCGGCGTGTGCTGCGCGAGGTGTTGGACCGCGTCTCCCAGGAGCAGCGCGACGACCCTTGGTGCAGGCTCGCTGAAGATCTGTCGTGCTCGAAGCGCTACAACGTGATTCATCTCATCTACCGGCATAAAGAGTACGAAGGGCACTACAAGGACTTCCAGTTTGGTTTGTCGACAATGCGCGAGCATTGGCAAAGCGGGCTTGACGACATCCGTCATTCGCTTTCGCAGCCAGACTGGCTTGCCATGCCGGATAACGACGCGGGTTTCGTCACGCACGACATTCATCGCGATTCGCGCTGAAAGCGGCGTTGGGGAAGAGTCCGAGCCGCAAATACAAACGGCGCCCTCGAAGGGCGCCGTTTCATATCCGACTTCAGCAACGCGCGTGTGAGCGCGTTGCCGAACGCTTTACTTCAACACATGCGCAATCGCGTTGGCGACGACGTCCAGATTGCGCGTGTTCAGCGCAGCCACGCAGATGCGGCCAGTGCTGACGGCATAAATGCCGAACTCTTCGCGCAGGCGGTCGACTTGCGGCGCGCTCAGGCCCGAGTACGAGAACATGCCGCGCTGTGCATTGACGAAGCTGAAGTCGCGATCCACGCCGCTTGCCTTCAGACGTTCGACGAGACCGTTGCGCATGGCGCGGATGCGGTCGCGCATTTCGGCGAGTTCCGTTTCCCACGTGGCACGCAGCTCCGGCGATGCGAGCACCGCGGCGACCACCGAGCCGCCATGCGTCGGCGGGTTGGAGTAATTTGTGCGGATCACGCGCTTGAGTTGAGACAGCACCCGCGTCGCTTCTTCCTTGCTGCCCGTGATGATGGACAGCGCGCCGATACGCTCGCCGTACAGCGAGAAGGACTTGGAGAACGACGACGAAACGAACACGTTCAGTTCCGAGGCTGCAAAGAGGCGCACGGCCGCGGCGTCTGCTTCGATATTGTCGCCGAAGCCCTGATACGCGATGTCGAGGAACGGCACCAGATTGCGCGCCTTGACGACCTCTACGATCTGCTTCCACTGGTCGACCGTGAGGTCGACGCCCGTCGGGTTATGGCAGCACGCGTGCAACACGACGATGGTGCCCGCCGGGTAGCTGTTGAGCGCGCTCAGCATGCCGTCGAAGTTCACGCCGTGCGTATGTGCGTCGTAATACGGATAGGAGACCACTTCGAAGCCCGCGGCTTCGAAGAGCGCGCGGTGGTTTTCCCAGCTCGGATCGCTAATGGCGACCTTGGCGTTCGGGTCGAGGCGCTTCAGGAAGTCCGCGCCGATCTTCAGCGCGCCAGTGCCGCCCAGTGCTTGCGCCGTCACCACGCGGCCCGCGGCGATCAGCGGCGAATCGTTGCCGAGCAGCAGTTTTTGCACGGCTGCGTCGTATGCCGCGATGCCCTCGATCGGCAGATAGCCGCGCGGCAACGCTGCTTCGACACGCGCCCGTTCCGCATCGCGCACGGCGCGCAACAGCGGAATCTTGCCTTCTTCATTGAAATACACGCCAACGCCGAGGTTGACCTTGGTGGGGCGTGGGTCGGCGTTGAAGGCTTCGTTCAGGCCCAGAATCGGGTCGCGGGGAGCAAGTTCGACGGCGGAGAACAGAGACATGGTGGGTGGCCAGCAGTAGTGAAAAGAGGGCGGCTACGAGCATGCAGGCCCACGCCGGCTGCGTTTATGCAAAACGCAAGCGCCAGACGACGCAAAACGCGGGCAACTGCAAGCGAGCGCAACTTCGCATTGTAACGAATCTGCGAACGTTTTTAGGACGATGACTTCAGTTGGAGGACTTATTTGCTTGAAAAACAGGCAGGCGTCGCTACATGCCGGACATCGTCTGCGTTTTGCAAGCTGCGCTCCTGCGCGGATCCGTTCAATCCGTCCCCGATCCGGGTTTGCGCAACCCGTTAGAATAGTTCTTTGCCCAAGGCCGTTGCCGCCCCCATGTCCGAACAACATCTGACAGAAGCCGAAGATGCGCTCGACGAATCCAAATTCGTCCGTTTCGAAGGCTCGCCGTTTCAGCTTTATCAGCCGTATCCGCCCGCCGGCGACCAGCCGACGGCGATCGACACGCTCGTCGAAGGCGTCGAAGATGGTCTCTCGTTCCAGACGCTCCTTGGCGTGACCGGTTCAGGCAAGACGTTCACGATGGCCAACACGATCGCGCGCCTTGGTCGGCCGGCTATCGTATTCGCGCCGAACAAGACGCTCGCGGCGCAGCTCTACTCGGAGTTCCGCGAGTTCTTTCCGCGCAACGCGGTCGAGTATTTCGTTTCCTACTACGACTACTATCAGCCGGAAGCCTACGTGCCGCAGCGCGACCTGTTCATCGAAAAGGACTCGTCGATCAACGAGCACATCGAGCAGATGCGTCTGTCGGCCACGAAAAGTCTGATGGAGCGGCGCGACGTGGTGATCGTCGCGACTGTGTCGGCCATTTACGGTATCGGAAATCCGTCCGAATACCACCAGATGATCCTGACGCTGCGCACCGGCGACAGGCTGGGCCAGCGCGATATCATCGCGCGGCTGATCGCCATGCAGTACAACCGCAACGAAGCGGACTTTCAACGCGGCTCGTTCCGTGTGCGCGGCGACACGATCGACATTTTCCCGGCCGAGCATGCGGAAATGGCGGTGCGTGTCGAATTGTTCGACGACGAAGTGGAAACACTGCAACTCTTCGATCCGCTCACCGGACGTGTGCGTCAGAAGATTCCGCGTTTCACGGTCTATCCGTCGTCGCACTATGTGACGCCGCGCGACACCGTCGTGCGGGCCGTGGAAACCATCAAGGCGGAGCTACGCGAGCGGCTGGAGTTCTTTTACAGCCAAGGCAAGCTGGTCGAGGCGCAGCGGCTCGAGCAGCGCACGCGTTTCGATCTGGAGATGCTGCAGGAGCTCGGCTTCTGCAAGGGCATCGAGAACTACTCGCGACACTTTTCCGGCGCGGCCCCCGGCGAGCCGCCGCCCACGCTGGTCGATTATTTGCCGTCGGACGCGATCATGCTGCTCGACGAGTCGCACGTGCTGATCGGCCAGTTGAACGGCATGTACAACGGCGACCGGGCGCGCAAGGAAAATCTGGTCGACTATGGTTTCCGCCTGCCATCCGCATTGGACAACCGGCCGCTGAAGTTCAACGAGTTCGAGCGCAAGATGCGCCAGGTCGTGTTCGTAACGGCCACGCCGGCGGACTATGAGAAGAAGACCTCGGGGCAGGTAGCCGAACAACTGGTGCGCCCCACCGGCCTTGTCGACCCCGAAATCGAGGTGCGGCCCGCGCGCAGCCAGGTGGACGACGTGCTCGCCGAAATCAACGAGCGCGTCGCCGCGGGCGACCGCGTGCTGGTCACCGTGCTGACCAAGCGTATGGCCGAGCAGCTCACGGAGTTTCTCGCCGACCACGGCGTCAAGGTGCGCTACCTGCACAGCGATATCGATACGGTGGAGCGCGTCGAGATCATCCGCGATTTGCGGCTTGGTACTTTCGACGTGCTGGTCGGTATCAACCTGTTGCGCGAAGGCCTGGATATTCCTGAAGTGTCGCTGGTCGCTATTCTCGACGCAGACAAGGAAGGCTTCCTGCGCGCGGAGCGCTCGCTGATCCAGACCATCGGCCGGGCGGCGCGCAACGTGAACGGCAAGGCCATTCTTTACGCGGACAAGGTGACGGACTCAATGCGCCGCGCTATCGACGAAACCGAGCGGCGGCGTGCGAAGCAGATCGCGTTCAACCTCGAACACGGCATCACGCCGCGCGGCGTGGTCAAGCGCATTCGCGACATCATTGACGGCGTGTACAACGTGGACGACGCTCGCGCCGAGTTGAAGGAGCAGCAAACCCGCGCCAAATTCGAGGACATGTCCGAGAAGCAGCTCGCAAAGGAACTGAAGCGCCTTGAAAAGCAGATGATGGAGCACGCGAAGAACCTCGAGTTCGAGAAGGCCGCGCAAACGCGCGATCAGCTCGCGCTCCTGCGGCAGCGGGTGTTCGGGGCGAACGTCGGCGATCACGTGTCGGGTGTCGAGTAACGTTCGACGGCAGGGCGGCGCGGCAGTGGCGCGCCAGCTTCGCTGGCGCCGCCGGCTGACGGCCAGCCTGACCTCCGACCCAACCCTGACCCAACCCTGACCCAAACGCGCGGCAATCGGACGCACTCCGTCCCCGCCGAGACGACCCGCAGCCATCCGCCCATCGCCTCTCACACCCCATTTCTTAAGTCACCCTTAAGACCCTGCTGCTATAAGGCTCGGCGTGCGTTCGTATTTGTTCCGGCAGACGAAGAATGATAAACTCGCCCAATATTGAGAATGGTTCGCATTAACGTTCAATTATGCGATCTGCTTCGGTTTGTCGTCCGACGCACTGTTCCAATGGAATCGAATTGAATCGGATAAAAACAAGGAGTTTGAATGCGGATTTCTTCATTTGTGCGCGGCGGCGTTGCCGCGGCGGCTGCAGTTGCGGCTTTCTCGGCAACGGCCGCGGAATACCCGATTGGCAAGCAGCAGATTCAGGGCGGCATGGAAATCGGCGCGGTGTATCTGCAGCCCATCACCATGGAGCCGGAAGGCATGATGCGCAAGGCGTCGGACTCGGATATTCACCTCGAAGCCGACATTCACGCAGTCAAGAACAATCCGACCGGCTTCGCGGAAGGCGACTGGATGCCGTATCTGCAAGTGCGTTATGAGTTGACGAAAGCCGGCTCCAAAGACACGCAGAAGGGTGACCTGATGGCGATGGTTGCCAACGACGGTCCGCACTACGGCGACAACGTCAAGCTGCAAGGCCCGGGCAAATACCATCTGAAGCTGATCGTGGAAGCGCCGATGCAGACCGGCCACATGGCGTTTGGCCGTCACGTCGACAAGGAAACCGGTGTGGGTCCGTGGTTCAAGCCAATCACGCTGGACTACGACTTCACGTTCGCCGGCATCGGCAAGAAGGGCGGGTATTGAGGTTCGCGCGTCGTCGCAGCTCGCGATCAAGCGGTGCGCGGGCAACGTGGGACGAATGAGTGAATGCAGCAGGCGGCGCGGGCTTTTCGCACCGCGCCGCGTTTTCTGGAAACGCCAATGAGAATCAACCGAAAGATCGCGGTTCTTGCGTCGTCGATTGTGCTGGCGGGCGCGGCGCATGCCGCCGATCTGCCGACTTTCAAGCTCGAAATGAACGACGGCAAGCTGACGCCGGCGCGCATCGAAGTGCCGGCGGGGCAGCGTATCAAGATCGAGGTGCGCAATACCGGCAAGGGCGCGGCCGAGTTCGAAAGCGTCCAGTTGCGCAAGGAAAAGGTCCTCGCGCCGGGGGCGGATTCGTTCGTGGTGATCGCTCCGCTCACGCCGGGCGAGTACAAGTTCTTCGACGATTTCCACCAGCAGGCGCAGGGCGTGATCGTCGCGAAGTAGCGGTTGCAGGCGTGGCGGGCGCGGGGCTCGGCCCCGCCGACGTGCGCGGCAGCAGTAGCAGAGCAGAAGGGAGTGCTTGATGGGTCAGATTCTATTCATCGTGTGGCGGGAAAGTGTCGAGGCGTTGCTGGTCGTCGGCATCCTGTACGCGTGGCTGAAAAATGGCGACGACGATGCGCGCCGCGGTTTGCCGTACCTGTGGGGCGGCGTCGCGGCTGGCCTGATCGCGGCGGTCGCGCTCGGCGCGGCGCTGGTCGGCTTCACGGAAGTGCTTTCCGGCGACGCGCAGGACTATTTCCAGACCGCGATGGTGCTGGTCGCCTGCGTGCTCATTGTGCAAATGGTGCTGTGGATGAAGCAGCACGGCCGCTCGCTCAAGCGCGACATGGAACAGTCGCTGCAGAAAAGTCAGCGTGATTCGAACTGGTGGGGCGTGGCGCTGCTCGTCGCGCTCGCTATCGCGCGGGAAGGCAGTGAGACGGTGATTTTCCTGTACGGCCTCGGCTTCGGCCAGTCGGGTCACGTGGACACTGCGCAGATGCTCGCGGTTGCAATTGGCCTCGCGCTGGCGCTGCTGACATTCTACGTGCTGCAGCTCGGCGGCAAGATTTTCTCGTGGCGGCTCTTTTTCCGCGTTACCGAAATCATGCTGCTGTTCCTTGGCGCCGGTCTGTTCGAGACGGGCGTGGACAAGCTGATCGACAAGGAATTCCTGCCGACCATCGTCGACCAGGTGTGGAACACCTCCGCCATCCTCGACGATTCCAACACCTTCGGCTCGCTGGTCGCGACGCTCACCGGCTATCGCGCGCATCCGGCGCTGATGAATCTGATTGCGTACGCGGTGTACTGGGCGGTCGTCTATGTGCTGCTGCGGCGCGCGAACCGCAAGCCGGCGCGGCAAGCCGCAGAGCGCGCAGCATGAGTACGGTCATGACCCGTCCGGGGCGTCTTGCCGCGGCAGGGCAGTGGATGCAGCGTCACGGTTCGGTGATCCGCGGCATCCAGTGGGTCGTGGTGGCGGTGTATGCGCTCCTCATCATCGTGCCGGCGGTCATGCCGCTGCCGGACGACAGCGCGCATTTGTGGAACAACCTGACGCTTGCCGCGCAGTTCGTGTTCTGGGGCATCTGGTGGCCGTTCGTGCTGCTCTCCATGGTGATGCTCGGCCGCGTGTGGTGCGGCGTGCTGTGTCCCGAGGGCGCGCTCGCGGAATTCGCGAGCAAACACGGCCGCGGCAAGGCAATTCCGCACTGGATGCGCTGGGGCGGCTGGCCCTTCGTCGCGTTCGGCATCACCACCATCTATGGTCAGATGGTGAGCGTCTATCAGTATCCGAAGGCGGTGCTGCTGGTGCTCGGCGGCTCGACGCTGGCGGCTATTGGCATCGGCCTGCTCTACGGGCGCGAGAAGCGCGTCTGGTGCAAGTACCTCTGCCCCGTGAACGGGGTCTTTTCGCTTCTGGCGCGCCTCGCGCCGTTCCACTACAAGGTCGATGAAGACGCGTGGCGCCGTTCGTACAAGAACGGGGAGCACGGCCACCGCGTGATTCCGATCAATTGCGCGCCGCTCGTGCCGTTGCGCAACATGAAGGGCGCGTCCGACTGTCATATGTGCGGCCGTTGCAGCGGCCACCGCGATGCGATCGCGCTGACGTGGCGCGCGCCGTCGTCGGAAGTCGTGCAGCTCGGCGACAAGCACGCAAGCGTCTGGGACACCGCGCTGATCCTGTACGGCCTGCTCGGCATTGCGATCGGCGCGTTTCACTGGACCGCGTCGCGCTGGTTCATCGACCTCAAGATGTTCTTCGCGACGTGGCTCGTCGATCACGACATTACGTGGCCGCTCGAGACCAATGCGCCGTGGTTCCTCTTCACGCATTACCCTGAGCAGAACGACGTGTTCTCCTGGCTCGACGGCACGATGGTGATCGGCTACATCCTCGCGACGGCGCTCGTCTACGGCACCGTGCTGCTTGTCCTGATGACGGGGGCAACGCGCATGCTCGGGCGTTTCAGCAGCGTGCGTCTGCATCACCTGACGCAAGGGCTGATTCCGCTTGCCGGCGCAGGCGTGTTTCTGGGTTTGTCGGCGACCACTTTGACGCTGCTACGCGCGGAGCATGTGCCGTTATGGTGGGCGTCGGACGTGCGCATCGCGATTCTGGCCATCGCCAATTTGTGGAGCGCATGGCTCGCATGGCTCGTCACGCGACGCTATAGCGAGCGCTTCGTGCAACGCGCACTTGCGATGCTCTGGTTCGCCGCGGCCCTCGCCGTGGTCGACAGCGCCTGGTGGCTAATGTTCTGGGGCTGGGCCTCGAAGTAAACGCTCGACCGAAAGCCAACGCGTTTTAGCAGAGTTGCTGCTCGCCTGCGCTTGTCGAATTCGCGCGACACAAAAACAGAAGCCGTGAAGATGACATTGTTCATCTTCACGGCTTTTTCATTCACATGACGGGGCACGGCATTTCGTGCTCGCGTCGGTGGGAACCAAAAAAGCGGCCTGGCTGGCTGCGACGGCTGGCTTGGTGTCTGCACGAAGGGGTCTAGTTCTCACGTGCAAGCCGTCGTGGCTGGCTAATGCCCAACACCTCTCAGAGGAGGTGGTCCCCACAATACCCGGTACTGCAATCTGGTCGTTACTTGGTCAAGATCAGCTTGCCAAGACGCGTGGCGCGCAGCTGATACGTCTCGCCGTTATGCACGATGCTGATGTGACTGTGTCCTTGCAGCAAAGCCTCACTGTGCACCACGCGCCCCGACGTCTCGGACGGATCGTTCGCGCGGCTTGCCGCCGGCCTGGCGGCGGCTGTCGTCGTGGCCGCCGCGGGTTTAGGGCGGCTGGTCAACGCGGCGGCGGGGCGGCGCAGGCTGAGCGTGGAAGAGCGAGTGGTATCTGTCATTCGTCCTGGCTGTTGCTTGATTCGATGGATGAATTCTAAATGATAACCATTCCTATTTACAAGAGGCAGAAATTCATCGGATCAGGCTTTCGATAGCCGAAAGGCACGGTGGCGAAAGACGCTGCTCGGGCAACGAATAACAGCCGCGCGTTGCACGCGGCAGCAGCGGTGCGTCGCCACCGCTCTGGACACGTCGCGGCGAGGCGGTGCGGCGACGGAGTGATGCAGCGACGCGGCGACAGAGCGATGCGGCGACAGAGCGATGCAGCCGCGGCGCGGCGCGGCGGGGCGGCGGTACGACAGAACGACGCGGCGACAGACGCGGCGGCAGGGCACAGCACGACAGCGTGACGCCGCGCGAGCCGCGAGGTTCAGTGCAGCGAACCGGGCTCCTGCCTCGCCTGCACGTACTGACGGATCAGGCGCACCGTGTCGATGTCGTTCTCGCGATAGGCCGACTTCACGATCTCCTGCGTCTGCACTGCGTCCTGGTCGTTGGAAACCGGCAGCGTGGTCGCGTATTCAAAGCGCAGAAACAGTTGCAGTTCGTCCGGCTGCTCAATGGTCATGGTGAGCGAGCCGCCCACATGATCCGCCGTCGGCAGGATGTCGTAGCGCACGCTCTGGCTTTCCTGCAGCGTGACGCGGTCGCGGACCGTGGCCTGACCATAGTGCAGCTCACGCTCCAGCGTATTGCCTTCGCGCGAAAGGATCGTGCAGCTGTCGAGTCCCATCACGAACAGCTGCGGCTGCTCGGCACGCAGCACGAGCCCTTCCCAAAGCTGCTCGCGGGTCATCGAGTCGACAAACGGGTTCAACGGGTCGTTGATCTGGATAAGGTGTTCGAAATTCAAGACGACAGCATCCTATGAAAGCGTTGCAAGCGCTGCACACAGCCGGGCCGTTACTGTTGCACGCCGACCGGCCATGCGCGAGTCATGCGACGGTCAGGCCCGAACGGATCGTGATCGAGCGCGTGAGAATCTTGTGAACTGGGCACGCATTGGCAATTTGCAAGAGACGTTCCCGCTGCTCGTCGGATAGCTCGCCACGCAACTGAATCTTGCGGTCGATAGTCGAGCCTTCGTCACCGGTTTCGATGCCAAGCGTAACGTGCACTTCGTCGAGCGGCCAGCCTTTGCGTTGCGCGTACATTTTCAGCGTGACCGACGTACACGCGCCGAGACTGGACAGCAGCAACGAGACAGGCGTCGGGCCGCGATCGCCGCCGCCGAGCGATTCCGGTTCGTCGGCGAGCCACGTGTGCTTGCCGTCGTCAAAATGGACCTGATAATTCGTCGAACCAATGTGGGCGGTGACGGTGGCTTCTGCCATGCGCGCTCCTGAAAGCAGGGACGGAAATCGCCGCGCGGCGGCTGCATCGGCTGAAGTTTCGAAAAGAGCGCGCGCGGCAGGAATCGCTATTGTGAACGAAGTCGGCGGCGTTTGCGCCCCGGCCGCGAGCAGGCGGCGCGCTGGCGCCCGTGTGAGGCAGTGAGCTGTGTGAGGCTGCTGAGGCCGTGTCCGGCAGCAGGAAACCCCACGCGTCGTTCAGTGCGTGATCGTGCCCATCCGGCCCGCCTGATAATCGACCACCGCCTGGCGGATTTCGTCTTCCGTATTCATGACGAAAGGGCCGTAACGCACGACGGGCTCTTTCAACGGCACGCCGCCAAGCAGCAACACTTCGAGCGGCTCATCGCCGGCGGCGAGCGTCACCGAGTCGCCGTCGTCTCGAAACACGACCATCTGGCGCGCGTCGATTTCCTGGCGAGCCTCGCCTTCGCCGTAGAAGCCCTTGCCCGCGAGGCCGTAAGCGAACACGCGATAGTTGGCGGGCACCGGCTGGCGGATCGTCGCCCCCGGCTGCAACGAAAAGTGCTGGTACAGAATGGGCGTGCGCGTTTCCACTGCGGCTTTCGTGCCGAGCGCCTCGCCTGCGATCACCTTCACGCGCACCTTGCCGTCCGCCGAGCTCGCCACCGGAATCTTCGCCGACGGCACATCCTGGTAACGCGGCGCGATCATCTTGTCGCGGCGCGGCAGGTTCACCCACAGTTGCAAGCCGTGCACGCGCCCGCCTGTGCGCACGAACGACGGGTCGGGCATTTCGCTATGCACGACGCCCGCGCCGGCGGTCATCCATTGCACGTCGCCGGCGTGCAGCGTGCCGGAGTGGCCGGCCGAGTCCTTGTGGCCGAACTGACCCTCGAGTACATACGTGACGGTCTCGAAACCGCGATGCGGGTGGTCGGGCGCACCCTTCGCCTCGCCGGGTGCGTAATCGACGGGACCCATTTCGTCGAGCAGGAGGAACGGATCGAAGTCCATCAGCATGCGGGTGGGAAACGGGCGGTAGACCACGAAGCCGCCACCTTCAATGGTGCGAACGGAGGGATACGTGCGTTCGATCGTGCGTGTCGCGGTCATCAATATCACCTCGAAAATTCGGGAATAGCGTTATTTTTGAAACATGGAGCTATTATAGGGACCGTTTTTCAAGCTGCCAGCCGCCGTCACGCAATGGATTGTTCTATTACTGGAACGATAGATGAAGATCGATTCACACAACCTGAACGACCTGATGTACTTTTCGCAGGTCGTCGAACATGGCGGCTTTTCCGCCGCCGAACGCGTGCTGGGTATCTCCAAGTCGCGCCTGTCGCGCCGGCTGACGGAGCTCGAAGCGTCGCTCGGCGTGCGGCTCCTGCAGCGCTCAACCCGCAAGCTTGCACTGACCGAAGCGGGCCAACTGTTCTACCAGCATTGCCAGGCGATGCTGAGCGAGGCGCAGGCGGCCGTCAACGTCGTGCAGCAACTGCGCTCGTCGCCGCGCGGCACAGTGCGCGTGAGCGTGCCGGTCACGATCTCGCAAACGATTCTGTCGACGATTCTGCCGGAGTTCATGCATCGTTATCCCGAAGTGCGCGTCGTCATGCGTGTGACGAATCGTGTCGTCGATCTGTTCGAAGATTCGATCGACGTCGCCTTGCGCGTGCGTTCCGCTCCGCCGGAAAACGCCAACATCGTCGTGCGCCCGCTGTGGCGCACGCAGCAGATGCTGGTGGGCGCGCCGAGCCTGCTGCAGCAGAACGCGCCGCCATTGCAGCCGACCGATCTGGCGCGCTTTGAAACGCTCGACGTGCCGACCAGCGACGGACGGCACGTCTACAACCTGATTGCGCCGGACGGCAGCCGTCATGTGCACGAACACGAGCCGCGTCTCGTGACCGCGGACCTCTCGACGATTCGCGAAGCGGTGTTGTGTGGCGTTGGCATTGCTGCGTTGCCCGAGATGATGTACGGCGCCCCCTTGCGCGCGGGACAACTGTCGCCGGTCATGCCGGGCTGGACTTTTCCGGCGCCCCAGTTGTACGCCGTGTTCGTCTCGCGGCAGGGCATGGTCCCGGCCGTGCGCGCCTTCGTCGATTATCTGGTCGAGATGCTCGATCCGGATGACGGTAAGCACATCATGAGCGAATGCCCGGCGGGAGAGGAACGCAACGTCGCGCGCAGCGCGGCAGCGGTCGCCTCCTAGCAGATTGCGCGCAGCGCGGCATCGCTTTTAGCATTGAAGCGCGGCCTGTCATGAGTACTTTCAATGGCCGTTTGCTTGAATGCACGGGCTCACGGCGCTATATTGAAATCCCTTCGCTAAGGAGTCTCCTATGCGAAAACTCATGGCCGCTATCATAGCGAGCCTGATAGGGCTGACCGCGCTGTCCGTGTCGAGCACGGCTGTCGCATGCGGTGATCCGAGCCAGCAGTCTTCGACCAATGGCAAATGATCCCGCCGCCCGAAGGCGCCGCGCGCGCACAAAAAAAGGCCTTCATCTGACGATGAAGGCCTTTTACTTTTAAGGCCCTGTTTCAAGGGCTTTTCTTCATTTCGTGAAGCCGGCGACTTGCGCCGCGCGCAGTGCCGTGCGTATCACTTGCCCTTGGGCTGCGTGACGAAACCGATCTTTGTCAGACCGCCTGCCTGCGCCGCCGACATCACCTGCGCGACCTTTTCGTAAGGCACTTTGCGATCTGCATCGAGGTGCAGTTCAGGCTGCGGATTGGCCGCCGCGGCCTCTGCAATTTTCGCGCTCAACTGCGCTTCGTCGACCTTCTTGTCGTTCCACAGCACGTTGCCGTCGGCGTCGACCGCGACGGTCACCTGCGCGGGCTTGGTGTCTTCCTTCTGGCTGCTCGCATGCGGCAGATCGATTTTCACCGCGTGGCGGATCACCGGAATCGTGACCATGAAAACAATCAGGAGAACCAACATGACGTCGACGAGCGGCGTCATGTTGATTTCGTTCATCAGGCCGTCGTCATCGTCGCCGGCGAAAGGGCTCATTGCCATCTGTGTGCCTCGCTCAGTTGGCGCTTCAGTTGACGCGCGTCGCGAGACGCAGGCCGTCGCGCTTGGTCGACGAAAGGCGCGCGCCCGTCACGAAGAATGCGTGCAGACCATGCGCGAAGCGGCTCAGCTTGGCGACGATGGCCTTGTTCGCACGCGTCAGCGCGTTGTAGCCGAGCACGGCCGGGATCGCAACGAAAAGACCGAATGCGGTCATGATGAGCGCTTCACCCACCGGACCGGCCACCTGATCGATGGACGACTGGCCGCTTGCGCCGATGGCGAGTAGCGCGTGATAGATGCCCCACACCGTGCCGAACAGACCCACGAACGGCGCCGTGCTGCCGATCGACGCCAGAATCGCGAGGCCGCTCTGCATGCGCGCGACGCTTTCATCCATGGTGTCCTTCAGGCAGCGCGTCACCCAGTCCGACACGTCCATGCGGTCGTGCAGATGCGGCTGCGTCTGATGATGATGATCCGCCGCTTCCTGCCCGGACAGCGCGAGCGCGAGGAACGGGTTGTCCTGCGGCGTGGACGAGCCGGCGCCGAGCTTCTTCACGCCGTCGGCCAGGTCGTCCGAGTGCCAGAACGCCTGCTCGGCGTTCTTCGTGAGGCGGTTCAGGCGCACCACGTTCCAGCCTTTGACGACGATCACGCTCCACGACATCACCGACATCACCAGCAAGGCGAGCGCGATACCGCGCGTGACGAAATCCCCTTGCGCCCACACGTGCGCCAATCCGTAGTTTTGCATTGCAATTCCTTTATTTTGAAATCCGCTTCAATCTTCGAGATTGAAGTTGTAAGGCTGTGTATACGCGGCTCGAACCGGCTGGCCGTCCTCGAGATAGGGCTTGCATGCGCTGGCATGCGCGGCGGCGAGCGCGGCGTCGTCCAGACGGCTGAAGCCGCTGCTCTTTTTCAATTCGATATTCTCGAGCTTGCCGGTCAAACCGACCACGAACTTCACATACGCGGTGCCGGTTTCGCCACGGCGGCGCGAAAGCGCCGGGTAGTCCGGCTTCGCAATGTTGCAGTCGAGGTGCGAGACATTTTTCGGCGCGGTGATTTCCATCGTCTGGCGGCCGATGGCGGGCGCAGCCGGCGCTGCGGGCGGTGCCGCGGGCGCAGGCGGCGCAGCCGCCGCTGGTTCAGCCGCGGTGACGGGCGTCGGCGAAGGCGCGGGCGCCTCGCGCAACGGCGCGGGCGTGGGCTTGAGCGCCGGCTTCGGCTGGACCTTCGGTTTGCTGCGCACCGGCGGGACTGGCGTTGGCGGGGGCGGCGCGACCGACTGCACAGCGGCCGGCGCGGCAACTGGCGCGGGCGGCAGCAGTTGCGCGGTCATCACGCGCGACTCGAGCGCCGGCTGCACCGGTTCGTGGCGCAGCGTCAGGATCACGGCCAGCAACGCGACGTGAACCGCCGCAACGGTGGCGGTCGCGGTCAGGACGCGGGGATTCATTCGGGTGGACGAAGCCGGGGCGGCGCCGGCTGCAATGGTATGCGAAGCCTGCATGTTAGCGTGGCGGCGTGCTGTCGACGCAGCAGGCCTGACAAAACATCGTCATGTTCGGAAGATCAGCAGCGAAATACACAATGTGGTCACGAAACCAATCAGCAGTTCCATCTCAAGCTCCTCAAGTGGACGAGCGGTAGCTGGCTGGTAGCAATACTGGCTTGCTGACGGCAGTGGGTTAAGCAAACAGCGCTGAATCGGCGCTAAACGGACTGTAGGACACGGGCAGCAGCGGTGGCAAACCTGGGGCAGGGTCGCTCGGGCGACTGCACCAAGAGCGTCGGTTACGCCGCCTTGCGTTCGTAAAACGTGACGGGCGCGGCCTGCTGATGATGCTCGAAGCCGCAGCGGGTTGCGCACACGCCGCTTTGCATCATGACGTCGCGCACGGAGTCCGCGCACTTGCCGCAACAGGTGGCCACGCCGAGCTCGAACTGCAATTCGTCGAACGAGTCGACGCCTTCCGCGATCGAGGCACGGATCTTTCGGTCAGATACAGACTTGCAGACACAGACAATCATGGGGTGGCGTCATAGCTAACGTTAATGCGAATTATTATCATTTTGTTTGGGCCGTTTGGCAAGCGTCCACCGCGTTTTTTTAGCAAAACCAGACTCTTAGGAGGGTTTCGGCGGGCTGGGGGCTGGGCGTGGGGGCGCTGCTGGGCGTCGCGAGGCGTCCGCAGGGATAACGGGGCCGACGCTGCGCTGCGAACGGGCGAGCAGGAAAATAGCCGAAATTGGGTTCGGGACTGGCTGGATGAGTTGAGAGGGCTGGGAAGGGCTGAGAGGGCTGAGAGGGCTGGGAGGGCTGGGAAGGGCTGGGAAGGGCTGGGAAGGGCGTTGCGAATGGCGGGGAAGGTCGGGAAGGCTGAGTGAGGGGTAGAAGGCCGTAGAAGGAGTCGCACGGGTCGGAAAGGTTAGACGGGCCGTGAGAACGCCAGGAAGGGCCGCCAGCGGGCCGCCACCGCTCCCGTTCGGCCCGCTCCCGCCCTTCAGGCCGGCTGCGAGGACAGCGCCGCGGTACGGCGCGAGGGAATCGACACGCGTTCGACTTGGGCATCCATGTCGAGTAGCGTAGCGACAAGCTGTCGCAGGTGGGCGCCGCCGTCGGTGGAAAAAAAGCGCGGTAGCGGCGCCCCGGCCGCTTGCGGCGCCGCACGCATGCCGTGTTGCTCAAGCACGCGCTCCAGCTGACGCGCAATGGCCACGCTCGTGTCGATCAGCGCCATCCGCTCGCCGACGATGTCACGGATCGCCGCGTCGAGAAACGGATAGTGCGTGCAGCCGAGCACGAGCGTGTCGGCGCCGGCTTCGAGCATCGGTTGAAGATAGCCAGCGAGCAGTGCGCGCAATTGCGCCGAACCGACGTCGCAGCGCTCGACCGCCTGCACGAGCCCGTGACCGGGCTGGCAGATAAAGCGGCAATCGGCGGCGTAGCGTTCGAGCAGGGCCTGAAAGCGCGTGCTGCGCAAGGTGACCTGTGTCGCGAGCACGCCGGCCACGCGCGACCTCGATTGCAGGGCGGCCGGCTTGATGCCCGGTTCCACGCCAACTAGCGGAATGGGCAGCTTTTCGCGTACCAGTGCAATGGATTGTGCGGTCGCCGTATTACAGGCGACGACGAGCGCTTTGGCGCCCCGCCGGACCAGCCACTCGCCAATGGCGAGCGTGCGGTCGGCGATAAAGTCGTCGTCGCGCTCGCCGTATGGGGCGTACAGCGAATCGGCGACGTACAGCAGTGCCTCGTCGGGCAATTGCGCGCGAACCGCTCGCAACACCGACAAACCGCCAAGACCCGAGTCGAAAATGCCCACCGGTGCGCGCGAAGCCGTGTCCGTGGTAATGATCGATGCATTCAAAGACGGTTCTGCGGACATAGGCGATAGACGCGCTGCGCGGCGGCGCTCAGGCAAATCGTGGGAAAGAGAAGTCGGCAAGTATATCGCCGGCGCGCCGCACGCTGTCCCGGATTAGCGGGCCCGTGAGGCGACGCGTGGCAACGCCTCGCATCCGCTTAGGACTCCACCGAGCCCATCGCGGTTTGCTGGTAGTTCTGAATGCCGACCTTGTCGATCAGGTCGAGCTGTGTTTCGAGCCAGTCGATATGCTCTTCAGTGTCGTCGAGAATCTTCACGAAGATTTCACGCGAGATAAAGTCGCGAACCGATTCGCAATACGCGATCGCTTCCTTGCAGGTGCTTTGCGAAATCTGCTCAAGCTTCAAATCGCATTCCAGAATTTCCTTCGTTTCCTCGCCGATCAGAAGCTTATGCAGGTCTTGCAGATTCGGCAGACCATCCAGCATGAAGATCCGTTCGATCAGCCAGTCGGCATGCTTCATTTCGCCGATCGACTCGTCATACTCATGCTTGCCGAGTTTTTCGAGACCCCAATGCTTGTACATCCGCGCGTGCAGGAAATACTGGTTGATCGCGGTCAGTTCATTCTTCAACTGCGCGTTGAGATACTCGATAACTTTGGTGTCGCCTTGCATGATCTTTCCTTAGTGGGGACTTCAATTTTCCAACAACAATAAACGCCATACCTGAAAAAGCCAAGAGAACAGAATATCTTTCGGCGCCGTTTCAGGCCCTACGCGTAACGCATGCCCAGCATGAAAAAAGCCGGGACCGTGGTCCCGGCTTGTCACGACAGGCGAGATGCGCGAGCGTCAGCTCAGGCAGTTGCGACCGGAATCTTGCCGATTTTCGCTTGCCATTCCTTCGGGCCGGTCTGGTGCACGGAGGTGCCGTTCGAATCGACTGCAACCGTCACCGGCATGTCCTGCACGTCGAATTCGTAGATCGCTTCCATGCCGAGGTCCTCGAATGCGAGCACTTTGGCGCTGCGAATGGCCTTCGACACCAGATAAGCAGCGCCGCCCACGGCCATCAGGTACGCGGCCTTATGCTTCTTGATGGCCTCGATCGCGACCGGTCCGCGCTCGGCCTTGCCGATCATGGAGATGAGGCCGGTTTGCGCGAGCATGGTCTCGGTGAACTTGTCCATGCGCGTGGCGGTGGTCGGGCCCGCCGGGCCGACCGCTTCGTCGCGCACCGGATCGACCGGGCCGACGTAATAAATCACGCGGTTCGTGAAGTCTACCGGCAGCTTCTCGCCTTTCGCGAGCATATCGGCAATGCGCTTGTGCGCCGCGTCGCGGCCCGTCAACATCTTGCCCGACAGCAGCAGTGTCTGGCCCGGCTTCCACGAAGCGACTTCTTCCGGCGTCAGCGTGTTCAGGTCGATGCGCTTGCTGGTCTCCGTGTTCGGTTCCCATTGCACTTTCGGCCATGCGTCGAGCGAAGGCGCTTCGAGCTTCGCGACGCCCGAGCCGTCCAGCGTGAAGTGAGCGTGACGCGTGGCCGCGCAGTTCGGGATGATCGCGATCGGCTTGGACGCGGCGTGCGTCGGCGCAGCCATGATCTTCACGTCGAGCACGGTGGCGAGACCGCCCAGACCTTGCGCGCCGATGCCAAGCGCGTTGACCTTCTCATGCAGTTCGATGCGCAGTTCTTCGATCCAGTCCTTCGGGCCGCGTGCGATCACGTCCTGAATGTCGATCGGGTCCATCAGCGATTCCTTGGCCATCACCATCGCTTTCTCAGCAGTGCCGCCGATGCCGATGCCCAGCATGCCGGGCGGACACCAGCCCGCGCCCATGGTCGGCACGGTCTTCAGAATCCAGTCGACGATGGAGTCCGACGGATTGAGCATCGCGAACTTCGACTTGTTTTCCGAGCCGCCGCCCTTGGCGGCGACCTGCACGTCGACTTTATCGCCCGGCACGATCTCGTAGTGAATCACGGCCGGCGTGTTGTCCTTGGTGTTCTTGCGCGCGCCTTCGGGCGGGCTCACGATCGACGCGCGCAGCACGTTGTCCGGGTTCAGGTAGCCGCGGCGCACGCCTTCGTTGATCATGTCCGTCACGCTCATCGTCGCACCGTCCCAACGCACGTCCATGCCGACCTTCACGAACACGGTGACGATGCCCGTGTCCTGGCAAATCGGGCGCTTGCCTTCAGCGCACATGCGGCTGTTGGTGAGGATCTGCGCAATCGCATCTTTTGCGGCCGGGCTCTGTTCGAGTTCGTACGCGCGGCCCAGGGCCTGGATGTAATCGAGCGGATGGTAGTAGCTGATGTATTGAAGCGAATCAGCAATGCTCTGGATCAGATCTTCCTGTTTGATGACGGTCATGGCTAAGCTCGGTGGGGACAGTGGCGCTTTTTTCTGTTCGCAGGCTGTGCGGTCAGTCGTGCGCTTTCAGGGGAGAGGAACCGGCGGAACCCAGCGGCTGCAAGTCCGCGGGTTCCTGAAAATGGCTTGGATGCGTGTTCGTGGTCAGGCGGTCTACGAAGGCCATGACGAGCGCCGAGACGAGGAACGCCACATGAATGATCACCTGCCACATGATGGTATGCGTGGTGTTCTGGTCGGGGCTGATGAACGTTTTCAGCAAATGGATCGACGAAATGCTGATGAGCGCCATGGAGAGCTTGACCTTCAGCACGCCCGCGTTCACGTGGTCGAGCCATTCCGGTTCGTCCGGATGACCCTCTACACCCAGCCGCGACACGAAGGTTTCATACCCGCCGATAATCACCATGATCAGCAGGTTCGAGATCATGACTACGTCGATCAGACCGAGCACGACCAGCATGATGTTGGTTTCGTCGAGCGTCATCGAAGCTGTGACGAGATGCCAGACTTCCTTCAGGAACAACACCACATAGACAGCCTGGGCGACGATCAGGCCGAGGTACAGGGGCACCTGCAGCCAGCGGCTCATGAAGATGATCACAGGCAGCGGACGCATGGGACGGCGTTGGCGCGCGGAGTCGGGTCGCGAAGCGGACATAGGCAAGAGTCGGATCTAACGCAGGTGACGGAACGTGGGCCCGATGCGGCCGGTCTGTGCAAATCACGCGCGGGGACCGGGCGCGCAAAGCGAGGCGCGGACGACGCGGCGCAGGCGGACAGCAACGAGACGTGCCGCCGGCGGCGCTCATGTCAGGCGCGCTATTGTACAGCGTCGGCCGGCTTTGCTGCGGCGCGGCGGGCAAGGCGGCGCCAGGCAGCAGGAAGCGGCGCCAGGCAGCACGAAGCGGCGCCAGGTGGCAGGAAGCGGCGTCAGGCGGCACGAAGAGCCGAGCGGTCGCTTACGATGCGACCGGCGGCACGCGCTTGACCCTCACGCTGGCGAGTCCGATACCCGCTACCACGCAGGCGAGCGCAATGCCGTGCGCGAGCGTGGGCCGCTCGCCGAGAAACGCTATGCCGTAGATGGCGGCTGCGACCGGCAGCACGGCGCTGAATACGCCGGCGAGACTGCCCGGCACGTGGCGAATCCCTTTCATCCAGAGCCAGAAAGAGAAGATGCTCGCGGACAGTCCATACCACAGCACGAGACTCCAGATGCTCGCCGGCACCGCGCGATAATCGAAATGAATGAGCGCGCCCGCGGAGAGCGGCAGCATCAACAACAGGCCGAACAGATGCGTGTATGCGCAGATGTCGATGGGCGCGAGCGTTTGCGTGAGGCGGCGCGACAGGATGATGTAAAGCGACTCGCAGCACACTGCACCGAGCACCATCAGATTGCCGGCCAGCGACGTTGTGCCGACACCCCCAGCACCCCCGGCACCGGCATGCGCGAGATTGATGACGACCACGCCTGCAATGGCCAGCGCGATCGACGCAAGCGCGCGCCGGTCCGGGCGCTCCTTCAATATGAGCCAGGACAGCAGCGCGACGACTGCGGGAATCGTACTCGTAATGACGCCCGCCGCCACCGCGCTCGTGCGCTGAACGCCGTTGAGCATCAGCAGCGTAAACCCGAAGGTGCCGAAGAGCGCCTGCAAAAACAGGTTGAGCCATTCGTCGCGCTTTACGCGGCGCAGTTTTGCCACGCGAAGAAGCGGCCATAGCACGGCCATTGCGATCACGAATCGCAACAGCGCGAAAAGAGGCACGGGGACGAACTCGACAATCGTTTTACCGATGCCGACATTGCTGCCGACCAACAGCATCGAAGTGATGAGAAGCAGGGCGTAACGATTCAAACTGGAATCCGGGCAGCTAGTTCAGTTAGCATTGTATTAGGCGCTTCAACGCAGCGTAAGAGCCGCTGCCAAACGAGCGCATGGCGGCAACGCTCGTGACCCTGCGTCGAAAGCGTCGTACGAATCGCGTCAGGGTTTTTGCGGGCATGCGAGCAGCGCTCGCGTAAGTGCCCGGTAAGTTGCACCGCTTATGGTTGAACACGAGAGCGGACGCGGCTTCGTCTTCGTTCATGGTGCAATGCGACATGAGCGATGCAAGAGCGGGCGGCCGCGGCGCGGCGATCCAATGTGGATCGCTCGCGCGAGGGCGGGAGACAGCGCGTCGACAATCGTGCTTCGATTGCGGCGCCCACATGACAGGCGCACCAGCGTGCGCCGGCACAGGTTTTCATCTTCACCAAGGGGTTGTCGATGTCTGCGATTGAATCGGTTCTTCAGGAACGCCGCGTTTTTCCGCCCTCCGCTGAAGCAGCGGCAGGCGCCACGATCTCCGGCATGGATGCTTACCATGCGCTGACCGCCGAGGCGGAACGCGACTACGAGGGCTTCTGGGGGCGTCTTGCTCGCGAGACGCTGAGCTGGAACAAGCCCTTCACGAAGGTGCTCGACGAATCGAACGCACCGTTCTACACGTGGTTCGAAGACGGCCAGTTGAACGCGTCGTACAACAGCATCGACCGGCACGTGGAAGCGGGCAACGGCGAGCGCGTCGCGATCATTTTCGAAGCCGACGACGGCACCGTCACCCGCGTCACCTATCAGGATCTGCTGCAACGCGTGTCGCGCTTTGCGAACGCGTTGAAAAAGCGCGGCGTGAAGAAGGGCGACCGCGTGGTCATCTACATGCCGATGTCGATTGAAGGCATCGTCGCGATGCAGGCCTGCGCGCGTATCGGCGCGACACACTCGGTGGTGTTCGGCGGCTTCTCGTCGAAGTCGCTGAACGAGCGTCTCGTCGACGTCGGCGCGGTCGCGCTCGTGACCTCCGACGAACAGATGCGCGGCGGCAAGGCATTGCCGCTAAAGAACATCGCCGACGAAGCGCTCGCCATGGGCGGCTGCGAGGCGGTGAAGAGCGTGATCGTCTTCAGGCGCACCGGCGGCAAGATCGCCTGGAACGAAGGCCGCGACCTGTGGATGCACGAGCTTGCGCAAGCCGAGTCCGATCAATGCGCGCCCGAATGGGTCGGCGCGGAGCATCCGCTCTTCATCCTCTACACGTCCGGGTCCACCGGCAAGCCCAAAGGCGTGCAGCACAGCACCGGCGGTTATCTGCTGTGGGCTGCGCAAACCATGAAGTGGACTTTCGACTGGAAGCCCTCCGACGTGTTCTGGTGTACCGCCGACATCGGCTGGATCACCGGCCACAGCTACATCACGTATGGTCCGCTCACGCTCGGCGGCACGCAGGTCGTGTTCGAAGGGGTGCCGACCTATCCGAACGCCGGCCGCTTCTGGGACATGATCGCGAAGCACAAGGTGTCGCTTTTCTATACCGCACCGACCGCCATCCGCTCGCTCATCAAGGCGGCCGAGGCGGACCCGAAAGTGCATCCGAAGAGCTATGACCTGTCCACGCTGCGCATCATCGGCACGGTCGGTGAGCCGATCAACCCCGAAGCGTGGGTGTGGTATCACGAGAACGTCGGCGGCGGCCGTTGCCCGATTGTCGATACGTGGTGGCAAACCGAAACCGGCGGTCACATGATCACGCCGCTGCCGGGCGCGACGCCGCTCGTACCGGGGTCATGCACGCTGCCTTTGCCGGGCATCATGGCTGCGGTCGTCGACGAAACCGGTCAGGACGTGCCGAACGGGCAGGGCGGCATTCTCGTCGTGAAGCGGCCGTGGCCTTCCATGCTGCGCAACGTGTGGGGCGATCCCGACCGCTACAAGAAGAGCTATTTCCCTGAGGAGCTGGGCGGCAAGCTGTATCTCGCCGGCGACGGCGCCGTGCGCGACAAGGAGACCGGCTACTTCACGATCATGGGTCGTATCGACGACGTGCTGAACGTGTCCGGCCATCGTCTCGGCACAATGGAAATCGAATCGGCGCTGGTGTCGAATCCGATCGTCGCCGAAGCTGCCGTGGTGGGTCGCCCGGACGCAACGACCGGTGAAGCGGTGTGCGCGTTCGTCGTGTTGAAGCGCGCGCGTCCGGAAGGCGAGGAGGCGGTGAAACTCGCGAACGAACTGCGCAACTGGGTGGGCAAGGAAATCGGTCCGATCGCCAAACCGAAGGACATCCGCTTCGGTGAAAACCTGCCGAAAACGCGTTCGGGCAAGATCATGCGCCGTCTGTTGCGCTCGCTGGCGAAGGGCGAGGCCATCACGCAAGACGTCTCCACGCTCGAAAACCCAGCGATTCTGGATCAGCTCGGCGAGTCGCTGTAAGCGACGCCCCGGCCGTTGCGGCGCCTGTGAAACGGCGACGGACGTGTCGAGTGACGCGTCCCTCGCCCGGTAGCCCTCATCGGGCAAGTTCGTCGGGCAGCGCCCATCCGGCAAGTCCGTCGGGCAACCGTTGTCGGCCAGGTTCACTGGGCGCCTGGCCGGACATCTTCGCCGTATACGTTCGGCATGCACCTCCGCCAGGCGCCGCGAGCGGTGTCGCGCGGACAATCCCGATTGCCTGCGCGGTGCCTTTTTGATACATAGGCGCATGGCCGCGCCGCACCCCATCCCTCACGCCACGCACAATCCCGCACCCGAACCGCCGGCGGTGTCGGAGGCATTGGCGCGCGCGCATCAACGGTACTGGCGCTTTAACGTCGCGCTGATCGCCGCGTTGATGACGGTCGGCTTCGCCGTGTCCTTCCTGCTCCCGCTTGCTGCGCCGGCGCTTGCGCGCGTGCGCTTTGCGGGCTTCAGTCTGCCGTTTTACTTCGGCGCACAAGGCGCGATCCTGATCTACCTTGCGCTGATCGTCGTCTACATTCTGTCGATGCAGCGCGCCGACCGCCGCTTGCAACGCGCATTCGATGCAGACGCCAACGCTGCTGCCCGGAGCACGCAAAGCGCTGGCGATGCGAATGACGCCGCTCACGCTGCCGCAAGGGAACGCATGACGACGCAGCCCACAGCCGCCGCGGATTCCGGCGCACGCGGAACTTGAGCCGATGAAGCTGACGAACCGGCTGATCCGCTCGTATGCGTTCTACACGCTTGGCTTCCTGCTTTTCGTCTATGTGATGTGGCGCATCGAGCGCACCACCGGTCCGGGCATGTGGATCGGCTATGTGTTCCTGTTCGTGCCGATTGCCGTGTATGCGGTGATCGGTCTGCTGTCGCGCACGTCTGATCTGGTCGAGTACTACGTGGCGGGGCGGCGCGTGCCGTCCGCGTTCAACGGCATGGCAACGGCGGCAGACTGGCTCTCGGCGGCGTCGTTCATCGGCCTCGCCGGTTCCATTTACGCCACCGGTTACGACGGCCTTGCCTATCTGATGGGCTGGACCGGCGGCTATTGCCTCGTCGCGTTTCTGCTTGCGCCCTACGTGCGCAAGCTCGCGCGCTACACGATTCCCGATTTTCTTGGCACGCGTTTTTCGAGCAATGCGGTGCGTGCGCTTGCGGCGTTATCCGCGATTCTGTGTTCGTTCGTTTATCTCGTCGCGCAGATCCAGGGCGTGGGTCTGATTGCGACGCGCTTCATCGGCGTCGACTTCGCCGTCGGCATTTTCTGCGGACTCGCGGGCATTCTTGTGTGCTCGTTCCTCGGCGGCATGCGCGCGGTAACCTGGACGCAGGTCGCGCAGTACATCATTCTGATTGCCGCGATTCTGATTCCGGTTTCGATGATCGCGCATAAGGACGGTCTTGGCTGGGTGCCGCAACTGAGTTACGGCCGTTTGATGGAGCGCATGGAGAGCCTTGAAAAACAGGTGCGCGACGAGCCGCTCGAGCAGACCGTGCGCGATGACTACCGCCGCCGCGCTACGTTGATGCAGCAGCGGCTCGACATGCTGCCGCATTCGTTCGTCGAGGAGAAACTGCGGCTCACGCAGCAGGTGGCGGACTTGCGGCGCCGCAATGGTCCGCTGCGCGAAATCAAGGAGCGCGAGAAGGCGCTCGAGCAGTTCCCGCGCGATGCCGCCGCCGCGCAGGTGGTGTGGACCCAGCAGCGCGATGAAATGCTGATGCGTGCCGCCGCGCCGTTGCCGATGCATGAGCCCTTTCCCGCAACGGGCGACGATGATCGACGCATGCACGAGCGCAACTTTCTTTCGCTGTTGTTGTGCCTCTCGCTCGGGACGGCGAGCCTGCCGCATATTCTGACGCGCTACAACACCACGACTTCGGTGGCTTCGGCGCGGCGTTCCGTCGGCTGGACGCTGTTCTTTGTCGCGCTGTTCTACGTGACCGTGCCGGTGCTCGCGGTGCTGATCAAGTACGAGATGCTGACGAACCTCGTCGGTCATCACTTTGCGGATTTGCCGCAATGGCTCACGCAATGGCGCAAGGTCGAGCCGAGCCTGATCACGCTCGCGGACACGAACGGCGACGGTATCGTGCGATGGAGCGAGATCCAGATGCAGCCCGACATGGTGGTGCTGGCTGCGCCGGAGATTGCGGGGCTGCCGTATGTGATGTCCGGTCTGATCGCCGCGGGCGCGCTGGCTGCGGCGCTTTCCACTGCAGACGGCTTGCTGCTCACGATCGCCAATGCCTTATCGCACGATGTCTATTACCACATGGTCGATCCGGGGGCGTCGAGTCAGCGGCGGGTGACGATTTCGAAGATTCTGCTGCTGGGGGTGGCGCTGTTTGCGTCGTATGTGGCGTCGCTGAACACGGGCAATATTCTGTTCCTCGTGGGTGCGGCGTTTTCGCTTGCGGCATCCAGCCTGTTTCCGGTGCTGGTGCTGGGCGTGTTCTGGAAGCGCACGACGCGCCTCGGTGCAGTCGCCGGCATGCTGGCGGGGCTGCTGGTGTGCATCTACTACATCGTTTCGACGTATCCCTTTTTCGCGCAGATGACCGGTTTCGCGGGACCGCGCTGGTTCGGCATCGAGCCGATCAGTTCCGGCGTGTTCGGCGTGCCGGCGGGCTTTCTGGTGGCGATCGGCGTGAGCCTGCTGGACCGCAAGCCGGACGCTTATACGACGGCGCTGGTGGACTATATCCGCCATCCTTAGACGGCTTCTTTCAAGAGGACTGGCGCACGGCGCGAAGTTTGCTATAATTCGGCTCCCCGCGGAGAGATGGATGAGCGGTTTAAGTCGCACGCCTGGAAAGCGTGTATAGGTTAATAGCCTATCGGGGGTTCGAATCCCCCTCTCTCCGCCAGGAAACCAATGAATACGGGCTTCTGAGCCCGTTTTTCGTTTCTACCCGCCAAAGAGCCCACCAAAAAATACAATAGATTCCAGGAGCGGTTGAGATTAGCAACTGGCTAGGATCGAATCGGGGGAGTCCATGCATCGGTCTGATTTTCAACGATTGGCGACGACGCGGGTGACCGACGCTAAGGCATTGCTCGCTGCCGGTCAACATCAGGGGGCCTACTACATTGCCGGGTACGCGATCGAATGCGCCCTCAAGGCTTGCCTGTGCAAACAGTTCAAGCTTTATGACTTTCCCGACAAGAGGCTCGTTACAGATAGCTATACGCATAATCTCGACGATCTAGTTAGGCTCGCGGGATTGCGCCCCGCATTGGCGGCAAACATTCAAGCCCATGCGGCGTTCGAAAGTAACTGGGCCGTGGTTAAAGATTGGTCTGAGCATGAACGCTACAACACGACCCGCACGCAGTTAGAGGCGAGAGACTATCTCTCCGCTGTCATCGCGAGAAAACAGGGAGTTCTGGCATGGTTGAAACAGCACTGGTAGGCGAGCGCGTCCCTGCCCACGCCGTGGATGCGGGGTCCGAACTCCTCCGCTCGCTCGACAAGGCGCAATTGCAGATTCGCGCAGCGCTTTGGGTTCGTCGTGAACAGTCGCTAGAGTGGGTATTGGAATTCGCCACTCCTTTGCTCAAAGCCGAGGGGCCCAAAAGGCTTTATACAGCTGTCCAAGTTGAGTTACGGAAGCTAGAGAAAAAGAAGGGCAACCCGACAATCAGCCTCGAGAGCGTACGAATTATCTCGCCAGATGATGAACTGCTGATGCAACTTCGCGTTGTGGCAAGGACGCCATCTTCGGCAATTGTTGGAATAGCTTTTCGGGGCAACGTTGTGAACGGCCGGCTGGTTCCCGACTGTTATATTTATCGCAACGCCTGATCGAACTGGCTTAGCGCCAAACCGAATGTTTGCGACAGGGAAATATCAAACAACGTTATACACGCTTAGGTCTGGTAAGGCGGCTCTGGGATCCACCGGGAATGAAAAATACGATGCAGATATGCAGGAACGGTTTTTCAGAGACTACCTCTTCAACAAGGCCGGCGGAGGCGCATTGGCCGATTTTGTCAAAAACGGCAAGGAAACTATAGATGACGCTCAATATGCGGCGGCGCAGGAGTGGGCTTCCATTTCCGCCCCGCGAGGTTGCCGATTCAAGACGGTAGAATATCGAACGGTCACATGTCGTATTATCAAAGCGCGGCCAACACGAATAACGACGGGTCTACTGCAAAATTGGTGGATGTTCTCAGTCAAATTCAAGGAATGAGCTGATTAACGTGAGCCTGAAATTGTCTTTGAGACACTTTGTTTGCGCATTGCTGTTTGCCTTTTCCGGTAGCGTGCTTGCTGAGTCAGGTATTAATGGACTGAATGTTCCTGCCATCAAGAACGAGACGCCCTACGACAAGGTTCGTGAAATCATGTTGGAGCATGGATGGAGGCCGTATCGTGGCGCCAACGCTCTACCGTGTGCTCCCGAAGACGAAAGATGCAAAGGGCGGCCGGAGATGCAAGTGTGCTCGGATGTTGGACTCGGCCAATGTTCCTGGTTATGGAAAAAGAACGGGAACATAGTGGTTATAAAAACGCAAGATGACGACTTGTTTTACGGCGTTACCCGCTACTACGGGCGTTGAATGAAAACTGCGCAGCAGATCGTCGGCTGATCGTAATGATGCGGTCAGTTTAATATCGCTCCTCATAGTCATCGGTTCTTGTAGTCGATGCTGTCCAAGCACATCACCTCATGATGAACCTCACCGTGTTGACGACGATACCGACCACGGCGGCAAAGTACTGACCGGCTCGGCGACGATGCGTTACGATGGCCGCTTCGTCGCGCGTAAGGGCGACCGTGTTTCGTGCCCGCGGCATCCGGACGTATCGCCGAACGTGATTGAGGAAGGAGACGCATCGATGACCGATGACGGTATCCCTATTGCTCGGCATGGTCACCGGGCCACGTGTGGCTGTCGCCTTATCTCAAGTTTGATCTGATACTCGCGACCGTCGCCAAGATTGGCAGCAAGAAGAACGTGGTCTCACGTTGGGCGGAGCCTATATCGGCGCGAAGGGAGTCGACCAATCGAAGCGTGCGGTGTCTTCCGCGTCAGGCGATGCAGGCTCATTAGTCATTTCGCCGGATGGATGCTACGTTGCGCCGAATGGACAGATAGACTGTGGCGACGACGCGTATCCGGGGTCTGCGATATCCAGCCAAACAAACGGTCGCAGTCGATAGTGACGCGTGTAACGCTCTCTTTTAGATCGCTTGTGATGGGGCGCGGCTATCGATAAATGGGCCGGACAACCGACGCACGGCGTTAAGCGACGGCTTCTCATCTGCAAGTGTAATTCGCCGCCAGAACTGGTAGCGTCCCAGCAGTCGGCAACGGTCGAGGTACTACTGTGGACGATGAGTCCTCTGCTGCTGCGAGTCTCAAGACGCGTAGACCGTATTGCTGATCGATTCGGCTGAAAAAGCAATAACGCCAAATGCTCAAAGAATCTCTCCTTGCGGTAGTGCTACTCGGTCTGCCTCCAGTCACTCATGCAGAAATAACGAGCGAGACATTCTGCTTCAGTTCCGGCGACGGGAAACCGATCAACTTTGAGATGCGTACGTACTACGACTCAGCCAACAAATTCTCGTCTGGCTTCGTGAGATACCAGAACTCAAAACAACCGATCCCGCTGGTCCTCGCCAACTCAGCGGGGGAAACGTTGAGCGAAGATGCGCCCGGTCAGGAGACCACAACCTGGACCGAGATATACAACGGACAGGCAACCGGCGAATACGAAATGATCACGCAAGGAACGGAAGTATCCTCTATGGTCTACACCAATAAGAAGAAAACTCAGAAAACCGCCTTCGTGTTGAACACTAGTGCAATCGCCGATGGCAATTGCAAGTGGTGATGCTTCTGCATCAATCATAACGGCGGGTTGATGGCGGCGCGAAGTCCAAGATGGCACCTTTCATTGGAACCCCGCAGACCAGCAACGCTATTCGAGTCGGTGACCCGGCACGCGCGGCACCAGCGATCCCATGACAACAACCGTGGAAGCCCCGATGCTTTACGGAGCCGCATGGAGAGCGTATCGCGTCGCGAGTGGTGTAGGCCTTGAAGCAGATCAGCAATCCGCGCGATAACCGATTCGAGTGAGGCAATATGAAATATGCAAATCGCATAATCAAAACGAAGCCCCGCCTAAGTTATGCATTTGATTGCTTTTCGTAATGAAAAAGTAATAAAAAATATTCCAGATCCTTACTCAAGTTTTTTCCGCTCACGCCGACATTCGTAATACGGGCGCATGGGTCAAAGAACCCGCCCTACACAAAAACCAAGCTAGAGAGTCTGTCGGACGGGGTTGCATGAAAGGCCGGTGTTATCTCCGACTCCCGAAATGCGGGAGTTGGCACGCGATTGCTCGCGCTGTCTACTTCATTCAGTTGCTATTTGCCGCTGCGCCAGTCACGGCCAGTGCGGCAGGCATTGTCGTTGACGGCGCGACGGCAACGACGGTTTCCACTGCCGCAAATGGTCACCAGACCGTCAATATCGCTCCGGCATTTGCGGGCGTTTCCAGCAATACCTACACGAATTTCAATGTCGATGCGGCGGGCGCTTCGCTGAACAACGTGGGTATTAATGCCCGCACGATTGTCAATCAGGTCACGAGCACGAATCCCAGCGTTATCAGCGGCCGTATCGATGTATTAGGCTCTCGCGCCAATGTGATATTGGCCAATCCCAATGGCATTACGGTGAACGGCGGATCGTTCGTCAATACCGGCCGTGTGGCGTTGACAACCGGGCACGTCAGCTTCAAGGACACGGTGCCCGTAGCCGGCCTTCCCGAGCGAGACATCGTGCTCGATACGAGCACCGGCACCATCGTTGTCGGACCGCAGGGATTGACGGGCGCGCTGATCGGTCTCGACCTGATCGCGAAGAACCTGCAGATCAACGGGCCGCTGACCAACACCTTCACGTCGCAAACCGCTGGGATACGCGCGGTCGCGGGCAATAGCAACGTCACGCTGAACACCGCCGTGTCGCCAAACGACAATGGCAACGACTGGCTGACACTGAGCCAGTCGACATCGCCCGCCACCGCAAGCTCGTTCGCCATCGACATCACCGCAGCAGGCAGCCTGACGAGCGGCCGCGTGCAACTGATCGTCACCGACAAAGGCCCTGGCGTGCGCAGCGCCGGGCCGCTGAACGCGACGCTCGGAGATTTCACGCTGGCCTCGAACGGCTCCGTGCAGTTTTCCAACACCACGCTCACCGCGCAGAACAATCTCGATCTGCAGGTGCGTGACAACCTTGCGCTGACCGACACAAAGGTCACAACGAACAACGGCGCGGCCACGCTGGCTGCGAGCGGCGCCGTGACGCTGACAGGCAGTAGCCTGCTCGCCGCGACGGGCATCGACATCAGCGGTGCGGGCATTGCATTGACGCAGGACACCGCGGCTCAATCGGTGGTTGCCTCGGCGAAGAGCGGGGTGGTTCTGACCAGCACCGGCGACATCACTAACTTTGGCTCGCTGATCCAGGGCCAGCAGACCAATACGCTCGACTCCGCATCGCTCGGCGCGGTGACGCTGAACGCGACGGGCAACGTGCTGAACCACTCCACAGTGGATAGCAAACTCTCGGTCATCTTCGGTGTGGCTGGCGATGTGTCGATCACTGCGGGCGGTTCCGTGACCAACCAGAACGCCCGCATTCTGTCGAACAAGGCGCTGACAATAACGGCCGGCGGCGACGTGAACAACATCGTCGATCATTCCGCCGGTACCAACGGCGGCGCGCCGGTCGGCTATTCCGACCGCAGCTGGCGGCTCCTTTTTGTCGAGCATCGCGAAAGCGGTTTCGACGTGGATTACGGCGCAATCGACGACCCTTCGAAGCTCTCGTACATCACCGCGGACGACGGCAAGCTTTCCATCTCGGGCACGAACGTGACGAATGTCGGCGGCTCGATTCTCGCGAACGGCGGCTCCATTGCGGTCACGGCTCGCAACCAGTTGCTCACGCAAGGCGTCTTTACAGGCCAGGCCTCCTACCGGCAAAAGTGCTTCTTCTTCTGTAGTTCGTCGTCTTCGAGCAGCGTGCAGGCGTTCGGCGGAGTGATCGAAGCATCGCAGGACATCACGCTGAAGGCCGGCACGCAGATTACCAACACCGGCGGCACGGTGCTCGCGCTCAATACACTCAAGCTCGATGCGCCGAAGACGCTCGCTCAGGCTGTACTCGGCTACAGCGCGATCAACCGCAATCACGACCTGAAGGCGTGGTTCGGCAACTCATGGTCGGCGATTTTCGCGGCGGACACCGGCGGCGTCTTCACCGGCGGCAACGGCCAGGTCGAGCTGACCGGCGAGGCCGACATTGACGGGGGCGCCTTCAACGCCCCTGGTGGCGTCAAAGCCGCGGGCGGCGTGAACACCATCCGCACGCCGTACCGTGCGCCGGTGACCATCGGCAATCACAATCACATCGGGCTCGTGTCATGGTTCGGACTCTGACGCGCGCGATGCGGCGGGCACTCAAGCCGGCCACGCAGCAGCCCGGCATGCGACCCGCGCAGCAGGCGCGGAAGCACCGCCTGCACAGCCTTGCACGCTGCACATTCGCCGTGCTCGCTGGTGCCGTATCAGCCCGCGCTTTCGCGGAAACGTTGCCGCCCGGCCTGGCCGGCAACGCGGCACTGGGCGGCGCACCGTTCGGTGTGCCGATGCGCGCTGAGCAGGACCCTGCGCAACGGTTGCTGCAGGAGCAGCGCGACCGGCAGCGTCGCGAGGAAATCCAGCAGGCGCCCGCGCAAATCGAAGTACAGCAGCCCACCGTGGTCAACCTTCCCGAAGGTGCGGATGTGGAAACGCTGCCGGACGTGGAGCCGCTCTTCAAGATCGACCACATCAAATTCATCGGCGACACGGTGCTCGGGCAACACGAACTCGACACGATTGCCGCGCCTTTCATCGGCAAGCAGCTCGGCCGCAACCGCATCAACCTGCTGCTGCGCCGCGTGACCGAAGCTTTCATCGCGCGTGGCTACATTACGACGCGTGCCTATCTTGGCGCGCAGAATCTCGCTTCGGGCACGCTGAAGGTCAATATCGTCGACGGCAAGGTGTCGGCGTTCACGCTCAACGGGCACCCCCTGCGTCCACGCGATCCCAACGAGCCCTGGTACACGACGCACGGCGGCGGCCTGCTGACCGACGCAGGTACGGCATGGGCATTCGGCGACAGCGTAGGCGACGTGCTGCGGCTGCCCGATCTCGAGCAGGGCGTCGACCAGATCAACCGGTTGCGCCGCAACCAGGCCGAAATCCAGATCATGCCGGGCGAGACGCCGGGCGATTCAGTGGTCGCCATCACGAACCACTATGGCGACCGCGTTTTCTACGATCTCGGCATTGACAATTACGGCAGTTCGCAAACCGGCACGCTGCGCTATCGCGCCGGCGTGCAGGCGAACAACCTGATCGGTTTGCAGGAGTCGCTGTCGTTTAACTTCGTGGGCACTCAGGACAGCAATGCGTTGGTGTTTTCCGCTGCGGCGCCCTACGGGTATCAAACCTTCAGCTATACGACGTCGCTCTCCGAATACCAGCAGGCCATCGGCGACATCGCGTTGCTTCAGGGCCGCACGTTCAGCCAGATTCTCGGCTGGAACGATGTGTTGACACGTTCGCGTGCGGGCCGCACGAGCGTCGACGTCACGCTCACGAAGATGCGCACCGAGCGCACCTTGAACGGTATCGAACTGTCGCCGCAGGACCTCACGGTATTGCGCATCGGTCTGAATGGTTTGCGCCGTTTTGTCGCGAACGACCAGGGCGCGGCTGCGACGTGGGACGTGGGCGTCTCGCGCGGTTTGCCGTGGCTCTCGGCCAGTCACGATAGCGCCGGCATCGACGAGGTCGAGGCGCACAGTCAGTTCACACGGCTCGATGCGACTGCCACGCTGCAGATCGCGCTCGGCACGCTGGCTGGCATGCAATGGAGCTATCGCGGCACGCTGCGCGGCCAGTACAGCCGCGTCGCGCTGTTCGGCAACGAGCAGATTTTCCTCGGTGGCATGGACTCGGTGCGCGGCTTTACCGAAGGCGGCATTGCAGGCGACAGCGGCTTTTATCTGCGCAACGAGGCGGCCTGGCAGAACGTGCCTGCCTGGCACGACGCGCGTCTCGAACCGTATGTGTTTCTCGACGGCGGCAAGTCGCATCTCGTCGCGCAAGGCGGCTGGCCGACGCTGATCGGCACGGGCGTCGGCGCACGCGCGCAATGGCGCTACAAGACACAAACCGTCACCAGCGAGGTGCTGCTCGGGCAGGCCTTGCTTCAACCGGCCGCGCTCGGAAAGAAAGCCACCGTGCTGCTCGCCACGCTCAACTGGTCACTCTGAAGAGGTCCCTATGAAACATCGCCCGATCGCAGTCACGATCCGCAACGCCACGCTGTTCGTCATGCTTGCCGCAGCAGGCCTCGCTGTCGGCATGCCGACGGCACAGGCAGCCAACAAGCCTTCGACGAAGCCCTCTGCGGAAAAAAGCGTCGAAGCGGCGCCGGGTCCGTTGCCCGCCAACGCGGTCGCACGCGTGAACAACGTAGTCATCACGCAGGCCCAGCTCGACGATGCTGTGCGCGCGTCGAACGCACCTGACACCCCCACGCTGCGCGCATCGATCAAGAACCAGATGATCGCTCGCGAACTGTTCCGCCAGGCTGCGGAAAAACAGCACTACGAATCCCGCCCGCAGGTGGTGGCCGCAGTGGAGCAGGCGAAATCCGCAGCAATGACTGCCGCGTATCTGCGCGATCAGGTGAAGCCTGCGCCGGTAACCGATGCAGACGTAAAGGCGAAGTACGACGCGATCGTCGCCACGCTCGGCGAGTTCGAATACAAGCCGAGCGCCATTGCCGTGAAAGATGCGGACACCGCGCAAACGGTGCTGACGCAACTAAAGAAGGGGACAGACTTCGCGCAGCTCGCGAAGCAGTACAGCCAGGGGCCAGGGGCCGCGCAAGGCGGCGCGCTTAACTGGATTTCGTTCAGGACGCCGATTCAGCCCGGCAACACGCAGAACTGGCCGCAACCGCTTGCCGAAGCACTCGTGAAGCTGCCGCAGGGCGGCGTGTCGAGCGCGCCGGTACAGGTCGGCGACGCGTTCTGGATTCTGCGCGTCGACGAAAAGCGTCCGACGCAAGTGCCGCAATACGACCAGATCAAGGACACCTTGCGCAAGCAACTTGAACAGGTGGCGCTGCAGAAAGCGACCGCGCAGGTGGTTGTCGATCTGATGAAGAACGCACGGATTCAGCAGCAGTAACACCTTGCTTTGCGAGGGATGCAGCGGGCGGGGTGAAACCGCTGCGACGCCACTTCGGGTTTGAACGCCCGGGCTGGTGAAGAAGTGCCATACGTACAAAAAACCAGAAGAAGACGAGAGCATCATGAACGCGTCGACGCGCAACGCTTTACGACAACTCGAACAGAATCGGCATGCCCACGACGAGCGGCACGAACGCGGCATGCAATCGGCGCGCGAGCGCTGGTCGGTGCCGACGCCTGCCCGCGTGTATCGCGTGTGGCAGCGCGCGGTCTCGGCGCTGGTCGCGTTGACGCTTTTCGCCGGGCCGCTGTCTGTCACGTTTGAACAAAGCCGCGACGCGGCAGGCGTGCTCGCCGCGGGCAGCCAGCGTCTGGACGACGAAGCATGGCAGCAGATTCTGGATCTCGCCGGCTTGCGCGTTCGCTTCATGATGCAGGAGGCGCAGGCCGCGCCTATCGTCGACCCGACTGCACCGATTTCCTTTCAGCCGAAGATCACGCAGAGCACGGGCGCGAACGGCGGTGTACCTGTCGTTAACATCACGGCGCCGAACGCGGCAGGCATTTCGCTGAATCAGTATCAAAGCTTCAATATCGACCCGGTCGGGCTGATCCTCAACAACAGCCTGATGTCCGGTACGTCGCTCACGGGCGGCGACGTGCAGGCCAATCCCAATCTCTCTGGCCGCACGGCAAGCGTGATCGTCAACCAGGTGACCTCGACGGGCGCTGCATTCGCGAGTCTGCTGAACGGCCCGCTGGAAGTGTTCGGCGCGCCGGCCACCGTCATCATCGCGAATCCGAACGGCATTACGACGAACGGCACCGGCTTCACGAATACCATCGGCGTCACGTTGTCGACCGGCACGCCGCAATTCCTGAGCGATCTCAAAGGCACCGTCACCGACTTCAACAACGCGCAGGCGGTCGGTTACAGCGTGACTGGGGGGCATATCCAGATCGAGGGCAACGCGGGCGTGAACGGTCCGGGCGCGGGTATCGAAGGCACGGTGGGCACGATCGATCTGATCGGCGAGACCATCGGCATCAATGCGCCGCTGTATGCGGGGCAGCGCATCAACGCGATTGCCGGCCGCCAGTTCGTGCTGCCTTCTGCAGTGGCGAGCAGCGGCACCACGTATGCGACATCGTCCAACGGTGCAGAGAACACGGCAAGCGCCATCAACGGCGCAAATGGGCGTGCCAACAACGGACTTGCGATTGACGCCACGGCCTTCGGTGCAATGACCGCGGGCCAGATCCAGGTGATCGGCACGGCAGCCGGAATGGGCGTGCGCACCGATGCGCAGATGGCGGCAAATACTGGCGATCTGTTGCTCTCGTCAAATGGCGATCTCACCGTCAACGGTTCGGCTGCGCAACAGCAGGCGACCTTGCAGGCAAGCGGCAACCTCGCGATGACGGGCGCGCACGTCGGCGTTACCGGCTACACGATCAATGCAAATGGCGATGTGACGTCGAGCGGCACGATCCAGACCGGCGGCAAGCTCGCAGTGAGCGCGGGCGGCAGCGTGAATGTCGCGAACGCGCAGTCGAACGGCGACGCCGCACTCAAGGGCGGTGCGAATGTCACGCTCGGCGACGTGCAGACGGGCGGCGCGCTGGCGGTCAGCGCACAAGGTAATGACGGCGCTGGCGACATCAATCTGAACGGCACCTCCGTGGTGAGCGGCGCGACGAACCTGCAGGCCGCGCGCGACATCAACTTCAACGGGCAGACCAACAGCGGCACCCTGCAGGCAACCGCGCAACGCAACGTCAACACAAGCGCGGCGTTGCAGACATCGGGCGAACTCGCGCTGAATGCCACGCAAGGCAATGTCAATGCTGGCGGCACCGTGAAAAGTGGAAGCGGGCTTGCGCTCGCATCCGGCCAGAACGTCAACGTGAGCGGACAAGTCACTGCGCAGAACGCAGTCACGGTCGCGGCGGGCCAGGACCTCGCAGTGACCGGGTCGCTCGCGAGCGGCACGACGCTCGCGGCCAACGTTGCGCGTGACGTTTCGGTCGCAGGGTCGCTGCTAGTCGGGACCGATGCGCAGATCAACGCGGCGCGCAATGTCGATGTGCCTGGCGTCGTTATCGTGCAGCAGGACGGCGTGGTGAATGCGCAGAATAACCTGACCGGCAGCGGTTCGCTTGCGTTTGGACAGAACGGCACGCTGACCACGGGACAGGACGTCGCGTTTACCGGCAAGCTGCTCGCCAACGGTCTGCAGGTGAGCGCAGGCAATAATGCCAGTGTCGCCGACGTCCAGGCTGGCGGCACGTTCAGCATTGCCGCAAACGGCCTGACCAGCAACCCGGCTGGCGGCGGCGACGTGAGCTTCAATGGCAATGCGGCTGTGGTGGGCGCAACGAACGTGCAGGCCGCGCGCGATGTCACGGTGAACGGCACACTCGCGGGCGGCTCAAAGGTCGCACTGACGGCGCAACGCAACGTGACGGTGGCAACTAGTGGAACGGTGCAGGCCGTCGGGGACCTGGCTGTCGCAGCGGTGAACGGCAGTGTCAGTTCGAGCGGCACGATGAACGGTGCCGCGAATCTGTCGGTAAGCGGCGCGCAGGACGTCGCGTTGACGGGTGCGACTAGCGTGACCGGAGACACGACGCTAACGGCAGGGCACGACATCGTGATTGGCGGCACGCTGGCGGGGCAGGGCGCGGCAACGCTCGATGCAGGCCACGACGTTAGCGCGGGCGGCAGCAGCGGCTTCGTCAAGGATACGAGCATCACCGCGGCAAATGATCTTTCGGTGACGGGCTCCCTGCAAGGCGCGGCGGTTTCGCTGTCAGCGGGTCAGTCGGTGACGCTGAACAACGTGCAGGCCAACAACGCGCTGCAGGTGACGGCGTCAGGCGGCACGCTTGCGGTGAACGGGCTGGTTGCTTCGCTTTCCACTGCGTCGCTGAGTTCCCGCGGCGACACGTCAGTGAGCGGCGCATTGCAGAGCGCCAACGCATTGAGCGTGACGAGCGGCGGCAATACGGCGGTTACGGGAAGTGTTGCATCGAACGGCGACGTCACGCTTAAGAACGCGAACGGGTCGCTCGTCAGCACAGGCAATATTCAGTCCGGCGACAACCTGCTGATCGACGCGGCGCACTCGGTCGATCTCGGCACGCAAGGCACCTCCGCACTTGCGGACCTCACCGTCAAAGCCGGCCAGAATCTGACGATCAACGGTTCAGTGGTCGCGCAAGGCAACGGCACGCTGAGCGCGGGCGGGAACATTGCGGGCGCTGCGGCAAGCGCATTTGGTCTCGCGGCAAACGTCGCTTCCGGCGGCGATACGAATCTCAGCGGCTCCTTGCGCGGCGGTACAGTCCAGACGACGGCGCGCGGCTCAGCATCGCTGCATGACGTGCAGGCCGCATCCGGTCTTTCGCTCGCAGCGAACAACGACCTCAACATCACCGGCGCTGTGACCGGCGGCGCGGCGGTCGCGCTCAACGCCGGGCACAACATCGGCATCAGCGGCTCCATACAGTCGGCCAATGACACGACGCTGGACGCGCAAAACGGCAACGTCACTTCGACAGGCACGATCGCGAGCAACGGTGCTTTCAATGCGCAGGCCGGCTCCGACATCAACCTGGGCGGCACGACGAGCGCTGCGCTCGACACGACGCTCACGGCAATGCGCGACATCAACGTGACCGGCATGCTTGCCGGACAAGGGCAGGGCAGTGCGACGGCCGGGCGCGACATCGGCGGGGCGGGCACCATGACGTTCGCGCAGGCCGCCACGCTCGCTGCGGGCCGCGACGTTGCGCAGGGCGGGTTGATCCAGGGGCAGTCCGTCCAGGTGACGGCTGCGGGCAACATCGCCACGAACAACGTCGAGTCGGCGAGCACCGTTGCGCTCACCGCGAATGGGACCAATACGGCTAACGGTCCCGGCAATGTGACGGTCAACGGTTCGGTGGCGGCAGCGGCGGCGGTGAGCACGACGGCGCGCAACGACGTGTCCGTTGCATCGACCGGCAAGATTGCCAGCGGCACGACGGTTGGCATCGAAGCTCAGCACGACATCAACATTGCGGGCGCTGTGGAGTCGGTCGGCAATACGCTGCTCACTGCGCAGCAAGGCAGCTTGAATGCGACGGGCGGCATCAACAGCGGCGGCAAGCTCGACATCGCGACCGGGCTCGATCTGTCGCTCGGGGCGAGCACGAGTGCAGTCGGTGATGCGACCTTGAACGCCGGCCGCGATGCGCTGCTGAACGGCCTGCTGATCGGCGAGGCAAACGGTTCGGTAACGGCGGGGCACGACATCGGCGGCGCAGGTACGCAGGCCTTCACGCAAGCCGCATCCTTCACGGCGCAACACGATATTGCGTTGACGGGCGGCGTGCAGGCGAGCGAGGTGAGTGCGATCGGCGGTAACAACGCAGCGCTGCACGATGTCCATTCATCGAGCACGTTGACGCTGAGCGCGAACGGCAACGCTGGCGGTGGCGATGCGGCCATCACCGGCACGGCCACCGCTCCGGGCGTCGTGACACTGAGCGGCGCACGCGACGTGCTGGTGAGCGGATCGCTGACCACCGGCGACTCGCTGACACTCACAGCGCTTCGCGACGTATCGGCAAGCGGCACGCTACAAACCACGGCTGGCGATCTCACCGCGACGACGGCCACCGGCAGCATCGCGCTGACGGGAACCACGACCACCTCCGGTGCGCTGACTCTGAACTCGGCGCTCGACACGCGACTCGGCGGTCAGATCAACGCGGCGAGAGACGTCACCGTGCAGGCGGGACGTGACATCGCACTGAGCGGCACGCTGGCCGGTCAGCTTGGCGGCTCGCTCACGGCATCGCACGATATTGCCGGTGCGGGCGCGGCGGCATTTGCCCAGGCCGCGACGCTCGACGCTTCGCATGACGTTGCATTGACCGGCGCGTTGCAAGGCGCGAGCGTCACCGTGACGGGCGGCAACAACGCTGGACTGGGCAGCGTGCAGGCAGTGACCGGCAATGCGAGCGTCACCGCAAACGGCAACGCAACGGGTGGCGACGTGACGATTGGCGGTGCGGCAACCGCGCTCGGCGCGCTCGCCGTGCAGGCAGCGCGCGATGTCAGCGTGGGCGGCGCGATCAACACAGGCAGCACGACCACAATCGACGCAACCCGCAACATCGCGCTTGCCGATGTGAATTCGGCAGGCAACCTGACGTTCGCCGCGACGAACGGCAACGCCAGCGCCGCGAACGTCACCACGCAGGGCAATCTCACAGGAAGCGCCGGACAGGCACTGACCGTCTCCGGCGCGACAACCGTCGGCGGCAATGCGCAGCTCGCGTCGGGCGGCAACATGACGTTGACGGGCGGCATCGGCGCGCAGAGCACCGGCACGTTGACGGCAGGCGGTTCGATCAGCGCGGCCTCTGTGGCGTTCGGTCAGCAGGCGACGTTAAGCGCGGGAGGCAGCATCGGCGTGAGCGGCGCTGTCGCGACCAACGGTGCGCTCAATGCGACCGCGGGAAATGACCTTTCGCTAGGTTCCGCGCAAGCGGGCGGCGCGCTCGCGCTGCAGGCGCAAGGACATAACGGCGCGGGCGACGTGAAGGTGAACGGCGCACTTGCGTCCGGCAGCACGGCGACGATAAATGCCGCGCGCGACGCAACCATCGGCGGCAACGCAAGCAGTACCGGCACGCTTGCTTTTAGTGCTGGCCGCAATGTCACGGCGAACGGCACGATCGGCGCAAACGGCGACGTGACGCTGACTGCGACGAGCGGCAACCTTGCCGTGGGTGGTGCGATCACGAGTCAAGGCAATTTCAACGCGAACTCAGGCGGTGCGCTCGCGTTGAACGGCGAGCTTGTCAACGGCAATACGACGTTGGCCGCGGGCAGCACGGCGACGCTGACCGGCACGTTCCTCGGCCTCGGTCTTGCGAACATCAACGCGGGCGGCGCTGTGAACGGCGGCGGCTCGCTGACCTTTGGCAAGGACATTACCGTAGGCGCCGGTAGTGGTATCACGCTTGGCGCGATTCAGGGCGCAGGCCAGTTCACGGCGACCTCGGCCGGCGACATGTCGCTTGGCGCGACAACGGCGGTGGGCAATGTAAGCGCGAAGTCGACGGGCGGCAGCGTGAGCTTCGGCGGCGATCTGCAGTCAGGCGGCAACGTGACGCTTCAGGCCGCGAACAATGCGACGGTGGCGGGCGCGGTGTCGTCGATGGGCGCGGTCAACATCAGCGGCGCACAGGGCAATGTGAGCGTGGCGGGCGTGTCGTCCAACGGCGATACGACGATGAGTGCCGGACAGACGCTCTCGCTGAGCGGCACGAGCACCGTGGCAGGGCAGTTCACGCTCAGCGGCGGTAACGTCACGTTGAGCGGCTCGCAAGGCGGGTCGAAGAATGTGAGCGTGAGTGCGCAGGGGACGCTCGATGCGAGCGGCGCGTCTGTCGTGTCCACGCAGAACATGCAGTTCAGCGGTACGAACGTGACATTGGGGACGGCGATTGCCGGCGGGGCGCTGACCGCGACGGCATCGAATCAGCTCTCTCTCGTGGGCGCGGCGGTGGATGCCGTCGGCGCAGCGACGCTGAGCGCGGGCAACGACTTCTACAACGCGAGCCAGGTGCTGTCGGGCGGCGCGCTGTATGTGTCGGCGCCGAATCTGACAAACGCGGCGAATGCGTCGCTGGCGTCGACCACTACGACGACGATCAACGCGACAAACTTCACGAATGCGGGACTCGTGAATGGTTCGACCACCAATGTTACGCTGGCCGGCGCGCTCAACAACAGCGGCGGCTCGTTGATGGCGGTCAACAGCCTCAATGTGAATACGGGGACGCTCAACAATCAGAACGGGATCATTTTCGCGGGCAATCCCAATGGGCCGGGTGGGCCGACTACGGGCGACGTCTCGCTGACCATCAACGGCGGCGACGGTTCTTTCTACAACGCTGGAGGCCAGTTGCTTGCGCAGCGCAACATGGGCATCAGCGCGATGAACATGGCGTTCGATCCGTCGCAGGGGACGATCAGCCAGGGTGGGCAGCTTTCGATCACCGCGGCGTCGATCAGTAATACCGGAACCTGGAATTACGGTGGACAGGGCGTGACGCTGACGGGCGTCTACGGCATCAACAACTACGGGACCATGACGGGGACCGCGCCGCTGACGCTGTCGACCAACGGCACGTTCACGAACTTTGGGCAGGTTACCGGCAGCAACGTTACGTTCAATGGGACGTTGAATAATGTTGCTGGGGCGGTGATGCATGCGGACGGCACGCTTGCGTTGAATGGGAATACCGTTAATCGCGGGACTGTGGAGGCTAGTGGGCTGCTGTCGGTCACTGGCGGGAATTACGACAATCAGGGCGCGACGACGCAATCAAAGGGGGATGCGAATTTCAATCTCTCAGGGACGTTGCTGAATACTGGTGGTTCTATTTTCGCGGGGAATAACGTCAATATTAGTGCGGGGGCGGTGGTTAATGATCAGACGGCGCCGAGCGCGCCTGTAACGACGACTGCAACGGTCACTGATCCCACGCTTCTATGGTCAGCAGTTGCCGGGACCAAGACGTCCTGGTCGCTGCATCACGTAGGAACCGGAGACGGAGGCGAGCTCGCAGCCGGATCGACCACTGTCAGTGCGACGCTCGGAGACGTTCTGTCGCCGCAAGGTAATGCGAGCGCCTCTTCGCCCGTGGCCGGATCAGGAACGGTCACCTTTTACGATCACGACGGAACATGGACGGTGGCGGATGGGCCCGACCCGACTGCGACTGGGTCTGTCACCCTCTCTTTGCCCACGATTTCGCAAACGTCCGTGACACAGCAGCCGGGGACATCCGGCGTGATTTCCGCTGGTGGATCGATATCGCTAGTGGCGGGTTCGCTGTCTAACCAAGGTGGGCAAATCGCGGCGCAGGGCGATGTCACTCTCAATGTGCAGTCGCTCAGCAATGGTGCTGCTGCCGCCACCACAACCTATCAGACGGGACTGAGCGTTGACGCTGGGCAATTCTCGAGTTTCTTTGCGCAGTTGAAAGCACTGGGCGTGATTACGGTGGCAGGTACCGGTAACCCGACCGGCACCAACTGCGATTCGCAAGGATACTGCACGGTCGGGGACGCACTTCCGCCGACACAATTTAACATCGCACCGGGCGCAGCTCCCACCGCTACAGGATCAACTACAGTCTCGTTGCCGACAGGCATGATCGCGGCTGGCAGCAACCTGGCTATCTATGGCGGCAACCTCGCTAACGCGGGTTTGTTATATGCCGGCAATAACGTTCTGGTCGGCGCGGCGAGCCTGACGAACCAGGGCGGCAACCAGCAGAGTTCTTCGACGCAGACTGGTTGTGCGGCCGGTGTGCCAAGCACCGCGTGCGGCACTGCAGGCCACCTCCGCGGGTCGAATCCCACCACGACGACGTTCGGCTACAGCCAGAACGACGCGACGATCTACGCCGGCCACGACCTGGTGATTGCCGCAGGCCAGATCAACAACACGTTCGGGAATCTGCTCGCGGGGCACGACATCGTAATTGGCGGTGTCGGTACAACCGCGAGTTCGACGACGCCCGCAAGTAGCCTGAACAACACGTCGGGCAACATCGTCGCGGGCAACAACATAACGCTTAATGTGTCGGGCGCGATCACCAATAACCTGCCACCGCCGGTTCCCGTGCACGAGAACTACGGCATGAAGGAGCAGTATTCCGGCTGTATGACCGCTGGCGGTTACAAGGAGAGTTACTGCGAAGGCTACGTCGATCAGCAGTCGGGAAGTTCGTCCGTCATTAGCGCCGGCAACAACCTGCAGATCAACGCCGGTAGCCTGACCAACATCGGCAGCCTCATCGCGGCCGGCAACACTGCGACGATTGCGGTTGCTGGACCGGTGGTCAACGAAGCTCAGACACTCAACGCTTACTGGCACTCGCATTGGGTCCAGGAAACGGGCATGTTCAGTAGCGACAAGCGTCACGACGTGTGGGCGTGCGGATCGCCATCTGAATGTACCGCGCTGTACGGTAGCGCTTACACGAGCACCGGTGGCACGATCGATCCGCCGCAGCCCGTAGGCAATATCGCGGCGACGATTCAGGCGCCGAATCTGTCGATCACCTCGAGCGGTCAGATCGAGAACGTCGGCAACGTGATCGGAACGTCAGTAACTTTGACGGGGCAGAAGCTCATCAATGGGATTACGACGGCCAATACCTATACGCCGCGCGTCAATGCGCCGTCGCAGGTGATCTCGCTAAGTCCGGTGAGTCTGCCGGGGTTGAACCTTTCGGTGCCGCGTGCAGTGGGCGGCGCGCTCCCGACGCCAGTGGCTGGCAAGGCGTCGTTTGTCGACAACTCGCTGGGTACCTCGGCGCTGGGCAATCTGGGGCCGCAGGATCTACTCACGGCACTGCCGGCCAACCTGCAGCCGAGTTCGACGCTGTTCTACTACAACCCTCAGGAAGAAGACCTGATGCTGCAGCAGGCCGCGTTGCAGCAGACAGGCAAGGCTAGCTTTATCGACGGGCTGACGTATGACAGCAAGACGAATACGTCCGTTACGGAGCAGGAAAAAAAGTACCTATATCAGAACGCGCTCGACTACGCAAAAGCGAACAATCTGCAACTCGGTGAGGCGCTGACGCAGACGCAGATCAACGCGCTCGATAAGCCGATGCTGTGGTATGTCGAGCAGACGGTTCCGGACCCTTCTTGCACCGTGACGGGCACGGCTACGTGTCCCACGATTACGGCGCTGATGCCACAGGTCTATCTGCCGAGCGATACGAGTGCGATGTCGGCGGGTGGGAATATCTTCGGTCAGGACGTCACGCTCAACTTTGGCAAGGGTAGTGGCGGCAGCATTCTGAATACAGGCAGCATTACTGCCTCAGACACCCTGACGGTCAACACAGATTCTCTGACCAACCAGGCGAACCAGGTTGATATTGGTCAGATCTGGAGCAAGGTGAAGGGCGGTTACGTCGAAGAAACGGGAACCACCGTGCAGCCGGGCGGGTTCATGAGTGCGGCGAACATGAATCTGAACGTCCAGACACTCAGTCAGATCGGCGGTGCACTGCAGAAGCTAAATGCGGACGGCACGATCGACCAGGCCGGCACGCAGATAATTCTGGCGCAGATCCAGCAGCAGCTCGGCAGCGCATTTTCGCAAGTCGCAGTGAGCGACAACTTGCATACCCAGTTCGTCCAGGAAGGAGGGCTCGGGGTATTCGGGCAGGTGCTCAGCATCGCGATTGAGATCGTCGCCTCGTTCTACTTGGGTCCGTTAGCTGGCGCACTTATTGGCAGCATCGCCGGGCAGATGATCACCACAGGCTCAGTGGATTGGGGTTCCGTTGGCAAGGCCGTGGCAGTCGCGGAGCTCACCGCTGGAATTGACGCCGGTCTCGGGCTGAATGGGGCAAGCGGCTTCAGTGATGTTGGCAATGGCGCCGTTTATGCCGACTCGTCTATCACTTTGGCGGACGTGGGGCAAACGGCGATGAATGTGGCCGAGCGCTCCCTGGTGAGCGCGGGCGTATCTACCGCGATATATGGCGGTAGCTTCGGGCAGGCGCTGAAGAATAATCTGGTGTCAAACGTTGCTGCTGTGGGCGCCAATTTTATTGGCGACGAGTTCAATCAGTCGTCCGGCCTTTTCAGCAATAATAGTCCGCTGTATTACGCTGCGCATGCGGCATTGGGCTGCGCGAGTTCGGCGGCGCTCGGAACAGGATGCGCGGGCGGGGCCATTGGCGGGGCGACGAGCGCAGTGCTGTCGCCGTGGGTGATTAGCCAGATAGATCCGACAGGAGCGCCGCTCGATCAAGGGCAGATTGCTGCAATTACCGCACTGGCGACGCTGGCGGGTGGCGGTCTCGCCGGGCTCGCCGGTCAAAACGCGATGGCTGGAGCGACGACCGCGCAAAATGAAGCGCTGAACAATGCGACGCAGCATGTTGGGCCGTCGAACGGTATGCTATCGAAGGTTTGCGCTGCTACGAATCCGGCTTGTAGCGACCAGATGATCCAGACGCTGAACAATGCGCCGGCGCAGAATGCCACAATGGCGCTGGGTAACATGAACGCGGCCGCGCCTTATGTCGCGGGTGCGCTCGGCGTTTCGTTGTTTGGCCCAGAAACGATCGCGGCGGCGGTGACCGCTGGTGCATATGATTACTTCGGCGATCTTTATAGCTACAGGACGGGGTTGCAGCCGGACCAACCGAACTTCCCGAAGTCGTATATCGCGGGTGTGGTCGGAGGGTTGGCGTATCCGTTCGCAATCGCCGACGAAGCCATTTCGGGAATGAGTAAGGTTGGGAAGATCGCGGCGAACGGTTATAACGCCGGAGTAGCTGGGGTGGGTGCATTCGGTTCTGCGGCGGTGACACGCCAAGACAACCCAGACTTGTCCGGCGGGCTCGGAAGTGGATTGGCTGCTGCCGGGACTTGGGCCAAGGCAACCTTGCCGGCCCCGTTTGGCAACATAGCGAATCAAATGCTTCAAGGCGCTGCCGGGCCGATCCAGAATGTTATTCAAAAGGCATTGGGGCACTAACGTTGGATGACAAAAGGCGGTTGATCTTCTGGCGCTTTGCGAAGGGCTACCTTTCGCTTATTGCCATGATTGTGTTTGTTCTAGGAGTGTCATTGGCTAAAGGCGCAGGCTGGAAGCCAATGCTAGCTGGCATGCCTGTTTACATCACTTTCTTCGTGGGGATTACGTATCAGTTCGTGAAAGAGTTGCGCGCGTTGAATCGTGAAAAGCCACGAGACCCGGAGTGATCTAGCTTCTTTGGCCGGCGAAGATTTTTATTCGAGTGCAGGATAGGGCTTGCGCCGGTTATTGCCCGGCCAGCGAGCGAGACGACAGACCCGGCTTCGGCCGGGTTTGTCGTTTCTGGCGCTACTATTGATGAGTTTCGCGCCATGCGTGGCCAGCGGCGATGGCGTCGTCGCGGGTGGCGTAGGTCTCGCTAGGACCGCTGGTGATGTTGCCGATGCGCACCCACGATTCCCAGCGGCCGTCGTTACGCCAGCTCGGCACGGCGGCGACGCCGCTGGCTTCAAGTTCGGGTTTGACGGCCTCGACTTCGGGGCGGTGGATGAGTGCGCCGGACATGAGCAGGAGGGTGCCGCAGATGCGGCGATCGGTATGGCCACGTTGCTGAGGTCGCGCCAGATTGCGGCGGCCTCGGCCGGGGCAATGAGTTCGGCGGCGGCGTCGATCGCGGCGACGAGTTCGGTGAGACGGGCGTGTGCAGTGTCGAGCGTGTGCCGGTGCAGGGCGTGTTCGTGGCGATCGTGCTGGACGGAGAGCCAGCGGTCGAGGGCGGCCTGTTCGTCGTCGGCGAGCTGCGCGCGCAGCGCTCGCGAGGGGCCGTCGTCGCGGCGGAATGAGCCGATGATCTTCTGGCGCGCGCGGGACGAGGCGGCATCACGTTCGACACGAATCAGCTTGACGGTAGGGCCTTGTTCACGGATCAGCACGAGGCGGCACATCGTAGAGGATGACGGCCCAGCATAGCGCACGAGGGGCGTGAGACGGAGGTGTCCGGACAAAAACCGGCGCGCGCCTATCCTGCACTGAAGCGAAAAGTTTGACCGGTCAAAATCGGTGTGTTCCTGATTAAAGCGAAGCCAGCCCTGGGGCTGGCTTTTTTACGTCCGGTGAGGGGAGACCCGGCGACAGCGGCTGGATGAAATCGACGCCATGCGCGCTTCCGCGTTTCTCCCTGAGCGGGAGAAACGGCTGCCGGGGTACGCCGTTCTGTTAGCCGTCTGGGCGCTTTGCAAAGCTTGACATTCCTGCCAGCGCAGCGCGGTTAAAGTTCGTTCATCGCGCGCGGGGAGACCAGCCAGGTGCGCATCGCTCTTTAAGTGACTTCGGGTGTGGGCTGAAAACCCACGTCGGGGCAAAAACCGGATAGCAGGAGCGCATCCAGGCGGTGGTGCCGGCGAAGCCGTGTCGCGTCTGGGATTGCGAGCGTTGCGAACGCGGGACGCGTCGGAGCAACCATATGCGGCACTGGGATGTGCAAGCTCGGCTGCGCTGGGGACTGGCTGTGCGGGGGGTGCCATTGGCGGGGTCACGAGCGCAATCGTGTCGCCGTTCTTGGTTGAGCAGGCGGGCGGCGCAGCCAACCTGACGAACGACCAACGTGCGTTGATCGTCGGCGCGTCGACGCTGCTGGGTGGTTTAACGGCGGGACTTGCTGGCCAGAACGCGCAGGGCGGGGCGACAGCAGCGGCAAACGAATCGCTGAACAACTCGACGGGCGATCATCGAACAGAAGAAGAAAAGGCGCAGGACGCGATCAAGGCACAGAAGCAGAAAGAAGCGGCGGCTTTGGGTCAGGGGCGCACGGTCAAGACGGAAAAATGGCGAGACCTATGTGACCGGCTCGTCTGCGATCGGGGGATTGGGAGGAGCCACAAACAGTGGCGGTCTGACGGCGGGAGAACGGATTGGTATGTTGCGTGATGCGGCTACTGGCAAAGGCAATTTTGCATTAGGCGAAGCGTCGACCGCAGATGCGAACGTGCTTGGGCAAGATTGGGTTGGTCCGGGTTATCGAGTGTCCCAGACAGACGGAAGTACGCTGATCAGCGCGGACGGCCTGCGGCAGTATCGTCCACCTTCACCGAAGCCCAATAGCTCCTACGCTACGACCGGAGTGCAAGCTAATTTCCAGTCGCGGAGTGTGCCAAGCGGGGCGTGGCAGAATAATGGTCACTTGAACATCACGAGGCCATGATGCGAGCCAAGCTAAAGGGCATTTCTTCCCCCGATGTTGAGCTACGGACCTACTGGCCCGAAGACGAAGCCTGCTTCGGTTTCTTGGTCGAACTGCAAATTGGCCCGGAAAACGAAAAGGGTGCCGACCTGTTTCAGATCATGGTCTGCACCCCAGACTGGATTAAAGCCAAGTACTCGGATCGTAAGGCCGTGTGGGGACGCCATATGCTGATCGTGTTTGAGTACGACTTAACTGAAATCGAGTCGGCCATAAGCCGATATGTGGAAAGTTGCGCGGCGGACCATTGGCATGGCTTGGCGTTGAAGCTGAGTCGAATCGGCGGTTGGGAATTTGAGGACTATCAACCTTGAACTATCAGCTTCGATCTCGATGACCTGACCCGGCTTCGGCCGGGTTTGTCGTTTGCGGCGTCGTGGAGCGTCGTGATGTTGTTGCCCGATTTGCGCAATTCGTCGTCGGGTCGAGTGTTTATCGTACGGTGCTAAAAAAGCCTCTTTGCGACTTCGCGGCGCACGTCCTCGTTGAGGTGCATGTGCTTCGAAGTCTGCATCGCGCTCTGAATCTAATCGGGTGGCTGGATCAGGGTTTGTGTCCCGGTGTGTGGCGGTGGCGATGCCGTGCAAATGGCCGAGTCGCCGCGCCACGCAGGGTCGTCACCGGTCCGGGGTAATCGCGGAATGCTCGTTGTGGGGATGCGGACGAGCATTATGATGTGTAGGCCTGCGACTCGCTGGCGGAGTGCACGACGCTTTATGGCAGCGCGTACACGACAGCAGGTGGGACGGTCGATCCGCCCCAGCCAGTCGGCAACATCGCCGCCACGATCCAGGCGCCGAACTTGTCGATCACCTCGACTGGAGAAATTCGGAACGTTGGGAACGTAATCGGCACGTACGTCTCTTTGACAGGGCAGAAGCTCATTAACGGCATTACTACGGCGAACACCTATACGCCACGGGTCAATGCGCCATCGCAAGTCATATCGTTGAGCCAGGTGCAGTTGCCTGGGCTGAACTTGTCAACGCCGCGTTCCGTCGGCGGGGCGCTACCCACGCCCGTAGCGGGCAAGGCCTCATACATTACCGGTTCGCTGGATGGCTCCGCGATCGGAGCGGTGGGACCGCAAGCCCTGCTGACGAATCTGCCATCCAGCCTGCAGCCATCGTCAACGCTGTTTTACTACGACCCTCAGGCAGAAGACCTGATGCTGCAGCAGGCAGCGCTGCAGCAGACGGGCCAAGCCAGCTTTGTTAGCGGGCTGTCTTACGACAGCAAACGCAACCTGTCAGTCACTGAGCAGGAAAAGGCCATCCTGTATGAAAACGCGATCGACTATGCGAAGCAAAACAATCTTCAGCTTGGGGAAGCGTTGTCACAAACGCAGATCAGTGCGCTTTCCGAACCGATGTTGTGGTACGTCCAGCAATCTGTGCCCGATCCGAGTTGCCTGTCCACCGGCGTAGTCGCTTGCCCGACTGTTAGCGCGCTCATGCCTCAGGTCTATCTGCCGCGGAACTGGAACGCGATGTCGGCGGGCGGCAACATCACCGGCCAGGATGTCACGCTCAACTTCAACGAGAACGGGCAAGGAAGCATTCTCAACACGGGCAACATTGCAGCGTCGAATACGCTGACGGTCAATACCGGCACGCTGACCAACCAGGCGAATCAGGTCAATGTAGGGGATATCTGGCAGTACATCGCGGCGACCGGCTACGAAAAGACCAGTGGTACTAAAGTCCAGCCTGGCGGCTTCATGAGCGCGGCTGACATGAATCTGAACGTGCAGACGCTCAACCAGATTGGTGGGGCGTTGCAGTTGCTGGGTAACAACGCAACGGTTGATGAGACCGGTACGCAGCAGTTGCTCTCCAGTTTGCAGCAACAACTCGGGACCAATTTCACGCAGACGAGAGTGACCGACCACCTCGATACGAGCTTCACCGCGATGGGCGGGTTTGGTGCTGCGGAGATTGTTGGAATGGCTTTCGCTGTCGTCGTGTCGATCATGACCGCCGGCGCAGCGAGTGGCGCCATCGGGGCGACCCTTGGCACGACGGCCGGTAGCACGTTTGCAGCAGGCACAACGGCAACCGCTGCAACGGCGACCTCGGCGGCTACGGTAGCGACGACGGCAGGACTGGGCAACATCGCGCTGTCGGCGGCTCTCGCCGGGTTCACCTCGAGCATTGCCTCACAACTGACAGTGAACGGAAGCCTGGATTGGGGCAGCGCATTCGAAGCGGCTGCCGTCGCAGGTATCACGGCAGGACTGACGAACGGCATTACTTACAACTCGGACACTGGATTCGATTTCACCACAGCACCCCTAACGGTCGGAGGTCCGACTAGCTCTCTTGCCAGCCTGGCCGGTGTCAATCCGTCGATCGGCACCACTGTGAATCAGGCGGCTGCATCGACCGCGTCAACCTTGGAAACGCGTGCTCTGGCGATGCTGGCCGAGGCCGGGATTTCCGCTGGCGTGCGTACAGCGATTGAGGGAGGCAGCCTGCTTGGCGCATTCCAGAACTCGCTGATTCAGGAGATGGCAGCGTCGGGCGCCTATGCTATCGGCGATGGCACAAGCCCTCTTTCAATCGAGAACATACTGGAACATGCGGTGCTGGGCTGTGCTGCCAGTTCGCTAAGTGGCACCGGATGTACGGGTGGCGCCATCGGAGCGGCGACTAGTGCAATATTGTCGCCGCTTGCGATCATGGCTATGAGTCCGACAGGCGCGCCGCTCACCGATGGCCAGGCGGCGGTCGTGACCGCACTGTCCGTACTGACGGGCGGCGTTGCCGCTGGCCTCGCAGGCGGCGATGCGCAAGCAGGAGCGACGTGGGCTGAAAACGAAGCGACTAACAACTCTGAGATACATACGGCTGACATCCTCAAAGCTTGTCTGCAGAGTTCTTTTTGTAGTGCAATGTTGCCTGCGCCCGCGAAGATCGCTGCAATCGGCTATGTCACGAGTGCAACCGGCAGTTCGAAGGACGATTCCGGGAACAACTTGCCGCAGTTACCGGATAGCCCAAGCAACAACGATGATGACCTAAGCGGCGGCTCGCAGGGACAACACGTCAGCGGCTTTACCTTGGCCGGGATGCCTATTCCCGTCTGCGTGCCATACGCTGGCTGTACGTTCGTGATCGTGCCGGTACCGACGTCGTTTTCCTTGCCCAACATTGGCGCCATCTTTTCTACCGGTAGTGGGAGCGATAGTGGGACCGGCGGCGGGTCAACCACTAGTGCGAACGATGGCACGACGAAGGGGGGCGCAAATAGCGCTACAAACACGGCGGCAGATGGTTCCAATGTCGGGTGGGCGAACACTACAATTGGCAGGAGCATTCCGAACTCTGCCGTCGACCCTACTCGGGACCAGTTCGAGCAGAGTCTCTTGAATGGTGGATTTACTGCGACCCCGAAGGGCGGCGCGAATGATGTAACCGTCTACACGAACGGAGCCATCCAATATTCGGTTCGTAACAACGCCAGTTCGACAGGTGGACCTTCTGTTGATTATCGGGTCAACGGAATTCTTGTCAGCAAGATTCGATTGAATGGACAGTGATATGGGATACGTTTCGGATGCTGAGTTGTACCAGCGCCTAGTGGGGCGAGTGACAAGCCTGAACTCTTGGCAGCTCGGTCAAGCTTCGCCTGACACGTCCCTACGATACTTCGACTGGCTGGAGTTCCTCGTAAACGGGTTCTGGGCGTACGTCATTGAATTGGCGCGCCTGAGTGGAGATACGTCGATCTATTTCTACGATCTTGAGCAAGCGAGAACTTCGTTATTTGTGGAAAGGTTTGGCGTATACCCACTGGTCCAACTCGACACGCACATGACCGAGCCGGAATATATTGCTGCCCTTAACGAGGAGCCGGGAAAGGTCCAGCGGGAAACGTTCGCCGTTTCGAATACCAACTCGTACCTCATCTTTCCGCAATCAGGCAAATGGCACATACATGGGGAATACTCAATTGAGATGGCCGAACTGGCGTCGAGCGTGGGTATTCCAGCGGACACCATGTTCCCACATGACTTTTGGGCCGAGACGGAAGCTTTGCGCCTCGTCGGATCGACCAAGTGACCTCTGCCCGTGACTGAGGATTTGCTATTGCCCGCATGGGTGATTTGTAGCCACAAACACGGCGGCGACGGCTGGGAGCGCGGCGGATATGATGACCGCAACGTAACTGCGTACCCAACTGAGTTTTCAACAAGCGGGTATCCTTGACGCCAGCGGTCGGCTTACGCAACAAGCGGTCCAAAACTCTGACCCGACTGCTCTTGCTGGCGGCAAGATCAATAACCCTGCTGTCGTGAGCGAGCTTACGAGCGATGGGTCAAACATTGCTGATTGGGGCAAATTCACGACGCAATCTGTAACCATGCCCAATGGGCAATCGATGCAGATTCACTACTACATGAACTCGGTAACGGGCAAGATTGATTACGTCACTTCTGACTTTAAGGTGAAAGACGTGGTTAGACCATGAAGGCGCAATATTCAAGGGCGCGGCCCTACAAAGGGCACGGAAGCGATCCCAGCTTTACCTTGGGAGATACGTACCTGGTTCTTGGTGTTCGCTTCCAGCCGGAAGGTCGGCCAACAATGATCACCGTTCAGCGCGACTCTGATAGGACCCCTGTCTTGGTGGAGCTTCACTGCTTCGATGTTGTCGACCCCGCTATCCCTGGCGGTTGGTGTTTCTCTGATTTCGGTTGTGGCTCCTATCGCGTAGAGCCTAAGGAATTTGGAGGCAAATTCTGGGATCGCTTTCACGATGGCGACCCGGAGGCAAAGAAGACATTCGAGCGGGCAGTCGAGAAGCTCAAAGCGTTCCGTGCGCAAAATGCAGGATAGGCTTGCGCCGGTTATTGCCCGGACAGCGAGCGAGACGACAAACCCGGCTTCGGCCGGGCTTGTCGTCTCTGGCGTTACTGTTGATGAGCTTCGCGCCATGTGCGGCAGCGGCGAGAGCCTCGTCGCGGGTAGCGCAGTTGAACGGGCGCATCTCCTACCCAGGCGGGCGCTTCGAGGTCTCGCGGGGACCGCGGGTGATGTTACCGATGCATCCCCACAATTCCCGGCGGCCCTCGTTGCGCCAGCTCGGCATGGCGGCGACGTCGTTGGCTTCGAGTTCAGGTTCGACGGCCTCGACTTCCGGGCGGCCGACGAGCGCGCGGACATCAACGGCCCAGCCGGAACGCTCCTTCGGTGGGCCATTTTTACATCGGCACTATCTGTGAAACGGCGCTGCCATCGGGGGACCCGGAAACGCTCAACCCCGCCGTCACTATCCCCCCACCAACCTAACCCCCACCCCCGTCCCCGTATAAACCGGCGTCGCCTTAAACCCGTCGACTGTCACCGCCGAGAACTTCGCCGATCCCGCCGCACCGTCGATCAACGCAATCGTATCCCCCACCTTCGGCGCATAGCCATTCACGAACTTCACGTGCAGCGTGCCGCCCGCGATGCTCAGCGTGCCGCCCACGCGCAGGCGTCCGCCGCCGTTGCCGTCGATATCGAGCTCGAGCGTCGTGTTATCGAGCTGCGTGTAGCGCGCTGCGATCGTCACGGGCGCGCTCGCCGCGACTTTCACGCTGCCGCCCGAGCCGACATACACGTCGCCGGTGCCAAACGCAGTAGGCGATGCTGCCGCGAGCGTGCCGCCGCTGACCTGAGTGCCGCCGGTGTAGCTGTTCTTGCCCGCGAGTGTCAGCATGCCCGTGCCTTGCAGCGTCAGCTTGCCCGCACCCGCAATGTCATTGCGCCACAGGTCGGCTGCATTGAATCCGCCCTTCGACGCATCCATCGAAACGATCACGTTGCCGTTGAACGCGCCATAACCGTCCGCCGCGGCGAACAGGTTCAGGCGGCCCCAGCCCTCGGCGTCGTCCATCATCGGATAACCCGACGGCATTTCGGTCGTCTTCAGCACCACACGCCGCTGGTCGGCGCTCAGGTACGGAAAGCGGGTCTGCAGCAGAACCTCCGCGCCCTTCGGCACGACCGGCGGCGCATCGGTCGATTCGATCGGAGCGAAGCCGAACGTCATGCGGCGCAGGAATGCCGCCTTGTTCGCGGTGTAATCGGCGAACCGGTCGGTCGTTGCCGTGCCTAAATGAGCGAAGGTGGCGAACGTCGCGTCGCTCGTTCCCGTGAGCTGCTGCAGCGTCTGGTGGGCTTGACCGTAAGCGGTCTGCGCGTCGCTCGCATACGTGGTCAGGTTGGCGGCACTGACGGCCAGCGCGAGCATGCGGCCGCCGATCACGTCGAGTGGCGAGTGCATCCCGGCGAGAATGCGGTTCTCGCCCAGTTCGAGACCGCGACTCACCATTTCCTGGAACCGCTCGGGAACGAGCCACGCCATCGTCATCGCATCGCGCATCGCTTCGCCCTCATGGCCGCTGATGAAGCCGCCGTCGGTCGCGGGCGTCGCACTCTCGGCGGGCACGAGCGTCGGCGCCACGACGACACTCGTGCTCCAGCGGTAGGGCCGCGCGTACTTGTAGAAGCGTTTCGTCGGTTCGGTGGATGCGTTGTTGCCCATCTCGTTGAGCAGATCGACGACCTTCCCGAAGCTCGCGTTGGCACTGCCGCCCACGCCGACGTTGTTGCCGGAGTCGTTGTACAGCACGGTCGTGGCATCCGGCGGCACACTGGTGATGCTCGTCGTTTGCTGCGCCGCAGTGCGCCATGCGGCGGTAAGCGGGCCCATGCCGTCGGTCACGCTGTAGCCCTTGCCGCGCCGGTCGTCGAAATACGCGGCGTCGGCCTGCTGTTGCGTGCGGGCGGTGGTCGCGTCGACCACGTACTGAACGTTGGCCGCCAGCACGGTGCTGTTGACAATAGTGCCGCACGGCGTGCCGCTCGCGGGCAGGCCCGAACAGGCCGACGCCACGACGGCGGGAAACGCGCCGTTTGCCGGCGCGCTCACGCCGGCGTCCACCAGCATCGTCGACGGCTGCCATAGGTCGAGGAAGCGGCTCACCACACGCACGGCAGCGTTGGTCGACAGGGTCGCGTAGCGCGCGTCGCCGCGCTGGTTGGTCGCGATGTTGTCGACGAAAGCCGGCACGCTCGGCACTGGCGCGCTATCGACGAAGCCGGGGTCTGCCGGCGGTGCCGGCACGGCCGCGATGGTCTGATTCGTCGATACGACGTCGTCGCTGCCGCCGCAGGCAGTGAGAACGATCGCACTCGACAGCGCTGCAACACGCAGGGCGAAACGGCTTCGTGACACAAACATGCAAGACTCCATCTCTGGGGGAAAGATGGCGCATTGTGGTGGGCGAACGTGACGCGCCGGTTAAGGCCTGGTGTTGAGTGGTATCTGGTGGGGTGAATGGCCGGCCTCCCGGCTTGCATCATTAAAACGGCCGGGCGCCAAATTGCCTGTAACATGAAAGTACACGGATTGCTTCCCCATTCCGCGCTCAGGCAGTGGAGACCTCGGATGCGACTTGCTGACTTTATCCTGCGAGACATGGAGCCGATTCTGGCGCAGTGGGAGGCGTTCGCCGCCACACTGCTGCCGGCAGCGGCTCACCTGGAGTCGCTTGCGCTGCGTGACCATGCGCAGCAGATCCTGCACGCCGTAGTAAAAGACCTGCGGACTTCCCAGACCCGCCAGGTTCAACGCGAGAAGTCGCTGGGGCATGCCCCGATGATCGACGCAAGCGAAACCGCGGCTCAGACGCATGCGCTGCTGAGGGCGCGGGCGGGGTTCAACATCAATCAGCTTGCCGCCGAATACCGCGCACTGCGCGCCAGCGTGCTTCGCCTGTGGATCGACGACTGCGAGCCGCGCACGGCTGACCTCGACGACGTGATCCGTTTCAACGAGGCGATCGACCAGGCGCTGGCGGAATCGATCAATTTTTTCAGCGCACAGGTCGAGCAGAACCGGAACCTGTTGCTCGGCATGCTCGGACATGACATGCGCAGTCCGCTTCAGGCAATCCAGATGACCGCGTCCTACCTCGCAGCGCTGAATGCGGGGGAGGTCGTATCGGACGCGGCTGACCGTTTGATTCGCAGCGGAGGGCGGATGCAGGCGCTGCTCGACGACCTGTGCGATTTCAACCGGACGAGGCTCGGCCTCGGCATCAACGTCGTGCCGGAGAAGATCGACCTCGCGGAAGTACTCGCCGACGAACTCGACGAATTGCGTACGGCCCATCCCGGCAGCCAACTGGAACTGAGCGTCAGCGGCAATCTGCAGGGAACCTGGGACAGCCGCCGCCTGCAGCAACTGGTGCAGAATCTCGTGCTCAACGCGCTCAAATACGGGGCGCCGGATATGCCAATACGCGTTGAGCTGAGCGGCGACGCCGAGCAGATTCGCATCGACGTCAGGAACCGTGGACCTGCCATCGAGCGCGCGACGCTCGAGCGCATTTTCGAACCGCTCACGCGAGGAGCGGACGCCCGGCAGTCATCCGGCAGCGACGGAAGCCTGGGGCTTGGGCTCTACATTGCACGCGAGATCGCCAAGGCCCATCGCGGAGAAATAGAAGCGAATTCCGACGGCACAGAAACCGTCTTCTCGGTGTCGCTGCCGCGCGCAGAGGACACGGCAAACGGGCATTGACACGGCGTTCTCGCGAGCGCCAGTTGAGCACAGCCTGCTCGCATTACGTGCGTGCAATGAACGGATAAGTGAACAGTCCGAAGTGAATCAGGTTGAGTCCGAAGTGCGTGAGCACTGCGGCCTGCAAACCTCCTGCGCGATAGGCGAGACCCGCGCCGAGCCCGGCGAGACCCGCCACCACGACCAGTAGCGCGCCACCCTGGAAGTGCAGGGCGCCGAAGAGCACAGCACCCACGACCAGCCCGACCCATTGTGCATTGGAACGACCGCCGGCAAGGCGACCGATGCCGCCTTGCACATAGCCGCGAAAAAAGGCTTCTTCCGCGAACGCAACCAGCAGCAAGTTGTTCAGCGCCCACAGCCATGCGAGATGCGGCCACTTGGGCGCCCACGCAATAGATCCTGCAACGAACCCGATCGTCAGGCACACGAAAGACGTCGCGGCGCAAGCCACGAGCGCTGCGACGGCCCGCCTGCGCCAAGCCTCGTGCGGCACGATCCACGGGCACGCCAGTACCAGCCAGAAGCCGATCAGCGGCTTATCGAAGTTCAGGTACATCGTGAAGGGCGCGGCGTCCGGCGTAAAACGCTCGGCATGAATGACCTCCAGATTATGAAAACCGGGCAACTTGTGTTGAAACAGTCCGATTGCAACCGCGACAAACACGAAGTTGCACAACAAGCGCATGGCAGGCGACGCAGCGTGCCGCAGTAAAAGACCCGTGCCGACAAGAAGCGCAATGGGGATCAGCGCAAGTGCCTCCAATTGCCCCAACGCAAATGCGCTTGCATACGCAATGGCCAGCATGCCCAGGATAATGGCACGCGGTACTCGCGCTATGGCCAGCGCGGCGGCAAGAAAAATGGCGACCCACGGCAATGCTTGCATTGAGATGTCCGGAAAAGATAAGGGGCTAGACCTGCCAGATGGATTTTTTCAGCCGTGCGATGTTAGCGGAGGTTCGCTTTGTATCGCAATGTATCCGGACAGTGACACGATACATAACGTTGCACCCATCGCGAGTGCGGACATATGCCAGATACGTCCAGCGGGTTTAATCCGATTCACGCGAGTCGAACGGGCGTTGCCGCCGAAACCGCAAAACGCAGCCAGCTTTGCGCGACACCAATGATTCGGACCTTCGACTGCCGCTTCCTGCTTCAAAGCTCTCTACACAAAGGAAAACGAGCCATGTCTGAACAGATCAACACCCGGCGCCGTCGTCTGCTCGGCACCACAGTCGCGGGCCTCAGCCTGATGGAACTGGGCCTGAGCGGTCTCGCCAATGCGCAGACCACTTCGGGCGCGGCGGCGTCGCGAGTGGTTTCGTTCGAGAACCTTCGGCAGGTCAACGCTGGCACGCTCAACGTGGGTTATGCGGAAGCGGGCCCGCAGCACGGACCCGTTGTGATCCTGCTGCACGGTTGGCCGTACGACATCTACAGTTTCGCTGAAGTCACGCCCTTGCTCGTCGCCCAGGGCTACCGCGTGATCGTGCCGTATCTGCGTGGCTACGGCACTACGCGGTTTCTGTCGCCGGACACGCCGCGCAACGGACAGCAGGCTGTCGTTGCCGTCGACATCATTGCGCTGATGGATGCGTTGAAAATCGACAAGGCGATTTTCGGCGGCTTCGATTGGGGCGCCCGCACGGTGAACATCATTGCCGCGCTGTGGCCGGAGCGCTGCAAGGCGATGGTCTCGGTGAGCGGTTACCTGATCGGCAGCCAGGCTGCGAACCAGGCGCCGCTGCCGCCCAAGGCGGAGCTCGCGTGGTGGTATCAGTTCTATTTCGCGACCGAGCGCGGCTATGCCGGCTACGACAAGAACCGCAACGAGTTCAACAAGCTGATCTGGCGTCTCGCTTCCCCCAAATGGAATTTCGACGACGCCACTTTCGATCGCACGGCTCAGTCGTTCAACAATCCGGACCACGTGGCCGTGGTGATTCACAACTATCGTTGGCGCCTGGGACTCGCTCAGGGCGAGTCGCAATACGATGAACTGGAACAGCGTCTTGCCAAGGCGCCCACCATTTCGGTGCCGACCATCACGATGGAAGGGGACGCAAACGGTGCGCCGCATCCTGAACCCGCCGCGTACGCGAAGAAGTTCACCGGCAAGTATGCGCACCGCAATATCGGCGGCGGCGTGGGGCATAACCTGCCTCAGGAAGCGCCGAAAGCTTTTGCCGACGCGATTATCGACGTCGCGCGTTTCTGACTGACGCAAGGGGCGCGGCCGCGTTTCACCGTGCCCCCTGGTAGACCCGCGCCGCACTCACGCGGCGCCGGCCCTCAAGCTTTGCGCGCGCCCCGGCTCTTCTGCGTCGGGGCCTTGTGCCGCCGGGCGCCTGAAGCAGGTTGCGGGTTTTGCGCTTGTTGCCCGTTCGGCGCAGCAAACATCGGCATGCGTTCCTCGATCCATTTGAGCAATTCGAGTGGCCCCGCGGCCAGCGGCCGGTCGGTTTTCACAAGGACTCTCGCCTGGGCATTCTCGAACAGCGGATGCGCGATCGCAACCGTGGTCAACTGGTCGGCGGCCAGCTCGCGGTACGCAGCGAATTCTCCGATCAGCGTCATGAAATCGCCCGCCATCACGAAGCGCTTCAATGCGCTCAGCGAGTTGGTGGTCAGCGTCGGGCGAATGCTTACGTTTTCCGCCATTTCCAGCATCGATACGACATGGCCGATGCCGAACGCGGACGGCATGACCGCAAGCGGGTAGGCGCGCAGATCGTCGACACTCGCCGGGCGCTTGCGGCGCGCGAGCGGGTGGTCCTTGCGCACCAGCAACACGACGGGTTGCGCGGAACTCGCCCGGTACTCGATGCGCGGATGAGGCGGCGGATTGTAGGCGAGACCGATGTGCGCGCGGTTCTCCGCCACTTCGTCGAGAAGGGCGTCCACGGCCAGCATCGTCATGCTGATCTCGAGGCCCGGATAGCGTGTGCAGAACTGCGCGAGCACTTCGTCGATAAACATGTCCACGAAACCTTCGCTGATGGCGAGCTGAATATGCCCCTGCCTGAGCTCCTTCAGCGCATGCAGTTGGTCTTCGAGCTTTTCCTGCTGCGCGCGATAGCCGCGCCAGAACTCGAGCAGATGCGTCGCCGCTTCCGTGGGCCGCACGCCGCGCGCCTGGCGCTCGAACAGCGCCGCGCCCAGTTCGTCTTCCAGCAGCCTGATTTGCCGCGTAATGACCGACGGCGACGTATTGATGTGCTCGGCCGCGCCGCGAATGGTGCCCTGCGTCAGCACCTCGTAAAAATAGCGAAGACGCTGCTGATTGATCTCTCTCATGTGCCTGCCCTGTGTGCCTGCTGTATGGGGACGCGTTGCCTGTAGAGCAACGATATGTGAACTTAGTTGCTATTGCTAGTCCATTTTTGCCCTGCCAACATGAATTCAGCCCGCCAGACGGATCCCGCAAGGAACGAGGAGACACCTATGTCAGCCATCCACCCATCCGCCGCCGAAGATCTTTCTTCCGCGCTCTACAGCAAGCTCAACTGGCGGCTCCTGCCGTTCCTCGTGGCGTGCTACATGTTCGCGTATCTGGACCGCGTAAACGTCGGCTTCGCGAAGCTTCAGATGCAAAGCGACCTGGGCTTCTCCGACGCGGCGTACGGCGTCGGCGCAGGCATTTTTTTCATCGGCTACGTGCTGTTCGAATTGCCGAGCAACCTGATGCTGCCGAAGGTAGGCGCACGCCGCACATTCAGTCGCATTCTCGTGTTGTGGGGCATCACGTCTGCCTGCATGCTGTTCGTGCGCAACGTGCCGGCTTTTTACGCGATGCGTTTTCTGCTCGGCGTCTTCGAGGCCGGCTTCGCACCGGGCATGATCTATTACCTGTCGTGCTGGTACGGGCCCGCCCGCATGGCGCGCGCGATTGCCCTTGTATTCGTTGCGGGACCGCTCGGCGGCATCGTGGGCGGTCCCGTTTCCGCGTGGCTGATGACGGCTCTGGCGGGCGTGGGCGGCCTTGCCGGCTGGCAATGGATGTTTCTGGTCGAAGGTTTGCCCTGCATCGTGCTCGGACTGCTGACGCTGCGCGTGCTGTCGGACCGTCCCGCTGATGCTCGCTGGCTCACGAGCAGCGAAAAGCAACTTCTCGAGAGCGAAACGGCGCCGGCTGCGCATCATGCGGACTCCTTCAAGGCCGTGCTCAGGAGTCCGCGCGTGTATGTGCTCGCGCTCGCGTACTTCAGCATCATCTTTCCCATCTACGCCATCAGCTTCTGGCTGCCGACACTGCTGAAAGAGCAGGGCGTGACTGACACACTTCGCCTCGGCTGGTACACCGCGATCCCCTATGTGGCCGCGGCCATCTGCATGTATGCGGCAGGCCGCCGCTCAGACCGCGTGGGCGAGCGGCGCTATCACTGCGCGATTCCGGCAAGCGGCGCGGCGCTCTTCCTGATCCTCGCCATCTTCGCGGACGGCAGCGTGATGCTCACGCTGATTGCGCTGACGCTCGGCACTGCATGTCTGTGGATGGCGTACACCGTGTTCTGGGCGATTCCGTCGGAACTGGTCAAGGGAACCGCGGCCGCCGGCGGCATTGCGCTGATCAATACCGTGGGACTGTCGGGCGGTTTCTGGGGGCCGGCAGTGGTCGGATGGACCAAGGCCGGCACGGGCAGCATACACGCGGGGCTTCTCGTCATGGCTTGCGCCGCCGCACTCGCTGCCGTGCTGATCATGAAGAGCAAGCTGACGCTCAAACAGGACTAGCCATCAGGCACGCCAGATTCTGCAAGTCGTGCGCATGTCATGAAAACAGTATCCGGACTATTCTTTGCCCGCTTCGCGACCTTGCCTCGTCTTGTAGCGCGATTTTGTATCGCAGTGTATCTGCGCTACGGGCGGACAAACTGCGTTGCACGGCATGCGGTTCGCGAACACATTGCAGATACGTCGGCGGGTTCAAATATCTACACGCAAGGTTGATCCGCAACACTGCGCCCGGTTCAGGGGATGCAAGGGTCCGCATGCTCTGCACGAGACGGATTGTCCCTGAACGCTTGAGCTTTGATCCCGCCATTTTTCTGGAGAACACTCATGAAACTCGTTCAATCGCTTGTCGTCGCAGCACTCGTTGCCGTTCCTGCTCTTTCGTTTGCGCAGTCCACTCATGCATTGACGCGCGCCGAAGTGCGCGCGGAACTGGTTCAACTCGAGAAGGCCGGCTACAACCCCGCCGGCGACCATACCCAGTACCCGAGCAACCTTCAGGCTGCGCAAATGCGTGTCGACGCACAAAACGGCTCGGCTGCTGCCGCATACGGCGGCGTGCAGAACGGTGCGTCGGCTGCGGGCTCGCGCTCGCCGGCGGGCGCAACGCCTCGCGCGCATCAGGACGTTATCGGTCTCGGTCCGATCTATGCTCATTCGTAATCCTGAGGATGGCAGCGCGCGTGTGCATTCTGCCATCCAATGACTGCGACAACACTACTACGATTTGCCGGGAAAAAAACAATGGCCACGCTAATCAAAAGACTCTTCGGTGCCGCGGTATTATTCGGCGGCCTGTTCGCGGTACAGGCGTTGCAGGCAGCAAATGCAGCGCCGGCAGAAGATTTGAAGGGCAAGAACGTCGTGCTCGTGCACGGCGCATTTGCTGACGGCTCGAGCTGGGACAAAGTGATTCCGCTACTCGAGGCGCGCGGACTTCACGTGGTTTCGGTGCAGAACCCACTGAGCTCGCTGGCTGACGACGTTGCCGCGACGAAGCGCGTGGTGGACCAACAAACGGGTCCGGTCGTGCTGGTCGGTCATTCGTGGGCCGGCGTCGTGATCAGCGAGGCAGGCAATGACGACAAGGTAAAGAGCCTTGTCTACGTGGCGGCATTTGCGCCCGATAACGGCCAGTCTATTGAAGACATCACGAAGGGCAAACCCGCGCCGGCCTGGGCAAGTGAGCTGCAAAAAGACTCCGGCGGATACCTGACGCTGTCGACGAAGGCTGTTCTAGCCGATTTCGCGCCGGATCTGCCGCTGCCGCAACGACGCCTGATCGCCGCGACGCAGGTGCCGTGGGCGGCCAACTGTATCGGCGAAAAGGTCACGACCGCTGCATGGCATGACAAGCCGTCGTACTTCGTGGTTGCTTCACATGACCGAATGATCGATCCGAAACTTCAGCAGGCTATGGCCAGCAACATTGGTGCACGGATCACGACTGTGGAGAGCAGCCACGTCGCGATGGTGAGCCAGCCGAAAGCCGTAGCGGAAACCATCATCGCCGCTGCAAAAGCCGCGCAGTAGCAGTGTATTTGCGAGAGCGAGCGACATCACACGGACGATTGTGCGTCGCGCCGGAGCAGAACGTCGAACCGGCCGGCGACAAGATGCGACTCGCTCACTTCCGGCAGCGTCCGTGCTGCCTGACAGATGCGCCACACTTCCTCGAGCAGCGAGCGGTCCGTGCCCGACCAACTGGTCAGGATGCTCTCGATGCGCTCAGACCCGTCAAGGTCGCCGGTGAAATAGCCCATTGACCATTCGACAAAACGGCGCCGCTCGAGCGATCCAATCGCGACAATCCTCATCTCATGGTGACGCCGGTCGTTGCCGATGCGGCGCAGACATTCTCTAACGGCGCCTGGATTGCCCTCCAGGTACTGAACGAAGTTGCGGCCCGCATGAACGAGAAAGCCCGTGAGCGCATCCGCCCGATTCAGAACGCGAGAGACCGACACGATCGATTCGACATCCGCGATGCCTACGCCCGCACACACGTTGCTTATATAGACGGCGGCAAATAGCGTCTCGTCGTCACTGGGCGGTCCGGGGCGACCGGATTCATCTGAGCACATACGATGGGTCTCTGCGAAGACATCGTCAGTTCCCAGTATAGAGTCGCATGTCGCGGCCTAAGCGAGGGTGGTCGGTATCTGACTAATGCTCGACGCACAGTGCCGGATGAACGCGGCAGAAACGGCCTGGCGATGCTTTAGATCGACGTGCGCCCCAGCCACTCACGTACGTAAAGCGAATGCGGCGGCCGCGCGGCTGAAGCTTCGCGAGACTTCGGTGTCCCGACGAACAGAAACCCCAGCACGCGCTCGGACGGCTCGAAGTCGAGCGCGGCTTGCAGGTTCGGGTCATAGGCGTCCGCGCCGGTCGCCCAGAAGCCGGCATAGCCAAGTGCGTGAATTGCATTGAGCATGTTCATCGCGGCGGCGCCGACCGCAAGGAGCTGTTCGGTCTCCGGAATGTGCGAGTCGCTGCAAGTTGCTGCGGCTATCACGATGACAAGCGGCGCCGTGTACGCAAGTTGCCGCCGATGTTCGTGCTGCGCGCGCGGACTCGCCGGTTCCCGGCGCGCGGCGACGTCCACGAGCACTTCGCCGAACTCGGCGCGCGCGTCGTCGCGTATCAGCGCAAAGCGCCACGGACGCAATGCGCCGTGGTCCGGCGCACGCATCGCGGCGTCGAAGATCAGGGCCAGCTCGGTTTCGTTGGGCCCCGGTTCGGCGAGCGGCCACGAGGACCGGCGTGAGAGCAGGGTGTCGAAGAATGCCCGCTGCGTTGGCGACGAAGCGGCGACGACGACCTCGTGGTTAGCGGAGCGCTGCGAGTTTTCCATGGCGATTGACCGTGTTTTCGATGAAACGGATGATGGCGAGAAACGCCGCATAATGCAAATGATTCTTATTTGCTTGTCTGACGAAAGATTTTGCCTTAAGCTCCGGTTTCGCTGGCCGCATACGTTTGCGTTGCTTTTGAGTCGATTGAACGGGGCATCTTGCTCACTTGACACACGCCGTGATCGACGAGTAGATTTAAATGAAAATGATTCGCATTTAGATGCTCGGCGGATAAACCGCGCGTCTCGCTGCGAACCAGCGGTGCTTAGGCGCAAAGCAACCGGGCCTTCACCGGATCAACCAGACGCAGACAACTTCATTCAGGAGCCGCGATGAGCTGGGGTGACGAAAACACGAATTTCGTTGTCGTTGTAAATCATGAAGAACAGTATTCGATCTGGCCTGACTACAAGGCTATTCCCGCTGGCTGGCGCGAAGCCGGCAAGTCCGGCAGGAAGGACGAATGCCTCCAATGGATCGATGAGGTCTGGACCGATATGCGTCCGCTCAGCTTGCGTCAGGCAATGGCCGACAGCGCAGCGCCCGAAGGCGTCACCAATGCGTGATGCGCGCGCGCTGAACCAATGAACTCGTCAAATCGCGTTCGGCACGCGTCCAGCGCGCTCACGCTCGTCTGCCTTGCGCACGCCGGCGGCAGCGTCGCGGTGTATCGAGAGTGGCAAGCCTTGCTGCCGTCTTTCGTACGGGTGCGCACACTCGAATTGCCTGGTCACGGTATGCGCCGTGCCGAGCCGGTGCATACGGAATGGCCCGCGCTCGTCGAACAACTCGCTGACGAACTGCTCACTCTGGTGAACGACGGTGCACCGTTTGCCTTGTTCGGCCACAGCATGGGCTCGCTCGTCGGACTGGAACTCATGCATGCGCTGCGCGAGAGAGGCAAACCAGCACCAGTGTGGTTCGGTGCCTCCGCCACCATCTCGCCGGTCCGCCGTAAACACGAAACGAATTGGCTGAACTGTTCGCATACCGAAATGATTGCCTGCCTGCGCGAACGCGGCGGTACGCCGGCCGAATTGCTCGACGATGCGGATTTCGTCGACTTCATGCTGCCGTTGTTACGCGCCGACTTTCATTTGTGCGGCATTCATCCAGCGCGCACCAAGGCGCGTCTGGCGGCGGGGGGCAGCGCGGCGGCCATGCTCGATTGTCCCATCGACGTCTTCGTCGGCCGGGACGATCCCGCCACGGCACACGCCGCAGATGTTCATGCATGGGCGCAGCAGACGCGCGGCCCCTGCGCGGTGCACCGGTTCGACGGCGGGCACTTTTTCATCGACACGGCGCGCGAGGCGGTACTCGCAGTCGTCGCCGGATCGCTCGCGCGAAGTATCCGGCATACGCAGCTCGCCCAGCGCGCGCAAGGGCCGCAACAGCCGCAACTGCCGCAACACATACCGCAGCCGCACGACTCACCGTGCGCAGGCGCCCGAGCAAACCGTTGCGCGGAGCCGTAGTGTGAGTCTTTCGCGCGAGATGCTTCACCTCCATTCACTCGCAGTTTGAGGCAACCCGGATAAGGACCGAATGACCATGAGCCAGGCTTCGCTGCCGATCTTCGATTTCTCGCCGTTCGTTGGCCACAGCGAGCGCTACGTCGCGCTCATCAAACAGTTCGCGGCCGCACAGCCGTTTCGCAGTGCCACTGTCGACGAACTGCTCCTCGACGACGACTTTCACCGCCGCCCCCTGCGGCCCGAGGACTTCGACTTCCTCAAGTTCATGAAGCCGGTGCGGGAGCACAACGTGAGCCGTCTGCCGGCGCTCGCCTCCGGCCGCACGCTGATGTCGATCTACGAGCTCGACGTCGCGCGTGCACCTGCCGGCGCGCAGCCGGCAGACTGGCAGCGCTTTACCGACTTCTACCGCGAAGACACGCGCGAGCTCGGTGCGCAGATCGCGCCGTTTCTCGAAGCCTATGCGTTCGAATACCTGACCAAAGACGTCGACGTGAGTGAAAACGCCAGCGCTGCGAGCGCGCGCGTTACCGGCATCGTAGACGAGGAACTCGCATTCTGGAGTGCCACGTTCGAGCGGCTCATGCGAAACGACTACCTGGAAGAGGGGCTGCGCTTCATCATGGTCCAGCGCTGGGCGCTCGCGGTCTCGAAGCGCCGCGCGCTCGCGCGAGCCGGCGCAAGCGGCTTCTTCGACATGCTGCCGCCCGATGAACGGCCAGGCCTTCATCACGCAGCACCGGACGACGCACTGTTCGAACGCGTTGCGGCCGCAAGCGGCGTCACGGGCAGGCAGCACGCGTACTGGCAGTTCTATCTGCCGACCAGCACTGCGAAATGCAACCTGCTGTATGCGCTCGCACGACGGCCGGATCGCGCGTTTGGCCTGATCGGCGCGGCCTTCGCGGCCGAAGCCGAATGGCTCGCGTTCGGGCTTGCGCTGGAGAGGGCGTGCGCGCATCTGAAGCCGGCCGGCCGCGGGCCCGCCGACGCAACTGCATTGAAAAGCGCGCTGGAACAGCGCTGCACGCGCGCATTGCGGCGCGTGGCGGACAATTTCGGCGACGCGGCGCGCGCTCAGTGCGTGCAGGGTCTTGTCGCTGGCGAGCGGCTCGCCGGGCGCGCGCGCTGGGACCTCGGCGAGCAACTGCGCTGGCTTTCGTCGATTCGCGACTATGTCGCTTTCGCGCATCGCATCAGCTCGCGGATCGATGCGGAGTGTCCGGGTATCGACCGCGAGACGTTTGTGGAGCCGCACGAAATGTGCTCGACCACGCATGTACACAACGACCATCGTCTCGTCACGATCGAGGAGGGCGACATGCTCTTCTGGGGTAACGTCGGCATGCAACTCCCCATGCACAAAGGCGACATGGTGCTGATTCCGGATGGCCGCCTGCATGGCTCGACCGTGGTATCTGGCGAGTGTACGTATCACCAGCCGATCATTCCCGACGAGTGGGTCGAAGCCCTCGTCGCGGAGCTCGACGAGCCGGCGGCCGCCTCGACGTGAGCACGCGAAGCGGGTAAGCAACGGAGCAGAAACCAAGCAGTAAGCGAGCAAGAAGCGAGCAAAAAGCGAGCAGCATCATGCAGGCGCCCACGGCAAAGATCGACAACAAAGGTGCCTCTTCCCCACGACAGCAGTATCGATGTCCCCGTCACCCGGCGCGGGATGCCTCGCGCGTTCGACGCGCGCAACAGTGGGTCAGGAAGAGAGAGCGAACGATGCAAGCAGGCACTAGTGCTATGGCAGAGGCCGATCGATTCGAGGTCAGCGACTGGAAGAGCCGGATCATTGCCGGCAAGGCGACGGGAGCGGCGGTGTCCGCGCCCGCATGGCTGGACGCGTCGTATGCGACGCTGCGCGAGCACGTGCTCGACCCGGCGTATCCGTGTTTTTTCGGCACGATGGCCGAGCGGCGCGGCGAGATGTTCTACTCGTTCGTCAACGGCCGCGATCTGCGCGATCTGCCTGCGACGATGCAAACCTTCGCGGAGCTTGCATTGCAGCCGCAATACAGGAGGAACAACATCGCGGTGTTTTTCGAGCCGGACCCGGAGCCGCTTTCGCACGATGCGTACAGAATGCTGTTCTGGGGCATTCTGCAGCAGTTGCACGACATCGACCCGGACCCGGCGGCGGATCAGCAGCCCGACCCGATGGACGAAGCATGGGAGTTCTCGTACGCAGGCGTGCAGATGTTCGTCGTATGCGCGTGCCCGTCGTTTCGCGCGCGTCATAGCCGCAATCTGGGTCCCGGCATGGTGCTGCTGTTCCAGCCGCGTTCGGTGTTCGTTGATACCATCACGAACAAGGTGATTGGCCGCGAGGCACGCAACCAGGTGCGCAAGCGCCTCGAAACATGGGACGATATTCCCGCGCACCCTGACCTTGGTTTTTATGGAGACCCGGGCAACCTGGAATGGAAACAGTACTTTCTCGACGACGCCAACGCGCCCATCGAGGAGCGCTGTCCGTTCCTGAAGCGCCGCGCGCAAGCGGGTGCTCACGCTATGCAGGCACGCCGTCATGTGCCTGCGCATGGGGCGCGCAACGAACACGAAAGAGCCTTCGCGCATGAAGACGATGCGCGAGGTGTCGACAACTGACGCGGCCGGCGCGCGAGGACGCCGCTCGCGTCCTCGCGCATTCAAGCCGCAATGAAAGGAGCTTCATGTCCGTACTTTTGCAACTGGTCAGCAAGTCGCGCTGGATGATCGCCGCGGCGCTCATTGCGAGCGTGCTCAGCGGCCTCGGCAATGCCGCGCTGCTCGCGCTCATCAATCAGGCGCTCGTCGCGACGCCTGACGGCCTTGCGCGGCTCGGCATGCAGTTCCTCGCGGTGGGGCTCGGTGTGCTCGCGATGCGTGCGCTCGCGCAGTCGCTCTTCATGTGGCTCGGCCAACAGGCCAAAGCGACCCTGCGCATGCGCACCATTCGTCGCATTGGCGACGCTGCGTTTGCACAGCTGGAAAAGCAGGGTGCGGCGAAATCGCTTGCTGTCCTCACGCAGGATCTGGACACGATCGTGGTGTTTTTCGTGAGCCTGCCCTCGCTTGCGATGCAAAGCGCGGTGATCGTCGGCTGTCTCGCTTATCTCGGCTATATGTCGTGGCCGATCCTGCTTGTCGCGATGGTCACCATCGTGCTGGGCATGGCGGGCTTTCGCTATGCGCACACCCGTGCCATGTTCCATTTGCGTGCGTCGCGCAAACGCGAGGACGATCTCGTCAAGCATTTCCGCGCGCTCTTCGACGGTGCCAAGGAACTGAAGCTGCATCGGGCCCGCAAAAATGCGTTCGTCGAGGACACGCTCGCGAGCAATGTCGAAGCGGTGCGGGTGCAGCGTACGCGCGGCTACATGCTGTATGCGGCGGCGACGAGCTGGGGCAATTTCATTCTGTTCGCGTTCATCGGCCTCACGCTCTTCGTGTTCGCGCGCTACATCAGAGTCGATCCTCATGTCATGTCGGGTTACGCGATTGTGTTCGTCTACATGATCATGCCGATTGAAGCCGTGCTGTCCGCGATTCCGAGCCTCAGTTCGGCGCGCGTCGCTCTGGAACGCATCGAGCAGGTCAATGCAGAGCTGCCGCGCGAGGTCATGCTCGAACCGCCGGTCGCGGCCTCGTTCGAAAGCATTGCGCTCGACGGCGCTACGCATCGCTACTTCCGCGAGAAGGAAAACGAGGTGTTCACGCTCGGGCCAGTCGATCTGACGTTCCGGCCAGGCGAGCTCGTCTATCTGATCGGCGGCAACGGCAGCGGCAAGACCACGCTCGCTAAAATGCTGGTGGGACTGTACGTGCCCGAGAGCGGACGCGTGCTGCTGAACGGCGAGCCTGTCGACGAAGCGCGGCGCGACGCCTACCGTCAGCACTTTTCCGTCGTATTCAGCGACTTCTTCCTGTTCGACACGCTGCTCGGCATGCATGCCGAAGGACTCGACGCGCTTGCGCAACAACTGCTCGTCGATCTGCAGCTCGATCACAAGGTCAGCGTGAAGGACGGCAGGTTTTCGACCCTGGACCTCTCGCAGGGTCAACGCAAACGGCTTGCGCTGGTCGTCGCGTATCTGGAAGATCGTCCGTTCTATGTGTTCGACGAATGGGCTGCGGACCAGGACCCGCTTTTCAAGGACGTGTTCTACAAGCGCCTGCTGCCCGAACTGAAGGCGAAGGGCAAGACCGTGCTCGTCATCACGCACGACGATCGCTACTTTCATCTTGCCGAGCGCTTCATCAAGCTGGACTTCGGCCAGATCGTCGAAGACGGCCCCGGCCCCGGCCCCGGCCCCGGCCCTGGCGCCGCGCATGCCGCGAGCCTGGCGTCCGCTTATCAATGATTCAGGATTCATCTTTCATGAACGACAATCCGTCCGTTTTCTCTGCCCCTGTCGCGCAGGGCGAGCCGATGTACGAACTCGACGGCGTGTCGTTTCGCATCGGCGAGCGCGTGCTGTTGCATCCGCTCGCGCTGACGCTGCCGAAAGGACGCGTGTGCGGCCTGATCGGTCACAACGGCTCCGGCAAATCGACGCTGCTCAAACTGCTCGCGCGTCAGCAGGCGCCCAGCGCAGGCATGCTGCGTTTCGCGGGGCGGCCGCTGCGTGAGTGGGAGAACCGCGAGTTTGCGCGTCAGGTCGCGTATCTGCCGCAACAGCAGCCGGCGGCGACCGGCATGACGGTGCGCGAGCTCGTGGCGCTTGGCCGCTATCCGTGGCACGGCGCGCTTGGGCGCTTTACCGGCGTGGACGCCGACAAGGTGCACGAGGCGATGGAACTCACGGACATTGCGCGTTTCGCGGACCGCGCGGTGGACAGTCTCTCGGGCGGCGAGCGGCAACGCGCGTGGATCGCGATGCTGGTCGCGCAGGACAGTCAGTGTCTGCTGCTCGACGAACCGATCTCGGCGCTCGACATCTCGCATCAACTGGAAGTGCTCGACCTCGTGCGCACGCTGAGCCAGCAACGCGGCCTCGGCGTGGTGGTCGTGCTGCACGACGTCAACATGGCGGCGCGTTTCTGCGACGACTTGGTCGCGCTCAAGGGCGGCCGTCTGCTCGCGAGCGGCAGCGCAGCGGAGTTGATCGAAGAAAAGATGCTCGGCGCAATTTACGGCGTGCCGATGGGCACCGTGGCGCATCCGCGCGGCGGTACGCCGATCAGTTTCGCGTATTGACCGGTATCTGCCGACCGGGCCTCGTATCCGCGTGATGCAAAGCGCGCCGGCACGGCTGACCGGTATCACATAACGGCGTTCCCAAGAGACGCCTTGCTTTCCCCGCAATGACGATATTCACGCCGCCGGCGCAATGCATGCGACGGCGACGCTTGTCTTGCGCCGCGCCGATGCGGTGCAGGGCGATGACGGCCGCGCGGCGCGCGGCATATCTCGGGAGGCGAGGATGTCTGTTACCAATACGCCGCGCCATGATGGCGCGGACCAGTACGCGGTGAATCGCGCGGCGCAGAGCGAGGAAGTCGATAGCACCGGGTTGTTCAGCGAAGCGCAGTCTCAGACAGCTGCGGCGCCCGCGCTTGACCTCGTCACGGTGATGAAGCTACACGTTCGCGAACGCCCCGACCAGGTGGCGGTGCGTTTTCTCGCCGACGGCGAGATGGACGCTCACGAACTGACCTACAGCGAGCTGGATGCACGCGCGCGGCGTCTCGCGGCACGCCTGCGCAAGCACGGCGCACAGAATGACCGCGTGCTGCTGATGCTGCCGAGCGGCCTCGATTACGTAACGTCGTTTTTTGCCTGCCAGTATGCAGGAATGATCGCGGTTCCGGCGTATCCGCCGCAGGCGCTGCAAAGCGGACACATAGAACGGCTGCGGCGCATTTCGGACGATTGCATGGCGCGAATCGCAGTGGTGGACCGCGCCTCGCGTGGCGTGTCGGGCGGCCCTGAATGCGAGCTGGAGCTGAACGGCGCGACGCTACTGTCGCTGGACGAGGCGAGCCCCGACGAATACTTTTGCATCGAGCGCGCGGAACCTGGCGCAATAGCGTTTTTGCAGTACACGTCCGGCTCGACCTCATCGCCGAAAGGGGTGATGGTTAGTCATGCGAACGTATGCGTGAACGTGAGTGCGATGTCGCGCGGCATGGGTTGCCGGCCCGGCGACCGCATGTTCTCGTGGCTGCCGCTGTATCACGACATGGGGCTGATCGGCAGCGTGCTGATGCCGGTGCTGTGCGGCTTCCAGGTCAGCCTGATTTCGCCACTGCATTTTCTGGAGCGTCCGGCGCGCTGGCTGGCGGGTATCGCACGCGAGCGCGCGAGCGTGACTGGCGGCCCGGACTTTGCGTATCGACTATGCACGGACCGCGTGCGCGATGCGCAACTGGCCGGACTCGATCTGTCGTCGCTGCGCGTCGCGTTCTGCGGTTCGGAGCCGATTCGCCAGACGACGCTCGACGGTTTCGCTCAGCGTTTCAGCGCCCACGGCCTCGACCCGCGCGCGATGTACGCGTGCTATGGCCTCGCCGAGGCGACGCTGTTTTTCACGGGCGTCGAGGTGGGCTCGGGCTCGCCCGAGACGCGCTTTTCCGCGTCCGCGCTTGCGCAGGCACTGCCGGTCGCGCGACCCGTGGCTGCTGCGAATGGCGGCGGTCATGGTGCTTGCGGAGAGCACCATGACCCCACTGACCCCACTGACCCCAGTGGCCGCGGGGACGACAAGGCCGTCGTCGGTTGCGGTGTAACCGCCTTTGGCCACGAGCTTGCGATTGTCGATCCGCAGACGGGCAAGCGCCTGCCGGACGGTCACGTCGGCGAAGTATGGTGTGCCGGTCCCAGCATCACACATGGCTACTGGCACAACCCGCAGGCCACGGCCGAGGTGTTTCTCGACGACGCGCCGGGTTTTCCGGGACGCTGGCTGCGCACTGGCGATCTGGGTTTTGTCCACGGCGGTCAGTTCTTTTTCTGCGGACGCCGCAAAGACATGATCGTGCTGCGCGGCGAGAACGTGTATCCGCAGGACCTTGAAACAGTGCTTGCGGAGCGTGTCGAATGGCTGCGGCGCGGGCGCGTCACCGCGTTTCCTGTCGAGACCGCCGACGGCGCGGAGGCGATTGGCATCGCAGCGGAAGTGCCACGCGGCAGGGCGCGGCAGGCGGCGCCGGAGACTATCTTCAACGCGATCGCCGCAGCGCTTGGCGATGCATTCCAGTATGAAGCTGCACTGATTCTGCTGCTCGAACCCGGGGACCTGCCGCGCACGTCCAGTGGAAAATTGCAGCGCAGCGCATGCGTGGCCGCGTGGCAAAGCGGCGCGCTCCTGCCGTTCGCGATACACGACGCAAGATCGTCGCGGCTGCGAACCAGTGCAACGGGCGCGAGCACGCCAGAGGCGGGCGGCACGACGTTGACGCCGACTGAGCAGGTCATCGCGCAGATCTGGAGCGACGTGCTCGACGTGCCGACACCCGACGCAAACGACGACTTTTTCGCGCTGGGCGGCCGTTCGCTGCTCGCGGCGAAGGTCGCATCGCGGCTGCGTGCACAACTGGGGCGCGACGTGCCAGTGGGGCTTCTGTTTAGTCATCCGAAGCTTAAGGAACTGGCGGGCGTGCTGGAGGCGCGCAGGGCAACGCCTGCGCAAGCCGGCGCAAGCGTTGTCCCCCTGACGCGCCGCGCTGCAAGCGAGCGCGGTTCGGCGCCGCTGTCCTTGCCGCAGGAACGCCTCTGGATGCTGTGGCAACTCGATCCGGATAGCCCTGCCTACAACATTTCTGCGGCGCTCTCTTTGACAGGGCCGCTCGATGTACATCGGGTGAAGAGCGCGCTCGATGCGCTGGTTTTGCGTCACGAGATGCTGCGTACGCGCTTTGACGATAGCGGCGACGCACCGCGCCAACTAATCACGGCGGTGACCGAAGCGGCCGATCTTCGCGACGCGTGGCACTGGCAAACCATCGACGCCCGCAACAGTACCGACGAACATTTCGACGCCCAGTTGCGTCGACGCGCGCGCGAACCCTTCGATCTGACAGGCGGGCCGCTCTTTCGCGCGACGCTCTTCCTGCGCGGCGATGAGCGGCACATACTGCACTTCGTCATGCATCACATTGTCGCCGACGGTTGGTCGATCAATGTTTTGCTGCGCGATTTCGCCGCCGGTTATCGTGCCGCGCAGCGTGCCGGCATTGACGCACTGCCCGCGCTGTCCGTGCTGCCTGCACCGGCAGTCCAATACGCCGACTACGCGGCATGGCAGCGCGAGCGCTTTGACGCCGACGGCGGCGCGCAACTCGACGCACAACTTCACTACTGGCGCAGCCGTCTCGCAGGCTACGACGCTTTGCTCGACCTGCCGACCGTTCACGAACGCGGCCGTGCCTACGCGCCGCATGCCGCGCGCGTGGGCGCACGCATTTCCGTTGCTCTGGCGAGCCGCCTCGAGTCGCTCGCGCGCGCGGAAAACGCCACCTTGTTCATGGTGCTGCTCGCCGCGTTCGCCGCGTTGCTGTCGCGGTACAGCGGCGCGCATGACGTCGCAATCGCGGTGCCCGTCGCCGGTCGCGACCGGCTCGAAACCGAGGAGTTGATCGGCTTCTTCGTCAACACGTTGGCAATGCGCGCATCCGTGAAAAGCACGCAGCCGTTTGCCGCATTGCTGCGCGAGGTGCGCAACGACAGCATCGACGCGCAGGCGAATGCAGACGTGCCGTTCGAGCGCGTCGTAGCTGCGCTGCAGCCAGGACGCCGCGCGGGCGGCAGTCCGCTCGCGCAGATCAAGTTCGTGCTGCACGACGAATTCGACACGGCGCTCGATCTGGACGGCGTGCAATGCGAACTGATCGACGCTGACGCGAGCGACGCCCGCTTCGAACTCGCGCTCGATGTATTCCGAGAGGGCGCCGGCGAACTGCGCTGCGTGTTCGCGTACGCCGTTGCGCTTTACGACGATGCGTTCATCGCGCAGTTCGCGCGCCACTACGTTGCTTTGCTCGAGCAGATCGCGGACACGCCCTCGCGCGCGCTCGGCGCATTCCACCTCGACGACGATGAAGCGGCTGAAAGCACTGCGCCGGATGCGGGGGCTTACGCGTTGTGAACGCGTGGCTTTAGCCGCGCTTTCACAGCGCCGTTGCGGCGCCAGCGACATCTCGACTTACCTCTAAAACAGTGGCCCGCGCTCGCTCGCGCGGGCGTCAGACACCTGGATCACACCACGGACACCATGCAAGCCATCCACTTCGACACCGATTTCCTGCCTGCGCGCGTTGCGCGGTTTGCCATCGAACGGCCGCACGCCGTTGCACTCGTCGACAGCGCCGGGTCGCTCGCCTGGCGCGATTTATGGGCGTGGTCGGGGCAGCTTGCCACTGCGCTCGTCGATGCAGGCGTGCGGCCCGGCGATCGCGTAGTGATTGCATTGCCGCGCTGCGCCGCGCTCGTCGCGACGATTCTCGCGGTGTGGCGAGTGCGCGCTTGCTATGTGCCGCTCGACCCCGCGTTGCCGCAAGCGCGGCTGCGCTGGCAGGCCGAGGACTGCGGCGCGCGGGTGGTGGTGATGGGCAAGGCGGTGGGTGCAACGAGAGATGATGCGGGTGGCGAAGGCGCGGGCGACGCTGCGCCCAATTGCGCCTGGCTGCCCAACGGTGTGGTGCAACTGAATCCGCATGCGGTGCATGTGGGCATCGGCAACACCGGTGGCGCCACGAGCGTCATTTCTGCGGAGCCCGCCGATCTCGCCGCGTTGCATTCGCAGGCCGACGACAGGATTCTCGCGTGGCCTGCCTATGTGATCTACACCTCGGGCTCCACCGGCCGTCCGAAGGGTGTCGTGTTGAGCCATGCCGCGCTCGCCGCGTATTTGCGCGGCGTCTGCGAACGGCTGCCCGAGGACGTCGCGAGCGCCGCCTATCTGTCGACGCCCGCGGCCGACCTCGGTCACACGTCGCTGTTCGGCGCACTGTGGCATGGCTGGACGCTGCATCTGCTCGACGCCGATGTCGTCGCCGATCCCAACGCATTCGCCGACTACATGCACGCGCATGCCGTCGATCTGCTGAAGGTCGTGCCGAGCCATCTCGACGCGCTGCTGCAGGCGCAATTTCCCGAGCGGGCCTTGCCGCGCCGTTGCCTCGTACTGGGCGGCGAGCCAGCGCCGACGCGCCTTGCGGAGCGCGTTGCGTTGCTGCGTCCGGAGTGCCGGCTGATCAATCACTATGGGCCGACCGAGACCGCCGTCGGCGTGCTGACACGCTCGGGCGCCCACAGCCGGGCGGCGACGTTGCCGCTCGGCAAGCCACTTGCGCATGTTGACGCACGCATCGTCGATGTAGACGGCAACCCCGTGCCGAAGGGCGCGGCAGGCGAACTGTGCATTGGCGGTGCGAGTGTCGCGTATGGCTACCTGAACCGGCCGTCGTTGACCGCCGAGCGTTTCGTGCCCGATCCCGCTGGCCACGGCACACGGCGTTACCGGACGGGCGATCGCAGCCGCCGCTTGCCCGACGGCGAATTTGCGTTTCTCGGACGTCTCGACGACCAGGTGAAGATTCGCGGTTTTCGCGTCGAGCCGGAAGAAATCGCCGCCCGCCTGCGCATCGAGGAGGGCGTGCGGGATGCCGTGGTGATTGCACATGCGGATAGCGAGGGCGCGGCGCCGCGCCTCGTCGCCTATCTGAGCGCTAGCGGGACGCTCGACGTCGATGCGATCCGCACACGTCTAGCCGCGGATTTGCCGGACTACATGGTGCCGTCGTCGCTACAGGTGCTGGCGGCGTTGCCGCTCACCGCCAACGGCAAGGTCGACCGCGCCGCGTTGCCGGTGCCGCAGCAGCAGAGCGGGGCCGTGAGTGCGGCGCGCGTAGAGCCGCGCAACGACGCAGAACGCACGCTCGCGGGCATCTGGCGGCTCGTGCTCAAACGCGACGATATCGGCATAACGGACAATTACTTCGAGATTGGCGGGGACTCGATTCTGAGCTTGCAGATCATCGCGAAGGCGCGCGCCGCGGGCCTGAAACTGACGCCCAAGCAGATGTTCGACCATCCGACTATCGAGGCTGCGGCGCGGGTGGCGGTGCCGGTGGCAATGATGGGCGGGCGGGCGAATGCGGCGGCGCATGCGCAGGCGCAGGGGCATGCAAGTGCAAATGCAAATGCAAGTGCAAATGCAAGTGCAAGTGCAAGTGCAAGTGGCCAGGCGCCAGCGGCGGCGCTCGGGCACGCCCGCGCACCAGCGGGTGAACCTGGCAATGTGAGCGCATCGACGAGCGAGAGCGCGACTGCACGCGCCACTGCGCCTGCGCGCGCACAGGAAAACGCAAGCACTTCTTCTGGTGCCCCTAGGGCCGCATCCGCCGAGGTTTGGCCAGCTATTAGCGCCGCAACGGGGGCCGCTGGCGAGCTCAACGCAGTCTCGGCGGCAGCCGCCCAGAACGCCGACGTATCGTGCGCCGTCGAATTCAGCAGCAACGCGTCCTGGTTCGCACAGGCCGGCGTTTCGCGCGACGCCGTCGAAACCGTCTACCCGGCGACGCCGATGCAGCAGGGGCTGCTCTTTCACGGCATGCTCGACGGCGAGCCGGGCATGTATGTGTCGCAGTTGCGCCTGACGATCGACGCGCTCCATATCGACACGATGCGCGCGGCGTGGGACGCGGTGATCGCGCGTCATCCCGTCTTGCGCACGCGCTTCGTGTGGCCTGCGGGCGGCGAGCCGTTGCAGGTCGTCGAGCGGCATGTGCGTATGCCGTTTGAAGTACATGCGCGCGTTGCCGATGCGGCGCCGGGTTCGACTGTCGAGGCATGCACAGACGAGCAATATGACGCCGCGTACGACGCCGCACGGCAGGCGCTCATCGCGCGCGGCTTCGAGCCGGGGGTGGCGCCGCTGATGCGCGTCGATGTTTTCGGGCGTCCCGACGGCGCGCACGATCTTGTATGGACTCACCATCATGCGCTGACCGATGGCTGGAGTACCGCACAGGTCGTGGCGGAAGTGGCGCGCGCGTATGCGGCGATCGAGGCCGGAAGCGTTCCCGATACGTCGCCTGGTACGCCTTATGAGTCTTACGTTCGCTGGCTGCGCGATCAGCCCGACACCGCTGCGTTCTGGCGCGCACGGCTCGCAACGCGAGATGATCCGGCGCGCCTTGCCGATGCGCTCGGCAGTGCGTTGCGGCCGTCGTCCGGGAACAGCGCCGTTGGAGCGCAGGCCAAAGCGCTGGTCCGGGAACTCGACGGCGCCTCGCACGCGCGCCTGAAGCGCGCCGCCCAGCGCGCGCAGGTCACGCTGAATACACTCGTGCAGGCAGCGTGGGCGCTAGTGCTCGCGCGCTTCTCCGGGCGCACGCAAGTAGCGTTTGGTATGACCGTGTCAGGCCGGCCGGTGGATCTGCCGGATGCGCAATCGACGGTTGGTCTTTTCATCAACAGCCTGCCGCTGTGGGTCGACGTCGAATCGCACGCGCCGTTGCGCTCGTGGCTCGCCGCGCTGCAACGGCACAACGCGCAGTTGCGCGAGGTCGAGCACACTCCGCTCGCGAGCTTGCAGCAATGGGCGGATTCGAGCGTCGATGCGCTGTTCGATAGTCTCATCGTGTTTGAAAATTACCCGCTCGATGATGCGCTGGGTGCAATGGGGAGGGCTCAGGTAACGACGGCGAGGGAAGCGGCGGCAGCTGTGCAAGCGCGCGATGCAATGGGCGCATCTAGTGCAACGAACGCGAGGGACGCAGCGAGCACGACGGACACTGCCAGCGCGGCAGGTGCGGCAGGGGCGGCAGGTGCGGCAGGTGCGGCAGGTGCGGCAGGTGCGGCAGGTGCGGCAGGTGCAGCAGATGTAGAAGGTGCAGAAGGTGCAGCAAGCGCAGAAACCGCGGCAAATGCGGAAAGCGCAGCAAGAAACGATACGCAAAGCCTGCTGCAGGTGCGAGCCGTTGAGGCGCATAACCGCAGTCACTTGCCGTTGATGCTGGTTGTCGCGCCTCGTCACGTGGGCGGCGGCG
>NZ_AWZV01000028.1 GCF_000472545.1 Burkholderia sp. WSM2232 | reverse complement strand
GCGCGGCTCGCGGCATCGGATGCCGGCGGGCAATGCCACGGGCATGGTCACGGCGATGGTGCGGGACAGGGGCACGACGATCGTAGCCACGACCACACCCACGACCAAAACTATGGTCACAGCCACGGCCAAAGCCACGACCAAAGCCATGATCACAGCCACGGCCACGGGCGTGATCATAGTCACGACCAAAGCCACGGCCATGGTCCTGATCACAGTCACAGTCACAGTCACAGTCACAGTCACAGTCACAGTCACAGTCACAGTCACAGTCACAGTCACAGTCACAGTCACGGCCACCACCATGCCCATGCCCCCGTGGCCGGCCACGGTTTGGCATTTGCGCTCGCAGTCGTGCTGAATGTCGCGATCGTCGCCATGCAGGCCGTGTACGGCGTGCTCGCGCATTCCACCGCGCTGCTCGCCGACGCCGGCCACAATCTCTCAGACGTCCTCGGGCTGCTGCTTGCCTGGGGCGCCGGCTGGCTGGCCACGCGCCGTCCTTCCGCGCGCTATACGTTCGGCTACGGCAGCTCGTCGATTCTGGCGTCGCTCGCCAACGCGGCGCTGCTGCTGTTCGCGTGCGGCGTGATCGTCGCCGAGGCGATCGGCCGTTTGCTCAATCCGGCACCCGTCGGCGGGCTGGCGGTGTTCGTCGTCGCGGCCGTGGGGATGGTCGTCAACGGAATCTCCGCATGTCTCTTCATGCGTGGCCAGAAGGAAGACCTGAACATTCGCGGCGCTTTTCTACATATGGCTGCCGATGCGGGCGTGTCCGCCGCGGTGGCAGTGAGCGGCCTTGCCATTCTCTACACCGGCTGGACCTGGCTCGACCCGCTGATGAGCCTGCTGGTCGTCGCGGTCGTCGTCTACGGCACGTGGGGCCTGTTGCGCGACTCGGTGCGCCTCGCGCTCAACGCCGTGCCGCCGGGCGTCGACGTGCAACGCATTCGTGATTATCTGGCCAGCCAGCCCGGCGTTGAGGACGTGCACGATCTGCACGTGTGGGCGCTGTCGACCACCGGCAATGCGCTCAGCGCGCACCTGGTGATGCCGGCGGGGCACCCCGGCGACGAGCGGCTCGACGGCATTGTGCTCGCGTTGCGCGAACGCTTTTCGATGCAGCATGCCACGCTGCAAGTGGATCTTGGCACGACCCATCATCGTTGTGCGATGGACCGGCCGCCAGTGGCGCATTGAAGCCGCGGGCGCCCGGCGTACACTAGAGCGCACTGTGATCTGCGGAGTTTCGCATGCACGCTGCTGCTGACAATGCGTCACCGGTGCTGATCGTCGGGGCGGGGCCGACCGGGCTCGCCGCCGCCATGAGTCTCGCGCGCGCACACGTTCCCGTGCGGCTGATCGACCGCGCGATGCGGCCGAATCCCTATTCGCGCGCCATCGGCATTCAGGCGCGTACGCTGGAACTGCTGGAGCAGCATCGGCTTGCCGACCGCTTTCTCGAACTTGGCCATCGCGCACGCGTGGCCAATCTATTTTCGAACGGCATGCGGCTCGCGCAGCTCGACTTCGATCCGCTGCACACGCGCTATCCGTATTTGCTGTTTCTCGATCAGTCGGTGACCGAGCGTCTTCTCACCGAACATCTCGCGACGCTTGGCGTGACGATCGAGCGGGGCGTCGAACTGACCACGTTCTCGCAAGGCTCGGCTGGTGTTCAGGCGACGCTGCGGCGCCCCGACGGTCACACGCAAACGCTGCGGCCGTCATGGATAATCGCCGCCGACGGCGCGCACAGCATGATCCGCCACGGCCTCGGTCTGAACTTCGAGGGCAGGACACTCGAGCAGACATTCCTGCTGGCTGATGTCCATGCCGAAACAGATTGGCCGGACGACGAATTCCACATCTTCGCTTCCGGCGAAGGCCTCGTCGCGCTGTTTCCGATGGGGCATGGCCGGCATCGGCTGATTGCCGATCACGCGGTGGAGCCGGCGCCTGCCGCTGCCGCGCCGCTGTCGCCGGTGGTGCTTGGCGAGCCGCCGCTCAAGCGCGTCCCGGCGCCGTCGCTCGAGGCGTGCAAGGCGCTGCTGGCGAGGCGCGTGCATGAACGAGTCGACGTGTCCGAGCTCGCGTGGTCCTCGTATTTCCACGTGAACAGCCGGATGGTGGAGCGCCTGCGCGTCGGCCGCGTGTTCCTCGCGGGCGACGCGGCTCACGTGCACAGCCCGGCCGGCGCGCAAGGCATGAACACAGGCATTCAGGAAGCGTTCAACCTCGGCTGGAAACTGGCGCGTGTACTGAAAGGCGCCGCACCCGAGCGCCTGCTCGACACCTACCATCTCGAACGGCATCCCATCGAGCGCGATGTATTGCGGCAAACGGGCTTCATCACGCAGATGGCGGAAGCCGACCATGGGCCGCTCAAGCTGTTGCGCGAGCGCGTGATGCCGGTTCTCGCTGCACTCGGTCCGCTGCGCGACGCCGCGCGGCTCACTATCAGCGAACTGTCGGTCCAGTATCGGCGCAGCCCGCTCACACTCGAGCGCGTGCTCGACGGCGGGCCGCGAGCGGGTGAGCGCGCGCCGGACGCGGTGGTGCATGTGGTCGACGGTCCGCTCGGATGTGCGCCCGGCATCGGCTGCGTGTACGACTTGCACGACCCGGCGTTCTTCTCGCTGTTCGTGCTGGTCCCGCCGTTGCCCGTCGACGGCAAGCCGCTCGACCCGGATGCGAAGCACGAGCCGCCTCCCGACCCGGAACTCGAGCGTCTTGCCGTGGAAATGGAGCGTTTGTTGCCGGGCGCCGTGCGGATCTGGCGTGTGACGGACACCACCGGCGACGGTGGGCCGTCACTAGCCGAGTCTTATGGACGCACGCGGCCGTCGTTCTATTTGCTCAGGCCGGACGGCTACATCAGCGCGCGCGGGCGCACCGGCTCGGACCTGAACGGGCTGCTGCGGCACTGCGAAACGTGGTTTACCGTGGGGGGAGAGAGACCGGAGCAGACGGCTGTGTGATGCAGAGGAGGCGGCGCGCGACAGCATGACGCTCGCCGTCGACTGGCTTGGAGCGGCGTCCAGCGGCCCGTTGCCGCTGTGCCGCTGTCGGGACCCCGCTGTTGGCACACCACTGTCGCGATACCGCTGTCGTGGCATCGCGGGCCACCGCATGCTTGCCGCCGACTGCCGACTGCCGACTGCCGACTGCCGACTGCCGACTGCCGACTGCCGACTGCCGACTGCCGACTGCCGACTGCCGACCGCCGGAGCACCACCACCGCGCCACCACCGACCTCCGCGCCCAACCCTCAGGCGACAGAAGCCTCCGCAGGCGTGAGACGCTCGCGGTTTTTGACCAGAGCCTCCCTGACGATGGCGGACATCTCGATGTCGCCCGTCTGCGGCGCATCGAGCGACGCGATCAACGCGCGCCGCATGCGCGGCTCCCAGAAGCGGCGGATATGGTCGGCCACACCCGCCACCGCTTCGTCGTGATCCGGCATCGAAGCGAAGAAATCGCCGATCCGGTTCGCCATGTCGATCAGATTCCGAATGTCCATGGCTCGCCTCACTTACCCGATGTCGCGTTGGCCAGTTCGCGCTGCCTGAGCAACTCGAGCTGCTCGGCATTGAAGCGCGAATACTGCTGCTGCCATTCGGAGGGCTGTTCGACCGGCATGACCTGCACCGCGGTCACCTTGTATTCCGGACAGTTGGTTGCCCAGTCCGAACTGTCGGTGGTGATCACGTTCGCGCCCGATTCGGGGAAGTGGAACGTCGTGTAGACCACGCCCGGCTGCATCCGCTCGGTGACCTTCGCGCGCAACACGGTTTGTCCCGCACGCGACTCGATGCCCACCCAGTCGCCCGTCTTGATGCCGCGTTCTTCCGCGTCGTGCGGATGCAGTTCGAGGCGGTCTTCGTCGTGCCAGCGCGAGTTCTCCGTGCGGCGCGTCTGCGCGCCGACGTTGTACTGCGACAGAATGCGTCCGGTCGTGAGCAGCAGCGGGAACTTGCGCGTCACCTTTTCAGGCGACGCGATGAACTTCGTAATCACGAACTTGCCTTTGCCGCGCACGAACGCATCCACGTGCATGGTCGGCGTACCGTCCGGCGCTGCTTCGTTGCAAGGCCACTGGATGCTGCCAAGCTCGTCGATCTTCCGGTACGAGACACCGTGGAAGGTCGGCGTCAGACGGGCGATCTCGTCCATGATTTCGGACGGATGGGAGTAGTCCATTTCGTAGCCGAGCGCATGCGACAGCATCAGCGTGACTTCCCAGTCGGCGTAGCCCGGCACCGGCGGCATGACCTTGCGCACGCGCGAAATGCGGCGCTCGGCGTTCGTGAAGGTGCCGTCCTTTTCGAGGAAGGTGGAGCCCGGCAGCAGCACATGCGCGTATTTCGCCGTTTCGTTCAGGAAAATGTCCTGCACGACGATGCATTCCATCGACGACAAAGCCGCGGCCACGTGGTGCGTGTTCGGGTCCGACTGCACGATGTCCTCGCCCTGGCAGTAGAGGCCCATGAAGCTGCCGTCGAGCGCCGCCTCAAACATGTTCGGAATGCGCAAGCCAGGTTCGGTCTGCAGCGTGACGTTCCACGCGTCCTCGAACTGCGAGCGCACGATCGTGTCGCTGATATGGCGATAGCCCGGCAGTTCGTGTGGGAACGAGCCCATGTCGCACGAACCCTGCACGTTGTTCTGGCCGCGCAGCGGATTCACACCGACGCCCTCGCGGCCGATGTTGCCGGTGGCCATTGCGAGATTCGCAATGCCCATCACCATGGTCGAGCCTTGCGCGTGTTCCGTGACGCCGAGGCCGTAGTAGATCGCCGCGTTGCCGCCGGTCGCGTAGATGCGCGCAGCTTCGCGCACGTCTTTTGCCGGCACGCCGGTGATCGCTTCCGTGGTTTCGGGCGCGTTCTCCGGCAGCGCGACGAAATCGCGCCATTGCTCGAACGCGCGTCCTTCGCAGCGCTCCGCGATGAACGCCTCGTTCAGCAGCCCCTCGGTGACGATCACATGAGCGAGCGCATTCACAACGGCAACATTGGTGCCCGGGCGCAATTGCAGGTGATGCGACGCCTTCACGTGCGGCGTATCGACAATGTCGATGCGGCGCGGATCGACGACGATCAGCTTCGCGCCTTCGCGCACGCGGCGCTTCAGACGGGAGCCGAACACCGGGTGGCCGTCGGTCGGATTCGCGCCGATCACCATGATGACGTCGGCCTTATCGACCGAGGCGAAGGTCTGGGTGCCGGCCGATTCGCCGAGTGTCGTCTTCAGACCATAGCCGGTCGGCGAATGGCACACGCGCGCGCAGGTGTCGACGTTGTTGTTGCCGAAGGCGGCACGCACGAGTTTCTGCACGAGGTAGGTTTCTTCGTTCGTGCAGCGCGACGACGTAATGCCGCCGATCGAATCGCGTCCGTGCTTCGCCTGAATGCGGCGGAATTCGGACGCCGCGTAGTTGATCGCTTCTTCCCAGCTCACTTCGCGCCACGGGTCCGTGATCTTTGCGCGGATCATCGGCTTCGTGATGCGGTCCTTGTGCGTTGCATAGCCCCATGCGAAGCGGCCCTTCACGCACGCGTGGCCTTCGTTTGCCTGGCCGTTCTTGTACGGCACCATGCGCACGACCTGGTTGCCCTTCATCTCGGCCTTGAACGAGCAGCCCACCCCGCAATACGCACAGGTGGTGACGACCGAGTGCTCGGCCTGGCCAAGCATCACCACGGTCTTCTCCTGCAGCGTCGCGGTCGGGCATGCGGCCACGCACGCACCGCACGACACGCATTCCGACTCCATGAACGGCTGGTTTTCGCTGGCGGCCACGCGCGATTCGAAACCGCGCCCGGCGATGGTCAGCGCGAACGTGCCCTGGGTTTCCTCGCACGCGCGCACGCAGCGATTGCAGACGATGCACTTCGCCGGATCGTAGGTGAAGTACGGATTCGATTCGTCTTTCTGATCCTTCAGGTGATTCGCGCCATCGAAGCCATAGCGCACTTCGCGCAAGCCCGTGACGCCGGCCATGTCCTGCAGTTCGCAATCGCCGTTCGCGGGGCAGGTCAGGCAATCGAGCGGGTGATCGGAGATGTACAGCTCCATCACGTTACGGCGCAGCGACTGCAAACGGTCGGTCTGCGTGCGCACTTTCATGCCGGCTTCCACGGGCGTCGTGCACGAGGCCGGATAGCCGCGCTTGCCTTCTATCTCGACGAGACACAGGCGGCACGAACCGAACGGTTCCAGCGAATCGGTCGCGCACAGCTTCGGTACGTTGACGCCGGCTTCGATCGCGGCACGCATGACCGACGTGCCGGCCGGCACCGTGACCGACTGGCCGTCGATTTCCAGGGTGACGTCCACGTCTGCATGACGCGCGGGTGTGCCGTAGTCGGTGTCGTCGAAATAGCTGTTGCCGGCGCGCGCTTGCGCCTGCGACTTGCACGCGCAGTTGCCGGAGCCGCAGCCGCCCCCCAAGGGGACTTCCTTCGGGGCGCCGGTCGGAGTGTTGAGCATGTCTGACATGGTTGGGCTCCTCGTTCAGGCCGCAGCTTTCGGGGCATCGGCGCCAGCGCCGGCGAGGCCGAAGTCTTCAGGGAAATGGTCGAGCGCGGACAGCACCGGATACGGCGTCATGCCGCCCATCGCGCAAAGCGATCCGGACACCATGGTGTCGCACAGATCGCGCAGCAACTGCACTTGCCGCGTGGAGGTATCGCCGTTGCGGATTCGCGCGATCACTTCGACGCCGCGAGTCGAACCAATGCGGCACGGCGTGCACTTGCCGCACGACTCCAGCGCGCAGAAGTGCATCGCGTATTGCGCGAGATCGGCGAGGTTCGACGTGTCGTCGTGCACGACGAGACCGCCGTGGCCGACCACCGCGCCGACCGCGGCGTACGCTTCGTAATCCATCGGGATGTCCCACTGGCTTTCCGGCAGATAGGTGCCGAGCGGGCCGCCCACTTGTACCGCCCGCGCCGGCCGACCGCTCGCCGTGCCGCCGCCGTAGTCGTAGAGCAGCTCGCGCAGCGTCACGCCGAACGCGAGCTCGACGAGGCCGCCTTGTTTCACGTTGCCCGCGAGCTGGAACGGCAGCGTGCCGCGCGAGCGGCCCATGCCGAAGTCCTTGTAGTACGCGGCGCCGCGCGCAAAGATGATCGGTACCGTTGCGAGCGTGATGACGTTGTTGATCACCGTCGGCTGACCGTACAGGCCCACGAGCGCGGGCACGGGCGGCTTTGCGCGGACAATGCCGCGCTTGCCTTCGAGCGATTCGAGCAGCGCCGTTTCCTCGCCGCATACATAGGAGCCCGCGCCCTTGGCGACGAACAGCTCGAAGCGATGCGCCGATCCCAGCACGCTGTCGCCGAGCCAGCCGGCCGCGCGCGCCTTCGCGATCGCGGCTTCGAGCGTCGCGATGGAATGCGGATATTCGCTGCGCACGTAGATATAGCCGGCCGTGGCGCCCGTCACGACGCCTGCGATGATCATCCCTTCGATCAGCACGTACGGATCGCTTTCCATCACAAGGCGATCGGAGAACGTGCCGGAGTCGCCTTCGTCGGCATTGCAGACAATGTACTTCTGCGCCGCCCTGGCGGCGCGCACCGTGCGCCATTTGATACCGGCCGGGAACGCGGCGCCGCCGCGACCGCGCAGGCCCGATTCGATGAGCGCTTCGCAGGCGGCGTCGCCGTCGGTCTGCAACGCGTTGCGCAGACCTTCGAGGCCGCCATGCGCGACGTAGTCGTCGATGGAAAGCGGGTCGGTTATGCCGATGCGCGCGAACGTGAGGCGCTGCTGCTTCTTCAGATACGGGATCTCGTCGACCACCCCGACGCGGCGCGCATGCTCGCCGCCGTCGATGAAGCCTGCGTCGAACAGCGCAGCCACATCGCCTTCTTCGACGTTCGCGTAGCCGATGCGGCCTTCGGCCGTTTGTACTTCGACAAGCGGTTCGAGCCACAGCAAGCCGCGCGAGCCGTTGCGCACGAGCTCGATTGCGATGCCGCGGCGGGCGGCTTCGGCTTTGATCGCGTCGGCGAGCGCGTCCGCCCCCAGGGCGAGCGCCGATGAATCTCGGGGAACATAGATGAGCGTCATGCCGTCACCTCCACGCATTTGCTGGCGGCCGCGAAAATCGCGTCGAATTTTTGCGGCGTGACCCGGGCGTGCAGCGTGCCGTTCACCATCATCGCGGGCGAGAGCGCGCACTGACCGAGGCAATACACCGACTCCAGCTCCACCGTGGCGCCGGCTTCATGTTCCGCGTCGAAGCGGCAACCGGTATGCGACTCGATGTGCTGCGCGAGCGCTTCGGTGCCCATGCTGCGGCAGGCTTCCGCGCGGCATAGCTGCACCGTGACCGGCGCGGCCGGCTGCGTGCGGAAATGGTGGTAGTAGGTGATGACGCCGTGCACTTCCGCGCGCGAGAGGTTCATCACGCGCGCGAGCGGCGCGACGGTGTCGGGCGGCACGTAACCGAGTTCGTCCTGAATCGCGTGCAGCACGGCCAGCAGCGACCTGCCGGGCTGCGCGTGGCGCGCTACCAGCTCTTCCGGCGCAATGGCGATGAGATCGTCCAAGTGGGGGCTCCTCCAAAGTCATATATGCACTTGTTATTCATAATGCGTGCACTTATGCTTCGTTTATTCGATATGGGATAGCCGAACGATAGGCGGGCGAAACGGCCGACGCAATAGGAAACATCAGCACATATATGATCCGAATCGAGTGCCATGCTCAATTGATATTGAAGGCCCCGGATGGCCGGGAGGCAAGCCTGTCGGACGTCGTGCCGCTGCTCGCGCTCGTCAACGAATCCGGCAGCATCGCGCAGGCGGCGGCGCTTAAGGGTTTGTCCTACCGTCATGCGTGGGGTTTGTTGCGGTCAATCGAGGAGCGCCTGGGCGGTCCGCTGATTACGAAGGAGCGCGGCCGCGGTTCGGTGCTGTCCGAGCTCGGGCAGGCCGTGCTGCGCGCGCAGCGTCTGTGCGGCGAGCGCCTGGACGGCAACATGCAGGCGCTCGCGAGCGAAGTGGCAAGCGATCTGAACCGCTGGCTCGCGCCGCCCGTCGATCATGTGCGCATTCATGCGTCGCACGGCTATGCGGTGGCCGCGCTCGTCACTGCGCTGGTGGCGCGCGAGCTGCCCGTCGACATCAAGTATCGCGATGGCGCGGACGCGGTGAGCGCACTCGCGCGGGGCGAGTGCGATCTGGCCGGTTTTCACTTGCCGCTCGGCGAATTTCGCGCGGCCTGCGCCGACACTTACCGGCACTGGCTCGATCCGCAGCGTCACGTGCTGGTGCATTTGACGCGGCGCAAGCAGGGGTTGTTTCTCGGCAAGGGCAACCCGAAGGACATCGCCGGGCTTGCCGATCTGTCGCGCGACGACATCCGCTTCGTCAATCGCCAGCATGGCTCGGGCACGCGCATGCTGCTCGATCTCGCGCTGCGCAAACTGGGCATCGACCCGGATCGCGTGAACGGTTATGCGTCGGCGGAACTGACGCATTCGGCGATTGCGGCCTTCGTGGCGAGCGGCATGGCGGACGTCGGCTTCGGCGTGGAGCCCGCGGCGCATCATTTCGGGCTCGACTTCCTTCCCGCTGTCGACGAAGACTATTACTTCGCGTGTGACCGCTCGCGTCTGGAGAGGGCGCCGTTGTCGGAGGTGATCGAACTGCTGCGCGGCAGCGCGTTCCACGCGAGCGTCGATCGGCTGCAAGGTTATGATCCGCGCCACTGCGGCAAGATAGTGGATCTCGAAGCGGGATTGAGCGGGGCGGCGGGCGAGCCGTGCTGGTAAGCGGGCGTAAACAGCATAGCGCGCATCGCGTCACGCTCGCCGCTGCGGCTGGCTTTCGTTTCGGATACTCTCTAAGCTTTCCGCCTTTGTCCAACTGCGCGCGTCGCTGCGCTTCGAACCGATATGAAAGTTCTTCTACACACATGTGCCGCGGCCGCGTCGGCCGGATTGTTCCTCGCGAGTGCCTGCGTCGCGTTCGCGCAGAACTCGCCGGGCGTGCCGGGCGGCATTCTGCAGGAACAGTTCCGGCTTGCCGAACATCCGCAAATGCCGTTTGCTGCGTCGGCGCCGTCGGACAAATATCAGTCCGACAAGAAATCGGCGATGCGCAAGCGCGGTGACCTCGGCGATCCGAACGGCTGCAACCTGCGCTGTCCGAAGGACGAGTAGGTCGAGTTGCGGCCGCATCGTTTGCCCCATCGCCAGCCGGCGGCGCGGGAATCGCGCTCGTCGTCCCAGCCAGATTGATGCAAAACGCCGGCACTGCGCCGGCGTTTTGCATTGGCTTGCGAACTGTGCGGGTTACGGCTTCGCCGTGTGCCAGACGTCCTTGAAGCCGTCGCCTTTCACGTCTCCCGCCTGCTTGTCCGCCGCAAAGCGATAGAGCGGACGTCCTTTGTACGCCCATTGCTGCTTGCCGTCCGCCGACGGTATCAAGGTCCAGTCTCCCGACGGCTTGTCCGACGGGCCGGCCACGGCAGCGGGCCAGTTGGTCGCGCAGCCGCCGGTGCAGGCGCTGGAACCCGGCGAGGTGTCCTTGTCGAACGTGTAAAGCGTCATGCCGTCAGAGGTGACGAAGCGGCCGTCTACCACTTTCGGGGGCTCGGCAAAAGCGCCTTGTTGCAGCGCGAGCAAGGCAAGGCACAAGAGAGTCTTACGCATGATGTGGCTCCTGGTTTTTCGTGTGAATTGGCTTTGCGACGTGCGCATGCGGCGCTGATATGCGAGGCCGCATGTGTGCACGCGTCACGCATCAACGGTCTGGCCGGCCGGTTTATTCCATCGGATTGCGGTTTGGAGGCAGAAGTCGCCGCGGCGCCTGGCATTTTTTCGCTACCGGACTTGCGGCCGGCGCGGACTTTGCCGGAGCATAGTGGCCGTTTGCTCTCTTCGCGTAATTACGCGATTATTTCCGCCATGAAATGCGTGATTTTTAATTTTGCGTGTTGATAAGCGGGAATTAATGGGTGCGAAATTTCTCATTCGTGATATAGAAACGTCAGGTCGAATTTGAGGTGAATTGAGAGTGTCCGTCGTTTAAACCTTACGTGCCGGAATTCCGCCTGCGACGAGTGACCGTCGACGCTGCGGCAATAACCTCGCCGGACCGTGCGGGTGGCGGTCAGACGGGCGCAAGCGGACAATTCACGAGCGCGTCGGGACGCGGAAAATTGCTTCGACCAAGAGGGAGTCATTCGGGAATAAGGTGGGTGCAAAATTACGTCAGTTTTATTTTTGATAAAAATCCAGTGATAAAATTATTAGCGCTCCATCGGGTAATTGGTCCGGAACTAATCGCTGATGGGCCATCTTATTAATTCGATCACTGGTAGGTAAAAATGCAAAAGATCAATCGCAATGAACTGGCTAAGTCCGCCGTTGCTGGTGGTTGCTGCAAGAGCAGCTGCAGAACCCGCACGCAAACCACGCTGAGGGCTTCCGCACCTGTGGCGCGCGCCTAATGTTTGAAGCCGGGGCTGTGCTCGTAGGCGCGGTCCCGGCAAGCAAGCCGACATGAATCCGAAGCTTGCGGCCGCGGGGCTACGCTTGCTTGCGTCGCTGCCTGATTGGCTGGCGTATGCGACAGGCCGTGCTCGCCGGGCGGTGATCGCCCATTTGCCGCGTACCGCAATCGAACCGCTTGCCGCCGTTTCCTGGCGACTCCGCGCGCTTACCGACGCACGTGTGCGCTGGGAGGGCACTTGCCGTTGCGATATTGGCCGCAATGTCCTGAAGCTGACATTGCCCGGCTCGAATCGCGTGGCATCGGGCCGTTTTCGCGAGCATCTGATCGACCAGCGCATCTATTACGGGCGGCTCGCAAGAGGCAGCGAAGCATGGCCGGATTTGCAGGAGGTCGCCCGTGCACTCGCCAGAAAAATCTCGCAGTTGCGTGTAGTGGAACCTGGGCGGCCCGTCATCGTGTCGCCGTTTCACTATGTCTCGCAATACGCGAACATCTATGTGATCGACGAACTGCGGGAGCTGCTCGGGCTGGAATCGCTCGCTGTCGTATCGGGCGTGCCGCGCGACCTGTATGGCGACGACCATGCGTTAATCCCCGGCGTGACCGTGCTGTACACCTATGGCGATGACGACCGCAACGGCCTCGGCCTGCGTCTCGCGCGGGCGTTAAAGCGCAGCGGCGTTGCGGTGCTGTTCGCCGACGTGCCGCCATTCACGCTGCACCGTTATCCAATGGAAACGGTGAGCGTCTCGCTGTTCGGGCGCAACGCGCGCATTCACAACGGTGTGTTCCGTCTCGGCGCCCAGTTCGACGCGATCTTGCTGCCGTTCTATCTGCGTTACGAGCGGGGCCGCTTCAGTGCGCAGATCTTCGATCCGCTGCCGCTCGCCGCGGCCGGCGCGCCTCAACACGTGGCGCGCTATATCGAAGCGGCAGTAGCCGACAACTATGCAGACTGGCTGGTGGCCGGACACCCATCAATGTATTCGTTCGCACCCGTTCGTTAATACCTTCCGCGCCCGCTGCAAAGGCCGGCGCGCCGCATTTTCCGCTAGCGCTCACTTTCGAGCGCGGCTCGCCTGTCCGACCGCAACAACTTATGCAACCTACTCATCTCCCGCAATTCAGGGACGTTTCCTGGCGCTGGCTCGCGTACGCGGCGTCCACGCTCGTTGTCTGCGCGGTGGCTTTTGCGTTTGTCCACCAGGTCGAACTGAAGCAGGACGTGCGCGCGGAGATCGTCTCACCGTCCGAAGTCAAGGTTCAGGGGCTAAGCGGGCTTGTCTCCGACATTTACGTAAGCAGCGCGGCGCGGGTCGAGCAGGGCACGCCCCTGTTCCGGCTCGAACGCGATCTGTCGCTCGCGAGCGATGGGCGGCAGCGGCCCGCCTTCGACGAACATGCGCGCGACGAGCAGCTCCGCACCACCGAAGCACAGTATCTGCAGCGCAAGTCTGACCTGCTGGCGCAGCTTGACGCCGCGCGGCTCGCGGCGCAAAGCCGTCGCGCGGAAATGGCGGCGCTGGACGAGCAGTCGAGCCAGAACCAGCAACTCGCCGCGGAGGCGCAACGCTCGCTCGCTCGCCTCGAATCGGTATCGGACTACGTCACTGCCGAGCGCATCGAGCAGGCAAGGGCGCTCACGCATCAGGCGAAGGTCTCGGTCGCGCAGGGCAGCGCGCGTCGTCAGCAATTGAATGCCGAACTCGGTGCCGCAATCGGCACGCAAACCAGCCTCGACGCGCAACTCGCCGAACTCGCCGCGCGTCACGCACGGGACGTGCAAGACATCCGCGTGCGCTTCGAGCAGACTCGCCAGGACGCCGTCATTTCCGCGCCGAAAGCAGGTCTCGTGACGTTCTCGGGCCTCGTCCCCGGCCGCACGCTAAGTCCGGAAGACGTCGCGCTCGTCATCTCCACCGGCCGGCAGGGTCCGCTGCGTGCCGCGTTGCGCATTCCGTCGCGCCGGCGCGGTTTCGTGCGCGAAGGGCAGGTGGTGCGGCTCAAGCTCGACGCTTTTCCGTACGCGAAGTTCGGCAGCTACCCCGCTCGCATCGATTCGATCTCGCGTACCACCGTGCACTCGGCCATATCGCCGGCCGGCGCCTCGGAGGCGCGCGGCGCGGAAGGGGACTACATGGCCTGGGCCACGCTCGGCGACGGCCAGTTCAAATTCGAGCGGCAACGTTTCGACATTCTGCCGGGCATGACGGCCACGGCGAGCATCGTGATCGAGCGCCGCACCATCGCCGAATGGGTGCTCGCACCGCTTTTCCGCATGCTGCGAGGTTGACGATGCGCGTGATTTACCAGAACGAAGTCGCCGAATGCGGCTACGCATGCCTCGCGATGGTCCTGACGCACCTGGGCCACGCTATCGAGATTCGCGAATTGCAGGCGTTCAGGCCGATCTCAGCGAACGGCCTGACGTTGATGGATCTATACGATGTCGCCGCTGAATTCGGTCTGGCAGTAGAGGCTTACCGCTTCGATGCAGGCGACGTGCAGGACATCAAGCGCGGTTCGATCCTGCACTTCGGCGGCGCGCATTTCGTCGTGTTCGAAAAATGCGTGCGCGGGTACGTGCAGGTGATCGACCCGGCGAGCGGCCGGCGGCGCATTTCCATGGACACGTTCGTCGCCAACGTGTCCGGCTATCTGCTCGAGTGCGCGGCCACGCCCGACATGCCGCGCGTGCGCAGCAAGTCACGTGTGCCGCAGGCGCTCGCTCGCGTGCGCGCGCTCAATCCGCAACTCGCCGCGCAGATTGCCAAGATCATGTTCGTCGCGCTCGGCAGTCAGTTTGCGATTCTCGCCATGCCGTATCTCGGCAACCTGTTGCTAGACGACGTGGTCGCCGCGGACAACCTCAATCTGCTGAACGTCCTCATGCTGACGTTTGCCGGTATCTTCGTGACCGGCGCGTTGAGCCAATACGTGCAGACTTACCTTGTCGAACTTCTGCATGGTCTGGTTCAGGTCAGCATGACTCAAGGCATCGTCGCAAAATTGCTGAGCAACCCGATACCGTATTTCGAGAAGCGCCATGTCGGCGATCTGTTCGCGCGAGTGAAGGCGCAGGACGAAATCAGCGTCTTCTCGACGCGCACGGCGATCTCGGCGGGCATCGACATCGTGGTCAGCACGCTGGCGCTGGCGCTGATGCTCGTGCAAAGCAGGCAACTTACGCTGATCGCGTTGCTGATTTTTGTGGTCTATGTCGCCGTGGCGTTTGCGCTGTTTGCACGCATGCGCGATACGCATGCGCTGGTCCTCGAAGAATCGGCGCGTTGCGACGACACGCTGATCGAAACGATTCGCGCCGCGTCGCTGATCAAGCTGTCGCAGGGCGAGACGAGGCGCACTGCGATCTTCATGACGAGGTATCGCGCATACATTGCGGCGCTCGTGCGCAGCAGCCGCCTCACCAGCGCGCGCGATGCGATCCTCAAGCTGATTGATTACGCGGACATGATCGCGGTGAGCTGGTTCGCCGCACGCCTGATGCTGGGCGGTCAGATCTCGGTTGGCGTGTTCTATTCGTTTCTGATTTACAAATCGTTGCTGTCGGAGCGTTTCGCTCGCGCCGTCAACGGGGCGTTCGAGTATTTCATGCTGAGCGTGCCGGTGGCGCGGGTGGGCGATATCGTCGATTGCGAAGCGGAGCGCTATACGCCGCTCGCCAATCTGCATCAGGCCGTCGAGGTGCGCACGTTCGAGCAGATCCAGATGCGCGGTGTCACCTTCCGCTATGGCGTCTCGGATCAGCCAGTGCTGGCCAACGCGAACCTCGTTATCCGCAGGGGCGACAAGATTGTGATTACCGGCGCGTCCGGTAGCGGCAAGTCGACGCTTTTCAAATTGCTCGCGGCAGCAGAGCCGCTGCAGGAAGGCGAGATTACGTTGAACGGTATCGCGTGGCCCAATCTCAGTGTCGACGAAATCAGGCAGCACGCGGTTCATATGCGGCAAGGCGACTTGATACTGCATGGCTCGATCGCGGACAACGTGTCGCTTTTCGCGGGCAATGCCGACGAAGCCCGAATTCACGCCCTGCTCGACGACGTCGGCCTGTTGCCCGATGTGATGCGCCTGCCGATGCGCACGCGCACCGTGATCAGCGACACGATCGCCAATATCTCCGCGGGCCAGCGGCAACGTCTGCTGCTCGCGCGCGCGTTGTATCAGCAGCGCGAACTGCTGCTGCTCGATGAGCCGACTTCGAATCTCGACCCTGCTTCGGTGCGGCGGATCGTCGACTTGCTGTTGCGTCTCGAGCGCACGGTGGTGGTGATCACGCATGACATGTCGCTGGCAGCGGAGTTCGACACGCGCTATCGGCTGGCCGGCGGCCAACTGCTATGCGAGGCTCGGGAAGGAGTGCGGGTGGATGAGTAAGCGTGCATGGGCGGGCGCCATCGTCGCCCTCGCGGGCGTTGGGTATGCCGGTGCCGCGGCCGCAGTCGATCTGCTCGCTGTCGTCGAACAGAGTATCGATCATGATGCCGATCTCGCCGCGTTCGGTGCGAGCTCGCGAGCGGCGCGCGAAGCTGTGCCGAAGGCGCGCGCGGCGCTCCTGCCGCAGGTGGTGGGCGGCTGGGGGCGCGCGTACAACAATGTCGTTACCGAGGGCCTTCCCAACACCCATTACTGGCAGAGCGGATGGACCGTTCAGTTGACGCAGCCGGTGTTCGACTGGAGCCGATGGACTGCGTACAAGCAAGCCGACTTTGTTCAGGCCCGGGGCGCCGTTGATTGGGCTCGCGCGCGGCAAGCGGTCATTCTGCGGTCCGTGCAGGCATATTTCGACGAGCTCGCAGCCGAGGACGAGCTGACGCGTGCCAACGACTATGCGGCGGCGCTCGATCTGCACCTGGACGCCCTGCGCCGCAAGCGGGAGGCGGGCGAGGCGACGGTAATCGACGTGCGCGAAGCCGAGGCGGCACGCCAACAGGCGCAAGCGCAACAACAGGATGCGCGCGATGACTTGCAACCGAAACGCTTGGCACTCGAGCATCTTACCGGGCAGCCGTTTGCGGGGCTCTCGCGGGTGTCGGATATGGCCGGCATGCCGGCGCTCGATCCGCAGGACATGGAGAGCTGGGCTTCCCAAGCGCAGGCGCATGACTACGACGTGCAATTGAAGCAGGTGGATAAGCGCATCGCCGAGCTGGAGGTCGAGAAGGCTCGCGCAGCGCGGCTGCCGGTCGTCAACCTGACGGCGAGCCATACGCCGGCGGGCGCAGCGGCGGGGTATCTGCGGCCCACCACTACGAACACGGCGATGCTGTCCGTCACCATTCCGATCTTCGAAGGTGGCGGAGCTACCGCGACTATCGACGAAAAACTCGCGCTGGAGGATAAGGCGCAGGACGAACTGATGGCGGCGACACGCGCCGCGGGCGCGGGCGCACGCGAGTACTGGTCGCGGTTTCGGGCCGGCGTCGCGCGGGTCGAAATGCTGTCGCGCCTCGTACAGAGTTCCCGCGCGGCGCTGGATGCGACGAGGATCGGCTACCGGGTAGGCAGCCGCCCGAGCACGGACGTGCTGCGGGCATCGGACACGTTTTTCGCGAATCGGCGCGATCAGATCCGCGCGCGCTATGCGACCGTAGTGGCACTGCTTCAGCTGAAGGCGGTTGCGGCCAGTCTGGATATCGACGAGGTGGCGCGCGTGAACGAGCTGTTGCTGAATGCGGATGGTGGTAGGGCGGTGGCTAATGCCACGGTGGACCGTGGTGCGGTGAATGGCGCTCAAGTGCGCCCTGCAGCGGCTGGTGGTGGGTTGGCGTTGGCCGCGCCAGGCACGACGACTTTGCTGCACGTAGTGAGTGGCGCAGACCGGGAACGGCCGGTCACCGAAGGGAATGCGCAAATGCCGGCGGTGGTTTCCGGCGCGCAGGCGCCTAAGATCGACGCTGATATTTTGCGGGCGCTGGTGGCGATTCGGCGGTGAGCTGTGATCCAGGATCTAAACGAGCCTTTCCGGTCATGGCGCGTGGCTCGCAAATCGCCGCGCGTGCGCTGCGCGCCGGCAGTCCAAAATGAAAAACCCCGTCCGGTTTACGCCGTCGGGGTTTTGTCATCGCGTTGCCGGGGCAACGCCGTTTGCTGCAAGCTGTCTGGTGGAGGCGGCGGGAATCGAACCCGCGTCCAGAAGCACTCTACGACCAGTTCTACATGTTTAGTTCTGTCTTTTGATTTAACCGTAGTGACGCGGACGAACACGCTGCACTATGGCGATTCACTAGATTTTCGACCCGGACGTCGTGACTCCGTCAAGGCTTAACTGACGTATATGACCTCTGTCGGTATTGCTACCGGTCTTGCGACACTAGCCCGTCAGTGAACTAGGCAGAGGACGGCGGCCCTTAGGCTGCCAGTGCGAACGTATCGTCGTTTGCAGTTACGTTTTTCCCATTGATTAACGAGGTGACGGGTCCTCGACATGCCCTAGCCGCTTCGCAACCCCTGTCGAAACCAGGTCGCCCCCGCGGTTCGTTGCTTGATAATTCCAAGCCAAAGTACATTTTACAATAATTTGACGGCCCTGTGTCGGGTCCCTTCCGGCCCCTGTGCGCCGGGTGTTGCGGCGAACGAGCACAAGGCGTCGAAATGGCTTAGCCGATGTCGCGCAACAGTCGCTGCAGTTCGGCGGGTGAGTTCACGACATGCTGCGCGTGCCATTGCGTCGGCGGAATGTCATCGCCGCAGTAGCCGTAAGCCGCAGCCACAGTCTTCATGCCGGCGGCGAAGCCGGCCTGCACGTCGCGCAAATCGTCGCCGACGTAGACGATATGCTCGGGCGCCGTGTCGAGTGCGCGCGCCGCGTGCAACAAGGGCGCGGGGTGAGGCTTCGAGTGAGGCGTCGTGTCGCCGCTGACCACGCAGCCAGCGCGCTCTTCAAGACCGAGTTGCGCGATCAGCGGTTCCGTGAGCCGCGCGACCTTGTTGGTCACGATGCCCCAGCGAACACCGCGCGCGTCGAGTTCGTCGAGCAACTCGGGGATGCCCGGAAAGAGCGTGGTCTCGATGCACAGATCCGCTTCGTAATTGGCGAGAAACTCTTCGCGCATCGACGCAAATTCGTGGTCCTCCGGTCCGATGCCGAAGCCGCCGCCGATCAGCCCGCGCGCCCCGGCGGACGCCAGCGGCCGCAGCTTTTCGAGCGGTACCATCTCGAGTCCGCGATCGTGACGCATCTTGTTGACGGCCGCGGCCAGATCGGGCGCGGTGTCGGCAAGCGTGCCGTCCAGGTCGAACAGCACGGCTTGGCAAAGACCGAGCGAATCTTCGTTGTCTTCGCGCTGGGGCAGGGGCGTGGGATCGCTCATTGATTCATTCTTGGCGGCGTTGGGCGGATTATGCGTCGCGGCGGCACGCGAGCATGTAATTCACGCTCGTGTCGTCGGAAAGCGCGAAGTGTCTGGAGAGCGGGTTATAAACGATACCCTTGATGTCCGCGGTACGCAGGCTCGCGGCGCGCGCGAAGCCGGCCAGTTCGGAGGGGCGGATGAAACGCGCGTAGTCGTGCGTGCCCTTGGGCAGCATCCGTGCAATATATTCGGCGCCGATTACAGCGAACAGATAAGACTTCACGTTGCGGTTGAGCGTGGAGAAGAATACCCAGCCGCCCGGCTTGACGAGCGTCCTGCATGCCTCGACGATCGCCGACGGCTGCGGCACGTGCTCCAGCATTTCCATGCACGTGACCACGTCGTAGGTGCCGGGTTCGCGCGCGGCGAGCGCCTCGGCAGCGATTTCCTCGTAACTAACGGTTACACCACTTTCAAGGCTGTGAAGATCTGCGACGCCCAGCGCTTCGCTCGACAGGTCAATTCCTTTGACGTCCGCCCCGAGACTCGCCATCGATTCCGACAAGATGCCGCCGCCGCAGCCGATATCCAGCACTCGTTTGCCGGCCAGATGGGCGTGCGCGTCGATCCAGTTCAGGCGCACCGGGTTGAGTTCATGCAGAGGTTTGAATTCGGCGTTGGGGTCCCACCAGCGATGGGCGAGGTCGCTGAATTTCTGCAGTTCGTGGGGATCGGCGTTGGTCATGGCGAAGCTGCCTCGATGAGAGCGGTGAGCGGGCGCTCGAGGATAAACCCGGAGTATATAGGCGAGGGCGCGGGGCGGCAAAATGCCGCCGCAAGATGGCCACCGCCTGACGTGACTGGCGGCGCGGCCTGCCGGCAATCAAACACTCACGGCAATAAAAAAGCCCCGCCGAAGCGGGGCTTTGATACTACGTGTTTTGCAGCTTACTGCTTCGAAGTACCGACAACTTCGACTTCCACGCGACGATCCGGTGCGAGGCAGGCGATCAGTTGCTTGCGGTTCTTCTGGTTGCAGCCGGTCGTAACCGGGTTACGCTTGCCCTTGCCTTCCGTGTAGATACGGTTGGATTCGATGCCCTTGCTGACCAGATAAGCCTTCACAGCTTGAGCGCGACGCAGCGACAGACGGTCGTTGTACTTGTCCGAACCGATGCGGTCCGTGTAACCCGTTGCCACGACGACTTCGAGGTTCAGGCCTTGAATCTTCGATGCCAGGTCGTCCAGCTTTTCCTTGCCGGCCGGCTTCAGGATAGCCTTGTCGAAGTCGAACAGTGCGTCAGCCTGGTAAGTGATCTTCTGGCTGGTGATGGCCGGTGCCGGTGCGACCGGAGCCGGCGGCGTCGGAGCCTGGGCGACCAGTGCGCCGTCGCACTTGGCGTTAGCCGTTGCCGGCGTCCAGAATGCATCGCGCCAGCAAAGCTCGTTCGTGCCGTTCATCCACACGTATTCGCCAGTACCATTCACCCAGTTGTCATTGGTAGCTTGTCGCGACGCCGGCACCGACTGTGCCATGGCGGATGCAGCCATAACCGCGGTAGCTGCAATGAACGCGAGCTTTGAAAGTTTATTCATATTTCTCCTCTCGAAATTGAGATTACCGCAGGTTTACTGCGAGCCTGTTGACGAAGACAAGTCATACATTGCTCGAAGTATAACATTGGTGCGGAACAAAAAACGCTGTGTCTAGACTTCGAGCAGTGTCTGACTCTTTGTGCGTTGGCATTTTGCCATATCGTTCCCTTCCGACGATAAAAAAATCCGCCCCCGATCAAATCGCCTTCCAATTGTGGTGCATGCGCAACAGAACAATCGCCCGGAGTGTCCCGCCAGTCATGGCTGAGCGGCGAATTGCCCTACGCACGAATCGAGCCTGACCCGCCCCAAAATCATGCGTTCACGGAACTTTTTCGCCTGGTGCTGCTAATAGGTATACGTCCCGCCGCCGGGGCGGGATTGGCGGCATGTTAGAATCGCGTGATGCGTTGCGCCTGCAATGCTTACGCGAAGGTGCCGGGTTCTCACCGCCTTCGCACGTAAAAGATACGGGATAATGGATCAATTCGCCAAAGAGACTCTGCCAATCTCCCTCGAGGAGGAAATGCGCCGTTCGTATCTCGATTACGCGATGAGCGTGATCGTAGGGCGTGCGCTTCCCGATGTTCGCGATGGCCTGAAGCCGGTGCACCGGCGCGTGCTATATGCGATGCACGAGCTGAACAACGACTGGAACCGCGCGTACAAGAAGTCGGCGCGTATCGTCGGCGACGTCATCGGTAAGTACCACCCGCACGGCGACACGGCTGTATACGACACCATCGTCCGGATGGCGCAGGACTTTTCGCTGCGCTACATGCTCGTGGATGGCCAGGGCAATTTCGGTTCGGTCGACGGCGATAACGCCGCGGCCATGCGTTACACCGAAATCCGCATGGCGAAGATCGGCCATGAACTGCTCGCCGACATCGACAAGGAAACGGTCGACTTCACGCCGAATTACGACGGCAGCGAGAACGAGCCGGCCATTCTGCCGGCGCGCATTCCCAATCTGCTGATCAATGGCTCGTCCGGCATTGCGGTCGGTATGGCGACCAACATTCCGCCGCATAACCTGAACGAGGTTGTCGACGCCTGCCAGCACCTGCTCAAGAATCCGGAAGCCTCGATCGACGACCTGATCGATATCGTCCCGGCACCCGATTTCCCGACCGCCGGCATCATCTACGGCGTGGCCGGCGTGCGCGACGGTTACCGCACCGGCCGCGGCCGTGTGGTGATGCGGGCGCTCACGCACTTCGAAGAGATCGACCGCGGCCAGCGCATGGCGATCATCGTCGACGAACTGCCGTACCAGGTGAACAAGCGCTCGCTGCTCGAGCGCATTGCCGAGCTGGTCAACGAGAAAAAGCTCGAAGGCATTTCCGACATCCGCGACGAGTCCGACAAGAGCGGCATGCGAGTCGTGATCGAGCTCAAGCGCGGCGAAGTGCCGGAGGTCGTTCTTAATAATCTGTACAAGGCGACCCAGCTCCAGGACACGTTCGGCATGAACATGGTCGCGCTCGTCGACGGCCAGCCGAAGCTGCTGAACCTGAAGGAGATGTTGTCGTGCTTCCTGTCGCATCGGCGGGAAGTGCTGACGCGGCGCACTGTATACGAACTGCGCAAGGCGCGCGAACGCGGCCACGTGCTCGAAGGTCTGGCGGTTGCGCTCGCCAACATCGACGAGTTCATCGCCATCATCAAGGCTGCGCCGACTCCGCCTATCGCCAAGCAGGAATTGATGGCGCGTCCGTGGGATTCGTCGCTGGTGCGCGAAATGTTGTCGCGTGCCGAGGCGGAGAATGCGTCGGCGGGCGGTCGCGAGGCTTACCGCCCCGACGGATTGAATCCATCCTTCGGCATGCAGGCGGACGGCCTTTACCGCTTGTCCGACACTCAGGCTCAAGAAATTCTGCAGATGCGTCTGCAACGCCTGACCGGCCTTGAGCAGGACAAGATTATCGGCGAGTACCGCGACGTGATGGCGCAGATTGCCGACCTGTTGGACATTCTCGCTCGTCCGGAGCGCATTACGGCGATCATCGTCGACGAACTCACGTCGATCAAGGCCGAATTCGGCGACGCGCGCCGCTCGAAGATCGAGCTGAACGCCACCGAGCTGAACACCGAAGACCTGATCACGCCGCAAGAGATGGTCGTGACCATGTCGCACGCGGGTTACGTGAAATCACAGCCGTTGTCGGAATATCGCGCGCAAAAGCGCGGCGGTCGCGGCAAACAGGCGACTTCCATGAAGGAAGACGACTGGATCGACACGCTCTTCATCGCCAATACGCACGACCACATTCTGTGCTTCTCCAACCGCGGTCGCGTCTATTGGGTCAAGGTCTACGAGGTGCCGCAGGGCTCGCGCAACTCGCGCGGCCGTCCGATCGTCAATATGTTCCCGCTGCAGGAAGGCGAAAAGATCACGGTGGTGCTGCCGGTCAAGGAATTTTCCGCAGACAAGTTCGTGTTCATGGCAACTGCGTTAGGAACGGTAAAGAAGACGCCGCTGGAAGCCTTCAGCCGGCCGTTGCGCAAGGGTATTATTGCGGTCGGTCTGGATGACGGCGATTACCTGATCGGCGCCGCCATTACTGACGGTCAGCACGACGTCATGCTGTTCTCCGATTCGGGCAAGGCGGTCCGCTTCGACGAGAACGACGTGCGGCCGATGGGCCGCGAGGCGCGCGGCGTGCGCGGCATGCAGCTCGAAGACGGCCAGAACGTGATTGCGCTGCTGGTCGCGGGCGACGAGCAGCAGTCGGTGCTCACCGCCACGGAAAACGGCTTCGGCAAGCGCACGCCGATCACAGAGTACACCCGTCACGGCCGCGGCACGAAGGGCATGATCGCGATCCAGACGTCGGAGCGTAACGGCCGGGTTGTCGCCGCGACGCTGGTCGACCAGGAAGCGCAGATCATGCTGATCACGACCACGGGCGTGCTGATTCGTACGCGCGTGTCGGAAATTCGAGAAATGGGCCGTGCAACTCAAGGTGTTACACTCATCAGCCTTGATGAAGGGACCAAGCTTTCAGGTCTGCAACAGGTTGCCGAAGCTGAAGCGGAAGGCGATGTCGAAGGCGACGCCGAGGGTCCCGCCGACGGCAACATCGGCGGCGAAGACGGCGGTGCGGCCTGACCTGCGTCGCGGCTTGCGCATTCGTTAGCCGGTTGAAAGCCGCGCAGGAAACAATAGCGTGTCCGGCCGACACGCTTCCCGCGCGGCTCGCAGTTCAAGTTAATTTCTATTAGGGAGTAATGATGCAGAAACGATTCAAACAACTGGCATTGCTGGCTGCCCTCGTGCCGACGTTTGCAATGGCTCAAGCGCTTCAGAGCCAGGCTCCGTCGGCGCCGGCTGCTGCCGCAGCACCGGTTGATCCGGCCAAGCAGGCTGCAATCAAGGACCTGCTGGACGCAATCGACGCGCAGAAGCTCGTCGGCGCGATCGGTAACAGCGCGCAAATGCAAGCGAAGCAGCTCGTCCCGGCTATCCTCTCGGACGCGCTGAGCGAGAACAAGACGATGACGGACAAGCAGAAGCAGGCTTCCGTCCCGACGCTGCAAAAGAACGCAGTGCCGAAGCTGGTTGACGGCGCAGGCCAGGTCTTCGCGACGGACAGCTTCCGCCAGGACGCAATGCAAGCTCAGTACGATGCTTATGCAAAGTACTACAGCACGTCGGAAATTAAAGATCTGACCACGTTCTACAAGAGCCCGACGGGCCGCAAGTTCATCCAGGTTCAAGACCAGGTTGGCCGCGACGTCGTCAACGGCTTGATGCAGAAGTACATGCCGCAATCGATCAAGGCGACGCGTGACCAGGCTGACAAGGAAGTTGCTTCGGTCAAGCCGGCTGCCAAGTAAGTCTTAGGCGAAAGCCGCGCAGAACCGCGCTGGCGCGCCGCGCGGCTGTCCGGTTTCAGGGCGGCCGCGTTTGGCGGGTTAGCGGGGACAATGCGATAATGGCCGTTTGCGCGTATGCGCGAACGGCCATTGTTTTTTCGGCGCGAAATGGTCGATGGGTCCATGCGGTCAATGGCTAATGCCGTTGTGGCCTGGTTGGCCAACTGCCTTGGGTGGGCGTTCGCATCCGCTCAGACATAGCCGCTTTCCGGTAGTCTGTTCCACGGCGGCCATCCACGGACTCACCATCCGCTGACTCACCTATTCGCCGACTCATGCGCGATCTTTTCGGGTTCGCGCCGCTTTCAGGATCTCACGATGCGCGTCTTTAATTTCTCCGCCGGCCCCGCGGCCATGCCCGAAGAAGTGCTGCGTCAGGCAGCAGCCGAGATGCTCGACTGGCAAGGCAGCGGCATGAGCGTGATGGAAATGAGCCATCGCGGGAAAGAATTCATGTCGATCCACGAGGAAGCGCTCGTCGATCTGCGCGAATTGCTGGCGGTCCCGGCGAGCCACCGGATCCTGTTCCTGCAAGGCGGCGGTCTCGGCGAAAACGCGATCGTGCCGATGAATCTGCTCGGCGCAAAACCGCGCGCCGACTTTGTGATTACCGGATCGTGGTCGCAAAAGTCGTTCAAGGAAGCGCAGAAGTACGGCACCGTCCATCTCGCCGCGAGCGGCCAGACGGCTGACGGCTTCACGCGCGCGCCGGCCTTCTCCGAGTGGCAATTGTCGGACGATCCTGCTTACGTGCACCTGTGCACGAACGAGACCATCCACGGCGTGGAGACGTTCGAAATTCCCGACCTCGGCAATATTCCGCTCGTCGCGGACGCGTCGTCGCATATCCTCTCGCGTCCCATGGACATCGCCAAATACGGCGTGCTGTTCGGCGGCGCGCAGAAAAACATCGGCATGGCCGGCGTGACCGTGGTGATCGTGCGCGAGGACATGCTGGACCGGGCGCTGCGCATCTGCCCGTCGGCGTTCGAATGGAAAACGGTCGCCGAAAACAATTCGATGTACAACACGCCGCCCACGTATGCAATCTACATTGCGGGGCTCGTGTTCAAGTGGTTGAAGAAGCAGGGCGGCCTCGCCGCGATGGAAGCGCGCAATCTCGAAAAGTCGAAGCTGTTGTACGACGCAATCGACTCGAGCAGCTTCTATCTGAACAAGGTCGAACGTGGCTCGCGCTCGCGGATGAACGTACCGTTTTTCCTCGCGGACGAGTCGCGCAACGAAGATTTCCTCGCCGGCGCGAAAGCGCGGGGAATGGTGCAGCTCAAGGGCCACAAGTCCGTCGGCGGCATGCGGGCGTCGATTTACAACGCCGTCCCGCTCGAAGGCGTCAAAGCGCTTGTCGAATACATGAAGGAATTCGAACGGCACAGCGCCTGAGTGCCCGGCATTCGGCGCGCGCATCCTTTCCAGCAAGCATTTTTGCAGCAGCTACCGGCAGGACTGTTTTCACGCATGGACGACGAACTCAACAATCGGCTCAAACCCCTTCGCGAACGCATCGACGCGCTCGACGCGCAACTGATCGCGCTGCTCAACCAGCGCGCAGCGGTGGCGCTTGAAGTGGGCGAGGTCAAGAAGCATTTCAACGCGCCTGTGTTTCGGCCTGAGCGCGAACAGCAGGTCATCGCGCGCCTGCAGGACATGAGCGAAGGGCCGCTGGCGAGCGAGCACATCAGCGCAATCTGGCGCGAGATCATGGCCGCGAGCCGTGCGCTCGAAAAGACCATCAAGGCCGCGTATCTCGGGCCGGTCGGCACGTATAGCGAACAGGCCATGCACGAGTACTTCGGTCAGTCGATCGAAGGCCTGCCGTGCCCGTCAATCGACGAAGTATTCCGCTCGGTCGAGGCCGGTGCAGCCGAGTTCGGCGTCGTACCGGTGGAGAATTCGACTGAAGGCGCGGTGTCCCGTACGCTCGACCTGCTGCTCGAAACGCAACTCACGATCGGCGGCGAACTGGCGTTGCCTATTCATCACAATCTGTTGACGCTGAACGGCGGCCTTACTGGCGTGACGCGCGTATGCGCGCACGCGCAGGCGCTTGCGCAATGTCAGCGCTGGCTCGCCACGAATGCGCCGCATCTGGAGCGCCAGGCGGTGTCGAGCAATGCAGAAGCGGCCCGCATGGCGGCCGAGGATCCGACCGTCGCAGCCATTGCCGGAGATCGCGCGGCGACTCACTACGGTTTGCAGGTCGCCTACGCGTTGATTCAGGACGATCCGCACAACCGCACGCGCTTCGTGATGATCGGCAAAGAGCGCACGGGCCCGAGCGGTCATGATCAGACGTCGCTTATCGTATCGGTGCCCAACGAGCCTGGCGCGGTGTTCAAGCTGCTGGAGCCCCTCGCGCGCCACAGCGTTTCCATGACGCGCTTTGAGTCGCGTCCGGCGCGCGTGGGCACATGGGAGTACTACTTCTATATCGATGTCGAAGGCCATCGCGACGATCCCGCCGTGGCGGCCGCGCTGACCGAGCTCGGTGAGAAGGCAGCATTCCTCAAGATTCTCGGCTCGTATCCTCGCGCCCGCTAATGGTGCGCAGATCGCGGGCAAGCGCGGGCCAGGCACACCGCCAACGCGCCCGCTGCGACTTTCCTAATAATCGTTCGGAGATTTCATGACAACGTCCTTCGGTCCTTCTTACGTGCGCGCCATTGCGCCTTACATTGCCGGCAAACCGATTTCGGAAGTCGCGCGCGAGTTCGGGTTGGACGAAGCAAAGATCGTGAAACTCGCGTCGAACGAAAATCCGCTCGGCATGCCCGAGTCGGCGCAACGCGCGATGGCGCAGGCCGCGAGCGAACTGGGCCGCTACCCGGACGCGAACGCCTTCGAACTGAAGGCCGCGTTGGGCGAACGCTACGGCGTGCCGGCCGACTGGATCACGCTCGGCAACGGCAGCAACGACATTCTCGAAATCGCGGCGCACGCGTTCGTGGAGAAAGGCCAGTCGATCGTCTACTCGCAGTATTCGTTCGCGGTCTACGCGCTTGCCACGCAGGGCTTGGGCGCCCGCGCGATCGTGGTGCCGGCGGTGAAGTTTGGCCACGACCTCGACGCGATGCTGGCGGCGATCACGGACGACACGCGACTCATTTTCGTCGCCAATCCGAATAATCCGACCGGCACCTTCATCGAAGGTCCTAAGCTCGATGCGTTTCTCGCCAAAGTTCCGCGCCACGTGGCAGTTGTGCTGGACGAGGCCTACACCGAATATTTACCGGCAGAAAAGCGCTACGACTCGATCGAGTGGGTACGCCGTTACCCGAATCTGCTGGTGTCGCGCACGTTTTCGAAGGCGTTCGGCCTTGCCGGTTTGCGGGTTGGTTTTGCAATAGCCCAGCCAGAGCTGACCGATCTGCTGAACCGTCTGCGCCAGCCGTTCAATGTGAACACGCTCGCACAAGCAGCGGCTATCGCCGCGCTGAACGACCAGGCGTTCCTGGAAAAGAGCGCGGCGCTCAATGCCCAGGGTTATCGCCGTCTGACAGAAGCATTCGACAAGCTTGGTCTCGAGTACGTGCCGTCCGACGGCAACTTCGTGCTGGTACGCGTCGGTGACGACGATGCGGCGGGCGATCGCGTGAATCTGGCGTTGCTCAAGCAGGGGGTCATCGTGCGTCCGGTTGGCAACTACGGTTTGCCGCAGTGGTTGCGCGTGACAATCGGCTTGCCGGAAGAAAACGAGGCGTTCATTAGCGCGCTGGAAAAAACGCTCGCCACCGCCTGAGCGGCGAATCCTGACCCGCGCGCCTCGTCTGAACGGCGCGCTTTTTGTGTGACCGACGTGGCCGCGTTCTCTTTTAACAAGTTGGTGATATTTGGTGTCGGCCTGATCGGCGGATCGCTCGCGCGCGCGTTGCGCGAGCGCGGCGAAGCGGAGGGGGCGCGCACGGTGATCGGCGTGGGCCGCTCGGCTGAGTCGAGCGCCCGCGCGCTGGAGCTCGGCGTGATCGACAGCGCGGCGGGATTGCATGACGACGCCGCGTTGCGCGAAGCGCTTGCCGGCGCAGACCTCGTGCTGCTCGCGGCGCCGGTCGCCCAGACTCGGCCCCTGCTCGAACGGATCGTGCCGTTTCTCGACGCGAACACGATCGTCACCGATGCCGGCAGCACCAAGTCCGACGTGGTAGCCGCGGCGCGAGCCGCGCTCGGCGCGCGCATCGGGCAGTTCGTGCCGGGACATCCGATTGCCGGCCGTGAGGCGAGCGGCGTCGAGGCCGCGTTGCCCGATCTGTATGTCGGCCGCAATGTCGTGCTGTGCCCGTTGCCCGACAATGCGCCGCCTGGCGTGGAGCGCGTCGCCGCTATGTGGCGGGCAACCGGCGCGCTGGTGCGTGACATGACGCCGGAGCAGCACGACCGGGTGTTCGCATCGGTCAGCCATTTGCCGCACGTGTTGTCGTTCGCGCTGGTCGAGCAGATTCTGAATTCGCCTGATGCCGCGCTGAAGTTTTCCTTTGCCGCCGGCGGCTTTCGCGACTTCACGCGCATTGCCGCGTCGAGCCCGGAAATGTGGCGCGACGTGTGCGTCGCCAACCGCGCCGCGCTGCTCGACGAGCTGGACGCCTACACAGCCGTGCTCGCGCGGCTGCGCGCGGCTATCGAGGCAGGCGACGGCGCCGCGCTCGAAGCGGTCTTCGCCCGCTCGCGCGTGGCGCGCACCGAGTGGCAGGAACAGCGAGCGGGCGGCTCTGCATCGGCCGACGGGTCAAAATGAGGGCGCCGCGCTGAGCGCGTCGCCATAATCGGAAACTGGACTCAATCATGGAATTCCTCGATCTCGGACCATTTTCTCGTGCGTCCGGCACGGTTCGTCTGCCTGGCTCGAAGAGCATTTCGAACCGCGTGCTGCTGCTGGCCGCGCTCGCCGAAGGCGAAACGACGATCACGAACCTGCTCGACTCCGACGACACGCGCGTCATGCTCGACGCGCTCGAAAAGCTCGGCGTGCGGCTCAAGCGCGAGGGCGACACTTGCGTCGTGACCGGCACCCGGGGTGCATTTACAGCGCGCACGGCCGACCTCTTTCTCGGCAACGCGGGCACGGCGGTTCGTCCGTTGACGGCGGCGCTTTCGGTCAATGGCGGCGACTACCGCATCCACGGCGTGCCGCGCATGCACGAGCGGCCGATCGGCGATCTGGTCGACGGCCTGCGGCAGATCGGCGCGCGAATCGACTACGAGGAAAACGAGGGCTATCCGCCGTTGCGCATCCGCCCGGCGCAAATTTCCGCCGAGGCGCCGATCCGCGTGCGCGGCGACGTCTCCAGCCAGTTCCTCACCTCGCTGCTGATGACGCTGCCGCTCGTGCGCACGGCAAGCGGCGTGAGCACGGTTCAGGTGGACGGCGAACTTATTTCCAAGCCTTATATCGACATCACGATCAAGCTGATGGCGCGCTTTGGCATCAACGTCGAGCGCAATGGCTGGCATCAGTTCATCGTGCCGGCGGGGCAGCGCTATCAGTCGCCGGGCACGATCATGGTGGAAGGCGACGCGTCGTCGGCGTCGTATTTCCTCGCGGCGGGCGTGCTGGGCGGCGGGCCGGTGAAAGTGGAGGGCGTCGGGCGTTCGAGCATTCAGGGCGACGTCGGCTTTGCGGATGCGCTCATCAAGATGGGCGCGAATCTGCAGATGGGCGAGGACTGGATCGAAGTGCGCGGGGTCGGCAACGACCACGGCAAGCTCGATCCCATCGACATGGACTTCAACCTGATTCCCGATGCAGCGATGACCATCGCGGTTGCCGCGCTGTTCGCCGACGGCACGACCACGCTGCGCAACATAGCCAGTTGGCGCGTGAAAGAGACCGACCGGATCGCGGCAATGGCGGCCGAACTTCGCAAGGTCGGCGCGAAGGTGCAGGAGGGCGACGACTTCCTCATGGTCACGCCGCCCGAAAAGCTGATTCCGAACGCCTCGATCGACACCTACGACGATCACCGCATGGCGATGTGTTTCTCGCTGGTTAGTCTCGGCGGCGTGCCGGTGCGCATCAACGACCCGAAGTGCGTCGCCAAGACGTTTCCCGATTATTTCGAGCGCTTTGCGGCGCTCGCTCACCCCTGATTCGCGTACGAATCGCCTGACGTGCGACTTTTTAGATGAAACCGATCCGCCCCTTTCACCAGACGCCCGTCATTACGATCGACGGCCCCAGTGCCTCCGGCAAAGGCACCGTGGCCGCGCTGGTCGCCGCGAGCCTCGGCTTTCACCTGCTCGACAGCGGCGCGCTGTACCGGCTCGCCGCGCTCGCCAGCATGCGCTACGCGGTGGCGGCCGAGGACGTCGACGCCCTTGTCAAGCTGATCGACGACCTGCACATTACGTTTCGCGAGGGCCTCGCGCAGCTCGACGGCGTCGATGTATCGGCGGAAATTCGCGCAGAAGAGGTTGGCAGCCGCGCGTCGGCGATTGCCGTGCATGCCCCGGTGCGGGCCGCGCTGGTGGCGCGTCAGCGCGCTTTTCGCAAGGAGCCGGGGCTGGTCGCGGACGGTCGCGACATGGGCACGGTGATCTTCCAGGACGCCATTCTGAAGGTGTTCATGACCGCCAGCGTGGAGGCCCGCGCAGCCCGGCGGCATAAGCAATTGATACAAAAAGGCTTTTCTGCTAATATTGATGACTTGCTCCGGGATTTGCGCGAGCGTGACGAGCGCGACAGTCAGCGCGCAGCCGCGCCACTTAAGCCCGCAGCAGATGCAAAGCTGCTCGATACGTCCGCCTTGTCGGTCGATCAGGCGGTCGAGCAGGTAGTGCAATGGTACGAAGCGCTGGTTGCTCAAAGCTGATCGAAGCAATGGTTTCAATCCGGCTCTGGGGCGGCGGCAATAGTACGTTGCTGGTAGGTGCTTCGCGATTGTCGCGAAGCGTTGTATTAACCCCTTAACCCCGCGTGGCATTCGCATTCTTGCCGTAGTTGCTGACCGTCCGGCCAGCCGGGCAGCGCGAGATCCATGCAAATTTTGATTTTTATGTCCGACCTGCAAACCTCTACCCCGAATACCGAATCTTTTGCGGCTCTGTTCGAAGAGTCGCTGACCAAGCAAGACATGCGCGCCGGCGAAGTGATCTCCGCCGAAGTCGTGCGTGTCGACCACAACTTCGTGGTCGTCAACGCTGGTCTCAAGTCCGAAGCCTACATCCCGCTCGAAGAGTTCCTGAACGACGCGGGCGAGGTAGAAGTGCAGGCGGGCGACTTCGTTTCCGTCGCGATCGACGCGCTGGAAAACGGCTATGGCGACACGATCCTGTCGCGCGACAAGGCGAAGCGTCTGGCTTCGTGGCTGTCGCTGGAAAAGGCTCTCGACAACAACGAACTCGTGACCGGCACGATCACGGGCAAGGTCAAGGGCGGCATGACCGTCATGGTCAACGGCATTCGCGCATTCCTGCCGGGTTCGCTGGTTGACACGCGTCCGGTCAAGGACACGACCCCGTACGAAGGCAAGACGCTGGAATTCCGCGTCATCAAGCTCGACCGCAAGCGTAACAACGTCGTGCTGTCGCGCCGCGCCGTGATCGAAGCAACCCAGGGCGAAGAGCGCGCAAAGCTGCTCGAAACGCTGAAGGAAGGCGCGATCGTGGAAGGCGTGGTGAAGAACATCACCGACTACGGCGCGTTCGTGGACCTGGGCGGCATCGACGGCCTGCTGCACATTACGGATATCGCATGGCGTCGCGTGCGTCACCCGTCGGAAGTGCTGTCGGTTGGCCAGGAAGTTACCGCGAAGATCCTCAAGTTCGACCAGGAAAAGAACCGCGTTTCGCTCGGTATCAAGCAACTGGGCGACGATCCGTGGGAAGGCATCTCGCGTCGTTACCCGTCGGGCACGCGTCTGTTCGGTAAGGTCACCAACATCACCGACTACGGCGCATTCGTCGAAGTGGAATCGGGCATCGAAGGCCTCGTCCACGTGTCGGAAATGGACTGGACGAACAAGAACGTTGCACCGTCGAAGGTTGTGCAACTGGGCGACGAAGTCGAAGTCATGGTTCTTGAAATCGACGAAGACCGCCGCCGTATCAGCCTCGGCATGAAGCAGTGCAAGCCGAACCCGTGGGACGACTTCAGCCGCAACTTCAAGAAGGGCGACAAGCTGCAAGGCGCAATCAAGTCGATCACCGACTTCGGCGTCTTCATCGGTCTGCCGGGCGGCATCGACGGTCTGGTTCACCTGTCGGATCTGTCGTGGTCGGAAACGGGCGAAGAAGCTGTTCGCAAGTACAAGAAGGGCGACGAAGTGGAAGCCATCGTTCTCGGCATCGACGTCGAGAAGGAACGCATTTCGCTCGGCATCAAGCAGCTCGAAGGCGACCCGTTCAGCAACTTCGTTGCAATGAACGACAAGGGTTCGATCGTCGACGGCGTGGTCAAGTCGGTGGACGCGAAGGGTGCAGTGGTTCAGCTGTCGGGTGAAGTCGAAGGCTACCTGCGCGCTTCGGAAATCGCACAAGACCGTGTGGAAGATGCTCGCAACGTGCTGAAGGAAGGCGACAAGGTCAACGCGATGATCATCAACATCGATCGCAAGTCGCGTGGTATCAACCTGTCGATCAAGGCGAAGGACTCGGCTGAGCAACAGGAAGCGATTCGCGGCCTCGCTTCGTCCGATTCCAGCGCAGCTGCGACCGGCACGACGAACCTCGGCGCGCTGCTGAAGGCTAAGCTCGACGGCCAGAACCAGTAATTGAGGTACGCCCCCAGCCTGCCGCGCGGGCTTTGCGCTCGCGGCAGGTACCCCTCGCGGGGAGCAACGGGGGCGGCTCGGCGTTTTCTTGAGAGGTCTGCTGCAGTATGACCAAATCGGAATTGGTCGCCCAACTGGCTACGCGCTTTCCGCAGCTCGTATTGAAAGATGCGGATTTCGCGGTCAAGACGATGCTTGATGCGATGTCGGAGGCGCTCGCCAAAGGTCATCGCATCGAAATTCGAGGTTTTGGCAGCTTCGGCCTGAACCGCCGTCCTTCCCGCGTTGGGCGCAATCCCAAGTCGGGCGAAAAAGTGCTGGTGCCCGAGAAGTACGTGCCGCACTTCAAGCCGGGCAAGGAGTTGCGTGAGCGGGTCGACCGTCGCGCGGGCGAGCCGTTGAAGGCCGAAGAGCCGGACGACGATCTGTAAATGCTCCGCTGTGCGTGCTGTGCAGTTTCGCAGCATGGCGTTGGCGGCGTGAGCGGCCAGTGCCAGTCGGCAAAAGACCAGAAAAAGCGCCTTTCGGCGCTTTTTTTTCGCCCAGGCAATTTTTGACATTGGCCGCTGCCTGGCGTTGGGTTCCTTTCCATCTCGTTGCGTTCTTGTCCCAGAGTTCGGCTCGCACTCCAGCTCGCAGCTTTGTTCGCGCTCTCAGCGCGGCTCTCTGTTCCCGGCGTTCCACGTGGTCGCGGCTCCTTTCACGACGCATTCGCCCCGCCCACAGTTTTCTGTAAGCCCGCGCTCCGCCAGTTCCTGCCCAGCCGCGAGGGCTTCAATTACAATACGGGTCACTTCGGCGCGGGCAAACACCGTGGCGCGACGCGTCATCAGGCCGGCGTCACCCCGCAACTGCCGTGAAGAGATCTATTCATGAAATTTATCGTCTGGCTGATCCGTGTACTGGTGTTCGTGCTGCTGCTCGTGCTCGCACTCTCCAATACACAACCCGCTACGCTGAATTTCCTCGCGGGCTACGCATGGTCGGCGCCGCTCATTCTCATCGGGCTGGCGTTCTTCGTGGTCGGCTTGCTTGCGGGCCTTGTTTCGTCCATGCCCGCCGTGGTGCGCCTGCGCATGGAAAACGGCCGATTGAAGCGTGAGCTGCGCGTGGCGCGCGAGACGCCGGTGGCTGTCGAACAGCCGCCCATGCCGCCGCTGATCTGATTGTGTCCTTCGGCCGCGCGCCTTCGCGGCATCCCGTTCCCGCCTTTCGGCTCATTTGCATTCATCGCATGGATCTAGACTTCTGGTGGCTGCTCGTCATTCCCGTCGCTTTCGCGTTCGGCTGGATGGCTGCGCGCTACGACCTCAAGACGCTGCTGTCGGAAAGCGCCAATTTGCCGCGTTCGTATTTCCGCGGCCTGAACTTCCTGCTCAACGAGCAGCCCGACCAGGCGATCGACGCGTTCATTGAAGTCGTCAAGCTCGATCCGGAAACGGTCGAGCTGCATTTCGCGCTCGGCAATCTGTTCCGGCGCCGCGGCGAGACCGATCGCGCGATACGCGTGCATCAGAATCTTCTCAGCCGCGCGGATCTGCCGGTTAGCGAACGCGATCACGCACTGTTCGAACTGGGTCAGGACTTTCTGAAGGCCGGCCTGCTGGATCGCGCCGAAGAGACGTTCCGCTCGCTGGAAACCGGCGACTACGCGTTGGGCGCGCAGCGCGCGCTGCTCACCATCTACGAAATCGAGAAGGACTGGCTCAAGTCGATCGACACTGCGCGCCATCTGGAAACAATGGGCACGGAGTCGCTCGACAAGGAAATCGCGCAGTTTCATTGCGAACTCGCACAGGAAGCGCTGCAGCAGAAAAAGCCCGACGAAGCACGCCGTCAGCTCGGCTTCGCGCTGAAGGCGAATCCCACCAACGTGCGCGCCACGATCCTGTTCGGCGACGTCGACGCCGCCGCGGGTTCGCAGGAGGCGGCGATCGCGCAGTGGCGGCGCGTAGAGGAACAGAACCCGGCTTATTTGCCGCTCGTCGCCGAAAAGCTGATGAAGGCGTACGAAGCGCTCGGCCGCGCGCAGGAAGGTGCCGATCTGCTCACGAGCTGGGTTGACCGCTACCCGAGCAACGATCTGCTCGACGTCGCGTATCAGCATGTCGCGTCGCTGCGCGGGCCGGACGCTGCGCATGCGCTCGCGCGTTCGCAGATGCAGAAGTCGCCCAACCTGGCAGGCATGACGCGCCTGCTCGAGGCGCAGCAGGCCGTCGCGGAGGAACCGCGGCGCAGCGAACTCGAATTGATGCGCACACTGATCCGCCAGCGCACCAAAAATCTGCCGCGCTACACGTGCCAGAATTGCGGTTTCAGGGCGCGGCTTTTCTATTGGCAGTGCCCAGGCTGCAGCGGCTGGGAAACCTATGCGCCGCGCCGGGTCGAGCCCATCACCGCGTCGAGCTGAGTTTGCGCACGGCTTGGGCAGCGTGTTCATGACCGGCTTTATCGCCGGAGATCATCACCGGAACCTTCAACCGGAAAGCGTATGAAAATCACCATTATCGGCACTGGCTACGTGGGCCTCGTCACAGGCGCGTGTCTCGCTGAAATCGGCAACGACGTGTTCTGTCTGGACGTCGATCCGCGCAAGATCGAAATTCTCAACAACGGCGGCGTGCCCATTCACGAGCCGGGCTTGCAGGAAATCATTGCACGCACCCGGGCGGCCGGGCGTATCACCTTTTCGACGGACATTGAGGCGAGCGTCGCTCACGGCGACGTGCAGTTCATCGCCGTCGGCACGCCGCCCGACGAAGACGGCTCCGCAGACCTGCAGTACGTCCTCGAAGCGGCGCGCAACATCGGCCGTACGATGAACGGCTTCAAGGTGATCGTCGATAAATCGACGGTGCCGGTCGGCACGGCGCAGCGCGTGCGCGCGGTCGTCGAAGAAGAGCTCGCAAAGCGCGGGCTCGCCGGGAGCGACAAGCACCGCTTTTCGGTCGTGTCGAACCCGGAGTTTCTGAAAGAAGGTGCGGCGGTGGACGACTTCATGCGGCCGGACCGCATCGTGCTCGGCAGCGACGAGGACGAAGCCGGCTTGCGCGCGCGTGAACTGATGAAGCGCCTCTATGCGCCGTTTAACCGCAATCACGAGCGCACGCTGTACATGGACGTGCGCTCGGCCGAATTTACCAAGTACGCGGCCAATGCAATGCTGGCCACGCGCATCTCGTTCATGAACGAAATGTCGAATCTCGCCGACCGGGTGGGCGCCGACATCGAGGCGGTGCGCCGCGGCATCGGCTCGGACCCGCGTATCGGCTATCACTTCCTGTATGCCGGCTGCGGCTATGGCGGCTCATGCTTCCCGAAGGACGTTCAGGCGCTGATCCGCACGGCCAGCGAAAGCGGTCACAATCTGCGCATTCTCGAAGCCGTCGAGGAAGTGAACTACCGGCAGAAAGACGTGCTCGTGCAAAAGATCACGCACAAATGGGGCAATGATCTGGCAGGCCGCACCTTCGCTGTGTGGGGACTCGCGTTCAAGCCGAATACCGACGACATGCGCGAAGCGCCGAGCCGCCGCGTGATTGCGGAACTGCTCGCGCGCGGCGCACAGGTGCGTGCATACGACCCGGTCGCCGTGACCGAGGCGCGCCGGGTCTTCGCCATGGACCTCCATGACTCGCCGGACCAGCTCGCGCGTTTGCAATTCGCGAACACGCAGGACGAAACGCTTACGGGCGCGGACGCGCTTGTCATCGTCACCGAATGGAAGGAGTTCAAGAGCCCGGACTTCGCGCATCTAAAATCCGTATTGAAGTCGCCGGTCATTTTCGACGGCCGCAATCTCTACGAACCGGATGCGATGAACGAACTCGGCATCGACTATCACTCGATTGGACGCCCTTATGCACAACCCTCTGAACTTGCAGCCGATGCCTGAGTCCCGGCCCGACTCTATCGCAGCCTCGCCGTCGTCAGCGTTGACGGCGGTGCCGCGCGCACAGATCGCGGCGGCGCGCGTGCTCGTCGTCGGTGACGTGATGCTCGACCGTTACTGGTTCGGCGACGTCAATCGCATCTCGCCGGAAGCACCGGTGCCCGTCGTGCACGTGCAGCGCCAGGAAGACCGCCTTGGCGGCGCGGCGAACGTCGCGCGCAACGCGGCGGCGCTCGGCGCGCAGGCGGGGCTGCTGTGCGTGGTCGGCCACGATGAACCGGGTGAGCGCATCGTGCAGTTGCTCGGTGAGAGCGGCGTGAACCCGCATCTTGAACGCGATCCCGCGCTGCTGACCACCATCAAGCTGCGCGTGCTGTCGCGCCAGCAACAGTTGCTGCGCGTCGACTTCGAGAACTCGCCGGCGCACGAGGTGTTGCTCGCCGGTCTCGCGCGCTTCGACGAATTGCTGCCGTCGCACGACGTGATCCTGATGTCCGATTACGCAAAGGGCGGACTGACCCACGTCACGCAGATGATCGCGAGAGCGCATGCAGCCGGCAAGCCGGTGCTGGTCGACCCGAAGGGCGACGACTGGGAGCGTTATCGTGGCGCCACGCTGATCACGCCGAACCGCGCCGAGCTGCGCGAAGTGGTCGGTCAGTGGAAATCGGAAGAAGACCTGACCGAGCGCGTCAGCAGATTGCGCGCGGATCTGCAGTTCAAGGCCTTGCTGCTCACGCGTTCGGAAGAAGGCATGACGCTCTTCTCCGACGACGGCATCCTGCACACATCGGCCGTCGCGCGCGAAGTGTATGATGTCTCGGGCGCGGGCGACACCGTGATTGCCACGCTCGCCACCATGCTGGGCGCGGGTCTGCCGCTTGTCGAAGCGGTCGGGCTTGCCAATCGCGCGGCCGGTATCGTGGTCGGCAAGCTGGGCACGGCCACCGTCGACTACGACGAACTCTTTCATTGACGCGCCTGACGGGTCCTGCCGCAAAAGCCTACGGGCAGCGCGCAACAAGGACCGGTTGGGCGCCAGCCAACCTGCCGTTCGAAGCCGGCGCCGTGTCGCCCGCTTCGCTCCATGCAAGGCTCATTACCGCGGGACAATCATGACCCTCATCGTCACCGGCGCGGCCGGCTTTATCGGCAGCAACCTCGTCAAGGCGCTCAACGAGCGCGGCGAACAACGCATCATCGCCGTGGACAATCTGACGCGTGCGGACAAGTTCAGGAATCTCGTCGACTGCGAGATCGACGATTACGTGGACAAGACCGCATTCCTCGAGCGATTTGCGCGCGGCGATTTCGGCCGCGTGCGCGCGATCTTCCACGAAGGCGCCTGTTCGGACACGATGGAAACCGACGGCCGCTACATGATGGACAACAATTTCTGCTACAGCCGCGAGGTGCTGAATATCTGCCTCGAGCAGAACATCCAGTTCCTCTACGCGTCCTCAGCGGCCACATACGGCGGTTCGAGCCGTTTCGTCGAAGAGCGCGAAGTGGAGCAGCCGCTCAACGTGTACGGCTATTCGAAATTTCTGTTCGACCAGGTGATTCGCCGCGCGCTGCCGCACGCGAAAAGCCAGATCGCGGGCTTCCGCTATTTCAACGTGTACGGCCCGCGCGAAACGCACAAGGCACGCATGGCGTCGGTCGCGTTTCACAACTTCAACCAGTTCCGCGCCGAGGGCAAGGTTAAGCTGTTCGGCGAATACAACGGCTATGCGGCGGGCGAGCAGACGCGCGATTTCGTTTCGGTCGAAGACGTGGTGAAAGTCAACCTGTTCTTCTTCGACAATCCGCACAAGTCGGGCATTTTCAACCTGGGCAGCGGCCGCGCGCAGCCGTTCAACGACATTGCGAGCACGGTGGTCAACACGCTGCGCGCGCTCGATAACGAGCCGCCGCTTTCGCTTGCCGACCAGGTGCAGCGCGGACTGATCGAATACATTCCGTTTCCCGACGCGCTGCGCGGCAAGTATCAGTGCTTCACGCAGGCGGACCTCACGAAGCTGCGCGCGGCCGGCTACGACGCGCCGTTTCTGAGCGTGCAGGAAGGTGTCGATCGGTACGTGCGTTGGCTATCCGGCCAGGTGTAAATAGTTCGGATACCTGTTTAAACTGGAATCTCCCGGTTGGTCATGACGCCAACCGGTTGTATGAGGGAGATTCCAATATGTTTCGAAAAATTCTGGTTACGGCGGCCATGCTCGCCGCTTTCGGCCACGCGTATGCGTCGGTTGACGTCAACACGGCTAACGAGGACGCGCTGCGCGGCATCAAAGGCATCGGTCCTGCCAAAGCGAAAGCCATTCTCGAAGAGCGTGCAGCGCATGGTCCGTTCAAGGACCCGGCCGATCTCAGCAAGCGCGTCAAGGGCATGGGGGGGCATACCGTCGAGCGCCTGCAGGCGGAGGGTCTCGCTGTCGGTCCGGCTGGCGCGGCTGCTGGCCCGCAGGTTGCGGCGTCTTCACAGACCAAAGGCGCGGCCGCTGCGGCCAATACGCCAAAAGGCGGCGCCACCGTGGCGGTGAAGAAATAGTCTGACGCGCGCCGGGCGCGGCGTGTGGCGCCGCGCCCGCTCGCCATCGTTGTCCTTCATGGTCGGAGCCGGCAACAGCGCTCCTTGAGCTGTCATTCGTACGACGGGCTCCCCGCGGTACTCGGCCGCGGGCTTTTTGCGTTGGCGCAGGCTGCATCCATGCGGGCAGAAGGGCCGCACGGCAGCCGGTGGCACGGTGGTTTAGAATCGGTAGATTGAAGACTTCACGCATCGACAGCACCGGACCGATATGGCTTACAAAACGATTGAAGACACGATCGGCAATACGCCGCTCGTGCAACTCGTGCGTCTCGCCGACGACGAGATCCGCAGCCGCAACAACGTGGTTCTCGCCAAGCTCGAGGGCAACAATCCCGCCGGCTCGGTGAAGGATCGCCCCGCGTTGTCGATGATCAAGAAAGCGGAAGCGCGCGGCCGCATCAAACCGGGCGACACGCTGATCGAATCCACCAGCGGCAACACCGGCATTGCGCTTGCCATGGCGGCCGCGATTCGCGGCTACAAGATGGTGCTGATCATGCCGGAAGACCTCTCGGTGGAGCGCCGCCAGAGCATGGCCGCATACGGTGCGCAGATCATTCTGACGCCGGTCACGGGCGGCATGGAGTACGCGCGGGATCTCGCCGATCAGATGCAGCGCGACGGCAAGGGCATCATCCTCGATCAGTTCGCGAACCCGGACAATCCGGCCGCGCATGTCGAAGGCACGGGCCCCGAAATCTGGCGCGATACGGAAGGGCGCATTACGCACTTTGTGTCGTCCATGGGCACCACCGGCACGATCATGGGCGTGTCCACCTATCTGAAGCAACAGAACGAGGCAATCGAGATCATCGGCGCGCAGCCGGAGGAAGGTTCGCGCATCCCGGGCATCCGCAAGTGGCCCGAGGCCTACATGCCGAAAATTTTCGACCGCAGCCGCGTGGACCGTGTCGAGAATGTGAGCCAGGCCGCGGCGGAAGCAATGGCCCGGCGCCTCGCGTCGGTCGAAGGCATTTTTGCGGGCATTTCGTCGGGCGGCGCGTGTGAGGTGGCGCTGCGGGTCGCGCGTCAGGTCGAGAATGCGACCATTGTGTTCATCGTCTGTGACCGCGGCGACCGTTATTTGTCGACGGGCGTGTTTCCCGCGTGAGTGCGCGAGCGGGTGCTCCTCGCGCCCGCGGACCACAGCCAATAAAAAAGCGCCGGTCGGCGCTTTTTTTACATCTTCCGAACGGCACGCGTGCCGACGGCTGACCCTGCCACTTATTGCGAAGCCGCATCCGACGACGCCGCTTTGTTCACGGCATTGGCTGCGTCGCCCGCTTCCATTTGCGACTTGATGCGCTGCCCCAACTGATAGACCGCGAGTGCGTAGAAGAAGCTGCGGTTATAGCGCGTCAGCACATAAAAATTTTTCAAGCCGAGCATGTATTCGGTGCCGCGTCCCGGCGACGGCAAGTCGACCACCGTAACCGGCGTTCCCGCCTCGGCCGCAATATTCACGTCCGGCTCGTTGAGCACCAGCCCCGCACGCAGCAACTGGTCGAGCGGCCAATGCGGTTCCGGCGCGCCGTCGGCGGCGGCTTGCGCAACGCCGAGACTACCCGCGTCCGAGCCGATTTTCCACACGACGGGCCGGCCGTTCTCCCAGCCGTTCTGACGCAGGTAATTCGCAACGCTGCCGATCGCATCGGCCTGGCTCGCGCGCAGGTCGATGTCCTTCTTGCCGTCGTAGCTCACTGCATACTGCACGATGCTGCTCGGCAGGAACTGCGGAATGCCGATCGCGCCGGTGTACGAGCCAAGAACCGTAGTGGGATCGATCTGCGACTCGCGCGTCCACACCAGGTAATCTTCGAGATTCTTGCGGAAGGTCGCCTGGCGGTCCGCGCGATTAGGCGTATTCGGGTAGTCGAAGGTGAGCGTGGTCAGCGCATCCAGCACCCGGAAGTTGCCCATGAAGCGCCCGTAAATCGTCTCCACACCGAGAATGCCGACGATCACCTCCGGCGGCACGCCGAACTCTTCGTAGGCGCGCTGTAACGTGGCCTGGTTCGCGCGCCAGAAACGCACGCCCGCATTGATGCGAATCTGATCGAGAAAGCGCGACTGATATGCGCGCCAGTTCTTGACCGTGGGCGAGGGCGACGGCGTGACCAGTTTCACCGCGGTCGCCGAATAGCTGACGCCCGCAAAAAGCGAATGCAACGCGGACTCGTCGAAGTCGTAGCGCGCCACCATGTCGTTGATGAACGCATCCACATTCGCGTTGTTTGCGTAGCGCTGCGGGATGATCTCCTCCTCAAACGTTTGCCCCTGCGGAACACCGGTTTGCGGCTGCGCCTGAGCGACGAGCACCGGCGGTTTCTTGCCGACGCTCTGCGCCAGAGCCGGAGCGTTTGCCGTGAACATGCACGATGCGACGCAGAGTGTGGCGGCGATGCTTCGGGTGCTGGGCCGGTTTCGTGCAGACAGGGCAAGCTTGACGGTCATAGTGAGCAGGAGGCGCGGTGCGAAAGGACAAAGACGGGAGGAAAACGGAACGGGCAGTATACCCGAGGCATTCTGCGAAACTGTGCCAGTCGCGTTACAACGGCCAAGTGTGGGCCGACGCGGCAGCAGCGCCGGGCATCGCGGCACGCGGCCAGGCCGCCTCGTGTGGTAACTTGATAAGTGTTGGCGCGCCGTGGGCGCGCGCCCCTGGACGGAGACACGCCGCGCACGCCATCACGGCGCCGCGCCGCAGAAGAGAATCATGGCAACAGGCTTCTATTCCCACGCCGACTGTCTGCTGCACGACATGGGGCAATGGCATCCCGAATGCCCCGCCCGGCTGCAGGCCATCGAAGATCAATTGATCGCGAGCCGCATCGACGCGCTGATCGAGCGCGAGTCGCCGCCGCTCGCCGACGAAGCAGCGCTGCTGCGCGTGCACACGCAGGCGCACGTCGACTACATCCGCGGCCGTGCGCCTGTCGAGGGGCTTGCGGAAATCGACCCCGACACGTCGATGAACCCGCATACGCTGCAGGCAGCCTTGCGTGCGGCGGGCGCGGCCGTGGCCGCTACCGACGCGGTGATCGAAGGCCGCTTCGACAACGCGTTCTGCAGCGTGCGTCCGCCCGGCCATCATGCGGAGCCGGCCCGTGCGATGGGCTTCTGCTTCTTCAACAACGTGGCGATCGCCGCGCGCCATGCGCTCGAGGTGCATGGCTTGCAGCGCGTGGCCGTCATCGACTTCGACGTGCATCACGGCAACGGCACCGAGGCGGCCTTTTCCGGCGACCCGCGCGTACTGATGTGCAGCTTCTTCCAGCACCCGTTCTATCCATTCACCGGCGCCGACAACCAGGCGCCCAACATGTGCAACGTGCCCATGCCCGCGCGCTCCAAAGGCATGGCCGTGCGCGAGGCGGTGGACATGCTGTGGCTGCCGCGCCTGAACGATTTCAAGCCGGAAATGCTGTTCGTATCCGCGGGCTTCGACGCGCATCGCGAAGACGATCTCGGCAACATGGGTCTCGTCGAGGACGACTATGTGTGGATCACCGAGCAGATTCGCGACGTCGCACAACGCCATGCGGGCGGGCGGATCGTGAGCTGTCTCGAGGGTGGCTACAACCTCTCGGCGTTAGGGCGCAGCGTGGTGGCGCACGTGCGCGCGCTGGCCGGGATCTGACGGGGGCAATTGCAAGCGCGCGCCGCCACCGCCGCCGCGCCCGCTGCAACCGCGTGGTCAACCGCCGCCGCGCAGACCGCCACCGCGCGCAACAAGCGCAACAAGCGCAATAAGCGCGATAAGCGCAACAAGCGCAATAAGCGCGATAAGCGCAATAAGCGCGATAAGCGCAACGGCCAGCACACACTACAGTAACCGATCGCGTGAACGGAGCGAGCCATGACTGCAGAAGCACAAAACGCATCGCTGGTGGACACGGAATACGGCGCGTATGGCGTGCCGGGTGTCGTCCGTCTGACGATGAACCGGCCCGACGCTTTCAACGCGCTCTCCGAGGACCTGCTCGACGCGTTGCAGAGCGCATTGAGCCGACTCGCCCAGTCGCCGGCGCGCGTGGTGGTGATCGCCGGCGCCGGACGCGCGTTCTGCGCGGGACATGATCTGAAGGAGATGCGCGCCGCGCCCTCGCTCGCGTATTACCAGGCACTGTTCGCGCGCTGCACGAAACTCATGATGACCATCCAGCGCTTGCCGCAGCCGGTGATCGCGCGCGTCCACGGCATTGCCACGGCCGCGGGTTGCCAGCTCGTCGCAATGTGCGATCTGGCGGTGGCGGCGGAGACCGCGCGCTTCGCCGTGTCGGGCGTGAACCTCGGGCTCTTCTGCGCGACGCCCTCCGTGCCGCTGTCGCGCAATCTGTCGCGCAAGGCGGCGCTGGAAATGCTGCTGACCGGAGATTTTATCGACGCGGCGGAGGCGAAGCAGCAAGGCCTCGTCAATCGCGTGGCGCCGCTGGACTCGCTCGACGCCGAAATCGCGCGCCTTGCCACCAGCATCTGCGCGAAGCCAGTCGAAGCCGTGAGCGCGGGCAAGGGCCTGTTCTACCGGCAGCTCGAAATGGGCATCGAGGCCGCGTACCAGCTCGCGGGCCAGACGATGGCCTGCAACATGATGGACGACTCCGCGCTCGAGGGCGTGCAGGCGTTCATCGACAAACGCGCGCCCGACTGGAAGCGCTGATCGGCGCGAAGCGCTAACGCGCCGGGCTCAGATGCTGATCGATCCACTCGATCAGGTCGCCGATTACGCGGTCACGGTCCTGGTCGTTCATCGTCTCGTGAAAGCTGCCTTCGTACAGCCTGAGCGTTTTGTCCGGCGAGCCGGCGTGCTGGCCGAAGGCCTGGCTGCCTTGTGGCTCGGTGAGTTTGTCGGCGGTGCCGTGATAGACGAGGAGCGGCACGCGCAGTTGTGCGCGGCCGCGTTCGATGCGCGCCATTGCCAGCAACAGCTCCGCGCCGGTACGCGCGGGAATCGGCCCGTGGTGCACGAGCGGATCGCTGCGATTAGCGTCGACGACAGACTGCACGCGCGAAAGCAGGGCGGCGTCGATTTTCATCGCTGGGAAGTTGGGCCACAGGCGGCTGATCACCTGGCTCAGCCTGAGCATCCAGCCCGGCACGTCTCGTCCGGGCGCTAGCGCGGGACTCGACAGAATCAGGCCGCTCAGCTTGATACGGCTGCCCGGTTCTCCACGCCCGTCGCCCGCGCTGGCCGCCTGCTCGATGGTATGGAGCGCGGCAACCGCGCCGCCCATGCTATGGCCCATCAGAAAGAGCGGCACTTGTGTATGCGAATGGTTTTGCGCGGCGGCGTCGAGCAGGGCCTGCGCGTCCAGCAGGTAGTCGTCGAAACGCTCGACGTAGGCACGTTTGCCCGGCGCCTCGCCGTGACCGCGCAGATCGACGGCCAGCAGTTCGATGCCGGCTGCATTGAGGCGAGCCGCCAGCGGTGCATAGCGGCCCGCATGTTCGGCGAGTCCGTGAATCAGCGCGACGGTCGCGCGCGGTGCTTCTCCGGTCGGCCAGCGGTACAGCGGCAACTCAACGCGATCCGCCGTGACGACGGCCGAGCGCACAGGCTCGAAGTTGCCCGGTACGTTGCGATCGGCACTGACGAATCGGTGTTGCGAGGTCTCCATGGCGGTGTCCATCCGTTCCAGTTGGCCAGATCATAGTGGGTCGCTGCGCGCTCTGGTCATATGAGCGGCGGGCCGGCCCTCTAATTTCTATCAGTTATGAAAAGATCGTAATTGATTATTAAAGCGAATGACGACGCTGCGGTAGAATCCCCGGCTCAAATCCCAATAAAAGTGACGGCGGACGCTTGGCCGGGGAGCGCGCGACGCTCGTCGACAAATCCCGCCGTTTCGTTTTTCCATGATCGAAATTCGCAATATCTCCCAGCGGTTTGCCGGACCCCGGGGCTGGGTCGAAGCGCTGCACAACGTCAATCTGTCGATTCCGGCAGGCGAGGTGTTCGGCATCATCGGCCGCAGCGGCGCGGGCAAGAGCACGCTTGTACGCACCATCAATCTGCTGACGCGGCCCACCGAGGGCAACATCGTGGTCGACGGCCGCGATCTGACGACGCTGCCGGCCGCGCAGTTGCGCGAGGCGCGCCGCGAGATCGGCATGATCTTTCAGCACTTCAACCTGCTGTCGTCGCGCACCGTGTTCGAAAATGTCGCATTGCCGCTCGAACTCGCCGGCATGAAGCGCGATGAAATCGAGGCGAATGTGGTGCCGCTGCTGGATCTGGTGGGCCTGTCCGCGCAGAAGGACCGCTATCCGGCGCAGATCAGCGGCGGGCAGAAGCAGCGAGTGGGCATTGCACGCGCGCTTGCGAGCAAGCCGAAGGTGCTGCTCTCGGACGAAGCGACGTCCGCGCTCGATCCTGAAACGACCCGCGCGATCCTCGAACTGCTCAAACGCATCAACCGCGAACTGAACCTGACCATCGTGCTGATCACCCATCAGATGGATGTGATCAAGCAGGTGTGCGATCGCGTCGCGGTGCTCGACGCGGGCCGCGTCGTGGAACAGGGCAAGGTGATCGACGTGTTCCTGCAGCCGCATCACGAAGTCACGCGCGCGCTGATCGGCGACGTGATCGCCCAGGAACTGCCGCCTGCGATGAAGGCGCGTGTCGCCGAGCGTCTGAAGACGGGTAGCGGCCACCTGCTGCGCCTCGCGTTCACCGGCTCCGGGGTTGACCAGCCGATTCTCTCCGAGACGATTCGCCGCTACGAGCTGGACTTCAACATCCTGCACGGCCAGATCGACGAGATTCAGGGGCAGGCGTTCGGCTCGCTCGCGGTGCTGGCGGGCGGCGAACCCGCGAAAGTGGCGCAGGCGCTCGCGTATCTGCGCGAACAGGGTGTGGTGGTGGAGGAGCTCCCGTATGTTGAGTGAAATGTTCGATATGTTCGTCCAGTCGTTCTGGGAAACGCTCGTCATGGTGGGCATTTCCGGACTGGTCGGCGCGTTGGTGGGCTTGCCGCTCGGCGTGCTGCTGTATCTGACGGACCGTCAGGGCGTGTTGCAGAACGTGGCGGTGAATCGCGTGGTGGGCGTGATCGTAAATGCGGTGCGCTCCACGCCGTTCATCATTCTGCTGGTGGCGGTGATTCCGTTTACGCGCCTCGTGGTCGGGTCGTCGATCGGCACGGCGGCGGCCGTGGTGCCGCTCACCATCGCTGCGGCGCCGTTCATCGCGCGTCTTGTGGAAACAGCGCTGCGCGAAGTCGACCGCGGCCTGATCGAGGCGGCGCAGGCAATGGGCGCGACCACCAGCCAGATCGTCTTCAAGGTGCTGCTGCCCGAATCGCTGCCGGGCGTGGTGGCGGGCCTGACGATCACGTTCGTCTCGCTGGTCGGCTACTCGGCAATGGCGGGCGCGATCGGCGGCGGCGGTCTCGGTGACCTGGGCATTCGCTACGGTTACCAGCGTTTCCTGCCGGAAGTGATGTTGACGGTCGTGGTGATTCTGATCGTCTTCGTGCAGTTGGTGCAGTCGTTCGGGGATTGGCTCGTGCGTCGTCTGAGCCATAAATAAATTAAAAGGTCCATCATGCAACGTCGTTTCATTCTCAAGTTCGTCGCGGCGCTCGGCGCCGCGTCGCTGTTCGCCGCCAATGCCGCTCGCGCGGAAGACACCATCAAGGTTGGCGTGACTGGCGGTCCGCATGCCCAGATCATGGAAGTCGTAAAAACGGTTGCGGCGAAGAACGGTTTGAACATCAAGATCGTCGAGTTCTCCGACTACGTGCAGCCGAACGCGGCGCTTGCGGGCGGTGATCTGGACGCGAACAGCTATCAGCACGACCCGTACTTGCAGGCGCAGGTCAAGGATCGCGGCTACAAGCTGATCCGCGTGGCCGATACCGTCACTTATCCGATGGGCATCTATTCGAAGAAGCTCAAGAAGCTCGCCGATCTCCAGCCGGGCGCGAAGATCGCCGTGCCGAACGATCCGACCAATGGCGGCCGCGCGCTGTTGCTGCTGCAGAAGCAGGGGCTGCTGAAGCTGCGCGCCGAAGCGGGCCTGAAGGCCACGCCGCTCGACATCGTCGACAACCCGAAGAAGCTGAAGATCGTCGAACTCGACGCGGCGCAGATTCCTCGCTCGCTCAACGACGTGGACGCCGCCGCGATCAACACGAACTTCGCGATGGAAGCGGGTCTCAAGCCCAAGCAGGACGCCATTGCGATTGAAGACCCGAAGGGCCCGTATGTGAACGTCATCGCGATCCGCGAAGCCGACCGGAACAAGCCGTGGGTCGCGAAGCTGGTCGCGGCTTACCATTCGCCGGAAGTAAAGCAGTTTGTCGAAGGCAAGTTCGGCGGCGCGGTGATTACGGCGTGGTGAGCTGACGGCTTCCAGACCGCGTCACAAGCCGGCGATATGAAAATTAGAGTCGTGAGTCGGAACCCGGGGTTGGCGCCCGGGTTTTTTCGCGGTTAAAATAGAACGACCGTTCGTTATTTCCGTCACGCCGCTGGGGAGCGATATTCTCCTGCAAGAGCGCCCGCGACAAGGCCGCCACGAGGGCAGTCGTTATAATGTTCGTTGGGTTGACGTATTCGTAACTTTGGAGCGTGTGCATGAAAATCCTGGTGCCAGTGAAGAGAGTGGTCGACTACAACGTGAAGGTCCGGGTCAAGTCGGACGGCACGGGCGTCGACATCGCGAACGTGAAGATGTCGATGAATCCGTTCGACGAAATCGCGGTTGAAGAAGCGGTTCGCCTGAAAGAAGCGGGCGTGGCCACCGAGGTGATCGCCGTGTCGTGCGGCGTCACGCAATCGCAGGAAACGCTGCGCACGGCGCTCGCAATCGGCGCGGACCGCGCGATCCTCATCGAGTCGAACGAAGAGTTACAGCCGCTGGCCGTTGCCAAGCTGCTGAAGGCACTGGTCGACAAGGAACAGCCGCAACTGGTGATTCTCGGCAAGCAGGCCATTGACGACGACTCCAACCAGACCGGCCAGATGCTCGCCGCATTGGCGGGTTTGCCGCAGGCGACGTTTGCGTCGAAGGTCGTGGTTGCTGACGGCAAGGCAACTGTTTCGCGCGAAGTGGACGGCGGCGCTGAAACGCTGTCGCTCAAGCTACCCGCTGTGGTCACGACCGATCTGCGCCTGAACGAGCCGCGCTATGTGACGCTGCCGAACATCATGAAGGCGAAGAAGAAGCCGCTGGAAACGATCAAGCCCGAAGACCTCGGCGTCGATGTCACGCCGCGTCTGAAGACGCTGAAAGTCGCCGAGCCGCCCAAGCGTTCCGCCGGCGTGAAGGTGCCGGATGTGAAGACGCTGGTCGAGAAGCTGAAGACCGAAGCCAAGGTGCTGTGACAGGGAGACAGGGCAAATGACGAATCTGGTAATTGCAGAACACGATAATCAGTCGATCAAGGCCGCGACGCTGCATACGATTGCAGCCGCGCAGAAGATCGGCGGCGACATTCACGTGCTGGTGGCCGGCCACAACGCGCAGGCCGCGGCGGACGCTGCTGCGAAGATCGCGGGCGTTTCGAAAGTGCTGCTCGCGGATGCGCCGCAACTGGCCGAAGGTCTCGCAGAAAACGTCGAGGCTACGGTGCTGAACGTCGCGAAAGACTACTCGCACATCCTGACCGCCGCGACCGCCTACGGCAAGAACATCGCGCCGCGTATCGCCGCGAAGCTCGACGTCGCGCAGATCAGCGACATCACCGCAGTGGATTCGGCCGACACGTTCGAGCGTCCCATTTACGCGGGCAACGCGATTGCCACGGTGCAATCGGCCGATGCGGTCAAGGTCATCACCGTGCGTACGACCGGCTTCGATGCGGTGGCGGCCGAAGGCGGCAGCGCAACGGTCGAGAAGATCGAGGCCGCTGCGGACGCGGGCATCTCGCAGTTCCTGAGCCGCGAAGTGACGAAGCTCGACCGGCCTGAACTCACGTCGGCGAAGATCATCGTTTCGGGCGGCCGCGGTTTGGGCAACGGCGAGAACTATACGCAGGTGCTGGAGCCGCTCGCCGACAAGCTGAACGCGGCGCTCGGCGCCTCGCGCGCGGCGGTCGACGCGGGCTTCGTGCCGAACGACTACCAGGTCGGCCAGACCGGCAAAATCGTCGCGCCGCAACTGTATGTGGCGGTCGGCATTTCGGGTGCGATCCAGCATCTGGCGGGCATGAAGGACTCGAAGGTGATCGTGGCCATCAACAAGGACCCCGAAGCGCCGATCTTCAGCGTCGCGGATTATGGCCTTGTCGGCGACCTGTTCACGCTCGTGCCGGAACTCGTGAACGAACTCGGCTAAGCGTCCTGGCGTCACCGGAAAGCCATCTAATAAGCCACTAATAGGCCACCTAAGGCGTTTGGCGACACACGAAGGGCGCAGGACCGAACAAGTCCCGCGCCCTTTTTCCATCAGGCAGGAGGAGAGCAGAAATGAGCTATACGGCGCCCATCAAGGACATGCTGTTCGTGATGAAGGAACTGGCGGACCTCGAACAGATCGCGACGCTGCCAGGCTTCGAGGACGCGAACCTCGATACCGCTCAGGCCGTGCTCGAAGAGTCGGCGAAGCTGTGCGGAGAAGTGCTGGCCCCGCTGAACGTCGAGGGCGACCGCAATCCGAGCAGTTGGAACAACGGCGTGGTGACGGCCACGCCGGGCTTCAAGGAAGCGTTCCGCCAGTTTGCCGAAGGCGGCTGGCAAGGTGTGCAGCATCCGCTCGACTATGACGGCCAGGGCCTGCCCAAGCTCATTGCCACGCCTTGCGTGGAAATGCTGAATGCGTCGAACCTGTCGTTCGCGCTCTGCCCGTTGCTGACCGACGGCGCGATCGAGGCGCTCCTGACCGCCGGCAGCGACGCGCAGAAACAGACCTACGTGCCCAAGCTCATTTCCGGCGAATGGACCGGCACGATGAACCTCACCGAGCCGCAGGCTGGTTCCGACCTCGCGCTCGTGCGCACTCGCGCGGAGCCGCAAGGCGACGGCTCATTCAAGCTGTTCGGCACAAAGATTTTCATCACGTGGGGCGAGCACGACATGGCGGCGAACATCGCGCATCTCGTGCTTGCGCGCACGCCGAGCGCGCCCGAGGGCGTCAAGGGCATCTCGCTTTTCATCGTGCCAAAGTTCCTCGTCAATGAAGACGGGTCGCTCGGCGAGCGCAACGACGTGCATTGCGTTTCGATCGAGCACAAGCTCGGCATTAAGGCGAGCCCGACTGCGGTACTGCAATTCGGCGATCACGGTGGCGCAATCGGACATCTGATCGGCGAGGAAAACCGCGGCCTCGAGTACATGTTCATCATGATGAACGCGGCGCGCTTCGCGGTCGGCATGCAGGGCGTGGGCGTCTCGGACCGTGCGTATCAGAAGGCGGTCGCCTACGCGAAGGAGCGCGTGCAAAGCCGTCCCGTCGACGGCTCCTCCAAACAGCCGGTCCCGATCATCGAGCACCCCGACGTGCGCCGCATGCTCTCGACAATGCGCGCACTCACCGAAGCATCGCGCGCGCTCGCCTACGTAGCAACTGCGCACAGCGACATCGCGCATCGCCATCCGGACGCGGGCAAGCGCGCCGAACATCAGGCCATCAACGAATTCCTGGTGCCGATCGTGAAGGGCTGGAGCACGGAGTTGTCGGTCGACGTGACGAGCCTCGGTGTGCAGGTGCACGGCGGCATGGGTTTCATCGAAGAGACGGGCGCCGCGCAGTATTACCGCGATGCCCGCATTTTGCCGATCTACGAAGGCACGACCGCGATTCAGGCCAACGATCTGATCGGACGCAAGACGGTGCGCGACGGCGGCAAGGTCGCGAAGTCGCTGCTTGCGGGCGTCGCTGAAACGGTTGAGTCGCTCGGCGCGCAGCAGGGTGCAGCGTTCGAGTCGATGCGGAAATATCTCGCACAGGGCCAGCGCTCGCTCAGCGCGGTGGTCGATTTTGTCGTCGCGAATACGAAGGGCGATCCGAACGCGGTGTTTGCCGGCAGCGTGCCGTACCTGAAGCTCGCAGGCATCGTGCTGGGCGGTTGGCAAATGGCGCGCGCGTTGCTGGTGGCGGCAGAGAAGCGCGACGAAGACCCGCAGTTTTACGGCGCCAAGATCGCGACCGCGCAGTTTTACGCCGAGCACGTGCTGCCGCTCGCGAGCGCGCTGGAGGCCTCGATTGTCAGTGCGAAGGGTGGCGAGGGCGTGTTGGCTTTGTCGGCGGATCAGTTCTAATATTCGGCGGGGTTTGAGCCCCGACCAAAAACCGCTGCCCGGAATGGAAACGGCGCCTTGCGAGGGCGCCGTTTTTTTTGTCGGCTTAGGGCCGGCTTGTGCAACTACACACTGCCTGAAGACGCGTTAAGCCGGACGCTCGACCCGGCAAGCCTCACGCATAGGCCGGGCGAGTCGTGCCGCCTGTCTCGCCGAGATAACGATGCACCGACAGGTCGTCGGCCTTGATCGCGGGCTGCTTGCCGGACATCACGTCGGCCAGCAGTTGGCCGGAGCCGCAGGACATCGTCCAGCCGAGCGTGCCGTGGCCGGTGTTCAAAAACAGATTCGGCACCGGCGTGCGGCCGACGATCGGCGTGCCGTCCGGCGTCATGGGGCGCAGGCCGGTCCAGAAGCTCGCCTTCGACGTGTCGCCGCCGCCGGGGAATAGATCGTTCACGCACAGTTCGAGCGTTTCGCGCCGCGCTTGCCGCAGCGACTTGTCGAAGCCCACGATTTCAGCCATGCCGCCGACGCGAATCCGGTTGTCGAAGCGGGTGATTGCGATCTTGTAGGTCTCGTCGAGCACGGTGGAAACCGGTGCTGCGGCTTCGTTGACGATAGGAGCCGTGATCGAATAACCCTTCAGCGGGTACACCGGAATCTTGACGAGGCTGGAGAGAAATTTCGTCGAATAGGATCCGAGCGCGACAACGAACGAGTCGGCGCGCACGAGTTCATTGCCGCATTGCACGCCGGCAATGCGGTCGCCGGCCATGGCGAGCGCGTCGATGGGCGTGTTGTAGCGGAATTTGACGCCCATTTGCTCGGCCAGCGCAGCGAGGCGCGTAGTGAACATCTGACAGTCGCCGGTTTCGTCGCCCGGCAGGCGCAAACCGCCCGTAAGCTTGTGCGAGACGGCGGCGAGCGCCGGTTCGGCCTGGGCCAGTTCGGACGCCGAAAGCAGTTCGAACGGCACATTGGCCTCGCGCAGCACGGCGATGTCTTTCGCTGCGCCGTCGAATTGCTGCTGCGTGCGAAACACCTGCAACGTGCCGCCTGTGCGGCCCTCGTACTGAATGCCTGTTTCGGCACGCAGCGCTTGCAGGCAATCGCGGCTATATTCGGCGAGGCGGACCATACGGCCTTTGTTGACCGCGTAACGCGAGGCGGTGCAGTTCTGCAGCATCTGCCACATCCACTGCAGCTGGAACTGCGTGCCGTCCAGACGAATGGCAAGCGGCGCGTGCTTCTGGAACATCCACTTGACGGCTTTCAACGGCACGCCGGGAGCGGCCCACGGCGACGCATATCCCGGCGAGATCTGGCCGGCGTTGGCAAAACTCGTTTCCAGGGCTGGGCCGGCTTCGCGGTCGATGACGGTCACGTCATGACCGGCGCGCGCCAGATAATACGCACTCGTCACCCCGACGACGCCACTCCCCAAAACGACGACTCGCATAGCTGCTCCAGAAAATTCGCAAGGATTCGAAGGCGGTGCTTGCGCCGTTTTGCTTTGAATCGTTCGATTCACGACGTGGAATGCGGGGCGCCCAGTGTTAACCGCTATACTATTGGGGAGCTTGTAGGTTTTGTTATTGTATTTTTTCGATTTTCAGAAAAAACATGCGCACACAACGCCAACCGGTCCGAGCGCTCGACAAGCTTGATCACAAGATTCTTCGCCTGCTGCAGCAGGACGGCCGCATGGCCATGAAAGACCTCGCGGAGCAGGTCGGACTGTCGGTCACGCCGTGTATCGAGCGCGTCAAGCGCATGGAGCGCGACGGTGTAATCACCGGCTACTATGCGCGCGTGAATCCGGCGGAGCTTGGCGCGGCGCTGCTGGTGTTCGTCGAAATCACGCTCGACCACAAGAGCGGCAACATGTTCGACCAGTTCCGGCGCGAGGTGCAGAAGATTCCCGAGGTGCTGGAATGCCACCTCGTGTCCGGCGATTTCGACTACCTGATCAAGGCGCGCATCGGCGAAATGGCTGACTACCGCAAGCTGCTCGGCGATATCCTGCTTCAGCTACCCGGCGCGGTGCAGTCGAAAAGTTATGTGGTGATGGAAGAGATCAAGGAAACGCTCACCATTCCGGTGGGGGACGACGCCACGCGTTAGCGGTTCGAACGGGACTCGACAAACGGCGTAAACACTGTATATTTATACAGGTCAGCCCGCATCCGAACGACCGTGACCGAACCCCGTACCGATACCATCGCCGAATATCCAATCGCGCCGCCCGCGCCCCGCAAGGGCCGCGGCGCGGTGACGAACCTGCAGGGCCGCTACGAAGTCGACCAGCGTGAAGCGGTGGACGACGGCTGGGTAGCCGGGCCGGAAGAAGACGGAGCGCCAAAGGTACTCCGCACACAGGTGTTCGAGGAAAAGGCGAAAAGCATTCTGACGCGGAACACGTCGCCGGACATTCCGTTCGGCGTGTCGCTCAATCCGTATCGCGGCTGCGAGCACGGTTGCATCTATTGTTTCGCGCGGCCCACGCATAGTTACCTCGGCCTCTCGCCTGGGCTCGACTTCGAGAGCCGGATCTACGCGAAAGTGAATGCGCCGGAATTGCTCGAGCGTGAGCTGTCGAAAAAATCGTATGAGCCGGAGCCCATCGCGCTGGGTGTCAATACCGACGCGTGGCAGCCTGCGGAACGCGAGTGGCGCCTCACGCGGCGCGTGGTCGAAGTGCTGAGCGAGCGCAATCATCCGTTTGCGGCAATCACCAAGTCGTCGCTGATCGAGCGCGACCTGGATCTGCTTGCGCCCATGGCGGCTCGCGGCCAATTCATGGCGGCCATCACCATTACCACGCTCGACGCGGACATCGCCCGCACGCTCGAACCTCGGGCGGCCACACCGTCCCGGCGTTTGCGCACAATTCGCACTTTGAGCGACGCGGGCATTCCGGTCGGCGTGAGCATTGCGCCGGTCATTCCGTTTGTGACCGAGCCCGACATCGAGCGCGTGCTCGAAGCTTGCGCGGAGGCAGGCGCCTGCAACGCGAGCTATATCGTGCTGCGCCTGCCGTGGGAGGTCGCGCCGCTGTTCAAAGACTGGCTCGGTGCGCATTTCCCCGATCGCGCTGAACGGGTCATGGCCCGAGTGCGCGATATGCGGGGTGGCAAAGATTACGACTCGTCTTTCTCCACCCGAATGAAGGGCGAAGGTCTATGGGCGGATCTGCTCAAGCAGCGCTTTCACAAGGCGGTGCGCCGTTTAGGGCTGAATCAGCGCGATCGCGGCATTCTGGATGTGTCGCATTTCCGGCGTCAGGAGGTGCCGCGGGTCGAGGCGGCAAGCCGCGGCAGCCCTCAACTTGATCTTTTCTAGCACGCGGGGCGGCAGCGCTACTGCGACAGCTCCTTGGCCGCTTGCACTTGCGTTTCGAAGTAGGTCTGAAAGGCAATGGCAAGACTGGTCATCAACAGGAAGGCGCCGATCAGCAGCGAAAAGATCACCACGAAAATAACGGTCCAGCCCGAACGACTTTTGCGCTGCGTGTGCGCGTTGAATTGCCTGTCCCATTTGTCGTCTGGCCGCAGACCGTAGACGATCGCGGCGAGAAACGCAGCCAGAATCGAGACGGCGCCCGGAAATGCCAGCACCCAGCCGAGCATGGAAGCGCGGTCGCTTGCCACCAGCAGCATTGCGCCGGGAATCCCGACCAGTAGACCGATCAGATGCGCCCAGCCGTAGATGTCGCGTGGCCCATAGAGATAGAAGCGGTGGGCGCCGAGCGTGCCCAGGAAGAAGGCCAGGGCAGCCGTGATCGTTTTGGAGCGAAAGTGAGTCGAGGTCGAGGCAGCAGTGGACATGTAAAGGCAGACAGGGGCACAAGCGGTCAAGAACCCGCGCTCGGCAACAGGTGGTGAAAAGAAGCGGCGCACCGTAGTGCGGCGGACCGTCGCGCATTCTACGCCGCCGACGTATGGCAGGTCACGCGGCGTTCCGCCTCACCGCTGCGCGCGTGAGCTGAAGCCTTGCGACCGGTGCGCTGCCGCTTTCGTTGGCAACGTCGGCATCTGTTTGTCACGCGTCCGGCGAGGCCAGACTGCAACTCGCGCGCGTGCCCTGCAGCCCTGAGCACTCATGGCGCAGAGTAAGTGACGCGGTAGACGGCGCCGGCGTAGTCGTCGCTGATCAGCAAGGAGCCATCAGGCAGCGGCAGGACGTCGGCGGGGCGGCCCCAAACGGTTTCTCCCGCCTGAAGCCATCCCTCGGCGAATACTTCTTGCCGCGCATGACTGCCGTCCGGTTCGGTGACGACCCGCACCACGCGGTAACCGGCCTTCTTGCTGCGGTTCCAGGAGCCGTGTTCGGCAATGAAAATGTTGTTGCGGTAGTCGGCCGGGAACATCGGGCCGCTGTAAAAGCGCATGCCGAGCGCCGCAACGTGCGCGCCGAGTTTCGCCACAGGCGGCGCAAACCCGTCGCACGGGTGGCCGGCGCCGAATTCCGGGTCGGCTACCGTGCCCGCGTGGCAGTAGGGAAAGCCGAAATCCAGGCCGGTGCGCGGTGCGCGGTTCAGTTCGTCGTCGGGTAAGTCGTCGCCGAGCAGGTCGCGGCCGTTGTCGGTGAACCAGAGTTCGTGTGTGGCGGGATGCCATGCCAGGCCCACCGAGTTGCGCACGCCGCGCGCGACCACCTCATAATGGCTGCCGTCCGGGTTCATGCGGCCGATCATCGCGTAGCGGTCGCGGTCCTTCAGGCAGACATTACACGGCGCGCCTTGCGGGACGTAGAGCTTGTCGTCCGGTCCGAATGCGATGAATTTCGCGCCGTGATGGGTTTCGGCGGGCAATTTGTCCGTGACGACGGCTGGCTGCGGCGGCGCGTTAAGACGAGTGTCGATGGAATCAAAGCGTAAGATTCGCGACACCGCCGAGACATACAGCGCGCCGTTGTGCCACGCCACGCCGATCGGGGCTTCGAGGCCCGCCGCTACGACATGGCGCGCGGCGACCCTCGTGCCGTTTAGTTCGAGCGCGTAGACGTGGCCGTCCAGACTGCCTATATAAAGAATGCCCTTGGGCGAGTACGCCATGGCCCGCGCACTGGGCACCGCGTCCGACAGGACTTCCATGTGAAAGCCCGCTGGCAATTTGATGCGCTCGACAGGCGGCGCCGCGGCAGCGCTGCAGGCGGACGTCGCCAGTAGCGCCGCCGCCACAGGGCGGGCAATGTGCGAAAGACAGACGAACACTGTCCGGCGGGCGGAACGAAGAAGCGGAAGGGCGGTTCGCGGCAGAGATTTCACGGGCATTCCGTCAGGTTCTTCAGGCGTTTGCGCGAGGTCGCGAGGCCGCGCTGTATGGGCGGCGCAACCGGATTGCTCAGTTTAAGCCGGTAAGTGTTTGTTATGGCGTCAGTTTCCCGCTATAATCGCGTGTTTCAGTCGTTCCGAACCCCGGTTTTCAAGGATTCTAGTATGGTCATCATCCGCTTGGCTCGTGGCGGCTCCAAGAAGCGCCCGTTCTACAACATCGTCGCAACCGACTCGCGTAACCGTCGTGACGGCCGCTTCATCGAGCGCGTTGGCTTCTACAACCCGATCGCTACGAAGGGCGAAGCTCTGCGTATCGCTCAAGACCGCCTCACGTACTGGCAGGGCGTTGGCGCACAACTGTCGCCGACGGTCGAGCGTCTCGTGAAAGAAGCGCAAAAGGCGCAGCCGGCTGCTTAATGGTAGCTTGCACGCGTATCGTCGTCGGTCTGGCCGGCGGCTCGCGCAGTTTGCGTGAGCAGTCCGATGCGCAAGATGTTTTGCCGAAGCAGGCGTTAAAGGCCGTAGCGAGGCTCAATCTGAGGTTCAATCATGTCTGAGCGTGATTCCGGCAGTTCAGGTCGCGTGACGGCAAAGGCGCCGGCAAAAGGTGCCAGCCCAGAGGCGAGCCCGCGCGCAAAGACGTCTGGTCAGGCGCCATTCGGTGCTTTCGTCCGCAAAACGGGCGAGCGGGCCGGAGGCAAGGCGAAAGCCAATGTTGAAACCGCCGGTTCCGAGGCCGCTGCCATGCGCGCGGAAACGGCGCAGAGCTGGCCGGCGGACGCGGTGGAAGTCGGTGCAATTGTCGACGCTTACGGTCTTAAAGGCTGGGTCAAGGTGGCCGCGCATGCGGACGCCGGACAAGGCGGCGACGCTTTGCTGAGCGCAAAGCGCTGGTGGCTGCTGAAGGGCCGCGAGCGCCACTCGGCGCCGTCGTTGCAGGCAAAAACGCACAGCGACAGCGTGGTGGCCCATCTGGGCGGCGTCGCTGACCGCGATGCAGCGCTGGCACTGCGCGGCTCCCGCGTCTATATCAGCCGCAGCGAATTCCCGGCGCTGCAAGCAGACGAATTCTACTGGGTCGACCTGCTCGGCCTCGACGTCGTGAACCTTGCCGGCGAAAACCTGGGCAAGGTTGCAGGCATGATCGACAACGGCGCGCACTCGGTGTTGCGCGTCGAATATCCGGCGGCCGACAAAAGCGGCAAGCCGGTCACCGCCGAGCGTTTGATCCCGTTCGTCGGTGTGTTTGTCAAAACGGTGGACCAGGCGGCGAAGCAGATCACCGTCGACTGGGAAGCCGATTATTGATAGTTCAGCAAATCGATTTCGCTAAAACGGAGAGAGCGATGCAGTTCGATGTCGTCACGCTCTTTCCCGAAATGTTTCGCGCGCTGACCGACTGGGGCATTACCAGCCGGGCAGCCAAGCAGCAACGCTACGGGTTGCGCACGTGGAATCCGCGTGATTTCACAACCGACAACTACCGCACGATCGACGATCGCCCGTACGGCGGCGGCCCCGGCATGGTCATGCTGGCAAAGCCGCTGGAAGATGCGATCACGGCGGCCAGGGCGGCGCAGGCAGAACAGGGTATTGACGCGCCGCGGGTCGTGATGATGTCGCCGCAGGGCGCCACGCTGAACCACGAACGTGTAATGAAGTTCGCTGCGCAGCCCGGCTTGATCCTGCTGTGTGGCCGCTACGAGGCGATCGACCAGCGCCTGCTCGACCGGGTCGTCGACGAGGAAGTCAGTCTTGGCGATTTCGTGCTGTCAGGCGGCGAGTTGCCGGCCATGGCCTTGATGGACGCGGTTGTGCGCCAGTTGCCGGGCGTGCTCAATGATTCGCAGTCGGCGGTACAGGACAGCTTTGTCGACGTGCTGCTCGATTGTCCGCACTACACGCGGCCCGAGGAGTATCAAGGCGTGCGTGTGCCCGATGTGCTGCTCGGCGGCCATCATGCGGAGATCGAGGCATGGCGGCGGCGTGAAGCGCTGCGCAATACTTGGCGCAAACGGCCTGACCTGATCGTCAAGGCCAGGAAAAACAAGATGTTGAGTCGTGCCGACGAGGCATGGCTTGCAAGTCTGGCGAAGGAAGAGCCGAAGGCGTGAAGCCCCGGTCTTTCGAGCGGACAAAAGGCGGCGCCGTACATGCGTGTGCGGTGCCTGATGTGAACCCATCCTCTATCGGGGCCGTAGCCGCGCATTCCATGCAAGGCAGGTACGAACGCCGACAAGATGGACTTAGGAGTCAGTGATGAATCTGATTGCAACACTCGAGCAGGAAGAAATTGCGCGCGCCCTCGGCGAAAAGACCATCCCCGAATTCGCTCCCGGCGACACGGTGGTTGTCAGCGTGAACGTGGTTGAAGGTACGCGTAAGCGTGTTCAGGCTTACGAAGGCGTCGTGATCGCCAAGCGTAACCGTGGTCTGAATTCGTCGTTCATCGTCCGCAAGATTTCGTCGGGCGAAGGCGTCGAGCGTACGTTCCAGACGTATTCGCCGCTGCTGGCAAGCATCGTCGTGAAGCGTCGCGGCGACGTGCGTCGTGCGAAGCTGTACTACCTGCGCGACCGTTCGGGCAAGTCGGCTCGAATCAAGGAAAAGCTGGTCTCGAAAGACCGCGCTGCTTCCCAGGCGTAAATGCTGTAAGGAAAAGCACCCCTCGCGGGTGCTTTTTTGTTTGCCAGGTCAAAATAGCGGCATCGCCTATCCGCTCATCCGAGAGATCCGTTGATCCGCCCCGTCTTTGAACCTGAAGCGCTGCCCGTCGAAGCAACGGGCGCCCACCTGCCACCCGTAGCCGCCGAGCGGCTTACGCCCGAGGCGCTGCGCGTCCGTTTCAAGCAAGATCTTTTCTGGACGCCTGAGCCGATCGTCGAGGCACCCTGGCGCAACATTGGAGCCGACCCGCGTGTGGCCTCCGTGTTGGTGCCGCTCGTCGTTCGCGCGAACGGCTTGACGGTGCTGCTCACGCAGCGCGCCGACCATCTCAACGATCACGCTGGCCAGGTCAGTTTTCCGGGCGGCCGTCAGGAGCCGTTCGATGCCGACGCTACTGCGACCGCCTTGCGCGAGGCGCAAGAGGAGGTCGGCCTCGCACCTTCTTGCGTCGAAGTGTTGGGTGCGCTGCCCGATTATCTGACGGGCACGGGCTTTTGCGTCACGCCTGTCATCGGTCTTGTCCATCCGCCGTTCGCTTTGAAAGCGGATGCGCTCGAAGTCGCAGAGGTCTTCGAAGTGCCGCTTTCGTTCCTGATGAACCCGACGCACCACGAAGAGCGCGTGTTCCGCTACGAGGGCGGCGAGCGCCGTTTTTTCGCGATGCCATATCCGCGCGGAGCATCACTACAAGCAGCAGAGGAAGGTGTGAGCAGCACGGGCAGCCACTATTTCATCTGGGGCGCGACGGCCGCGATGCTGCGCAATTTTTATCGCTTTCTGGCGGCCTGAACGACGGTTGCCGGTGTGCCGGCGTGCTGTTTGGCAACGCCCTGCTCAGCGGCATCCGACCCTGTGCTATCGTTATGAAACAATCGTAAAACTCGAAAAGCACGGCGCATCGCATGACTTTTTTTTCCGTATTGCTGGCTCTGATCATTGAACAGGTGCGCGCGCTGTCGCCGAATAATCCGGTATCCGCGCTGCTTCAATACCATGCGGAGTCGGCGGCGCACGGATTCGATGCGGGCAAGCCGAAGCACGGCCTGCTTGCGTGGCTCGTGGTCGTGGTGCCGTGGACGCTCGCCGTCGCGCTCGTCTACTACGTTCTCTACAACATTCATTTCGTGCTGGCGTTCTTGTGGAACGTCGCGGTGTTGTATTTCACGCTCGGCTTTCGCCAGTTCAGCCATTACTTTACGGACATTCACCTCGCGTTGAATAACGACGACGTGCCGCGCGCCCGTGAAATCCTCAACGAATGGACCGGGCTCGAGACGCTCGACATGCCGGTGAGCGAGATCGTGCGGCATACGCTGATCCACGCGGTGGTCGCATCGCATCGCCATGTTTTCGGCGTGTTCTTCTGGTTCCTGATTCCGGTCGGGCCGGCAGGGGCTGTGCTGTATCGGATCGCCGAATATTTGTCGCGCACGTGGGCTCGTCCGGTCGACGATCGCACGGTGGCCTTTTCGAGCTTCGCGCAGCGTGCGTTTTTCGTGATCGACTGGATCCCGGCGCGGCTCACGTCGCTCGGCTTTGCGATTGTCGGCAATTTCGAAGACGCAATTTACGCCTGGCGCAATCATGCGCGCCAGTGGCCCAATGCGAACGACGGCGTGCTGCTCGCCGCCGGCAGTGGCGCGCTCGGCGCGCGTCTGAGCGGGCCGCTCGCTGAACAGTCGAGCCTTGACGCACTCGCCACAGGCGACGGCGGCCCGATGCAGGTCGGCGACGACTGCACGCCGCGCACGCTGCAATCGGCGGTGGGGCTCGTGTGGCGCGCAGTCGTGCTGTGGATGATTCTGTTGCTCATGCTGACCATCGCCGTGTGGCTCGCGTGAGCGTAACCACAAGCAACGGGTAGCGCGGTAAAAAAACGGGCGAGCGCCCGTTTTTTTTTGCCCGCGCCGTCAATCATGAACGCGGTTGCCGCGCGGTGCCGCTTGTTGCCATTGGTTGCCATTTGTTGCCGCCAACGGACCGCATCAGCCACCGCATAGGCACCGCATTAGCCACGGCATCAGCCGCACTCAGTAAGGATCGCGCACCGTCCCGCACTGCCAGCACACAGTGAACTGTGCTTCGAGTTTCTCGCCGCATTGACGGCACTGCCAGCCAGGCGAACCGGTCGCCGGGCCGCGCGACGCGGCCTCGATCAGACGCCGCGCCAACGCTTCGTCGCGCTCGTCCACGAGCCATAGTTCGGGCGCGCATTGATCCGCGGGAATATCGCCGAGCGCGCCGTTCAGATAACGGTTGTGCAACTCGCACGCAATGCCGGCCGCCTCCAGCAAATTGACCCAATGCTGTCCGATGACGAGATTTGGAGCGCGCATCAGCTTCATGTCAGCGCACAACCTGACTGGCTTCGTGCACGAGCTGCGCGTACAGCGCATGTCGTTCGCGGCGAATGCGACCGTCGGCGACCGCTTCGAGAATCGCACAGCCCGGCTCGTGCAAGTGGTGGCAGTTGTAGAAGCGGCAGTTGGGCAGCAGCGGCCTGAACTCGGGAAACGCGCGTTCGAGCCGGCCCTCGGTCAAGTGGTGTAGGCCAAATTCCTGGAAGCCGGGCGAGTCGATCAATGCGCCGTTTTCGCCAACAGTGCCGGCGCCGGTCAGCGTGTCTGGCAGCGGATAAAGCCGCGTGAAGGTCGTGGTATGGCGCCCACTGTTCAGCGCGGTGGAAATCTCGCGGGTGGCGACTTCGGCATCCGGAATCAGAAGATTCACGAGTGTGGATTTTCCCATGCCCGACTGGCCGAGCAGGAGTGTTGAATGACCGTGCAAATGCTCGATCAATGCGGCGCGCGCGGCCTCGGGCTGCGCCTTGATCGACACTTCTACGACCGTGTAGCCTAGCGCGCGATAAGGCTCGAGTCGCCTGCGAGCACCTTCTAGTGCGTCGGTGACGTCGATCTTGTTCAGCACGATCAGCGGTTTCAGTTCGTTAGCCTCGGCGGCGACGAGCGCGCGCCCCAGCAGGTCTTCGCTGAAGTGCGGTTCGGTAGCGAGCACGATCAGCAACTGGTCCAGGTTCGCGGCGAACAGTTTCGACTTGTACTGATCCGAGCGGTACAGCAGATTGCGCCGCTCGCCGATCTCCACGATCACGCCTTGGTCGGCCGAAGTGGGCTCGTACAGCACGCGATCGCCGACCGCCACTTCGCTGCGCTTGCCGCGCGGGAAGCACTGCAGCATCGGGCCGCCGTGTTCCGGCGCGACCAGGTAGTGGCGGCCATGCGCGGCCACGACGAGACCGCCTACGCGCGTCGCGGAGCTCGCGCGCGGCGTTTGTCTGGAGCGGCCGCTCATGCGTGCCGCAGCAGTCGGTCGATCCGCTGCGAGGCCGGCGGATGCGAATAATAAAACGCGGTATATAGCGGATCGGGCGTCAGCGTAGACGCATTGTCTTCGTACAGCTTGACGAGCGCGTTGACAAGGTCTTGTGCGTCCGTTTGGGTAGCGGCGAACGCGTCGGCCTCGAACTCGTGCTTGCGCGAGGTCAGGCTGCCAAGCGGCGTGACGAAGAACACGAACACCGGCAACGCGAGGAAGAACAGCACCAGCGCCAGCGCACTATTGCCGCCGACGAGCGAGGGCCGCACGCCGAGCCCTTCGTAGAACCACACCTGTTGCGTGAGCCAGCCAAGCAGCGCGAGCATCGCGAGGCTGATCGCAAACGTCACCAGCATGCGCTTGATGACGTGACGGCGCTTGAAATGGCCGAGTTCGTGCGCAAGCACCGCCTCGATCTCGCTGCCCGACAGGCGCGCCAGCAGGGTGTCGAAGAACACGATTCGCTTGGCCGCGCCGAAGCCGGTGAAGTACGCGTTGCCGTGCGCGGAGCGGCGGCTGCCGTCCATCACGAAGAGACCCTTGGCGGCGAAGCCGCAGCGCTTCATCAACGCTTCGATGCGGCTTTTCAGCGCTTCGTCCTTGAGCGGCTCGAACTTGTTGAAAAGCGGGGCGATAAAGGTCGGGTACAGCACGAGCACCAGCATCTGGAAGACGACCCAGACGATCCACGTCCACAGCCACCAGAAACTGCCCGCGCGGTTCATCAGCCACAGCACGACGAACAGCAGCGGCAGCCCGAACGCGGCGCCGAGCAGCACGCCCTTCAGACGGTCGGCGATGAAAATGCGCAGGCTCATCCGGTTAAAGCCGAAGCGTTGCTCGATCACGAACTGGCGGTAGTAGTCGAACGGCAGGTCGACCGCGCTGGTGATCACGATCACTGCCGCGACGAGCGCGATCTGGCCGATGTAACCGCGGCCGAGCCAGTCGGTGATAGCGAGATCCAGCGCCTGCACGCCGCCCAGCAGCGTGAGGCCGATCAGCAGCGCGGCCCCGACGACGATTTCGATCATCGTCAGACGCGTGCGCTCGACGGTGTAGTCGGCGGCGCGCTGGTGCGCGGCGAGCGCGATCGTGCCGGCAAACTGGCTGGGCACCTGCTCGCGATGGCCCGCGACGAAGCGGATCTGCCGCGACGCGAGCCACAGCTTGGTGCCGACCATGGCCACGACGGCGACGACGAACAGAACGGTGAAGTACAGGGTAGGCATCCGTGGATTCCGTGGTATCTATGCGAGAATTATATGTTTCTTCCCGCCTCGCAGCGGGGACCTGCTTAAAGCTTCTTCAACCATCCCTATCCATCTCAAACGAACGATGGTCGCGGCGTCGGGCTTGCCAACAAGCTTTCGCTCCGGCCATCAGGGCTGCCTTCATGACTGACATCCTCGAATCCGCTCAACAGCCGCCGCTCGTGCGCAGCGACATGAACCTCGTCTGGCTGGACATGGAAATGACCGGGCTCGACCCCGACTCCGACCGCATCATCGAAATTGCGGTGGTGGTGACGAATTCGACACTCGACAGAATGGTCGAAGGCCCGGTGCTGGCCATCCACCAGAGCGACGAGACGCTCGCCGGGATGGACCAGTGGAATCAGAACACGCATGGGCGCTCGGGGCTGATCGACCGCGTCAAGGCTTCGACGGTGACCGAAGCCGACGCCACCGTGCTGATCCGCGATTTTCTCGGCGCCTACGTGCCGCCGGGCAAGTCGCCGATGTGCGGCAACTCGATCTGCCAGGACCGGCGCTTCATGGCACGCTGGATGCCGGAGCTCGAGACCTTTTTCCATTACCGCAATCTCGACGTCAGCACGCTCAAGGAACTGTGCCGCCGCTGGCAGCCGGCCATCTACAAAGGCTTCCAGAAACGCGCGATGCACACGGCGCTTGCCGACATCCACGAATCGATCGACGAGCTGAAGTACTACCGCGAGCACTTCCTCATTCCGCCCGCGCCCGACGCTTCGATGAACGCCGATTAAGCGGCACCGCCGCAATCACACCGGCCGGGGCGCGCGCACCGCGTTCTTCGGCCGGAACGCCTTCACCACTTCGTCGCGGGTCTCCACATACGGCCCGCCGATCAGATCGATGCAGTACGGCACCGCCGCGAAGATGCCCGGCACCTTCACTGCGCCGCCGGACTCCGCATCGCGCACGCCTTCCAGCGTTTCCTTGATTGACTTCGGCTGGCCCGGCAGGTTGATGATCAGCGCCGCGTGATCCGCCGTTTCGCGAATCACCGCCATCTGGCGCGAGAGGATCGCGGTCGGCACGAAGTTCAGACTGATCTGCCGCATCTGCTCGCCAAATCCCGGCATTTCTCTGGTGGCTACCGCCAGCGTTGCCTCAGGCGTCACGTCGCGCCGGGCCGGGCCGGTGCCGCCCGTGGTCAGCACCAGATCGCAACCGAGTTCGTCCACCAGTTCCGTGAGCGTCGCGGAAATGGTCGGCGCGTCGTCCTGAATCAGACGCGTGACCACTTGCCACGGCGAGCTCAACGCGGCGCCGAGCCATTCCTGCAAGGCCGGAATGCCCTTGTCCTCATACACGCCCGTGGATGCGCGGTCGCTGATCGACACGAGTCCGATCAGGATCTCGTCCGGGTGGCTGCGCCCGGGCTTACGGGAGGAGTCAGGCTTCGCGGTCGTCATCGTCGTCTTCCTGAGCGTCTTCGTGAGCGGAGTCGGTCGCAGCTGCGGGCCCGTCCGCGTTCTTGATCCATTGGAACAGTTCGCGGAAGTAGCGCGGCGGCTTGTTCTGCTGCGCTTCCTTGCGAGCGTTGCGGATCAGCGTGCGGCCTTGCTGCGGATCCGCATCCGGATGCTGGCGGATGAACTCGGTGAGCGCTGCGTCGTCGGCGAGCAGCTTTTCGCGGGTGCGCTCGATCCAGTGCAGCCTGGCCGTTTCCGCCTTGTTGACGCCGTTATAGGTGTCGAGCGCGGTGCGCAGCGCAGCGGTTTCCTCATCGAGCAGCGAGCGCATGACGCGGCCCACGTACTGAAGTTGCCGGCGCTTGCCTTCATGGTCGGTGATGCGGCGCGCCTCGCGCACTGCGTCGTCGAGCTTCTCGGGCATCGGCATGCGCTTGAGCGCGTCTTTGGGCAGCGCGATCAGCGCTTCGCCCAGTTCCTGCAGCGCGTGCATTTCGCGCTTCAACTGGGACTTGCTGGGACGGTCGTAGCCGTTCTCGTCGACTTCCGGCTCGGCGGATTCGATGGGCTGAATGCGGGTTTTGCGTGTCATGCCGATATTGTAGCGTGCTGCGCCCGGCTAACCCGCCGCCGCGCCGCCGGCGGCGGCGTGCGTCTGCCAAAAAACCGCGCTGCGAATAGCAGGTGCGCCAGCGCTTAGCTTGCTATGATCGCGGGATGCTTTAACCATGCCCATGCGCATGTCATGCTCGATGAAGCGCACCGGGGCGCACGCGAGCCGCGCGACCCGTGCGACGCGCGCATGGACGAACACCGGGCCGCTCGGCCCCCAAAGGACGGCAACGACAATGGCAGCAGACATGGACGTCAAGCAGCGCTTTTTTCCGCATACCCAGGATGAACTGAAGGAAATCGCCTCGGACATCCTTCGCCACGCGAAGTCGCTCGGCGGCACCGACGCAGCGACCGAAATCTCCGAAGGCGACGGCCTGTCCGTCTCCGTGCGGCGCGGCGAAGTCGAGACGATCGAGCACAACCGCGACAAGATGGTCGGCGTGACGGTGTTCATCGGCAACAAGCGCGGTAATGCGAGCACCTCGGACTTTTCGTCGCAGGCGCTGAAGGACACGGTCGCGGCGGCGTACAACATTGCCCGCTTCACCGCCGAGGACGATTGCGCGGGTCTCGCGGAAGCCGAATTGCTCGAAAAAGAGCCGCGCGACCTCGACCTGTATCACCCGTGGAATCTGTCCGCCGACGAAGCCGTCGAAATCGCGCGCCGCGCGGAAGACGCCGCCTTCGCCACCGATCCGCAGATCAAGAATTCGGAAGGCGCGAGCGTGTCGGCGCAGCATTCGCAGTTCGTGCTCGCCACGTCGCGCGGTTTTCTCGCGGGCTACCCGTACTCGCGCCATTACATTGCATGCGCGCCGATTGCCGGCAGCGGTCGCAACATGCAGCGCGACGACTGGTACACGTCCATGCGCAACGCAGATCAACTGGCCGATCCAGAAGCGGTGGGTCGTTACGCGGCGCAGCGGGCGCTTGCGCGCATCGGCGCGCGCGGCCTGGACACGCGCAAGGTGCCGGTGCTGTTCGAGGCGCCGCTCGCCGCCGGTCTGCTCGGCGCCTTCGTGCAAGCCACGAGCGGCGGCGCGCTGTATCGCAAGACGTCGTTTCTCGTCGACAGTCTCGGCAAGCCGGTGTTCGCGCCGCATGTGCAGATTGTCGAAGATCCGCATGTGCCGCGTGCAATGGGCAGCGCCCCGTTCGACGAAGAAGGCGTGCGCACGCGGCAACGCTCGGTGGTGAAGGACGGCGTCGTGGAGGGTTATTTCCTGTCGACCTATTCCGCGCGCAAGCTCGGCATGCAGACCACCGGCAACGCAGGCGGCTCGCACAACCTCTCGCTGCAGAGTTCGGACACGCGCACTGAGGACGACTTCGAGGAAATGCTGCGCAAGCTCGGCACCGGCCTTTTGCTGACCGAACTGATGGGGCAGGGCGTGAACTACGTGACGGGCGACTATTCGCGCGGCGCGTCGGGCTTCTGGGTCGAGAACGGCAAGATCCAGTATCCGGTCGAGGAAATCACCGTCGCGAGCACTTTGCAGGAGATGTTCCGGCATATCGTCGCAATCGGCGCGGATACCATCACGCGGGGCACCAAGCAGACGGGTTCGGTGCTCATCGAGCGGATGACTATCGCGGGGCAGTAAGCGGGCTATATCCTTCGGGCGCGAGCGCCGCTACGCAGGACCTCGCAAAAGGAAACGCCACGCAGTGCTTGCGTGGCGTTCTGCTTTTCACGGCGCGCTGCATGGCGCCTCGTGTGTTTCATGACGCCACAGGGACGTTCAGCTACGCGGTGCCTGACAGATCGACGCTCAGTGACCTTTGCGCGTATACGTCACGAACGCATAGTCGAAATCGTTCGGCGCGTGGGCACGATGCGTTTCGTGGGCGACCTCTTGCCACTCGTCGGGATCGACCGCCGGGAAAGTCGCGTCACCTTTGAAATCGGCCGAGATCTCAGTGACGATCAGCTTGTCCGCGAGACGCAGCCCTTCCACATACAACTGCGCCCCGCCGATCAGAAACGCTTCCGGCGCCTGATCCTGCGCGGCGAGCTTCAGCGCTTCGCCAAGCGTGGTGGCCGCGTCGCAGCCCTGGAAACGCCGCGTCGCATCCCGTGTCACGACGATGTTGCGCCGTCCCGGCAGGGGCCTGCCGATCGACTCATGCGTTTTGCGCCCCATGATGATGGGCGCGCCCATAGTCGTGCGCTTGAAAAACGCCAGGTCTTCGGGAAGTCGCCAGGGCAACTGGTTGTCGCGGCCGATCACGCCGTTATTGGCGCGAGCGACGATCAGGGTGAGCGTCGTCATCGAATGGAAAGGGGAACGTAACCGGATCGATTCTACCTGACGCAGGCAGCCAGTTCCCTGCGCGACCGGGCCGTACGCGGCGTGCGGGACCAGGCGGGGCGCGCCCGGCGCCGGGTCATTTCCGCAGATCGTCCGCCACGCCGCCCTCCGTCGTGCGGGCGGCTTCGGACGGGCAGCGGAGGCGGCAACGGCCGAGGCGGGGCGATCTCGTCCCATAAGGTGACGCGCGCGCCGCCCCGCACACGTAATAACGGTAATCGCATGATGAGTCTCCTCTGCGAGACGATTAGCGAAACCCGTGCCAACGCCTCCAATTCGTTGTCGCATCGGCTTGCAACTCGACGCGCGGGCAATCCAATTAAAAGAAATGGCCAAAAATGTTTCACGTCTGAAACGGGGGGAAGGAAATACCTATTAAGTGTTAATTGATGCGGTACGAACTACCTGGGCGGGCGCCAATGAGAAAAGCGTATCTACAATTCGTTATTCGTAAGTTGATTACTTATTTGCCGCGCTCTGGGCCTTGCTGGGAAAGGCAGGCGGATTAAATTCGCATAATTGTTTTCCAAGCGGCGCGCGTATAGTAAGCTCTCGGAAAGAGCTCTAAATTTTAAAAAAAGCCCGCTAACGGGCCGTCTCAAACACACACGCCGCTTTCTGGGGATCAGCTGTCCGCACGGAATGGAATGGCCGTTCGGTTTTTGCTATTTGCGAATCCCGAATGTGCCAGCGTGTCTGAATTGCGGTTCAGGTGCGTGCATCATCCTTAACGTTCGTTGACGAGAGGATCTGAATAATGGAACCCGCAACGCGGCAACTGATTTACGTTTCGCGCGAGCCGAGCGCGGAACTGCACACCCGCTTCCACCAGCGCGGCTGGCATGTGGAAGTGGTGGGATCGGCGCGCGACGCGCGCCGGGCCGTACGCGCCGGTTCGGCAGCGGGTGGCCTGCTCGATCTGTCGAGTCATTTCCAGCCGCATGAAATTGCCGCTTTCGAATCCTGCCTGACCATGCCCAATGTCGGCTGGGTCGCGGCGACCGTCCCTGGTCAACTTCAGGACGCGGCGCTGCGCCGTCTCGTGCGCGATTATTGTTTCGACTATGTGACCGTGCCGTATTCGGGCGACCGCATCGTGGATTCCGTCGGTCACGCGTACGGCATGATTTCGCTTGGGGAACCGGCGTCGAACGACGCTTCGCAAGGCGCCGAAGGCGAAATGGTCGGCTCGTGCGACGCCATGCTTGCGCTCTTCCGCTCGATCCGCAAGGTCGCGATGACCGACGCGCCGGTCTTCATCTCGGGCGAATCGGGCACCGGCAAGGAACTCACGGCAGTCGCGATTCACGAACGCTCCGCCCGGCGTAACGCGCCGTTCGTGCCGATCAACTGCGGCGCTATTCCGCCGCACCTGCTGCAGTCCGAACTATTCGGCTATGAACGCGGCGCCTTCACCGGCGCAAACCAGCGCAAGATCGGCCGCGTGGAAGCGGCCAACGGCGGCACGCTGTTTCTCGACGAAATCGGCGATCTGCCGCTGGAAAGCCAGGCGAGCCTGCTGCGCTTCCTGCAGGAGCGCAAGGTCGAGCGGCTGGGCGGCCACAGTGCGATAGACGTCGACGTGCGGATCATTTCGGCCACGCACGTGGACATGACGGCAGCGATGATCGAAGGGCGCTTTCGCTCCGACCTGTATCACCGCCTATGCGTGCTGCAGATCGACGAGCCGCCGCTGCGCGCGCGCGGCAAGGACATCGAGCTGCTTGCGCGCCACATGCTGGAACGTTTCAAGAAAGACGCAAGCCGCCGCCTGCGCGGCTTCGCGCCGGACGCCATCGCCGCTTTGCACAATTACGGCTGGCCGGGCAACGTGCGCGAACTCATCAACCGCGTGCGGCGGGCGATTGTGATGTCCGAGGGGCGTGCAATCACGGCACGCGATCTGGAACTGGCCGAGTACGTCGAGATCGTGCCGGTGTCGCTCGCGCAGGCGCGCGAGGCCGCCGAACGTCAGGCCATTGAGCTGGCGCTGTTGCGGCACCGCGGCCGTCTTGGCGACGCGGCGCAGGAGCTCGGCATTTCGCGCGTCACGCTGTACCGGCTGCTCTGCTCGCACGGCATGCGTCACATGGAAAGCGAGCCGCTCGCGTCGTCGCATGGCAGCTTGCCGGCGTCGGTGCCGCATCTCTGACAGGCGGTGCCTCGCAGTTGCGAACGACGTCCTGATTGGTCGAACGGCCGGGCAGTGGCAATCTGCGGTTTGCGAGCGGGTTCCATCTGCCCGTATGCCGTTCCGTTTCGCTCGATAGCACAACCTTCTTCGCATCTCGCGCATGATGTTCGCGGCGCTGGCGCTGGCGCTGGCGCTGGCGCTGGCGCTGGCGCTGGCGCTGGCGCTGGCGTTGGCGTCTGCCTTGGGCCTTCCGCCATCGCATCGGCATCCGCATCGGCCTCGGCCTCGGCCTCGGCATCAGGCGGCCGCGCTTGGTAAAATCGGGTTTTCCGCTCAATCTCGCGGTGCACTGCCTGTAGCTTGCCTGCGCTAGCGCCGTGTCGAAGGGACCCGCATGAAACAATACCTGGACCTCGTCCGCACGATTCTCGACACTGGCACGTGGCAGGAGAATCGCACCGGCATTCGCACCATCAGCATGCCGGGCGCCATGTTGCGCTTCGATCTCCAGCAGGGTTTCCCGGCGGTTACGACGAAGAAGCTGGCGTTCAAGTCGGCCGTGGGCGAACTGGTCGGCTTCCTGCGCGCGTCGCGCAGCGCGGCCGATTTTCGCGACCTCGGCTGCAAGGTGTGGGACGCGAACGCGAACCAGAATCCGCAGTGGCTCGCCAACCCCTATCGACAAGGTCCGGACGATCTTGGCGACGTGTACGGCGTGCAATGGCGCCAGTGGCCCGCCTACAAGGTGCTGGACGCCTCCGCTAGCGCGCAGCTTGCCGATGCGCACGCGCGCGGCTTCAGGGCCGTCACCGAATTCGACGAAAACGGCAACCGCAAGGTGCTGCTGTACAAGGCGATTGATCAGTTGCGCCAGTGCCTCGACACGATCATGCAGAACCCGTCGGACCGGCGCATTCTGTTTCATGCGTGGAACCCGGCGGTGCTGGATCAGATTGCGTTGCCGGCTTGCCACCTGCTCTATCAGTTTCTGCCGAACGTCGCGCGTCGCGAGATTTCGCTATGTCTGTACATTCGCAGTAACGACGTCGGGCTCGGCACGCCGTTCAATCTGACCGAGGGCGCGGTTTTGTTGCATCTGGTCGGCCGCCTGACGGGTTTCACGCCGCGCTGGTTCACGTACTTTATCGGCGACGCGCACATCTACGAAAATCAGCTCGACATGCTGAACCAGCAGCTCACGCGCGAGCCCTATGAGAGCCCGACGCTGGCCATTTCCGAACGCGTGCCCGAGTATGCGAAGACCGGCGTGTACGCTCCTGAATGGTTGGAAAAAATCGAGCCGTCGGATTTTTCGCTGATCGGCTACCGGCATCACGAACCGTTGACCGCGCCAATGGCTGTTTGAGAGGGCGCTATAAAAAAGCCCCCGCGATGCGGATCGCGGGGGCTTTTTTGTGCCGGCGAATGGCGAAGCGTCGGACAGCAGGGGACGCTTAGCCTCGATGATGCTCGTCGTGGCCACCGCCCGAATGCTGATCGCCGTGCTGCGGTTGCGGGCGTGGCTGCTGCGCCTGAGGCTGGGGGCGCGGTTCCGGACGCGGCTGCATCTGCTGCGGATGAAACTCCGGCCGAGGCTGCTGTTGAGCCTGGGGCTGAGGACGCGGCTCCTGGCGCGGCTGCAACTGCTGCGGATGAAACTCTGGGCGAGGTTGCTGTTGAACCTGAGGCTGAGGACGCGGCTCCTGGCGCGGCTGCGTCTGCTGCGGATGAAACTCTTGACGAGGTTGCTGTTGCGCCTGTAGCTGCGGTTCCTGACGCGTCTGCATCTGCTGTGGGCGAGACTCGACATAAGCCTGCTGCTGCGTCCGCGTATCTGGGACTGGCTGGGCCCGCTGCGGCCGCATGCCCTGCGCTGACAGTTCCTGACTCGGGGCCTGAGCTTGAGCCTGCTGACGCGGCTGCGGTTGACCTTGCGGCCCACCAAGCTCGCCCGCTTGGGCACGATAATCCCCCCGCGGCGTCTGCAAATTCCGTTGCTGCCCTTGAACCTGGAGCGTGCCCGGCGGTTGCGTCGCCGCCGGATTTTCCGGGGGGTGCGGGACCGCGCGCTGGCGCATGGCTGTGTTTTGGTCTCCGCCAACCGGCTGTGCGATCTCGGGCCTTGCGATTTGCGATGCTTCGCTGCCGCGCGGCCGGCCTTGCGGCGCTGCCTGTGCCTGCCGCGACTGCTGTGTCTGCTGCGCCTGCTGCGTCTGCTGCGCCTGCAGCGCCATCGGCGTATGCGGCTGCGTCCACACAGGCTCGTGGCGCCCGTCCGCCGCCGCTTGCTGAGCCGTGCCGCGCTGCTGCACGAAGCCTGGCGCATTGCCACCGTTCTCACGCGGCGGACGCGGCACGCCGTTCGACGGCGCGGCCGCCCCTCCGCGCTGCGGGCCACGCGTCTGTTCAACGGCGCCGGGCCGCTCCTGCTGCATACCCGAACGTTGCGGTAGACCCGTGGCAGGCGCGTCGCCCGCACCGGGTCCCGGGTGTTGGTCACGGCTCACGATGCCGGCCGCGCTCGGTCCGCCCGGCAGCGTCTGCGGCACAGGCGCGCCTGCTGCCGCGCCAGGCATGCGGCCGGGAATATGCGACTGCACGACCCGCACATTCGCGACCGGCGACGCACCGCGTCCGCCGACGAAGTGCGCCGGCACCGACGTCCGCACGATCGGCTGCCCCGCGCCAGGCACGCGGGCACCGCTTTGCGCGAAACGCTGCGCGAGGCCGTCGCGGTAGGCGGGCGGCATCGACGGACTGCGCGTTGCGACCACCGGACGCGTCATGGCCTGCGCCGGCGGCCGGCGATCCGCGTTGCGCTGGCCTGGTCCGAAACTCTCGCGCACCGGCGCAATGCCAGGCGCGCCGGGGTTGATGCGGGCGTTGCGCCACTGCGCCGGATCGACCTTCTGTGCGAAGCGTCCGACCGGCTGCCCGTGCACGAAAGCCGTCGCCGGCACAGCGGTCACGGCCCGTGGCGCCCGATAGTTGATGTACGTGTTGTGCACGTTGGTGATGTTCGTGACGTGGTAGTTATTGACCACCGTCGTCTGATTGACACGTTCGTAGTAGCGTGGGCTCCAGCTGTCGCGTCCGCCCCATTGCGGATGCCACCGTTCCCCCGGGCCGAGCGGGAACCACGCGACGCCCGCCGCCATCGCGCCACCAATCGCCAGATTCACGCCCCAGTCGACTCCGCCGCCGCCACCGCCAACGAACGCGACCAATGCCGGCGCATAAACCGGCGGCGCGTTTACCACGACAGGGCCGGGCACCCAGGCCCAGGAATCGTCGACATAAGCCCAGCGGCCATAGTGGTACGGGGCGAAGCCCCACGGCGCGTCGTCGACCCAGGTCCAGCCCCAAGGCGCCTGCCATACCCAGTGGCCCTCACGGTATGGAGCCCAGCCGGCGGGCGTCGCGCGCGGCACCCATACTTCGCCGTACTGCGGGCTGCTGCGCCATGTGCCGTTGGCGTCGAGGTCCTGATAACCCGGAATCTCGCGCGATACATAGCGCGCCGACACCGAGCGGTCTTCGGCGGCGTCGCGGCTCGCTGTCCATTGATCGAAGCCGTCCGGGCCCGGCACGCCGCTCTCGGCGAGCGTCTGCAGGTTGGTGCCGGCAAAGCGCATCTGCTGACCGGCGGCGATCGGCACCTGAGCGCCGTCGCCGTAAGCCGTCGCGCTGCCGCTGCGCACGGTGACGGTGGTGCTGCTGCCGTCCGGCGCGACGTCGACGCGGTAGTCGCCCGGTCCGTTCAGTCCCAGCGCGAGATTGGGCGTGTCGATTTCGTACGACGATCCCGGCGGCAGTTGTCGCACGTGCGCCGACAGCGTGCCTTGCGCGACCTTCAGCTGTGCGCTGTTGTCGTCGAGATTCAGCAGGTCGAGACTGGTGGACTGACCGAGACGCAGCGCCGTCGAGCCGATATGCAGCTCCGAGCGCGCGTTTTCGTCGTTCCACAACTGGTCGCCGGTTGTCAGCGGCCGGTTGATCTGCGCGTACGACCAGTCGGCGGCGCCGGCCGGCTCGGTGGTCACGGTCCCAGCCATGTAGTTCAGACGCGCGACGCGTCCAGGCGGGTCCGTGTTCTGGGTGGCCGCAGCCTGCGGCGCGGGGACAGCTTGCTGCGCGAGCGCGCACTGCGTCGCCAGCAGAAACGCCGCCGTGGCGATCAGCGTGTAGCAGACAGGGCGATGTCCTGAAGGTAAGCGTGGGGTCATGGCTTGCATGTTCTGTTCTCCGACGGACGCATTTGCATGCGGTATCCGTGAATCACTCTACCTGCAGCGCCTGTTTCAAGGCCCCCACATTTGTAAGGCCGGCTCACCAGCGGTAACAAAAGGTCTCGATCGGCTCACCGCCGTTGCCAACCTACGGGCTCCCGGCGGCTTTGCTCAGTCGGCGAGGAACGCGTCGAAATGCCGATGACCGGCGGGCGTGATGCGCAGAATACGCGGACGCTCGGTCCGCTCCACCCAGCCGTGCGCGGCCCACGACTCCAGCAACGCCGCGCCGAGCGCGCCCCCGAGGTGCGGACGGCGCTCGCTCCAGTCCGGGCAGGTGCAGGCAAAGCGGCGCCGGCGGCCGCGCTGCGCCGACAGGTCGATGCCCCAGTCGGCAAAGCGGGCGGCGCCCTCGGACGTGGCTTCGAGCGACGTGCCTTGCAGGCTCAGCAGTCCGCGCGCGACGAGCCGCTCGAACACCCGCACCGACAGCTCGCCCGCCATGTGATCGTAGCAGGTGCGCGCGTAGCGCATGTCGGTCGGCACGGTGCGCACCGGGCGCGGCGTGGGGCGCTGCGGCGCGCTGACTTGCGCGACGTTGGCGAGCGCTTCAATGGACGCCGCGATATCCGCCGACGCTATGCGGAAATACCGGTGCCGCCCTCGCACCTCGAGCGCGAGCAGGCCCCCCTCGGTGAGCCGGGCGAGATGCGCGCTGGCGGCCGACGGCGAGAGTCCCGCGATCATTGTCAGTTCGCCGGCAGGGCGGGCGCTGCCGTCCATCAGCGCCCACAGCATGGCGGCGCGGCCGGGGTCCGCGAGCAGCGCGCCAATCCGGCTGAGGCCGGGAAAGTGATTGTGTTCGTCTGCGAGGAGGGCGGACATAGGGTGCTCCAGGTTCGGTCGGGTTTGCGCTGTGCGGGCTGCGCAAGAGGTCATGCAGCCACTTCATGCAGCCACTTCATGCGGGCACTTTACGCGGCGCGTTCATTCGATGTTTCAGCTTAACGTGAACAGTGGATTACGGCCGCTACGAAAATCCGCCTTGATGGTCCGCGCGTCTGAATGCCTGCGAACCCGCGAGCCTGCGGCAACGGGCTTGCGCGAGCCCAAGCGGCGCCAGGCTAGAATCGACGCCTGTCTTTGCAGGAACGCAGTCATGAAAATCGTATTGGGCTTGCTGGCGTCGATCGTGTTGTTGGGCGCATGCGCACAAGGCGGTCCGTCCGGGGGCGGCAGCGTCACGATGTACGGCACCATCGACGAAGGGATCACCTTCCACAGCAAGTAGTGGATCGGCTGGCTGCGGTGTGTTTCGCAGTCTAATGGTGCGATGGATGGCAGTAAATGATGCATCATTGTCACGACTGCCACGGGCAGTCGTGTGACGATGGCCCTTTCGTCACACGAGCCATTGGGTCAGGGCGCCGCGAGCGGTGGCCGCGGCTCATTTGGCTGCTCAGGCGGATGCGGCGGCTTCTACGGCTTTCACCGCGGCGACCGCTCGCGCCCATTCCACTTGCCGGGACCGATTCATGCCGCCTGCCACTTCTGCCAGCCCAGCCAGCCCAGCCACCCCAACCAGCCCAACCAGCCCAACCAGCCCAACCAGCCCAACCAGCCCAACCAGCCCAACCAGCACAGCCAGCACAGCCAGCACAGCCAGCACAGCCAGCACAGCCTCGAGCTTCTCCGACCCGACCGCAAACCTGCACGGCCCCGATCCGCAGGGTCGGCGTGCGGCGCGCGTACTGGCAGTGTGCCAGGCGCTGTACACGTCGTCGGTGTCCATTGATCTCACGCTCACGGGTCTGGTCGGCTATACGCTCGCGAGCGACAAAGCGCTCGCCACATTGCCTTTCTCGCTGATCACCGTGGCCGCCGCGCTAACCACGATCTTCGCGTCCTTTTTGATGGCGCGTATTGGCCGCCGTGCGGGCTTCGTGCTTGGGGCGGGCGTCGGTGCGCTAGGCGGCGCAGTGTCGGTTTGGGCGATCTTTCACCACGACTTCTGGGCTTTTTGCGCAGGGACTGCGACGGTCGGCGTATTTCAGGCGTTCGCGCAGTACTACCGGCTCGCCGCCGCTGACGCGGTCGGGCTCGACGGCAAGAGCCGCGCGATTTCGACGGTGCTCACCGGCGGCGTGGTCGCGGCGGTGTGCGGGCCGTTGCTCGCCGCGTGGAGCAAGGACTGGCTCGCGCCGGTGGCGTTTGCGGGTTCGTATGCGCTCGTGACCGGGCTGGGGCTCGCGTCGATAGTCCTGCTCATGCTGCTCTATCGCGACATGACGCCCGCGCCCGCCCCAGCCACACCTCATGACGCCGCGCGGCCCCTCGGCGAGATCGTGCGTCAGCCGATCTTCGCGGCGGCGCTCGCCAACAATGCGCTCGGCTATGCCGTCATGATGTTCGTGATGACCGCGACGCCGATCGCGGCGGTTGCGTGCGGACATAGCATCGGCGACGGCGCAGCAATCATTCAGTGGCATCTCGTCGGCATGTTCGCGCCGTCGCTGTTTTCGGCCCGGCTCATCAAGCGCTTCGGCGTGTTGCCGGTGATCGGCGCGGGCATCGTGCTGTCGGCGCTGTGCGGCGTGTTCGCACTGCGTTCGACTGATCTTGCGCATTTCTATGTCGCGCTCGCGTGTCTTGGCGTGGGCTGGAACTTCATGTTTGTCGGCGGCTCGACGCTGCTTGCGCAATCTTATCGGCCCTCCGAACGCGCCAAGACCCAGGCTACCAGCGAATTCACGACGTTTGCCTGTTCCGCGCTCGGTTCGCTGTTCGCCGGGCAATTACTGGCGCGCTTCGGCTGGGCGACGATCAATGCGGCCATCTTTCCGTTGCTGGGCATGGCGGCGCTGGCCACACTGGCTTACGCGCGCTCGTCGAAGCGCCGCGCGGCCGCGGGAGTGGCATGATGAGCGCGCGTCATATCGTGTTTGCCGTCGCGCCCGATCTGGTGCTGCTCGACGCATGCGGCCCGCTGGAGGCATTCTGGCGCGCGGAGCTGACTATGGCCGCGGGCGGCGGTTCTGGTCATGGCAGTGGCGTTGGCGCAGGCACAGGCACAGGCACAGGCTACGTCACTAACCACGGCAACGACAGGGTCGCGAGCCCCAGCCGCAGCGCGGCTACTGGCAATCACACCAGCACTGGCCCCAGCCCTGGCGTGCTGTCCACGCCCTCGCCGTCACTCGCGCATCCTGTGGCATACCGCACGACGATTGCGTCTATCGACGGCGGCGTGCTTCAGACCTTCACCGGCTTACCCGTCGTCACCCAACGGCTCGACTCGCTCGAGACCGAGCCGATCGACACGCTCATCGTCCCCGGCGTGCCAATCGACCCGCACTGCACGCTGCAGCCGGAACTGGTCGCGTGGATCAGAAGCAATGCGCCGCGCGCGCGCCGCGTGTGTTCCGTGTGCACTGGTGCGTTCTATCTGGCGGCAGCGGGACTGCTCGACGGCCGGCGCGCGACCACGCATTGGCGCGAAGCAGCGCAACTGGCGCGCCGCTTTCCGAATGTCCAGGTGGACGCCGATCCGATTTTCATTCGCGACGCCAGCCACGATCCCAGCCCCGGCGCAACCGGCAGCGCCGGCCGGCATCCGGGCGCCGTTTGGACCTCCGCGGGCGTGACCGCGGGGATCGACCTCGCGCTTGCACTGATCGAGGAAGACCTGGGCCATGCGGTCGCGATGCAGGCCGCGCGGCGGCTTGTCGTCTTCATGAAGCGGCCGGGCGGGCAGTCGCAGTTCAGCGCGGCGCTGGCGGCGCAGGCGTCGGCGGGCGGGCCCTTCGAAGCCTTGCATAGCTGGATGGCCGCGCATCTGCGGGAAGATCTGACGGTCGAGCGGCTTGCCGAACGCGCGCGGATGACACCACGTACTTTCGCGCGGCGCTACGTCGACGAAGTGGGGCGCACGCCGGCCAAAACGGTGTCGGCGCTGCGGCTGGAGGCGGCTTCGCGGGCGTTGGCCGAATCGCGCCGGCCGCTCAAGCGGATCGCGCTCGACTGCGGTTTCGGCAGCGAGCAGAACTTGCGGCGTGCGTTCGTGCGGCGCTTCGGCGTGCTGCCGCTCGAGTATCGGGAACGCTTCACGTCGGCGATGACGTCGCCGGCGCGTGGCGTTATCGCGGGCTCCGACAATACGGCGGCCGGTCGCGGCATCTGACGATAACTGTCCACGTTGTCAATATTGCCCTCGTATAATCGCCTCCTTTCAATGCATCCGATTGACCGGAGTCAAGATGAGCAGTCATCCCTCAGCGCCGCTGGACCGTTCCGAAACCACATTCCGCTTTCTCGCCGAACCCAGCTCGGTCAACTTCGGCGGCAAGGTGCACGGCGGCGCGCTGATGAAATGGATCGACGAAACCGCGTATGCGTGCGCGGCCGTGTGGTCCGGGCGATATTGCGTGACGGTGAGCGTCGGCAACATTCGTTTTCGCCGGCCGATTCTGGTCGGCAATCTCGTGGAGTTGCGAGCACGCGTCGTGGCGACGGGGCGTACCAGCATGCACATTCACGTGTCGGTGCAGGCCGGCGATCCGAAGGGCGGCGAGCTGCTGCAGACCACGGATTGCCTCGTCGTGATGGTCGCCGTCAACGAGAACGGTCATCCGGTGCAGGTGCCGTCGTTCGTGCCGGAGACGGACGAGCAGAAGCGCCTTGCGAGGTACGCGATGGACGTGAAAGAGGCGCTCGACGCGATCGTCGAACTCAAGCCCGAGGAAGTGGCGCAGGGAAAGATCTGACGCACGAAACGTGCGGGGGAGCGGCGGCTCCGAAGCCGCCTGGCTGCGATGCTTCCGCTCGCCAGATTGCAGTTTGAACCCGGGCGACTCACCCGAGTCGCCCGAATCACTCGACACCCTACGCGGCACTCACGGCACCGAGTGGCCCACCATGTCGCCGGGCCGCACCCATTCGTCGAACTGCTGCTCGCTCACGTGGCCGAGCGCTAGCGCGGCGGCTTTCAGCGTGGTGCCCTCCTTATGCGCCTTCTTCGCTATCTGCGCGGCCTTGTCGTAGCCGATGTGCGGATTGAGCGCTGTCACCAGCATCAGCGACTCGTTGAGCAACGTGTCGATCCGCTCGCGATTGGGCTCGATACCGACTGCGCAGTTCTCGTTGAAACTGTGCGCGCCGTCCGTCAGCAGGCGGATGGATTGCAGCACGTTGTGCGCGATCATCGGCCGGAATACGTTCAGTTCGAAGTTGCCGCTCGCGCCGCCGATGTTCACCGCGACGTCGTTGCCGAACACCTGCGCGCAGAGCATCGTCAGGGCTTCGGACTGCGTCGGGTTGACCTTGCCCGGCATGATCGAGCTGCCCGGCTCGTTCTCGGGAATGGACAGCTCGCCGAGTCCGCAGCGCGGACCGCTCGCGAGCCAGCGGATGTCGTTGGCAATCTTGTTCAGGCTCGCGGCCACCGTCTTGAGCGCGCCGTGCGCGAACACGAGCGCGTCGGCGGCGGCCATCACCTCGAACTTGTTGGGCGCCGAGACGAACGGAACGCCGGTTAGCTGCGCAATTGCCGCCGCGACCTTTTGCGCAAATTGCGGATGCGCGTTCAGGCCGGTGCCCACTGCGGTGCCGCCTTGCGCCAGTTCATACAGATGCGGCAAAGCCGATTCGACGTGACGAATGCCCTGGTCGAGCTGCGCCACGTAGCCCGAAAACTCCTGGCCGAGCGTGAGCGGCGTAGCGTCCTGCAAATGCGTGCGGCCGATCTTGACGATGTCGGCGAATGCCTTGGCCTTGCCGTCGAGCGTATCGCGCAGCGTCTTCAACGCGGGCAACAGATGCTTCACGATGCCATGCGCGGCGGCCACGTGCATGGCTGTCGGAAACACGTCGTTCGACGATTGCCCGCGGTTCACGTCGTCGTTCGGGTGGACCTTGCGCGCCTCGCCGCGCTCGCCGCCGAGCAGTTCGCTCGCGCGGTTGGCAATCACCTCGTTCAGATTCATATTGGTCTGCGTACCGGAGCCGGTCTGCCAGACAGCGAGCGGAAATTCTTCGGCATGCTTGCCTTCGATGATCTCGTCGGCCGCCTGCATGATCGCGCGCGCCTTGCTCTCGTCGAGCACGCCGAGGCCCAGATTCACCTCGGCCGCGGCTCGCTTGATGACGGCAAGCGCGGTGATCAGCTCGGGCGACTGCTTCTCGGTGGAAATGCGGAAATTCTGCAGCGAGCGCTGCGTTTGCGCACCCCACAGACGGGCATTGGGCACGCCGATTTCACCGAACGTGTCGCGCTCCATTCGTACGTCTTCAGTCATGTTCAGCTCCGCTTTAAAGTTCTGCGTTGACCGGCAATAGGGAGAATAGCCCGGTTAGCGCATTCCGGTATAACCCTGCCTGCGGGTCGAAAATGTAGGTTCGGCGCACGCCGTTCTCGACGTCCGTCCACACGAGCGGCGACAGCGGCGCGTCGATCGAGCGCAGATACGCGAGCTGCGCGTCGTCGGCGAGCGTCACGCGATAGCTCTGTTCGGGGCCGACGGCGCGCTCGAAAATATCGGCGACCTGCGCCGCGAGTTCAGGGCTGTGGATCACGAGCGCGAGTTCGGTGTTCAGATGCGCCGAGCGCGGATCGAGGTTCATCGAGCCGATCACGAGAATGCTACGGTCGATCACATAGGTCTTCGCATGCAGGCTCGCGCGCGATCGCGACCCGGCGAAGCCCGCCGTCGGCGTTTCCTGGCGTGGCCGGAATTCATATAATTCGACGCCCTGCCTGAGCAGCGGCACGCGAAACGGACTGTAGCCCGCCTGCACGGCGACTGCGTCGGTGGCGGCAAGCGAATTGGTCAGGATAGCGACACGTACGCCGCGGTGAGTGAGTTCGCCTAGCGCCTTGACGCCCGCATCGTGCGGCACGAAGTAGGGTGACACGATCAGAAAATCCTTGCGCGCGTCCTTCATCAGTTCGCCCAGCCGCTTCATCGGCGGACTCACGTAATCCGGCGACGGAGTCTCGATCTTCTCCGGCTGATCCGCCTCGAACTCCGCGCGTGCCCATGTCAGGCCGAGCTGCTTGCCGGCGATCTGCGCGGAAAGCGGCGTCGCATTCAAGGGCTTCGCGTTGTAGGGGTCCGCGTTCGTGCGCCAGTGCTGGCGCAGATCGTCGCGAGTCTGGTCGAGCTCGTGCGGGTCGAATTTCTGCCTGTTCAGCGCGCGCAGCGGATACGCGAGGCTGCTGTTCCAGTAGTCGTCGAAGCTCGCGGAGACGTGGGCGGTGATCGGGCCGGCCGCGAGCACGTCGATGTCGCGAAACTGCAGCACCTCGCTTGCGCTGAAGTATTCGTCGCCGAGATTGCGGCCGCCGACAATCGCCAACTGGTTATCCGCGATCATTGCCTTGTTGTGCATGCGGCGCGTGAAATGGCCGATCTGCGTGAACAGATTCGTCGTGCGTTCGAACACGCCCTCGTGCGCGCTGCCGAACGGGTTGAAGACACGAATCTCAATGTTCTGATGCGAGTTGAGGCCCGCCATGATGCGGTCGATGTCCTTGAAATTCAGGTCGTCGACCAGCATGCGCACGCGCACGCCGTGATCCGCTGCGTAGAGCGCCGCGCCGAGCAGCAGCTTGCCGGTGGTGTCCTCGTTGGCAATGTAGTACTGCATGTCGAGCGTTTTCGTCGCCGCACGCGCGAGCGCAATGCGCATCTGCAATGCGTCGGTGCCGCTCGAGAGCACGCGGAAGCCGGACTCGCCGGGATGAGCGGCTTCGAGCGGCAGGAGCGCTGTGCGCAGCGGCGTGGCAGTGGTATCGGGCAGCGCGTGAGTGACCGGCCGGTCGAACGCGGTGGCCGGCGGCCTGGTGGCGCACGCGGTCAGAAATGCCGACGCGCAGCACAGCAGGAAGAAATGTCTCGCTGAGTTGATTGCGCGCCTGCGCTGCATTGCGATCTGCTTTTGTTGTGAATGCGACTGCACGCTCTTCCCCTTTCTTGTTCAGGCTTTTCGTGCGGCGGCGCGTTGTTTTGACTCACGCTGCCGGAAAATCCATTCTAAGGGGAATCGCGCCTTCGGGCTGTGCAGCGCTGCACGAAGCGGGGTGTGGGTCGTGCAGCGCTACTGGTGTTGATCTTGCGCGATGGGCAGGTGCTGAGGGGATGGCGGGGGCGAGGGGCGATACGGTCGCGATCGCCATTGAGGTGGCGATGGCGGGCGACGTGGCGATGGCCGATGACGTAGCAATGGTCGCGGGGCGGGAGACGGGCGGCCCGCGACGCGCTGAACGCGTCTGGGGTTCGACAGGTGTTCGCCGTTAGTTGAACTGCGGCGCTCTGTGACTGCTGCTCGCCGGACTCTTCTGATGTTCGACAGGAGCTCCCCGTTAGTCGAACCTCGTCGCGGACTGACTGCTGTTCGCCCGACTCGTCCGGTGTCCCACAGGCGCTCGCCATTAGTCGAACTGCGGTGCGCTGTGACTGCTGCTCGCCCGACGCGCCTGATGTTCGACAGGCGCCCGCCGTTAGTCGAACCCTGAACGCGCTGGGGCGGCCACGCGCCGGATGCGTTCGGCGTTCAGCCGGCTTTTTCCCTTAGCCGATCCTGTTTAGCCGACCTTGTTGCCGCAGCCGCAGCCGCCGCAACACCTCAAACTCGCTCTGCGTTGCGCGGGCGTTCGCTGGCATGCGTCGAGCCTCGCGCCGGACGTCCTGCCCAGAAGCCCGCCAGCAGCGAGCCCGAGAGGTTGTGCCACACCGAAAACAACGCGCCCGGCAATGCGGCAATGGGCGTGAAATACAGCTTGCCGAGCGTCGCCGCGAGGCCGGAATTCTGCATGCCCACTTCGATGGCGAGCGTGCGGCAGACGGCCTCGTCGAAACCGAGCAGACGGCCGCCCCAGTAGCCGCCGAGCAGGCCGATGCCGTTATGCAGCACCACGCCGAGCATCACGACGAGTCCGACGGACGCAATGCTCTTTTGCGTGCCGCCCACCACCGCGCCGATGATCAGCAGAATCGCGACCATCGACACCAGCGGCAGCACCGGCTCGACCTTGCGAACCGCCTTGCCGAACAGATGGTTCACCACCAGACCGACGACGATCGGCAGCGCGACGATTTGCAGAATGCTCATCAACATGCCGTGCACGTCGACGGCGATCGACGCATCCACGTAAAGGCGCGTGAGCAACGGCGTTGCGAATACGCCGACCAGCGTGGACAACGCGCTGATCGTCACGGAGAGCGCAACGTCGCCGCGCGCGAGATAGATCATCACGTTCGACGCCGTGCCGCTCGCCACGCTGCCGACCAGCACCATGCCGGCGGTCAGATCGGGCGGCATGCGCAACGCCTTTGCAATCACCCAGGCGGCGAGCGGCATCACGAGGTAATGCAGCACGATGCCGGCGATTACCGGCGCGGGCCGCGTGAAGACGCGCTGGAAGTCCGCAACCGAAAGCGTGACGCCCATCGCCAGCATGATGATGGTCAAAAGCGTCGTGACATGCGGCGCGATGCTGGCAAACGAAGCCGGTGAAAAATATGCGGCCACCGAAATGAGCACGGCCCAAAGCGGAAAGAGACGGGTAATGCGGGCAAGCATGAGGCGAGGTCCTTGTTGTGTCTTGTCGTGAGAAGCGAGGGTGCGTGACGCCGACGATCGCGCCGACGCCGACGCCGACGCCGACGCCGACGCCGCCGATGACGACGCCGACGCCGCCGACGATGACGCTGGCAAGTGCACGCTCGGCGGCGCGGCATTTGCGTGCGCCGCTTACAGCACCCGGCGCCCGGCGCGTCAGCCGCCTGTGCGTCGCGGTGGTTGCTGTGCTACTGGCAAGAGAAAGGCAGTGCGTCAGCGGATGGCGGACCTGCCGGCGGCGCGGTGTCCTTTGTGAGGCGCGCGCGGGTTTCAGCGCAGCGTCGCGCGATCGTGCAACTGACCGGGCGACGCGGTCATGCGGCTTGCGCTGCAGCCGGGCATTTTACCGTTGACGCGTGGGGCGTGCTTGGGGACTCGTTGCGCTTGCAACCAGTTTTCGTTCGGCCGGTGAGGGCGCGAGCGTTCGGTGCAGCTCCTCGATGCCGCTTGATGCCGTAGCCATGCATGCTCCATGCCGCTTCATGCCGCGGCCGTGCCGCTCAAGCCGCGGCCGTGCCGCAGCCATGCCGTCTGCAACTGCCCGGATCATTGCCGGTCGCGTGCTTCGCAGCTCAAGTGAGCGCGCTCGCTGCGAGCGCTGCTGGGCCTATTTCAAAGCGATGTCAAACCGATGCCGCGGGCGGCGCCTCCGCCGTCGCAGGTACGCGTCGCAAGCTCAGTTTGTGAAAGCGCAGCGTCATCAGCAGAGCGACGCTCGCGAGGCCCGCCGCGAGGCCCCACCACAAACCGCGCGCGCCGAGTCCAAAGTGAAACGCGAGCGTGTAGCCGGTCGGAAAGCCGATGGCCCAATAGCCGAAGGCCGCCGCGATCATGGGTATGCGGGTGTCTTTCAGGCCGCGCAGGCAACCTGAGCCGACCGTCTGCATGCCGTCGACGATCTGGAAAATGGCCGCGACGCCGAGCAGCGAACTGGCAAGGGAGACGGTCGCGGCATTCGCCGGATCGTCGAGATGCAGGTACAGGCCGACGATCCAATGCGGCGCTGCGATCAGCACGATGCCCGACAGCGTCATGAAGCCCACGCCGAGCGCAAGCGCGACAAAACCTGCATGACGCGCAGCGAGCGGCTGCCCCGCGCCGGACCAGAAGCCGACTCGCACATTGGCCGCCTGGCCGATCGCGAGCGGCACCATGAACGCCACCGACGCGACGTTCAGCGCGATCTGATGCGCGGCGAGTTGAGACTCGCCAAGCAGGCCGACCATCAGGCCGGTCGCGAGAAACAGCGTGGACTCGACGCCGTACGTGATCGCGACAGGCCAGCCTATGCCGAATAGTTCGCCCATGAGCGGCACGTTGGGGCGGGTGGCGACCACGAAGTGACGATAGTGCGGCTGCAGGTGCAGCAGTGCCATCAGTACGAGCGCCGTAAGCCAGACGGTGATGGAAGTCGCGGCGGCCGAGCCGAGGAAGCCGAGCCGCGGCAGGCCGTAGGCGCCGTGAATCAGCCCGTAGTTCAAAAAGCCGTTCACGCCGACGCTCACGAGCGACACCCACAAAAGCCGCCGCGCCGCGCCGATAGCGGGCAGAAACGAGCGCATCAGCCCCACGCCGATCAGACTGCCGGGCGCGCCCCAGCGCAGCACAGCCGCGTATTCGCCGACGTTATGCGCGAGCAGCGCGGGTTCGCCAAACGCAAGCAGAATCGTCGTGGCGAACGACAGCAGCACGAACGCCGGCAGCGAGAGCAACACCGAAAGCACGAAGCCGGTCCAGTAGATATGCGGCACGCGGCTTTCTTGCTGCGCGCCGCGCGCATGCGAAACGCTCACGCTGACCGAGGTGAGCACGCCCTGCAGCAGCGTGACGACGACGAAAAACAGGTTCGCGCCGAGCCCGCCGGCCGCCAGCGCGTCGGGGCCTAGCGAGCCGAGCAGGATAGTGTCGGTGACGCCCATTGCCATTTGCGACAGTTGCGCGATGGCAAGTGGCGCGGCGAGCCGGGCAGTGTCGGCGGCGTGGCGCGAGAGAGTGGGCGGACGGGCGACGGCACGAGTAAAGCCGGATTGAGTCATGGAGCGTGCGTGTTAAGCGTGAAAAGGCAGCAGCGCGGCGACGGCTTTGGGCGACGAGTTTGGCTTGCAGCGGCTTAGGCCACCGTTGCAAAGGGCTGCTGCACGCATCGGCGCAGCGCGGTCGAGTTGCATCCCCGTGCAGACAGTCGCATCAACCGGCGTGATGCATCCTGCGCTGAAGCAGCGTCCAGCCGTGTCGCTTGATCGCCGTGCGCGGCGAAGCTGACAGCTTATTGTGTAGCCGCTGCAATGTCGATGGAGAGCGCACGCTTTTGGTGCGTGAGCCGGCTGCGGATTCTCGTGGTCCCAAGCGCCAAGGCTTCAGGCTTCGTGGACGGCAATTCGCGTGTCGCCGAGCAGCACCACCTGGCCCGCGCGAATCTTGCACGTTTTACGCGTTTCGACGCGCCCGTCGACGGTCACGGCACCGTCCGCGACCATCATTTTTGCCTGGCCGCCGCTTTCCGCGAGTCCCGTAATCTTCAGCAGATTGTGGAGTTCGACGTAGTCGCCGGTCAGCGTGAAATCGAGATTGGGCATGGGCTTTGCACCTTGGGCGAGGGGTTCGCATCATAAGCCACAAGCTTGCCCCGAAGAAGACGCGTTGTCCCCGGGCACGCGTCCCCGCGTGGCGGCGAACGCATCGAAAGCAAATGCAAGCAGATGTTATGTGTTTGTCGGAAAGTGAAACGTTGCGTAACACGGTTCGCCACGAAACGACTCCACTCGTAAAGTGGCTCTCAGCAGCAAAGCTTGCCGCATGCAGTTCGGCTGCGGGTTAGCCGGAAGGCGTCCTGCACAGCACCGCCGCGACGCGGGACCGGAAGCTCCGACCGCGTCACGACAATTTTAGAGAGGAACTAACCATGACTCAGATTCGTACGCTACTCATCGGTACCGCCATCACCGCATTTGCCGCTAGCGCGGCCATGGCACAGACCACGCAGCCCATCCAGCCGGTGCAGCACGCTGCGGGGGCCAACCTGCAAGCGCAGGTGCAGACGCCGGGCGCCGATGTCGCACCGGCGGCGCAGGGCGTGCAGCCGGTACAGCCCGTGACGCCGGCGCCGACCAACCTGACCGCGCCGGGCTCGACGGACCCGCTCGTGCAAAAGCGCGAAGCCAACGCGAAGGCGAGCGCGGAGTATCGGGCGTCGAAGAAGGCGTCGAAGGCGGAGCTCAAGCAACAGCAGAAGGCCGCGAAGTCCGAGTACAAGGAGCAGGTGCGCGACGCCAAGATCAACATGAAGGCTGACAAGCAGGCGGCCAGCAACGAAACGAAAATGAACATGCAAGGTCAGGCCGGCGAGCAGAACGACGGCGGCGAGGTCAAGCACTAATCGCGTCGGAGCCGGGCATAGCGTGCCTGGCCCGTGACCGGATTCACGCTCGGGCGGGGCGCGCTCCCGCCCCGTTTTGAGCGCTTTGGCAAGGAGGCAACACATGAACAGAGATCAATCTACGAAGTCTGCGCGATTCACCGTGAGCCGGCTCGGCGCGCTGTTGATTGCTGGCTGCCTGTCGTCGGTCGCGTTCGCTCAGGCGAGCGATCCGGCCGCCGCGCCCGTCACGCATGCCGACAGGAAGGCCGCGAAACAGCAGGCCAAGGCGGACAAGAAGGCGGCCGTCGCTCAAGCCAAGGCCGATAAGGAAAAGACCGAGGCTCAGGCCGACGCCGACAAAGCCAACGCTGAGGCCAATCTCAAGGATGCCAAGAAGCAGTAAATAGTTTGTCTGGCTGGCGGCTTCCGGCTTGTCCAATGAAAGGGAAGTCTGGTCGGATCGTCGAGGCCCGTTGCGCGCAAGCTAACGGGCCATTGTTTTTTGCGCGGCGGTACCGCTGGCGACGTGGGGCGGCACGTGAGGACGGGGTTAGGCAAGCGTTCGATGGCTCGCGTGGCGCCCGCGGTGTCCAAAAAAGGGCACTTGTGCGCCGGGGTTGTATGGATATACAGTATGCGTCGCCCTTCCTGATCCCATCCAACGCCTGTAAAGACACCGTGCTGCCCGTCGCCGAATCTCCGCCGCCGTCCGATGCCACCGCCTGGCTTGCGAAGCTCAACGACGCACAGCGGCACGCCGTCGACCACGGCGCCGATACGCCTCACGCACCGCCCGGCGCGCTGCTGGTCATCGCGGGCGCGGGCTCGGGTAAGACGAACACGCTGGCGCATCGCGTAGCGAATCTGGTCGTCAAAGGCGCGGATCCGCGCAGAATCCTGCTGCTCACGTTCTCGCGGCGGGCGGCGCAGGAAATGACCCGCCGTGTCGCGCGCATCGCCACGGCCGCGCTCGGCGCGCGCGCCGCCCTCGCGCAAGGGCTCACATGGGCCGGCACTTTCCACAGTGTCGGCGCGCGTCTGTTGCGCGAATACGCCGAACTGATCGGCCTCGCTCCTGCCTTCACGATCAACGACCGCGAAGATTCCGCCGACCTGATGAACCTCGTCCGCCACGAACTGGGACTCTCGGCGAAAGAGCGGCGCTTTCCGGCCAAGGGCACCTGCTTTGCAATCTACTCGCGAGTGGTAAACACCGGCGCGTCGCTTGGCCAGGTCCTGGAGAGCGCGTTTCCGTGGTGCCGCGAATGGGAGGCAGACTTGCGCATGCTGTTCGCCGCCTATGTCGACGCGAAGCAGAAGCAAAGCGTGCTCGACTACGACGACTTGCTGCTCTACTGGTCGCATATGGCCGCCGAGCCGGCCATTGCCGCGGACCTGTCGGCGCGCTTCGATCATGTGCTGGTCGACGAGTATCAGGACACCAACCGCCTGCAGGCGTCCATTCTGCTCGCGCTCAAACCCGACGGGCGCGGCCTGACCGTGGTCGGCGACGACGCGCAGTCGATCTATTCGTTTCGCGGCGCGACGGTGCGCAATATTCTCGACTTTCCGGCGCAGTTCGACCCGCCTGCCACGCGGGTCACGCTCGAGCGCAATTACCGCTCGACGCAGCCGATTCTGGCCGCGTCGAACGCGATAATTGAACTGGCTAGCGAGCGCTACACGAAAAACTTGTGGACCGACAAGGCCTCGGCGCAGCGCCCGCGTCTCGTGACGGTCGCGGACGAGGTGGATCAGGCGCGCTACGTTGTCGAACAGGTTCTCGAAGCGCGCGAGCAGGGCATCAAGTTGAAATCGCAGGCGGTGCTGTTTCGCGCGGCGCACCACAGCGCGGCGCTGGAGATCGAACTGACGCGGCGCAACATTCCGTTCGTGAAGTTCGGCGGGCTCAAGTTTCTCGACTCCGTGCATGTGAAGGACATGCTGGCGGTGTTGCGGTGGGCCGAGAATCCACGTGACCGCGTGGCGGGTTTCCGGGTCGTGCAGTTGCTGCCGGGCGTCGGGCCGGCCACGGCGGCGAAGGTGCTCGATGACATTGCCGAGCGCGTGGACGCTGGCAATGCTGCCGACGCGACCGCCGGCGTGACGCGCACGGGAGCCGCGCGCGAGACCGCGGCGGGAACCACCACCGGAACTACTATGGGAACGGCTGCCGGAAACGCTACCGGCACCGGCACCGGCACCGGCACCGGCACCGGCATTGGCACCGCCACCGCGCCCGGAACAGGAACCGCCACCGGAACGGCCCGCTCGGCCGCCTCAGCCGCTAACACGGCCGCCCGGGTACTCGCAGCGTTCACACCGCCGCCGCGCGCACAGGAGGACTGGCATCCGTTCGTCAAGCTGATGTCGAGCGTGTACGGGCGCGAGACCCCGTGGCCCGCCGAATTCGAGATGGTGCGGCGCTGGTATGAACCGCACCTCGCGCGCAATCACGAAGACGCCGCCGTCCGTCATGCCGACGTCTTGCAGATGGAAAGCATCGCCGGCACTTATGCGTCGCGCGAACGCTTCCTGACCGAACTCACGCTCGACCCGCCCGACGCCACCAGCGACGAGTCCGGCGTGCCCCTCATCGACGAAGACTATCTGATCCTCTCCACCATTCATTCGGCGAAGGGGCAGGAGTGGCGCAACGTGTTCGTGCTGAATGGAGTGGACGGCTGTATTCCGTCCGACCTGGGCACCGGCAGCGACGAGGAAATCGACGAGGAGCGCCGCCTGCTCTACGTAGCGATGACGCGCGCAAAAGAAGACCTGCATATCGTCGTGCCGCAGCGCTTTTACGTGCACAACCAGACGCACCTTGGCGACCGTCACGTGTGGGCGTCGCGCACGCGCTTCATTCCTGCGGATCTGATGCCTCTGTTCGACGCCTACGCGTGGCCGCGCGTGCCCGAGCCAAGCGCGCCGACCGCCGCGGGGCTGGCCGCCGCGGCGCGGGCAAAGCTGGAAATTGGCGCGAAGCTCAGAAAAATGTGGGACTAGGCGCGCAGTGAGCGACAGGTGGACCGTAGGCCACCGGTCGGCCTCGCAAGGCAGGCACGTCATGGCGCCAAACGCCGCAGCCCCGAGGGACTATCGGTGCCGCGCGCAACTCATCTTGCAGAATCCGTAGGCTCGAGGCAGCGCGCCGGCCGGCGGAAATCAGCGTGACTGACGTTGCTGCTGCTGTGCGGTCGGACGCGGTGGGACGAAAAAGTTGCGCAGCCATGCAGCCATCCGCGAGAACACGTCGTACGGCTCTTCGACGAAAATTTCCGGTTTGAGCAGGCGCAGATATTCCATGATCTGCTGAGCTTCCTGCTTCTGGAACGAGCCGTGCGAAATGCCGAGCCGCAGCAGCCCGCGCAGTTCACCGAGTTTTTCGCGCGCCGTGCTGCCCACGCTCGTTTCGCAAGCCACCTTCGCCTCGTACACGCGTTGACGCAGCGATTCGACGAGCCGCCATGCCGGCGTCTGCATGATTTCCTCGAGCGCCTGGATGTCTTGCACCGCGCCCTTGATCTGCGCGGCGAGCGGGTCGACGAGCACCGCATCGCCCTCGGCTTCCTTGACGATCGCCGCCGCCCAGTCGCGGCACTGCTTGGCCAGCTCTTCGGGCGTCCATTCAGAGCGCGCGGCGAAGCCGAAACCGAATTCGCCTGCCTGCCGCATCAGGATCGCGACAACGTCCGGAAACTCCTTGTCGAGCGTGCGTTTCGCCCATGCATACTGGCCGCCTTGCAACATCCGCTGAACCGCGTGCTCCGTCAGCGGAACCATGTTGTCGAGCAGCTTGGCGCGCAAAAAGTCCTCGAACGACGGCGTCGCGAACTGCGGATCGAGCTTCAGCGATACGCGCAGAAAAGCGTCGAAGTCCTTGCGCAACGTCGCAATGGTCTCGTCTTTGAGAGTGAGGGTGATTTGACCCATGTGTGTTTCCCGTTTGGTCCTGCCGCGCGGCCTTGTCGTGTGCTCCGGTCGCAAGCGGACCCGAAGGATGCGACGCGCGATGGCCGAGCGCTTGATTCCTGCCTGTTGCCGCGTCGTTGGCGGGACGTATCCCGGCGCGCGGACCTCGACTGCATATCGGCGGATTGGCAGAAAACTTAAGGGTTTCATCCGGTTGCCCTTGTCGGCCGGGGCGGTGCAGGAGCGTCCCGCCATGCCGTTGCGCGGACGTGCGCTGGCGTTGCGCTGCGCGTGCGTTCACTGGCGCCGCGACGCGATGCGCCAGTGCGCGCCGCACGCCACCGAAGCCACCGAAGCCACCGAAGCCACCGAAGCCACCGAAGCCACCGAAGCCACCGAAGCCACCGAAGCCACCGAAGCCACCGAAGCCAC
>NZ_AWZV01000027.1 GCF_000472545.1 Burkholderia sp. WSM2232 | reverse complement strand
GTTCAATCTGAGCCAGGATCAAACTCTTCAGTTCAAACCTGTTACTGTTTTCGGGCTCTTTCGAACCCGGTCGCTCACTCAACGTACTGACGAATGATCCTTCCATCTCTCGACAGAAAAACCTTCCTTTCATTACTGTGTGAGACTTGATACTTTCGCTTNNCGCCAGATNCCGAANAACCCGGCTCGCNTCGCGCATCAAGCGCCCACACTTATCGGCTGCTAGTTTTTAAAGATCGGTCCGCTCACTCCGCAGCGCCTGCTTCAACTACCCGGCACCGCTTCGTTCTGCGTTGCTGCATCAGCAGCAGAGAAGCGAGATTATGAAGACGGAGTGACAAGTCGTCAAGCCTCTTCTGCGAATTTTCTTTCGCGAGGCGCCAATCAATGCGAAAAAACCTCGCGCTACATATAGAGGGGGGCGCAAGCGGGCGCGCGCGCCCAAGCGAAGACAGCACGCACTCGTGTGACAACGCGCGAGTTAGTCTATAGTTATGTTTCTGCGGTCCGTCACGAGTGCTCGTTGTTCCCGCAACTTTTTTTGCATGGCCTCGCCGCCCGCGCAGTCAGGCACAGCACGCAGCGCGGCAACAATCTGCGACGAATTGCCGCGCACAACGCGCGCGAACGCGCAAGCTCGTATATAATGCGAGCCGCGCGAATTTCGCACATTCTATCGGCCCGCTCCAAGCGGGCTCATCTTTTTTGCTCCCCAGAGCACACAGCCATATAACCGCGTTGAGTCACTCAGGTGATGTTGAGCCATGCTCGAAACGCCTGACGGTCGCGTCTTGCGTCTCATAGCGAAGCCTCTAGAGGAGAATACGTGAACCCTTTTGATCGCGAAGATTCGCAACACGAAACCGCCGCCTACACGAAGGCTCCGTCGGGCCGTACGCCGAAGGGCAAGGGCGCGGGCAAAGCGATCCCCGTGGCGGCCGAACTGCCGCCGCAGCAGGCTGAAGAGCGTCAGCGCCAGATGCGCGCGCTCATCCAGCTGGGCAAGGAGCAAGGCTACCTGACCCACGCGCAGATCAACGACCACCTGCCCGACAACTTCACGCAAACGGCGGCGATCGACAGCATTGTCAGCGCGTTCAACGACATGGGCGTGCAGGTCTACGAGCAGGCCCCGGACGCTGAAACGCTGCTGCTAAACTCGAACGCGCCCGCTGTCGTTTCGGACGATCAGGCGGACGAAGAAACGGAAGTCGCACTGTCGACGGTGGACTCGGAGTTCGGCCGCACGACCGACCCGGTGCGCATGTACATGCGCGAAATGGGCGCGACCGAACTGCTCACGCGCGCAGGCGAAATCGCCATCGCAAAGCGTATTGAAGACGGTCTGCACGAAATGGTGCAGGCCATCGCCGGCTGCCCGCTCGCCATTTCCGCGATTCTGGCAAGCGCCCAGCAGGTCGCGGACGGCGAGCTGCGCATCGACGAACTGGTGGACGGCCTGAACGAAGACAACGTCGCCGCCGAAGAAGAAACCGTCAGTGCTGACTCGGCCGCAGACGACGATGCGGTCACGGACGAAGACGAAGACAGCGATAGCGACGAGGACGTCGGCCCGGCCGACTCCTCGGCGGCGGACGAAGCACGCATGAAGCAACTCACGAGCGACTGCCTCGAGATCTTCGCGCAGGTCGGCATTCTGTACGATCGCATGAACGCCTCGCATACCCGCGGCGACGTGACCTCGAAGTCGTATCAGAAGGCACGCGAAGAGATCCAGCAGCACCTCGCGAAAATCCGCTTCACCGCGCGCACCATCGACCGTCTGTGCGGCGACGTGCAACACCAGGTCGCGCAGGTTCGCGCAATCGAACGCAACATTCTGCAGATCGTCGTCACGAAGAGCGGCATGCCGCGCGAGAAGTTCATCGAATCCTTCTCGGGCCATGAAGCCGATCTCGGCTGGACCGAGCGCGCGGCGCGCGGCAACACGTCGTACGGCGCGGCGCTCGAGCGCCACCTGCCCGCCATTCAGTCGGAACAGCAAAAGCTGATCGACATCGAAGCCACCGTTTCGCTGCCGCTCAAGCACCTGAAAGAGATCAACCGCCAGATGGTCGCGGCGGAGTCGAAGATGCGCAAGGCGAAGAGCGAGATGATCGAGGCCAATCTGCGTCTCGTCATTTCCATCGCGAAGAAGTACGTCAATCGCGGCATGCTGTTCCTCGACCTGATTCAGGAGGGCAACATCGGCCTGATGAAAGCGGTGGACAAGTTCGAATATCGCCGCGGCTGGAAGTTTTCCACGTACGCCACGTGGTGGGTCCGTCAGGCCGTGACGCGTTCGCTCGCCGACCAGGCCCGCACGATTCGCGTGCCCGTGCACATGATCGAGACGATCAACAAGCTGAACCGCATCTCGCGCGAGATTCTGCAGCAGACCGGGCAGGAAGCTCATCCGTCGGTGCTGGCCGAGCGGATGGATCTGTCGGAAGAGAAAGTGCGCGGCATCCTGAAGATCGCGAAGCAGCCGGTCTCGATGGAAACGCCCGTCGGCGATGACGGCGACGCCACCCTCGGCGACATGATCGAAGACTCGGCGGCTTCGTCGCCGGCCGATGCGGCAATGCAGGCCGACTTGCGCGCCGCCATCGACGACGCGCTGGACTCTCTGTCGCCGCGCGAGGCAAAGGTGCTGCGCATGCGCTATGGCATCAACACCAAGTCGGATCACACGCTTGAAGAAGTGGGCAAGCAGTTCGACGTGACTCGCGAGCGTATTCGCCAGATCGAGAGCAAGGCAATGCGCAAGCTCATGCATCCGAGCCGCGCAGATCGTCTGAAGTCGTTCCTCGACCGTTAAGCAGCGTTCGCATCATCGCGCTTGCCGTGCCTCGTGCATGGCAAGCGCGCCCCGCCTGAAGTCCATCAATCCCCGCAGTCCACTACTTCCGCAGCTTCAGATCAAAAGCGAGATGATCCCGCCAAGGGTGATGCCCGCCGCAAGCCAACGTCCCGCTGTGTAAAAAGCATTGCGCGCTTCGTGTGGCTGATCAGGCCGTTCGAGCCCCAGCGTGCCATATGCAAACGACTTCACTGCGGAGGAATCGGAAGCTGCGCCATTCCCCGCTGCTGCCGTATCAGCCGCACTCGCGCTAACGCCATCGCCCGCACCATCGCCCGCACTCACCTCCTGAGCCGCCGCCGCGGCGCCCTGGCTGGAGATGTGCACAGCCGCGTCCTGTGAAGACGCGTTGGACGCAGAGGCCCGCGAACCAGCATCAGCGCCGGCGCTCACAGATGAAGAGGCGCCGCTGCTTGCGCGAGAAACGGCTGGTGGTGTCGACGGCAACGCGCTGTCGATTTTCATTGCGACCTCCAATTTCTTCAAGGCGTTCGGCGCAAAGCCGGTTACAGGTTCTATCGACCGGCATCGGCCGAAACTTGACGCCCCGTAAGGGACAGTAAGCGCAAGCGCGAACCACTTGCACGAAGGCGCGCAAAACAACACTCCCGACTACGCTGCCGTTGTCCACAGAAAACGTTGAAAAGCCTGTGGATATCCTGCGCAAGAATCAGCCAAGTACCTGAGCGCGCAAGGTTTTCGGACACTGCACGCAGACGCTCGCATACAAGCGGGCCGCCTGCGAGGCAACCGTCGACAGCTCGCAATAAGCCGCAATAGACCGCACCAACGCGCGGCTCAAGGCATCACAAACGTCTTCACGAGCGTCAGCTCGCCAGCTTTGCGCATCGGCACCCGGATCGTCTCGCTCTTTTCGTTGGGCGTATTTTCGTTGGTGATGATCGTCACCTGAGCGACGGTCATGTCGCGCCGGTCAGCGCCGCTGCCGTAGTAATTCACGTAGACGAGATAGGTGCCCTTGAGCGGCGCCGCAGACGAATAGATCTCAGGACCGTAGCCAGTCGTCACGTCGACGTCGAGCGCGCCGCCGTTGGGCACCACGCGATCGCCATACCATGCATGCGCGCCATCCGGCGACACCACGTGCAGGTCCAGGTCGGTGCCGTCGGTGTCCCACGCGAGCACGACGCGCAGCTTGGGCTCGGTCTTGCCGCTGTAAGCGTCGTAGAACTGCACACGCTTGCGGCTGCCGTCCGGCGCGCGCAGTTCGACACCGTTGCTGCCCGCAGGAAACGCGTACGGCCGCGAGAACTTGCCGTCCTCTTCAATGCGCTGCGGCAACGGCGTGCCGTCGACCACAAGCGTGCCCACGGACTTGCCCTTCTGCTTCGGCGTGTTGCGGATTTGCCCAGCGATCAGCGCGAATTTCGATTGCCCTTCGGGCGTCGCCACCGCGACGGCCGGATAATGCACGTCCTGCGTGTAGCGCTCGTTGTCGCCGCCACTGTTGCGCCAGCCGTTCAGCGGCGCGCTCATGTCGATGTCGCCTGCCTGCGCGGCCGAGGCGCCCTGCAAGCACGCGAGCACCAGCAAGCCACGGCCCGCGCTCATCCATCCGGTCGTTCTGCGCTTCATTGTTACTGCTCCTGTTACTGGCCCCGTCGCGCTGTCAAAGTCGCTCGCTCTTCACGAGCATCAGGTCGCCGATTTTGCGCAGCGGAACCACCATCGTTTCGCGCCGCTCATTCGGCGTGTTCTCATTGAAGACCAACGTCAAGGTTGCGGTGATCACATCGCGGTCGTGCGCGGCGGCGTCGAAGTTGTAGCCTGTGGAATCGAAATTGCCCCAGTAGTTGAGGAAGAAGAGCCACGTGCCATGCTGCGGCGCTGCCGACGAAAAGATTCCCGGCCCCGCGCCGTCGACCGAATCCACGTCGAAGCCGCTGCCATCTTCCAGAGTCGGATTGGCGAAGAACGCGTGCAGGCCGCCCGGCGTGATGACATGCAAATCGACCTGAGCGTGCGGATCGTCCCACGTCACCATGGCGCGCAGCTTGGCCTGTGGTTTGGCGCGATCGGCTTCGTAAAACTGCATCCGCTGACGCTGCCTGCCATCGGCGGAAATCAGTTCAATGCTGTTCGAACCCGCGCCGAACGCCCACGGCCGCGCGAACGCGCCTTCGTCGTCGGTATAAAGCGGCGTTGCATTGCCGTTGACGACCAGCGTCGGCGGCTTGCGCGCGTGCCGGTCGATGCGCTTCAGACGCCCTTCGATCAGCGTGCGGTAGCGCTGTGCGCCGCGATCCACCGGCGGCCGCGGGTAAGCCGCAACGAATTGCTCTGCCTCGTTCGTCAGCCCGCTATGACGCCAGCCGCCGAATGCGGCGGTCAGATCGGCAAGCGCGCCGTCCTTGTCGGCCGCGGATGCATCCGCGCAATTGCCCGACGCACACAACGCAGCGCCGGCCACCAGCAACCCGGCAGCGCGCGAGCGAAGCGCACGCGCCACCGCAGGCCGCTTCAACGAAAAGAGAAAGGTGACGTCGTTCATTGGATGGGATTGTCGGTACGAATCAGCACACGTGCGGTGCGTTCGACGAAACCTTCGTCGAGCCCACGCGGATGGTGCTGAAAGGCCAGGTGAACGTATTCATGCGCCAGCGCGATACGATCCTCCTCAGTCTGCAAGCGGTACACGTACACCCGGTTGCGCTGCGCATCCGCGTACGGACGCCCTTCGCGGACCGCACACACGGCCGGCAAGTCAGGCGTCTCGTAGCCGGCGGCGCCGTTCATGCGCCGCGCCCACAACGGCGCGTTGCGCTGCAGCCATTCGCGCGCCCCAGCCACGGCCACACAGTCACCGGACAGCGGACTCTCGAACGAAGTCAGCGTCGCTTGCGGCCATGCGCGCGCGAGTATCGCGTCGAACGCGAGTCCGGCTTGCGCGGACGCCTTCGCGTCGAGCCAGCTCATTTGCCCCGGCGCGGCCTTGTCGTGGTGATACTGCACAGGAACACCGGTGAGCACGAGCGCGTCGGTGAAATCGGCGGCACGGCGCGCCGCCTCGGTGGGCGCACGCGGCAACACGCGCTGCGTACTGCTGCTGTCGCCGATACGGAAACAGCCGTGATCGTGGGCGCCATGCTGCACGGCGTAAGTACGAGCCGCCACGGCGAGCGCCTTCGCCGCTTCCGGCTGCGCCGTGTCGCCTTCCCGTTCCACCACGCGTGCCACGTAGTCGTTCATGCCGAAGCGTCCGACTATTTGCGGCGCGCCCGCAAAGCTACGATCGAGCCGCAGTTCGCCGCGGCTCGTCACGCGGGCCCAGTTGCCGTTCACAAAGCCCACGCGGAATGCGCCGTTCAGCGGCCCGTCCGCAACCGTGGCAGGACCTTTGGCCCGGTTCCCATCAAGCACTTCGCGTATCGGATAGCGGCTGAAAAAATCGACGATCACGCATGCGCCGTCGTCCGGCAAGGCGATTTGCGTGAGCAGCGGCGCAATGCGCGGCGCAGCGAACGCCAGCACGCGCGCGCTGCCGCCCGAACCGCCGAGCCACACGGGCGTGCCGTCCGCGAGCCAGCCAGCCGCGCCGCCCACCGATGCACCCGGGCGCGCCGCATCGGGCATCGTCCAGGTCTTGGCGCGCAACAAGCTGCCATAGAGCGACACCGTGCCTTCGCCGCGGCCGCTCGTCAGCACGGACACCAGCGTGCTCGACGCCGCTTCGCGCGGCCGCGCCGGCATGGCCTGCAACGCGGCAAGCAGTTGCGCGACGGGCACGCGCTGCGTCGGCACCATCGAACGAAGATCGCGCAGCCAGGCCGGCGCATGCGCGGCGGTCCAATACCTGCGCCAGTCGGCGGCATCGAGTTGCAGACGCGCGGGCTCGAAATAGCGTCCGCACGATTGCACGAGCGCATGTTCGCGGTCGATATGACCGCCGCTCATGCAGCAATACACTTCTTCAGGATCGCCGCCGTTACAGGAGTAGTCCGGCGTCGCAATGTTCCGGTCTACCAGGTAACCGTACACGAAGAGCTTCCACACGCTGCCGAGCGGCGTCTCCAATGTGGCGGGCAAGGCCCCCGCGGCTTGCGGCGAGAGGCCCGCAGCGGCGCTGTCGGCGTCCGCCTGCCACAACTGGCCCTGTCCGTCGCGCAGCCACGCAAAACGCAAGGTCTGCCTGGACGCAGAGCTCGGCGTTGCCGAACCCGCCGCATAGACCTTGCCCGCATCGACTCCAGCCAACGCGCACGCGGCGAACAGCGTGCCTACCGCGCACGCCATGCGCAGCACCGCTGCAACGCCGTTACGCGCTGGCCGAAGGCAGATGCGGACCATGTTCATCCCTCGCTTACTGGATGCGCAGCGTCGTCACGCGATCGCTCTTGCCGCCTTCAAACGCCTTGGCGTCCGGCTGATACATGCGGAAGTAGCGCGTGGGCGGCAGCGCGAACGTGCCCGGCAACGCAAAGCGCACCAGTTGCCGCAATACGACCGGGCGGTCGAGCAGCGGCACAGGCTGGTGATACGAAAGCTCGCCCATTTCATACGACGCGGCGCGCGCGAACGGTTGCGGCCCGCTCTCGCCTTCCTTGTCGCCGGGCAAGCCCTCGACCGACACGCCCCAGCTCGTCGCTTCGACACTGCCGCCAGGCGGCAGCGGCACATCGAGCAAGCCATAGTGATAGGCGTTGCCCGAACGCGGCGTGAGCGCGACTTCGTCGACGTACAGCGCATTGCTGTCAATCGCATCGCCCGCTTTTACCAGACGCGCTGTGAACGCCGAGCGTCCCAAGGTACTTTCACCGGCGCCCTGCTTCTTCGGGTCGGCCTTCACTTCGAGCGGCTCGAGCTTGTAGAAGCGCCGCGCAACGGTGATGTTCAGGCGGCTTTCCTCGCTCGCACGACTGCGGAACGAAACGATCGCGTTGACGTCGGGGCGCGCCGCGCCCGCGTCGAGCGTGGCCGGCAGTCCCGCGCCGGTCCATCTCCACGATGGCGTGCCGGTAGGCGTCGCCGCGCGCATCCAGCCCGCGCCCTGCAGCGACGGCAACGCCGCCGCTGCTGCCCCTGCCGCTGTGTCGCCGCCGAGCGTCTTGCGCAACCACAGCAGCGTCAGCGCGCGGTCGAGCGTCGGATAATCGGCACTGCTCTTCGCGAGCAACGCGGACGCATCCACGCCCGCGCCGTCGCCGGACATGGCAATCAGGCTCTGCACGAGCGGCGCCGGATCGTTGGCGAGCGCGGCGCGCGCCGCGCCCGCTGCGGCATCGAAACCGTCCGGCACCTGAGCGCCGGTAGCGCGCGCCATGCTCGCGACAAGCAACGTCGCCATCTGCTTGCCGCGCGGCGAGTCGGCTTGTGCAAACACGATGCTGTCCGACGCGGCATATGTCGGATTGGTGGCATTGCGAGCCGGCGCATTGGCTGAGGCAACAGCGTCGCTGGCCAGGTCCGCCGCGACGCCCGATACCGGCGTGGCAACGGGCAAGCCCATCTGCTGCATGAACCACAGCGCAAGCGCGCGGTGCAGCAGCGGCTCTTTCGGGCCGGCGTCGCGATACACCTCCATCGCGTGCTGCCAGTTGGCGGCAGGCAAGCTGATGCCGAGGCTGCGGCTCGCGAGCCAGTCGGCGTAATACGCGTAGGCGGTAACGAGCGCACTGCCGCCCGTCGTATCGCCCCACCAGCCGAAGGTCCCGCCGACACCTGCGAGCATTGCAAGCCGCTGCCGCTGATTGCGCAGCAGCGCTTCTATTCCCTGCGTCGAACTGCTGTTGTCGCCTCGGCCGATAGCGTCATGGGCCAGCGCGAGCGGAATCAACCGGCTCGAGGTCTGCTCGGCGCAGCCATATGGATAGTCGATCAGGTCGTCGGCCACCCGCATGAACTGGCTCGCCGCATTGCCGGCGAAACGCACGCTCACGTCCTGCGCGTCTTGCGGCAGATTGAGGGGCTTGCCTGAGCCGTCGAGCGCAACCGTGTTCTGATGCAGATCGAGCCAGCCGCTCGCGTCGAGACGAATGGTGGTCTGCAAGCGGTCCACTTCCTTGTCGCCCTTGCGCAAGCTCGCGTTGATCACGCCCGCCTTCAACGCGCCGCTCGGCAGACGCAGATAATTCGCGCCGCGCCTGAGCGTCACTTTCTGGTTCAACGACAAACCGCCGCCTTCCACCACCCACTGCGCGTCCATGTCCGCATCGGTCTGATTGAAGGCGATCATGTCGATGGCCGGCTGATCGTTCGCGCGGAAATGCGACGGCCCGCTCCACTTCAGATACAACGCCTTGTCCGAGCGCACGTAGGCGGTACGCTGACCGACCATGCCGTCCGGCGCAGCCGCGCGCACGGTGATGCGCCAGCGCGCGAGCGAGTCGGGCATTCTGAAGGTCATGCTCGCGTGGCCGTTGGCGTCGGTTTTCAGATTGCCTTCCCACGCGGCGGTGTCCTGATCGTCGCGGCGCGGACGCTCCAGCACCTTCACGCCCCGCTCGTTGTAGTTCGCGCGTTGCGGGCCGCCGGGCGCGCCCTTGAGCGGCGAACGCGCCAGATCGTAAGCGATGAACGACAGACTCGACGAGGTCCGCACGTTGTTACGGCGCGGATGATAAAAGAAGTCGACGATGTTCGGCGCGATCTCCGGCTGCAGCACATAAACCATTTCGTCGACCACGCTCACCGTGAGATTCGCCGCTTCCGGCTTGCCGTTCAGTGTGCTGTAGAGGCTGAGCGTGACCGTATCGCCGGGACCGTACACCGGCTTGTCGCTCTTCACGTTCAGTTCGATCTGCGGCTGCGCGACCACGATGCCCGCGTTCTGGAACGCGTATTCGCCGGCATGCACGTACAGCACCGAGAACGTCATGTTGGGCGCGAAGTCTTCGCCGACCTTGATGCGTGCTTTCCATTGCGACGGCGTCACGCGTTGCAGTTGCAGCCAGTCGCCCCCGGCGCTCAGCAGCGCGCGCCGCTCGACGTTGTCGCGTTCGAGAGTCAGCAATGCGTCGTCGACCGGCAACGGGAACGTGATCAGCGCCTCGGCCGTCTCGCCGATCCGGTACTTGTCGCGGTCGAATACGATCTCGACGCTACCCGGAACCGCCTTCAGCCCGTCACCCGAAACCCAGTGGCTGACGGCCGCGAGCAGGTTGCCGGCGTCGTCCTTGACCGACAGCATGTACGAGCCCGGCTGGTCGAACTGAACTGGAAACGACAGCTTGCCGCCGCTACCCTTGCTCGCGCCAGGCAGGTTCGCGAACGACGCTTCGGCATGCGTCTGCGACTCGAGGCGGGTCCATTCCCATTTGGCCGGCGCGTGTGCCGAGGGATTAAGCGCGGCGAGTGGCTGCAGATCGAAGTTGACGCTTTCGTTCGGCTGCGAGAACGACCTGGCGGTGCTCAGGCGATACGGCGTCGCGCCGCGCGCGATCAGCACTTCCCGCGTGACACGCACTTTGTACGCGGCGCCGTCCTGTGCGAACAGCGTCAGGGCGTAACGGCTCGGCTCGGTCGCGGCAGGCAGCGTGAGGCTCGCGTTGCCGTCGCTATCCGTCTTCAGTTCCTGTTGCTCGAGCTTGACCGGAAAGAGGCCGGCATAACGCAATTCGCCGTCGACAATCGTCACTTTCTGCGCGCGCAGCGTGACCGAAATCTTGCTGTCGCGCACCGGCTTGCCGTCCGGATAACGCAACTGGATCGTGCCCTTGAGCGGCTCGCCGGTTGCGTAGTCGGCTTTGTCCATCGAGAGGTTCACGTCGAAATGCGGCTTCACGTATTCGGCGACGCGAAACGCGCTGCCATACGCATCGCCGTTATAGTCGAAGCGCAACGTGTAGCCGCCGGCGGTCGCGTCGGCGGGCAGCGTGAACGACGTGTCCGCGCCCGTGTCGGAAGCGAAATGCGTTTTAGTGGTCGCGACCGGCGAGCCGTTCGGATCGAGCACTTCCAGTTTGATGTCGGCCTCGGCAGGCGCCGACGATTGCGTTGCGTTCTGGAACGTGCGGCCAATGAACTTCACATGCACGGCATCGCCCGGGCGGTACATCGGCCGGTCCGTTACCGCATAGATCTTGGTGTTGTAGATCTCGCTGTCGTAATAGAAGTTTTCGGAGACGAACACCCCGCCCTGCGGATCAACGCCGAGCACGTAGCTGCGCTCCGGGCTCACGTGCTGCAGCACGAGCGCGCCGTCGTTGCCCGTGGTGCCGCTTTGCAGAACGCCCACGCCGTCGGTCCAGTTGATCTCGGTATTGGCGACCGGCTTGCCGCTGTCGCGCCGTGTGGTCCATACCAGCATTCCGCTCGACGCCGCCTTCACGACCGCGACCGTGTCCGACACGAACAGCAGCGTATGAGCACGATAGTTGCCGATCACGGCCTCGACGATATAGAGCCCCGGCGGCAGCTTGCCAACCGGAATCATCACGTTGCCCGCGCTCGCCTCGATGAAGTTGCTGCTGCTGCCCGCAAGGTTCACACCCTTGGGCGGCTCGATCACCTTTGCGTCCCAGATCGGGTAGCGAAAGCGCGCTACCACGTCGTAGCCCTTGAGCGGCGCGAACTGCGAGTTCTGCTCGAATTGCGTCTGTTTGCCCGTTTGCTCGCCGAGCTTGAATTGCGGTGCCGCCTGGGTTGCCTTGCTGCGGGTCGCGAACGAGAGCACGCGCTGCCATGCGCGGCGCGCCTCGGTGTACCAGCGGTCCCACAAATAAGCGAGCGTGTTCGCGAGCCCTTCACCCTGGTAATTCGGCGCGACATTCGGCCGATGCAGGTTCTTCTGCGCCTTCAGGAACTCCAGAGGTTTCGCCACGCGATACACGACAATGTCCGCACCGCCATACGGCTGCAACGCGTCCTTGAAGTCGCGGCCGGGCGCCTCGAGCCGGACCTGAGCGAGCTGATCGCTGCCGAAGCTCGCGTCCGACAGCAGGAAGAACGGCTGGCCGTCCAGCTTTTGCGAGCTGTAGTTGCTCGGCGGCGCGGGGTTCAATGTGGGATTCGCGGCGATATTCGCGTCAGCGGCCGCGGCGGCCGATGCCTCGTCGGCTGCAAGCGCGGCGCCGCTTGCGCTCGCGAGCGCAAGGGCGGCCAGCAGTGCCGTCACAATGAATGCCGCGCGATGGCGCGCTTTGCCCAACCAGTCGCGCGTCGCGACGACGGAAATCATTCGGGTCATGGTGTCAAAAAGTCCAAACGAAATACGCCGACGAAGTTCGGATTGCCGTCGAGCGGCTGCCAGCGGGAATCTTTCCATTGCATCAGGTCGGAAACGGCGACTGCGCGCAGACCGGTGTCGGTCGGCGTGACGGTGCCAGTGTGATAAGCGATGTAGCGATCGAGCCAGATCATCAGATGCTGGTCGTCGCCCTGATCGAAGAACAACAGATCGCCGGGCAGCGCCTGGTTCACGTCCCTCGAAACGAAACGGCTGTTGCGTTGAATCAGCGCGATGGCGGACGCGTATGCGCCAGTGGAACCGTCCAGTTGCGTCCAACGATTGGCGAGCGTGCGCTGCGCCGCGGAAAGCTGCAGTTCGGGCGGCAAACTGCTGGTGTCCACGAGACCTGTCATGCCGTTCGCGCGCAGCCATTTGCTGTCGTGCGGCCGCAAAGTCTCGCCGACGGCAAAGCGCACGAGCCCCGCGCAATCGCGCTGCGTCCAGCGCGGCGTGGGACCGCGGCGCATCTGCTGATCGACGATGCGCGCGAACCACGCGCGAAACGCGGCGGATTGCTGAGTGTTGAGCGCGTCCGGATCGGGCGAGGTGGTGGCAATGCTCAGCGCGCGCGCACAGGGCGCAACGGCGGCCAGTGCGAACAACGCGATCACGCGCGAGAGGCATGCGCGGCGCGACGCTGCGGCGAGGCCAGCGGCGAGCGATTGGTGGGCCGCGTGCGCATCATGGTCGACGGTGGGCGCGCGACGATGCACCTCGCGAGGCGCGCGCATCGTGCCTGCGACACGAAAGAGGCGCACTTAATCGCCCTCGGTGCCGGGCTGATCGACAGGTGCGTCTGCGGCTGCATTCGCCGACCCGGCATCGCCCTTTGCGCGGTCGAACCACCACTCGACCGGCACCCAGCCAGTCGAGCCAGGCAAGCTCTGCGGCAGCGTCAACGATAAGGGCGGATAGTGCGCAAGCGCGCGCAGCTTCGGCGTCAGATGGGTGCGCGACGCGTTGCGGAAGATCGCCTCCTGATCCGCCGGCAAGGCGGCGCCTGCTTCGCGTTCGATCAACGCGGCAGCGGACGCAGGCGCGAGCGTCAAGATTGTGCGGGGCAGACGTTCTGCCGCGAGCGTATCGGCAAGCGCCGGGTAACGCTTGTCGAGCACGGCGAGCGTGTCGTCGACGAGACGCGAGTCCGGCGAGAAAATCACGTAACCGTGCGCGAGCGCGAGCGTCACCGGGAAATACCGTTGCGCCGACAACTGCGAAGCAAACGACGCCTTGCTGCTCAATGCCGTGCCCGAGCGTGCGCTCACGGGCCGCTGCCACACGGTGACGTCCGCGCCCTGCTCGCGCATGGTGACAGGCAGACGCCGATAGGCCGCGTCGTTGCCGTCCGCCTTAGCGGCCTTCGCCTCATAAGCGCCGACCACATCGCCGAACGTTTTGCCGAGCGCGGTTTTAAGCGCCGCGATCGACGCAGCGTCCTGCGCCTTCACGCGCGCGACGAACACCGGCGCGACCAGCGTGGACTTTGCATACCAGCACACCGCCGCAGGGCCTGTCAGACCATCGCCGATTGCGGCGGATGCATCGCCGCCATCCGCAACTTTGCCCAATAGCGCCGAAGCTTCTTTCCAGTCCGCCGGCAAGCTCGTACACGCCGCGGCGTTGGCCGGCAACGCGCGCCACAAATCGGCGCTGTTCCACTGCTGCGGCAGCTTACCCGGCTGAATCAGAGCCAAGGTTCGCCAGTTGGCGGCAGCGTTGCCGTTCGGCGAAAAATCGAAACGCAATGCGTCGATGCCGGAAAAGAACGCCTGATAACCAAACGACAGATAATTGGCCGACACGACGAGACGGTGCCCCTTGGGCGTGTCCGTCTGTGCATCCAGGCTATAGGCGTGCGCTGCGTCGTCACGCCCCGACGACAGCATGTCTGACACCGCGTCCGCGCGTTCGCTGAGCAGGCCGCCTTTTTCGTCGAGCAGCACGCCCGGCGCCGACAACACGACGAGACGATCGTCTTTTGTCGCGAACAGCAGCGTGCGACCTACGGCGAGTTTGAGCGCATAGACCGGCACGCCGCCCGAGAGCTTCGCGACCTGGCTCAACTGCTTGTCGCTCGCGGCGACGTTGCCAATGCCTTGCAGCAGTTTGGCGAGACCGTTGCGGCGCACCGACAGCACCCAGTAACCGAGGCGCCCGTCAGGCGAGCGCCACAGCAGTACGTGCGCGGGCTCGTCAAACACGCGGCGCATCAGCTCGTCGCGCCAGTCGAGCTGATGTTCGAACGCGAGACGCCGCAACGCGCCTTCTGCGGAAAGCCGCGTATTCGCCGCTTCGTAATAGTCGACGAAGTCCTGCGTCAGCACGTCGTGAAGCAGAGGCACGCGCAGCATGTCGCGCGGCAAGCGCGACAATGCCTCGCTGTCGATCACCGCGTCGGGATGGCGAATATCGAGAACCACCTCCCCCGTGTCGGTCGCCTTGCGATGTGCGAACGGACGCCAGATCGCCTGAATGACGACGGCAGCCACGATCAGAAGCACGGCCACCACAATTGCAATCTTTTTACGCGACATCTTCATCTGATTTTTTCTGTTCGACGCGACGATATTAACGTTGATGCCGGCCGGATTAAGCTGCGTGACCGATCGCTTGAGGCAGCGATCATAACCGATATTTTTAGCCGCAAGCCAGTTTTTGAATTCGATTTAACCATTCGGGCAAGGCTCGCTGATGCACGGGAATCTCACGCCGATTAATGCGACGCGGCCCCGCATGTGATTGTTCTCGGGCTCATGCCGTTTTAACGTAACGCGGCCCCGCAGCGGCGCGGGCGGTGAGCTGCGAACTCGGGTCGAGCCTTTATGCGCCTTCGGTTGCGCGGCGATGGTGGACTGCATGCGTGCCGGTTTAATGTTAACGGGCAGCAGGTCATTATGCGCATAGAAAGCCGCGCCGCCGGCATGTTCTCATCGCTAATGCCGGGTTGCTCCTACAAGCTGTGGGGAAATATCGCCGCAATTACACGCACGCCCCTATACACAGCTCTGTTTTCATTACGCGCCGGTTTAATTTTCAGCTATATACGAGCGACAGAGCCGCTCATGACTCGTCTCATGTCAGTTGCCCGGTCTTAACCGCTGCTTGTTTCGCCCAGTCAATGCGAATTGCAGAGCAAGAGTCGGAGTGCGCGCCAGGAAAGACGCGCTTACACTCGAATCATCGTTCAAAGATGTTTGATGGAGACACGCATGAATACGCTCGCGAAGCATCAGCGAGGGCACTCGCCGCAGCGGGTTCCCCAAACCGAAGCGACGCCGCCGCACGAGCGCGTTGCCGTGAGTTCGCTTGTGCGCCGCATAGAGGCGATCGACTGGTTCAACGTCGAACACGAATTGAACGGCTATGGCTGCGCGATGCTGCGTGGGCTGCTCACCGCACGCGAATGCGATGCCCTGAGCGCGCTTTATCCGCGCGAGGAGTTGTACCGCAGCCGCGTGGTGATGGCGCGGCACGGCTTCGGCCGCGGCGAGTACAAGTACTTCGCGTATCCGTTGCCGCCATTGATCGCGCAGTTGCGCGGCGAACTGTATCCACATCTCGTGCCGGTGGCGAATCGCTGGAACGAGGCGATGGGCATCGACATACGCTATCCCGCCGCACATGCGGAGTTTATCGAGCGCTGTCATGCTGCCGGGCAGACGCGCCCCACACCGCTGATCCTTCAGTACGCAACTGACGACTACAACTGCCTGCATCAGGACCTGTACGGCGAGCACGTTTTCCCACTGCAGGTTGCGATTCTGCTGTCGGAGCCCGGCGAGGACTTCACCGGCGGCGAATTCGTGATGACCGAGCAGCGTCCGCGTATGCAGTCACGCACCGAGGTCGTGCCGCTGCGCAAGGGCGACGCGGTTGTGTTCGCGGTCCACCAACGGCCGGTGCAGGGCACGCGCGGCGCTTATCGCGTGAATTTGCGGCATGGAGTGAGCCGCTTGCGCTCAGGGCGGCGGCATACGTTGGGCGTTATTTTTCATGACGCGGGGTGAGGGGGGCGAAAGCGCCAGCGAAAAAGGCTTGTCCACAGCTTTTGTTCATAGGCCTGTGGAAAACCACCGCACAACCGCCCCAAGTACTTGACGCGGTTGCCTTCCCGCCCGCTGCACGGGAGTGCGACGACTTACCCCCTGCGCCCTGCCAGTGCCGCACCTCAACCCACCGCCACCCCCGCTGGCCTGCGATCCACCCGCATAAACGAACTGCGCTCGACAATCGCGCCGAACAGCAGACCGATGGTGGCCCACATGATCGCCTGCATGCCAAGCGCGGCCACGCGGAACTTCCACAGCAGCGCGGCGGGGAAACCGGCCGGCACTTCGTCGATAACCGGCATCGACGTCTGCACGACGGCAATGATCGCGATGAACACCAGCGCCCCCACGATCGAACCGTTCCAGGCGCCAAGCCTGAGCGCTGCCCGCCGCCGCACTTTCAGCGAAAACACCAGCGCGGTGAGCGAAATGGCGATCATCAGAAAGAACAGGCCCGTGCGCTCGCCTATCGTTTCAGGCGAGCCAACTGCCGGCGGGTTCGCCGGATATTTGATGTTCGGCACGATCACCAGCGCGACAAAAGCGCCTAGCGCAAGCCACGCCGACAACGCCCGCACACTGATCGCGCCCGCTCGCCCATACGCGTAAGCGAACACCAGCGCAAACAATCCGCCGAACGCCGCGCCGTACACAACCACGCCTGTCAGCAAACCCCAACTGGCTTGCGTGTCGCGACTGACCAGTTCCTCTTCATGCGAATGCTCGTGCGCATGGGCAGGCTGCTGCGCATGCTCGTGCTCATGCGCAGCGCCGTGCGAATCACCGGCTTGTTCCTCGAGGGCGATTGCCTGATTGACCTGAGGCTCGCCGGCCACGCGAGCGAACGCGAACGTGAGCAGCCCCGCGGCGATGCCTGCGAGCATCCCGCGCAACAACAACTTACCAACCATGTTCTGCTCCGTTAGTGGCAGGGAAAGCCGAGCAGATGGCGGCCGTCGTGCACGAACTCATGCACGTACATGCCGGGAAAGATGGAAGTGGCACCCTGTTCCGCGCCGACGAAATACAGCGCGAGCAACAGCAGCAATCCGCCGAACACGGCCCAGGGCAACAGTTCACGCAACGGAATGGGCGTGGGCTGAATAGCCGGCTGGCTGGCGGAATCGAAAACAGCTTCAGTCATGATGGACATCTCCTGGGGTAACGCGCCCCGTAGTCGATTGCAAAGGAATGCTGCGAAGCTCAGGTCTGGCTTTCGGCTTGCGATGCCGATTACAGTGGCGCGACCGCGCCGGGCTCTCACCGGCTTCCGCGCCTCGCAGTGCGGCTATTCTACGCGCTAAACTTCGGGGCCCGCTATCGCGGCCCAACCAGCCCGTTTTTATAAAAGCACACGAATGAACCTACGGCTGTTGCTGATCAGCCATGCCGCGACCGCGGCCATGCGCGCGGGCCGTTTTCCCGCCGACGACCCGGTCGACGCTCGCGGTCTTGAAGAAGCGCAAGCCGCGCGCTCGCGCCTGCCCATCGCGGACGACGCAACCGCCTTCGTGAGCCCCGCCCTCTGCGCACGCGAAACCTCGCTCGCGCTCGGCCTTGCGGCGCGAGCAGACGCAGCACTGGCGGATATCGACTACGGCAACTGGCGCGGCCGGCGCTTGAGCGAGCTCGCGGCACACGCGCCAAGTGCGCTCGCCGCATGGACGCGCGATCCTGACGTCGCCCCTCACGGTGGCGAGCCGTTCGCCCAGGTCGTGAAGCGCATCGGCAACTGGCTCGATGCACTTGCCTTGCATGTCCCGCTGGAATCACCTGACGAACCCTACGTTACAGCAGACAACGCATCGGTCGGCACGCGCCATGTCGTCGCCGTCACGCATGCGCCGGTGATCCGCGCCGCTATCGTGCATGTACTCCGCGCGTCCCCGGTCATTTTCTGCAGCATTGAAATTCCGCCGCTTACCGCCGTCGAAATGCGGCACTCGGGACAGCGGGGCTGGACCTGGTGGCCGAGCTAATCGTGAGTCTCGTTGCGTAAGCAACGTCCACAATGTCAAATACATGCGCCCACAGATAGGCATGCAACTTGCATTCTGGCGATACCGGCTGACTGACCTTCAGTCTATTACTTGATGCATAACCATCCACCGCTATGTCAAAAGCCAAATACACGCCTGACCGCCTTCGCTCGGGAATCGAGGGAATCGACGACATTCTCGGGGGTGGGCTGACGCCGCACCGCATGTATCTCGTGGAAGGCGCGCCCGGCACGGGTAAAACTACCTTGGCCTTGCAATTTTTACTCGAAGGCGTCCAGGAGGGGCAGGTAGGTCTGTACATTACGCTCTCCGAGACGCGCTCCGAACTGATTTCGGTGGCCGACAGCCACGGTTGGGACCTGAGCCAGTTCCGCATTCTCGAGTTGCTTTCCGACGAGGGCCTCGACCCGCAATTCGAGCAGACCGTGCTGCATCCGGCGGAGGTCGAACTCGGCGAAACCGTGCGTAACGTGATCCAGCAAGTGGAACAGATCAAGCCCTCGCGCATCGTGCTCGACAGCCTCTCCGAATTGCGTCTGCTGTCGCAGAACGCGCTGCGCTACCGGCGGCAGATACTTGCGTTAAAGCGCTATTTCGCCACGCGTGAATGCACGGTGCTGCTGCTCGACGACAACACGTCCGATCCGTCCGACATCCAGTTGCATAGCATCGCGCACGGCGTCATTACGCTCGACAACCTCGTGCACGACTACGGCGGCAACCGGCGTCGCGTGCGCATCGCGAAGATGCGCGGCATCAAGTTCCGCGAGGGCTATCACGACTTCTCGCTGGATACCGGCGGCATCAAGGTGTATCCACGCCTCGTCGCGGCGGAGCATCACGCGGACTTCGACACGCACATGACGAGCACCGGCACCACGGGCCTCGACATGCTGCTGGGCGGCGGTCTGATCCCCGGCACAAATGCATTGATAGTCGGCCCGTCTGGTGTCGGCAAAACCACCACGGTGGTGTCGTGCCTGATTGCCGCTCTCGAACGAGGCGAACGCTGCGTCTATTACGTATTCGACGAAACGCTGGTCACGCTTATCGCGCGTTGCGCGACGGTTGGGATGAACCTGCAACCGTATGTCGACAGCGGACTGCTCACGCTGCGCCAGATCGATCCGGCCGAAATCTCACCGGGCGAATTCGCGAGCGACGTTCGCATTTCCGTCGAACAGAGGGGCGTGAGATATGTTGCGATCGACAGCCTGAACGCCTACCTGCAGGCCATGCCCGGCGAACGCTACCTGCTGCTGCAAATGCATGAGCTGCTCGGCTACCTGAACCAGCAAGGCGTTATCACGATGCTCGTGCTGGGGCAGCATGGAATTATCGGCGAAATTCAAAGCGATATCGACATCAGCTATCTCAGCGACGTCGTCGTCCTGTTCCGTTACTTCGAACACCACGGCGAAGTGCTGACCGCCGTCACTGCCGTCAAGAGTCGCGCGAACGCGCATGAGCGCTCGATCCGTCAATTCAGGCTGACCTCGAAAGGCGTCGAAGTAGGCGAGGCGCTGCGCGATTTCGAAGGCGTGCTCTCCGGGCTGCCGGCTTATCGCGGCAGCACTGCGCTGCTCGGCGCGCCAGACCACGTCATCGACACGTCGCGGCAGTAATCTCATGGAGCAACGCGTCCTGATTCTCGCGCCGTTTGGCCGCGACGCCGATGTCATTGCCGAGGTCCTGAACAAGGACAACCGGGTATGCGTTGCCTGCCGCGATGCAGACGCGCTCACCGAAGCGCTCGATGCGGGCGCTGGCAGCGCACTGATTGCCGAAGAAGCGCTCGGCGACCAACGCGCGACGCGCCTGTTCGAATGGCTCGAACACCAGCCGGCATGGTCTGATTTCCCGTTCATTCTGCTCGCGGCGACTCGCACCGGCCGTCGCTCGCCACGCGGACTGGAGGCGCTCGAGCGGCTTGGCAACGTGGTCGTACTGGAACGTCCACTGAACTCGGAGACGCTGCGGCGAGCGGTGGCGTCTGGGCTGCGGGCGCGCGCCCGGCAATATGAATCGCGCCGCCATCTGGCCGAGCGCATAGAGGCCCAGGAAGCATTAGTCCAGCTCAACGATTCGCTCGAAAGCAGGATCGCCGAACGCACTCACGAACTGGCTTCGGCCAACAACCGGCTGATGATGGAGATTCACGAGCGCGCGAAGGTGCAGGCCGTGCTCGTGCAATCGCAGAAAATGGAGGCGCTCGGGCAGCTCACCGGCGGCATCGCGCACGACTTCAACAACCTGCTGAACGTCATCATGGTCAACTCCGAGTTGATCGCTCGCGTCAGCGGCGACGAGCGCATTCGCAGCATGGCCGCGACCGTCAAGCGCGCCACCGAGCGCGGCGCCAAACTCACGGGCCAGTTGCTCACCTTCTCGCGCAACAGCAACCTTGATCTGAAAGCCGTCGACGTCGTCGCATTGCTGCAAGGCATGCGCGACATCATCACCGTGTCGCTCGGATCAGGTATCAGCTACAGCAACGACTTCGAAAGCGACGAGATGTGGACGCAGGCCGACGCGAACCAGTTGGAGCTTGCCGTGCTGAACCTCGCGATCAACGCACGCGACGCCATGCCAGGCGGCGGCCAGTTGCGGGTCAGCGTGAAGGAACGCCCGGCGCCCGACCAGACCCTCGCGGAAGGCCAATATGTCGTGATCGAGGTCGCCGACACGGGCTCGGGGATTCCGCCCGACATCGTCACGCGTGTTTTCGATCCTTTCTTCACCACCAAGCCGATCGGCAAGGGAACCGGCCTCGGCTTGAGCCAGGTGTATGGCATTGCGCGCCAGGCCGGCGGCACGGCGCGGCTCGTCAGCGAGGAAGGCGTCGGCACCACCGTTGAACTGTGGCTGCCGATGCGCGAGCGTGTCGCGCCGCAGAATGCCGAGGCAACGAATATAGAAGCGAACGCCGTCGGCGAAAAACGCGTGCTCGTGATCGAAGACGACAGCGAAGTGCGCGCCATGCTGGTGGAGTCGCTGCGAATGCTCGGCTACAACGTGACCGAAGCCGCCGACGGCCGCGCCGGCCTGAACCGTCTCGAGGACGACAACCCGGACCTGCTGATGGTCGACTTCGCGATGCCTGGCATGAACGGCATCGACGTCATCGCGGAAGCACGCAGAATGCGCAGCGATCTGCCGGTGATTCTCGCCACCGGTTATGCCGACGTCGATATATCCGGTCTTTCGGTGGAACGCTGCACCGTATTGCGCAAGCCTTTCCAGCTCGACGACCTCGCACGCAGCATCCGCCTCGGCCTGATTGCCTGAACGGCTGCTCCCGTCGCGTCGCCAAAAAATTTCCAATTCGATAGTTTGCTAACGATTGTTTTGGAAATAGAATACCGGCCATGACGAATCTCGACGCCCTACGCCGTAAAGTGAGCGGCACGCTCGTGATCGCTGCCCGCAAGTGGCGGCGCACGAGTCATGGCGTGCTGTCCGCGTTCAACGTGTCGGAGGCGTGCGCCACCCCGCTCCTTACCGCGAGCCGGCTCGGCGAGGCGGTTCGTCAGGTCACGCTGGCCGACTACATCGGCATTGAAGGGCCATCGCTCGTGCGTCTGCTCGATCAACTCTGCGCGGCGGGCCTGATGCGCCGCGACGAGGACCCCGCGGACCGGCGTGCCAAAACCGTGGTACTGACCCAGCAAGGCCGCTTTGTGACGCAACAGATGGAAGACGAACTCGTCACACTGCGCGCGCAGGCTCTGAAAGGCATTTCGCGCAGCGACCTGGAAGCCACGCTGCGCGTGCTGAGCGCGTTCACCGCCAGTTCCCCTGAAGAATCGCAAACCGCCGACGCTGCTAACGTCGCGAAGGCCGCGCGGGCCGCTAAGGCCACGAACGCCGCGACTGCAACACCAACGGCAACATCCGCGAAGCCGGTCAAGGCCCCACGCGCGAAGCCGCGTCGGGCAGCGCTCAAGGCACGGCATAGCGCGCGATGATCTACCCTTCCGTTCGCGACTGGCTCTTCTCGGTCAAGACCTTTGCCGCTGCAATGATCGCGCTGTACATCGGCCTCGCGCTCGAACTGCCGCGGCCGTACTGGGCCATGGCGACGGTGTACATCGTGTCGAACCCGTTCGTTGGCGCGACGCGCTCAAAGGCGATTTATCGCGCGCTCGGCACGGTGCTGGGCGCGTCGGGGGCTGTGCTGCTCGTGCCGCCGTTCGTCGAATCGCCGTATCTGTTCAGTGTGGTCCTCGCGCTGTGGGTCGGCACGCTGCTGTTTCTCGCCATCTCGGACCGTACCGCACGCAGCTACGTGTTTCTGCTCGCGAGCTATACGATGCCGATCATTGCATTGCCCGCCGTCACCAATCCGGCAGGCGTGTTCGATCTCGCCGTGAGCCGCACCGAAGAGATCACGCTCGGCATTGTGTGCGCAAGCATAGTAGGCAGCGTGGTGTTTCCAAGCCGGCTTGCGCCCACCATCATCGAGCGCACCGATGCATGGTTTCGCGACGCCGCGTTCTACGCGACCGAAACGCTGTCGGGACGCATCGCGGGCGCGGCGATTTCCGGTGCGCGCCAGCGGCTCGCAGCCACCATCAACGGTCTGGAATTGCTGCTGAGCCAGTTGGCGTACGACCACACGCGCCCCGACCTTTTGACACGCGCGCATGAACTTCGCGGACGCATGCAGTTGCTGTTGCCGCTCATGTCCGCGCTTGCCGATCCGCTCATTGCGCTCTACAACAGCGGCAGCCACAAGTGGCCAGAAGGGCTTGAAGCGCTGCTCGCCGATATCGTCAGATGGTTCAATGCGCCGCTGCCGGCGGCGAGCGCGGGCTATCATCCGGACCCGGCCGCAGACACGCTGCGCAAGCGCATTGCCGCGATGCAGCCGCCACCCGCCGCGCTCACGACATGGGAAGGCGTGTTGCTTTCGAGCGGACTGTGGCGCATGAAGCAGGTGATAGACGTGTGGCAGGACTGCCGCTCCCTGCGCATCATCATCACGCGTGAAGAAGGCTTCTGGCGGCCGCGTTTTCGCCATTGGCGGCTTGGCGGCACCGAACGTTTCTTCGACCGCGGCATGATGTTGTTCTCCACCGGCTCGACCGCGGCGGCCGTGATTCTGGCGTGCAGCCTGTGGATCGCCTCGGGCTGGGCGGACGGCGCAAGCGCCGTGACGCTCGCGGCGGTCGCCTGCTGTTTCTTCGCCGCGCTCGACGAACCCGCGCCAATGGTGTTCCGCTTCTTTGTCGCAACGGCAATCAGCGTGGTGGCGGCAGGCGTGTATCTGTTCGCCGTATTGCCGCACGTGCATGACTTTGCGATGCTGGTGATTCTGTTTGCCGTGCCGTTCATTCTGGTCGGCACGTTGATTCCGCGCCCGCAGTTCAATATGGTCACGGTGCTTGTCGCCGTCAATACTGCCACGTTCATCAGCATTCAGGATGCGTACGACGCCAACTTTCTGACCTTCCTGAACAGCAATCTGGCGGGCCTTGCCGGGCTCCTGTATGCGTATCTGTGGACTCGCGCGGCGCGCCCGTTCGGCGCCGAGCTAGCGGCCGCCCGGCTATTGCGCTCGAGTTGGACCGACGTCGCGTTAACCGCGTCCACGCGGCCTATTGAAGACCCGCGCAATCACGCGGCGCGCATGCTGGACCGCCTGATGCAGCTGATCCCGCGGCTCGGCGCGACCGACGACCATCGCCATCCTTCCATCGAGAGTTTTCGCGACCTGCGCATCGCCTTCAATTCCATCGATCTGCGCCGTCTCACGCTCAAGCTCGGCGGCGAGGCGCCGGCTGCGATCGAACAGGTGCTCGACGGCGTGCATGCCTACTACGAGAACTGCGTGAACCGTCGCGCGCGCGAGCCGGTGCCCGACAGCCTGATGTCGTCCATCGACTCGGCCGTCGCGCGCGTCACCTCAGAAGGGCTTGCCAATGCGGGGGCGGCCAGCCCGGCTTCGCAAAGCTCGGCACGCCACTTGCGCGACGCGCTGCATGCGCTGGTCGGCATGCGTCTATCGCTCTTTCCGGCCACGCTGCAAGCAGCCACGCCGCCCACACGCGACGCGAGTGCCTGATGCGCCGTTCAACACTTCTGCTCTGGTCCCGCGATGATCGGTGAAATAGACATCTTCGGCGTGTTCGTGCCGGCTGTGCTGGTGCTGATGCTGGTCGCCTATCTGATCAATCTCGCGATTCGCACGGTGCTCGCGCGCGTCGGCTTTTACCGCTTCGTATGGCATCGCTCCATTTTCGACCTCGGCATCTACGTGCTGGTGCTGGGCCTTGTCGTCGTCGTTTCGCACAGACTCGTTTCGTGAAATCAACGTGAAAAAAACATGGTTCTCCGTGGGTCGGATCCTGCTGACCCTGATCGTCGTCGTGGCCGCCGCGCTCGTGCTGTGGAAGCTGATCGGCTACTACATGTTCGCGCCCTGGACTCGCGACGGACACGTACGCGCCGACGTAATCCAGGTCGCGCCCGACGTGTCGGGGCTAATTTCCTCGGTTCAGGTGGTGGACAACCAGCAGGTCAGGCAAGGCCAAGTGCTGTTCGTCATCGATCAGGCACGTTATGCGCTCGCGCTGCGTCAGGCACAGGCCACTGCCCAGCAACGCCGTGCCACGCTCGACCAGGCGCGCCGCGAAGATGCGCGCAATCGCAAGCTCGGCAACCTGGTGGCGGCCGAAGTGGCGGAAGAAAGCCGCTCGCGCGTCGACCAGGCGGAGGCGGCACTTGCCGACGCGAACGTTGCGATCGACACGGCGAAGCTGAACCTGCAACGCGCGACCATCGTGAGCCCGGTCGACGGTTACCTGAACGACCGCGCGCCGCGTGCGGGCGAATTCGTCGCGGCCGGACGCGCGGTGCTTTCGGTCGTGGATATGCATTCGTTCCGCGTAGACGGCTACTTCGAGGAAACCAAGCTTGGCGGCATAGACATCGGGCAACCTGTCGACATCAGCGTGATGGGCGAGCCGCGCGTGCTGCGTGGCCATGTGCAAAGCATCGTTGCCGGTATCGAGGACCGCGACCGCACGCAGGGCACCAATCTGCTGCCGAACGTGAATCCGGCCTTTAGCTGGGTGCGGCTCGCACAACGCATTCCGGTGCGCGTCGCGCTGGACGAAGTGCCCGCGGATTTCCGCATGATTGCAGGGCGCACTGCAACGGTGTCGGTGCGCGATGCGGGCCATGCACACGCTTCGCATGTGGCTGCGGCTTCGGGGGCCACGAGTGCGCCCGCTGCTTCGGGGGCTTCGGGAATTTCGAGTCCCGCGGCTGCTTCGCCCGCTTCTGGCGCCCTGGCTTCGCAGTCTGCGTCGGCTGCCATCGCTTCAGGCGCCTCGCAATGAAAGTGCTGCGTTCCGTGCCGTCCCCGCTGCTTTCCCGCGCGCTCGCGCTGCTGCCGCTTGCCGCGTTGCTCAACGGCTGCATGAACGTCGGGCCGAACTATTCGCTGCCGAAAGACGCGCTCGTCAATGCGCCGCTCGCCAATGCGCCCATCGAAGGCGCCGACGCGGCGCTCACCTCGCGCGCCGACGTGCCCGCCGTCTGGTGGAAGCTGTACGACGATCCGGTGCTGAACCGTCTGGTCGACGAAGCACTGCAATCCAACACGGACTTGCGCGTGGCCGCCGCAAATCTCGCGCGCTCGCGCGAGGCGCTCGGCGTCGCGCAGGCGCAAGGCGGATTTTCGGGAAAGGCGTCAGCGGCCTTCCAGCGCGCGCAGGAATCGGCAGAACAGTACTTGCTGACCGAGAAACTGCCGGTCGTGAACGAAGGCGATGTCGGCATCAGCGTCGCGTACGAGATCGACCTGTTCGGCAAGCTGCGGCGCGGCGTGGAAGCAGCGCAAGCCGATGCCGAAGCCGTGCAGGCCGCGGGCGATCTCGCGCGAATCACGGTGGTCGCAGACGTGGTGCGTGCCTACGTCGAGCAATGCTCGGCGGCCGAGGAACTGAACATCGCGCAGCAATCGCTCGCGTTGCAAAGGCAGCGGGTTGACGTATCGCGCCGTCTGCGCGACGCGGGCCGCGGCAATCAGACGGAGGTCACACGCGGGCAAACGCAGGTCGATACGCTGTCCGCGGATATTCCGCGATACACGGCGCGTCGCAAGATCGCGCAATACAGGCTCGCGGCACTGCTTGCGCGAGCGCCGTCCGACTTGCCGCCCGCCGTTCTCGCTTGCGAAAGGCTGCCGCAGATTCGCCAGCCGATTCCCGTCGGCGACGGCGCCGCGCTGCTCAAACGCCGGCCGGACGTGCGCGAGGCCGAGCGTCAACTGGCGGCATCCACGGCACGCATCGGGGTGGCGACCGGCGCGCTGTATCCCACCGTGAGCATCGGCGCATCGGCGGGTTTGACGGGCGTTCTCGAAGATCTCGGCACCTCGCCCACCGCGCGCTGGGGCTTCGGTCCGCTGATCAGCTGGACATTTCCGGCGAACGGCGCGCGCGGCCGCGTGCGCGAAGCGCAGGCGTCGAGCCAGGTCGCGCTGGCCCGCTTCGACGGCGTCGTGCTGACCGCGTTGCGCGAAACCGAAACCAGTCTCGCGACTTATGCTTCCGACTATGCTCGCGCCGAGGCTCTGCGCGCTGCGCTGAAGTCCGCAACTCAATCCGCAGATGAAACCCACCGGCTATATCGCGCGGGCCGCGAGTCCTTCATTTCGGACCTGGACGCAACGCGCACGTTGACCTCGACCAAAGCACAGGTCGCCGCTGCCGCAGGTCAGGTGGCCATCGATCAGGTCAACCTCTTCCTCGCTCTGGGCGGCGGGTGGGAACAGGGCCGGCAACCCGCGGCTGCGGCTGCGGCTCCGGCTTCCGGGGTAGCTGTGCACACCACGGCGCCGTAGCCGGGTCACTCAATACTTACGTTTTATTTTTGACCAGCTTTCTTTTGCCTTTCATTTACGGTTAAATACCTGCCACCAACCACACGTACGAGGCCAAGGTATGTCGTCATTCATGAAAAGCGCAGCAGCATTGGGCGGATGCATCGGCATCTTCACGGCCGTGGTGGCCGTGCTCGAAATCCTCGCGGGCTAGGCGTCGGGCCCACGCAAAAAGCCGGCCCAGCTTATGTGGGCCGGCTTTTTGCCGCTTGATGGATCGCGGCGCGCACACGCGGATACGTGCCGCAACGGCAGACAATATTGCTCATCGCCGCGTCGATATCCGCATCCGTGGGACGCGGCTTCTGTTTCAGCAGGGCGCAGGCGGCCATCAGTTGCGCGCTTTGACAATAGCCGCATTGCACCACATCCAGATCGATCCACGCCGCCTTCAATGCTTGCGCTTCTACGCCTTGCAGTCCTTCTATCGTCGTGATCTTCTGTGTATTCACACTCGCCAGCGGCGTCTGACACGAGAGGCAAGGCTTGTCGTTCAGATGCACGGTGCAGGCGCCGCAAATGCCCACGCCGCAGCCGAATTTCGTTCCCGTCATGCCGAGTTCGCAGCGCAGCACCCACAATAGCGGCATCTCCGCTTCCGCTTGCACGGCTACCGCGCGTCCGTTGATATGTAGCGATCCCATGTGCGTCTCCGGCTTTATGTGAGTCTCAACGGCAGGTTGCGCAGGCGCCTGCCAGTGAGTGCGAACACCGCATTCGCGACAGCGGGTGCAACAGGCGGCACGCCGGGCTCGCCAACTCCTTGCGGATGCAACTGACTCGGCATGATGTCGACTTCGATAAGCGGGCAGTCGTTGATCCGCACCACCGGAAAGTCGACAAAGTTCTTCTGCTCGACCTGGCCGTTCACAATCGTTATTTCTTCCTGCAATGCGGCAGAAAGGCCGAATACGATTGCGCTCTCCATCTGCTGACGAATCAGATTCGGGTTCACCGGCAAGCCGCAATCGATCACACATATCACGCGGTGCACGCGAATCCGTCTGTCGGGCCCAATCGATACTTCCGCGACTTGCGCCACGACGCTGCCAAACGCCTCGTGCAGCGCGACGCCGCGCGCACGCGGCGCGCCGTCGGCGGCATGCGTCAACGGCTGCCGCCAGTCGGACAATGCCGCCGCTCGCTGCAACACAGCCAGATGCCGCGGATGCTCCACGAGCAGCGCGGCGCGAAATGCAACGGGGTCCTGATCGACGGCCGCGGCTAGTTCATCGGTAAAGCTCTCTGTAAAGAAGGCCTGATGCGAATGGCCGACCGAGCGCCAGAAGCCGACCGGCACCGGCAAATCGACAACCTTGTGCGCGACGCGCGCGGCCGGCCATTCGTACGGTTGGTCAAAGGCTCCCTCGGTCGTGGTCTTGTCGAGTGGAATGCGCGGCACGCCGTAATAGCGCGCGAGCACTTCGGGCACGATTGCCTGACTCGCAGACGCGCTGTGCCATGCAACCAGTTTGCCGTGACTGTCGAAGCCCGCCTTCAATCGCGACACGCATGCCGGCCGATAGAAATCGTGCGTGAAATCCTGCGCACGTGACCATAGCGTTTGCACAGGACGGCCGCCCGCCTCCTGCGCGGTCACCGCAGCCTGCGCGATGTAGTCCAGTTCAAGGCGCCGGCCGAACGCACCGCCCAGTAACTGCGCGTGCACATGCACCTTGTCGTCGTCGATATGCAGCACTTTGGCGACGTGATGCCGCGCAAGCGCGGGCACTTGTGTCGACACCCAAACGGTGGCCATGCCTTCGGCAACCTGCACGGTGCAGTTCAGCGGCTCGACTGCGCCATGCGCAAGATACGGCGCGTGATATTCGGCAGCGACGGTGCGCGCGGCACCGCTCAGCGCGTCGTTGACGTCGCCGCGACGGTAGTACGCGTGACCGTCTCCGTCGTCGAGTGCAAGCACGAGGCGGCGCTCCACTTCCGCGCTCGAAAGCGAAGCCGCGGCACCGTGCTTCCATGTGACCTTGAGCGCTTCGACGGCCTTCATCGCGCGAAACGGGTTGTCCGCGATCACTGCGACGCCGCCCGTGCCGCCCGCATAAGGCGCGAAGGCAAGCGCCTTGACGAAGCCACGCAATTTCTGCGCTGCTGTCTCATCAAAACTTGCGACACTGCCGCCGAGCGTCGGGCACATCACCACGCTCGCGTAGAGCAGACCGTCCGGCAACGCGTCGATGCCGAAACGCGCGGTACCGTTGATTTTCGAGGCAGCCTCGATGCGCCGCAGCGGTTTGCCGATCAGCGTGAAACTGGCGGGATCTTTCAACGCGACCTTGCGGGGTAGCGCCTGCTGAGCGGCAGTCGACGACAACTCGCCAAAGCTTGCCTTATGCCCCGCTGGATGCATTACGTAGCCGTTTTGCGCAGCACATTCGCCGGGCGGCACGTGCCACTGCGCGGCTGCAGCAGCGATCAGCATGGCGCGCGCGGAGGCGCCGGCTTCGCGCATGGGTGTCCAAAGGTCATTGATACTGGAGGAGCCGCCGGTCATCATCGTGCCGGCTTCGCGCACCACTTTGCGCGTGTACCAGACAATCGCGCGCTTCGTCATGCTGTCGTGGTCGGGACGAAACGGCAGATCGTCAATCACGTTCTGCACGCTGTTGTAGATGTTGTCGATTGGCGCATCCTCGACACGCACGCGCGACCAGTCGGCGTCGAGTTCTTCGGCAAGCAGCATTGCAAGGCCCGTGTGAACGCCCTGCCCCATTTCCGCCTTGCACATCATGATGGTGACGCTGTTGTCGGCGGCGATCTTGACCCAGCCGTTCAGCGCGCTTTGCGTGCCCTGGATGGGCAACGGCGCCTCCGTAGTGAGGCGCTGCCGCGCGGGCAGCACCGACCAGCCCACCAGCAACGCACCCACTGCGCCTGCGCCGCCGATGAGGAAGGTTCTGCGCTTCATGATCATGGCCCGTCTGCTAGCCTGCCGGTAACCCGCTGCAAGGCGCGGTTCGCACCCTGCGCTCTCACGCAATATTAGTAAGACGGAGAAACGGGCGCGGACTTAAATTGGCCAGATCGAGCCGCATTCGCGTGGCATGGGCATGTCAGCCGTTCAGGGCCTTTTGCTCCAACGCCGTGGGGCGCTTCATTAATTGTCCTGAGTGAACCGCCGCTTGACTTTACAACCTCACCGCCGGTTCGACCCGGACACGACGTCGATCCATACCGCCAATACGAGAATGCCGCCCTTCACGATCATTTGCCAATAAGCATCCACGTCGAGCATCGACATGCCGTTGTCGAGGCTCGCCATGACAAGCGCGCCGATCAACGCACCGTAGACCGTGCCCGAGCCGCCGCGCATCGAGGTTCCGCCGATGAAGCACGCAGCGATCGCGTCGAGTTCGCCCATCGAGCCCGCCGACGGCGATCCCGCAGCGAGCCGCGCCGTGTTCACGATGCCGGCGAATGCGCACATCAATCCCATCAGCGCAAAGATAGCGAGTTTCACGCGATCCGTATTGACGCCAGAAAGGCGCGTCGCTTCGAGGTTGGAACCGACCGCGTAGATGCGGCGCCCGAACACCGTCTGCGTGGCGATCCACGTAAAAATGCCGAGCAGCGCGAGCAGCAGCAGAACAGGCACTGGAATCCCGCCGTAACGGTCCAGCGTCGCAACAAAGCCCGCGAGAATAGCACCCGCGCCGACTACCTTCGCGACGTCCTGCCAGATGGGCACCACGCTCAACTGATACCGCTCGCGGTTGCGGCGCTGACGTACCGTCAGGAACGCTAGCAGCAGAAACAGCACGACCGCTAGCGTATCGCCGGCTAGTCGCGGCAGATAACCCTGCCCGACGAACACGAAGCTGTCGGAGACCGGCGCGATGGTCGAGCCACCGGTCACGCCAAGCAGAATGCCGCGATACGCAAGCATGCCGCCCAGGCCCACAATGAACGAAGGCACACGTCGGTAAGTCGACCACCATCCGTTGAAAACGCCGACGAGCACACCCAGCAGCATCACCACCGGCAGTGTCACGCCTATTGGCCAATGGCGGTTCACGTCGAGTATGGCCGCTACACCGCCGAGCAAACCAAGCAGCGATCCGACCGACAGATCGATCTCGCCCGCGATGATGACAAACACCATGCCGCACGCGAGCATGCCGGTAATCGACATTTGCCGCAGCAGATTCGACAGATTGCGCGGCGTCACGAATGCGCCATGCGTGAGCACTGAAAAGAAAATCCAGATTGCGGCCACGGCAATCAGCAACGCGAGAATCTTGTAGCGCGCGAACAGTTGCTGAATGCGCAAGGTGCCGCCGAATGCGCCTCGTGGCGCGGTATCGTCGGCGCGTTGGGAAGTAACGTCGGGCGTCATGCTGCACTCGCTGCGGTTGGGTTCGGGACTCGCTGCACGGGACGGATCGCGGCGCTGAGAATGTCTTCCTGCGTAAGGCCTTCGTTGACGAAATCGCCGCGCAGTTCGCCCTCGCCGATCACCAGCACGCGATCGCTGATGCCGAGCACTTCCGGCAATTCGGACGACACCATCACGACTGACATGCCGCGCTGCGCCAGCTGAAAAATGAGTTTGTAGATTTCGAACTTTGCACCGACGTCGACGCCGCGTGTGGGCTCGTCGAGAATCAGCACTTTCGGATCGGTCAGCAGCATGCGCGTGAGCACGGCCTTCTGCTGGTTGCCGCCGGAAAGACTCGCGATCGACAACAACGGATGAGCCGCGCGCACGGAAAGTCGCTTCATTTCGGTGTGAATCGTATCGAGCTCGGCTGCGGAATCGATACGGCCACCCGACGCAAAGCGCTCCAGCACCGCGAGCGTAATGTTGTGACCCACGCTCAGGCCGGGTACGATGCCGTGGCGTTTGCGATCTTCCGGCACCATGCCGATGCCTGCGCGAATCGCGTCGATAGGCGCACGAATCTTCACGGGCTTGCCTTCCATTACGACCGTCGCTTCGCTTGCGCCAGGATATGCGCCGAAAATCGCCTGCATCAATTCCGTGCGGCCGGCGCCGACAAGACCCGCCACGCCGAGAATTTCGCCCCGCCGCAATGTGAACGACACGTCGTTCACGCGTTTGCGGCGTGGATTCGTCACGTCGAAGCAGGTCACGTTACGCGCTTCGAAAATGACTTCGCCGACAGGATGTGGCTCGCGCGGGAACAGGTTCTTGATCTCACGCCCCACCATCAACGAAATGATGCGATCTGTCGTGAGCGTGTGCATAGGCTCCGTGGCGACATGGCGTCCGTCGCGTATCACGCTGATCGTGTCGCAAACCGCGGCCACTTCGTCGAGCTTGTGCGAGATGTACACGCAGGCCACGCCGCGCCGTTTGAGGTCGCGCACAAGGTCCAGCAAGATGGCGATCTCCGCCGACGTGAGCGACGACGAGGGCTCATCGAGAATCAGCAGCTTCGCGCGTTTGTTGAGCGCCTTAGCAATTTCAATCAGCTGCTGATGCCCGCCGCCATAGTTCATCACCGGCTGCGCGGCGTTGATTCCGCTAATGCCGAGTTCGCGCAGCAGTTCGTCGGCACGTTGATACATTGCGGCGTAGTTCATGCGGCCGCCGGGCAGCGTGATTTCGTTGCCGAGAAAGATGTTCTCCGCCACCGACAATTCCGGCACCAGCATGAGTTCCTGGTGAATGATGATAATGCCGGCGCGCTCGGTGTCGCGTATGCTCGCCGCTCTCAGCGGCTTGCCTTCCCAGGTTATTTCGCCTTCCCAGGTACCGTGCGGATAAACGCCGGAGAGTACTTTCATCAGCGTGGATTTGCCCGCGCCGTTTTCTCCGCACAAGCCAACGCACTCGCCGGGCGCGACCGTGAGGTCGATACCGTCGAGTGCCTTCACGCCTGAAAATGCCTTGACGATGCCGCGCATCGTCAGTAACGGTTGCGTCATTCGCTATGCCTCGCTGCAAGGCGTGCGACCGCGCCGGTACGCTATGACCGTACCGGCGGGAGCCGCGCGCACGTTACGGTCATTGGCTCGCGAGCTGGGCCTGGGTGTAGAAGCCATCCTTGACGACCACGTCGACGTTGCTTTTTGTCAGCAACGTGGGCTGCAGCAGCACCGTATCGACTTTCTTCTTGCCGTTGTCGTACTGTGCATTGAAGGCTGGCTTTTCGCCCTTCGCCAATGCAACGGAAAGCTTGGCGGCCTCGCCCGCGATCAGCTTCAGCGGCTTGTACACCGTCATGGTTTGCGTGCCCGCGATCAGGCGCTTGACTGCTGCGAGGTCCGCGTCCTGGCCTGATACCGGCACCTTGCCTGCCATATGCTGGGCGGCGAGCGCCTGGATTGCACCACCAGCCGTGCCGTCGTTCGAAGCGACGATTGCGTCGATCTTGTTGTTGTTCGCGGTCAGCGCATCTTCCACTATGCGCAGCGCCGTGGACGCGCTCCACTCCGGCACCCACTGCTGGCCCACTACCTTGATATCGCCTTTGTCGATAGCGGGCTTCAGCACCTTCAACTGTCCTTCGCGCAACATCTTCGCGTTGTTGTCAGTCGGCGCGCCGCCAAGCAGAAAGTAGTTGCCCTTCGGCTTCGCCTGAAACACGCCTTGCGCCTGCAATTCGCCGACCTTTTCGTTGTCGAACGAGATATAGGCGTCCACGTCGGCATCCAGAATCAGGCGGTCATACGAAACCACCTTGATGCCCGCTTTTCTGGCTTCCGCCACCACGTTGCCCAGTGTCTTCGAATTGAATGGCACGATCACGATTACATCGACGCCGCGCGAAATCAGGTTCTCGATTTGCGAAATTTGCCGCGCCTCGCTGGCATCCGCGGATTGCACGGATACCTTCGCGCCGAGCTTTTCGGCAGCGGCGACGAAATAGTCGCGATCGCGCGACCAGCGCTCGACCCTCAGGTCGTCGATACAAAAGCCGATCTCGGGGTGATCCTTACTCGCGTGCGCAAGCGGCGCGACAAGCGACAGGCTGGCCAGCACTGCTCCACATACGAGCGAACTCAGTACAGTACGACGCGTTGCGAACTTCATCTCTGTCTCCTTCGTCTGATAGCCGGAATACCGGATTGGACGGCCCGCGCTGCGAGACGCAGGTCCGGACAAGCGACAACCCAAAGCTTCTTTTTGTTTTTTGCGCGAGATGTACTCGCGCGCCTCTCTCCGATTGCAACGATGCTCTCTAACGTCCGCTATAAATGGCCTGATTGACGATGTTTTCCATACGCTCCTGCTGGCCGCTCTTATGCTGCGGATTCAGATCGCGCGACACTGCTTCGGCGGCAAGCGTCGACAACGAATAGTCGCCGGAAAGAATCTTGCGGCCAAAGTCTGCGTCCCAGCCCGCGTAACGCTGACGCCTGAACTGGTCAAGACGGTCGTTCCCGATCAGCACAGCCGCCCGTTCAAGCGCGAGCGCCAGATTATCTATCGCGCCGATGTGGCCATGAAACAGGTCTTCCGCATCCACGCTTTGCCGGCGCACCTTCGAGTCGAAATTCATGCCGCCTGTCGTGAAGCCGCCGTGCCGCAGGATCTCATAGAAGGCAAGCGTGAGTTCTTCCACACTATTTGGGAATTGATCCGTGTCCCAGCCGTTTTGCGGATCGCCGCGATTCGCGTCCACGCTGCCGAAAATGCCGAGCGCATAGGCCGTTGCGATTTCATGGTGAAACGAGTGGCCGGCAAGCGTCGCATGATTGGCCTCGATATTCACGCGAATTTCTTTCTCGAGCCCGTATTGCAGCAAGAAGCCGTGCACGGTCGCCACATCGTGATCGTATTGATGCTTGGTCGGCTCCTGCGGTTTAGGCTCGATCAACAGAGCGCCTTTGAAGCCGATTTTGTGTGCATGCTCGACCACCATATGCAGAAAGCGCGCGAGTTGATCACGTTCGCGCACGAGGTCGGTGTTGAGCAGTGTGTCGTAGCCTTCGCGCCCGCCCCACAACACATAGTTTTCGCCGCCGAGCCGCTGCGTTGCATCGAGAGCATGGCGTACCTGCGTCGCGGCAAAAGCGAAGATCTCAGGGTCGGGACTCGTGGCCGCGCCAGCCGCATAGCGCGGGTGCGAAAACAGATTCGCCGTACCCCACAGCAGTTTGATGCCCGTGTCCTGCTGCTTGCGCTCGAGGTAGTCCACTATGCGGGAGAAGTTCTCGCTGTATTCGTTCAGGTTTGCGCCTTCCGGCGCGACATCGGTATCATGAAAGGTGTAGTACGGCGTGCCCAGCTTCGAGAAGAACTCGAATGCGGCGTCCGCTTTCAGGTGCGCCATTTCCATTGTGTCGCCTGGCTGCTGCCAGGGGCGCCTGAACGTGCCCTGCCCGAAAATGTCCACACCGGGCCATACGAAGGTATGCCAGTAGCACACCGCAATGCGCAGATGTTCTTCGAGCGTTTTGCCGAGTACCTTTTTGTTCTTGTCATAGTGACGGTACGCAAGCGGGTTGTCCGATTGCGGGCCTTCGTAACGGATCTCGGGAATGTGTTCGAAGTAGGACATCAGCGTCTCCTTCCCATCTAAAGGGATTATGTTGCACCGCAACCCGCGCGACGAGGCCGGGCCGGTCGATAAGGTGACGCCATGCTGCCGCTTGCGCAGGGCATCGGCAATTGCGAAATTGCGCAGTACGCTTGATGTTTCTTACCGCCTGCTATTTTGTTTTGCACCGGCGCGCGTTTCGCGGCCTAGAATAACTGGACGCTTAAAAACAGGGACCAAGGAGACAAGGCACTGTGGGTTTTGTGATCCGCATGCCGCCCACCGCCATGACCCGTCCGCAAACACCACAGACCACGCATCGCATAGCGCTGCTGTTCAACGCGAACAAGGTCTACGACCGCGAGATCATTACCGGCATTGGCAACTATCTGCTGTCCACGCGCGCGGCCTGGGACCTCTTTCTAGAGGAAGATTTCCGCTGCCGCCTGACCGGCATCGAGCGCTTTGACGGCGACGGCATCATTGCCGATTTCGACGATCCGGCGGTGAGCGAAGCACTGCGCGATTGCCCTTTGCCGGTTGTCGCAGTGGGCTCGTCATTCGAGGACCCGGCGCAATATCCTCCGGACTTACCCTATATCGCTACCGATAACGGCAAGCTGGTCTCGCTCGCCTATACGCATCTGATCGGCGCGGGACTCGAACACTTCGCGCTATATAGCCTGCCGCAAGCAGAAGAAAACCGCTGGGCACAGCAGCGTGAACTGGCATTCGCTCACCTGCGGCATGCAGACGGCTACAGTGCAGAGCAGATTCGCAGCGAGATTTATCGTGGCCTGTCCACCAGCGCGCCTTCATGGAACCAGGCGACGGAACAGCTCACGGCGTGGCTGCGCGAGTTGCCCAAACCGGTCGGCATCATTGCAGTGACCGACGCGCGTGCGCGGCATCTGCTGCAAGCGTGTCTGATTGCGGGCATTCCAGTGCCGGAGGAAGTGGCGATTATCGGCATCGACAACGACCCGCTCACGCGCACGCTGACACGCATTCCACTTTCTTCGGTTATTCAGGGCACCGAGGAAATGGGCCGTACCGCCGCTCACCTGTTGCATCAGATGCTGCGCGGGGCACGCTTTCCGGGGCGGCGCATTCTCGTGCCGCCGGTGGGTATCAACGTGCTCGAATCGACGAAACACCAACCGCTAGCGAGTCCCTATGTAATGCGCGCGCGGCATTTCATTCGCCAGTATGCGTGCCAGGGCATTCGCACGGAACAGGTTGCGGACTATGTGGGCGTGTCGCGCTCATCGCTTGAAGAGTACTTCCGGCGCGAGAGGAAGTGCACGGTGCACCAGGAAATCTTGCGCCACAAACTCGATGTCGCCAAAGCACTCCTCGCTAAGGGGGACGCGTCGAGTGCTGAAGTGGCGATACGTTGCGGCTTCACTTCGCTTCAATACATGTACGCGGTGTTTCGCCGCGAGCTTGGATGCACGCCGCGCGAGTATCAGGAGCGCGCGAAGTCCACTGAGGCTTCGACGCCGGGCTGAGCATGCCTTTACTCATTTATTTCCTATCGACGACATGATCAGCATCGCACAACTTTCTTCCGAATCATGGGGCACGCTCAACGGCACAGACCCGGTGTCGCTCTTCACGCTGCGCAACGCACACGGCATGAAGGTGGCAATCAGCGATCTGGGCGCGACGCTCGTTTCGTGGCATGCGCCGGATCGCGCGGGGCGTCTTGGCGATATTCTGCTCGGCCACGATACGCCGGCTCAATACGTTGCGGCCACAACTTATATGGGCGGTCTGATTGGCCGCTGGGCCAACCGCATTGCCGATGCGCGCTTTACGCTCGACGGCATCCAGTACACGCTCGATCGCAATGAAGGCACGAGGCTGCTGCATGGCGGAAGCGTCGGCTTTCATCGCATGCTGTGGGACGTGAGCGAAGACAATGGGTCATTGCTCATGCGACTGGAGTCGCCCGAAGGCGACGCCGGCTTTCCGGGCAATGTGACCACTCAAGTGCGTTATACGCTCGACGACGACGGCACGTTGACGATCGAGTATGAAGCCGTTTCCGACGCCGCCACGCCGCTCAATCTCACCAGTCACGGTTATTTCAATCTGACGGGGCGGCCGGGCACGGATATCCGCGGGCACATGCTGTCGATCGACGCGGACCAGTTCTACGAAATCGACGCAGCCATGATCCCATGCGGACTCGCGGACGTGGCGGGCAACGCGTTCGACTTCCGCCAGAGCGCGCCGATCGGCGCGCGGCTCGACTGGCCGCACGCGCAGCTCGTGCAGGCTGGCGGATTCGACCACTGCTATGTCTTACGCGATGCAGCGGGCGGCGCCGGCAAGGTGCGCGAAGTCGCCTGTCTTTACGATCCGGGCAGCGGCCGCGAGATGACCGTCTCGACCGATCAGCGTGGCTTGCAGTTTTACAGCGGCAACTGGTTGGAAGGCGAAGCAGGACGCGGCGGAATGCTTTATCACGCGCATGCCGCGCTCTGTCTCGAAGCGGGCGGTTTTCCAAATCAGGTGAATATGCCCGCCGAGCGCGAAGAACTCATTCTGCGGCCTGGCGACACGTACCGCCAGGTCACCGCGTATCGCGTGGGCGTGCGCGAGGGGATTTGACAAAGAGCATTCATTGTTTACGCGCGTCATTACAGCACGCCGACTTATCGATTGCTGCAAGAGTGAATTCCCGTATCGGGGGTTTTCCCTGGCAAAACCGCTTCCTACAATCCGCGCATGGTGTCGACGCCCCGTTGCGGCACCTGACGACATCATCCCCGGAGGGAAGCACCATGAATACGCAGATCAAGGTCATTACGCTCTTCGTCGCCCTGGCCGCGCCAGTGGCATCGTTTGCGCAGTCCGAGCAGCCGCTGACGCGCGCCGAAGTCAAGGCACAGTTAAAGCAGATCCAACAGGCCGGATATAACCCGGCGATTGCCGTGGATGCGAACTATCCCGCCGATATTCAGGCGGCGGAAGCTCGCGTTGCTGCGCAGAATGCGATGGCTCAAAGCGAGACTACCGGCTATGGTTCGACAGCGACCGGAACGTCGCAAGCCGGGTCGGGCGCGACGGCTCAGTAATGGAGGGGCTTACCGTTCCTGGTAACGGCGGGTCTTACGGTCTCTTCGTTTGTTTGCTGTGCGTTGAAAAGTAGCGCCTGCAGACTGCGCTATTTGCACCAGTAAGCAAAAAGCACTTTCACTCCGTTCGATCTAAGATTGGTGCTCGGAAAAAGGAGCGCCTATGGGATCGACCGTCAAGAATTCATTGCTGTGGCTTTTCGATCCTCTCGAGGACGATTCCGGCTTCATGAGAAGACGCCTGTTCGGCTTCGAAGCCGCTTATGTGGATGGCCTGCTGTGCCTCGCGGTCAGCAACGGGGAAGAGCCGTGGAACGGACTGCTGGTGTGCACGTCGCGTGATCGGCACGCCGGTCTCATTGGCGAGTTGCCAGAGCTGACGCCGCATCCTGTACTGGGAAAATGGCTTTATCTGTCGCAGAAGCATGAAGAATTTGAAGCGATTGCAGGCGCGGTCGTGAAGCTGGTGAGCAACCGCGACTCGCGCGTGGGGGTAGAGCCCGGCGCGGGGAAGAAAAAAGGGAAAAAGGTGATGGGGAATTAGGCGCGGCACGGCTTGCCGCGCCGGCATGCGTCATGCAGCGTCAGCGGGCCGCGCCGCCTGCTAATGCCACGATACCCGATGCAGCAGAGAACACCGTTGCGAGCGGCATTGAGGAAAAAGAAGCTTTCGCTTTGCACGTCGCACCAGTCCGGCGCTCACCACGGCGCCCGCCTTTCGCTCTGGCTGAACCGGGCGACACGCAATTGAGCTTCATCCACAGCGAACACCGGCGCGCAAAGCAACTGTCGCTCGTGTAAATCGAAAATCGTGATAATCGCAAAACAGTCGTCAGCTTCGATAATCCAGGCATCACGACTGGCGCCAGAAGCTGCGGCATCCAGAATACGCTCGGCCTCGACAAAAACCTCGCGCTCAACCGTGCCAAAATCCGCCTCCCGGAGATACCAGGCAAGATAAAGCACCTCCGCGAGTTTAGCCAGCAAACTCCCGTTACCTTTGCCCGCTTTGAAAGCTGCCAATGCAAGATGCCAGCCGAGCGCCTGCTCGTGGGCATAGGCGGCCGTGTGCGGCAAGAGTTGCGCTTTGCCAAGCGGCTTTCTACGCGCCTGATTCCCCGATGGCCGTTTTTTCCGATTCTGCGACATGGAGCGATTTATGTTCTTGATGCCATTTTAGTTTCAGCATCGTAATGCATTGGAACAATAAATCAATTGCTACACGCCAGTTTTAACAATTAATCAATATGCGACCTGCATTGACATTTGAAAGTGGCGGTTTTATGTCACAGCGCGTTGCAAAGTCACGGTAAATGGTAAGCCGGCCAGACACGCGAATTACCGCGCGCCGCAGCGCGCACTCGTTTCCAATCAGAAAAGCTCCGTTCCTCGCCTGCGCAGGCGGGCGGCGGCAATAAACGCGCCCCCCGCGGAGTCGCCGCTGCAACCCGAATGTTATTATCGGAAACATTGAACATACCGCCATGCACCGCAACCAGGCGTGCAGTAACGCAGCGACCAATGCAGCAACCCATGGACACCAACACCACCAAGCCCGTCGAACCTTCCACCGCCGACCTCGGGCGGCGCGTGCGCGCGGCCCGTCAATCGCAGGACCTGACGCTCGAAACCGCAAGCCGTCTTTGCGGCGTCTCGCGCTCGACACTCTCCAAAGTCGAAAACGGCCTCATGTCCCCGACTTTCGACGTGCTGCAGAAAATCGTCCTCGGTCTGAAGATTGAAATCGGCGAGTTGTTCGGCTCGACGCCCAAGGTCAGCGCGAGCGGACGTCGCGCGTTGACGCGCAAAGGCGAAGGCCAGCGCCACGCCTATCGCGGCTATCAGATGGAATTGCTCGCGACCGATCTCGCGCACAAGGCAATGCTGCCGTTTCGCATCCGCATTTCGGCGCATACGCTCGACGCGTTCGACGACTGGGGCCGTCACGAAGGCGAAGAATTTCTGTACGTGATCAGCGGCAGCGTCTGCCTGTATTCGGAGCTGTATGCGCCGACGCATCTGACCGCGGGCGACAGCCTCTACTTCGACAGCCGCACCGGCCACGCGGCGGTATCGACAAGTGAAGAGGATGCCGAAGTATTATGGATGGCAACCAGTGCCGATATTCCTCAAACGCCGACCCGTGATGAATCTGCGGTGAAGTAGCGCGATTCGCGGGTCAGTCGCGCGCCTGTGCGAGTGCGCTCAGATTGCCTTCGCCGAACCCATGATGGCCCTGGCGCTGCACGATCTCGAAGAAAATCTCGCCGGCGCGACGGCGCACGAAAGTCTGAAAAAAAAGTTGCGGCACGCCGTCGGCGCCGATCTCGCCATCCACCAGAACATGCGTGGACTTCAGGCGCTGCACGTCCAGGCCATGCCCCGGCAAACGCGTGTTCAGCTGCTCGTAGTAGCGCGGCGGCGGCTCGACGAATTCCACGCCGTTTGCAAGCAACTGCTCGACGCAAGCAAAGATATCGTCCGTGGCGAGTGCAATGTGCTGGACGCCTTCGCCGGGATGATCAGGCAAATACTGGTGCATGAGATCTGTCCGCCGTGTGCCCTCTTCATACAGCGGAATGCGGATGGCGCCACAGGGCGACACCATCACGCGCGATTCGGCCGACACATGCCAGTTGGCGTGCAGCTCATGAATTTCGCGGAAATTCAGCAGGTCGCGGTAAAAATCGAGCCACTCCTGCATACGGCCCGCGCCCACCGTTTGCGTCAGATGATCCACGGCGACGAGGCCCGTACCCGCGTGGCTCAGATCAGCATGCGCAGTGTCAATGTGTATCGGACGGAAGTCGATGTCGAAGATGGAGATATCGCCCAGCCCGCCGCGCTGGCCGCCGCGCCCGCGCCAACGGTCGACAAAGTAGATGTGCGAGTCGCCAATGCCCTGAATCGCCGGAATCAGCAGTTCCCCCGCGCCGATTCTCTCGCCTTCGAACGCCCACGCGCCCAGTTCGATAGCGCGGTCGAAAGCGCGCTGCGCGTCGGCCACGCGAATACCAATTGCGCAAATGCCCGCGCCGTACTCCTCAGCGTAGCGGGCGGCAAACGAATCGGGCTCGGCATTGATCAGGAAATTCATTTCGCCCTGCCGGTACAGCGTGACATCCTTGCTGATGTGGCGCGCAATCGCTTTGAAGCCGAGCCGGGTGAAGGTGTCCCCAAGCGCCTGCGGATCGCGCGAGGCGAACTCCACGAATTCCAGGCCGGCTGTGCCGAGCGGATTGTGCTCAGGCGCCGACACAGCGCGAAGCGCGGCTTCTGGAGTGGGCAAGTCGCTGGGCATGGCAATCTCCTTGTACTGTCTTTCGATGCTGATTCGCTTGTTGCGGATCGCGGTGCCAATCATGTTGCCAACCGCGCTGCGGACTGTGCTGCTCGACGCGCAGTTCGACACCGCCCGCGCGATGTGACGCAAGCTCGTGCGGGAAGCAGCCGCTTTCGCACCGTGTTTTTACACCGGCTCGCGCCAGCTTCGCAACATCATTTTGTACTGGATGGTTCACTACACGCACGATATGCGGTCGCGGCGCGGCCCGCAGCTGAGCGCAGCGACGCTGTCAGTTCGCCGGCGTCCGGCCACGCATGCGCTTGCGCGTTACCTTGCCAGCGGCCTTGCCGCCGCTTACCGCCATCCGCGCTTGCGCGACTTCCCGCACCGCGTCGATAAACGCTCGCCCCACCGGCGAAGGCTGGGTGTCGGAGCGCCGGATCAAGCCCACCGGTTCGTCCGTGCCCGCAAACGGCAGAGGCAAACGCACGAACATGCCGTGCGCCAGTTCGTACTCCACCGCGCTCAACGGCACAAACCACACGGCGTCGTTTTCGAGCGTCAACGCGCGCCCCGTCGATACCGACAACACTTCGACAAACGCGGCCAGCGGCAGCACGCCCCACGCACTCAGCAGACTGTCCGCTGACTGCCGGATCAGCGTGCCAAACGGCGGCAGCACCACCGGGAAGTCCTGCAATGCAGCGGACGGCAAACCCGACGTTACGTCGAGTGCATGCCCGGCTCGCACGACCGCCACCAGCGGCTCGCTGAACAACTGTTCGAAGCTGAGCCCGACCATTCGCTCGGGATCGGCTAGCCGCCCGATTGCGAATTCAATCGTGCCCGCTTTCAGACGCTCGAGCAATTCGGGATTTGCGCCCGTTGCCAGACGCACGATCACACGGGGCCAGAGCGACGCAAAACGCTTGAGGACGGGCGGCACCAACGCGCCGGCGACGGTCGGCAGAATGCCGATCTCGAGCGTGGCGGCGGCCGCGCCTTCTGCGCGTGCGAGCAGATCGACGCCCTGGCGCAAGGCACTGACGCAGGCACTGGCGTGCGGCATGAACAGTTGACCTTCGCGCGTCGGCACGGCTCCGTGACGGCCGCGCTCGAACAGTTTCACGCCGAGAATGCCCTCGAGTTCGGCCACTGTCTTCGAGACGGCGGGTTGCGTGATCGACAGGCTGCCAGCCGCCCGCTGAACGCTCCCGAATTGGGCGACGGCCAGAAAGCACTGAAGATGACGGAATTTGACGCGGCTATCCGCGAGGCTGCGTTGCATAACGGCAGGTTATATCAAAAACGCCAAAACGTCATTTTTCATAACCGGACAGTTTGGATAAAGTCACGCCATAACGCGGTATTCCACAATCCCCGAAGGAGACATCGATGGACGATTCCTTTCTCAGCGCGCGCGATTTCGCGTCGCATCCCGAGTACATCTCTCCCAGCTACGGTTCGTCGGTCAAACGCGGCCCGACGCGTCCGTTAATTCCGCTGAAGGAAAAGCTGCGCGACCAGCGCGTGCCCGTCTACGGCACCGAAGACCTCGGAGCACTCGACAACGACCTGACGCGCAACGCCGTTCGTAACGGCGAGCCGCTTGGCGAACGCATCATCGTGACGGGCCGTGTGCTCGACGAAGGCGGCCGCCCGGTGCGCAATACGCTCGTCGAAATCTGGCAGGCCAATGCCGCCGGCCGTTACGTGCACAAGGTCGATCAGCACGACGCGCCGCTCGACCCGAACTTCCTCGGCGCCGGCCGCTGCCTGACGGATAACGAAGGCCGCTACCGTTTCCTGACCATCAAGCCGGGCGCGTACCCTTGGGGTAACCATCCGAACGCGTGGCGTCCGAATCACATTCACTTCTCGCTGTTCGGCGAGCATTTCGGCTCGCGGCTCGTCACGCAAATGTACTTTCCCGGCGACCCGCTGCTGGCGTTCGATCCGATCTTCCAGGGCACGCCCGAACATGCGCGTGACCGGCTGATCGCGAACTTTTCGCTGGACACCACGCAAGAGTCCTACGCGCTCGGCTACGACTTCGACATCGTGCTGCGCGGCCGCAACGAAACCCCGATGGAGCGCTAAGCCATGACCACTCTCAAGCAAACGCCCTCGCAGACGGTTGGACCCTACTTCGCGTACGGCCTGTGCCCGCAGCAATACGACTTCGACTTCAAAAGCCTCTTTACACCCGTTCTCGCGGACCGCGAGGCGGCCGGCGAACACATTACGATTGTCGGCCAGGTATTCGACGGGGACGGCAACGCCATCGGCGACGCGATGCTGGAAATGTCGCAAGTGGACGCGAACGGCCACTATCCGGAATCGCGCGAGGAAATCCTGAAGACGGGCTTTCGCGGCTTTGCGCGCGTCGGCACGGGCACGGATCCGCACAAGCGCTTTGTTGTGGAAACGGTCAAGCCTGGCCGCACGAGTGCGGACGAGGCGCCGCATCTGAACGTGATCGTCACGATGCGGGGCATGCTGCTGCATACTTTCACGCGGATCTACTTCGAGGACGAAGCGCAAGCCAACCAGCGCGACCCGGTATTGGCGGCAGTTCCGGCCGATCGCCGCGACACGCTCATTGCGCGCCGCGATCCGAACACGGCCAACGTGTATCGCTTCGACATCTATATGCAAGGCGACAAGGAAACGGTGTTTTTCGACCTGTAACGCCGATTTCCCACACTTTCATCTAGCTTTCATCTACACTGAAGTCGATCCGTCCAGCGACTGGATCGCGAAACTCCAAGTAGTTGAGCCCGCCTTGCGCGGGCTTTTTTTCGCACTCGCTGCACCAGCGCACGGCCGTCACCTCAACGAGCAACGCAGCCAGCGGCGGATTCTGATTACATCCGCAAGATGATCGCGCGGCCCCGGCGCACCCAGCACGACAATGTCGACGGGTCGGCCGTGCACCATCATTCGCACGACAACGCAGTGCCCCGCTTCATTAATGAAGCCAGTTTTCTGCAACACGATGGAGCGGTCGCCCCCTCTCACGAGCGCATTCGAGTTGTGATAACTCAGGCTCGCGCGCGGGCCGCCGGGAGAAACCAGTTGAGCGCGATCTGTCGAATAGGCGCGAATCAGCGGATAGCGGCTCGCCGCCGCCACGAGCCGAGCGAGGTCGCGCGCCGTCGACACGTTGCGCGGCGACAGGCCGGTGCCGTTCACGAAGCGCGTATGGCGCATGCCGAGCGCGCGTGCCTTGGCATTCATCGCGGCCACGAAGCCTGGCCTGCCGCCGGTGTAATCGCGGCTCAACGCGGCAGCCGCGCGATTCTCCGACGACATCAGCGCAATGTGCAGCATGTCGTGGCGAGGCAGAACCGAACCCACACTCAGGCGCGATCCGGTGAACTTGTCGAAATCCTGATCCTGAACCGTGACGTTGAGTGGCGCATCGAGCGCGTGTTTGGCGTCGAGCGACACCACCGCCGTCATTAGTTTGGATATCGAAGCAATCGGCATCACCGTGTCGGCCTGTTTTTCGGTGAGCACGGTTTGCGTTCGCTCGTCGATCACAAACACCGAACGCGCGCGCAGCAATGCTCGCGACTTCGGCGTATAACCGCAGCGCGGCAACAGGCGAAGCCCCGCATGGGTCGCTTGCGCCCCGCGAGCCGACGTACGCGAGGCCGCTACAGGCTGCCGCTTCCGATGCACGGTCACGCCCGCCGGGCGCTTCGGGCCGCGTGGGTCGCGCGCAATGCGTGCGGCCTGGCGGCGCGATTTGGGCGCGAGCTTGCTTGCATGCAGCGGGCGCTCGGTGTCGGTGATGTGTTTGCGCTTGTGCGCGACACGCTGCCGCGCCTTGTGCCTCGCAACTTTCTTCGCCGCGCTCGCGGTCCGCGCTTTCGCCTTCGACGAATGCCGCGCCGGCGGCGACACATGACAGCTCTCGCGAACCGACGCTTGTCGGAGAGGCTCGTGAGCCGCCCCGAACGTCCAGCCGATGTTCAGCCACAACAGCGCGAACACGGCGGCATAGCGAAGCCACGCAGCAAAATGGGCAACAGGAAATGACGATGAGGGACTGACTCGACGGTACGGCATGCAGCTTCCAGTTCTGTGGCGCGCGCCTTCAATGCCGAAAAATGGAGGAGGTAAAACAGAGCGTGCGCGCCACCGGCAAAGAGCGCAGATGTTAATGGAGATCGCACACACGATCAACGGCGAAAGTGCTCGCGGGTCGGCCGGCAACTGGCATGCGCACGCACTGCAATTGAGCCGCCTGAGTTCAGCAGCGAAAGTGCTCGATATTTTGCCCTGCATAAATGGCGCGTGCGAGCCAGTCAGGCTTGTCGCCATGTCCGTCCCACGTATTACCGAATGCATCGCGATAAATGACCGCGCGCGTCGCGGTGGCGTCCGCTTCAATCGACTCGGCGAGTGCTTCTATCGTAATGCCGTATTCGTCCATGCGCCGGCGTATCCACACGATCAGGCGCTCGCGTGCATTGCCGTCGAGGTCGAACAGCCGTTGTTGTTCTTCTCGCTCTTTCATAAGTACTGGTGTCGCAGCTGCTAATGCTTGCGATAGAAAAGAAAAAAGATCTGGCTGGAAGAACGCGAAGCCTTCTGTTATTCCCGAATGAGTGACACCGGGTGGTGGGGAATTCGCCGCCATTGCTCGAATTGCACCCTGCGCTCCGGTGTTCCGAAGCAGTTTCCGCGTATAGGGCGCGATTCTAGCATTCAATCAATTGTGACTGCCTGCAGCGTGTATGTTGTTGCCCCGGTTACCGCTTCGGTGCTTATTGCATGATGAGTACCCGTATGCCGTATGCGAAAGGCGATTCAATAAAGCAGACGCACCCACCGGCGCCCATGCTATCTTTCAATGACGTTGTCTATCGCGAAGCAATGACCGCAATGACGGGCAATAGTCAGAACAAGGAGACACAAGCATGCCAGCCTCAACCGCTATCCTCACCATTCTTGCCGCGCTGCTACTGGGCGCAATGAGTCCCGGACCGAGCTTCGTTATCGTCGCGAGGAATGCCATCGGTCTGTCGCGCGGGGACGGCCTCGCCACGGCGCTCGGCATGGGAATCGGCGGGGTGTTTTTTAGCGGAATTGCACTGCTCGGCTTGTACACGTTGCTCGCTACCGTCGAATGGCTTTACATCGGCCTGAAAGTGGCCGGTGGACTCTACCTCGTTTATCTGGCTTCGAAGATATGGCGCGGCGCCGCTAAACCGCTGGCATTCGACGCGGGCCAAAGCGCCTCCACCAATCCACGTAAATCTTTCTGGGTCGGCCTCAGCACCCAGCTGAGCAATCCCAAGACAGCGGTTTACTATGGCAGCATCTTCGCGGCGCTCTTGCCGCAGCATCCGCCGCTGTGGTGCTACTTTGCATTGCCTCCCGCAATTTTCTGCATTGAAGCCGGCTGGTACACGATCGTTGCCTTGTGCTTTTCGAGCCGGCGTCCGCGCGAAATCTATCTGCAGTGGAAAGCGTGGATCGACCGCATCGCCGCGAGTGCCGTCGCGGCGCTCGGCTTGCGTCTGATCGTGACCGCTCACAAGGTGGGGATCTGAGCTGACGTCGAGGCATGCGGCGCCGCTGGAGCAGCCTGACCTGAGACCACCGACATGCGTGGCCGCATGCAGGAGCCAAATCGAGCTGAACAGTGGGTTGAATCACGACCTAAAGCGGGCCATGAAGCGCCACACGAAGTGCGATCCGGATAGCCGTATAAACGGGGCCGTCTTGCAAACCCATAGCAGCGCTGGCCGGCAACGGCACATCAGAACAGTTACAAGTTAGTTGTTGACGGTGGTATGCCGCAGCGGTTACTGTTGCATCCGAAGTTCAAGAAGTTCGATTGCTGTTCATCAATGTCTCGCTCCTCAGCGGTATTCGTTGTCCTCTCCCTCCTTGACGCTTCTCCCGCTCTTTCGCAGGGCACATTTTCTATTTCTTTTCTCAGGGGTTCTTCATGGATACCGGTACCGTTAAGTGGTTCAACGACAGCAAAGGCTTTGGCTTCATCACCCCGGACAAGGGCGGCGACGACCTGTTCGCGCACTTCTCCGAAATCAAGGGCAATGGCTTCAAGACGCTCGCTGAAAATCAGAAGGTGAGCTTCGAGACCAAGCAGGGCCCGAAGGGTCTGCAAGCGGCCAACATCACGCCGCTCTAAGCAAAGCATGAAGGGCTCGGTGTCCGGCATCGGACATCGGGCTGCAGCGACATCCTCGCGGAGTTTCATCTCCCACAGTTGGCGCGCGATCGCTTCAGAGTTGCGATACTCGCAATTCGCCCGAGCGCCAAACGCCTCGTTGCACCTCATCCCCTTTCGGCTTCAACGCCTTTTTAGCTTTCCGGCTGCGTTCTGATTCGGCTCGCAATGGCTTCGAATCGGCTCGTCCGCGCGACTCAATGAAAGTTCGCACGGCGGCGCGCACCCGCACATCATTAAAATACAAAATGCAAAACAAACATATTCATCATTACAACGGCTATGCCGTCAAACCTTCGGCGCACCGTTTGCCCGACGGCACGTTTTCGTCCAACCTGTTGCTCGAACGCGCCGACAGCGCCCGCGCCGAGGGTCTCTACCAGTTCTATTCGCTCGACTACTTCGCCAACGAAGAACAGGCCCTGCAGCATTCCGCACGCTGGGCACGCGAGTGGGTCGATACGCGCGGTTGACGCGCACAAGAGCGCCCATAGTGCGGCGTTCCGCACTTTTGCCGCTTTTTGCCAAGGCACGGCGAGCGTAATCGCTCGCCCCTGTGCCTATTTTGTCGGCACGCGGATAAAGAATCCGCCTCGACAGCCGTTATGCGAACTATGGCGCGGCCTCGCCCGCGCACCCTATTTTCGCGTCCAACGCACTGTCGAATCCGATAATGAACCGTCTGACACTGAAACAGAAGTTGTGGGTGCCCCTGCTGCTTTGCTGGGCAGCGCTGCTGATCGTAACCATCGTCAACGCGCTCGACGCACGTAGCGCGCAATTGGACGCGCGCCGCTCGGCTCTTGCGGACGTCACCGACATGGCCGCCTCGATCGTCGCGGACTACGCGAAGCAGGCGGAGGCCGGCAAGCTTTCCGTCGACGAAGCAAAGCAGCAGGCCATCGCCCGCGTCAACGCACAGCGTTACGGCACGTCGGGCTACGTGACGATCGTACGCGGCGACTCCGTGATGATCGCTCACCCCATGAGTCCGAAGCTCAACGGCAAGGATATGAGCGGCTTTCGCGACGCGAAGGGCAACGCGCTCTACCACGACATCGCCGCAGCGGGCGGCTCCGCAGCAGGCTCCGGCTATCTGCGTTACTGGTGGCCGAAGCCCGGCGAAACGAAGCCGAGCGAAAAAATCGGCTACGTGAAGCGCTTTGCGCCGTGGAACTGGGACTTCATCGCTGGCGCATACATGGACGACATCCAGGCGCAGTTCTACGAGACACTGCTGCGCTCAGGCGGCATGCTGCTGGTGCTGGGCGTGCTGGTGTCGTTCGTCGCGTCGCGCGTGGTGCGCAATGTGTCGCGCTCGATCGGCGGCGAGCCGTCCGCGGCTGCGCAAATCGCCATGCGCATCGCTCGCGGCGACCTGGCTACGCCTATCGAGCTGCGCCGCGGCGACACCACGAGCCTGCTGTTCTCGCTGCGCGAAATGCGCGATCAACTCGCGGCCACCGTCGCGTGCATCAAGACTTCTGCCGAAACCATCACCGTCGCATCCAAAGAAATTGCCGCCGGCAACCTCGACCTGTCGAGCCGCACCGAAGAACAGGCGGCGTCGTTGCAGCAGACCGCCGCCAGCATGGACGAGCTGACCAAGACCGTCACGCAGAACGCCGACAACGCCACAACGGCTTCCGATCTGGCTAGAGACGCGTCGAGCATCGCTGCGCGCGGCGGCGAAGTGGTCAACGACGTCGTCGAAAAAATGGCCGGCATTACCGAGAGTTCGCGCAAGATCGGCGAGATCATCAACGTCATAGAAGGCATTGCGTTCCAGACCAACATTCTTGCGCTCAATGCCGCCGTGGAAGCCGCGCGCGCCGGCGAGGAAGGCCGCGGTTTTGCGGTAGTGGCAGGCGAAGTCCGCAATCTCGCGCAGCGCAGCGCAACGGCGGCCAAGGAAATCAAGGTGCTGATCGATCAGTCCGTCGAGCAGGTCGGCGAAGGTTCGACGCTCGCCGGCCGCGCCGGCAGCACCATCGGCGAAGTGGTCGAGGCCGTGCGCCGCGTCACGGCGATCATGAATGAGATTTCGGCGGCGTCGAAGGAGCAGAGCTCCGGCATCGGCGAAGTGAATCTCGCGATTCGCCAGATGGACGACGTCACGCAGCGCAACGCGGCACTGGTCGAGCAGGCAGCGGCCGCCGCCGGTTCGCTGGACGAGCAGACCGAGCAGTTGCGCGAGGCCGTCGCCGTATTCAAGGTCGGGCAACCGGCCTGATCCGGCGAGTCGAGCTGCGACCGGCCGCGGGTTACAGGTGCACTGACGCACCTTCGCACGTGCAAAAAAAAGGTGCCCCTCGGGGCACCTTTCTGTACAACAAGCAGCTTCAGCTGAAGCTTAGAAGCGGTGACGCAGACCGACCGTAGCAGCCGTCTGGTTCTTCGACGACGACGGAGCTTGCGTGATGTCGCCGCTGTAGATCGAAGCGACGCCGCCGTCGCCCATTGCGTGCTGGTACACGGCTTGAGCGTAGACGTCCGTGCGGCGCGACAGAGCGTAGTCAGCCTGCAGACCGATCTGGTGGTAACGCACCGAGGTCGAGCCGCCGTTTGCAGCAACGCCGTAGCCCTTGCCGTCCGTGAACGTGTAGGCAACGCCCAGTCCCAGAGCCGGGGTCAGGTTGTACTTGCCGTTGACTTCGTAGTTGTTGGCACGCAGCGATTGCTGAACGCCTGCAACGTTGTCGATACGCGATTGCGTCCATGCCAGGCCAACCGTAGCCGGGCCGAACGAGTACGAACCAGCAGCGCCGAATTCACGCTGACGGAAGTTGCCGGTTGCGCCCAGGAAGCCGCCGTCCGTCGCGCCGCCGTTGCTAGCCGTGCCAGCTGCGTTCGTTGCGCCCGGGTTGTTCTGCTGCGCGTAAGCAGCACCCAAACGCAGACCTTGCCACTGGTATGCAGCGCCCAAGCTGTATTCGCGGTTGTTTGCGAATGCGCCAGCCTGGTTCGAGAAGCCGTACGTGCCGCCGAACGTGAAGCCAGCGTAGTTAGCGCTCGAATACTTGATCGAGTTGTTAACCGCGAAGCCGCCGTTCGTGTTCAGGTTGTCGTTGTTGAACGGATGCGCGAAGTACGTGCCGCCCCAGCTGCCCGTTGCGGTCAGCGGTGCCAGGAAGTCTTGCGCTGCGTCGTATTGACGGCCCAGCGTGACGGTACCGAATTGCGCGCTCGACAGACCGACGAATGCCTGACGGTTGAACATGCCGTTGTTGTTAGCAAAGCGGCCGTTGTTCACGTTGAAACCGCTTTCCAACGTGAAGATTGCCTTCAGGCCGTTGCCCAGGTCTTCCGAGCCGCGCAGACCGAAGCGGCTCTGGTCGATGCCGCCGCTGCCAGCTGCCCACTTGGAGCTGTGAGCAACGTTGCTCGTGTAGGTCACGCCTGCGTCCAGCAGACCGTACAGGGTGACGCTGCTTTGTGCGTGAGCGACGGAAGCGAACGATGCGGCAACCGCAACGACGATGAGACTCTTTTTCATGCGTGGGACTCCTGTTCGATAAATTTTCGCGAGGGGAGCGGGACCAGCCTCGACAGCACGAGCACGCGCTGCCGCCCTTTCGCCGAACCTTGGCGGCACGGCGGGCACCCTCTGAACGAAGCGTGAGTGTAGGGGGACACCCTAATACTGGCGCGAGCAATTCTCACAACACGGTCTTGCAGGATCGGCAATAATCTCGCGGCAATTGCGGGTAAGTACATGAATATTTTGAGAAAACGGCAAAAAGGGCCAGAGGCGCCGTCTGCGTGAAACATAAATAATTTGCAACTTTTCAATAATTTGGGTTGCGTGAATGCAACAGCTCGTAATACCGGTGAAGTAATTCTGGAGGCAGAAAATGCAGCCGAACAGGCTAAGCGTTGCTTATTAATCAGGCAGACGAGCAGATAGAATGGCGCGATTAATTATTTGAAAAATCGCGGAACTCAATTTGCCGGATATTGTCGTCTCCCAATTCATTGATTGGCTTATCGCGGTTGTTCGCGATTCTGCGCCCGACGCGCTGAGTAGTAGTGACGGCAAGCGCCTCTGGATGCACTGCGAACCGGCTTTACCGGCAAAATAAAAGCCGCCCATTAGGCGGCTTTTAGTGCGATTGCGGCAAAGCCGCCGCATGCACTTGTTTCGATGCTACTCACTGAGTGAAGCCTTCAGCAGAGGCGTGCCCGGAGGTAATCTGCGGCGCCGACCGCCGCGTGACTCACCCGGTGCTGAAAGCGGACGGCAATGCATCGAACAGCCTTCCATCTACATTAACGGCACGCCCGTTCGTCTTTTCACGCGTAGTTTCCCTAATTCCGGCAACGCGCGTCGTTGAACTAGGACTGCTTTTGGGATTGCCCAAGGGCGTCCTCGTCTTCCGGAGAACTGCCGGGCGCGAGCGGATCGGTGTCGGGCGGGGTGCCGGGCAGCGGACGCGGCTGGTCTTCGGGCGCGTCCAGCGGCTCGTTCGAAGGGTCGGCTACGGGGTCAATCGTGGGGTCGGTTTGCATGGTCACGCTCCTGTGAAGGGGAAGTTTCCCACCTCATCCGGCGCAACCGTTATTCCTGCCTGGGACGGTTTGCGCAGCCGTCACGCGAGAGCCTCGACCATCCAATGTAGAAAATGCCGGCGCGCGCAGTGCAAATTTCAAGCGTCTGCGCTGTGCGGAGATCGGCCTAACGACGATCATCTCCGGGTGCCGCTGGATCGTTGACGGCGCCTGTCAGAAACGGCTCCAGCCCGAACAGCCATGCAAAGCAGAATGTGACGCCCGCGAGGAGCCGCAGCGGGCGCTGCGGCGCACGCTCGACAACGCCGGAAAGCGGCGCGGCAAGGATCGGTTCGGGCTGCGTGAATTCAGTAACGGGCTGGTCGTGTCGCATGGTCATTGTCGTTTTGATTGGTGTGGGCGCGGACCATGAGCAATGAGCGTGCCACGTCGGGGCGGAATTGTCGAGGCTCTCGGGCAACGACAAGTGCTAGTGCCAAGTTCGCACGCCGGGTGCGAACGCTGACCGCACTGACGAAGACTGACGAGTCTCCTGCGAGGGGATTTTTACGAATACGAACGCGTCGATCCTCGGCCTAAGGCTTTGCCGTTCAGCAAAAGACAAGTCGAATTCGGCATGGTGATCGGACGCCCCGCGAAGCGCATTACCGAAGCCGACGCGATGGCTCGTGCGTGCGGCAACACCGTGATCGACGATCATCACCGCGGGATAACCGCCGTGCCGGCATATGAATTTTCTCGAAGCGCCAGGACACATATTGCGCGATCGCTCCATGCATCGTCACGGCCGACGAGATCGCCGATCCACATAACTGGAGTTGTCGCTAACCGGCGCGCTAACGCTCGCCCCTCTCCCCCAGGCGGGTCAGCAGTACCGGCTACGCGCCGTATGCGCACTTGAGCCGCCTTACGCCTTCTTCAATGTCGGCAATGCCCGGCGCTGCGAACGACAGCCGCAGCGACGCGGCGTCGACCTTGTCCGCGAAAAACGCCTTACCCGGCACGAACATGACCTTGTTTTCGATCGCGCGTTGCAAAAGCGTGGAGGCGTCCACCCCACTGGCACTGTTACCGCCTGCGCCATTCAGACGTGCCCAGACAAACATGCCGCCCTCGGGCCGATGAAACTGCAGAGCCTCGCCAAGCTGCAAATGCAGTGCGTCGCACAGCGCTTTGCATTTGCGCCCGTACATCGCGGTAATACGTGGCAAGTGTCGTTCGAGCGCGCCGTCGGCGAGGTATTCGGCGGCAATGGCTTGCGTCCACGGCGTGCTGCAAAGGTCGACGGTCTGCTTTGCGACCACGCAACGGCGCGCGATTTCTGCCGGCGCGATTGTCCACCCCACGCGCAAGCCCGGCGCGACGATCTTCGAGAGGCTTGCGAAATGGACAATCCAGTCACGGGAGCCAGCCACTTCAGCGGCAAGAGACAGAATCGAAGGGACCGTTTCACCGGAAAAACGCAGGTCGCCGTAGGGGTCGTCTTCGACGAGAACGAACTTGTATTGCACCGCCAGTTTCAGCAATGCGATGCGGCGCTCGCGTGTGATGGTCGCGCCTGTGGGATTCGCAAACGTGGGAACGGTATAGAGCAGCTTGGGGCGCGCGACCGTACCGGAGGCAAGGAGCGTGGCGAGGTAATCGACGTCGAGACCGTGAGCATCGACAGGTATGGTCACGATGTTTGCCTGCTGAAGCCTGAGTGCCTGAAGCGTGGCGGGATACGCCGGCTGTTCTGTTAGCGCGACATCGCCCGGATTCAACAAGACGCGAAGCAACAGGTCGAGTCCCTGCTGCGATCCGGTCGTGACGATCATCTCGTTGGGCGCGCACGGCACACCGCGACGCGCCATCAGGTTGATGAGCTCATGCTTCAGGCGCGGCAAACCGTCGGTGGGTCCATACTGAAGACACTGGCTCGCGTCCTGGTAAGCTCGAGCCGCGGCTTGCTGTAGACCTTCGACATCGAATAGATCGCTGGCGGGATAACCGCCCGCAAACGAAATCATGCCCGGCTCGGCGAGGTACTTGAAAAGTTCGCGAATCGGAGAGCCGGAGGGGCTCTGAAAAGGAGCAGTAAATTCGTACATGTCGTGATTAGCTGAGAGCCGGGCATATAAACGCTCATTGTGGTCAGCGCTTATGTCTGCAGCAAACGATATCTATGCACTACATAGTGCGGTTTCGTCATCAAGCGCATTGTCAGCAAAAGAAAAGGCCCGGCAACAGCCGGGCTCCGCATGCTCAACCTGCGCAGATCGAACCACTCGCTACACCACGTTCTTTTCCACAATCGGGCGATTCTCCAGCAAGCGCTGCCAGCTCAGCGAAGACAGATCGAGCGACACATAGCGTCCGTTGAGAATCAGCTCGCTCACGCCGCGGCCGGTGGCCGGCCCCTGCTGCAAACCATGGCCGCTATAGCCATTGGCAAACACGCAGTTATCGACTTGCGGGTGATAGCCGATGATCGCGTTGTGGTCGAACACGTTGTACTCGTAATAGCCTGACCAGCAGTTCTCCACACGCAGCGCCTCGAATTGAGGCACACGGTGCGCGAGCGTCGGCCAGATGACGTCGTCGAAAAGAGCGTGGTCGACCTCGTCGAGCGGCAGATCGTCTGGATCGTTGTCCGCGTGCGGCGAGGTGCCGCAAATATAAGTCTTTCCTTCAGGACGAAAGTACACGCCGCTCGGATCGATCAGCAGTGGACAAGCCTCGAGCCGCGCCGGCGAAGACACATTGAAAATGCTGCGGCGGCGGGCGAACACCGGAATGTCGATGTCCATCATCGCGGCGGTCTTGCGCGCCCAGGCACCCGCGGCGTTCACCACCGTATCGCATGCATAGCGCTCGCCGTTGCCGGCGATCACGTGTGTGACCTTGCGCCCCTCGCGAACCATGCCCGTGACTTCCGCCGCGACATAGCGCGCGCCGAGCGACTGTGCTTTCTTGCGAAGCGCCTGCACGAGCCCATAACCGTCGAACCACCCTTCGCCGCTTTCACCGAACGCGCCGGACACCAGGTCCTCGACATTGAGCCACGGGAACCTGGCCTTCAGGGCCTGCTGATCCAGCAGATTGATGTCTGCGCCAAGGCTCTTTTGCAGCGCGTGATTCTCACGCAGCGTTGCATCGCCTGCGGGGGTGGCGAGAAACAGATAGCCGCCTTCGTGCAGATCAATCGACGGCCTGCTGCCGTCGACTTCGAGTAGCTCGCCGATATTGCGCAGGAATTCGATACCGTACAGCGACATCTGAACCGACAGCGGCGTGGAAAACTGCTGCCGGATCGAAGCGGCCGACAAGGCCGACGACGACTTCGCGTAGGTGGGGTCCCGCTCGATCACCGTGACCGAAATGCTCGGGTCAGAAGCCCGCAAGAAGTAAGCGATAGAACTGCCGATAACCCCGCCGCCAACAATAACGACTCGAGAACTCACGACTTGCTCCATATGGCTCATGACCGGACGGTTTGCAAGAAAACGCCCACCGCCAGCACGCGACCCACGTTGTCTTGCACGTCCGCACAAGCACAATGCCTGAAAAAAACGGCCGTCTCGCAACGGCCGTCAATACGCAGCGCTATACGCCTAGCCGATGTTGAAATCGATGCCCTGTGCGAGCGGCAGTGCCGACGAATAGTTGACCGTGTTGGTTGCGCGGCGCATATAGGCCTTCCACGAGTCCGAGCCGGATTCGCGCCCGCCGCCCGTTTCCTTTTCGCCGCCGAACGCGCCGCCAATTTCCGCGCCGCTCGGCCCGATGTTCACGTTCGCAATACCGCAGTCGCTGCCCGAAGCCGAGAGGAATCGTTCGGCTTCACGCAGGTCCGTTGTGAACACGCACGACGAAAGACCGTGCACGGCTGCGTTGTTGCCATCTATCGCCTGGTTGAAGTCGCTGTACTTCAGCACGTAAAGAATCGGCGCGAAGGTCTCCTTCAGCACCACCGGCGTTTGCGAAGGCATTTCGACAATGGCCGGGCGGACATAAAAAGCCTTTTCATGGCCCGCAACCGTGTGACGCTCGCCGCCGAACACCGTGCCGCCTTCGCTCTTCGCCTGCTCCAGCGCCGCCTGCATGCGCTTGAACGACTGCTCGTCGATCAACGGTCCCATCAGCACGCCCTGTTCGAGCGGATTGCCGATCACCACCTTGCTGTAGAGCGTCTTCAAACGTTCGACGGCCTTGTCGTAGACACTTTCATGAATGAACAGCCGGCGCAGCGACGTGCAGCGCTGACCTGCGGTGCCGACTGCTGAAAACACGATACCGCGCAGTGCCAGTTCCAGATCTGCGGTGCCGGAAACGATACCCGCATTATTGCCGCCGAGTTCGAGGATCGAGCGGCCAAAGCGGCGCGCCACTTCCACGCCGACCGTGCGGCCCATTTCTGTGCTGCCCGTCGCGCTGACGATATTCGAGCGCGGGTCCGCAACCAGCTTCGCGCCGACCTCGCGGCCACCGTTGACCACACACGTGAGACCTTCCGGCGCGTCGCCGAATTCCTTCAACGCGTCTTGCAGAATCCGGTCCACGGCGAGTGCGGTGAGGGGCGTTTTTTCCGACGGCTTCCAGATCACCGCATTGCCGCACACGAGCGCAAGCGCCGCATTCCACGACCACACGGCCGCCGGAAAGTTGAAGGCGGAAATGACGGTGCACACGCCCATTGGATGCCACGTCTCAGCCATGCGATGACCGGGGCGCTCGGACGCAATCGTCAGGCCATAAAGCTGACGCGACAGACCGACCGCGAAATCGCAGATATCGATCATTTCCTGAACTTCGCCGAGGCCTTCCTGAAGAATCTTGCCGGTCTCGAGCGTAATGATGCTGCCAAGCGCGTGCTTCTGCTCGCGCAGCTTGTTGCCGAGCAGGCGCACCAACTCTCCGCGGCGCGGCGCCGGCACGTTGCGCCAGCTTGCGTAAGCCTTCTGCGCGTTGGCCAGTGCGGCGTCGACGTCGGCAACCGTCTTGCTCGCGACACGGCCAATCAGTTCACCGTTGATCGGCGAATGGACGGCGATGTCGCCCGCTTCCGCGAGGTGGGAAATGCCGAGCTCGGAGAGAATGGTCGATGCTTTCACGATTGAGACCTCTTTGAATTTCCAATACGAAATTTTGGTACGTTCGGAAACTATACACGCGCGCGTTTTTGGCGGCAATACCAAACGTGCAGTGCTGGCGGCAGGAAGCTTGAACGATATTTCTGATCGGAAAAGCGGCGCGTCCCACGCGTGCAAGCGCAGCGGTCAGTGGGCGTTCCAGGCGCCCCCCGTCGCTTGACCGAGCGCCTGCAAGGCCAACTGCGCGATATGCACGGATTGTCTGCCTGCCCCGTGCTGAATCTGCTCGCGACAGCTAAAACCATTGGTCACCACGATCGCTTCAGCGGGCGCGTTGCGCACGAGCGGCAATAGCTTGTCTTCGGCGATCTTCATCGACAGGTCGTAGTGGTCCGTGTTGAAACCGAACGAGCCGGCCATGCCGCAACAGCCCGTGTCCAGCAGCGACCAACGCACGCCGAGTTTGTCGAGCAGGGCCGTATCGCCCTTCATGCCGAAGATCGACTTCTGATGGCAGTGGCCGTGCACCACGACTGCCGCGTCGAGCTTTGGCCATTCGAAATCGGCGCGCGCGACGAAATCGGAGAACAGGAAGGTCTGATCCGACAGCTTTCGCGCATCCGGATCGTTGGGAAGCTGCTTCAGCAGTTCGTCTTTGAAGACGGACAGGCAGCCCGGTTCTAGTCCGACTATCGGCACGCCGGCGCGAATGTCGTCGGCGAGTTCATCTACAGCGCTGCGCAGCAGGGCGCGCGCTTCGTCCAGCAGCCCGTAGTCGTACAGCGGCCGCCCACAGCAAAGACGCTTGCGTGGCAACACCACCTGATAGCCGATCCGAGTCAGCACGTCGAGCGCGGCGGTCGCAATGTCGGGCGAGAAGTGCTCGTTGAACGTGTCGACCCACAGAATGACCCTGCGCGAAGGCTCGCGCGCAACGGCGCTGCCTGCGGCCGCGCGACGCCTCGCGATGGCCCGGAAAGGGCGCGGCGCGAATACCGGCAGATGCCGCTCGGCCGCCACGCCCGCGATCCACTTGCTGACATGAGCCAACGGTTTCGCCGACGTCATGAAATTAGTTAGCCATGCAAAGCGACTGGCAAGCGGTGCCCATTGGCCGATGCGGCCCATGAACATCGCCTGGCGTGGCCGACGGTGCTGCTCGTAGTAATGCGACAGGAACTCCGCCTTGTACGAGGCCATGTCGGTATGCGTCGGGCAATCGGACTTGCAGCCCTTGCACGCGAGGCACGTGTCCAGTGCTTCCTTGACTTCGACGCTGTTCCAGCCGTCCTTGACCACTTCGCCCTGAAGCATTTCCCAAAAGAGATGCGCGCGGCCACGCGTCGAAAATTTCTCCTCGCGTGTCGCGCGAAAGCTCGGGCACATCGTGCCGCCCTCGAGCGAACGGCATTTGCCCATGCCGATGCAGCGTTCCACCGCACGCTGCATGCCGTCGCCCTCGGGGCTCGCGAACGCAAGCCTGGTGGTGAGCGTGACCGGCTTGTAGGCCGGACCCATGCGCAGGTTTTCGTCGGCGCGGTAGGCATGCACTACCTTGCCCGGGTTCAGGCGATTGAGCGGGTCCCAGATAGCCTTGAACTCTTCCATCGCCTGCATGATTTCCGGGCCATACATGATGGGCAGGAATTCGGCCTTGGCCTGGCCGTCGCCATGTTCGCCCGACAGCGAGCCGCCGAAATCGACCACCAGTTGCGCCGCCTCACGCAGAAAACTACGCCATTTGACGACGCCTTCGGCGCTGCGTATGTCGAATGTGATGCGCGCGTGCACGCAGCCGTCGCCGAAATGACCGTATAAACACGTCTCGTAACCGAAGCGGTCCACGAGCGCCTGAAACTTGCGCAGATAATCGCCGAGCCGCAAGGGATCGACTGCGGCGTCTTCCCAGCCGACCATAGGGTCCGGCTTCGATGGGTCGATCGACAAAGCCACCGCCGACGCCCCCGTTTCGCGTATCGACCAGATTTTCTGCTGCTTCGGCATTTCTTCGACGACGAGGCCGCTGATCGCCATGCCCGCCACGCCTGACTTGAAGTACGCGTCTGCCTCATGCGCCTGCGCGAGCGCCTCGCGCACCGTGTCAGCGCCGAATTCGAGCACGACCCACGCGTCGCCTTCGGGCAGCAGCGCGATTTCGTCGCGCTTCAGTCCGCGCGCCTGCAAACCGCGAATGATCGCGCGGTCGAGGCCTTCAATGGCAATGGGCGAAAAACGGTTGAAGTGCGGCACGGCGTCCGCAGCCGTGTAGATGTCGCAGAAACCAAGCACGAGCAACACGCGGCACGCCGGGCTGTGCACGAGGCGCACCTTGGCTTGCAGCGTGACCGCGCAGGTGCCCTCGGTGCCCACGAGCGCGCGCGCGACGTTAAAGCCATTTTCCGGCAACAGCTGATCGAGATTGAAGCCGGAGACGCGCCGCCTGATTTGCGGAAACTCAGCGCGAATGCGCTCGGCGTAGCGCTCGCGCAAGTCACGCAACTTCGCGTAGATCTCGCCCTGGCGTCCGCCTCGCGCGATGATCGCTTGCAACTGCGCTTCGCTGGTCGGTCCGACCCAGAAGCGCGCCCCGTCGTACGTGGCGATTTCCAACGCCTCGATATTCTCGACAGTTTTGCCGCCCATTACCGAATGCGCGCCGCACGAGTTATTCGCGATCATTCCGCCGAGCGTGCAACGGCTGTGCGTGGCAGGGTCCGGCGCAAACGTGAGGCCATGCTTTTCGGCCGCATCGCGCAGCGTGTCGCAAATCACGCCCGGCTCGACAATAGCGGTTCTGCCTTGCGGATCGATGCTGACGACGCGGTTCACATATTTGCTCGCGTCCGCCACCACCGCGACGTTCACGCACTGCCCGTTTTGCGAGGTACCGCCGCCTCGGGTCAGAAACGGCACGTCGTGACTGCGGCACACTTCGAGCGCTGCAACGAGATCGTCCACATCGGCAGGCACGACCACGCCCAACGGAATCTGCCGATAGTTCGACGCGTCGGACGCGTACAGCGCTTGCGATCCGGCGTCGAAACGCACTTCGCCGCGCAGCCCGGCGCGCAGATCGGCCTCGACCTGTTGCAAGAGGCGCGGGCTTGCCTGGAACGGCGCGGCCCGTCTCGCGGCATGCGCCGGCGCATCGTTCACCGCCTGCTTCACCGAGTCCTTCATCGCGTCCTTTACCGCATTTTCCACCGGCTTTTCCACCTCTACTGCGCCGCGTTCGCGGTCATTTTGAAAATGCCCTGCGCGTTGCCGGCGTCGAAGCGCAAGTCGGTCACCCAGCTACGCGACGTCTGATCGAACGTGCGCTTGCGCGTAATGAACTCGTAGAACGAGCCGGGAACCTTGCGCGTGACCAGTTTGCCGCCAGCCGAGCGGAACTGGCGCTCGACGGTATCCGCGCGATACGCCGTCTGGAACACACGGCCGGAACGGGAACGCTCGACCTCCGGCTTCATTGGCCGGCCTTTGCTCTTCTCTTCGTCCGACAGCGTGAAGACATCTTCCACGCGGTCGGTCGCGTGATTGAACGCATTGCCCTCAGTGGAGATCCACGCCATTTCCGCTGATTCGCGCAACAGCACCTCGTAGTCCGCCTCGTCAGGCACATCGTGCTGACGCGCGAACGCGCCGACAATCACCGGCAGCAGCGCGTGCGCCGCGTCGACAGGCAGCGAGCCTTCGCGCTCCAGTTCCCAAAGCTGCGCGACCGCGAGCGGCGTCAGCGGATCTTTCGACGAACCGACCACGTTCGTCACAGCCTGCTGGAATTCGGCGGAAAAGCGCTCGGGATGCAGTTCGCTCACGAAGAACTGCGCGATTTCGTCGGGTGCATCTTCATGCGCGTAGGCGCGGCCAGTCATGCCCAGCTTGTCGAGCGGATAGCGCCCGTTCAGTCTGAAGCCCAGCGGACGCAGGATACGGGTAAACGCGGCCTCGCCGGGAGGTAGCGCGCCGTTGTGGTCCCAACGCACCGTGCGCAGCGCGCCGTGGTCGAAATAGACCGAGCCACCGTTTGCGATTGCCTCGCTCGTGTAGGCGCGTCCGTTCGGCGAACGCTCCAGCAGGTCCTCGAACAACGCCATGTTCATTGCCTGCGCGAGTTCGGCGCGCGTGACGGTGCCGTCTTCCCAGTCTGCCAGTGCCGTTGGGAACTTCAACGTCGTGAAAAGCGACTCCGTTTTTGCCGGACCCAGCAGCTTCAGTAGCAGGCGTTCAACGTTCGAATTGCGCATTTGCTTGTCTCTCGCGGCGCGGCGCCGCAATGGGAATGGGGGGTCATAGCGAGCCGTCATGGCGGCCCACCTTACGTAAACAGCATTATTCAAACGGTTGCGTGCCGCGTAAAGCGAGATTAAATTGTCACTTGATGACTTTCCGGAACAAACATGCGCAGGTTCAAGATTCCCAACATGAGCGCGCTGCTGGCCTTCGAAGCCGCCGCGCGGCACGAAAGCTTCACGCATGCCGCGAAAGAGCTGTTCCTCACCGAAAGCGCGATCTCGCGGCAAATCGCAACGCTCGAATCCAATCTCGGCGTGCGCCTTTTCGTTCGGTCGAAGCAGCGGGTCATGCTCACTCGCGCGGGGCGTCTGTACGGCACGCAGGTGCGCCGCGCGCTGGAAAATCTGGATCGCGACACGCTCTCCATCATTGCGCACGGCAGCGGCGGCGGTTACCTGGAGCTTGCGGTGCTGCCCACGTTTGCGTCGCAATGGTTGATTCCGCGCATGAAGGACTTCAACGACCGCAACCCGGACGTGCGCATCAACATGGGCATCCGCACGGACCTGTTCTCTTTTGAGGAGTCGCATTTCGAAGCCGCCATTCACTATGGCAAGCCGACGTGGCCGGGCACCTCGTCCGACTATCTGTTCGGCGAGGAAGTGGTGCCGGTGTGCTCGCCGTCGCTGGTTGCAAAGACGGTCCGCAAGCCGCAGGAACTGCTGAACTACCCGCTGCTTCACTCGACCACGCGGCCCGACGCCTGGTCGCGCTGGTTTGCAAATGTTGGCGTGGAAGACAGCGCCACGATGCACGGCGTGCGCTACGAATTGCACTCCATGCTGATCAGCGCGGCCGCCGCAGGGCTCGGCATTGCGCTAGTTCCCAAGTTTTTCGTCGACGAACAACTCCCGCAACTGGGTCTCGTGATTCCGTTCGCCGCCACCGCCGTCGAAGAATCCGCCTACTACCTGGTCTACCCGACCGAACTGAGTCACGGCAAGCCACTGGAACTGTTCAGGACATGGCTGCTGGAGCAAGCCGCCGCGTATAACGCGCGCCGCCGCTGACACACTGGCTCGCAGGCGGTTCACGGCATGGCGCTTGCGCAAGCGCAGAGGCCGGGCGACGTGCGCGGCAACAGGCGACCTGTTCCCCTCTCTTGCAGGAGACACCATGAAACTGCTCACCACACAAGACGGCCTGCCCCGGCTGTCATGGGGCCCGATTTTCGCGGGCGTGATTCTTTCGATGATCGTCTATCTGATCATGAGCGTGCTCGGCACGGCCATCGGCGCATCGCTGCTCGCGCCGATGTCCAAACCGGACCCGCTGCACGGCTTCGGCTTCGGCTCGGGCGTATGGGTGATCGTGACGACGGTGCTGGCGGTGTTCGTCGGTTCGTACTACGCAGGACGTTGCGCGCCCGTGCTCGGGTGGCTGCATGGCCTGCTCGCCTGGGCGGTGATGACGCTTTTCATCGTGTACGGGATGACCTCCGTCATCACGGGCGCGGTGAGCACGGCGGGCAGCGTCGCGGCCACTGGTGCGCAAGTGGGCGCGCAGGTCGGCGCCACGCCGGGCAACGCGGGTGGAACGAATTCGGTGGTCGATACGGCGAAGCAACAGATGCAGTCGGCGCTTGCGTCGGCGACTTTGATCGCGTCGAGCCCCGAAGCCGGACAGCAGGTGCGCGAAACCGCAGACGCCGCTGCGCGCGGCGTGGCGCGCGCAAGCTGGTTCTCGTTCGCGGCGCTGGTTGTCGGCGCGATCATCGCTATCGTGTCGGGCAATGCAGGCTTCCGGCATCAGCCGCCGGTTGAAGAAAGCGGCGGCTCGGGCATCGGCCGCACCGCGGTTCCCGGACACAACCGCGTTGTTTCGCCGCGAAGCAGAGCCTGAACGCGGCTGACCATGACACGGCAGGCGGCCCGCCCCGGGCCGCCTGCTGTTCGCTGCTGCGCGCTGGCCCTGGCCCGGCGCACGTAAGAGGTGAAGCGGCGCGGCGCCATGCTCAAACCGGCGCGCGAGTCTGCACATGCTCTGTCGAAGCGAGGATCGTTTCGACGTTCTCGAGCTCGACGCGCATTTCGTCGATAAGCCACTGCGCTACCTCGCGCGTCGCGCGCGACGGCTCACGGCTGCGGCACTCCAGCACATAGTTGCAGCCCGTCTCGACGATGCGTCGCGACGCCGGAACGACCGTACCGGCATTCAGCGGCGCGGCGACGGCCAGCAGCCAGCCGAGCATCACGCCATGCCCAAGCATGGCCGCCTGCAACGCAAGGCCCGCATCGGAATAGCTGACATGTTTCGCACCTGCGCCGTTCGCAAGTCCGGTCACGGCAAAATAGTCGGCCCAGGTATGCGTGGTCGGCTCGAGGTGGATCAGCGTGTGGCCGCGCGTGCCGTCAGCCGTTTGACGCAGGGCGTCGAGCGGACCGTGTTCGGCAAGATAGTCCGGACTGCATACGGCAATGATCACCTCGGGGCAAAAGAACAACGCGTCGTTCGCCGAACCAGGCTTGTGCAGGCGAATGCCGAGATCGGCGCCGTCGAGGGGACCGTAGAGCCTGGTCGCCATGACTTGCAGACGTAGATTCACTGCCGGAAACGCGGCCTGAAAGCGCGGATGACGCGGCAGCAGCCACTGCGCGGCAAAGCCGCTGGACACCGAGAGCGTGACGGTCTCGTTCTCCTGCTGCCGGCTTTTGAGTTCGTGGATGGTGTCGCTCACGAGGCCGAAACCCGAGGCCACTGCCTGTTGCAGCTTTGCGCCCTCGTCGGTGAGAGCAAGCCCTGTCTTCGTGCGTGCGAAGAGCTTGAAGCCGAGTGCGTCTTCGAGGCGCGCCACCATGCGGCTAACCGCCACCGGCGTGACATTCAGTTCGTGCGCCGCGCGCGTGAGGCTCAGGTGTCGCGCGGCCGCCTCGAAAACGTGCAGCGCCTGAAGCGACGGAAGTCGAAGTGCCATCGGCTAACACCATGTAATTCGCGTTGACGAAGATGTAAATTGACGCGCTTCGAGAGCAACCTTAGCGTTGTCGGCAGACCCTTCAGAGAGTGCCGACATGACCTTGCCCACCGCGGACCATACGCGCCCCGCCGCTTCTTCCGACCCGCTGCTGCAACCGCTGACCATCAGGCACCTCGTGCTGAAAAACCGCGTCATGAGCACGAGTCACGCGAGCCGTCTCATCGAAGGCGAATTCCCGCAGGAAGTCTACCAACGCTATCACGAGGAAAAGGCGCGCGGGGGCATTGGCCTCACGATGTTCGGCGGATCGTCGAATGTGAGCATAGACAGTCCCAACACGTTCCAGCAGATCAACATGGGCGTCGACGAAGTCGTGCCACATCTGCGGCGCTTTTCCGAACGCGTGCATGCGCACGGCGCGGCGCTGATGTGTCAGATCACGCATTTGGGCCGGCGCGGCGATCCGTACGCCGAACCGTGGTTGCCGATGCTCGCGCCCTCGGCGCGCCGCGAGACGCTGCATCGCGCGATCCCGCAAGCGATGGGTACGCATGACATCGCGCGCATTGTCAGTGACTTCGCACGCGCCGCGAAACGCTGCATGCAAGGCGGACTGGACGGCCTGGAGACGCACGCCGGCGGCCATCTGATCGGGCAGTTTCTCGATCCGAGCGTCAACCTGCGCAGCGACCGCTACGGCGGTTCGGCCGCGAACCGCTGCCGTTTTGCGCTCGAGGTTCACGAGGCCATCCGCAAGGAGGTCGGCAGCGAGTATCCCGTCGGCCTGCGCTTCGCACTCGAAGACGGCTGCAGCTTCGAGGAGAGTCTGGAAATGGCGCGCATTCTCGAGCAAAGCGGCCTTTTCGACTTCTTCAACGTGGTCTATGGACGTATGGACACGAAGATGTCGCTCATCGTCAACAGCATGCCGGGCATGTTCATGCCGTCGGCGCCGTGGCTTTCGAAAGCGGCCGCGTTCAGGCGCGCTGTGCGGCTACCGGTCTTTCATGCCGCGAAGATCGCCGATCTCGCCACCGCACGCTATGCGATCCGCGAGGGCCTCATCGACATGGTCGGCATGACGCGCGCGCATATCGCGGAGCCGCATCTTGTGCGGCTCATTGAGGAAGGACGCGAAGAAGCCGCGCGCCCGTGCGTAGGCGGCTTGCATTGCCGCAATGCGAAGGCCACCTGCATCCACAATCCGGCGACCGCGCGCGAAACCTATCTGCCGCACGCCATCGTGCCGAGCGCGACGCCGCGCAAGGTGCTGATTGTCGGCGCAGGTCCGGCGGGGCTGGAAGCGGCGCGCGTTTGTGCGAGCCGCGGCCATCGCGTGACGCTGCTCGAAGCGGCCGATCGCGCCGGGGGACAACTCGTGCTCGCCGCGTCGGGAAGCTGGCGCAAGGATCTGATCGGGATTGTGGACTGGCGTGTCGGAGAACTGGAGCGCCTGGGCGTCGAAGTCCGCTACAACCACTACGCGGAACTCGACGACGTGCTCGAAGCGCAACCCGACGTGACGATCGTGGCCACCGGCGGCATCCCCGATCTCGACGGACTGGCGGGCGGCGAATGGTGCCGCCCGGTGACCGACGCGCTCGCGGCCATGCCGCCACGAGCGGGGCGCGTGCTCGTCTATGACGGCACCGGGCGCCATAACGCGTATCTGTGCGCCGAGCGCTACGTGTCGGCGGGACTCGAGGTGCGCCTCGCCGTGCTCGACGCGCTGCCCGCGCAGGAAACCGGCGGCAAAGGCGACGACCTCGTGTGGATGCGCAACCTCGAGAAGTGGCAGGTGCCGGTGCGCGCACACGTCGAACTGATCGAGGTACAGCGCGGCGACACGGGCATGTTGCGCGCGATCTTCAGACACCAGCTAACTGGCGAACTCGTGCAGATGGAGGCGGAGCATGTCGTGGTCGAACGCGGGACGATTGCCGTCGACGATCTCTTTGAGGCGGCGCGCGCGCATTCGGTGAACGACGGTCAGATGGACCTGACGGCCTTCGCGCGCGGTGCGGCTCAGCCGGGCTTACAGACCGGGAATGGCGGCGGGCAGTTTCATCTCTACCGGATCGGCGACGCCGTGGCCTCGCGCGACATTCACACGGCAATCTACGACGCCTATCGGCTGTGTGTGGCGGTGTAGGCTAAACCTTGGTGCGTGGCTCGCGGGCTGTATGTGGACACGAGACAGGAACGCCGGCACGCTTGCGACGGGCAGCGAGACCGCGCGGTGCTTAAAGCCCGACAGCCACATGCCGAGGCGATGCGGGAGCGCCGCACAGGCGCGCCCACGATGCCAACGAGCATGTGATCAGCGGGGTGACGCTCAGCAGTTGCCTTTCTTCGCCTGTCCTGGCGGGCAGAAGCCGTTGCCCGGACCGCCTTGCGGATGGCCTTGCGGCACCACGACCACACCCGGCGCATCAGGCACATACAGCGCGCAGCCGCTCAACAGCACGGCACCCGTAGCAAGCAGACAGAAGATCTTTTTCATGAGGTTCCCCGAGGAAGGGCTTGCGCCCTTCCGTCATCATCTAATGGTGGTTAGAAACTGAAGTTGACGTTGGCTTGATCGGTAGTCAAGACATTGACTGCCGACTGCTGGGTCGCACCGGTCACGCTGGTTGCCTGCGCCGTGTACTGGCCCGCCACGCCGGCCACAGGAGCGAGCGAGACCGGCAGCGTACCCGAATACGTACCGACGACGGGCGCGGCGGCCGGCAGGTTCAGCGCATAGGCGCCGGTATCCAGATTGGCGTTCGCGCTGGTGATTTCGTAGTTGACGCCGCTCACCGACTGCAACGCCCGCACGATAGCCTGCGCGCTCACGGGCAGAACCGTGCCGCTTGCAACGTGCATGGTGGACGCCGGCAGCGTGATCGGCGCAGCCGAGGTCGACACCACGGTCGATGCGTTCACAACGACCGGCACGGAACGCACAACGCCCGTCGCCACGTTGTTCTGCACGATGACAATGTCATAGTTGCCGCTCGTCGAGCTCTGCTCGAGCGGTGTCAGCACGAACTGTCCGCTGCTGTCCGCCACGGTGCCCTTGATGATGCGGCCGTTCTGCTCGGCATACACCGCGGCCCCCGCTTCCGCAGGCGCGACATAGCCCGAGATCGTGCCGCTCACCACCGTGGGCGTCGCCGTCACGACCGGCTTCAGACTGTACGAGCCGTTGCCTTTCTGCACGATGGACTTGCAGGCGTCGAAGTCGAGCACGAGATCGACCAGGGTATTCGCCTGCACGGTGAACGGCCGGATGATCTTGTAGCCGCTTTGCGTGGCGCTCGGCGTGTCGAGGCCCTGCTCGCTGCCGCCTGTCGGAACAACGGAGTTCGCCAGCGTGTTGCCCTGGTTTTGCGCGAGCACGAGGCGAATTTGCTGATACTGGCCGGCGGGCAGGGCCGTTTGCCCGAGGTCCGCAAGCACGCCGTTGGTCAGCGAAAGCAGGTCGATTCGTTGCGGTGTCGCCAATGTGACGTCGCGCCAGCCGCTGTCGCCGTCGCCGGCTTGCGCGTTCATGTTCACGCGCACCTTGTTCACCGTGACATAGACATGGTCGAAACCGCACGCGGGAGCGTCGGTCATCTGGACTCGCAGCGTGCCGGTGGGGGTACTGCCGCCGTCGCCACCGCCGCCTCCGCAAGCCGTTAGCGCGAGTGGAATTGCGAGTACGCACGTGAGCGCTTTAAACAGGGTTTTCATGGGGAATCCCTCCATCATCATTGTTGTGGCCTGAAGCATATGGAAATTCCCTGTAAGGAGATCGTGCAATTTGCAACGAGTGGTAACCCCGTTGGATTTGACATTCTTTGTCATATCAGGAGAGACTGGCACTCGCCAATTGCATATCATGCTTCACAAAGGTGCTAACGCTGGCCGCCAATCCTTTAGCAGCGCGGCGCATACCCGGCCCAATTGGTTATTTGCCGCATTTGGACTAAGGTTTAGTTGCTCTTGGTTACACAACAAGAACGAACGTTGCGAGGTGGGACATGCTCACACTGATCGACCTGGAGATCGCGCATCTTGCGCGGGTCATGCGCGCGTCAATGACGGGGGACCTCGCGGGGCCCATCCTGCCGGGCGCGTACTGGCGCGAGCGGCTTCATCAACTGCTCGATTCGCAGCACTTGACCAATGCGCAATTGAGTTCTATCGACGTGCTTCTGCTGCAACTGGACGAACTGGAAGCCCAGGCGGCAAATAGCAGAGCTCACGGCGTTGCAATCGGCACCAGCTAATGGGCTGCAATACGGCACAATAAGGAGCGGAAATCCTCAAGCGCATATTTCGGGGCGTGTGGCATCGTGCAATTGCGGTTGCCAACGTCGTCGGTTTTGCGCTTTCTTAACCTTGAGCCACCAGTTTCAGAGGAGATGGCTAATGAGCAAATCCCGCATATTTCTGGCATCGACCATTGCTGCGAGTCTTCTCGTATCGTCGCTCGCACTTGCTCAGCCGCCGCAAGGCAACCCAGGGCATGGCGGAGGCCATGGGCAGGGACCGAATAAAGGCAAGGGACCGAATGGTCACGGGCACCAGCAGACGCCACCTGGACACGGTCCCGATGGCCCGGGCAACTCGGCAAACGCGCCGGGACATTGGCGCAAGGGCGACCGCCTGCCTCCGGAATACCGCGACCGTCAATACGTAATCGACGACTGGCGTGCCTATCGGCTCGCTCCGCCGCCGCGCGGTTACTCGTGGGTCGGCATCGGCGGCGACTATCTGATGGTGCAGTTGTCCTCCGGCTTGATCTTGCGAGTCGGGCAGTAAAGCGGCGACACGAAGGCGGCCGCCGCGTGCGGCCGCCTGAGCTGTTGCGCGCTTCTTCTTTTGGCGGATCGGCACGGCTCCTTCGCTGCATCCTCCATCCTGTCGCTGCCGCTGCTTCCTCGCTCCCTCAATTCACCGCGGCTGCTACCTGATCTCAGCCCGCTCCCCCGCCACACCGCTAAAGAATCACGCAGACGCCGCCGTTATATCCGTAATGCATAGCAAGCGGGTTGCGGCGGGCTTGTGCGGCCGCGCGCGCCTGGCCAATGACACGCGCCACGCAAGCGGCGCAAGGATTAATTTCCAAAGACAACATCTGCAGCAAGCCGTCATACTCTGTCTCTCTTAGGGCGGAACATTCCTACAGCAGACTAGGAAGTTCCGCCAGACACCTGATCGATGCATGACCGCCGTCGCCAGACGGCCACTTCCGCGTTGCGCCGCACGCGGATCATGTGGAGCGTACTCGCTAAATGAGTTATACCCCTGTCGTTCCGTTCGCCCAGGAGAAGACCGAATCCGGCTCCTTCGTGGGCGGCGCCCCGGCGTTTCGGCAACTGGTCCGGATGATCGATCGCGTCGCGCCCACCGATCATCCACTGCTGATTTTCGGGCCGACCGGCTCAGGCAAAGAACTGGTGGCGCGCCGCGTACACGCGCACAGTCAGCGCCAGGATCAACCTTTCGTCGATGTCAATTGCGGCGCGATTCCCGAGCATCTCGTCGAAGCTGAACTATTCGGGCACGTCAAAGGCGCGTTCACCGGCGCCGCCGAAAATCGTCAGGGCCTTTTTCAGCAGGTCGGCAAGGGCACGCTGCTGCTCGATGAAATCGGCGAGTTGCCGCTCGCGCTGCAACCCAAGCTGCTGCGCGTATTGGAGACGCGCACGTTTCGCCCGCTCGGCTCGTCGACCAGCCTGCACTTTGCCGGACGAGTCGTGGCCGCGACGCACCGCGACCTGCGCGAGCTCGCCCGCGAGGGACTTTTTCGCGAGGACCTGTTCTATCGCCTCGCGGTATTCGTGCTCGCGGTGCCTGGACTCGAACAGCGCGTCGAAGACATTCCCGCGCTCGTCAACCACTTCGCGTCACAGCACGCGCGCCGCCTCGAGTTTTCACCGGCGGCGCTGCGGCGTCTTGCGCAACATCCATGGCCGGGGCACATCAGGCAATTGCGCAATCTCGTCAGCCAGTTGAGCGTGCTTTCAGAAAGTGCACACATCGACGTGGATACGCTCGAGCCGTTCCTCGCTAACGAGGCAAGCGGACCGGTATCACGCGCGAGCCTGGCGGACATGCTGTTGCAACTGGAAGGCCGCGACAAGCTAAGCGCCGCCGAAGATCTGCTGATCGACCGCGCGCTGGAGCGCACGAGCGGCAACAAAAGCGCAGCGGCCGCGCTGCTCGGCGTGGGCCGCAAGACCATCGAACGGCGCCTGAAGTCGCGTGAGGAACATCATCGGGAGGCGCGCAAGTGCCTCGAACATGCGCGGGCGTTGATCGAGGAATCGAATTTCGCCGAAGCCATTCCGCCGCTGCGTCGCTGTCTGGACGTGCTACAAACGCCGAACGAACAGGAAGCCGTGCGCCGCCTGCAGTTCGACGCCTATCGCCTGCTCGGCATGAGCTTGCGCAGCGTGCACGGCTGGCTGTATGCGGAGGCCACCGCGTGCTATGCCGCAGCGCTCGCCATCGGCGAAGGCGTTTGTGCCCCCGCGGAAATTGCTGCGATCCAGTTCGGCATCTGGACCACGCAATTGACTACGCTGCAACTGAAGCAGGCACGCGCGACCGCGCAGAATATGCTGGAGCGCGCGCAGAACGGCGGCGATCGGGTATCGCTCGACGAAGCTCACGTGGCGATGACTAACACGCTGTTCTGGCTTGGCGACAGCGAGGAAGCGCTTGCCTGTCTCGCGCGCGGCAATCTGCTCGGCGTGGGAGTCAACGACATTCGCACCGGCTCGCAAGGCATCGACCTCGCGAGTCTCGCACTCACTTTCGAAGGACTCGCCGCGTATCAGATCGGCGCCTTCGCCCAGGCGCGCCGCGCGATGGAGATGCTGATTCTTCGCGCGTCGGAACCAGGCGTGCACGCGCTCGCTCACGTCGTCAATCTGCAAGGCGCGGCGTGGCTCGCCGCGCTCTTCGATGACTTCGACCGGCTCGGCCGCCTCGCAAGCGAACTGGAATCGGTGTCCATTGCATATGGCTTTGCGTTCTATCGCGGCGTAGGCCAGGTGTTGCGGGCCTGTCATCTCAGCGCGCTGGGTCAAACCGACGAAGCCGAAACTGTCATGCTCGACGGCTACGATAACCATGTCGTGTGCAATGGCGGCGCGCTGTTCTATTCGTTCAAGACGTGGCATCACGGGGAACTGCTGCTGCGTGCCGGACGCGCCAGGGAATGCGAAGCAATGCTGGCCACCGCCATCGACGAAACACTGGCCCGCCAGGAACGCGTCTACCTGGGCAAGCTGCTCGTCACGCGGGCACGCGCGCAGTGGGCGCTCGGCGACGTGAACGCGGCGGAACTGGGCTTGCGCACGGCCCTGTCGACCGCGCTCGCGTTCGGCTCCGTGCCCGCGCGCGTGGATGCCGCGCGTTATCTCGGGGACCTCTTGCGCTCCACGGGCCGCGTCTCGGAAGCGATCGAGACACTCGAGCGCGGCTTGCGTTCGCTGCCGGTGGATGCAACGCCGCGCGTGGCAGGCACGGCAAAACTGCTGACTGAACTCCAGCAACAGACTTCTTTCGACAACTACACTCAAGGAATCGTAAATGGCATTTGACCTACGCCCGGAAGATCTGGAACCGCTGTTACTGGGCGCGGCCTTTTTCGGCAGCGGCGGGGGCGGCACGATTGAGTCCGCCCGGCATCTCGCCGCACATTTCGTGGCCGGCGACTACTACCCGACCGATACGGTAAAAGTGGTCTCCGTCGAAGAAGCCACCGAAGGCGCGGCCGTCATGGTCGCGTATCTCGGCGCGCCCGAAGCGATCAATTCGGCGACCTATCCGCTCGGTCCCGTGACAGCCGTGCAGAACGTGCAGGCGCGGCTCGCCTCGCAATCGAAGAAGCTCGCCTATGTGATGCCGCCGGAAAGCGGCGCGCTCGGCTTCACGGTGGCAGCGCTGGTCGCGGCCAAGCTCGGCCTCGCGGTGATTGACGCCGACGGCGCCGGCCGCGCCGTGCCCTCGTTGCCGATGCTCACGTTCGCCGCCGCCGAAATCGACCCGCGGCCCGCGTTTCTCGTGAGCCAGGGCGGTTTGTGCGTCGAACTGGACGTGACGCCGCGCACCGGCAACTTTGGCGCCCCGACTCATCAGCGCGACGTGTCGGCGATTGTCGAACAGATGATGCGCCCGGTCGTCGCCGACCCCGAGTTCGGCCAGTTCGGCGGACTCGCAATGTGGGTCATGCAACCGGCCGATATTGGCCGCGCGACGCCGATTCGCGGCACGCTCACGCGCGCGCTCGACCTCGGCCGCGCGTTGCAGGCAGGCGCCATCGGCAGCGCCCGGCAGATGGCGGACTATCTGGTCGAGCGTTGCGGGCTAGCGGCGCGAGTGGTGTCGGAGCCAGGCGAACTGGTGTCGGCGGAAGTGGATACGAGCGGCGGCTTCGACGTCGGCAAGATCCGGATCGAGGCGCAGCAGCATAGCTACACGGTGATGTACCAGAACGAGTCGCTGCTTGTATGGGACAGCACGTGTCCACAGCCGATCGTGCTCGCGCCCGACAGCGTTGCTTATTACGTCGGCGGCGAAGGCCAGTCTGTCTTCAGCAATGGCGACCTCGTGAACTCCGACGGCTCGCTGAACCCCGCAGTCGGCAAGCGCCCGGTGACGCTTATTGCCTGGCGCGCTGACGCGCAACTGCGCAAGCCCGGCCTGATTCTGGACAGCTTCATGCAACTGCTCAACTCGCTCAACTATCTCGGCCCCTATGTGCCGCTCGAGTCGCTGCAGTCGCTGCAGTCACGACAATCCGCCCACAAGGGAGACGCATCTTGAACTCGCCGATTCGCGTCTGCGTGCTCGTGCCTGTCGCCACGTCGCAGTACAACGAACGCATCCTGAAAGCCATTGCGCCCGTCGTGCCGCCGGACGTGCAGGTGGAGATCCGCAACATCGCCACGGGACACCCCGACATCGAGAACCGCACGAACTGGCTGCAAAACGGCATGCCGGTGGTCGAGCTCGCCCAGGCCATTGCCAACGACGGCTTCGACGGCATCTGGCTAACCGACTTCGATATGTGCGGCGTTGAAGCCGCGCGCGAAGTGATCGACATTCCGATCATCGGCGGTTTTCCGGCTTCGGCGTTCACGGCGCTCGCGCTCAGCCAGCGTTTCTCGATCGTCACGATCCTGCCGAGCACGCTCGCCATGCAGCGCGGCCATCCGCAGACGTACGGCATTCAGGACACGTTCGCGTCGATTCGCGCAATCAATTGCCCGGTCGCGCAGCTCGACGACATGGACGTCGTGATCATCCGCACGTTCGACGCCGCGCTGAAGGCGATCAGGGAAGACGGCGCGCAATCCATTCTGCTCGGCTGTACGGGTTTCGTGGACGTCGCTAGCCGTGTCTCCCGAATGCTCAGCGACGAGATGGGCAGCTATGTTCCGGTGATCGATCCGAACCAGGCCGGCTTCAGCTTTCTCGTGTCACTCGTGCGCATGCAGGTGCGCCCGAGCCGGCTGACGTACAGCAAGGTCAGCCTGCAGTCGTAGGTGTTCCGGTCGGGCCGTTCCGGGTACTTCCGGGGCGGCCCGGTCCCTCCCGGTTCCCCCCGGTTCCTCCCGGTTCCCCCCCGTCTTTCCCGGTTATTCCGGTTCGTCCGGCCCGGCGCCCGCTCGCCGCGCCGGACTCTCAGCCTCGGGACCGTTCGTGTCCTGCTGCTTCCTCTCCCAACGCGTTCGCCTGTCTCGTCCCATTCGGACGAAAGCGCCCCTCTACGCGCGCCGCATCGCCGCATGGACGAAAACGTCCACTTTTAGCACCCAACCTGGACGAGATTGACCACCAGCGCATAACCCGACAACCCTTTTCGCTCGCGCAGACGCCATCTCAACATATGGCACGGCCCTTGCTCTTACGACCGCTCGCAGCGTTGAGTCCGACCGCTGTGACGGAATTTGTCCGAAACACCGGGAGCCGGGAGACCAAACAGGAATCGTGTGCCGCACTGTGTTCGAGCTTCGGCGTCTGGACCGGTCGACGCCGCTTATCGAACGCTCGCCATTCATGATCGCGAGGAGTCGATTAGTTATACGAACAAGTGTGGAGCACCGACCATACAGCCGACAGCGCGTCGTCGGCATAAGACTTAGAGAGGGCTGTGCTATAGCAGTGACAGTGCTGAAACGTTGCAAGAGAACGCTTCCACAGAGAAGCGGCTTGCGATGCAACGCACTGAATAGCGGAAAATCCTTTGGCTATGTACCAGACGATCCGCTGCGGGGTTGGTCTGGCCGCCGTTGCATGCCCTCGGGGGGCGGCAATGGCGGCTCGTCCTTTGTAGTGAGCGCACATGAACAAGCTGCAGGACCAGTTCTACGCGGCGTCAGATTGTCAGCGACGCCGCGGGCAGGCCAGACTGGCTACTCACGGGGGTTCAATCATGCATCACCACATACTGGAGAACGAGCTCGTTCACCTGGAGCGCGTGATCTCATCAGTGTCGCAAAAGCCTTTTCCGCCAACCTATTGGCGCGAGCGGGTCGAAAACCTCAAAACCTCGCCGCAGGCGCCCATGTATCACCAGCGCATTGCCCGCCTGTCGCGACTCGTCGCTGAACTCGCCGAGCTCACCGAATAACGCGGCCCAGGCTCGCGGTGCCATGTCAGCGTGGCGCCACGCGCGTGTCACGCGCCTTGCCGGCCACCAGCAGCACGATGGTGGCGATGCAGAACACCGCGCCGGCATGAAACGCGGTGGCAGCGCCCAGCCGGTCCCACAACTCACCGGCAATCACGCTCGAAAACAGAGTAACGATCCCGCTCAGCAAGTTGAAAAAGCCAAACGCGGTGCCGCGAAGCTGCGCCGGCGCGGTGTGCGAAACCATGGTGGCGAGCAGCCCTTGGGTCATGCCCATATGCAAGCCCCACAACGCGACGCCGAGCAGCACGCTGCCCCAGTGATTGCCATGTGCGAGCACGAGGTCCGCGGCGATCAGCACGACAAGGCCCGCAATCAGCAGCCTCGTATGACTCATCGTGTCGGCGAGCTTGCCGAACGGATAGGCCGACAGCGAATACACGATATTCATCGCCACCATCACAAGCGGAACCCATGCCAGGGGCACGCCGCTGCCCATCGCCCGCAACACGAGGAATGCTTCGCTGAAGCGCGCGAGTGCAAACACGCCGCCAATGGCGACAACCCACCAGTAGTTCGCGCCGAGCTTCTTCAGGTTCTCCAAGCGGATCGGATTGACGCGCTTCGCGCCGGGCGCGCGCGCCGGCTCGTGAATGCCGATGCTCAACAGCGCGACGGCCAGCACGCCTGGTATGACGGCGAGCCAGAATGCCAGCCGGAAGTTGTCCGCCCACGCCGACATGATGAGAACCGCGCACAGCGGCCCTAACACCGCGCCGATGGTATCGAGCGACTGCCGCAACCCGAACGCGGCGCCTCGCAGGTGAACCGGCGTTACGTCCGCCACCAGCGCATCGCGCGGCGCGCCGCGAATTCCCTTGCCGACGCGGTCGATCACGCGCGCGGCCACGACGACGCCGACCGTCGGCGCAATCGCGAACAGTGGCTTGCTCAACGCGCCCAATGCATAGCCTGTCACCGCGAGCCACTTCCGGTTGCCGAGATAATCGCTGAGCGCGCCGGAGAACACCTTTACGATGGGCGCCGTTGCTTCGGCAATGCCTTCTATCAGGCCGATGGTCGCGGCGCTCGCGCCCAGGCTCACCATCAGGAACATCGGCAGAAGACTATGGATGATCTCCGAGGAGACGTCCATCAGCAGACTCACGCACCCTAGCACCCAGACGCTGCGCGGAATGCTTTCGAGCACGCTGATTCGGGATCGAACTCGCATCTGTGTGTTCCGTGTGCGAAAGGGTCGGGAATCGAACCGGCACAGTCCGAACCAGCGGCCAGACCAGCAGGCCCGAACGACTCAGGCGAAAGTCAGGCGAAAGTCAGGCGAGTGTCAGACCAAACGCAGGCGAAACCCCGGCAAGACCCAGCCAAGACCCAGGCACGAATCACTCCTGGCACTGCACGTCCTTTCTCGGCACCGCGATCAGCACAGGATACGTGCCGTGGTCGAGCTCGACGCGCGCCACCACGGCAGTCAGCGAACTGTCGATCTGATCGTACACGCTCACCTGTTCGCGCCGCAGCGTCGTGATGCCGGTACATGCGGACGCACGCCCCTCGTCGGAAATCCGGCACTGGATCGGATTGTCGGCCAGGTAACGATACTGGTCGCGCGGGGGCGTTGCCAGGTATTCCCGCACGCTCTGTTCGGACCCACCCACGCCGGTCACTTTTCCGATCGCGCATTGCAGTGCGCCGGTATCGCCGTTAGGGGATGTTTGAGCGTTAGCGGCGGCACTCGCCGCGACGGCTGCGGCAAGGGTCAATGCAAGGTGGTATCTCATCGCGCAGGTCACGTTTGTCGGACTGAAGTGGGCAATTGTAAAGGCAGCTTGCCCGACCGGCTCGCCAATGCGCCGCGTCGCGTCAGTGGAGAATGTCCTGCATGCGATAGTAGGCGCCGACGAGCGGCAGCATCCAGCGGCGCGCGGCATGCGCGGGCACGGGCGGCCAGGGCAGCGCACGCCACGGATTGGCCTCGGCGCGCCCCTCCATGACGTCTGCCATTACACGTCCCATATGGGTGGACATCTGCACGCCATGTCCGCTGTAACCCATGGAATAGTAGAGCCCGTCATGCTGTCCGGCGCGCGGAAGGCGGTCCACCGTCATGTCGACAAGACCGCCCCAGCAATAGTCGATTCGCGTGGCGCCCAGCTCCGGAAAGTACCTGGCGAGGTTGGCCTGCAGCACCTGGCCGCTTTTTGCATCCGAGCGCGGATCGGACATCGCGAATCGTGCTCGCCCGCCCCAAAGCAGCCGGTTGTCCGGCGTCACGCGAAAGTAGTTGCCGATATTCAACGACGTCACATAGTTGCGACGATGCGGAAAAAGCGCGTCGAGCCGGGCTGGCGAAAGCGGCTCCGTGACCACGATGAAACTGCCGACAGGTGCCATTCGTTGCTGAAACCACTGCAGCGGCCCTTGCCGCGATGGTCCGGTTGCCACCAGCACCTTGTCGGCCCGAATCACACCGCGCGCCGATGTGATCTCGTAGCGGCCGCCGTCCATGCGCTTCATCCGCGTCACGGCGGCGTTCTCGAAGATGCGCGCGCCGTGACGCACCGCGCTTTGCGCGAGGCCCACGCCGAACTTGCCCATATGCATCTGCGCCCCGTTACGCTGCAACAGGCCGCCGTGAAACGCATTGGAGCCCACTTCGCTGCGCGTGCGGGCCGGCTCGATCAGTTCGATATCCTGATCGACTTCGCGATGCAGTACTTCATAGGTCCGCGCAAACTTGTCGAAGTGCTTCGGCTTTGCCGCGAGTTTGAGCTTGCCGCAACGCACGAAATCGCAGTCGATCCGGTGCTGCGTCACGATCGATTCGACCGTCTGCACCGCGCTCTCATACGCGCGATAAAACCCCCGAGCCTGCTCGAGTCCCACGCTTGCAGCAAGCGCTGCGAAGTCTTGCGCGACGCCGGTATTGCACTGCCCGCCGTTTCTTCCCGATGCCTCGCCGGCAATCCGGCCGGCCTCGAGCAGTGTGACCGACACCCGGCGGCTGGCGAGTTCCAGCGCGGCCGACAGGCCGGTAAAGCCGCCCCCGATCACCACCACATCGCTGTGCCCTTCAACAGGCCCTTGCGCACCGTCCCTGAATTCGGGAGCCGTGTCCAGCCAGTACGAATCTAGCTTCATTGTCTTTGCGGTTGAATGCCACCAACACGAAGACCGGCCACCCCGCGAGGTCTTCGCGAAGAGCCGGTCAGCGGAACGCCCGACACGATAAAACGCTTATGTCAGGCGGACCACCATGCGTACTCGGCAAACGAAAAGCCCATCATCCCGCCGGTGGGAATCGAGCCGAGGCCTTTCAGGCGCTTGTCGTTGGCATCCAGAAGACTGATGAACGCGGGTATGCCGATGCCGCTCTCGTCTGCAACCAGCGCCTGCATGTCGGCGTACATCTGCTTGCGCTTCGCGTCGTCGGTCTCGGCGCGCGCGTTGACGAGCAACTGATCGAACTTCGGGTCCTTCCACGCGGACTCGTTCCATGGCGCGTCGGATTTGAAAAACTGCGTGAACAGTACATCAGCGCTCGGGCGCGGATTGATGTTGCCAAAGCCGAGCGGATGCTTCATCCAGTGATTCGACCAATAGCCGTCGGCCGGCACGCGATTGACGGTCAGATTCACACCGATCTTCGAGGCCGTCTGCTGGATCAACTGTGCCATGTCGATGGAGCCGTTCGCGTCGGTGGTCGCGTAGATCGGCGGCAATGCGGCAGTGCCGACCGCGCCTGCCTTCTGCAGGTAGAACTTCGCCTTGTCGAGGTCGAACTTGCGCTGCGGCAGCGAAGCATTGAAATACCGATGCCCTGGCGGAATCGGCTGATCGTTGCCGATCACCGCGTAGCCGAGGAATACCGCCGAACGGATCTGTTCGCGGTCGAACAGGTACTTCATACCCTTCACGAAATCGGGGTTGCCCGTCAGCGTATTGTCACGGCGCATGATCAGGTCCGTGTACAGGCCCGACTTCGTTTCCTTGACCTCGTAACCCGGCGTCGCGGCGATGCGCCGTGTGGCACGCGGATCGACGGAGTTGATCAGATGCACATCCCCCGCGAGCAGTGCGCTCACCCGCGCGGCGTTGTCGCTGATGCCGATGAGCTCGATCTGGTCGAGGTACGGCTGCCCCGGCTTCCAGTAGTTGTCGTTGCGCACGCCGACAGTACCCGCGCCCGGCCTGAAACTCTTCAGCTTGTACGGCCCCGTACCGATTGCGGAGTTGAAGTTGGTCGTGCCGTCCTTGACAATGACCAGTTGCGGCGTGGCGAGAATCACCGGCAGATCGGCGTTCGGCACTTGCAGCGTAAGCGTCACTTCGTTCGGCCCGCTTGCCGTCACACTCGCGAACTGATCGGCAAGCGTCTTCACGCGCGAGGCGGTTTGCGGATTCTTGTGACGCATCAGCGAATAGACCACGTCCGCCGGCACAAGCGGCTTACCGTCGTGAAAGGTCACGCCGCGGCGCAGCTTGATGACCCACGTTTTTGCATCCGTGCTGGACACCGATTCGGCGATGTTCATGCGCGGCGTGAGGCTCTCGTCGAGTTGCGTGAGGCCGCTGTAAAACATGAAGAAGCGGATATAGTCGCCGCCCGTCGAACCGGCTGCGGGATCGAGCGTATCCGATACCGAACTCGCGTCGCACGCGACCCGGATGCTGCCGCCCATTCTGGGCGCCTCGGCGGCGAGCGCGCCCGGCCCGGCCGTGAGCAGCCCTCCACCGGCGACCATCATGCCGGTCCCCGCCAGCATGCGCATCATGTCGCGGCGGCTGATGCCGCGGTTAATCGTATCGTCGTTCACGTCAATTGGCTCCGCAGATGTTTAGTGATCTAGGCAACGTTCCGTACGCGGCGGGAGAATTTCCCAAGTCTCGTTAGCAGCATCGTATGTCGGCATGGTCTGCAAAAAGCGCCGACAAAAAAAGGCCGACGGCATAAACAAACTGTTCTTGTGCCGCTAACGCGTCGATTTGTATGGTCGTCGTCCGGGAGCTGTGGAGCGTGCCTGTTGCGGGCTGTGCGAGGCGGCCGCCGAGGCTCCGCCTTCGTGTCATGACAGATGCGACTATGGCTGCGTGTCAGAACCGCGTGCGCAAGCCCACCATCACGCTTCGGCCACCTTCGGGTGCGATGTCCCGCACCACCGAACTCGCATAGCGGATGTCCTGGTTGGTCAGGTTATCGCCGCGTAGATAGGCTAGCCAGTTGGTCGCGCCAACGCGGAACTTGTAGGTGAGAAGCAAGCCGAGCCTGGTATAACTGGCCGTCGGCAGATCGTTCTCGGGTACGCGGTGCTGACCCCACGCGTGTTGCAGTTCGGCGCGCGCACCGAATGGACCATAGCCGTAGTCGAGAGCCACTGTGGCGCGCAGCGGCGAAATGCGCGGCAGCGGCTGGTCGTTGTCCATGTTGCGCGCATGCGTGTAGTCGCCAGTGAACTCCACGTCCACCTGGTGCGGGCCTTTCTGAAAAACGCGCCACTTGCCGTCCAGTTCGACACCGTAGAACTCCGCACGCACGCCGCGATACACGGCTTCGTTCAACGCATCGTCAGTACCGGGCGCGACGACCTGATCGGAGTCGTCCACGAGCCGCCCTGTGTTGAACTCGGTCAGATAATTTTTGAAGCGGCTGTAAAACACGCCGACACTGCCCTTGTTGGGGCCGCTCGCGAACCGCAGCGACAGATCGGTCGACACGGCCTTTTCTTTCTGCGCATCCGGATCGCCGACCAGGAACTGGCCGGTCGCGTCGTGAGGACCGTTGGCATACAACTCGTACAGCGCGGGCGCACGTTCCGTGTAACCGACGTTGCCCGCCACGGACCACAGCGGCGTCAACTTGTAGAGCGCACCGAGCGATGCGCTCACCGCGTTGAAGTCGCGGTCGCGCGCGCTCGCGAACTTGTCGTTGCCGGCCGCCGTCGGCTGCTGTTTGACGTGCTCGTAGCGAAGGCCTGCGCTCAGCTTGAACGCATCCGTCACGTTCCACTCTTCGAGGCCGAACAGCGCGACGTTCGTGGTTTGCGTGGTCGGCACGAGTGTCTCATCGCCCAAAGCGGAGAAAGTGTTCTGGCTGAGCTGAACACCGAGCGCGCCCTCGAACGGACCCATCTTGCGATGGCGCGCCTCGATGCGTGCCTCGTATCCATGATTGCGGAACGTCGTGCTGGTCTCGCCGTTGTCGATTTCCTTGTGCTCGTAGTCCGTATAGCCGAAGTCGAATTTGAGTTGCGAAAACGGTCCGCGCAGGTTGCGCACTTCCGATGCAAACGCTACGTGGTCCTGGTGCATGCGCAGCCGCACGTCGTCCTCGGCGACCGAGCCGTAGTTCGCTTCGTAGCCGTTGTACGACAGGCCCGCATAACCGTCGGCCCATGTGTAGGCGCCGCCGAGCGCACCGCCATGCCAGCGGCCGTCGCTGTTCGGCAGGCTGCCGTAGGCCTCGTCCGCGTTGGGACCGTCGAGCGCGCGCTGGCGGTCCGAATGCGCAAAGCCGGGAATGCGCTCCTTGCTCGTTTCGCGGTCGAATGCGTCGACGTGAAAGGCGAACTGCCCGTTGCCGCCTTCCACCTGCGCCGCGCCGGCGCGCGCGTCGTTCGCGCCGCCATAGCTCGCATCGACGCCGCCGGTCAGCCCCTTGATCGGCTCGCGCGGAATCCGGTTGTCGATCGTGTTCACCACGCCGCCGATTGCATTGCCGCCGTACAGCAGCGCGGCCGGTCCGCGCACGATCTCGACGCGCTCCACAGTGAGCGACTCTTGCGGAACTGCGTGATCGTAAGACAACGACGACGCGTCCCACGCAGCCACGCCGTTTTGCAGCAGGCGGATGCGGTCGCCGTCCATGCCGCGAATGATGGGCCGCCCCACCATCGGACCATAAGTCGTGGTCGACACGCCGGGCAGACCGTTTAGCGTCTCGCCGAGCGAGTTGGTCTGACGGCGCGTGAGCGCGTCGCCGTACAACGCGGTCGCGGGAGCGATCAGGTCGCTATCGCCCAACGGATTCGCGGTGACGAACACCGGAGCAAGAGAGCCTGCTGGCGTCTGGGCCGCATTCTGCGCCGGAGCCGGGTTAGAGGACTGCGCATGGGCCAATGCGGCGACCAGCGCGAGAGAAAGCGGCGACAGCCGAAGCGCACGCATGCTTGTGCGTCGAATGCGTCGAGAGTTTTTGTTCACGGTCATTTTGGGATTCGCTTGCACACCGGGACCGCCATTAACGCAACGTTATAACGTTGCATTTCGTAGGCAGACTATTCCGGGCCGACATTGAGCGATGGGACGTGCGGCGCAACAGCGGGCGACTCGTCCTGCTCAAAGCGATCGAATGATATAACGTAACATTTGTTACGTAAACTGACAGCGAACAAACCATGCACAGCAAACCGCTCCAAAGCAGACAAGCGTCACCAGCCGCGGCGACGCTCCAGCCCTTGCACGGCGTGACTTACTTCGCAGCACAAACAGCGCTCGACCTTGCGAGAGCCACGGCCTGCTCGCACGCAGCCTGGCGCGCCGCGCGATCGACCTCCGCTCCCAGCAGCGTCTTCTCGACGATGATCGATTCGACATCCGTCACGCCGACCGAGCGCAGCCACGCCTCCATGAACGGCCGCTGATAATCGAACGAATGCGCGGGTGTGATCGAGTCGATTGAATAATCGAGACCGCGCGCGTAGATCACCACGGCGTTCTTGCCGCGCAGCAGGCCGGTGAGCCCTCGCTCGTCGAACGAGAAGAGCACGTTTCGCTGCGATACGACGTCGATGAAATGCTTGAGCTTGTACGGAATCGAGAAATTCCACAGCGGCACGGAAAACAGCAGCGTGTCGGCGTCGTGCAAGCGCTGCGCGAGCTGGCGGATCCGGGACCACGCCTGCTGCTGTCCTTCGGTAAGGGCCGCGCCGCTCAGGTCGGCGTACTTGGCCTCGAGCGTGTCGCCGTCGAATTCCGGCAATTCGGTCGACCACAAATCCAGTACGTCGATGCGAGGATCGGGATGCACTTCCCAATAGGTGTCCAGATAAACGTGCGCCACTTCGAGGGACGCGGACCGCGTCTTACGCGGTGACGATTCGACATGCAGCAGGGTCGGCATGAGATTGCTCCACACGGGTTGGGGTGCAGCAATCACAACATATTTCAAAGAGAAATTTAAACGAAGTATAGTGGACCGATTCAGTCGCAATCGCACTGAATCGGTCCACCCGAGGAGAGCATGCCGTGTTCGATACCGTCCTGTTGCGCTCGTTTGTGGCGGTCGTGAAGGAAGGCGGCTTCACGCATGCCGCCGCGCGTCTGAATCTGACGCAATCCGCGGTGAGCGCGCACGTGCGGCGCCTGGAAAACCAGATCGGCCGCGAACTGCTGGCGCGCACCACGCGCTCGGTCGCGCTCACTGCGGACGGCGAGTTGCTGCTTGGCTACGCGCGCGCGATTCTTGCGCTCAATCAGGATGCGCAGGCGCAACTGTCGCGCGAGCCCAGCCACGGCGAGGTTCGCGTCGGCCTGTCCGAAGACCTTTCCAATGTGCGGCTGATGAACGTGATGCAGGCGTTTGCCGTGCGCTATCCGCGCATCGCTTTCAGTGTGCGCGTAGGCATTCCCGCCGATCTGCTGGTCGCAATGGACCAGGGTGAGCTCGACGTGGTGATCGGCGGCCGCTGCGACGGTGGTCGTGCCGGGCAGGTGCTGTGGCGCGAGCCTCCGGTGTGGGTGGGTGCGGAATGGTCGTCGCTTGCGCGGGGCGTGCCCGTACCGCTCGCGCTGTTCCCCGAACCGTGCCCGTATCGCGAAGCCGCGCTCGCCGCCCTCGCGCGTGGCGGCGTGGACTACCGGATCGCGCTCGTGGGCTCGAGCGTCGCCGGTTTGCGGGCTGCGGCGCAAGCCGGCTTCGCGGTCACGCCGATGGTCCATACGCAACTTGTGAACGGCTTGCGCGTGATGCCGCCCGATGAAGGTCTGCCTGCGCTTCCGGATGTCGAGTTCACGATGTTCGCTGTGGGCGGCCCCTCGCCCCGCATCGCCGATGAACTGGGCAGCGCGATCGTGCAGGCGTTCGCGCACAAGGCCGATGCGGCAGATGCACGACCGGCCCGGGCAACCCAGTAACCGGGTAACACCCATACCAGCATAAACGCCTGGCTGGTTGCGCGAGTGGACAGTGCTTACGATTGGAGCCTGTCATGGTCGATCGCACTACCCGACTACCCGACCACCCGTCCTCGACCATCAACCCTCCACCACCGCCCTGAGCCAATCATGAAGCGCTTTCACATTGCACTGGCTGTTGCGAATCTCGACGAATCCATTGCCGACTACAGCCGGCGCCTCGGACAACCGCCGTCCGCCATCGTGCCGGGCAAGTACGCGATGTGGCGCACGGATCTGCTCAACTTTTCGATTAACGAAACACCGGCGCAGGCGGGCCAGTTGCGCCATGTCGGATTCGAAGACGATAGCGCTGCGGCGTATTCGAGCAGCGTCGATGTCAACGGTCTCGAGTGGGAGCTTTTTTCCGCCGCGGAACAGGACGCGCGAATCGTCAGCACCTATGGCAATGCGGTGCGTTCCACGCCGCTGTAGACATTACCGTCATGCGTGCTGGCGGCGCGGCTTCGCGCGCTCGACGAGTTCGAACGCCGCCATGCCGCCCAACATCGCGGCGACAAACACCCAGGCTTTTGGACAACCCGCGCCCAATGCGACGAGAGCAGGGCCCGGACAAAACCCGGCCAGCCCCCAGCCGATGCCGAACAGCGCGCTGCCCACAATCAGCCTCGGGCTCACGGCGGAACTCGCGGGGATTTGCATGGGCAGGCCGAGCAGCGATTTAGTACGGCGTCTGGCCAGCCAGAACGCGACCACGCCGACGGCCAACGCGCCGCCCATGACAAAAGCGAGCGACGGGTCCCACTTTCCGGCGAGATCGAGAAAGCCGAGCACTTTCGCCGGATTGGCCATACCCGAGATCATCAGGCCGACACCGAACAGTAGCCCGGAAAGCAACGCAGTCAGCTTCGCCACGTCAGCCTCCCAGCACATGTCGATATACGAAGACCGTCAGGAAGCCGGCCACCATGAAGGTGGCCGTGGCGACCACCGAACGCAGAGAGCCGCGCGAAATTCCGCAGACGCCATGTCCGCTCGTGCAACCGCCCGCATAGCGCGTGCCGAGGCCGACGAGAAAGCCGGCCACGAGCAACTGGCCCCAGCCGGCGCCGATGTCCAGCACGACCGATTCACCCAGCAAATGCGCAAGCACAGGCGCCGCAACGAGCCCCGCCAGAAACGCGACACGCCACCCGGTGTCGCTGCGCTGTGAACCGAACAACGCGCTCACCAGACCACCCAGAATGCCGCTAATGCCGGCAATTCGCCCGTTGAACAGGACGAGCACCGCGACGGCGGTCCCGATCGCGAGGCCGCCGGTCAGCGACCAGCCGGGCGTGAAATTAGCGATATCGATCGACACGTGGCCTCCATTTTTTCTGCGATTTTGCCACTGTAGCCGACGCATGCGCCAATCGAATCAAGTCGATATCGCAGCACTCAGGTGCACGCCTGCCGCCCGCCGGTTCATGCGTCGGGCAGGGGCCGCGCGAGCAGCACCGGAGTACGGGCAAGGCGCGCCGTGCGCGCCGCGACGCTACCCAGCAGCCAGCGTGCGACGCCGCGTCGTCCATGCGTGCCCAGAACCAGCAGGTCCGCATGCCACCGTTCGGCATCGCGCACGATGGCGTGCGACACGTCGTCGCTGACAGGCTCGGTTTTGACAAGCGCGGTCTCCGCCGTGTTGCCGACCGTTTCGAAGACGCTTCTCGCTCTCGCCATAGCCGCCTCGCCTTCTTCGATGAAAGCCTCCTCGAGAACATGGATCGGCACGAAATCCGTCAACCGCACTGCACGGTCGACCACATAGATCGCGCGCAAACGCGAGTCCGGGCGGGCGAGCCGGCAACCCGCGTACAGCGCATCCAGCGACGCCACGCTGCCGTCAAGAGCAAAGAGAATCCGCTGAGGCGATGGCCCGATGTCTGCCTCATAGCCGGCAGGCACGATGAGTATCGAACACAGCGCGCGCGTGGTGACGAACTCCGACACGGTGCCCTCCACCCAGCGCATCATGCCGTGATGCTGACGCGCGCCGAGCACCAGCAGATCTGCACCCCATTGTGCCGCCGCATCGATCAGCGCGTTCGCCGTGTAACCGCCCTGCCTTGCAATCTCGATCACGCCCGACTCGACCTCGATGCCCGCGTCCGCGAACATCTTTTTCGCGCGCGCCACGGCCTGTTCGGCGTCGCGCGCGAGTTCGGTTCGCGCGAGCTGCAACTCTGCGTCCGTCATCGATCCGAGCGGCAACAGCACGCGAGGATTTTCCGCCACGCTCACAATGCGGATCAGCGCACCGGGCAGCGTCATGTGGCATACATAGTCCGCTGCGCGCGCCGATTCCGGCGAAGCGTCCACGGCAACGAGAATCCGCCTGATTGCGGCGGCGCCGTCGGCGCCGCGCTCGCTTGAACTCATGATGCTGTCTCCATGCGGTTCGGCTGGCGCGCTTGCGCCGCCCGTCGTTTTTTCAAATGCCCGGCATTACCTGATACGGCTCGGTGTGGTCTTCGATCCGCTTGACACCCGGTATGCTTTGCGCCGCGACGCGAACCGCGTCCACCGCCTCGGCCGACTGAAACACGCCCCACAGATGCACGACGCCATCGGTCACGACAATGTTGCGGCCAGCAAAAGCCCACTTGCGGCCCGCCAGTTCGCCCATCAGCAGCGCGCGGATTTCGGCGTCCGAAAGCGTGGACTTCGAAACCGGTTCATCCGGCACGCTCGCGAGTGCCTGCACGAGATTTGCACGGCTAACGATGCCGACGAGCCGTCCCGCTTCCGTCACGGGCACACGCTTGATGCCGCGGGTCTCGAGAATAGCGGCCACCTCGCCGAGCGGCGTGTCGGGCTCGACGGTGATCACGTCCGTGGTCATGACATCGCCCACTTTGGTGCCATGCGTTTTCACGTAGTCGCGCGCCTCGTGGCTTGCGGACCAGAAATCCAGCCACGACACGCGCCTGCGCTCGTCGGTGCCTATTTCGCTACGCCGCAGGAGATCGCCCTCGCTGATCATGCCGACGACGCTGCCGTCCGGATCGAGCACCGGCGCGCCGCTGATACGTTTTTCGACAAACAGCCTCGCGACCTCGCGAATGGTCATGTCGGGTGTGACCGAGATGACGTTGCCGGTCATGACATCAGATGCGCGCATGGCAAGCCTCCTGAGTGATTAGGTGATGGTGTGATTCCAGATTAGGACGGCGGCGCCTGCCCCCGCTTGACATGGATCATGCGGAAGGACCTTGCACGCAACCGTGGTCCCGGCGCTGCAACCGTGCGCCGTCAGCGAGCGTCCTGGCTGACGCATGTCAATTCGTTCGAGTGCGCGGAGCAGATACTGATTGCGGTCCAACCATCGTCTGGAGAAGCTCATGGCTCAAATGATGAAAGCCGCCGTAGTTCGCGAATTCGGTGCGCCGCTGCATATCGAGGAAGTCGCCGTGCCACGGCCTGGCCGCGGTCAGATTCTCGTCAACGTAAAGGCGTCGGGCGTCTGTCACACCGACCTGCACGCCGCCGACGGCGACTGGCCGGTCAAACCGTCATTGCCGTTCATTCCCGGCCACGAAGGCGTGGGCTATGTCGCCGCAGTCGGCGAAGGCGTCGCGCATATCAAGGAGGGCGATCGCGTCGGCGTGCCGTGGCTCTATACCGCGTGCGGTCACTGCGAACATTGCCTGGGCGGTTGGGAAACGCTGTGCAACGAGCAGCAGAACACGGGTTATTCGGTCAACGGCGGATACGCCGAGTATGTGCTGGCGGACCCGAACTATGTCGGCCATCTGCCGGCGTCCGTTACGTTCGAAGATATCGCGCCGATTCTGTGCGCCGGCGTGACCGTCTATAAAGGCATTCGCGTGACGGACACGCGGCCGGGTCAATGGATCACCATTTCGGGAATCGGCGGCCTGGGCCACGTCGCGGTTCAATATGCGATTGCGATGGGTTTGCGCGTCGCAGCCGTCGACATAGCGGAGGACAAACTCGCTCTTGCGCGCGAACTCGGCGCGGAGCTCACGTTCAATGCGCTGGAGTGCGACCCGGCCGCTGCGATTCAGAAGGAAATTGGCGGCACTCACGGCGTACTCGTGACCGCCGTGTCGCGCAGCGCGTTTGCGCAGGCGCTGGGCATGGTACGGCGAGGCGGCACCGTTGCGCTGAACGGCCTGCCGCCCGGCGACTTTCCGCTGCCGATCTTTTCCACGGTGCTTAACGGCATCACCGTGCGCGGTTCGATAGTCGGCACCCGCAGGGACCTGCAGGAATCGCTCGACTTTGCCGCGCAAGGCCGCGTTCGGGCGCGGATTCATCTCGACCGGCTCGAGAACATCAACCATGTTTTCGAAGAACTGAAGAACGGCCGCGTGGATGGCCGCGTCGTGCTGAAGCTCGACTAGCCGCCGCGAGCCGCGGCCGCTGCAACGCCCGGTTCGCCGTTGCAAGGCCGCTGATCCAGATCAATCCGCGCACGGCCTGGCCTGACAGAGTGACAACATGCCGTCCACGCAATCGTGCGCGCGATCACGGCATGAGGGTATCGCGGCAGACGACCGCACGGTTCGTCGACAAATATGAACTGGACCGCAGCCCGAACGCGCAAGCAAAAGCGCAGATCGCGCTGCGCCAACCAGCTTTGATCATGCGGGGGCATTTGACAGGAGAATCATGATGCGTCTCACTATCCACCTCCACACGTTCGACCGCGTCCATCCCATGGCATTCGCCATTCTCTGGCTCGATCTGGACACGCGGCAATGGTCGCGCGAAGGCCATCTTGGTCTCGAGCTCCCGGAATGGGGCACGTTGCAAGTGGACTGCGGCAACACGCTCGTGTGCTCGCCCGAAGACAGCGCGCCCGTCTGCGTGCTCGAAGGTCTCGAACTGAACGATTGCAACAGACGCTTTGAAGGCGAAACCGGGCGGGCGCAATGGTGCGCCGAACGCGCCCGGACGCTGATGACGGGCCACTGGCATGTGCAATGTATCGACAACGAACAGGCGCAGGCGGAACACCGCCTGTTCGCCGCCGGTGACGAATCGGAGAACGTCTGATTCCACTGCGCGCGGCGCGCGCCGCGCGCACCCCGGACCATCTCAGTCTCTGTCAGTGGCTCCGGGATTGAGCAGCAGCACGAACGCTGCGACTCCGGCGACCGTAGCTGCGAATCCGTATCGCACGAAGCCGCTGTTATCGAACAGCAGTCCGTCGATTGCCAGGGACAACCCGGCGAGAGACGCAAACACGGCGACCACTGCAACGACGATCCGGTATTCGGCGCGTACCATGATTTTTCTCCCGGCCGCTCGCGCGGCAGCAGCATCCACACTTTTTCAGGCGGGCGTGCATCACCCAAGCTCATGATCCGTGCTTTGCCCGCGCCGCGATTGATTGATGTCAACAATGCCCGCCACGCGGACGGCGAACAACTGGCGCGGTATTTGCATCGTGTCGCACCAGCACGACCCCGGCACAGCGACCGGGGCCTGACCAGGAGGAGACAATGCGCGATGACATGTATCACGCCGTAACCCCACTCGCCCCGCGCGAGGCTTGCTGGCTGACCCCGTCTATTCAGAAGTCCCATGAACGCTCGGAAGTATTCGGTTTGAGCGAGTCCATGCGCCCTGACTACGACGTGCTGCCTGCAGGCGAACTGGCATTGAAGCTCGAGCAGAATCGCATTCTCTGCGCGCACGCTACGCCGGTTATGGAAACCTTGCATGAGCAGATTGTGAACACCCAAAGCATGATCGTGCTGACGGATGCCGAAGGGCTGATCCTTCATTCCATCGGCGACGACGATTTCCTGCAGCGCGCCGAGAAGGTCGCCCTGCGACCCGGCGCGAACTGGGCGGAAAGCCGGCAAGGTACAAATGCGATCGGCACGGCGCTCGCCGAACGCACCGCGACCGTCGTGCATGGCGAGCAGCACTATCTGGCCGCAAACCGCTTTCTGACCTGCTCGAGCGTGCCGATTCTCGATCCGTACGGCGATCTCATCGGCGTGCTCGACGTGACCGGCGACCACCGCAGCTATCACCAGCACACCATGGCGCTCGCGAAAATGTCGGTGCAGATGATCGAAAATCATCTGTTCGCCAATACGTTTCGCGAGACCTTGCAGATTGCCTTTCACGGCCGCCCGGAGTTTCTGGGCACCTTGATGGAGGGCATCGCCGCGTTCACCTGCGACGGCCGCTTTCTATCCGCGAATCGCAGCGCGCAATTCCAGCTCGGCCTGCCGCTTGCCGGACTGCGGGCGCATACGCTGTCGTCGCTGTTCGGGCTCACGAGCGCGCAGTTGTTGGACCGTCTGAGCATGCAGCGCGACCGTCACCTCTCGCTGAACCTGAGCAACGGCGCCGTGGTCTGCGCACACGTCCAGTTGCGCCGCGGCACGGTGGCCGACGAGCCCGCCCGGCCACACGTGCAGACCCAAGCGCCCGCAACGCAGCGCAGCGAAAGAGGCGCGGCGGCCACGAATCCTCTGTCGAAACTAAGCTCGCTCGACACGGGCGACCCGCAGATCGCGGCGGTCATCACCAAGGTGCGCAAGGTGATCGGCAAGAACATCCCGATCCTCATTACCGGCGAGACGGGCACCGGCAAGGAACTGCTCGCGCAAGCCATTCACAACGATTCACCGCGACATGCCGGGCCGTTTGTCGCGGTGAACTGCGCGTCGATACCGGAAACGCTGATCGAATCGGAACTGTTCGGCTACGAGGAAGGCGCCTTCACCGGCGCGCGGCGCAAGGGCGCTGTCGGCAAACTGCTGCAGGCCAACGGCGGCACGCTTTTTCTCGACGAAATCGGCGACATGCCCTACCCGTTGCAGGTGCGGCTGCTGCGCGTGCTGCAGGAGCGTCTGGTGAATCCGCTCGGCTCCGCGAAGTCGATTCCGGTGGATGTCGCGATTATTTGCGCGACCCATCGCGATCTGCGCGAAATGATTGCGCAGGCCCGCTTTCGCGAGGACCTGTACTACCGGCTCAATGGCCTTGTCGTCAAACTGCCGCCGCTGCGCGAGCGCACCGATCTGTCCGCGGTGATCAGAAAGATGCTGGATAACGCATCGGCCGAAAATGCCGGCGGCCAGCCACTCACCATTGCAGACGACGTCATGATGCTGTTCGAGCAATGCGCGTGGCCGGGCAATTTCCGCCAGTTGGGCAACCTGCTGCGCACCGCGGCGGTCATGGTGGATGAGGACGGCGAGATCCGCCGCGAGCATCTGCCGGACGACTTCTTCGACGATCTGCGCGCCGTCGGTCCGACATCTGCGCAAAAAGCGGGCGTATTGCCGCTGCCCACGGGGCGGCTGCACGACGTCGCCGCAAGCGTGATTGCCAACGCGCTCGCACAGCATGGCGGCAACGTGTCGGCTGCGGCACGCACGCTCGGCATCTCGCGCAATACGATCTACCGCAAACTGCCGGCGCACGGCGCGAATCACAGCGAAGACGCAGCGTGATTGCCGGGTGCCGTGTGGCATTGCTCTATCTTGCAACACCGCTGTTCCACAATTGAACAGCGCGCGGCCATCAGCGCCGCGCGCGGCACGCTCCGGGTTCGCGCACGGCGCGCGTCGACCCGCAAACGAGCCTTCGTTGGCGATACAACGCATGACTTGCGCTTTTAACCGGCTTAATGGAGACGTCGACAAGTTCGGCATGGACCTTGCGTTTGGATACGAGACCGCTTCAACGATGCGGTTATTCAATCGAATGTCCTATCCAAGGAGACAGCCATGCAGTGGACCACCCCCGCCTACACCGACCTGCGTTTCGGTTTTGAAGTGACGATGTATATCGCCACACGCTGAAGCAAGCATGAACACCGCGCGCGTCGCTCGACGTGACGCGCGCGGCACGATTCGAGTCACCCCTCATCACAACGTGAATCCCCTCAGCATGCAGGCGCGGCCTGCCACCACGAATACGACGCGTGCCTCGCATGAACGCTCCGGATACTGAACGCTGTGCCGGTCCGCGGCCACATTTGCGCCCGCTCTTTTGCGTGCGATGGGAAGTAGCCGAAGACGGCTACGTGCTGCTCTCGCCCGATGGAACGATCCGCTTGAATTCCAGCGCAGGCGAAATACTGAGCCGTTGCGACGGCACGCGCGAACTCGACGACATCATCGGCGAACTCGAAGACTTGTTCAACGCGTCGAATCTCGCCACTGACATCTACCGCTTTATCGAGCATGCGCGGCAGCGCGGCTGGGTAGAGTGAATTGAACCGTGCGTAAGGTGGCGCGCGTCCCTTCGGTTTGCCGGACTGCGTTGGCCGCACACGTGTTCAAGCGCCCGGCGATTCTGCTGAACGACAGAGAATCGCCGGGCGCTTTGCTGAGCGGGCCGCGCTGCCCGCAACTTTTTTCGACGCCTACAGCTATTGCGTAGCGCCTGCGTTGAGCGAAGTACCCGCGGTCAGCGGTCGTGACGACGCCCTCGCGGCCTCGTCCGTCAGCTTGCTCTTGCCGGCGCTGTAGCCGTTCGAATACAACAGGAACGCCATGATGTCCGCGTAATCCTGCGGTTTCATCTTGCCCGGACGATCCGCCGGCATGTTGTTCGCCATGTATCCGTACACACCGCCGATGGTCAGCTTCGAATGGCCCGCTGGTGCGAACGACGGACCACGCAACGCCGGCGCATTCAGTCCTTGCAGCTCAGGACCGTGGCACTTCGCACAGGCGCTGGAATACAAGGTCTTGCCATGTGCGACCTGCCCGCGGTCGAAACCGGGCACGTCTGCGGATGCGACCGCGTCCACCTTGATGATATCCCCTCGGCCCATCTCGCGGCCCCCGGCTCGCATCACGGACGGCATGACGCCGGCATCGCGAGGACCATCGCGATAGGCAAACGCTGCTGCGTCCGGCACGCTCGCCTGCGCTGTGCGAGGCAGCGTCCAGCCGCGCGTCAACGCGGCGAGCCTGCCGTCGGATTCCATCTTGCGCAGCGCGGCGTCGATACGCGGCTGCAACGCCGCACCGTTCTTGCCGAACGCAAATACGAGTTGCCAGTCGGCATACGGCGACGCGGTCTGCGCAATCCTGAAGTGCCGCTCAGGGTGCGAGTTCGTATACGCGACGACCGCCGGATACCAGACAATTGCGCGTTGCGCATGTCCGTTCGCGACGGCGTCGACGGTCAGTTCAGCGGTGTTCTCCAGATCGAGTTTCACGTTGGGCTGCTGCACGGCGATGAGCTGCGCGGGGCTCGCATAAGTGGCGGCAACAGTCTCGGCGCTGTCCTTGTGTGCAGTTGCTTCGGGCATCGTCACGCTCACATAACCCGAGTGCAGATAAGCACGCGAAAATCTGAGTTTGCTGTCCGAGCCGTCGGCGACCGTCGAGCGTGGAAAGCCGGCAATCACATCGCACTTGCGCGCGAGCGCCTTGTCGAGTTCCTTGAGGGACACGCCGTCGTCGTCGCTGCTCGCAAAGCCGCCGGGTGCGAGCGTGAGGGGAATGCCCGCGGTGCGAAAGGCTTCGCGTGCAACGGCCTCGTCGAGTACTGTCGACGGGCTGCCCGGAAACGTGCAGGCGCGCACGCCCGCGCTGGCGTGGCCGGATATCAGCGCGCCGCTCGCGAGCAAGGCGCCGGCGAGCGCATAGGAGTTGAGTCGAGTCGTCATGATCTTGCTTTCCGGAAAAGGCGGGCTACCGTGACCCGCCCGCTCGCCCGCAGCGGCGTCGAGCAGGCGGGTACGGCGGTTCTGGACATCAGCCGTTGTTGAGTGCGAACACGTAGAGCGTGCCGCCGCGTGGGATCTTCTCGGCAGCTTTTGCCATCGGGCCGCCCCAGATAGGGTTCGCACCGCCGTAGCCGGCGAGGATCGCTACATACTGCTTGCCGTTCACTTCGAACACCGAGGGTTGCGCGACGATGCCGCTCGCGAGCTTGGGACTCTTCCAGAGCACCTTGCCGGTTGCCGAATCGAATGCATAGAGGTGGCCGTCGAGCGAGCCGCTGAACGCGAGGCCGCCTGCGGTCGTCGCTACGCCGCCGTTCCAGGGCAGCTTGCTCCAGTAGCTCCAAAGCTTCTTGCCGGTGCTGACGTCGATAGCCTGCAGTTCGCCGTAGCCTTTGCTGCCCGGTTCAGGTTTGATCTCGAAGCCTTCGCCGAGGTACGGCAGTCCTTCCATGTAGGTCACCGACTTGCCGGACAGCGACATGCACGCATGCAGCGCAGGAACGATCGCAATGTGCTTGTCGGGATCGTACGAGACCGACCACCAGTTCTTGCCGCCAAGGAAGCTCGGGCACGTTTCGATTGTCGTGCCGGTCTTCGGGTATTTCGAGCGGTCCTGAATCGGCACGCCGTCCGCCGTATAACCCGTTACCGAGGTCGCCTTGACGAACGGCTTCGCGTAGATCAGCTTGCCCGTGCCGCGGTCGATGGCATGGAAGTAGCCGTTGCGGTCCGCGTGGATGATCGCGTCGTAGTCCTTGTCCTGATACTTGATGTTGGCGAGCACCGGCGTGTTGACGCCGTCGTAGTCCCACGTATCGTTTTTGGTGTACTGGTAATGCCATTTCAGGTCACCGGTTTTCGGATCGAGCGCGAGCAGCGAATCCGAATACAGGTTGTCGCCCGGCCTGAGATCCGCGAGCCAGGGTCCGGGATTGCCGACACCCCAGTACAGCGTTTTCGATGCCGCGTCATACGTGCCTGTCAGCCATGCGGGTGCGCCGCCGTGCTCCTGCATGCCGTCGGGCCACGTGTTGCCGCCCTTCTCGCCCGCCGCCGGAACGGTGAAGCGCTTCCACAGCACGTTGCCGTTGTCGGGGTTCAAAGCTGCGATGAAGCCGCGTGCGCCGTATTCGCCGCCCGCGCTGCCCACCACCAGCGCGCCGTCGAGTGCAAGCGGCGCGAGCGAGAACGCGTAGCCGAGGCCAGGCTCGAACATCGACTTGCGCCACGCGAGCGCACCTGTTTGCGCATCGAGCGACACCACTTCGCCGTTGAGCATGGCGACGTAGACGTTCTTGCCGTAGAGCGCGACGCCGCGATTGATGACGTCGCAGCAGGCGGTCTTGAACGACTCCGCGCCGAGCTTCGGTTCGAACTTCCACAGTTGCTTGCCGGTTGCCGCGTCGAAGGCATAGACGTTGTCTTTCGGCGTGGTCACGAAGAGATAACGGCCATTGACGATCGGCGTCGCTTCGAAACCTTGCTGCAGATCGGCGGGAAACTTGTAGCTCCAGACCTGTTTGAGCTGCTTCACATTCGACGCATCGATCTGCTTGAGGGGCGAATGGGCCTGGCCGTTGTAGGTGCGGTAGTAGGTGAGCCAGCCTGGATCGCTTTGCGCGGCGGTGAGTCGCTCGTAGGTGACGGCCGGGTAGTCGTCGGCTACGGCGGCTGTTGCGCATGACAGACCGACGGCTATTGCGACGCTTACCGCAAGCGCCCTCGGCCGCATCGCTGCAATTGAACGTGCTTTCATCCTTTTGTCTCCTGTGTCGACCGGAGTTCGAGCGAAGCTCGTTACTCCGGTCCCATGCAACCTGTTGCGGTCGACCGGAGTTCGAGCGAAGCCCATTACTCCGGTCCCATACAACTTGTTGCGGTCGACCCGAGTTCAAGCGAGCGCGCTACTCTGGTCCCACACCACCTGGTTGCTGTTGAGTTATCGACGCGAAGCCGGGCGGCCACGCCATCGTCTGGGGAACGCAGTCTGGCTGCGAGCGGTTCAAGGCAAGTCGCATGCCATTGCGGCAGCGCCCGCGCGCAACACGCGCCAGGCCGGACACAGGAGAACAGTGGGGATGAGTCAGCACGCGGGCCGGCGTGCTGAGCGTTGTTGCACGTTGACGCAACCGGTCGCGGATGTGTTGCTAAAAAAGACAGCGCGGCTCGGATCGCAGGAGGCACAGTCGCCCAAGCCGACGCGCCGCGCCGAGGCCGAGGCCTCAAATGATCGACGCGCCCAACGCAAACGCCTTTTGCAGAAAATTGGCCGTCTTTGCAGGCGCCGCTTCCATGCGTGAGGCCAGCGACAAGCGGATCGAAATCGCGTTGCCGAGCACGTCGGTATACGCAACGCCTTCCACGCGTATCTGACACACGGAAGCTGGCACCAGGGACACACCGAACTCCGCCGCGACCAGGTTCACCACCGACGAGAGCTGCGGCGCCTGTTGCCCGGCGATCGGCTCGAAGCCCGCCTCCCGGCATGCCCCCACGATCACATCGTGCAGCGTGGGGCTCGCTTCTCGCGGCAACATCACGAACGGGTCTTCGGCCAACGCCGAGAGCGGAATCCGGCGTTTCTTCGCGAGGCGATGCGTGGCCGGCAACACGACCCGCATCGGCTCGATTGCAATGTGATGGAATTGCACGCCCGCAGGCGACTGGCTGCCAAGACGCACGAACGCGACATCCACGCGGCCGTCGCCCAGATAGGCGAGCAGTTGCGCCGTGTTGCCCTCCGCGAGCGTGAGCGTGACATTCGGATAGTCCTGCCGATAAGCGCGAATCAGCTTCGAGACAACCGGGTTGAACGCAGCGGACCCGGTGAAGCCGATGTTGAACTGCCCGATCTCACCGCGCCCCGCGCTCTGGGCTTTTTCGACCGCAAGGCGCGTGTCGTACAGAATGCGCTGCGCGTCGGCAGCGAAGGCCTCGCCGGCCTCCGTCAACACGACACCGTGGCCCGTGCGGCGAAACAGCCGCACGCCGATTTCGGATTCGAGCGCGTGAATCTGCTGGCTGAGCGGCGGCTGGCCAATGCCGAGTCTTTCGGCGGCACGCGTGACGTTGCGCTCCTCGGCAACCGCAAGAAAGTAGCGGATATGACGCAGTTCCATCCGGTATCTGTAAAACCTATTTCAGTAAGACGAGATAGATATTGGACAGTATATCAGCGCTGCGACAAAATATCGCCATCGCGCAGTCCGCGTCCTATAAGTCTTCCCCGCAATACAGAGCTTTCATCTTCATGACGATGAGGGCCGGACGAGCCGCGCCGATGAAGGCGCGCGGCAGTGCGCCGTTGGGTTTCTCTAATGAGATGAAGGGGTCTACTGTGGCTGACACATTAAAAAAACCGAGGCCGGAATTCCGGAACATCGGTATCGGGCAGATATTGACGGCGTATCGCCTGCCTCTGGCGGGGCGCGTGTCGATCCTGCATCGCGTGAGCGGCGGCCTGCTGTTCGTCGCGCTGCCGTTCCTGCTGTACCTCTTCGACCAGAGCCTGACCTCGGAGCTGAGCTTCGNGGGCTTCAAGGCCTTCTTCTCCAACATCATCGTCAAGCTCATCGTGCTGGTGCTCGGCTGGGCCTACATGTTCCATTTCTGCGCGGGCGTGCGCCATCTGCTGATGGACACCAACCACGA
>NZ_AWZV01000026.1 GCF_000472545.1 Burkholderia sp. WSM2232 | reverse complement strand
GGGCAAGGGCAAGGGCAAGGGCAAGGGCAAGGGCAAGGGCAAGGGCAAGGGCAAGGGCAAGGGCAAGGGCAAGGGCAAGGGCAAGGGCAAGGGCACGGGCAAGGGCACGGGCGCGCCTGCAGCGCGGAACCCGGCACTCCGCACGTCGGCGCACCACGGCATCTGCACGACGGGCAAGCGTCTAAAACGGGCCTCGGGCAGCCAGAGCGCGCTTCCCGCCGCGAGATTTGCTCTGCGTCCACTTACTGCGTTGCAGTAAAATGGCTGCAGACCCCTCTACAGACGATGATGAACGCCGACCTCCACTGTCACTCCACCGTTTCCGACGGCCAGTTTGCGCCGGCCGATGTCGCGCGCCGTGCGCATGCGGGGGGCGTGACGTTGTGGGCCCTCACCGATCACGACGAACTCGGCGGCCAGCACGAAGCCCGTCAAACCGCCGAGGCTCTCGGCATGGGCTATCTGAGCGGCGTTGAAATCTCGGTGACATGGGCGGCGCGTACGGTGCACATCGTCGGGCTCGGTATCGACCCTACCAGTTCCGTGCTGATCGACGGCCTCGCGCGCACGCGCAACGGGCGCGCCGCACGCGCGGAGGCAATCGGCGAGCAGCTGGCCACGCTCGGCATTCCCGACGCGTATGAAGGCGCGCTCAAGTACGTGTCGAACCCCGACATGATTTCGCGTACGCATTTCGCGCGTTTTCTGGTCGAAAGCGGTCATGCCAGTTCCACGCAAGACGTCTTCAACCGTTATCTCGGCGACGGCAAGCCCGGCTATGTGCCGCATCGCTGGTCGAAGCTGGCGGACGCCGTCGGCTGGATCAAGGCGGCGGGAGGCGAGGCGATCATCGCGCATCCGGGCCGCTATGCCTACTCGCCGACGGAGTTCGACGCGTTTTTCGCGGAGTTCATCGATCTGGGCGGCAAGGCGATCGAAGTCGTGACCGGCAGCCACACGCCGGATCAATATCGCGAGTACGCGGAGGTCGCGCGCCGTTTTGGCTTCGAGGCGTCGCGCGGTTCCGATTTCCATGCGCCTGGCGAGGGCCGCGTCGAACTCGGCGCGTTGCCGCCGCTTCCTTCCGATCTCAAGCCTGTCTGGGAACGCTGGCTGTGAGCGCCGCCCGTGCCCTTGCGGCACGTCGCGCGGGCGAGCCGGTGATTCGCCGTGCTTGCGCCTGACGTGCAGGGTCCGCGAAGTTTTGCGTCGCACCGCGCCACCAAACGTTGTTTCTCCGTAGCCACCGTTAGCCGCCATGTCCCAATACTTCCGGCTTCATCCAGATAACCCGCAGCCGCGCCTCGTCAAACAGGCCGTGCAGATCATCAACGACGGTGGCGTGGTCGCGCTGCCGACGGACTCGAGCTACGCGCTCGCCTGCCATCTCGACGACAAAAACGCGGTCGAGCGCCTGCGCCGCATCCGCGGGCTCGACGAGAAGCAGCTACTGTCGCTGCTCGTGCGCGATCTGTCGGAACTCGCGAACTTCGCGATGGTGGACAACCGCCAGTACCGGCTCATCAAGTCCGTGACGCCGGGGCCGTATGTGTTCGTGCTGCAGGCGACCAAGGAAGTGCCGCGGCGCCTGTCGCATCCGTCGCGCAAGACCATTGGCCTGCGCGTGCCGGATCACGCAATCACGCTCGCGATTCTCGGCGAACTCGGCCAGCCGCTCCTCGGCTCGACGCTGATTCTGCCGGGCGAAACCGCGCCGCTCAACGATCCCGAGGAAATCCGCGCGCGGCTCGAAAAACAACTCGATCTCGTGATCGACGGCGGCGCCTGCGTGTGCGAGCCGTCCACGGTGATCGACCTGACCGGCGAAGAGCCGGTGCTGGTGCGGGCAGGGCGCGGTTCTCTCGCGCCATTCGGTCTCGAAGAGACAGCATGAGCGAAAGCGGGCAGACGCACGCAAACGCATTGTTACAATAGCGAGCTATGGATTCTTCCCTGATACAAACCATTGCGGTTTACGCATTGCCGGTGATCTTCGCCATCACGCTGCACGAGGCCGCGCACGGTTACGTCGCGCGCTGGCTCGGCGACAACACCGCTTACGTGCTGGGCCGCGTGTCCATCAACCCGATGCGGCACATCGACCCGCTCGGCACCATCGCCATTCCATTGCTGCTCTACTTCGCCACGAGCGGCGCCTTCATGTTCGGCTATGCGAAGCCGGTGCCGGTCGCCTTCGGCAATCTGCGTAATCCGCGCTGGGGCAGCCTGTGGGTTGCCGCAGCGGGGCCCGCCTGCAACTTCGCGCAGGCGCTCATCTGGGGGCTATTCGGCGTGGCGCTGGCTGTCATGGCCGTCGACGAACCGTTTTTCACTCGTATGGCGGGCGCGGGCGTCGGCGTGAATCTGGTGCTCGGCGTGCTCAATCTGTTTCCGTTGCCGCCGCTCGACGGCGGCCGCGTGCTGATGGCGCTGCTGCCGCCGCGCCAGGCCATCGCACTGTCCCGTCTCGAACCGTATGGCTTTTTCATCGTCATGGCGCTGGTCATGACGGGCACGCTGACGCGCTATTGGCTGAGCCCGCTCGTCACCGTGGGTTACAGCGCAATCACCGCAGTTCTGACTCCACTTGTTTCGCTTTTCTAAATAACCATGTTCCCAGACCGTATCTTCTCCGGCATGCGGCCCACCGGGTCGCTGCACCTCGGCCACTATCACGGCGTGCTGAAAAACTGGGTGCGGCTGCAGTCCGAATACCCGTGCTTCTTCGCTGTCGTCGACTGGCACGCGCTCACCACGCACTACGAAACGCCCGAGGTTATCGAGAAAAACGTCTGGGAGGTGCTGATCGACTGGCTCGCCTCGGGCATCGATCCGGCCCAGGCCACGCTCTTCATCCAGAGCCGCGTGCCTGAGCACGCGGAGCTGTCGCTGCTGCTCGGCATGAGCACGCCGCTTGGCTGGCTTGAACGCGTGCCGACTTACAAGGAGCAGATCGAGAAGCTGAAGGAGAAAGATCTGTCCACTTACGGCTTCCTCGGCTATCCGGTGCTAATGGCGGCGGACATTCTGCTGTATCGCGCGTCGCTCGTGCCGGTCGGTGAAGACCAGGTGCCGCACGTCGAAATGACGCGGGAAATCGCGCGCCGTTTCAACTACCTGTACGGCCGCGAGCCTGGCTTCGAGGAAAAGGCGAACGAAGCCGCGAAAAAGCTCGGCGGCAAGCGCGCGAAGCTGTATCACGAGCTGCGCAACGCTTACCAGCAGGAAGGCGACGACGAAGCGCTCGAGCAGGCGCGCGCGATGTTGCAGGAATCGCAAAGCCTGTCGATGAGCGACCGCGAGCGCCTGTTCGGCTACCTCGAAGGCTCGCGCAAGATCATCCTGGTCGAGCCGCAGGTCATGCTGACGGAAGCTTCGCGCATGCCGGGCCTGGACGGCCAGAAAATGTCGAAGTCGTACGGCAACACGATTGGCCTGCGCGAAGACGCCGAAACGATCACGAAGAAAGTACGCACCATGCCGACCGACCCCGCACGCGTGCGCCGCACCGACCCGGGCGACCCGGACAAGTGCCCGGTGTGGCAACTGCACCAGGTCTACACAGACGAAACCACGCACGCGTGGGTTCAGAAGGGTTGTCGCTCGGCCGGCATTGGCTGTCTCGAATGCAAGCAGCCGGTCATCGAAGGCATTTTGCGCGAGCAGCAGCCGATGCTGGAGCGGGCGCAGAAGTACATGGACGATCCGTCGCTTCTGCGCGCGATCGTCGCAGACGGCTGCGACAAGGCGCGCCGCTTCGCCACGGAAACGATGCGGGACGTGCGCGAGGCGATGGGCCTCTCGTATAACTGAGGGCCGCGTCGACTTCATGAGCATTTCTGCCGCGGCCATGCATGGATTGGGCGAACCGTCGCCCTGGGTGCGCCATTGGGCGCACCTGGTCGAGGCGGGCGGCGCGGTGCTCGACGTCGCATCCGGGGCGGGGCGCCATGCGCGGTTTTTTGCGTCGCTGGGCCATCCGGTCACGGCCATCGACCGCGACGCCGCCGCGCTCAATACGCTGGCCGACGAACCGCTCGTCACGCCCGTCGTGGCCGACCTGGAGAACGCTCCGTGGCCGTTACCCGCAGAGGCGAAATTCGCCGCAGTAGTCGTCACCAACTATCTGCACCGGCCGCTTTTTGCGCCCCTCATCGAATCGCTCGCACCCGGCGGCGTACTGGTTTACGAGACGTTCGCGCAAGGAAACGAAAGGGTGGGCAAGCCCTCTAATCCCGCGTTCCTGCTCGCGCCCGGCGAACTGCTGGAGCTCGTGCGCGGCCGCTTGCGGGTGGTCGCGTTTCAGGACGGTTTTCTCGCGCAGCCACGCCCGGCTTACGTCCAGCGCATCTGCGCCATTCTGGAGGCGGACCGCTCAGGCAACCCCGCGCAGGCGGCGCCCCCGCCTTGTTACGAGTTGGCTGGCTAATCCGCTACAATCGCGGTTTACCTGATCAAATTCATGGCTTTTCATGACTAACGGCACTCAAGCAGGCACTCAAGCAGGCACCCTCGCAGGCACTCAGAGCAGCAGCGGCAGCGTCAAGATTCGCGGCAGCATTCCCGCCATCATCACCCCGATGCTTGAAGACGGCAGCCTCGATTTGCCTGCGTTTCGCAAACTGATCGACTGGCATGTCGCCGAGGGCACGAATGCGCTCGTGGTCGTCGGCACGAGCGGCGAATCGGCCACGCTGTCCGTCGAAGAGCACGTGCTGATGGTCAAGACCGCGGTGGAGCACACGGCGGGCCGGATTCCCGTGATCGCGGGCTCGGGCGGCAATTCCACGACTGAAGCTATCGAACTCACGCGTCAGGCGAAAGAGGTCGGCGCCGACGCTACCTTGCAGGTCGTGCCGTACTACAACAAGCCGACGCAGGAAGGCATCTATCGCCATTTTGTGAAGATTGCCGAAACGGTCGATCTGCCGGTGATCCTGTACAACGTGCCGGGCCGCACGGTCGCGGACATGAGCAACGAGACCATTTTGCGTTGCGCTCAGGTGCCGGGCATCATCGGCGTAAAGGAAGCGACCGGCAACATCGACCGCGCGGCGCATTTGATCAAGTCGGCGCCGGCGCACTTCGGCATTTACAGCGGCGACGATCCCACCGCCATCGCGCTGATGCTGCTGGGCGGCCACGGCAATATCTCGGTCACGGCGAACGTCGCGCCGCGTCTCATGAGCGAGCTGTGCAAGGCCGCGCTAGCGGCGGACGCGAAGACTGCGCGCGAGATTCATTTGAAGCTCCTGTCGCTGCACAAGAACCTGTTCATCGAATCGAATCCGATTCCGGCGAAGTGGGCGCTGCAGCAGTTGGGTCGTGTGCAAGGTGGCATCCGCCTGCCGCTCACGCCGCTCGACGCGCAATACCACGAAGTGGTGCGCGGCGCGCTGCGCGAAGCGGGCCTGCTCGGCTAGGCGGGCCGCCGTCGCACCCGTCAGCGCTCACCCNCCACTGGCATTCCCTTAACCGACGTCGATCCAGCCCACGTTCCCGGCACACAGAACCAGGCACCGCGTTCCAGCATCACGAAGGACCTCATGAAACGTTCCGCACTTTCCCTCCACGCAACCCGCATGGCGGCGCTGACGCTTGCCCTGGTGACGCTCGCCGGCTGTGACACTTTGAACGACTGGTTCGCTTCTGATCGCGTGAATTACAAAGCGGCGGGCAGTGCGCCGCCGCTCGCCATTCCCGGCGACCTGAACACCACCGGAACCGATCAGCGTTACGTCGCACCGCCGGCCAATCTGGCGCTGGGCGGCGCGACCAAGCGGGCAGTCACGGCGGCCGGCAATTCGACCGAAGGCCAGCCCACCGCGCAAGATCCGTACGGCATGCACATCGAGCGCGACGGCGACCGCCGCTGGCTGGTGGTCGACGGCCGCTCGCCGGAACAGCTGTGGCCGCAATTGCAGGAGTTCTGGCAGGAAAACGGCTTCGCGCTGAAAACCGACGCGCCGGCCACCGGCATCATGGTGACCGACTGGGCGGAAAACCGCGCCAATATTCCGGACGACTGGTTCCGCCGCACAGTGGGCAAAGTGATCGATTTCGCTTATTCGTCGGGTACGCGTGACAGCTTCCGTACACTCGTGTCGCGCGGTCCTTCCGACACTACGGACATTTCCGTCACGCACAGCGCGATGGAAGAAGTGCTGACTGGGCAGGACAAGACGTCGTCGCGTTGGGAAGAGCGTCCGCGCGACCCGGCACTGGAAGCGCTTTTCCTCACCAAGCTGATGCAGAAATTCGGCCTGACCGAAGCGCAATCCAAGCAATTGCTGACAGAAGCACGCCCGGCCGCTGCGCCGGCCACGCTCGGCAAGACTGCGGGCGCCTCCACGCTCGATTTGCAGGAGTCGTTCGACCGCGCGTGGCTGCGCGTGGGCCTCGCGCTCGACCGCACCAATTTCACCGTGGACAACCGCGACCGCGCGAAGGGCATTTACTACGTGCGTTACGCGGACTCGATGCAGGAACTGAAGAAGGAAGGCTTGCTCGGCAAACTGTTCTACAGCGGCAATTCCTCGAAAAAGCCTGGTCAGGAGTTCCTCGTCAACGTGCGTCCGAAGGGCGATACCTTGACGCAGGTCGCGGTGCTGGACGCGAACGGGCAGATCGACAATTCGTCAGACGCACAGCGCATCGTGACGCTGCTGCACGCGCAACTGAACTAAGCTGACTGTGCGGTTCGCAAGTCTTGGCAGCGGCAGTGAAGGCAATGCGTTGCTGGTGGAAGCGCAAAGCGGCGCAACCACCACGCGCGTGCTGCTCGATTGCGGGTTTTCTGCAAAAGAAGTGGAGCGGCGCCTGAACCGGCTCGGCTCGAGTGCCGAAGCCCTCGACGCCATTCTGATCACGCACGAACACAGCGACCACATTGGCAGCGCGCTAACCTTGGCGCGCAAGTGGTCGATCCCGCTGTTCATGAGCTGGGGCACGGCGCGCGCGGTAGGCGCCGACGAGGCCGACGTCGACCTGCGCGTGCTATGGGGCGACGAAGCGGTGGCAATCGGCGACCTCAGCGTTCTTCCCTACACGGTTCCGCACGATGCCCGTGAGCCGTTGCAATATGTGTTCTCGAATGGCGCGAGCCGGCTTGGTGTGCTGACGGACGTCGGCACGTCCACGCCGCATATCAGCGCCGTCTTGAGCGGCTGCAACGCGCTGGTGCTGGAATGCAATCACGACGTGCGTATGCTGGCCGGCAGCCGCTACCCGCAGTCGTTGAAGGCGCGCATCGGCGGCAATCATGGGCATTTGAATAACGACGCGGCGGCTGAAATTCTCGCCTCGCTCGACCGTTCGCGTTTGCGTCATCTTGTTGCTGCGCACCTGAGCCAGCAGAACAATCTGCCTGAACTCGCACAGGCCGCGATGGCCGGCGTGTTAGGTGCCGCGCCGACTGAGGTGGTGGTTGCTTCGCAGGCGGAAGGGTTCGCGTGGCTGAGCCTGTAGGCGCTGGCCCGGTCGCTTTCATATCGCCAGCAACTGCGACGCGGTGGAAATAAAAAAAGCCCATAACGAGCAGTCGTTATGGGCTTTTCTACGAGGCCGGCGCGTTCAGCACCGTGCCCGTGCTCCGGGCATGAATCTTAATTGCGGTTGCCGCCGAAAATGCCGAGCAGCGCCAGCAGGTTCACGAACACGTTGTACAGGTCCAGATAGATGGCGAGTGCTGCGGTGATGTAGTTCGTCTCGCCGCCGTTCACGACGCGCTGCACGTCGAACAGCATATAGGCCGAGAAGATCACGATGGCCATGACGGACACCGTCAGCATCAACGCCGGCAGGTGCAGGAACACGTTCGCGACGGAAGCGAGCAGCAGCACGATCACGCCCATGAACAACCACTTGCCTAGACCGGAGAAGTCGCGCTTGCTGACGGTCGCGATAGTCGCCATGGAGGCGAAGATCACACCAGTGCCACCGAAGGCGAGCATGATGAGCGACGGGCCGTTGGAGAAACCCAGCACGAAGCCCAGAATGCGCGAGAGCATCAGGCCCATGAAGAACGTGAAGCCCAGCAGCACGAACACGCCGGCGGAGCTGTTCTTGGTTTTCTCGATTGCGAACATGAAGCCGAACGCGATCGCGAAGAACGCCAGCAGGCTCATGGCGGGACTGGTGGCGGCGAAGAGCGAAAACCCGGTGGCGAGCCCCACCCACGCGCCCAGCACTGTCGGAATCATGGACAGCGCCAGCAGCCAGTAGGTGTTTCGTAGCACGCGGTTACGCGTTTCGACCGTGCTGACCGCGCCAGTGCGGCCAAAGCTATACGGATGATCGTTCATGGTCTCTCCTTACGTCAGAAGCGTGTTGCGTGATGTTGTCAGCGGTTTGTCCGGCGCTTTTGCCGTGTGCCGTGCCGCAGGCTCTCGCCGCTTGCGACGGCTACCCGTACCTAAGATTAGCGCGACAGCGGGGAGTTTCAATCCACCAGAGCGGCAAAGGTGAATTGAAAAATGCGTTGAAGCGCCCACACGGCCTACGCTACCAGTATTCACAAACTCCTGCTTGGAGTCTTTCAGTGCTGTAAGGGTTCAATCGCAATCATACACGGGAACATGCTACAATAGCGGATTCATTTGAATCTGTAACCTCTTAATTTTTTGGAGTTTTTATGGCGATCGAACGCACCCTGTCCATTATCAAGCCGGACGCAGTGGCCAAGAACGTGATCGGCCAGATCTACAGCCGTTTTGAAAACGCTGGCCTGAAGATCGTGGCTTCGCGCATGGTCCACCTGTCGCGCGCCGACGCTGAGAAGTTCTACGCCGTGCACGCCGCACGTCCGTTCTTCAAGGACCTGGTCGAATTCATGATCTCCGGCCCGGTGGTCGTGCAGGTTCTGGAAGGCGAGAACGCCATCCTGAAGCACCGCGATCTGATGGGCGCAACGGACCCGAAAAAGGCCGAAAAGGGCACGATCCGCGCCGACTTCGCCGACAGCATCGACGCCAACGCGGTGCACGGTTCGGACGCCGCCGAAACGGCTGCGGTTGAAATCGCGTTCTTCTTCCCGCAAGTGAACGTGTATTCGCGCTAATGCTGGTATCCGGCCATAAGTGCGGCAAGGTGGCTTTATTCACACCAATCCGCACCAATCGCCGGGCATAGTAGTAAGGTAACAGCAGCAGGGATGGGCGCGAACGGTTTTGCGGTCATGCAGCTTGTTGCATGAACCCAGTCTCGCACAGAAATGGCAGGATTCGATATGACGAGCAGCTCCACCGTCAACCTTCTCGACCTCGACGCCCAAGGGCTTGTCGCCTATTGCGACAGCCTGGGCGAGAAGCCGTTTCGCGCCAAGCAATTGCAGCGCTGGATCCACCAGTACAACGCTGCAGACTTCGACGGCATGACCGATCTCGCGAAGTCTTTGCGCGAAAAGCTCAAGGGGCGCGCCACGATTTCCATGCCGGGCATCGTTAGCGACCATATTTCTACCGACGGTACACGCAAGTGGCTGATCGACGTCGGCAACAGCAACGCAGTCGAAACCGTCTTCATTCCGGAAGAAACGCGTGGCACGCTGTGCGTGTCCTCGCAGGCCGGCTGCGCGGTGAACTGCCGTTTCTGCTCGACCGGCAAGCAGGGTTTCTCGCGTAATCTCACCACCGGCGAAATCATCGGCCAGCTGCGCATGGCTGAATTCGCGTTGCGCGCGTCGCTCGGAGCGGCCGGCGGCCGTGCCACGGGCGGTGAAGGCAAGGGCGAGCGCGTCGTCACGAATGTCGTGATGATGGGTATGGGCGAGCCGCTTCTGAACTACGACGCGGTCGTGCCCGCCATGCGCCTCATGCTCGACGACAACGCCTACGGCCTGTCGCGCCGGCGCGTCACACTGTCCACTTCGGGCGTCGTGCCCATGATGGACCGGCTCGGCGGCGATCTGCCGGTTGCGCTCGCTGTATCGCTGCATGCGCCAAGCGATCCGCTGCGCGACATGCTGGTGCCGCTGAATAAAAAATATCCGCTGCGCGAATTGATGGCCGCTTGCCAGCGCTATCTGAAAGTCGCGCCGCGCGATTTCATCACCTTTGAATATTGCATGCTCGACGGCGTGAACGACAGCGAAGCGCAAGCGCGCGAGCTGCTCGCGCTTACGCGCGACGTGCCGTGCAAGTTCAATCTGATTCCGTTCAATCCGTTTCCTGAGTCGGGCCTCGTGCGCTCGAAGCCGGAACAGATCAAGCGGTTCGCGCAGGTGCTGGTGGACGCGGGCGTCGTCACCACAGTGCGCAAGACGCGCGGCGACGACATCGACGCTGCCTGCGGCCAGCTAGCCGGTGCTGTGAAAGACCGCACGCGCCTCGCTGAGCGCAGCGGGAAGGCAGCGAAGGTCATCGAGGTTCGCGCCGTGTAGCGGGAAGGGCGTAAGTTGCAGGGCATTCGGCGCTGCGCACCGGAAAATGCTGAAAGACGCTTCGCGCCCCGGTAATTGAAAAGAAAGTTTGCAGAATCGATCGGAAGCGGCACAAGAGGCCGCGCATTTTGTTATAAACGGTCTGCGATTCGGACGTGAAGTTTGGACCGGTCCGGTCGCACAAGTGAAAAAAGAATCGACGCGAAAGGATTTGGGATGAGTGAGCCGCAGCACCCGCAGCCGCAGGACACAGACACGAATGAAGGCCGCTCCGCATCTGTCGCGCGGGCGGTGGTGCAGCCTGTGGCGCAGCCGGGCCTGGATTCCCTGGCGGCGGTGGGCGCGCGCTTGACGCAGCTGCGCGAATCGAGGGGCTGGTCGATCGAAGACGTCTCAGCCCGGCTCAAGGTGGCCCCCGGCAAGTTGCGCGCGCTGGAGGCGGGCGACATCAGCCATCTGCCGGACACTACGTTCGCACTCGGTGTGGTGCGCAGCTACGCCAGGATGTTGGGCGCCGATCCCACGCCGTTCACCCAGGTTCTGCGTCGCGAGAAGGGCGTCCCCGCGCCGGATCTGTCGATGCCGGCCTCGTCGGGTAGAGATTTGCCGCGCGGCCGTGTGTCGCTGTCGCTTGGCGGCGGCGCGCAAAAAAGCCGCTCGTGGTTGTGGGGTGTCGCGGCGGTGATCGTCGCGGTCATTGCGCTCGCCATGTGGCACACCAACGGCGGGGATTCGACAGCCTGGCTCGCGCGCCTGAAGGCGAGCGCGAATGGCGGTGCGGGTGACGTGAGCGGCGCATCGGGCGCCGTCGGCGCGGTTGGGCAGGGCCCGGCAGCCGGATCAGAGGCCGCCGCTCAGGATGCTGCATCGGCGTCTGAGACGCAAACCGCGGCACCGGGTGCGGCGTCCGCTACACCCATGCCTGCACCGCTTGCGGCGGGCACGGCGCCGACGTCCGCGCCGCCCGTCACGGCGATGCCGGCGGCACCTGCGACGCCGGCGCCACCTGCTGCGGCGGTCGCGAGTGCGCCTGCAGTGTCGGGTGCGGCACCGGCCGCCGGTTCGGCAATCATTGCGCTGCGCGTCAGCCAGGACAGTTGGTTCAGCGTGCGTGGCAAAGACGGCAAGGAAGTGTTCTCCGGCCTCGTGCGTGCAGGTGATACGAAAGAAGTAACGGGCGAGGCGCCTTTCAAGGTGACCGTGGGCAACAGGGCGGGTCTGGAGTCGATCACGCTCGACGGCGCCCCGGTCGATCCGTCGAAATATGCGGCGGCCAAAGGCAACGTGGCGCGTTTTGCGTTGCCCTGATACAGACGGTGTGCGCCGCGGCCAACCGGACCGCGGCGCTTTTTCAATTCAGGCGCTGCATTTGTGTGGCGCGTGCGGCGTAAATGGGTTTTTCGATGCAATCCGAAGCTCAATCCCAATCCAGTAGCAAGATCGTCTCAAACGAGCCGGTGTTCGGCGGCGAGGCGCCGCGGCGCAAGTCTCATGCAGTGGACGTCCGTTGGGGCGGCCAGCTTGTCACCATCGGCGGCGACGCGCCCGTGCGCGTCCAGTCGATGACGAACACGGACACCGCCGACGCCATCGGCACCGCCATCCAGATCAAGGAGTTGGCTCAGGCCGGTTCGGAACTGGTGCGCATCACGGTGAACACGCCGGAGGCGGCCGCGGCCGTGCCGGCAGTGCGCGATCAGCTCGACCGCATGGGCGTGTCGGTACCGCTCGTCGGCGATTTTCATTACAACGGCCACCTGCTGCTGCGCGACTATCCGGCCTGCGCGGAGGCGTTGTCGAAGTACCGGATCAATCCTGGCAACGTCGGGCACGGCGCGAAGCGCGATACGCAATTCGCGCAGATGATCGAAGCCGCCGTGAAGTACGACAAGCCGGTGCGCATTGGCGTGAACTGGGGCAGTCTCGACCAGGACCTGCTCGCGAAGATGATGGATGAAAACGCCGCGCGCTCCACGCCGTGGGAAGCGCAAAGCGTCATGTACGAAGCGCTGATCCAGTCGGCGATCGGCTCGGCCGAGCGCGCGGTCGAACTTGGCCTTGCGCGCAACAAGATCATTCTGTCGTGCAAGGTGAGCGGCGTGCAGGACCTGATCGCCGTCTACCGCGAACTCGCGCGCCGTTGCGAGTTCGCGCTGCATCTCGGCTTGACCGAAGCGGGCATGGGCTCGAAGGGTATCGTCGCGTCTACGGCTGCGTTGTCGGTGCTCCTGCAGCAGGGCATCGGCGACACGATCCGCATTTCGCTGACTCCGGAACCGGGCGCGCCGCGTACCGGCGAAGTCATCGTCGGCCAGGAAATCCTGCAGACCATGGGACTGCGCTCGTTCACGCCAATGGTGATTGCGTGCCCTGGTTGCGGCCGTACTACGAGCACGTTGTTCCAGGAACTCGCGTCGCAAATTCAGACGTACTTGCGCACGCAAATGCCTGTCTGGCGCGACCAGTATCCTGGCGTCGAAAAAATGCACGTGGCGGTGATGGGTTGCATCGTCAACGGTCCGGGCGAGTCGAAGCAGGCGAACATCGGCATCAGCCTGCCGGGCTCCGGCGAGAATCCGGCCGCGCCAGTGTTTATCGACGGCGAGAAGGTGAAGACGCTGCGCGGCGAGAACATCGCGCAGGAATTCCAGCAAATCGTGAGTGATTACGTCGAGCGCCGCTACGGCCGCGCCGAGGCGCTCAACTAAACATCGGCTATTCAAGAGATGACTGAACAGAAGAAAAAGCTCGACAAGCTGTCCGGCGTGAAGGGCATGAACGACATCCTTCCGCAGGACGCCGGGCTGTGGGACTTTTTCGAGACCACCGTCAAGTCGATGCTGCGTTCGTACGGATACCAGAATATTCGCACGCCTATCGTCGAGCATACGCAGCTGTTTACGCGCGGTATCGGCGAGGTGACCGACATCGTCGAGAAAGAGATGTACAGCTTTACCGACGCGCTGAACGGTGAAAACCTGACCATGCGTCCGGAAAACACGGCGGCAGTGGTGCGCGCGGCGATCGAGCACAACATGCTGTACGACGGCCCGAAGCGCCTGTGGTACATCGGCCCGATGTTCCGTCACGAGCGCCCGCAACGCGGCCGTTATCGCCAGTTCCATCAGGTCGGCGTGGAAGCGCTCGGCTTCGCCGGCCCTGACGCGGACGCCGAAATCATCATGATGTGCCAGCGCCTGTGGGACGATCTCGGGCTCACGGGCATCAAGCTTGAGATCAATTCGCTGGGTCTGGCGCAAGAGCGCGCGGCGCATCGCGTCGAACTGATCGCGTACCTCGAAAAGCACATGGACGTGCTCGACGAAGACGCAAAGCGCCGTCTCTACACGAACCCGCTGCGCGTGCTCGACACGAAGAACCCGGCGCTGCAGGAAGTCGCGCAGAACGCGCCGAAGCTGCTCGATTTCCTCGGCGAGGAATCGCGCGCGCACTTCGAAGGTTTGCAGCGCATTCTGAAGGCCAACAACATTCCGTTCACGATCAATCCGCGTCTGGTTCGCGGTCTCGATTACTACAATCTGACCGTGTTCGAATGGGTGACGGACAAGCTCGGCGCACAGGGCACCGTGGCCGCGGGCGGCCGCTACGATCCGCTGATCGAGCAGCTCGGCGGCAAAGCCACGGCCGCGTGTGGCTGGGCGATGGGCATCGAGCGCATTCTCGAGCTGCTGAAGGAAGAGCAGCTCGTGCCGGAAGACGAAGGTTGCGACGTCTACGTGGTCCACCAGGGCGACGCGGCGCGCGAGCAGGCTTTCATCATTGCGGAGCGGTTGCGTGACACGGGGCTCGACGTGATCCTCCATTGCAGCGCGGACGGTCAGTCGGCCAGTTTCAAATCGCAAATGAAGCGCGCCGACGCGAGCGGCGCCGCGTTCGCGGTCGTGCTCGGCGAAGACGAAATCGCCAACGGCACCGTCGGGGTCAAACCGCTGCGAGATACAAATGCTAACGGTGGTAAAAACGAGCAACACAACGTGCCCGCCGAAGACTTGACCGAATTTCTAATCAATGCGATGGTTGCAACCGCCGAAGACGGCGACGACTGATCGCGATGTCGTCGAGCCGGTTCTTTCCCGATCAGGCTTGACACACACCCGTAGCAAGAAAGAGGAAATCGCCGGGCAATGAGTTACCACGACGAACAAGAATCGATTGAAAGTCTGAAGGCTTGGTGGACGCAGTGGGGTAACGCAACCACGTGGATCGTGCTGGTGGCGCTGGTCGCCGCAGCCGGCTGGAACGGCTGGAATTTCTGGCAGCGGCGTCAGGCCACCGAAGCGGCGGTGCTGTACGACCAGGTGCAGGAGGCCGTGGCGTCGGGCGACAAGGCGAAGATCACGCGCGTCGCCGCCGACATGGAAGACAAGTTCAGCCGCACCGCGTACGCGCAAATGACTGCTCTGGCCGCCGCGAAGGCACTTTACGCCGCTGGCGACGAAGCCGGTGCGAAAGCCCAGTTGCAATGGACCATCGATCACGCGAAGGACGACGAGTTCAAGCAGATCGCCAAGCTGCGCCTCGCTTCGCTGCTGCTCGACGAAAAGGCCTACGACCAGGGGCTCGCTCTGCTCGCTGAGCCGCAGCCGGAAGCGTTCAAGGGCATCGTGGCAAACGGCCGCGGCGACCTGCTCGCCGCTCAAGGCAAGCGTGACGACGCGCGCGCGGCCTACAAGCTCGCGCTCGAGGCGCTGCCGAAGAGCGACACCTCAACGCGCCAGCTGATCCAGTTCAAACTGGACGCGCTGGGCGGCTAAGCGCCGCATGCAACGGCCAACCGGCCTTTCTATAACTTTTCCTGAATGCTTCGTCCACCGATGAATCTGCTGAAACGATACGCTGTGCCCGTTGTCTGTGCGATGACCGTCCTCGCTCTCGCGGCATGCTCATCCACGAAAGACGAGCGCCGCGTGCCGACGCCGCTCACCGAGTTCAAGCCCGTGCTGGACGTGCAGCAAGTGTGGAAGACGAGCGTCGGCAAGGCAGGCCGCTATCTGTTCTCGCCGGTCGCGGTCGGCGACGCGGTGTATGCGGCCGGCGCGAACGGCTCGGTTGCGAAGATCGACGCGCAAACTGGTAAGGACATCTGGCGAGTCAAGCTGCACGACGACATCTCCGCGGGTGTCGGCAGCGACGGCACGTTGACGGCGGTCGGCGGCCTGAAGGGCGACGTCTATGTGCTCGGCGCGGACGGCAAGCAACTGTGGACTGCGAAGGCGCCTGGCGAAATCATCTCGCCGCCGCTCGTAGGCAATGGTCTCGTGGTCGTGCGTACGGTGGACGGGCAGATCGTCGCGTTCAACGCTCAAACGGGCGAGCAGAAGTGGAACTACCGCAACCGCGCTGTGCCGCTCAATCTGCGTGTGTCGTCGGGCATGACGTTCGCGGGCGACGCCGCTGTGCTGGCCGGTTTCCCCGGCGGCGCGTTCTCGGCCATCAATCTGCAGAGCGGCGAGGCTTACTGGCAAACGCCGGTGTCTTACCCGAAAGGCGTGACGGAAGTGGAGCGCATTAACGACGTGACCGGCCCGCCTACACTGGTCGGTTCGGAAACCTGCGCCGTGACGTTCCAGGGCCAGCTGGGCTGTTTCGATGCCAACTCGGGCCGGGCGCTGTGGGAAAAGGCGTTTTCGAGCGCGAGCGGTCTCGCCCAGGACGATCGCGCGGTAGTCGCTGCGGACGACTGGTCGGTCGTGTCCGCGTTCGACGCCAATAACGGCACGCCGCTCTGGAAGAACGACAAGCTCAAGAACCGCGAACTGGGCGTGCCGTTTATTCTCGGTCATGCGGCAGTGCTGGGCGACTATCAGGGCTACGTGCACTTTCTGTCGCGCGACGACGGAACGCTGGTCGCCCGGATGAAGACCGACGGCAGTGCGATTACCGCAGCGCCCGTGCTGGCCGGCGAGACCCTCGTCGTGCAAACACGCGACGGTGACCTGTACGGCTATCGTCCGCGTTAATCGCGTCGCAGCGTGGGCAAGCGTGCAGGCCGGCTTTGCCGGCCGCGCGCTTTTTCGCGGCGCGTAACGTGCAAACGCTCCGCTGTGCGTCCCCGTGCCGTGCAACATGCAGTGCGCCGATGTATTGCCCGTGTAGCGCCGCCAAGCAGTGCCCGCAGACGGCACCGCGCAGCAGGGAAGTAAAGTTCGCCTGATTGGCTGGTCCGGCGAAGTCGTCGGAATGCGGCCGATAACAGAGATCGACACGAGTCGCGGCACCCGCAACGCACCCGGGCGGGACACGCAGGCGCTCAGCAAAAACGGCCCATGCGGCCAAGGCCTGGCCGATGCGATCCGGCGCGGCGCGACGCGGCGCGGCGTCGAATTGCACTGCGCCGCGTAACCGTTGCGTAGTCGTTGCTTAACCGTTGCGCGAGCGGCCACGCAGCAGGACGTGAACCAGGCAGCCTGATGGTGCTGCGCATACAGCCAAATCCCCGTCCGCCTCGGCGCGCATCTGGATAGCGCATCCGGGGCTGGCCGAATTCGTGATAATTTTCGTCAAACGCTGCCGTGTAGCGGCGCAATGGCGTCGCCATGCGGTCGGTCGGTTCCGATCCGCGTTTCACCGTGAACAACATCTGATGAAACCCGTTATTGCCCTCGTCGGGCGCCCCAATGTGGGGAAATCCACGCTCTTCAACCGCCTCACGCGTTCGCGTGACGCGCTCGTTGCCGACCTGCCCGGTCTCACCCGCGATCGCCACTACGGCGAAGGGCGCACCGGCGAGCGGCCCTATCTCGTGGTCGACACGGGCGGTTTCGAGCCGGTCGCGAAAGACGGCATTCTGCACGAGATGGCGCGCCAGACGCGTCAGGCAGTGGAGGAGTCGGACATCGTCGTGTTCATCGTCGACGGTCGCAATGGTCTCGCGCCGCAAGACAAGTCGATTGCCGACTATCTGCGCAAGACCGGCCGCCCGATCTTCCTCGTCGTCAACAAGGCCGAGGGCATGAAGTACAGCGCGGTCGCGGCCGACTTCTACGAACTGGGTCTAGGCGACCCGCGCGCCATTTCGGCGGCGCACGGCGACGGCGTGACCGAGATGATCAACGAGGCGCTCGGCGTCGCGTACGCGGGCCAGCCGGAAGAAAGCGACGAAGACAAGGAGGCGCGCGGCGTGAAGATCGCCATCGTCGGCCGCCCGAACGTCGGCAAGTCGACGTTGATCAACGCGCTCGTCGGCGAAGAACGCGTGATCGCATTCGATATGCCCGGCACCACGCGCGATTCGATCTACGTCGACTTCGAGCGCCAGGGCAAGCCCTACACGTTGATCGACACGGCAGGCCTGCGCCGCCGCGGCAAGGTGTTCGAGGCGATCGAGAAATTCTCGGTGGTGAAAACGCTGCAGTCGATTTCGGACGCCAATGTCGTGATTCTGCTGCTCGACGCGCGTCAGGATATTTCGGAGCAGGACGCGCATATCGCCGGCTTCGTGGTGGAGCAGGGCCGCGCGCTGGTGGTGGGCGTGAACAAGTGGGACGGGCTCGATTCGCATGTGCGCGAGCGCACGAAAGCGGATCTGGAACGCAAACTAAAATTTCTCGACTTCGCCAAATTCCATTTCATTTCCGCTGCGGAAAAGACTGGCATCGGCCCGCTGATGCGTTCTGTCGACGACGCGTACGCGGCGGCCATGTCGAAGCTGCCCACGCCGAAGCTTACGCGTGCGCTGATCGAGGCTGTCGAGTTCCAGCAGCCGCGCCGCCGCGGTCCGGTGCGGCCGAAGCTGCGGTACGCGCACCAGGGCGGCCAGAATCCGCCGATCATCGTGATTCACGGCAACGCGCTCGACGCGATCACCGAAACGTACAAACGCTACCTTGAAAACCGCTTCCGTGAAACTTTCAAGCTGACTGGGACTCCATTGCGAATAGAGTTCAGATCGTCGACGAACCCTTACGCGGACAAAGGCTGAACCCGGGCTGAAACCCGCGTGTGCGTTGGGTTTGGCCGCTTGGGCAGGGGCCCCGCGCGAAAACGAAAATCGGCTATAGTGTAGCGGTTGACGGCGGATACCTTTTTCTTCTGTCGTCAATTTAGTCAACCTGCAAAAAAATACGGAGTTTGCTATGAGCAACAAAGGGCAATTGTTACAAGACCCGTTTTTGAACGCACTGCGTAAAGAGCATGTGCCGGTGTCGATCTACCTGGTCAACGGCATCAAGCTTCAAGGGAACATCGAATCGTTCGACCAGTACGTCGTGTTGCTCCGGAATACAGTCACCCAGATGGTCTACAAGCACGCAATCTCGACTGTCGTGCCAGCCCGTCCGGTGAATTTCCACCCGGATTCCGAACAGTCCTAACCCCGTCGCGGCCGGCGCAACGTCGCCCGTTGGCGATCTTTCCGGCCGCCTCATTTTGATACCCTCCAATTTGATCAATGCAGCGCTTGTCGGCATCGACTTCGGTAAGATCGATTTCGAAGCCAGTCTCGAAGAACTCAGTCTGCTCGCGCAAAGCGCGGGTGCGAATCCTCTAGTCACTCTCACCGGGCGCCGGTCGAGCCCCGACGCGAAAATGTTCGTCGGCAGCGGCAAGGCCGAAGAACTGCGTCTTGCGTGTGAGGCGAACGACATCGAACTCGTCATTTTCAACCACGCTCTTGCGCCTGCGCAGCAGCGCAATCTGGAGCAGGCGCTTAATCGGCGCGTGGTCGACCGCACGAGTCTCATTCTCGATATTTTTGCGCAGCGTGCCCGCAGCCACGAAGGCAAGCTGCAGGTGGAACTCGCGCAACTGCAGTATCTGTCCACGCGGCTGATCCGCGCATGGACTCACCTCGAGCGTCAGAAGGGCGGTATCGGTTTGCGCGGTCCGGGCGAAACACAGCTCGAAACCGACCGCCGGCTGATCGGCGAGCGAATCAAGGCGCTCAAGTCGCGGCTCGACAAGCTGCGCCGCCAGCACGGCACGCAGCGCCGCCAGCGCTCGCGCAATCAGACCATGTCGGTGTCGCTCGTCGGCTATACGAACGCGGGCAAGTCCACGCTCTTCAATGCACTGACAAAAGCGCAGGCATACGCGGCCAATCAGCTGTTCGCCACGCTGGACACCACTTCGCGGCGCGTTTATCTCGGCGACGAAGCGGGGCAGGTGGTCGTGTCCGACACGGTCGGGTTCATTCGCGAATTGCCCCACCAGCTGGTCGCGGCATTTCGCGCCACGCTCGAGGAAACCATTCACGCCGATCTGCTCTTGCATGTCGTGGACGCGTCGAGCGCCGTGCGGCTCGACCAGATCGATCAGGTGAACGAGGTATTGCACGCAATCGGTGCAGACACGATCCGGCAGGTGCTCGTCTTCAACAAGATCGACGCGGTGCCCGAGTTGGCAGCCCGTGGCGAAGCGGTCGAGCGGGACGAGTATGGTAATATTTCGCGCGTCTTTTTGAGCGCGCGCACGGGGCAAGGGTTGGATACATTGCGCGCTGCCATCGCTGAGATCGCTACTGCCGAACCTCTTCCCGACACGCTGCTGGAAGCTTCGGAAGAAGACCGGTCGGCAGCTCCACGCGAGCACCGCAAGGTTCCAGAACTCGGGCACTGACCCATTCTGATTGCACTGACCCGCATTGACCCGCACTGACCCGCTGTCTACTCTGGTGAACGAACACAGGTGAACGATTACAACGAGCGGAGTATCTGGCTGCGCATGCGCGCCATGCTTTCACTGAACGATCCGCGCTGGGGCCGTGGCGACGGCAATGGCGAGCGCCAGCGACCGGTCGAGCCGAAGCGCCCGCAAGCCAAGGAAGGTGAAGGTCCGCCCGATCTCGACGAGATGTGGCGCGATTTCAACCGTCGTTTGAGCCGGATGTTCGGCCGCAAGGGCGGTGGCGTCGGCGGCGGGCGTCCGGACAATGGCCGTGGCGCGCGCATCGGCGTGGGCATCGTGATCGGCGTGCTGATCGCTATCTATCTCGGCAGCGGCGTATTCGTCGTGCAGGACGGCCAGGCCGGCGTGGTCATGCAGTTCGGCAAGTATCGCTACACGGCGGGCCACGGTGTGCACTGGCGCCTGCCATATCCGTTCGAAAATCACGAGCTCGTCAATATCGGCCAGGTTCGCCAGGTTGAAATCGGCCGCAACAACGTGGTGCGTCTCGCGAATGTGAAGGACGCGTCCATGCTCACGCACGACGCAGACATCGTCGACGTGCGCTTTGCCGTGCAGTATCAGGTGCGCAAGCCGACCGACTACCTGTTTCGCAGCGTCGATCCCGATCAGAGCGTGATGCAGGCCGCGCAGGCGGCGGTGCGCGGCATCGTCGGCACGCGCAGCACACAAGAGATTCTTGATCAGGATCGCGAAGCAATCCGGCAGCAGTTGCTCTCGGCCATCCAGAAATCGCTCGATCAGTTCCAGTCCGGCCTCGCCGTCACGGGCGTGACGATTCAGGCGGTGCAGGCGCCCGACCAGGTGCAGAGCGCGTTTAGCGAGGCCGCCAAGGTGCGCCAGGAGAACGAGCGCGCGAAGCGCGACGCAGAGGCTTACGCGGCGGACCTGTTGCCACGTGCGCAAGCCGACGCGGCGCGCCAGATCGACGAGGCGAAAAAGTACAGCGACAAGACGGTCGCACAGGCTCAAGGCGACGCGGACCGCTTCAAGGAAGTGTATGCGCAGTACTCGAAGGCGCCTGCTGTGATTCGCGAGCGCATGTATCTGGAAACCATGCAGCAGATCTATTCGAATACAACCAAGGTGTTCGTGGACAACCGCGGCGGCAACAACGTGCTGTATCTGCCGCTCGACAAGCTCGTCGAGCAGAACCGTCAGCGGGTGGCGGATGCCGCGGCGGCAGCCACGGCGGCCTCCGGCGCAGCCGCGTCCGGCGCGCAGCCAACGAATGCAGCTTCCGCGGCGGGATCGGCCGCTGCCGCCCCGGGCGCCGTTTCCGGGCCGGCTGTAGCAGCCACGCCCGCGAGCCGCGCGGCGGCGAGCAGCGATCCGCTGCGTTCACGCGAGTCCTTCCGCAACCGTATGCGCGAAGACGACGTTCAATAAGGAGCGCACAACATGAACAAGATCATTGCGCTCGTCGTCGCGGTTGTCATCGTGCTGTTCGCAGCATCGTCGATGGTGTTCGTGGTCGACCAACGCCATATGGCAGTGCTGTCGTCCCGCGGCGACACCGCGCCGACGCTGCTCGGGCCGGGATTGCACGTGAAATTGCCCCCGCCGTTGCAAACGGTCACGCTCGTCGATAACCGCATCCAGTCGCTCGACGCGCCCGACGAAGACCGCTACGTCACCGCAGACAAGACCGATTTGCTGGCCAACCCGGTCGTCAAGTACCGCGTGACCGATCCGCTCAAGCTGCTCGCCGAAACGAAGGGCGACGTGCAGAGCCTTCCGGAGCGCCTTGCGCTTGTCGCCCGCAGCGCTCTAGGCGACGCGTTCGGCAAGTACACCCTGTCGGATGCCCTCGCCAAACAGCAGGCGCTCGCCGACGACGCGCGCGGTGCGATGGAAAAAAGCGCGGCCTCGCTCGGCGTCACCGTGGTGGACGTGCAGTTGACGCGGGTCGATTTCCCGGCTTCGATGGCGGACTCGGTTTACAAGCGAATGATTGCGCAACGCGAGCAGATCGCGGCTGACGAACGCGCGAAGGGCGCCGCCGAGGCGGACAAGATCAAGGCGGACGCCGTCGCACAGCAGCAGGCCATTCTCGCGGACGGCTACCGCCAGGCGCAGACCATCAAGGGCGAGGGCGATGCGCAGGCAGCGCAGATCGCCGCGCAGGCGTACGGCAGCGACCCGGAGTTCTATCAGTTTTATCAAAGCATGCAGGCATACCGGAACACCTTCAAGCCGGGCGACGTGATCGTGGTCGATCCAAGCAGCGAGTTCTTCCGCTTCATGCGTAGTCCGACCGGTGGCGCAGCCCCGGACGCTTCCGCGGCCCCGCGCAAACACCAATAACCGGGAACGCCGCGGCATTTGCATCGCGGCGGCTTCTTTCGCATGGATATAGTCGGCTCGTTACTGCTCGCGATCGCGTTGATGCTGATTATCGAGGGGATGTTCCCATTCGTTTTCCCGAGCGCCTGGCGCGACACGTTCCGTAGAATAGCGGAACGGCCCGCGCATCAGATCCGCGTAGGCGGCCTGATCGTGATGCTGCTCGGACTGATTCTGCTGTATTTCGTGACCTGACGCGTTGGGCCGCGGGGGCGCGACTTAGGGCATGGGCCCGAGCGCGGTGCGCTCGCGTGAGGCGCAGTGTGTATCGAGAGGCACTGCGAAATAGCTGGCGATGCGGGCGTGCCGTGGCCGCCATCCGCAGCCGCCTTCCGCCGTCGCCGGAATCAAGCCTTGGCCCGCCATTCACACTCATTACCGGCGCACTCTGCCGCCGTCTTCAACGTCGTAGGACTGTATCGATGTCGACCTGGTTACTTCCCGAGAACATTGCCGACGTGTTGCCGTCGGAGGCCCGCAAGATCGAAGAATTGCGGCGTCGTCTGCTGGACCGTTTCCGCTCGTACGGCTACGAGATGGTTATGCCGCCGCTGCTCGAGTACATCGAGTCGTTGCTGACGGGCAGCGCCGAGGATCTGAGCCTGCGTACATTCAAGCTGGTCGACCAGTTGTCCGGGCGCACCCTCGGGCTGCGCGCCGACATCACGCCGCAGGTCGCGCGGATCGACGCGCACTTGCTGAACCGTCAGGGCGTCACGCGTCTGTGCTACGCCGGCAATGTCGCGCACACGCTGCCGCGAGGTCTGCACGCCACGCGCGAGCAGATTCAGATCGGCGCGGAAATCTACGGTCATGCGGGTCTGGAAGCGGATCTGGAAATCCAGCAATTGATGCTCGACGCGCTCTATCTCGCGGGGCTTGGCAAGGTGCGGCTCGACCTGTGTCACGCGGGCGTGCTAGCGGCGTTGATCGAGGCTGAGCCCGCGCCGCAGGGGCTCGTGCAAGCGCTGTACGACGCGCTAGCCGGCAAGGACGTGCCGAGTCTCGTCGATCTGACCGCCAATTTCACGGCCGTTACTCGCGATGCGTTGCGGGCGCTGCCTTCGCTTTACGGCGACGCCTCGGTGCTCGAGGAAGCACGTGCGCGTTTGCCGAACGCACCGGCCATCGCACGCGCGCTCGACGACCTCGCGTTCCTCGCGAGCCAGGTGGAAAGCGCTGAAGTGATGATCGACCTCGCCGATCTGCGTGGCTACGCGTATCACAGCGGCGTGATGTTCTCCGCGTACGTGGACGGCGTGCCCAACGCGGTTGCACGCGGCGGCCGCTACGACCACGTGGGGCAGTTCTACGGCCGTGCGCGGGCCGCAACCGGGTTCTCGCTGGATCTGCGCGAAGTGGCGCGCATTTCGCCGGTCGAAGCGCGCAGCAGCGCGATTCTCGCGCCTTGGCAACACGACGACGCTTTGCGCGTGAGCGTGGCGGCATTGCGCGATGCCGGCGAAGTCGTCATCCAGGCGCTGCCGGGTCACGAGCACGACGTGGACGAATTTGCCTTCGATCGCGTGTTGGTCGAGCGCAACGGCGCATGGACCGTCGAGCCGCGCGCGTAAGCGTGTAAGCGCGTCAGGCTAGCGCCGCCCGCGGGCTTGCGTGCGCGCGAATCTGCAGGCGCCCGCACTTGTCCTGCATGCGCCTCAATGCGCCGCCGACCCTGGCGCGGTCACTGGCCAGCAGCGGCCAGCACCGGCCGCGCTTTTTTCGCAATACCCACCATAACGTGCATACCGTTGAGCGGAAACGGAAAAATTCCGGAAGCGTCCGCGAACATAGGTAAAATACGTTTTTAACCAGCTTACGAAACAACATGTCTGCCAGCGCAGTGAATGTGAACCCCGGGCGTAACGTCGTCGTCGTGGGAACCCAATGGGGTGATGAAGGCAAGGGCAAGATCGTCGACTGGCTGACGGACCACGCTCAAGGCGTCGTTCGCTTCCAGGGCGGTCACAATGCCGGTCACACGCTTATCATCGGCGGCAAGAAAACCATCTTGCGTCTGATTCCGTCGGGCATCATGCATCCCGGCGTCGCGTGCTACATTGGCAATGGCGTCGTGTTGTCGCCGGAAGCGCTGTTCAAGGAAATCGGCGAGCTCGAAGCCGCGGGCGTCGACGTTCAGAAGCGCCTGTTCATTTCCGAAGCCACCACGCTCATCCTGCCTTATCACATCGCGATCGACCAGGGCCGCGAAGCGCGCCGTGGCGCGGGCAAGATCGGTACCACCGGCCGTGGCATTGGTCCGGCCTACGAAGACAAGGTGGCGCGCCGCGGCTTGCGCGTGCAAGACCTGTTCGAGCCGGCCGCGTTCGCCGAACGTCTGCGCGAAAACCTCGACTATCACAACTTCGTGCTCACGCAGTACCTGGGTGTCGCTGCGGTCGACTTCCAGCAGACGCTCGACACGATGCTCAGCTATGCCGACCGTCTGAAGCCTATGGTTACCGACGTGTCGCGCCGTCTGTACGACGCGAATGCTGCCGGCAGCAATCTGCTGTTCGAAGGCGCGCAAGGCACGCTGCTCGACATCGACCACGGCACCTATCCGTTCGTCACGTCGAGCAACTGCGTGGCGGGCGCGGCAACGGCCGGCGCGGGCGTCGGTCCGCAAAAGCTCAATTACATTCTCGGCATCACCAAGGCGTACTGCACGCGCGTCGGCTCGGGCCCGTTCCCGAGCGAACTGTACGATGCGGACAACGCCGCGCGTCAGGAAGCCATCGGGCTGGAACTTGCAACGGTCGGCAAGGAATTCGGCTCGGTCACCGGTCGTCCGCGCCGCACGGGTTGGCTCGACGTCGCCGCGCTGCGCCGCTCGATCCAGATCAACGGCGTGTCCGGTTTGTGCATGACGAAGCTGGACGTGCTGGACGGTCTCGACGAAGTGAAGCTGTGCGTCGGCTACACGGTCGACGGTAAGCACGTCGATCTCTTGCCGCGTGGCTCCTCCGAAGTTGCGCGCTGCGAGCCGGTGTACGAAACCTTCGCGGGCTGGAAGGAGAGCACCGTCGGCATCAAGGAATGGGACAGGCTGCCGGCGAATGCGCGCGCGTACCTGTCGCGTGTCCAGGAAGTGGCGGGCATTCCGATCGACATGGTGTCCACGGGTCCGGATCGCGACGAGACCATTCTGCTTCGTCATCCGTTCAAGGCTTAAGCGATGGTGCAAGGTGTACCCATGATTGCGATGAAAGATCCGCGCAACGACGACAAGAACCTGTGGGTGGGCTGGGACGAGTATCACCGGCTGATCGAATTGCTGGCTCTCGCGGTGCACGAGTCGGGCTGGAAGTTCGACAAGATCCTGTGCCTCGCGCGCGGCGGTCTGCGCGTGGGCGACCAGCTCTCGCGCATCTACGATCTGCCGCTCGCCATTCTCGCGACGAGTTCCTATCGCGAAGCGGCCGGCACGGAGCAGGGTGAACTGGACATCGCGCAGTACATCACGATGACGCGCGGCGAACTGCACGGCAACGTGCTGCTCGTCGACGATCTGGTCGACTCCGGCGTGACGCTCGCACGCGTCCAGCAGCATCTGAAGGAGCGCTATCCGGCCATCACGGCGGTGCGTTCGGCGGTGCTCTGGTACAAGGGCTGTTCGAAGGTAAAGCCCGATTATCACGTGCAGTATCTGCCTACCAATCCCTGGATTCATCAGCCGTTCGAGGAGTGGGACACGGTTCGCCCGCACAACCTCGGCGCGTGGATCAAGCGCGGCATGGCGCAAGCGCAGGAGTCCTCGGAAAAGTGATGCGCATGCAGCGCGTCCAGAGCGGAGCCCGACGGGGCTCCGTTTTTTTATCCGCGTGCAGTCGCGCAATGACATTGAGCGCGTCGCAATTCGCACAGCAGACGCGCACATATCGCAGTGCTACACTGCGCGGACCATCCACGTGGTGTATCCACAACAAGCCGGGCGGCTTCAGGCAGGCAGTTTAGAATAGCGGTCGTTTTTTCCGCCCAGGAAACGGATTTCCTCGCGTTTATGACAGATAACAATCACGAGCACAAACAGCCCCTGCCTGCGCTTGCGCTGGCCGCGATCGGAGTGGTGTTCGGCGACATCGGCACGAGCCCGCTGTATGCGCTCAAGGAAGCGTTCAGTCCGTCGCACGGTATTGCGCTGACCGAGCAATCCATTCTCGGCGTGATTTCGCTGCTGTTCTGGGCGATCGTCATTGTGGTCGGCATCAAGTACGTGTTGTTCGTGATGCGCGCGGACAATAACGGCGAGGGCGGCGTGCTCGCGCTGATGGCGTTGGCGCTGCGTTCGCTGGATGAAAAATCGAAAATGGCCGGCTTGCTGATGATGCTCGGCATCTTCGGCGCCTGCATGTTTTATGGCGACGCGGTGATTACACCGGCCATATCGGTGATCTCCGCGGTCGAGGGGCTCGAGATCGCGGCGCCTCATCTTTCCCATCTGGTGTTGCCACTCACCATCCTCATTCTCGTGCTGCTGTTCTGGATTCAGCGGCACGGTACCGCGACGGTCGGCCGGCTGTTCGGTCCGATCATGCTGCTGTGGTTTGCGGTGCTCGCCGCGCTCGGGATCTGGCATATCGTGCAATCGCCGAGTGTGATCCGCGCGCTGAATCCCTATTACGCGTACTCCTTCATGGCTGCGCATGTGCTGCAAGCCTACGTCGTGCTGGGTTCGGTCGTGCTGGTGCTCACGGGTGCCGAGGCGCTTTACGCGGACATGGGCCACTTCGGCGCGAAGCCTATCCGCATGGGCTGGTACTGCCTCGTCATGCCTTCGCTCGTGCTGAACTATTTCGGCCAGGGTGCGTTGCTGATGCACGATGCGAAAGCAATCGAGAATCCCTTCTTCCTGCTGGCGCCGCAGTGGGCATTGCTGCCGCTGATCGTACTGTCCACCATCGCGACCGTGATTGCTTCGCAGGCCGTGATATCAGGCGCGTATTCGTTGACGAGCCAGGCGATCCAGCTCGGCTACGTGCCGCGCATGAAGATCCTGCACACGTCGGAGCTGGCCATCGGCCAGATCTATGTGCCGGTGGTGAACTGGATGCTGCTCTTCATCATTCTGTGCATCGTGATTGCGTTCAAGAGTTCAGATAACCTCGCCGCCGCATACGGCATCGCCGTGACGGCGACCATGGTGATCACCACGATCCTCGCCTGCGTCGTGATGGTGAAGGTATGGAACTGGAACAAGATCCTCGTCGCGCTGATCATCGGCGTGTTCATGACGATCGACATCGGCTTCTTCGGCGCGAATCTACTCAAGGTCGAAGAGGGCGGCTGGCTGCCGCTCGGTATTGGCGCGTTGCTGTTCTTCCTGCTGATGACCTGGTTCAAGGGCAGGATGATCGTAAAGGAGCGCACGGCGGCCGACGGTATTCCGCTCATGCCGTTCCTGCAAGGGCTGCTCGCGCATCCGCCGCATCGCGTATCAGGCACCGCCATCTACCTGACGGGCAGCGAATCGCTCGTGCCGGTCAGCTTGCTGCATAACCTCAAGCACAACAAGGTGCTGCATGAGCGCACCATCTTCCTGACCTTCATTACGCGCGACATTCCGTATGTGAACGACGCGGAGCGTTTGACGGTGAGGAATATCGAAGGCGGTCTGTATCTTGTCAAGGCCGCTTACGGCTTTAACGAAACGCCGGACGTGAAGGCCGTGCTGGCTGAAATCAGCCGCACGCACGACATGACGTTCGAGCTGATGGATACGTCGTTCTTCCTCGCCCGCGAAACGGTCGTGCCTACGCAATTGCCCGGCATGTCGGTGTGGCGTGAACGTGTGTTCGCGTGGATGCATCAGAACGCCGCGAAACCAACCGACTTCTTCAGCATTCCCGCCAATCGCGTCGTGGAGCTGGGAACGAAGATCGAAATCTGAGCACGCGCACGTGCGCGCTGTCCGCGTGCGGTCTGCAGCGCGGCGCAGAAGCAAAAAACCCACGCCATGGCGTGGGTTTTTTATTGGATCTCGGACAAAAGCGAAGCGGTTAAACCGACACTTGAAGACAGGCACTTCAAGACAAGCGAGAAGCGCCCAAGGGGAGGAAGGGCACAACGAGAAGCGCCCAACGCGAACCGCACGTTCGGTGACGCACAAGCACTTCGCACACCGAACGCACTCGCTCCTTACTTCTGCTTGAGCTTCGCGAAGGCCGCGGCCATCGCGCCCCCCGGTTCGGGCTCGCGCGAACGCTGCGGCGCGCCGCGTCCGTTGCCGTTCGAGCGCCCAAAGCCGCCGCGATCCTGCTGGACGCCCCCGCCGCTGCGCGCTGCGGCTGCGCCGAACTCGTCGTCCAGACGCATGGTCAGCGCAATGCGTTGCCGCTTTACGTCGACTTCGAGCACCTTGACCTTGACGATCTGCCCGGCCTTGACCACTTCGTGCGGATCTTTGATGAACTTCGTCGACATGGCCGACACGTGCACGAGACCGTCCTGATGCACGCCCACGTCGATGAACGCGCCAAACGCCGCGACGTTCGTCACCACGCCTTCGAGCACCATGCCAGGCGTCAGGTCGCTGACCTTCTCGACGCCTTCGCGGAAGGTTGCGGTTTTGAACTCCGGACGCGGATCGCGGCCCGGTTTTTCGAGCTCGAGCAGAATGTCGCGAACGGTCGGCAGACCGAAACGATCGTCGACGAATTCGGCGGGCGACAGGCCGCGCAGCGCGTCGCGATTGCCGAGCACTTCGCCCACGTGCTTGTTGATCTTGGCGAGCATGCGTTCGACGACCGGATACGCTTCAGGGTGCACCGAGGAGCGGTCGAGCGGATTTTCACCATTGTTGATGCGCAGGAATCCGGCCGCCTGTTCGAACGTCTTGTCGCCAAGACGCGGCACTTTGCGCAGATGCTCGCGCGAAGGGAAGGGGCCGTTCGCATCGCGGTAGTCGACGATGTTGCGCGCCAGGGTCGCATTGAGCCCCGACACGCGCGCGAGCAACGCCACAGACGCAGTATTCGCGTCCACGCCGACTGCGTTCACGCAGTCTTCGACAACCGCGTCGAGCGAGCGCGCCAGTTCGCGCTGGTTCACGTCGTGCTGGTACTGGCCGACGCCGATTGCCTTCGGCTCGATCTTCACCAGCTCCGCGAGCGGATCTTGCAGACGGCGCGCAATCGACACCGCGCCGCGCAGCGACACGTCCATGTCCGGAAACTCCTTAGCTGCGAGTTCAGACGCTGAGTAGACCGAGGCGCCCGCCTCGGACACGACGATCTTCTGCAGCTTGAATTCCGGATGGCGTGCGATCAGCTCGCTCGCGAGCTTGTCCGTTTCGCGTGACGCCGTGCCATTGCCGATGCTGATCAGCTCGGCCTGTGTCTGCGCGCACAGGCGCGCGAGTTTCGCAATCGAGCCGTCCCAGTCGCGGCGAGGCTCGTGCGGGTAGATGGTGTCGGTGGCGAGCACCTTGCCGGTCCGGTCGACAACCGCGACCTTGACGCCCGTGCGCAGACCCGGATCCAGACCGATCACGGCCTTCGGTCCTGCGGGCGCCGCCAGCAACAGGTCTTTCAGATTGCGCGCGAACACGCGAATCGCCTCGTGCTCCGCTTCATCGCGCAGGTTGGTCAGCAATTCGTTTTCGAGGTGCGGCTGCACCTTCACGCGCCAGCACCAGCGGCACACGTCCGAGAGCCATTTGTCGGCCGGACGGTTCTGATTCGCAATGCCGAAATGACGCGCGATCAGCGCCTCGCCCGGATGCGGCACTTGCGCGTCCAGTTCTTCGCCGAGGCCGAGCTTGATCATCAGCACGCCTGCATTGCGGCCGCGGAACAACGCCAGCGCACGATGCGACGGTACGGTGCGGATCGTTTCCGCGTAGTCGTAGTAATCGCGGAATTTTTCTTCTTCCGCGGTTTCCTTGCCCTCGACCACTTTTGACGACACGACGCCCTGATTGAACAGGTAGTCGCGCAGTTTGCCGAGCAGTTCAGCCGTTTCGCCGAACTGTTCCGACAGAATGTCGCGCGCGCCGTCGAGCGCGGCTTTCACGTCGGCGACACCTTTCTCCGCGTTCACATAAGCGGCGGCTTCGGTTTGCGGGTCGAGCAGCGGATTGCCGAGCAACGCGTCGGCGAGCGGCTGCAGGCCCGCTTCGCGCGCAATCTGCGCGCGCGTACGGCGCTTTGGCTTGTACGGGAGATACAGGTCTTCGAGCACCTGCTTGCTGTCGGCGCCCTCGATGGCCGAACGCAGCTCCTCGGTGAGCTTGCCCTGTTCGTCGATGCTGGCGATGATCGCCGCGCGCCGGTCTTCGAGCTCGCGCAGATACAGTAGGCGCTCCTCGAGGTTACGCAACTGCGTGTCGTCGAGATTGTCGGTCACTTCCTTGCGGTAGCGCGCGATGAACGGAACAGTCGCTCCTTCGTCGAGGAGTTGCACCGCTGCCGCGACCTGGCGCGGCTGTACGGACAGTTCGGCGGCGATGCGCTGTACGATCTTGAGTGCTACGGTTTCCGTCATAAGCTGTTGGGTTTCCTGCGGACTCGGTCAAGGGCCGTGCGCCGCGGCGCCTCGCGGCGCCGGGCACGCAGTGCGTGCGGGCTGCGGCCAGATGGCTGGAGCGGGGCATTTTGCCACAAATGCCAAAGGGCTCAACCGCGCCGGGGTGATAGAATTTCGGCCATATCCCGTCGATCCTATTTGACGCTGTCAATCACGTTGCCTATCAAGTTGCCAATCAAGTTGCGATTGTCCTTTTTGTTCAACCGCCAGGGCTTAAGCCCGGTCTTCCGCTCGCCACACTTGCCGCCGTTCGTTGTGCGCTGGCCGTTCGCTTCACGCGCCGCGGGCGGGGCCTGTGCGGACAGAGGCGCGCCCGTGACGGACCGCACATCTTCGGCATCCTGCGCGGCATGGGTAATGGCCGCGATGCTGGCAATGCCGATGGCGGCGTCGGCGCAGTCTTCGGTGCCCGCCGTCAGTCCGTCGGCCGCGCCCGCTGTCACACCTGCTGTCACACCCGCTGTCACACCGGCCATGGCGCCTGTCCTCGCGCCCGCCACTACGCCGGCAAGCGCGGGCCCGCAAGGGGCGGGTTCAGGCGCCCAGAAGGCCGCTCCCGCCGATGCGGCGAGCGCCGCTTCTCTCGACAGCGAATTCGACGCGCGGCAGAAGGTGCTCGATCAGCGTACCGAGGAAAATAACTATCGCTTTGGCGTTGCCGAGCACAACTGTTACAGCACGTTTTTCGTCAATCACTGTCTGAACAAGGCGCACGATCAGATGCGCACAGTGCAGGCGCAGATTCGCAAGGAACAGCTCGCGCTGGACGGCGAAGAGCGCGCCGAGCGCGCCCGCAGGCGTGACGAGCAGGCAGCGCTCAGGCGTGCGCAGGAAGAGGCGAGCGCGCCGCAACGTGCCGCCGAAGACGCGCGCAACGCTCAGGCTTACGAAGAAAAGCAGCGCCAGCACGAGCTCGATCAGGCGCAGCGCAGCGCCGAGGCTCCGCAGCGCAGCGCCAACGCTGCGGCTTACGAGGAAAAGCAGCGTCAGCACGCAATCGATCAGGCACAGCGCGGAATCAGCCCGTCGCAGGCGGCGGCGAATCAGCGGGCTTATGATCAGAAGCAGGGCGACTTCCAGCGCAAACTCGAGCAAGCTCGCCAGCAGGGGGCGCAGAAAGCGCAAGAACGCGTCGAGAAGCAGAAGAGCTTCGAAAAGAAACAGGCCGACGCTGTTCAGCATAAGGCCGAGGTCGAAGCGCGCCAGAAGCAGGCCGCCGAAAAAGCCGAGGCGAAACGTCAGCAGCAGCTTGAGCAGCAGAAACAACAGCAGCAACAGAAACAGCAGCAACAGTGAGCCGCGGCTCCGGTGCAGTCGCGTGGCGCCCAACGGCACACGGCCTTGTGACGGTTCGCGGTTGTAATATCGCGGTAGGCAGGTCGGAGCGACCGTCGGCAGTGCGCAGACGGTCGCCGCAACGCGTTCTGAGCCGGACAGCAACCTCAGGCAATGGGCTGAACATGGCCAACATGCAGCCCGTGCCGCAGTCGAGCGGAGGCGGGCATGCGGGATCAACATCAGGCCATCAACGCGGAAACGCTGCGCGACCGGATTCTGCAACTGGAATCGGAGCACAGTGGGCTCGACCGTTTGATCGACCGAATGTCGGATGAACCCGGCATCGACGACTTCGAGCTGCGGCGCCTGAAAAAGCGCAAGCTCAAAGTCAAGGACACCATCATCTTGCTGCAATTGCAGCTCGAACCGGACGCACGCGCCTGAGTTCGCGGCCTGGCAGGTGCCGGGCGCGCGCCGCGCGAGCCGGACTTTGCAGGAAACGCTTGCCTTGAATTCACCGCTTGAAACCTCACCACGCGCGAATACCGCGGGCGCCACTTCACAGACCGGCACACCCGCGCCGCGTCCTGGCGCGTCCGTGCTGAGCGCATCGCTCAACCCGCGCCGCGCCGCCGAACTCGACGAGATTTTCGCCGACAACGGCCTGCTGGCACGGCAGATCGACGGCTATCGCTCGCGCGCGTCGCAGATCGAAATGTCCCGCGCGGTAGCCGCCGCGATGGAAGCGTCGGGTCGTGCAATGCCCGAGCCCGCGATGTTCGAAGCGCAAAAGCGTCCGGCGCGGCGTCTGCCAACCGCGGGCGCCGACACGCCAGGCGAGGCCGCCGAAGCCGACGAAGCACAGGCGCTCGACGGCGGCGAGAACACGCTGATCGTCGAAGCGGGTACGGGCACCGGCAAGACCTATGCATACCTGGTGCCGGCCATGTTGTGGGGAGGAAAGGTGATCGTGTCTACAGGCACCAAGCACCTGCAGGATCAGCTTTTTCAGCGCGATATTCCGACCGTTCGCGACGCGCTTGCGGTGCCTGTCTCGGTGGCTATGCTGAAGGGTCGTGCAAATTACCTTTGCCACTACTATCTGCAGCGCACGGCCGATAACGGCCGCTTGCCGTCGCGCCAGGAAACCTCGTATCTGCAGGACATCGTGCGCTTTGCGAAGATCACGCGCACCGGCGACAAGGCGGAGCTTGCGAGCGTGCCCGAAACGGCGGCGGTGTGGTCGATGGTCACGTCCACGCGCGAAAACTGTCTCGGCCAGGAGTGTCCGCACTACAAGGACTGCTTCGTGATGCAGGCGCGCCGCGAGGCACAGCAGGCCGACATCGTGGTGGTGAATCACCATCTCTTTTTCGCCGACATCATGTTGCGCGATACCGGCATGGCTGAACTGCTGCCCACCGCCAACACGATCATCTTCGACGAAGCGCATCAGCTTCCCGAGACCGCCACGCTCTTTTTCGGCGAGACGCTTTCTACCGCGCAGTTTCTCGAACTCGCGCGTGATTCGGTGGCCGAGGGTTTGGGCCATGCACGCGACGCGGTCGACTGGGTCAAGCTCGGTTCCACGTTGGAACGCGCCGCGCGCGACGTGCGGCTCGCGTTCAAGGAAGATTCGGTGCGACTGTCGATCGGCCAGTTGCCCGACGACCATCCGTTATTCGCCGCGCTCGAAGCGCTCGAGACCGAGCTGGGCGCGCTCGAGTCGGCGCTCGCGGGGCAGGCCGAGCGCGCCGAGTCGATCGGCGCATGTCTGCGCCGCGCGCGCGAGTTGCAAGCGGTGCTGGCTGGCTGGACCACGCCGCCAACGGAGCTCGAGCGTCAGGCCGCGGATGCGGCTCCCGGCGGCACGACCGAGGGCAAGGGCGAGCGCGCCGACCCCAATGAAAAGGTGCGTTGGATCGAAGTCTTCGCGCATACCGTGCAGTTACACGAGACGCCACTCTCGGTCGCGCCGATTTTCGCGAAGCAGCGTGCCGGCGTGCCCCGCGCGTGGATCTTCACGTCGGCCACCTTGTCGGTGCGTGGCGACTTCACGCACTACGCCGCGCAAATGGGCCTCAACGCGAAACGTTCGATGACCTTGCCGAGCCCGTTCGACTATCCGTCGCAGGGACTGCTGTACGTGCCGCGCAACCTGCCGCAGCCGTCGTCGCCGATGTTCACCGACGCCGTGTTCGACGCTGCGTTGCCAGCAATCGAAGCGTCGGGCGGCGGCGTCTTCATGTTGTGCACGACGTTGCGCGCGGTGGACCGCATCTCGGCGAAACTGCGCGATGTGATCGAGGCGCGCGGCTGGAACTATCCGTTGCTGGTTCAGGGCGATGCAAGCCGCACGGAATTGCTGGATCGCTTCCGTGCCTACGGTAATGCGATTCTCGTAGGCAGTCAGAGCTTCTGGGAAGGTGTCGACGTGCGGGGCGACGCTCTGTCGCTCGTCGTGATCGACAAGCTGCCATTCGCGCCGCCTGATGACCCGGTTCTGTCGGCGCGGCTCGATGCGCTTACCAAGAAAGGTTTGAGCCCGTTTGCGGTCCATCAACTACCGCAGGCCGTCATCACGCTCAAGCAGGGCGCAGGTCGCCTGATTCGCGCGGAAACCGACCGCGGCGTGCTGATGATCTGCGATACGCGTCTTGTCGATAAGCCCTATGGACGCCGGATCTGGCAAAGCCTGCCGCCGTTCAAGCGCACCCGTGAGATCGAAGTGGTGCGCGAGTTCTTTGAAGAGAGCGGCAACGTCGCGCAACAGGCGGGGCTTGACTAGCTGTGAAGGCATCTGCGCGTAGGCGCATCGTTAAACCGGCGCGATAAGTCCGCTGCTACCCGCAGCCGCATAGCAGGCCCACAGAAACGGAGCCGCAAAAGCAAAACGCCACAGACGTGAGTCTGTGGCGTTTTGCTTTACCACTCGGGAAATCGCGGTGACTTCCCGATGCAGTTTTCGCCCAAAGGCGAACCCTACGCGACAGCTTACTGGCTTGCGCCCGAAGCCGGAGCAGCAGCCGAAGCAGCAGCGCCTGCGTCCGAAGCAGCGGTCGTAGCCGAAGCAGCAGCGTCGCTCGCAGCAGCAGCCGCACCCGAAGCAGCAGCAGCCGAATCCGAAGCTGCGGCGGCAGCCGGTGCCGAAGCGGCAGCTGCGTCGCTAGCCGGGGCAGCGGCTTGGTCGTTGCTCTTGTTGCATGCAGCCAGTGCCACAGCTGCCAACAGGGATGCTACGAGGAGGGATTTCTTCATGATCACGTCCTTTTATGGTTAAAGGTAAGCAACAGCGCAAAATAATACCGGTAATGTGCTCCAACACCGACCTGGGCCGCTGGTGGAGACGCTCTTTTGACGAGCAGGAATCTTCCCTACGGCTTGGGCGGAAATTATATGCACTTTCGCACTGACAATCCATAAATCCGGGGTCAATACGTTGTCTTTCTCATACAAAATTTCAATGTACTGTGTATAACAGACACGCGAGGCTAGGCAAGCTCGCCTATCCGTATCCAGCCCGCACAATACCACTCGTGTAGCCGTGCTGTCACCGACGAATCGCGCGAGAGTGTTACAAAGCGTTTCGCACTCAGGGACCGGTGATCAGCGAGATCAAACAGCCACTTTTTTGCCCCGTCAAATACCGTTTTCTCTCCATTTACGAAGAAAAAGCGACGGTTGTACAACAGGTTAGTCTTGCGGTCCAGCCGCACACCAGATTTCGATGCCTGGCTGATAAAGCGTGCTTCGTTGAGCGGCCTTTGCGGCGGATCGAAGACGACACTCGGCTTGGGTTCGCTGAGGTACGTGCCAAGGAACGACGCAATGTCCTGCTCATTCCACGCAAGTTGAGCAAGGATTGCGCCAACCCGCTCCACGAGCGCTGCGGGCAGCTCGGCCGGGCGGTCGACGGCCGGCTGCTGCGGGTCGCGGTAGAGCGCACCGGTCTGGCCGCTCGCTTCGCCGCGTTCGGCAAGGTAATAGAGGAACTGGGCCGTCAGCTCGCCCGCCGACGCGGCGCGAAAACCAATCGAGCAGGTCATGCATTCGCCTTCGGCCACGCCGTCGTGGGCGATATGCGGCGGCAGGTAGAGCATGTCGCCGGGCTCAAGCACCCACTCTTGTTCTGCCTCAAAGTTCTGTAAAACTTTCAAGGGCATGCCGGGTTGCAGCGTCAGATCTTTCTGCGCGCTGATTCGCCAGCGCCGCTTGCCTTTTACTTGCAAAAGAAACACATCGTAGGAATCAAAGTGCGGCCCGACGCCGCCGCCGTCCGTCGCATAGGAGATCATCAGATCGTCAAGGCGTGCGTCGGGAACAAAGCGGAAGCGGTCGAGCAGGGCGCGCGCGCGGTCGTCGTGCAGGTCGACGCCTTGTACGAGCAGCGTCCACGCGCGCTGCTTCACCGTGGGCAGTTCATCGGGCGCGAACGGGCCGTGCTCCAGTTGCCACCTGTTGCGAAAGTGGGTGATGAGCCGCGATTCCACTTCGTCCTGATCTGCCAGTTCGAACAGTTCGTCGCGCGAAAGCGGCGACTCGACGTTGGGAACGGCCTGGCGAATCAGCAGGGGCTTTTTCTGCCAGTACCGGCGCATGAATTGCGACGGCGTGAGATTGCCGAGTAGCGGCGTTGGCGTGTCGGGCGGAGGCGGGAGAAGCGCGGAAGCCGGCTTTTGAGCCGACGACAAATGGGGTGCCGAAGCTGCTTCGGCCGGGTGGTGAGTGGGCCGCCTGGGCATCGTATAATGTGAGTTGTATTCTGGAGAATCGAATGAAAATCGCAAAGAACACCGTCGTGTCGGTCGCTTACAAGCTGTCGGATGCGCAAGGCAATCTGATTGAAGAGAGCGAAGAGCCGATGGTCTATCTGCACGGCGGCTATGATGGCACGTTCCCCAAGATCGAGGAAGAGCTCGACGGCCACGAGGCCGGCTTCGAGACCCAGATCCAGCTCGAGCCGCAAGACGCGTTCGGCGAGTACGATCCGGAACTCGTGAAGATCGAGCCGCGCAATCGCTTTCCGGAACCGCTCGAAGTCGGCATGCAGTTCGAAGGCACGCCGGAAGAAGGCGACGACGACCTCGATTCGCTCGTCTACGTAGTGACCGACGTGGCCGAAGACAAGGTGGTGCTCGACGGCAACCATCCGCTCGCCGGCATGGCGCTGCGCTTCGCGTTGACGGTGAAAGACGTGCGCCCGGCTACCGAAGACGAGATCCAGCACGAACACGCACATGGCGCGGACGGTCTGGAAGTGCTCGACGAAGAGGACGAGCCGGACGACGAAACCGTCAAGTCAGGGCCCACGCTGCACTGAGTTTCAGGGCGAGCCGGCAGTACCCGAGGCCCCCGGCGCACCGGGCGCTGCTGGCGCGTTCCGCTGCGCGGGCGCAACGGAGGTTGCGGGCCCGTAGCCCCCGCCGCCCTGGTCGGCGGGAATGCGCGGCAACTGTTCGAACTCCTGCGAGTCGGGTTGCGGCTGGCCTGGCGTTTGCAAAAGCGGTGGCAACTCAGAGGCGGGCCCGAGCGACGGCACCGCCGGCATAGAGGCGGCAGGCTCGTCTCTTTGCAATACAGGCGGCGTAGCAGGCATCGGCAATTGGCGCGGCACATCGCGCACGGTCACGCGAAACGGCGGCGTTCTGTCGAAATCCGCCTCTATCTCAATCCACTGGTTATGACGATCACGCGGCGCAAGCGCGATACGCGTGAGGTTCGTCACCCGATTCCCCTTGTCATTGCGTAAGGGCTGGTCGATCACGACGCCGGCGCTCGCGCGCTCGTCGTCGCAATGAATCACGAGCACCGGCCTCTGAAAGCTCTGTGCGAGCTTCACGAGGCTGCGCTTGAACTCGAGAAATCCGTCGCGGCGCGAATTGCGGCCAAAGCGCAACCATGCAAACCGCTCAGGCCGTTCGTAGCGCTCAGGTTCGGGATCGCCCTGAATGAACACGACGATCGCGCGTGCGTCGCGGCGCTTTGCATATTCGCCGGCGTGCTGGAGCCAGAATGCGTTGGCGATCACGCGGTCTTCGAACTCGCCGTTGCGGCCGCCCGCAGTCAGATAGTGATTGTTGGGGCTTGGCGCGTTCAGCGCGACGAACACCGTGTCTCCCATCTGCCAGCGGGCATTCTCGCGATAAGGGCGAAAGCGCGACACCTCGCTTTCGCGCGTCAACGGCATTGGGTTCTGGCCCATTGATTGAGCGTCGCCGAGCAGCGTCTGGCGCAACTGGTCGAGCCGCTCCACCGGATCGAAGCCGCCGGCTTGCGCGCTCGCGCAATCGACCCAGTCATGCTGGCCTGGAATGAAAAAAAGCGCGGGCCGCGAAGTTTCGAGCACGGCGTGCCGCCGTTCGTAGAGCGCGTCGCGACAGGCCTCCTTCGGGCCTTTCAGGTTGCCGTCGTAGACGATGAACGACACACCGCGCTCGCGACTGATCGCGTCGATGAGCCGCTGTGTGGGCGCTTCGTCCGCTGGACTTTGCATCGTGTTCGCGATGACCGCAAAGCGGTAGTGCGGCGCTTGTGCATAAGCCGCCGCGACCGGCCACGAGCACGCCAGGGCGAACACGGAACCGAGCACCGTGCCGCGCGATGCACGGCTAGTTGCTCGCGCAAACGCAACGGCGAGTGCTGCGCGGAATCGGCGCGACCGCTCGGCAAGCGCGCGTGCGTCAATGACCGGCATCCGGCGCAGCGGCCAACTCGTGCAGTTCATACAGCAGTTCGAGCGCTTCACGCGGGCGCAGATCGTTTGGATCGATGCCGCGCAGCCGCTCGACAAGCGCCTGGAGTGCCGGCGCTTCCTGCGCGGCCTGCGGCTCCTCGTCGTAGGCGTCTTCCAGCAGTGCCTGCGGCGGCGCGGCGAACAGATCGAGCTGCGGCGCCGGTTGTCCCGCCGATTGCTGCTCGAGATAAACGAGATGCTTGCGCGCCGAGCGGATCACCGCGTTCGGCACGCCGGCGAGCTGCGCGACCTGCAAACCGTAGCTCTGGCTTGCCGGACCTTCGTTGACCGCATGCAGAAACACAATGCTGCGCCCATGTTCAACCGCTGACAGATGCACGTTGGCCGCTTGGGGAAATTCCGCCGGCAACTGCGTCAGTTCGAAGTAGTGCGTTGCGAAGAGGGTATGGCAACCGTTGTGCGCGAGCAGATGCCGCGCGATGGCCCACGCGAGCGCGAGGCCGTCGAACGTCGAGGTGCCGCGGCCGATTTCGTCCATCAGCACGAGGCTTTGCGGCGTAGCGTCGTTCAGGATCGCGGCCGCTTCGGTCATCTCCACCATGAAGGTCGAACGGCCGCCCGCGAGATCGTCGGCGGCGCCGATGCGCGTGAAAATACGGTCGACCGGGCCGAATGCCGCGCGCCGCGCCGGCACGTAGCTGCCCACGTACGCGAGCAGCGTGATCAGCGCCGTCTGCCGCATGAAGGTCGATTTACCGCCCATGTTCGGGCCGGTGATCAGCAGCAGTTTGCGCTCCGGTGTGAGCGTGCAGTCGTTCGCGGTGAACTGTTCCACCTGGGCTTCGACAACGGGATGCCGGCCCTGCTCGATGTCGATGCCCGCGTCCGGCGAAAAGCGCGGCGCAACCCAGTCGAGCGCGCGAGCACGTTCGGCGAAAGCTGCGAGAAGATCGAGCTCCGCGAGCGCCGAGGCAACGCGCTGGCAGTCCGGAATGAACGGCAACAGCGCCTGCAGCAACGCTTCATAAAGCGAGCGCTCGCGGGCCAGTGCGCGTTCCTGCGCCGACAACGCCTTGTCTTCGAACGTCTTGAGTTCCGGCGTGATGTAGCGCTCGGCATTCTTCAACGTCTGACGGCGGCGATAATCGTCCGGTACCTTGTCGGTCTGGCCGCGCGTGACTTCGATATAGAAGCCGTGCACCTTGTTGTATTCGACGCGCAGGTTGCCGATGCCTGTGCGTGCGCGCTCGCGCGTTTCCAGATCGATCAGGAACTGTCCGCAGTTCTCCGAAATATCCCTGAGTTCGTCCAGCTCCGCATCGTAGCCGCGGGCGATCACGCCGCCGTCGCGCACCATGGCGGCGGGTTCGGGCGCGATGGCCCGCACGAGCAGCTCGACACATGCTTGCGGAGGCTCGAGCGACGTGTCGATGCGCGCCAGCGACTGCGCATTCGACGTGACGGCAGCCAGCTTTGCGCGCAGTTCCGGCAACGCGATAAAGGTATCGCGCAAGCTCGACAGATCGCGAGGGCGCGCCGACAGCAGCGCGAGACGGCCAGTGATCCGCTCGATATCCGAGATATGGCGCAGCGCGCCGCGCAGCGCGTCGACGTCCGCGCCGGCGGGCGCCTCGAGCAGCGCGCCGATAGCCTGCTGGCGCGATTGGGCATGCACCGGATCGCGCGGCGGATGATGCAGCCAGTGACGCAGCAAGCGGCTGCCCATGGTCGTGCAACAGGTGTCGAGCAACGAGCACAGCGTGGGCGATTCGGTGCCGCGCAGCGTTTGTGTGATTTCGAGGTTGCGCCGCGTGGCGGGGTCGAGGCCGATATATTCGGATTCGTGCTCGACCTTCAGGCTGCGCACATGCCGCAGTTGCTGGCCTTGCGTGGCCGCAGCGTACAGCAGCAGCGCGCCCGCCGCGCCGCACGCGCAGGTGAGCGAATGGGCGCCGAAGCCGTCGAGCCCGGCCACTTCCAATTGGTCGCACAGACGCTGCGTACCCGAGGCGACGTCGAAATGCCACGCCGGCACGCGGGTCAACGCGCGATTGCCCGTGGGCGGCGCAGAGCCGGCGGTGTCGGCGTCGGTATCGGCAACCAGAATTTCCGCCGGGCCGATCCGTTCGAGCGCGGCGGCCACCTGGTCTGGTGCGACTTCGGCGAGCCGCAACGCGCCGCTCGCGAGATTCAGCCAGGCGAGCCCGACGCTCGTCGCGACGCCGCGGCGATTGTGCGCAACGCACATCGCCATGAGGAAAACGTCGTTCTTGTCGGACAGCAGTGCGGCGTCCGTGAGCGTGCCCGGCGTGACGACGCGCACCACCTTGCGCTCCACGGGACCCTTCGACGTGGCCGGATCGCCGATCTGCTCGCAAATGGCCACTGACTCGCCGAGCTTCACCAGCTTCGCCAGATACTGTTCGACCGCGTGATGCGGCACGCCCGCCATCTTGATAGGATTGCCCGCCGACGCGCCGCGCTGCGTGAGCGTGAGATCGAGCAGGCGCGCGGCTTTTTCCGCGTCGTCGAAGAAGAGTTCGTAGAAGTCGCCCATCCGGTAAAACACCAGCGTGCCCGGGTGCTCCGCCTTGATGCGCAGATATTGCTGCATCATCGGCGTGTGTTGTGCGACGTCGCTGGCCGCTGCGGTTTGAGTGCCCATCCTCGGTGTCTTTCTGCTTTAGCTGTACAGGGCGTGAGTTTAACCCGCCGGCGAGGCGAGCGGACCCTGGCCGGATGGCCAAAGCGCGCCGCTATGGTGTGTGGCTCGGCCACGCGCGCTCCGCTCCCGCCGCCATTACTCTTCCAGAAGCACATGCATATTGGCCGTGCGTTCGTTCGCCGCGCTGCGCCGTTTTGCGAGCCACATCATGAACGTGATGAAAACGCCGAACACGACGATGATCCACTGCGCCGGCATCTTCGCCGTCAGCAACAGCGCGTACACGCCGAGCATCAGCAGCACGGCGAGATTCTGATTGAAGTTCTGCACCGCGATAGAATGTCCCGCGGACAGCAACGTCGCGCCGCGATGCTGGAGAATCGCATTCATCGGCACGATGAAGAAACCGGACAACCCGCCAAGCAGGATCATCAGCGGATAGGCGAACACGATATACAGCGGCGCCACGTACGAACCTATGTGTATGCCCGCGTCCGCGGGAAAAAGGTTCTTGTTGTAGAAGGCCATCGCAATGGCCACCGCGCCGGTGACAATGCCGACCGGCAGCACGCGAAGCGAGCGGCGCAGCGGAATGAGCGCAGCGGCCGCGGCCGCGCCGACGGCAATACCGAGGCCCGTCACGCCCTGCATCACGGCCGCCTTCGAAAGCGACAAGCCGAGGTTCACGTTGGCCCATTTCAGCACCAGCAATTGCAACGTCACGGCGCCGCCCCACATGAGCGTCGTGACCCACAACGCGATTTGCGCGAGCTTGTCGGCCCACAGCACGTTAAAGCAGTGATAGAAGTCGCCGACGAGCTTCGTCGGTTCCGAGAGCCGGTTCGGGTAGCGCGCGCCGGTGTCGGGAATGAAGACGTTGATAGCGGCCGCGATCGCGTAGGTGAGCATGACCGCGAACATCGCAAGATCGGCCGATGAACGGATCAGCGGCAGATGCGCATGGGCGACGAATCTGTCGGCGAACGTGCTGATTAGCGCGCCGCCCACCATCGTGCCGACGATAGTCGACAGCACGGTGGCCGACTCGAGCCACGCGTTGGCCTTGACGAGTTTTTCGGCGGGCAGCAGCTCGGTGAGAATCCCGTACTTCGCCGGGGAATAGGCGGCGGCGCCGAAGCCCACCACGCCGTAGGCGATCATCGGATGCACGCCTGCGATCATCATCATGCAGCCGCTTGCCTTCAGCGCATTGGAGATGAACATGACGTGGCGCTTTTGCAGAGCGTCCGCGAACGCGCCGACAAAGGGTGCAAGCAGCACGTATGAAATGGTGAAGAAGATCTGCAGCAGCGGCGTGACCCACGCGGCGGAACGGATCACGGACAACAACGCAATGGCGGCGATCAGCAGGGCATTGTCCGCCAGCGACGAGATGAACTGCGCCGCGATAATTGTGTAGAAGCCTTTTTTCATGAAGCGGATGGGAAGCTGCGCGCAAGACGAGGCGCGAAGAACGCACGCATGCGATTGCTGGGGCGGCTCACGCGGAACGCTCGGCGCAGCGTTTGAGCAAGCTCGATAGCAGCGCTTTGCAAAGCATGCAGGATCGCCTGGCGGAGCCTGCAGGTATGCGCAGCAAAGCCCGCAGCAAGCGCTCGCCCTAGCTCCTACAAAGCGCATACGGAGCGCAGGTGGCGCTCACCAGCCCGCACAGGCAGGCGCGCAGCATGGAACGCGAAATGCAACCGGCGAAGACATCATGCCGGCGCGGCTCCACGCTTTGTAGCACGAATGTCCGCACGATGCAGGCGAGCCAGCAAAAAAGCGGCCGAAGCCGCTCGTGTCGAGTATGCGCCGTGCCCGGCGATTCGCGGCGACCCGCGGCGCTCACAGTGCTCACGGCGCTCGCGCTGCACGCGGCGCCGTCGCGTACGTTCAAGCCGCTTGCTGACGCGTGCGGCTGTAGCGCGAAAGGATCGGCACCATTTGCGCATAAATCTTCGGATTGCCGGCGACAACCTCGCCCACGTGCAGGAAGTCCGAGTCGCCGGTGTAGTTGCCCACGAGTCCGCCCGCTTCGGTAATCAGCAGGCTGCCTGCTGCGACGTCCCACGGATTCAGGCCCTGCTCGAAGAAGCCGTCCATGCGGCCCGCGGCCACGTTGGCCAGATCCAGCGCGGCTGCGCCGGGACGGCGCAGGCCGGCGCACGCTTGCGTCATTTCGGCAAACTGGCGGCCGTATGCTTCGAGGCCGTCCGTTTCGCGGAACGGAAAGCCGGTGCCGATCAGGCCGTCGGCAAGACGGTCGCGCTTGGCGACGCGAATGCGGCGGTCGTTCAGGAAAGCGCCGCGGCCGCGCGAAGCCGTAAACAGGTCATTGCGAGTCGGGTCGTACACCACGGCCTGCGTCACGATACCTTTGTGAGCGAGCGCGATCGACACGCAGTAGTACGGAAAGCCGTGAATGAAGTTGGTCGTGCCGTCGAGCGGGTCGATGATCCACTGGTATTCGGACTCGTTGTCCGACTGGCCGGATTCTTCCGCGAGGATCGCGTGGTCGGGATAGGCGGTCTTCAGCGTGTCGATGATGGCCGCTTCAGACGCCTTGTCGATCTCCGTGACGAAATCGTTGTGCTGCTTCTTGCTGACCTGGATCAGGTCGAGGTCGAGCGAAGCGCGGTTGATGATCTGGGCTGCGCGGCGCGCGGCCTTTACAGCGATATTGAGCATGGGATGCATGGACGGATCCTTGTGCCGGGGCAGCACGGCTGCTTGCCGGTAAATGAGCGCTAACAGGCGCCCTCGATGAGGCGCGGAAACAGCACGGAAAGCTTGCCCGGTACGGGACCGGCGCGCATTCCGCCAACGGAGACGAATTGAATAAGAACGAAGCGCCCGGCTTTGCCTGACTGCATGCACTCGTGAGAGTTGACTCAGGGTGCAGCGCAGTGTGGTGTAGGCCGGACGCGAATTTGCGTATTTTACCTGAGTCGGCGGCTCGCGGCAGCGCTCGCATCGGGTAGGGCGGTCGGGTTGGCGCTACCATACGCGTTCTCCGACTAGCAGAACCTCATCGTGGACCACACCCACCATTCTTCCGATCCCGCCGTGGCCGATTTGCGCGGCGGCTTCACATCGACACGCTTCGTACTCGTCGAGCCGAGCCATCCAGGTAACGTCGGCGCTGCGGCGCGCGCGCTCAAGACCATGGGTTTTTCGCGGCTCGTGCTGGTTTCGCCGCGCGTGGCGAACGTGCAGGGCGACCCGGAAGCCATTGCAATGGCGAGCGGCGCGGACGACGTGCTCGCCTGCGCCCACATCGTGCCGACGCTGGCCGACGCGCTCTCAGGCGTGCACTGGTCAGTCGCGCTGACCGCGCGGCAGCGCGAATACGGCCCGCCGCAATGGACGCCGCGCGCGGCCGCCAGTCTCGCGCGCGACGAAGCCCTGCACGGCGAGATCGCGCTTGTGTTCGGCAACGAGCGCACGGGTTTGTCGAACGAAGATGTCGAGCGCTGTAGCGCGCTCGCGCATATTCCGGCCAATCCCGCCTACAGTTCGCTGAATCTCGCCCAGGCGGTGCAGGTGCTCGCCTATGAGTTGCGCATGATCTATCTGACGAGCGGCGCAGAGGCCGACGCCAACGCCAACGCAGCGTCAGGCCGTGCGCCGCACACGGCGGGCGCGGTGCCCGCAGGCTCCGCCACTGAACCGGCAGGGCCGCGCGCCGCGAGCGACGACATCGAAAGCATGTTCGCGCATCTCGAGAGCGCGCTCGTTGCGCTCGAGTTTCTCGATCCCGCTAACCCGAAGAAGCTGATGTCGCGCCTGCGGCGGCTTTTCGCCCGTTCGGGCCTCGAGCGTGAGGAGGTGAACATCGTGCGCGGCATCGCCAAGCACATCCTGCTCGCGACCAGCCGCAAAGACGACGGCGCGCGCTAACGCGCCCCGCTAGGCAGTCCGACAGCGAGCTGGCGGACGCCGACTAACACGACGACCTTTTGCGCTACATGGACTTCCGGCAGGTTTTAGGGAACCGTCCTACAATCCTCGAAACGTTCTAAGCAAAGCTGCCGACCTGCTATACGGCAGCCCTGCACGCGCGCATGCCGTCGTCCGCATGCGGCCTTTTTCCCCACAACACATCGTCCCTGCCATGTTCACGAGACTTCGCGAAGACATTGCCACGATCCGCGAGCGCGATCCCGCCGCTCGCAGTGCCTGGGAAGTGCTCACGTGTTATCCGGGCCTGCATGCGCTGGTGCTGCACAGGTTCGCGCATGCATGCTGGCAGGCGCGGCGCCGCTGGCTCGCGCGGTTCATTTCGCAGATGGCGCGCTTCATGACCGGCATCGAAATTCATCCGGGCGCGACGCTCGGGCGGCGCGTGTTCATCGATCACGGAATGGGTGTCGTGATTGGCGAGACCGCGCAGATCGGCGACGATTGCACGATCTACCAGGGCGTGACGCTTGGCGGCACGTCGCTCACGCGCGGCGCGAAGCGGCACCCGACGCTCGAGCGCGGCGTGATCGTCGGCGCGGGCGCAAAGGTGCTCGGCGGTTTCACGATCGGCGCGGATGCGAAGATCGGCTCCAATGCCGTGGTGACGAAGCCTGTGCCGGCCGGCGGCACGGCGGTCGGCAATCCCGCGCGGATCATCGTGCCTGCGGCGGCCTCCGGTGTCGGTTCGGCTGCCGGTGCCGGAGCCGCTTTGGCTTCGGCGTCAGGAGCCGCGTCACGGGCCGCGCCGGGCTCCGTGGCGGCTGCTGCGGCGGTTTCGGCTGCCACGGTCGTGGCAAAAGCCGCAGCGGTTGCCAATGGCCGCGCGAGCGCAGCGTCCGAGGGCGCTGCGGTGGAATGCCCGTCGTCCACTGGCGAAACGCGCGAGAGTGAGGGCGGCAAGGCCGCAAGCGAGCGGCGCAGCACGTTCTGCGCATACGGCATTACACCAAATGCGGACGACCCTGTGTCGCTGGCTATCCACGGGCTGATCGATCATGCGGCGACGCAAGCAAAGCGCATCGACGAGATCGTGATGGCACTCGAGCATCTGGGCACGAGTCTCGAGGGACTGCAAGGCGCCGACGCAGCGCTGCTCGATTTGCGGCGTCTGTCCGCGGCGATCGCGGGCAAGGTGGACGGGGCCGTGACGGCGCGTTGAATGCATGAAGCGGGCGCATTGCCGCGTGCGATGAAGGCGCGTGGCACACCGTCGCGGCAGATCACATCGGAGCGCCTCGACGCTGAATGATGCTTAGCGAGCATCCCGCTCAATCGAGCGGCAACGCCCTGATCCCTTCAGCGTCGATACGCAGGTAGCCGCCGCGCCGTTCGCCGTGATCGAGGTCCCAGTCGGGCAGCACCCAGCGTATGCCGCCGGGTTCCCGATGACGCGCGGGGCGGTGTGTGTGCCCGTGAATTATCGTGGCCGCTTTCGACCACTTGAACAAAGCTGCGACGCCTTTGGGCGTCACGTCGTACTTCAGCGAAACAGGACGCATTCGGCCGTCCTCGCTCTTTGCCCGCATGTTCTCCGCGAGCGCCTGACGCCACGAAAGCGGCGAAGCGAGAAACAGCAACTGCGCAAGACGAATGCGCGCGAATCGGCGGAATAGCTGATAACCGCGATCGGCGGTGCACAGGCGGTCGCCGTGTGCGAGCGCGACCCGCGTACCGAATGCGGTAATCACAATCGGGTCGGGCAGCCAGATCGCGCCGGCCGCTTTCATAAAGCGCTTGCCCAGCAAAAAATCCCGGTTGCCGTGCATGATGTAAAGCGCAATGCCGCGCTCGGTGAGCGTATGCAGCAGCGCGGCCATACGCGCTGCGAACGGCTCGGCCAGCATGTCGTCGCCAATCCAGTACTCGAACAGGTCGCCGAGAATGAAAACGGAGTCGGCCTGGTCTGCGGTGACGCGAATGAAGTGTTCGAACGCGGCGACCGTGCGCGGGATCGCCTCGCTCAAATGAATGTCGGAGAGGAACAAAAACGGGCGTGCGGCGTGCGGGCGTTGGCCCTCGCCAGGCACGCCCGCAGCGACGCTTCGCAGCGGCGTTTCTTGCAGCATTGAAGGTGCCTGTCTTTCAGCTTTTAGTGAAGGCGCGTGCGCGATCAGTCGACGATCACGGCTTTTTCGATCACGACGTCGTCAACCGGCACGTCCTGATGGAAGCCCTTCGAACCCGTTTTGACCTTCTTGATCTTCTCGACGATGTCCATGCCTTCGACGACCTTGCCGAACACCGCATAGCCCCAGCCTTGCGGCGTGGGCGACGAGTGGTTCAGGAAGTCGTTGTCGTTCACGTTGATGAAGAACTGCGCCGTCGCCGAATGCGGGTCGTTGGTGCGCGCCATCGCGATGGAGCCGTTCACGTTCTTCAGACCGTTGTTCGCTTCGTTGTTGATCGGCTCGGCCGTCGGCTTCTGCTTCATGCCGGGCTCAAAGCCGCCGCCCTGAATCATGAAGCCGTCGATCACGCGGTGAAACACCGTGTTGTCGTAATAGCCGGCCTTCACGTAGTTGAGGAAGTTCTCAACCGACTTCGGTGCCTTCTCGGCGTCCAGTTCGAGTTTGATGACGCCGTGATTCGTATGCAGTTCAACCATGATGGAATCCTTTGATGAACGGGTGGGTGGAGAGAACGCGGCACGCCGTCGTGCGCTGATGGAACGTTCCGCGCACTGTCATGCGGGTGACGGCGGCCGCGCGGGGGCGTGAGTGTGACGCTTCTACGCTTGCGTTACCTGTTCCTTTCTTGTTCTCGACCTGTGCTTCACTTGCTGCCGACCACGCTAGCCGATTCGATCACGATCGGCTTTTGCGGCACGTCGCCCATCGGTCCGCGCGTGGTGGTCGGCGCAGCTTCGATCTTCTTGACGACGTCCATGCCGCTCGTGACCTTGCCGAACACCGCGTAGCCGTTGCCGTCCGGATTCGGATAGTCGAGGCCCGCGTTGTCCACGGTGTTGATGAAGAATTGCGCGGTGGCCGAGTTCGGGTCACTCGTGCGTGCCATCGCGAGCGTACCCACGCTGTTCTTCAGACCGTTGCGGCTTTCGAGCGGAATCGGCGCGCGCGTGGGCTTCTCGGCGAAGCTCTGCGTGTAGCCGCCGCCCTGAATCATGAAGCCGCGAATCACGCGATGAAAGATCGTGCCGCTGTACTGCCCAGACTTCACGTAGTCGAGAAAGTTCGCAACCGTCCTGGGCGCTTTCTCAGGATACAGCTCGACGCGAATATCGCCTTCCGACGTCTTGAGGAGGACGGACGGATGCGCGGCTTGCGAACCGGACTGGGCGAACGCGGGAGCGTTCGCGATCAGGGCGGCGCTGCCGAGCGCCAACATCAACCATTTCATGAAAATCCTCAGGGTTGGAAAAAACGTATGACAGCAACAGGGCGGCGTCAGTGGCCGCGTTACCGCGTTATTGCGAGGGCGCCATGTAAGGCGGCATGGCGAGCGAGCCGTTTGCGCCGCCGTACTGGAAGCTCGGCGTTTGCGTCATGTTGGCGGTCGTGCCGGGCGTGTAGTTTTCGGGTGCGGCAGCGGCCCGTTTAGGCGCCTTGCCCGGCTTGGGCGGTGCCACGATCTTCTGGATGTCGGCAATCCGCTGCGTGGTCGCCGCGCTCGTCTTGCCGAGGCTCTGCGCGCGCCGGTAGGCTTCGTTGGCCATGCGCAGATAGAGATCGCCCAGATTCTCGTAAGCGAGACCGTAGCCGGGGTTGACCTTGGTTGCGGTTTCGAGCGCGGCACGCGCTTCGACATAGCGGCCATGTTTCGCGTACAGCGCGGCCAGATTGTTGTACGGCTCCGGCAACTCCGGATACAGCTGCGTGAGTTCGGTGAACGCGCTGATCGCTTCGTCGTCGCGGTTCAGATGCGCAAGCACGGTAGCGCGTTTAAACTTTGCCTGGGCGTCGCGCGGATTCGACGCGATGCGCGCATCGAGCTGCGTCAAGGACGCTTGCCAGTCTTTCTGTGCAATGGACGCGTCGATTTCCGGCGTGTTGTCGCGCACCGCAGGGCCTTGTGGCATGGTGGGCGTTTTTTGCGCAAAGGCAGCGGCGCCTGGCAGCATGCCGAGCGCGAGCGCCATGGCGACGGCGCGCACAAGCCTGCGCGCAATGGTGCTGCGCGCGCCTTGCGTGAAGCCGTGCATCGAGCCGCCCGCTGAGGCATTGAAGCGGGCGTCGGATGAAGCAACAGCGGAGGCAACAGCAGAGGCAACAGCGGAGGCAACAGCAGAGGCAGCAGGCGAGGCACCGGACGGTGCACGATTCGATGCGCCGGACGAGGCATCGCGCGAGGCTCGATTCAACGCACCCGCAAGTGCGCCTGACAGTGCACCTGTGGAGGCGCCTTTGGATGCACCTGAGGGGGCTCCGGAGGGGGCGCCGGCGGGGCCACCAAACGCCGTCGCGGCGAGGGTCGCAGCGCTGCGCGCGCGGCCGCTGGAAGGTTTCATAGGCTCGGGTCTGGATGTTATACTCCGAGCCATTCTAACAAAAGGTCTGCGCGTTCCGTCGAACCGCCGGCTGTCTTTTCGCCACTCGTGGTCGTCTCCGCCGTGATTGCAGTCTGACCGCCGCACGAGGTGCATCGGTTCGCTGCTGTGCGTGTTTCAACAGTCGCTGTTGTGCGTGTGTCGACTGCCGGGCAATATTCTGTACAAAGCCCGGCCGAGTCAGCCAACAGTACGTCTGCGCCTTCCGGTTCAGAAGGCGGCACGCATGAAATATGGCGGATTTCTTTCGGCCCACGCACCGTTCTCTATGGAATCACTGCGCATCTACAACACGCTCGCGCGTGACAAGCAAATCTTCGTGCCCCTCCAACCCGGCGTCGTGCGGATGTACGTGTGCGGGATGACCGTGTACGACTATTGTCACGTCGGTCATGCGCGTGTCATGGTCGTGTTCGACATCGTGCAGCGGTGGCTGCGCGCGCTCGGCTATCAGGTGACGTACGTGCGCAATATCACGGACATCGAAGACAAGATCATCCGTCGCGCTGTCGAAAACGGCGAGACTATCAAGTCGCTGACCGACCGCTTCATCCATGCCTTGCATGAAGACGCGGACGCGCTCGGCATCGCGCGGCCCGACCTCGAGCCACGCGCGACCGACTTCATCCCGCAGATGCTCGGCATGATCGAGAAGCTCGAGGCGAACGGCTACGCGTATCAGGCCAAAGACGGCGACGTGAACTACTCGGTGCGCAAGTTCGCAGGCTACGGCAAGCTCTCCGGCAAATCGCTCGAAGACCTGCGCGCGGGCGAGCGCGTCGCCGCGAACGACGCAAAAGAAGACCCGCTCGACTTCGTGCTGTGGAAGCAGTCGAAAGCCGACGAACCGGCCGACACCGGCTGGGACTCGAAGTACGGGCGCGGCCGTCCTGGTTGGCATATCGAATGCTCGGCAATGGGCTGCACGTTGCTCGGCGAACATTTCGACATTCATGGCGGCGGCCAGGATCTGCAGTTTCCGCACCACGAAAACGAAATCGCGCAAAGCGAAGCTGCGACGGGTCAACCGTTCGTGAATTACTGGATGCACAACGGCTACGTGCAGATCGACAATGAGAAGATGTCGAAGTCGTTGAATAATTTCTTTACGATTCGCGAGGTATTGGCGCAGTACGATGCCGAGGTCGTGCGATTTTTCATCGCACGCGCGCATTACCGTTCGCCGCTGAACTATAGCGACGTGCATATCGACGACGCCCGCAACGCACTGGGCCGCCTCTATACGGCGCTCAAGGACGTGACGCCGGACGGCGCCGCGCTCGACTGGAACGAAGCGCATGCGCAGCGATTCCAGGCAGCCATGAATGACGACTTCAACACGCCGGTTGCGGTCTCGGTGTTGTTCGAGTTGGCAACAGAAGTGAACCGCACGCGCGACCCCGCGCTGGCCCGTCAATTGCGCTCGCTGGGTGCAGTGCTCGGGCTGCTCGGGCGCGAGCCGCGTGCATACCTGCAGCAGGCAGCGGGCGCCGCGGTACAAGGCGCTCTCGAGCCCGCCGCGATCGAAGCGAAGATCGCCGAGCGTGTGGCCGCGAAGCAGGCGAAGGACTATGCGGCAGCAGACCGGATCCGGGCCGAATTGCTCGAGGCCGGCGTTGCACTTGAAGACAAACCCGGCGGGTTGACCGAGTGGCGGCGCGTGTGAGCGCACCTCGTACTTCCCTCTGAACGACTCGCCAGGCAGGAGGCAGGATGGCAACGGCCACGAAGACGCCGGCTAAACGAGCCACGTCTCAAACAAACGCGGCAGCCGCGGCAAAGTCGACCCGAACGTCGGCGCGTCAGGCAAGCGGCGCGGTGAAGGCAGCATCGTCGAAAGGCGTGGGAGCGGGCACGAAGAACGCGGCTGGCGCGGCGAAGAAAGCCGCCGCCAAGCGCGTGCTCAATGGCGCATCCGCACCTACGTCTCACGCCGCTGCGAAGCGCGCAAAGACATCGTCTGTGAAGACCTCGCGCGGCAAGGGCACGAGTGGCATCGGCGGCAATGGTGCATTGCCTGCGGAACTCGCGGGCGACGTGCAAGAACTCGCGCGTGTCCCGAAGACGCAAGGTGGCCAGGAAGCCGAGATCGTGCGCAAGACGCGCGCGTCGTCATCTGCGGCGGGCGGCGAGACGGCGAGCGTAAGCGAGGTCGCCGTGCCGGTGCAGATCGGCGGCCTGACGCCTGAAGCAACGCGCCCGGATTACTGGGACAAGGCGTGCGCCGACCTCGTCAAGCGCGACCGCATTTTGAAAAAGCTGATTCCGAAGTTCGGCCCCGTGCATCTGCTAAGCCGCGGCGATCCGTTCGTCACGCTCGCGCGTTCGGTGGTCGGCCAGCAGATTTCGGTGGCGTCCGCGCAGGCCGTGTGGGCGAAAGTCGCGGCTGCCTGTCCAAAGCTCGTGCCGCAGCAGTTCATCAAGCTGGGTCAGGAAAAGCTGACGGCGTGCGGTTTGTCCAGACGCAAGGCGGAGTATGTGCTCGACCTCGCGCAGCATTTCGTTTCAGGCGCGTTGCACGTAGGCAAATGGCGCTCGATGGAAGACGAGGCGGTGATTGCCGAACTCACGCAGATTCGCGGCATCGGCCGCTGGACCGCGGAGATGTTCCTCATCTTCAACCTCTCGCGTCCCGACGTGCTGCCGCTCGACGACCTCGGTCTGATCCGCGCCATCAGCGTCAATTACTTCAGCGGCGAGCCGGTCACGCGCAGCGAAGCGCGCGAGGTCGCTGCGAACTGGGAGCCGTGGCGCACGGTCGCCACCTGGTATATGTGGCGTAGCCTTGACCCGTTGCCGGTCGACTACTGACAGAACAAAGAGGCATGCCGCTTTTGAAACTATCAACTGTTCAATATTGATAGTTGAGAAGTGGTTTTGACAGCGGCGAGCGCGGTTAGAATACGCGCTGCCGGTAAGTCCAAGGATTAAAACCAATGAAGACCACGTTTCTGGATTTCGAACAGCCGATCGCTGAACTCGAAGCGAAGATCGAAGAATTGCGCTTCGTGCAGGACGATTCGGCCGTCGATATTTCGGAAGAGATCGAGCGGCTGTCCAAGAAGAGCCAGCAACTCACGAAAGATCTGTACGCGAACCTCACGCCGTGGCAGGTTTCGCAAATCGCCCGTCATCCGCAGCGCCCGTACACGTTCGACTACGTGAACGAGCTTTTCACCGACTTCCACGAACTGCACGGCGACCGCAATTATGCGGACGACCTGTCTATCGTCGGCGGTCTGGCACGGTTCAACGGCCAGGCCTGCATGGTGATCGGTCACCAGAAAGGCCGCGATACCAAGGAGCGCGCGCTGCGCAACTTCGGCATGCCGCGTCCCGAAGGCTATCGCAAGGCCGAGCGGCTCATGCGTCTGGCCGAAAAGTTCAGCTTGCCGATTTTCACGTTCATCGACACGCCCGGTGCCTACCCCGGTATCGGTGCCGAAGAGCGCGGGCAGTCGGAAGCTATCGGGCGCAATCTGTATGTGATGGCCGAACTGAAAACGCCGCTGATTGCCACGATCATCGGCGAGGGCGGTTCGGGCGGCGCGCTCGCCATTGCGGTCGGCGACAGTGTGCTGATGCTGCAATTCTCGACCTATTCGGTGATTTCGCCGGAGGGCTGCGCATCGATTCTGTGGAAGAGCGCCGCCAAGGCGCCGGAAGCGGCGGAAGCCCTCGGCCTCACCGCACATCGGCTGAAAGCGCTCGGACTGATCGACAAGATCGTCAACGAGCCGCTCGGCGGCGCGCATCGCGACCCGAAGGGCATGGCTGCGCTGCTGCGTCGGGCGCTCGCCGATTCGCTGCGTCAGTTCCAGGGCATGAGCATCAATGACTTGCGTCAACGCCGTTTCGAACGGCTGATGGCGTACGGCAAATTCAAGGAAACGACGCCGGGTGCCTGAGCCCGCGCGCGTTCTCTTTTGTCTATCGGCGCAACGCATCCCGATGCCACTGCGCTAACGACGTGACCACTTCTGCCCAATCAAGCGCCGACCGCCTCGTTCTCGAAGCGGTCGGCGTTGCTTTTGCCGCGCTGCCCTCCCACGCGCGAGTGGCGGTGGCATTCAGCGGCGGCGTCGATTCCGGCGTGCTGCTCGACGCCGCAGTGCGCGTGGCGGGTGCATCGCGTTGCATCGCGTTTCATGTTCATCACGGCCTGAGCCCGAATGCCGATGCGTGGCTCGCGCACTGCGAGGCATTCGCGCGCGAACGCAGCGTCGAGTTTGCGGCTCGTCATGTCGAGGTGTCGCGCGATGTCGGCGTGAGCGTAGAAGCCGCGGCGCGCGACGCACGTTACCAGGCGTTGGACGCGCTGTGCGCAGCGCACGGCATTCAATCGCTGTGGCTCGCGCAGCATGCGGACGATCAGGCGGAAACGGTATTGCTGCAACTGTTGCGCGGCGCCGGCCTCGCGGGTCTCGCGGCAATGCCAACGGAGTTCGCGCCCGCCGGCGCAGCGGCGGTGCGCGTGCGGCCGTTGCTCCATTTGCTGCGCGCGCAGATCGAGCAGTATGCAAACGCACGCCACCTGCGCTGGATCGACGACGAATCGAACGCCGACACGCGCTATGCACGCAATGCCTTGCGTCACGAGGTGACGCCTACGCTGGCGATTCACTTTCCCGGTTTTCGCGATGCACTTGCGCGCACCGCGTCGCATGCGGCATCAGCACAGCGGCTGCTCGACGAACTGGCGCGCATCGATCTGGAACTCGCATCACGCGACGAAGGACGCGCGCTCTCGCACCACGCGCTCATCGCACTGGACGACGAGCGCGCGCTCAACCTGCTGCGCTACTGGATGCGTTCGCAAGGCTTCATGCCGGCGTCGAGCGCGCGTCTTGGCGATGCGCTGCGGCAACTGCGCGAAGTGGGGGCGAGCGGGGAGGGGCATCGTCTGCGCGTCGATCATGCCGGGCAGGCGCTGCGCTGCTATCGCGGCGTGGTGTACTGGGAGGCGGGCGACAGCCGTGATCCCGCCGACGAAACCGCGATTCCGCAGCGCGAGGCAAGCGAGCTTGCATGGAACGGCGAAGCGACGTGGCGCGTACCGCAATGGCGTGGCACTTTCGTGTTCGAGGCGCTCGACGCGTCGCATGCCGATCCCGCCGCACGCGAAGCTGCGATTCCCGTCAGCGTGTTGCAGCGTGCGTTGCTGAGTGCTCGCTCGCGTCGCGGCGGCGAGCGCATGCGGACAAGCGACGCACCCGGCGCGCGCAGCCGCACGCTCAAGAACCTGTTTCAGGAGCGCGGCATTGCAGCGTGGAAGCGCGATGTTCCCTTGCTTTATGGCGGCGACGAATTGCTGTTCGTGCCGCTGCTTGGCCTCAATCGTGCGGCCTTGCCCTCGGACGTTGCGCCGAACGAGGCGCTGGTGTCGATTAGCTGGCACGAAGACTTGCTGATTGCCTGAACGGCCGGTCGCCGCCTGCGCAGCGAGGCAAGGGGCGGGGCTAGGGGCAGGGCAAATAGGGCGCGAGTGATCGGCTCGAAGATTCGGGCTGGACACGCCCAAACGCGGCGCGCGTTCAGTCCCAGCAACGCTTTGCAGGCATGTCCCGAGGCGCCGCCGCGGCCTTTGCGGCTTGTCTTTTTGCGTCCGATCGGGTACGTTAACTTGTTTGCCCGCCCCGCTTTTGCCGTCGCTTTTGTCGGTTTTCCGATCGTGATCCGAGTTTCCCGGTAAGCCATTAGCGATCAATCACGGGCAAATCCGCGCGTGTTGCACGCGCGCTGCATCTACGCCGCCACACACTTTGCCGCCGTTCACAAGACGTTGCGCCCCTGTGCTTTTGTGCGGTCGTCGCGAGCGCGCCAGCGCGGTTTCTCCTCCAGTTCAGAACGACAATGGCACTCATCGTACATAAATACGGCGGCACTTCGATGGGCTCGGTCGAGCGCATCAAGAACGTCGCCAAGCGCGTCGCGAAATGGCACAAGGCCGGCCACAAGATGGTGGTCGTGCCCTCGGCAATGTCCGGCGAGACCAACCGCTTGCTCGGCCTCGCGAAAGAGATTACGACGCAGCCGAGCCCGCGCGAACTCGACATGATCGCCGCAACAGGCGAGCAGGTCAGCTCAGGGCTGCTCGCCATCGCGTTGCAGGAAGCCGGCGTCGAAGCGGTCAGCTATGCCGGCTGGCAAGTGCCGGTCAAAACGGATAGCGCGTTCACCAAAGCGCGCATCAGCGAAATCGACGGCGAGCGCGTGCTGCGCGATCTCGACGCAGGCAAGGTCGTGGTGATCACGGGCTTCCAGGGCATCGACCCTGACGGCAACATCACTACGCTCGGCCGCGGCGGTTCTGACACGTCGGCGGTTGCGGTCGCGGCTGCATTGAAGGCCGACGAGTGCCTGATTTACACAGACGTCGACGGCGTGTACACCACCGACCCGCGCGTGGTCGAAGAGGCGCGCCGGCTCGATCGCGTGACGTTCGAAGAAATGCTGGAAATGGCAAGCCTGGGTTCCAAGGTGCTGCAGATCCGCTCGGTGGAATTCGCCGGCAAATATCAGGTGAAGACGCGCGTGCTGTCGAGCCTGACCGATCCGCTCATCCCGCTCGACGCTGAAATGAAGTCGGGCACCCTGATTACTTTTGAAGAAGACGAGACCATGGAAAAAGCAGTCATCTCGGGCATCGCGTTTCAGCGCGACGAAGCTCGCATCGCCGTGATGGGTGTGCCCGACAAGCCGGGCATCGCGTACCAGATTCTCGGCCCGGTGGCGGACGCGAACATCGACGTCGACATGATCATCCAGAACCAGAGCGTGGAGGGCAAAACGGCTTTCACGTTTACCGTGGGCCGCGGCGACTACCAGCGCGCCATGGACATTCTCACGAATCAGGTGAAGGGTCACGTGCAGGCCGAGCAGGTGCTGGGCGATCCCAAGGTTTCGAAGGTGTCGGTGGTGGGCGTGGGTATGCGTTCGCACGTGGGCATTGCCAGCACGATGTTCCGCACGCTGTCGGAAGAGGGCATCAACATTCAGATGATCTCGACCTCCGAAATCAAGATTTCAGTACTGATCGACGAAAAGTATATGGAGCTCGCAGTGCGCGCGCTGCATAAGGCTTTCGAACTGGACCAGGCGTAATTCGCTGTGAAACGGCGGGGCGTACAGGAGCGTTCCATTCGTTGATGCGTGCTGGCGCGGCCCGGTCAGAAAATCTCCATGAATGACGAAATTGGCACAAAAAAGCGTTCGTCAGACATTGACCTTGGCGGTTCGGGCCGCTATTATCTTGGCTTCGTCGCGCTGACTCCCTGCGCGAGCGAAAGTTTGGGAGACGTGGCCGAGAGGTCGAAGGCACTCCCCTGCTAAGGGAGCATCTGGGCCAAAACCTGGATCGAGGGTTCGAATCCCTCCGTCTCCGCCAGTGATGGTGGCGAAACCCCGTAAGTTTAAAGACTTACGGGGTTTTTGTTTTTCTGGCTCACGATGACATCGATCGCGAATCCACCTTCACGATAACGACACGCACTCTCCTCATTAAGCAGCATCTGACGCCCCATTTACCGCGAGCATCAGACGAACTCATCGAGGCATCGCTCACACCTTCCGGAAAACCGTCGACCCCCACGGCGCACCGGTCGTCCCGCCATCTACGACGATCTCCGCGCCGGTCATGCCGGAGGCGTCATCCGAGGCGAGAAACAGCACCGCTGCCGACACCTCCTCCGGCGTCGCAAGACGTCCCATCGGAATGCGCGGGCCAAGTGCCTGCTCGGTGCCTTCGAGCGTCGCGCCTTCGCGTGCGCCGCGTGTCCAGATCGGCGTGCGCGTGCCTCCAGGAATGACGGTGTTTACTCGTATTCCACGCTCCACGAGCTCCGACGCGAACACCTTCGCCATACCGGTGATGCCCGCCTTGGTCGCGGAATAAGCCGACGATCCCGGTGAGCCGAGCTCGCGCATCACCGAGCCGTTCAACACGACGGCACCACCCGCGCTCATCAGCGGCAACGCGCCTTGCACGGTCAGAAACACTGCCGTGAGATTGGTGCGCAAGATGGCCTCGAATGCGGCGGCCCTGGTGTTGCCGAGCGGCGTCGGGCCCGAAATGCCGGCGTTCGCGAACACGATATCGAGCGAACCGAACGTACTCCTGATCTGCTCGAACAGTGCTTCGATTTCAGCTTCGTTGTCCAGATTGGCCTGCACGCCCAGCGCGTTTTCACCCAACTCCGCGACGGCCTGGTCCAGCTTGGCGCGATCACGTCCGGTGATCACCACACGTCCGCCCTCGGCAATCAGCCGCCTCGCCGTCACGAAACCAATGCCGCTGTTGCCACCGGTTATCAACGCAGTTTTTCCTGTGAAACGCATCATTTCTCTCCTTCACCGGCGCCGCCTGGCGCCTGAAACGGTTGAACGGCGAATTCGCCGCCGCATGCGGACATCTCCTTGGGATATCCTCTTCCTGACATTCTGCATGTTGATCATCATGCACATTTTCAGTATTATGCTCGTCATGCAGAATGTCAAGAGGTGACGTAAATGGGCTATTCACAGGCGCAAAAGGCAGAGAGCCGTCAGCGTGTGCTGGAAACAGCCGCGCGGCAAATTCGGGAAGAGGGGATCAACGCGCTCGGCGTGGCCGACACCATGCGGCAAGCCGGCCTGACGCATGGCGCGTTCTATGGACACTTCGCGTCGCGTGACGCGTTGATCGTCGAGGCGCTGCAATACGCACTGGAGCAGAGCGAACAACGTGTTGCCCACGCAATGTCAGCGGCAGGTGCGGGTGGCTCCGCGAAGAAAGAACCGTTGCAGGTGATCGCCGAGCTGTTCCTCAGCGATCGTCATATCAAGAATCCCGGTGCGGGCTGCGCGCTATGTTCGCTCGCCGGCGAGGCGCGTCATGCGGTGCCCGAAGTGCGCGAAGGCTTGACGAGCTATGTGCACGCGCTCGCGTCGCAGATAGCGCAGACGCTTGCGGGCAGGAACGAAACGCTCGCGCTGGGCATCGTCGCGACTATCGTCGGCGCGGTCACGCTGGCACGCTGCGTCGATGAACCCGCGCTTGCCAGGTCGATCGTCTCCGGTGCGCTGGATCTGATACTCGCGCAAGGCGGCGACGCATAGTGATGCAGTGGCGGCGCGCGTTCGATAAGGGATCGGTAGGCGCTCAATAGGAGCTGAATACGAGCGGAACAAAGGCTCAATAACAAGTCGATGAGAACTTCGATAAGCGGCCACTAAGCGCAACGCGCGATCAACGCGCACTCGCCACGCCCCCGCGAAATTGGCGCACAATAGACAACCCACGGGCGCCTGCCTTTCAGGTGTGAAGGTGCGCGTCACTCGCCAGCGTATGGTCGGAGAAATCGCCCGACACAGTGGCGCGCGCATAGCAGCCGGAGTAACGCCCGGCCGCCCGTGGCCGGCCGTGGCCCTTCGTTTGCCCTGACGCGGCGTGCACTGCACGTTTGCCCGGTGGCAGCAAATCGACCTGTGCGGTTACGTGCACTACGTGAGGTCCAGCAATGTCCACTAACGCCAGCGGAACGGAAGGCTACGCGGAAGAGGCGGGCGTGCTTATCCGTCAGTGGCGGGGCATTTCATTCTCAGATCGTCATGCGCCGGTTTTGCACCTGTTGCCAACCGTGCCGTCCCGCGTTCTCGACGTCGGCGCTGGAGTCGGAACCGATGCAGCGGCGTTGGCCGCGATGGGACACGCGGTCGTTGCCGTGGAACCCGTAGACGAACTGCGCAGCGCGGCCAGCGATCTGCATCGGTCGTCGCGCGTCGAGTGGATCGACGACAGCCTGCCCGATCTCGCGATCGTCGGCTCAAGACAGGACACATTTGATCTGGTGATGCTCACTGCTGTGTGGATGCACCTGGATCGCGAGCAGCGTTGCCGCGCGATGCCGCGCGTGAGCGGTCTGCTACGGGATGGCGGAAGGTTGATCATGTCTCTTCGTCATGGACCTGCCCCCGCGGGGCGCCGCGTGTTCGAAGTCTGCGCGCGGGAGACAATCGGGCTTGCGAGTGCCTCGGGTCTTGAACCCGTGCTGCAATTGTTGATGCCTTCGGTTCAGCCAGGCAACCGGCGCGCCGGCGTCACGTGGACGCGGCTCGCGTTCGAGAAGCGCGTTGCACATCGTTGATCGTCGCTCGGCCTTCGCAAGCCGCTCCAGATAAGCCCAGGAAAAAATCTCACCTCGGTGTTTGCCGTCTAACAGGAGGTGCGATATGTCGGCGTTTGCAATGCGCTGGCGAGCATCTGGGCACCCACACGGGTCCGGGCGATATGGGCGCGCGATTAGGTAGCCGTACCTGATGAATTTGCGTGACATGACAACCGCCGGCAATACTCATGCGGGCGGCGACGCGGAGTTCATCTTGATTCGGGTTCCGAACTAATTTCCGTTATTTCCACGCAATTGATGTCCTGGAGCTGCAACCGTTGCACAGCCTCGCTTAGTCGCTACGTCGGTTCCGATGCCATCGCAGGAATGTAACGGAAAGTAACCTCTCGCCCCGGCTGCGATCTTATGCATCAGTTATTACAAAGTTGAAATACGCCGCGCGCCGCCTTGCGCTATATTTCCGCCAACCACACATTCTTCCAAGGGTGATCGATGAAGTCCGCTCGTTTTGTTCTGCTTCTGCTTGGGACTGCAGCGTTGAGCGCGTCAGGTGCAGCAATGGCCGGCGGGGTCAACATCGGCGTAAATATCGGCATTCCCGCGCCCGTCTATGTGGCGCCGGCTCCGGTTTATGCCCCGCCTCCGCCGCCTCCGCCGCCGGTCGTGTACCAGCCCGCGCCCGTCTATTACGGCGCTCCCGCCATCGTGATCGGCTGGCACGGCGACCGCTATTGGGACGGCCGTCGCTACTGGGCGCGCGACGACTGGTACCGTCATCATCCGCCGGGTCGTTACGACTATCGCCGCGATCACTACGATCACGGTCGCGGCTGGCACTGAGCCGCAGCAAAGATTCATCAGCGAAGACAGAGGCCGCCCGAAAGGGCGGTTTTTTCATGGCTTCGCCAGTCGGCCTGGCAGCCGTGTGGGCTTACGGTTCAGGTGGATTTATTGGGTAGAATCCCCTCACCACGAATTGTCCAATGACACCAAGGCGCTTATGACAACTGGCTCGCGACGGGTTCCATCGCCTCGTGCACTTCAACGTGTCGTTCGCAGGCTCTCGGGCGTCGGTAGGGCGGTCGTGTCAGGTTCATCGCGCACAGCAGGCGTCGCGGCGCTGTGCGGTGTGCTCGTCACCGCGGGTCTGTTTGCGGCGCCATCGGCTCACGCGGTCCATGCCATCGCGCAATACGGCGAGCCGAAATATCCGGCGGACTTCAGGCATTTCGACTACGTGAACCCGGATGCGCCGAAGGGCGGCACGCTCGTGCTGGCCAATCCGAGCCGTCTGACCAGCTTCGACAAATTCAATCCGTTCACGTTGCGCGGCAACACGGCGCCCGGCGTGGACCTGCTGTTCGAGAGTCTGACGACGGGCAGCAGCGACGAAGTGGCCTCCGCATACGGGCTGCTCGCCGACGACATTAAGGTCGCGGCCGACGGCTTGTCGACCACCTTCCATATCAACCCGCGTGCGCGTTTCTCGAATGGTGACCCCGTTACGGCAGACGACGTCAAGTACTCGCTCGACACGCTCAAGAGTCCGCAGGCCGCGCCGCAATTCATGTCGATCTTCGGGCAGATCACGCGCGCGGTTGTCGTCGATGCGCACACGGTACGGTTCGATTTCCAGCAACGCAATCGCGAGTTGCCGTTGCTTGCGGGCGGCATGCCGGTGTTCTCTCGCAAATGGGGGATGAAGCCCGACGGCAGTCGCATTCCATTCGATCAAATGGCGTTCGAAAAGCCGATTGGCAGTGGCCCCTACCTGATCGAAAGCTACGACAACGGGCGTACGATTACCTATCGCTACAATCCGGAGTACTGGGGAGCGGCGTTGCCAGTGCGCGTCGGCATGTACAACTTCGATCGCATCGTCTACAAGCTGTACTCCGATAGCGTCGCGCGGCTCGAGGCCTTCAAGGCCGGCGAATACGACGCCCTTGTCGAATATGTGGCGCGCAACTGGGTGCGGCGCGACGTGGGCAAGAAGTTCGACAGCGGCGAGCTCATCAAGAAAGTGTTCCCGCAACACAACGGCACGGGCATGCAGGGCTTCATGCTCAACACGCGGCGGCCGCTGTTTCAGGACGTGCGCGTGCGCAAGGCACTCGATCTCGCGCTCGACTTCCAGTGGCTGAACCGGCAGTTGTTCTTCAATCAGTACACGCGCATCGACAGTTTCTTTGCCAACACGGATCTGCAGGCAAAGGGCCTGCCGTCGCCAGGCGAATTGGCGCTGCTCGAACCGTGGCGCGCTAAGCTCGACCCCGCGGTGTTCGGCCCGCCGCCGAAGCAGCCCGACACCGATCCGCCCGGCTCGTTGCGCGCGAATCTGCTGCAAGCGCGTGCGTTGTTGCAAGAGGCCGGTTGGACCTACCGCGACGGCGCGCTGCGTAATGCCAAGGGCGAACCGTTTCAGTTCGAAATACTCGACGACTCGGGTTCGGCCGCGCAAATGGAGCCGATTGTCGCGACCTTTATCCGCAACCTGCAGAAGCTCGGGATAACCGCGACATTTCGCGTCGCCGATTACGCGGTGTACCAGAAGCGCCTCGACGCATTCGACTTCGACACCACGACTATCCGCATGCCGGACGTGCAGGTGCCGGGCTCCGAACAGATCGAGCGCTTCGGCAGCAAGGCGGCGGACACTCATGGCTCGGACAACGTGATTGGATTGAAGTCGCCTGCGGTGGACGCGATCCTGCGCGCGCTCGTGCAGGCGCAGACGCGCGAGCAACTGCTCGATGCGACGCATGCGCTCGATCGCGTGCTGATGCACGGCTACTACGCCGTGCCGCACTGGTACAGCGCGACGCACCGTGTGGCATTCAAGCGCGGGCTGGCGTGGCCGGCAACACTGCCCCTGTACTATGGGGCCGAAGGCTGGATCACGTCGACATGGTGGTTCGCACAGCCGCAACAGGCGAACCGTGCTCAGTCGCAGTGATCTGCTGCATGCAAGCCGCGCGCTATAGTCATCCAATCACCGCCCTCGCAACGGAACGCCCGCCATGTGGAGCTACATTCTCAAACGCCTGTTGCTAATGATTCCGACGTTGCTCGGTGTGTTGACGCTGACTTTCGTCGTGATCCAGTTCGTGCCTGGCGGCCCTGTCGAGCAGATGCAGCACGAACTGCGCAAGGGCGCCGAGGGCGCGGTGCCATTCGGTCTGCGCTCGCACAACGGGGTGGACGCGCAGCAGATTGCGCAACTGAAGGCGCTGTACGGTTTCGACAAGCCGCCGCTCGAGCGCTACATGCTGATGCTCAAGCGCTTTGCGACGTTCGACCTGGGGCAGAGCTATTTCCGCCATCAGAGCGTGTGGTCGCTGATCGTGTCGAAGCTGCCGGTGTCGATCAGCATCGGCTTATGGACGTTTTTTCTTACCTATCTGATCTCGGTGCCGCTCGGCATTGCCAAAGCCGTGCGCAACGGTTCGCGCTTCGACGTCGCGACGAGTCTCGTTGTGCTGATCGGCTACGCCATTCCGGGTTTCGTGCTCGGCGTGCTGCTGCTGGTGCTGTTCGGCGGGGGCACGTTCCTGCAGCTTTTTCCGCTGCGCAACCTCACGTCGGATAACTGGGCGCAATTGAGTGTGGTAGGCAAGGTTCTCGATTATTTGTGGCACATCGCATTGCCGATCACCGCCTCCGTGATCGGCAGTTTCGCGGTCGTCACGATGCTGACGAAAAATGCCTTCCTCGACGAAATTCGCAAGCAGTATGTGCTGACTGCGCGCGCGAAAGGTCTTTCGGAGAAACGGGTGCTATGGAAACACGTGTTTCGCAACGCGATGCTGCCGCTGATCGTCGGCTTTCCCGCGGCCTTCATCGGCGCATTTTTCACGGGCAGCCTGCTGATCGAGACGCTTTTCTCGCTCGACGGTCTAGGTCTGCTGTCGTATGAATCGGTCGTGCGGCGCGACTATCCAGTGGTGCTCGGCACGCTGTATCTCTTCACGTTGATCGGTCTTGCGACAAAGCTCGTTTCCGATCTTTGCTACGTGTGGGTCGACCCCCGCATCCAATTCGAACAACTGGAGCGCTGATGAATCGAGCCCGCCTCTCAGCCGATGCAGCAGCCCGCGTGGAGCCCGCGCGCGCGTTCGTCTCGCCTTCGCCCGCGCGCCGCGTGTGGCAGCGGTTTCGTCAGCAGCGGCTTGGCTACTGGAGCCTGATCGTGTTCGTTGCGGCTTTCGTGGCAAGCCTGGCGGGGCCGCTGTGGTCGAACGACAAGCCGCTCGTGGTGCGCTACGACGGGCATTTGTATTTTCCGCTTTTTCGCACCTATGCCGAAACCACGTTCGGCGGCGATTTTCCGACGCCGGCGGATTATCTCGACCCCTACATCAGGCAGCGTTTCAGTGCGCCCGGCAACTTCGCCGTGTATCCGCCGAATCATTACTACTACGACACGCTCAACTATTTTTCGAAGGCGCCCAACCCCGCACCGCCTTCGCGCGAGAACTGGCTCGGCACCGACGACCGCGGCCGCGATCTGTTTGCGCGGCTGCTGTACGGCTTTCGTGTTTCGGTGGAATTCGGGCTCGTGCTGACCTTCATCGGCACGATATTCGGTATTGCGGCGGGCGCGGTCCAGGGTTATTTCGGAGGACGTACGGATATCGTCGGGCAGCGCCTGATAGAAATCTGGAGCGCGATGCCTGAGCTTTATCTGTTGATCATCTTCTCGTCCATCTTCGAGCCGGGTTTCATTCTGCTTATCGTGCTGCTCTCGCTGTTCGGCTGGATCGGGTTGTCGGATTACGTGCGCGCCGAATTTCTGCGCAACCGGCAGCAGGACTATGTGCGCGCGGCGAAGGCCATGGGTTTGTCGAACTGGCAAATCATGTGGCGGCATGTGCTGCCCAATAGCCTCACGCCGGTCATCACATTCCTTCCGTTTCGCATGAGCGGAGCGATTCTCGCGCTCACCAGTCTCGACTTTCTCGGCCTGGGCGTGCCTTCGCCCACACCCAGTCTTGGCGAACTGCTCGCGCAAGGCAAGGCCAATCTCGACGCGTGGTGGATCTCGCTGTCCACCTTCGGGGTGCTGGTCGCGATGCTGTTGCTGCTGACTTTCATGGGCGACGCACTGCGTAACGCGCTCGACACCCGCATCTCCGACGCGATGCGCGCAGGAGGAAATCAGTGAGCACGCAAGGGCAAGCGCGAGAGCAAGCGCAACGGCAAGCGAATCAGCCGCATGAAGGTGGGGCAGCAGGGGCTGCGGTGCCGCTGCTGGAGCTGAATCATCTTCATGTGAGCTTCGGCGAAACGGTCGCCGTCAACGACGTCACGCTGACGATCCGGCGCGGCGAGCGCGTCGCGCTCGTCGGCGAATCGGGTTCGGGCAAGAGTGTGACGGCGTTGTCGGTGTTGCGCCTGTTGAGCGACGCGCAGGTGAGCGGCTCGATCCGTTTCGACGGCGAGGATCTGCTCGCCAAAACCGAGCGCGAGATGCGCGGCCTGCGCGGCTCGGACATCGCGATGATCTTTCAGGAGCCGATGACCGCGCTCAATCCGCTCTACACGGTAGGCGACCAGATTGCCGAGACGATTGTCGTGCACGACGGCGTGTCGGCAACCGAAGGCCGCAAGCGCGCGGTCGCGCTGCTCGGGCGCACGGGCATTCCCGAGCCGGGCAAGCGCGTGAACAGTCACCCGCACGAACTCTCCGGCGGGCAGCGGCAGCGCGCGATGATCGCGATGGCGCTGGCGTGCCGGCCGCGTCTGCTGCTCGCGGACGAGCCGACCACCGCGCTCGACGTGACGATTCGCGCGCAGATAGTCGAACTGCTGCTCGAACTGCAGCGCGACGAGGCGGCAAAGCGCGGCATGGCGGTGCTGCTCATCACCCATGACCTGAACCTCGTGCGCAATTTTGCCGAGCGTATCGCGGTCATGGAAAAGGGCGTGCTGGTCGAAAGCGGACCGGTGGCGCAGGTATTCGAGTCGCCGCAGCATCCGTACACGCAGCGGCTCCTCGCTAGCCGGCCACAGCGCACGGTCGTGCCGGTGTTGCCTATTGCGCCGGTGCTTCTCGAAGCCCGCGAGGTGTCCGTCGATTTCAAGACGAAGCTGCCCGGATTTGCCGGCTGGTTTCGCTCGGGGCGGTTCCGGGCGGTCGCCGATGCGAACATTTCGGTGCGGCAGGGCGAGACGCTTGGGATTGTCGGCGAATCGGGCTCGGGCAAGTCGACGCTGGCCATGGCGCTGCTCGGCCTGCAGCGCACCGCGCATGGCGAAATCGAGTTTCAGGGCAGGGCGCTGGGCAGCTACCGCGGCGTGGAGCAGACGGCGTTGCGCTCGCACATGCAGGTGGTGTTTCAGGACCCGTTCAGCTCGCTTTCGCCGCGGCAGACTGTCGAGCGGATTGTCGGCGAGGGACTGGCGCTGCACCGCCCGCAGATGTCGCCGCAAGCGCGCCGCGACAAGGTGCTTGCCGTTCTTCGCGAAGTCGGCATCGACCGCACCGCGCTGCTGCGCTATCCGCACGAGTTTTCGGGCGGGCAGCGCCAACGCATAGCCATTGCGCGCGCACTCGTGGTCGAGCCGCGCATTCTGGTGCTCGACGAGCCGACCAGCGCGCTGGACGTTTCGATCCAGCAGCAAGTGCTGAAACTGCTCGCCGGGTTGCAACAGAAGTACAACCTCGGCTTCGTTTTCATCAGCCACGATCTCGCGGTGATCGGGGCGATGGCGCATCGCGTCGCGGTCATGCAAAACGGTTCTATCGTCGAAAGTGGAGACGTTGAGAAGATCTTTGCGACGGCGTCGCACCCCTACACTCGAAAGCTCCTGAAAGCCGCGTTGGACCATTGATTTTTCACCCTTTCACCAATTGGGTGCGTGTCTCGATTGTATTTTTCTATTTGTTTTGACACGTGAATACTTACTGGCTAGTATCGACCAAACTTTTTTCCGTAGACTCCTGATTCTTTAGCAAAAACTACCGACCAATGCAGCACAGAAATCTGACCCAGGCTTGCACGCGCGCCGTCGCCGGGATGTTCATTGGCGTCTTGATCGCAGCAGCTCCCGGCGCTTTCGCCGACGAAGTAAGCAGTTTCAATCAGAATGCCTCTTTTTCGCCGAGCAACACGGCGAATTCCTCGTCCTCTTCCTCCAGTACCCAAGCGCTCTCCGGCAATACCGAAAGCGGCGCCCGGTCATTCCTCTCCGGCATGGCCGGCAAAGCGGGCGACGTGGTGGTCGGCGCGCTGAACATGATCGGCGTTCGCTACCGCTGGGGCGGCAATACGCCGGATTCGGGGCTCGATTGCAGCGGTTTTGTCCGCTACGTGTTCCAGGACACGTTGGGCATGGCTCTGCCGCGCCGTGCCGAAGAAATGAGCCGCGTCGGCGAAAAGGTCCGCGTGAGCGATCTGAAGCCGGGCGATCTGGTGTTCTTCAATACGATGCGCCGTACCTTCTCGCACGTCGGCATTTATATCGGTGACAACAAGTTCGTGCATTCGCCGTCCACGGGCAGCACGATCCGTGTCGACGACATGGACGACGGCTACTGGGAAAAACGCTTCACCGGCGCGCGTCGCATCGAGACGTCGTATCAGGGCGGCGAAGATCTGCGCAAGCGCGTGAACGCGACTATCGGCGGCAATAACTGATTTTTGCCGGCCGGCGGTTCTGGCGCGCAGACCAAAAAAGCCTGCTTCGTAAGAAGCAGGCTTTTTTGCGTTTGCGCGGCTGGCGTGTGGGCTACTTCAAGAGCCGCCGATTAGCGCGGCCCTCGGTCCTGAACCGCACTGAGCCGAGCTGAGCCTCGTTACACCGCTCTGATCCGTCACGAGCCGCCCTAATTCGCCCCAGCCGCCCCGAGCCGCCCTAAGCCGCCCTAAGCCGCCCGGCTCGCCGCCAGCTTGCGTTGCAACTCCGGCATGATCCTGGCGACGGCTTCTTCACCCGCGAGAATCGCGGCGTTGCGCTGAGAGAAGTCGCTGCCGCTCATAGCCGCGAGGTTCGGCCGGACCACGATGTCCGCATACTTGTCGAGCTCGTACGCCTTGATCGTCTGGCCCATGATCGTGAAGGTCTGCATGAGCACGTCGAACGAACTGGCCGTGAGACCGCTTTCAGGGCGCTGCGAAATGTCCACCGCGATCACGAAGTCCGCCCCCATCTTGCGCGCAAACGACGCCGGCACGGGACTCACGAGGCCGCCGTCCACATATTCATGACCGCCGATCTTCACCGGCTCGAAGATGGACGGCACGCTGCATGACGCCCGTACCGCGACGCCCGTGTTGCCGCGCTGGAAAAGAATCGGCTGGCCGGTTTTCAGGTCGGTGGCGACGACCCCCAGCGGCTTGACCATCTTTTCGATAGGCCGGTTGTTGAGCGTGGTGTTCAGATAATTCTGCAATGCGATGCCTTGCAAAAAGCCCCGCGTGCGAAACGGCATGGCCCAGTCGCTGATCGACGCTTCGTCCATGGTGAGCGCGAGCTTGTTCAGCGCAAAGCCGTTCATGCCCGACGCGTAAAGCGCGCCGACCACAGAGCCGGCGCTCGTGCCGGCCACCAGATCCACCTGAACGTTGCGCGCCTCCAGCGCCTTGATCACGCCGATGTGCGCGAAGCCGCGCGCCGCGCCGCCGCCGAGCGCGAGGGCAACGCGCAGCGGCCGCTGCGGCTTGTCGAGCGGCGGCGTATTGGCTGCGGGCGCGGCGGTGCCTTTATTCGACGACGACTGGCCGTCGGTTTTGCTGCCCGCCGTGGTGCAGGCGGCGAGTACCGCGGAGGCGGCCGCGAGCGAAAAATGGCGGCGGCCGTGACGAGGCGACGAAGGTTTCAACGAGTTCTCCAGCAACGGCGTAAGCGACGCAGTGAGCGCCGCAGGCGGCCGCGATCAGGCAAGGGCGAGGCAACCGAATTGGCGGTTCCATCCGCGCCGGGCCGCGTGCAGGCCCCAGCGCGCGCACATCATAATGCAAAGCGGCGCCGCCGCGGCGGGCCGTAATGAAACGTTGCACCGTCGCGCGCGGCGCCGGACGACGCCGTGAAGGCGCCGTGAAGGGGCCGTGATTAGCCATCTGGACGAGGGCAGGGCGGCCGCGCGCGAAAGGTATAATTCGGCTCTTGTTTTTATTCCCTCGTGTCCATTCATGGCAGTCGTTCTGCCGTCCGGGCACGGTTCGCTGCCGCGCTTCAGAGGCGCTGTCTGCCCGGCGCCGGCGCCCGTCTTCGAGTAACGCTAATGACCACCTCCGTTCGCACCCGCTTCGCACCCAGTCCCACCGGCTTCATTCACCTCGGCAACATCCGCTCCGCGCTTTATCCGTGGGCGTTCGCGCGCAAGATGAAGGGGACCTTCGTGCTGCGGATCGAGGACACCGACGTCGAGCGCTCCTCGGTTGAATCCGTCAACGCGATTCTGGAAGGCATGGAATGGCTCGGCCTCGATTTCGACGAGGGCCCGTTCTACCAGATGCAGCGCATGGACCGTTACCGCGAAGTGCTGCAACAGATGCGCGACGCGGGGCTCGTGTACCCCTGCTACATGTCCACTGAGGAACTGGACGCGTTGCGGGAGCGTCAGCGTGAAGCAGGCGAAAAGCCGCGTTATGACGGCACGTGGCGCCCGGAGCCGGGCAAGGTGCTGCCCGAGCCGCCGGCCGGCGTGCAGCCGGTGTTGCGCTTTCGCAATCCGCTCACCGGCGTGGTGGCGTGGGACGATGCGGTGAAAGGGCGCATCGAAATCTCGAACGAGGAGCTCGACGACCTCGTGATCGCGCGGCCTGACGGCACGCCGACTTACAACTTCTGCGTTGTGGTCGACGATCTGGACATGCGCATCACCCACGTGATTCGCGGCGACGATCACGTGAACAACACGCCGCGGCAGATCAACATTCTGCGCGCGCTCGGCGGCGAACCGCCGGTGTACGCGCACTTGCCGACCGTGCTCAACGAGCAGGGCGAAAAGATGAGCAAGCGTCACGGCGCGATGAGCGTGATGGGTTATCGCGACGCAGGCTACCTCCCCGAGGCGGTGGTGAACTATCTGGCGCGCCTCGGCTGGTCGCATGGCGACGCCGAGATTTTTTCGCGCGAGCAGTTCGTCGAATGGTTCGATCTCGAGCATCTGGGCAAATCCCCGGCGCAGTACGACCACGACAAGCTGAACTGGCTCAACGCGCATTACATCAAGGAAGCAGATAACGCGCGCCTTGCCGGCCTTGTACGGCCGTTCCTTGCCGAGTTGGGCGTGGAGGAGGCGAGCGTCGCGCAGGGCGCAGACCTGCCGGCGGTGGTCGGCTTGCTGAAGGATCGCGCGTCCACGGTCAAGGAAATTGCGGAGAACGCGGCAATGTTCTATCGCACGCCCGCTCCGGAGGCTGAAGCGCTCGCCCAACACGTCACCGACGCAGTGCGCCCGGCGCTGGGCGAGCTGGCCACGGTGCTGAAGACCGTGGAATGGACCAAAGAGGCGATTGCCGCCGCGCTCAAAGCGACCCTTTCCGCGCACAAGCTGAAGATGCCGCAACTGGCCATGCCGGTTCGTCTGCTGGTGGCGGGCACCACGCATACGCCGTCTATCGACACGGTGCTCATGCTGTTTGGTCGCGAAGTCGTGGTGAGCCGTATCGAGAAGGCGCTCGCCTGAGGCGCGTGAGAGCGTCCGGGCGCATTCGCGGGCGCGTTGAGATGGATTGCATGCCTCTTGAGAAAAAAGTCGCATGCAATTGCTCAAAGGGTATTTACAAAGCGCAGATTGGCCTCTAGAATCTCGTTTCTGTTCTGCAAGGGGGTATAGCTCAGCTGGGAGAGCGCTTGCATGGCATGCAAGAGGTCAGCGGTTCGATCCCGCTTACCTCCACCATCAGAGCAGTGTGAAGTCGTTCCAAACCGTGGAACTTGTAGCAAAAAAGACTTCACAAACAGCAGTAGCGTAGTTAAAATAGCGGTCTTTGCGGTTGACGCAGTAAATAACTGGCAAGTAGTTTAAATCCAGTTTATTTTAGTCAGCAGCAATTAAAGACAGATCTGAAAAGATTATGTCCCCTTCGTCTAGAGGCCTAGGACATCACCCTTTCACGGTGAGTACAGGGGTTCGAATCCCCTAGGGGACGCCATACATCAGCGTCGCTTTAGTGTTCGGAGTCGTTGAACGACTCGCGCCAAAGCAGCGCAGCTTGCAGAGAATTAACCGACGCTCGCAAGCCAGGATGTAAAGACTGGAGTGGTAGTTCAGTCGGTTAGAATACCGGCCTGTCACGCCGGGGGTCGCGGGTTCGAGTCCCGTCCACTCCGCCAGACAAAGCCCGTTCATGCAAACCTGAACGGGCTTTTTCATTAAAGGTGTAAGCAGTACGTTGTCCCCTTCGTCTAGAGGCCTAGGACATCACCCTTTCACGGTGAGTACAGGGGTTCGAATCCCCTAGGGGACGCCAGAACATCGGCGTCGTTCGGTAAGAAGTTGAACGGTGCAGCAGGAGCAAGCTTGCTTGTTCCTTGCGTGATCAGTGTGAAAATCTGGAGCGGTAGTTCAGTTGGTTAGAATACCGGCCTGTCACGCCGGGGGTCGCGGGTTCGAGTCCCGTCCGCTCCGCCAGATTTCGGAAAGCCCACTTCGCAAGAAGTGGGCTTTTTTGTTTCCGCTGACGTTTCCGCCGGCCGTGCCCGGACAAACAGCCATTGCCAGCGCGCGCGGGCTGTTTTACCGTTTATCCGACTTCTCTTCGCCGCGCCGCCATGTTCGATCCAACCGAAGCTCCGTCACCGTTTCATCTCCGCAAAGCCAGCATGGACGACTTTGAGTTCGCCGAGGCGCTGACTCACGGCAACATGGGCGGCTACTACCAGCGGCATCATCTCGTCTGGCGCGGCGACCTGTTTCTCGGCAGCTGGCGCGAGTCGGAGAATTTCATTCTCGAAATGGACGGCAAGGCGATAGGCGTGCTGCGTATCACGCAGGAAGGCGATTCGCTGCATATTCGTGACGTACAGATCGCGGAGGGATACAGACGGCTCGGCGCCGGCACCTATCTGCTGGATATGTCTCACCAGTGGGCGCGTGAGCGCGGGCTGCGCGAACTGCAACTGCGTGTGTTCGTCGACAATCCCGCAGCGCGCCTGTATCAGCGCAAGGGTTACAAGCTGGCCGGGCCGCGGCTGGCGCAACTCGGTGCGATCCGTCATCTGGCGCGGCGGGTTTGACGTGCGGGTCTCAGGTGTAAAGCCGCGCTCAGTGAGCCGCGCCGTTCGCCGCGTCAGGGCGACTTAGCACCGGCTCTTCGCCGGGAATATCATCCGCACCAGCACCGTCCGCGCTTTCTCCATTCTCCAGCCGATGTTCCGAGCCGCGTTCGATAAACGCGCGCGGGCTCTCGCCAAAGGCCCGCCGGAACATCGCCGAAAAGGCGCTCTGGCTCTGATAGCCCAACTCGCGCGCCACATGTGAGAGCGGCTGCCCCTGGCTTAGCAGCGGAATCGCGCGAGCCAGGATTGCCTGTTGCCGCCACTGCGAAAAGCTCACGCCGAGCTCCTGCCGGAACAAACGCGCAATGGTGCGCGTACTCGCCCCCACGCTCGCCGCCCACTGTTCGAGCGATTCAGCCGGCGACGGGTCCGCAATCACTGCTTCGCACAGCGCGCGCAGGCGCTTTTCGTTGGGCATGGGTACGGAAAGGGGCAGCGGCTCGGAGCGCGTCAGCTCGTCGAGTGCCAGCGCGCCGAGCAGGCGCTCGCGCGCAGGCGAGAGGCCCGGCGTGTCCAGTGCTGCAATGACTTCGCGCAGCAGGTTAGAGACTTCGACCACGCGCGGCGCGTCGAGTCCCGCGGGCACCGTGCTTTCCGCGATGTAAAGCGTGCGCAGGAACGCGTCTTCGACAGCCACGACCTCGTGCGTGACATGCGGTGGCACCCAGATGGCGCGCGAAGGCGGCACCATCCACGTCGTGCCGGTCGTGGCCACGCGCAGCACGCCGCGCGACGCATACGCGACCTGCGCCCACGCATGCTGGTGCCGTGCGAAGTGCGACCCCATCGGCATGGGCCGCGAGCGCACGCGAATCGGGTGCGCCTCGTTGGGCTGGAATTCTGGTGGAGTGTCGGTCAGGCTGACGAAGCTCGAGGAGTCAGAGCCGGCGTACGCAGTCATGGCAAAAGTCGATCCATCAAGCAGGACGCCGTGGACACAGCGCGATCAAGGGCGGGCTCTCATTGTAGAGCGTGCGCCTTGCGGCGTTGCATAATGTCCGGACCGACCGACCCCCACCCGAGGAGTACGAACGACGATGCAAACCGTCTTTGTCTACGGCACGCTGCGAGCCGGCGAAGTAAACGACATCCGCGAAGCTGCGGCGCGCAACGAGATTGCCGAGCCGAATCTGCTGGGTACGGCCACGGTTCGCGGCCACCTGTTCGACTTCGGCTCGTATCCGGGCCTGGTGGTGGACGAGCAGGGCGTGGACGTGATCGGCGACGTCTACGAGATCGACGATGAGCTCGTCGCCGTGCTCGATGAAATCGAGGCGGTATACCCCGGCGTCGAAGATCGCTTTCTGGCTCGCGAAGTGATGGTGAAAGTGGACGGCAACGTCGTCAACTGCCGCTTCTACCCGGTTACGCCTCATGCGGTGAAGGGCTTGCCGGAAATCCGCTCGGGCGATTGGGTGACGTATCGCGCGACGCGCTGACATTGGCCGCACGCGCCACGAGCGCCATGAAAAACGGCTCGCCCGGCAGCAGTCGGGCGGGCCGTCGGGCCGGGCATCTTCACGCTTGTCTGTGTGCCCCGGCCATGATCGCGGCCGGGCACTTCAGCGTCAGATTTCTTCGTAGAGCGGCAGCGTCAGGAAGTCGGTGAACTGTTCAGACGTCGACATCTGCTCGAAGATTTGCGCGGCGCGCTCATAGGGCTTCGTATCGCCGCCCACCGCCTGCTTTACCTTGTCGAGCTCCTGTACGGCGAGCTCGCGCACCAGTTCGGCGCTCACCTTGCGGCCGTCGTCGAGCGTGCCCTTCGGCGAGCGAATCCACTGCCACACTTGCGAGCGCGAAATCTCGGCGGTCGCTGCGTCTTCCATCAGATTGTGGATCGGCACGCAGCCATTGCCCGCGAGCCACGAACCGAGGTAGTGAATGCCGACGTTGATGTTGTTGCGCAGACCAGCTTCCGTGATCGGCGCTTCCGGACGGAAGTCCAGCAGGTCGGTCGCGGTGACGAGCACGTCCTCGCGTTGCTTGCCGATCTGATTAGGCTTGTCGACGAGCACCTTGACGAACTCTTCCATGGCGATCGGCACGAGCCCCGGGTGCGCGACCCAGCCGCCGTCGTAACCGTCGCCGGCATCGCGCGCCTTGTCGGAGCGCACGCCGGCCATGGCCTTGTCGTTCGCGGCCGGATCGTTCTTGATCGGAATCAGCGCGCTCATGCCGCCAATGGCCGGTGCGTTGCGGCGATGGCAAGTTTTGAGCAGCAACAGCGCGTAGGCGCGCATGAAGGGCGCCGTCATGGTGATCTGCGAGCGATCCGCTAGGCAGAAATCGCGGTCGGACTTGAACTTCTTGATTGCCGAGAAGATGTAATCCCAGCGGCCGGCATTCAGCCCCGAACTATGCTCGCGCAGCTCGTACAGAATCTCGTCCATTTCGAAGGCGGCGAGAATAGTTTCGATCAGCACGGTCGCGCGAATCGTGCCGCGCGGCACGCCGACCGCTTCCTGCGCGGCGACGAAAATGTCGTTCCACAGACGCGCCTCCAGATGGCTCTCCATCTTCGGCAGATAGAAGTAGGGGCCCGACCCGCGCGCGACCAGTTCCTTCGCGTTGTGCACCATGAAGAGCGCGAAATCGAAAATGCCACCCGACACGCGCTTGCCGTCCACCTTCACGTGCTTTTCGTCGAGATGCCAGCCGCGCGGGCGCACGATCAGCGTGGCGACCTTGTCGTTCAGCTTGTACCTCTTGCCGTTCTGTTCGAGCGAAATGGTGCGGCGCACCGCGTCCTTCAGATTGATATGGCCCGTGATCTGGTTGTCCCAGCTCGGCGCATTCGAATCCTCGAAGTCGGTCATGTACGAATCCGCGCCCGAGTTCAGCGCGTTGATAATCATCTTGCGCTCAACCGGCCCGGTGATCTCCACGCGGCGGCATTGCAGGTCTTGCGGCAGCGGCGCAATGGTCCAGTTGCCTTCACGCACACTCTTCGTCTCGGCGAGGAAATCGGGGCGCTCACCCGCGTCCAGACGTTTTGTGCGCTCGGCGCGCGCCTGCAGCAACTGCTGACGGCGCGGCTCGAACGTGCGGTGTAGCGCAGCGACGAGTTCGAGCGCCTCGCGCGTCAGAATCGCTTCGTAGCCCGGCTTGATCTCGCCGGTGATTTCCATGCCCTGCGGCAGCGATGACAGCGAATTCGCCATGTTTTCTCCTTGGTCGGTCAGATTGCGAAAGTGCGAACTTCAAAAGCGGTTGTTCTTGTCGAGCTCTAACGTATCGGTGGGTTGCCGGGCGCGGGGCTCATGTACCTCCACCGCGGCGACCACGGTTCGCAGTGGCGGAGCGAGCCACATGCACCGAGCGTCCCGCGCACGCAAGCGTGTCCAGAAAGTCGAGCAGCTCGCTCATGCCCGCACCCGTGCCGTGCGGCGTCACGCCGAGTTCCTCGAGCGGCGCGCTCTGACGGTTGAGCCAGAACGTCGTAAAGCCGAACCACGTGGCGCCGGCCACGTCCCAGCCATTCGACGAAACGAACACGATCTCGGCGGCTTGGGCGCCGAAGGCTTGCGTGCCGAGCGCATAGGCGGCAGGTGCCGGTTTGTACGCGCGCACGGCATCGACGGAAAGCACGTGGTCGAAAAGACCGCTCATGCCCGCACTTTTCACCGCCACGTCGAGCATTTGCGGGTTGCCGTTCGAGAGAATCGCGAGGCCGGGGCGCGTGCCGCCCGCAGCGCGAGCGGCTGCTTTGGCAGGTGCCGCTGCGATTGTGGCCGCGCCAGGGAGCGCGGTGGATGCTGCGGCTGCCTTTGCCGCTGCTTTTGTCCCTGTGGCTGTGCTCGCGGGCGTCGCGATTCGAGAGTCCGGCTTGACAGGCGAAACGCCGTCGCGCAACTGACGCAGTGCAGGCACCGCATCGGGAAATGCGGACAGGCACGCGTACTCGTCCATCAGACGCTTTTCAGCGCTGCGGCCAAGCGTGAGCTGAAGTTTCTTCGCCGAGAAGCGCAAGGCGTCGAGCGTGATGTCCCAGAACGGACGGTAGTGCGCGGTCCCTTTGCCCGCATCGGCGAGCGTGCGCAACTGCGTGTATTCGATCTGCTTCTGGCGCCACAGTTGGGAGAGCGCGTCGCCGCGCCCGGGAAAGATCTGCTCTGCGGCAGCGATCACCGAATGCACGTCGAAGAGCGTGCCGTAGGCGTCGAAGATCACTGCTTTGGGTGAGAGTGTCGTTGTGGCCGACATTGCCGTGCGCTCCTGTCAGAGGTCGGGGTAGATTGTATTAGCAGCGTTGTGCGCTAAAAAAGAGGCTAAAGATCACTTGATCTTTTACTTTCATGCACATAATCTGGCGCGCACCAATAGATCCAATGCACTGAGGCCGCCGCGTCCATGGACCGTTTCAAGCAGATCGAGACTTTCGTCACCGTCGCCGCAAAAGGCAGTCTGTCGGCGGCGGCGCTCGCCGAGGGCGTGGCGCCTGCGATCATCGGCCGCCGTATCGACGCGCTGGAGGAGCGCCTCGGCGTCAAACTGCTGGTGCGCACAACCCGCAAGATCACGTTGACGTTCGAAGGCTCGGCGTTTCTCGAAGACTGTCAGCGCATCATTCACGACATGCACAATGCCGAGGCGAGCGTCTCGGCGGGCGGCGTGAAGGCGAGCGGCCATTTGCGGCTTTCCGCGCCGGCCGGTTTCGGGCGCCGGCACGTCGCGCCGCTGGTGCCGGCGTTCACCGTCGCCCATCCGGATGTTTCCATTACGCTGGATCTGTCGGACCGGCTGGTCGACCTCGTCAACGAAGGGTTCGATTGCGCCGTGCGGCTCGGCGAATTGCCGGATTCTTCCCTCGTGTCGCTCAAGCTCGGCGAGAACCGGCGCGTGTGCGTGGCGTCGCCATCGTATCTGAGCCGGCGCGGCGCGCCGCATAGCCTCGCCGATCTCGCCCACCACAACTGTCTCGCGCTTGGCGCGAGCGCCAATCAGCAGCGCGGCTGGATGTTCCAGCAGGACGGCAAGGTGGTCTCGATCAAGGTGTCGGGCACCATGGAATGTTCGGACGGCGCGGTGCTCCACGAGTGGTGTCTCGAAGGCCACGGACTGGCGTGGCGCTCGTGGTGGGAGGTCGGCGCGGACATCGCGGCGGGGCGGCTCGTCAGCGTGCTCGACGAGTTCGCCGCGCCGCCCATCGGGATTCATGCGGTGTTTCCGCAGCGGCGCCATCTGCCGTTGCGAGTGCGGCTTTTCCTGGATTTCCTCAAGCATAGCTATGGCCTTCCGGACTACTGGGGCTGACGCCGCGAAACGGGTTTCCGATATTCGGACAGACCCTCGATGACAGTAGGGAGCCGGTTTCTGCGACCTACAATCGTTTAAAGGGCTGCATGACGATGGGCGCTGGCGGCCCAAGCTCTGCTGTAGCGGCGCTGGGGCGCGGCACGCGGCTTCACGCCCGATGCGGCGCAAGGCGCAGCGCGACACACCGCCCGCAGCCCAACTAACACGGCCGCGGTACACAGCACAAAAACCACCGACACCGCACCCGGACACGGAGGGCATATGTTCAAGCACATTCTCGTTCCGACCGACGGCTCCGACCTCTCGCGCAAGGCGATCGCCGGCGCAATCGATCTCGCACAGGCCGTCGGCGCGCGCATCACCGCCTACGCCTGTCTGCCGCAATATCCTTACGCGCCGTTCTCCGATATCGCCGTGGAGCCGCCGTCCGAGTTTCTGGACCGCAGCGAGCGCGAAGCGCAGGAACATCTGCGCGAAGTGGAGTTGGCCGCGAGCCGTGTCGGCGTGGTCGTCGATCGACGCACGAGCGTGCATCCCGCGCCGTATCTCGGCATTATCGAAGCGGCGGAGCAGGGCCGTTGCGACGTGATCTTCATGGCCTCGCACGGCCGACGCGGTCTCGGCAGTCTGCTGATTGGCAGCGAAACGCAGCGCGTGCTCACGCATACGAAAATTCCGGTGCTGGTCTACCGCTGAATCCCGCGGACATCGCCCACCTCGCTGGCGCGGGCCGTTCAAGTTGACAAATGCGCCGGCACACAGGCCGGCGCGTCGTCCATGCGCCGCACAATCCCATTGAAGGTGGTTGTGCTGGCTTTATGCAGCCCCTGTCTTATCTGGAACGCCCGGCGCCAGCGCTGCGCGTCGAAACTCGCGCGGCCCACGCGCCGTTGCCAAGGCTCCTCCCTGTCGACGGCGGCTTGCGGATGCAACCGCTGCGTCCGCTGCCGGCCGTCTGTCTCGCCTGCGTCTTCCTGATCAGGCCGCGTGGCCTCAAGGCCGTGATGCGACGTGTCAGGCAACCTGGTTGCGCGGTTTCAGCTACGCAACCTCAGTTCGCAACCTCAGTTACGCAACCTTCTTGTCGAAGAACTGTTCGTCTTCGGTCGAGCCGTGCAGCGCGGTAGTCGACGCTTCGCGCTCCACCGTCTGCGTGACCGCGTCGAAATAGCCGGTGCCCACTTCGCGCTGATGCTTGACCGCGGTAAAGCCCTTTTCCGCTGCCGCGAATTCGGCCTGCTGCATTTCGACGAACGCGGTCATCTGGTTGCGCGCGTAGCCGTGCGCGAGGTTGAACATCGAGTAGTTCAGTGCATGGAAGCCGGCCAGCGTGATGAACTGGAACTTGTAGCCCATCGCGCCCAGTTCGCGCTGGAACTTGGCGATGGTCGCGTCGTCCAGATTCTTCTTCCAGTTGAACGACGGCGAACAGTTGTACGACAGCAGCTGATCCGGGTACTCCTTGTGGATGGCGTCGGCGAATTTCTTCGCGAACTCGAGGTCGGGCTTGCCCGTCTCGCACCAGATCATGTCGGCGTACGGCGCGTAGGCGAGGCCACGCGAAATCGCCTGCTCGAGACCCGGCTTCGTGCGGTAGAAACCTTCGACGGTGCGCTCGCCGGTCAGGAACGGCTTGTCGTTTTCGTCCACGTCCGAGGTGATCAGGTCGGCGGCTTCGGCATCGGTGCGGGCGAGCAGCACAGTCGGCACGCCCGAGACGTCGGCAGCCAGACGCGCGGCGGTGAGCTTGGCGATGTTTTCACGCGTCGGCACGAGCACCTTGCCGCCCATGTGACCGCATTTCTTCACCGAGGCGAGCTGGTCTTCGAAGTGCACGCCGGCGGCGCCAGCTTCGATCATCGCCTTCATCAGCTCGAACGCGTTCAGTACGCCGCCAAAACCGGCTTCCGCGTCGGCGACGATCGGCGCGAAATAGTCGATGTAGCCTTCGTCGCCGGGATTCTTGCCTTCGGACCACTGAATCTGATCGGCCCGGGTAAGCGTGTTGTTGATGCGCTTGACGACGAGCGGCACGGAGTTCGCCGGGTAGAGCGACTGGTCGGGATACATCTCCCCGGCCACGTTCGCATCGCCCGCGACCTGCCAGCCTGACAGGTAAATCGCCTTCAGGCCGGCCTTGACCTGTTGCATCGCCTGATTGCCGGTCAGCGCGCCGAGCGAGTTGACGAACGGCTCGGTATTCACGCTATGCCACAGCTTTTCGGCGCCGCGTTTCGCGAGCGTGTGCTCGACCTGCACGGAGCCGCGCAGACGGATCACGTCTTCGGCGGTGTAGGTACGCTTCACGCCTTTCCAGCGCGGATCGGTTTCCCATTGCTGTTGAAGTTGGCGGGCCTGTTCTTCGCGCGTCGTCATGGTTCTCTCCTTGGTTGCCTAAGAAATGGATGGTGGACTCTGTCTTCGCCTCAACGATAGGCCTTGGATTCAGCAGGGAAGGCGTTTCGTTTCGTGAAGTCTTATATAAGAGTCTAGGCAAATCGACGGACGCGCAACAGCCACCGATGGGGAATTATCGAATTAATATTTCTACGTTAAAACAACGGTTTATATCGGTAATTCCACATGGAGAAACGATTTTTTCCATGCTGCAACACGGGCCGTTGTGCCGTGCAGCACGATTTTTTACGACGCAAAAAATTTTTCCACATCGTGAAATGTGGGTGGCGGTTCGCGGCAGGCGAAAAAAAACCGGTGCGCGGGCACCGGTTCTTCAATCGACCAGCCGGTTGCAAAGCGCCGCCGGGGTCTTTCTGCTTAATGCTGCGTTGCTTGCATCAGCCGGAAGGGCTGCCGCCGCGAGATCGGCAAGCCGTTGCCGGCTGGCTTTGCGAGCGCTGCGGCTTGCGCCGTCTTAGCTGCCGCGACGCGCGGTACGCGGGCCGTCGCTGCGGCGGGCGCCATAGCCGCCGTCACGCGAACCGCTGCCCGACGGCTTACCAGCCCAACCGCCGCCGCTGCCGCTGCGCGAAGCACCGTTGCCGCCCGGCTTGGCCGAGCCGCTACCGAAGCGGCGTCCGCCGCCATTGCCGCCCGGACGGCCGCGGCCGCCAAAGCCAGGACGGCCATTGCCCGACGGAGCCGACTTGCGCGGCTCGAAGCCTTCTACGACATTGACCGGCAGCGGCGTGCGCACGAAGCGCTCGATGCGCTTTAGTGCGCCCTGTTCGGCGTGATGCACGAGGCTGACCGCAATACCCGAGCGCCCGGCGCGGCCGGTACGGCCGATGCGGTGCACGTAGTCTTCGGCGAACTTCGGCAGGTCGTAGTTGAACACGTGCGTGATGCCCGGAATGTCGATGCCGCGAGCGGCGACGTCCGTTGCAACCAGCACGCGCACGCGGCGCTCGCGCAGCGCGCGGATCGTGCGGTTACGCGCGCCTTGCGGCAGGTCGCCGTGCAGTGCGGCCGATTCGAAGCCCGCGTCGGCAAGACGGCCGGCCAGCTGATCGGCGTCCATCTTGGTAGCCGTGAAGACGATAGCCTGGTCGAGGCCCGCGTCGCGCAGCAGATGGTCGAGCAGACGGTCCTTGTGGTCGCGGTCGTCGACGTAATGGACGGTTTGCGCGATGTTGGTGCGCTGTTCCATGCGCTGAACGATCTCGATACGCTCCGGGTCCTTCAGCAACCGGCCTGTCAGCGAACCGATCTTGCCGTCGAGCGTGGCCGAGAACAGCATGGTCTGACGCGTGGCCGGCGTGGCCGCGACGATCGTTTCGATATCTTCGATGAAGCCCATGTCGAGCATGCGGTCGGCTTCGTCGAGCACGAGAATCTGCAGTTGCGACAGGTCAATACGGCCGCGCTCCAGGTGGTCGATCAGACGGCCCGGCGTTGCGACCAGGATTTCCGGGTTCTTCGCGAGCAGCATCAGCTGTTGACCGTAAGCGACGCCGCCCAGAATGCTGACGGTGCGCAGGCGCTTCAGATGCTTGCCGTAGGTGGCGGCGGCGGTGGTGACCTGCATCGCGAGTTCGCGGGTCGGCGTCAGAACCAGCATGGTCGGACGGGCCACCGGTTGCGGGCGGCGGCCACGGCCGCCGTCGGCCGGACGCGGCTCGCGCGGCTGGCTGGCTTGCGTCTTTTGCAATTGCGAGAAACGTTCGATGGCGGGCAGCATGAACGCTGCGGTCTTGCCCGAACCGGTCGGGCTCGAGACCAGCAGGTCACGGCCGGCGATGCCGGCGGGAACCGCGCGCTGCTGAACCGGCGTCGGGTTCTGGTAACCAGCGGCGGTCAGCGCGGAGACGACATCCGCGGAGAGACCCAGCGACGCGAACGTCGGGCCGGCGGGCACGGCGGCTTCAGCGGCGACGGCCGGGGCTGCTGCAGCGTCTGCGGCGGCTTGTACGGGTGCGTCGGCGAAACCGAGGGCCTGGTCGGCAATGGCGTTCAACGGGCTGCTGGAAGTATTGCTCGAAGTCATGAGAATCCTCAAAACACAGGGAATTAAAACGTCGGCGCCAATCGGCATACCCAAGTCGTCGGATTCAGCGAGCAAAGAAGCAGCGAGCAAATCGAAAAACGGGGGCAACTCGCGGCAATGAAGGCGAGTTTTTCGTTAGAAGCTGTATCGGATGCGACACGCCAACATGGCTTGCCGCCAGCCTGGGACATGATCGCCCGTAGGGGGCTAGGCAGGAGGGGACAGGTTCTAAACTGGATTGGAGCTAAACGCTACGAGGCGCTGCGCCGCAACGGCCGCTTATGAAAGCCGGGCAAAGCAGTGAAGCGCAGGCGACATTGTATAGGTATTTGCTGCACTGCGCCACTGTTAGGAGATTTCCTAGCGCAAAAGTGGCCGCGCGTGGCGAGCGGCGCCTCGCAAGCGGCGGTCAGGCCGTACGGTCATCTCGCGAGCCGCGGCCGCGCCGGCCATCGCCTCGCAAGACAATCAGCCCGCGCGACCCCTCGCGAGGCAATCGGCCGTGCGATCCCGCGCGAGGCGATCAGCCGTGCGATCCATCACGCAGCGGTGCCGCTCTTCAGCGATTCGACCAGTTCCACGTATTGCTGCTTGGCCGCGTCCTGCGCGGTGCCCTTCAGCGCGGCCCACGCGTCGTACTTGTATTTGCCGACGATGTCGGCAAAGCCCGGCTTGTCGCCATGCACGTCGCCCTCGCTTGCCTGCTTGTAGAGGGCGTAAAGACGTAGCAACGTGAGGTTGCCCGGGCGCTCGGGCAATTGCTTGACGTCTTCCTGAGCTTGCGTGAACTGGGTGTCGAGGTCCGTCATCTTGGTGCTCTCCGGCAGGATGGTCAGGTGGCCGACGATCATAACAATTGCGTGGCGCGGCGTGGCCGAGGGCTTATTCCAAACGTCGCAAGCGGCGAGCCGCAGACGCGCTGCGACGAGCGCGCGGCCAAAGCGCATCCACGCGCGCGGCGCCGATTACAATACGGTCCATGACTCAAACCGTGCTTCTTGCCCTCGATACCTCCACCGAATTCTGCTCGGTTGCGCTGCTGGCCACTGCCGGCGACGCCGCCGGCCATGCGGGCGCCGAGCCGCGCGCATGGGTCCGTCACGAAGAGACGGGAGCCGTGTCCAGCACGCGGCTTCTGCCCGCGATCCGCGAACTTTTTGCCGAAGCCGGGCTGACGCTCGCCGACTGCAACGCGATCGCGTTCGGCTCCGGCCCCGGCTCTTTCACCGGACTGCGCACCGCGACAGGTGTCGCACAAGGGCTCGCGTTCGGCCTCGACCTGCCGGTGGTGCCGGTCAGCACCCTGCTCGTGTGCGCCGAAAGCGCGCGGCGCCGCGATCCGGGCGCGACGCGCGTGCTCGCCGCGCTCGACGCACGCATGGATGAAATCTACTGGGCCGACTACGCGTGGGACGACGCGCAAGGCGAATGGCGCGTCGTGCAGAGCGCGTCGCTCGATATGCCCGAACGTCTACTTTTTCCGGATCAGCCGTTCACACTCGCGGGCAATGCCGCCGCGGCTTTCGGCCCACGTATCGTCGGCACTGCGGGGGCGGCCGCCGCCCGAAGCGTCGATGGCGATGCCTTGCCGCATGCTCTGCCGCTCGCGCACGCGGCGCTGCGCGCGTTCCGCGCGGGCCGCACCGTGCGCGCCGACCAGGCCGCGCCGGAATATGTGCGCAACAAGGTCGCGCAGACCACGGCGGAGCGCATGGCTGAGAAAGCCGCGAAAGCCACTGAAGCCGCCGAAGCCGCCAGCGCACGTCAAACCGCGGCGCTCGAGGGCGATCCCGAATCGCGCGAGGGACGGCCATGAGCGGCGTGCTGCTGGCGGACCGCTACATGTCGCCAATGACGGAAGGCGATCTGGACGAAGTGGCCGCCATCGAAAAGCTCGCCTATGAATTCCCCTGGAGCCGCGGCAATTTCGGCGACTCGCTGCGCAACGGCTATTTCGGCGTCTGTCTGCGGCACGTCACGGGGACGCTGATCGGCTATTGCGTGCTGATGCCCGTGGTCGACGAAATGCATCTGCTCAACCTGTGCGTGGCGCCTGCCGCGCAAGGCGCGGGCGCCGGGCTTGCGCTGCTGCGCGAAGCCGTGCGTATTACCCGCGCCGAAAAGCTCGACGGACTGTTGCTCGAAGTGCGGCCGTCGAATCATCGCGCGATCCGGCTGTACGAGCGTTTCGGCTTCACGTCGATCGGCCGGCGCAAAAACTATTATCCGGCGCGGCATCGCAGCCGGGAGGATGCCATCGTGATGCGTTTATCGTTTGTCAGGGAGGGCGCAGATGGCGCTGCATGAATCGGTGCTGGAAGAGTTCGGCCTCGCGCCGCGCTGGGTGCGTCGCGGAATGGCGGTGGGGCACGAGTCTACTGGCGCGCAGGAGCGGGCGGCGGCGCTGGAAACCGACGTGGCGCCGGAGCGCGCGGTCGCGCGCGTACCGGCCGCGGCGCAGGAACCGGCTGTCGCACGGGACGCTTCTCTCGCGACGCAAAGGGCCGTCGCACACGAAGCTTCCGTGACCCCCGCCCAAGCCGCAGCGCAAACAGAGGCCGTCTCGCAAAAAGCCATTCCAGCGACGGGCGCCGCACAAGGTGTCGACCCACAAGGCCGCGCTGCCGGGTCCGCATCGCAAGCACAGCCTCATAGGACACATAGCACGCAACGCGTGCAATCGGCAGACGGCGGCCATGTGCCGCCGACCGCTCAACCGTCGCGCGCGCCCGAACCACAGCGCACGCCGTCCAGCGCTGCGAGCGGTGACCCACAGCCTGTGCAAGCGCGTTCCAGCGGCGATCCTTTCTCGTTCGACGCCCCGCCCGACGACGGCTTCGCATGGTTCGACGACCTGCCGCTGCACCCGCCGGGCGAGTCAGATGCCGCCATGCCGGCGCTGCCTGCCATTGACACGCTCGACTGGGACGCGCTCAGCGAGCGCGTCGCGACCTGCGAACGTTGCCGGCTGTGCGAGAAACGCACGAAGACCGTATTCGGCGTCGGCGACCGCCAGGCGGACTGGATGCTGATCGGCGAAGCGCCGGGCGAGAACGAGGACCGCGTGGGCGAGCCGTTCGTCGGCCAGGCGGGCAAGCTGCTCGACAACATGCTGCGTTCGCTGACGCTCGCGCGCGGCGCCAACGTGTATATCGCCAACGTCATCAAGTGCCGCCCGCCGGGCAATCGCAATCCAGAGCCCGACGAAGTCGCGCGCTGCGAACCGTATCTGCAACGCCAGGTGGCGCTCGTCAAGCCGAAGCTGATTGTCGCGCTTGGTCGCTTCGCCGCGCAAAGTCTGCTCAAGACCGACGCGAGCATTTCGTCGCTGCGCGGCCGTGTCCACGAATACGAGGGCGTGCCGGTAGTCGTCACGTATCACCCGGCTTATCTGTTGCGCAGCCTGCCCGACAAGGCCAAGGCGTGGGCCGATTTGTGCCTGGCGCGCGATACGTGGCGCGAGGGCGGCGGTGCGCCGTCGGATGCGCCGAAACAGTGACCGTACATCGACCGCCGGCGCGCCGGCCTGACGCGCTCTTAGCCGATCCCGCGATGCTTCGCAGCCTGCTCGGCACGCTGCATGATCCTGCAGTGCGCGATCTGACGTGGCTGTTATTGAGCGCGGATCTGTTGCGCGCGCAACCACCGGCAGGCGAGTTGGCCAGGCCTTTCAGTACGTCCGATGAACTCGCCGCAACGCTCGAATTTTTACGCGCGCTCGATGCGGCCCCCGAGCCTTTGCAGCGCGATCTCGCCGCGACACGCATTACGCGCCTCGGCCGCTACGCCGAACGCCTCCTGGGCTGGTTCCTGCAACATGGGCCGGCGGCGCGGCTGGTGGCGGCCGGCGTGCCGTTGCGGCGCGCTGGCCTCACGCTTGGCGAATGCGATTTTCTGCTGAACACGCACGAGGGCGTGCGGCTTCACTGGGAGCTCGCGGTGAAGTGTTATCTGCATGCGAGCCAGGTTGACGCAGAGCATGCTGCTCATCGATCGACGCTGAGTTCAGCGCGATTGTCCGACTACGTCGGCCCGAATCTGAAAGACCGCTTCGACCTCAAGCTCGCCCATCTGCTTGGCCATCAATTGCCGTTGAGCGCGCGGGACGAATTGGCGTCGGCGGGTTATCCGGGCTCGTGGACGCCGCAAATGTTCGTCAAAGGCTGGCTGTTTTATCGGCATGGCGAGCTGCCGCCCGATCCGGTCGAACTGAATCCCGGGCATAGCCGGGGCTGGTGGGTCACGCACAGCGAATGGCTGCAGTTTGCACAAACCCGCGGCCCGCATTGGCGTGTGCTGCCGCGTCTCGAATGGCTCGCGCCGCGACGCCTCCTCGCCGGGGAACGCGCGGCGGCCCACGCGCTTTTTGCCGACGCCACGACGCTTGCCGCCCGCACCTCGCAGCAAGCCGCGCCGACGATGGTCTGCGCATTCAGCGAAGACAGCGCGGGCAACCTGCTCGAACAGTCGCGCGGTTTCATCATGCCCGACGACTGGCCGCAGCGAGCGCGGCAATATGCCGGGCAGTAGGGCGCCGGTTTACCACCATCGATAGAAATGATGCACCGGGCCGACGCCGCTGCCCACCGCGAGCCGGTCGCTCGCCTGCAACGCGCCGGTCAGATACTGCTTGGCATCCGCGACGGCACTGGCGAGATCGTCGCGCTGCGGAATCAGCGCGGCAATCGCCGACGACAGCGTGCAGCCTGTCCCATGCGTGTTCTTCACCGGCACGCGCGGGCCGCCCAGACGCAGCGTGCCGCTTTCCTGCACCAGCCAGTCGGGACTGTCGGCGGCGCCCAGATGGCCGCCTTTCATCAGCACCGCGCGGGCGCCCAGCGCGCGCAGCGTCTCGCCTTGCTCGACCATCGCGGCTTCGTCGACCGCCGGCGGCACGCCGCCAAGCAGCGCGGCCGCTTCGGGAAGATTTGGCGTCAACAGATCGGCGAGCGGCAGCAGTTCGTCGCGCAGGGCCGCGACTGCGTCCGGCAGAAGCAGCGCGTGGTTGCTCTTGGAGATCATCACTGTGTCGAGCACGATGCGCGCCGGCTTGTGACGGCGCAGCGCCTCGGCTACCGCGCGCACAATCGGCGCGTTCGCCAGCATGCCGATTTTGACGGCGTCGATGCGGATGTCGTCGAACACCGCGTCGAGTTGCGCAGTCACGAAGGCCGCGTCCGGCGCATGAATCGCGCGCACGCCGCGCGTGTTCTGCGCGGTCAGCGCAGTGATCACGCTCGCGCCGTAAGCGCCGAGCGCGGAGAAGGCTTTCAGGTCGGCCTGGATGCCGGCGCCTCCGCCGGAGTCGGAACCGGCGATTGTCAACACGTTGGGAATCGGTTGGGTCATGGCAAAGATGGCGAAGCGGGCAGGCAAAGCAGGATAAGGGCGGCGGGCAGTCGGCCGGCCGACATTGGCTGCGCGAGGCAGCCGGGCCGCGCGCGGCTCGTTGTCTGATTCGGTGCGCGATTCAGTGCGTGGTTCAGTGCTCGAGTCAGTGCTTCACTTCGCCGATCAGCGCGACCGAGTCGAACGCGCGCTGATTTGCCTGGTGACGCCGCATGACGAGCCACATCATCAGGCAGACGAAGGTGCCGAACAGCACGATGACTGCGGCGACCGGCACGTCGAGCCAGACGAGCACCGCGTACAGGCACAGCATGATCAGCACAGAGAGATTTTCGTTGAAATTCTGCACGGCGATGGAATGACCGGCCGACAGCAGCACGTGGCCGCGATGCTGGAGCAGCGCATTCATCGGCACCACGAAGAAGCCCGACAGGCCGCCGACCACGATCAGGAAAAAGTACGCGAAGAGCAGGTAACCCGGCATGTGCATGCGGCCGAAGTACAGGCCCCAGTGAGCGGGGAACAGGTGGCGCGTGTAGAACGCCATCAGCATGACGGCAACGCCCATCATGATGCCGACCGGCAGAACCGACAGCGACTTTTTCAGCGGCACGCGCGAAGCCGCGAGGATCGCGCCGCCCGCGACGCCGACGGCGACCACCGCCTGCAGGATTGCAGCTTCGGAAAGCGACATGCCGAGCGACACTTCCGCCCACTTCAGCACGATGAATTGCAGCGTGGCTCCCGCCCCCCAGAAGAGCGTGGTGACCGCCAGAGAAATCTGTCCGAGCTTGTCGCGCCACAGCACGACAAAACAGTCGGCGAAATCCGTGACGAGCTTGATCGGGCCGTGTTCCTGTTTCGGATAACGCGCGCCGGTATCGGGAATGCGCAAATTGAAGAGCGCGGCGATCACGTAGATCACCATGATCACGAGCATCGCCGCTTCGGCGGGCGTGTTCACCGTGGGAATGTGGTGCCGCAAAATGGGCGCGGCAATATGCGGGCTGATGAGCGCGCCGCCCAGCACCGTGCCGAGAATGATCGACCCGACCGTGGTGCCTTCGATCCAGCCGTTAGCGGCGACGAGGCGATCCGGCGGCAGCAGTTCCGTGAGAATGCCGTATTTGGCGGGTGAATACGCGGCCGCGCCGAAACCGACGATACCGTACGCAATGAGCGGATGCGCGCCGACCAGCATCGTGATGCAGCCAACCACCTTGATGGTGTTCGTGATGAACATCACGCGACCTTTCGGACGGGAGTCGGCAAAGGCGCCCACGAAGGCAGCGAGAACGACGTACGACAGCACAAAGAACAGCTTGAGCAGCGGTGTCATCCAGTTCGGGGCGTGTAGATCTTTCAGCAGTGCGATAGCGGCGATCAGAAGCGCATTGTCGGCCAGCGACGAAAAAAACTGCGCGGCCATGATGGTGTAAAAACCTTTTTTCATCTGATGCGATGCTGTCCTCGCTGCGGTCTGTCCGCCCCGGCCGTTTGTTATGCGTCCGGGCTTATGCCGTTCGAAATGGGTTGTGCGCACGGCTTTATATCATGAAAATAGCTGCATTCAGACTAGCAGAATCCTTGATCGCACCGCCCAGCGGGCTGCCGCGCGTTGAAAACGCCCTGTAAGCCGCTGATTCACAAGCGTCTTTACGAAAAAATTCCATGCCGCGCCCCCTCTCAGCCACGATTCACACCTCCGCTCTCGCCAATAACCTTGCCGTTGCGCGCCGCTATGCGCCAAAGTCGAAAATCTGGGCGGTCGTCAAGGCCAATGCCTACGGGCACGGCCTCGCGCGGGCGTTTCCAGGCTTGCGCGCAACCGACGGCTTTGGGTTGCTGGACCTGGAAGAAGCCGTGAAGTTGCGTGAATTGGGCTGGGCCGGTCCGATTCTTTTGCTAGAGGGCTTTTTTCGTCCGACGGATATCGACGTCATCGACCGCTACAGCCTCACTACGGCGCTGCATTCGGACGAGCAGTTGCGCATGCTCGAAATGGCGCGGCTATCCAAGCCCGTCAACATCCAGTTGAAAATGAACAGCGGCATGAACCGGCTTGGCTACACGCCGGAGAAGTTCCGCGCCGCGTGGGAGCGGGCGCGCGCCTGCCAGGGCGTCGGCCAGATCACGCTGATGACCCATTTCTCCGACGCCGACAGCGAGCGCGGCGTTGCTCACCAGATGGAAGCGTTCGAGCGCGGTGCACAGGGCATTGCCGGCGCACGCAGCCTCGCCAATTCGGCGGCCACGCTGTGGCATCCGCAATCGCATTTCGACTGGGTGCGCCCGGGCATCATCCTGTATGGCGCGTCGCCTTCGGGCGTGTCCGCCGCCATCGAGGGCACCGGCCTGCAGCCGGCCATGACGCTCGCCTCCGAACTGATCGCCGTGCAGTCCATCGCGGAAGGACAGACGGTAGGTTACGGCTCGCTTTTCAAGGCGCGCACGCCAATGCGCATCGGCGTCGTGGCGTGCGGCTACGCGGACGGTTATCCGCGCGTGGCGCCCGAAGGCACGCCCGTGATCGTGGACGGCGTGCGCACGCGGATCGTGGGACGTGTGTCGATGGATATGCTGACCGTCGACCTCACGCCGGTGCCCACGGCGAACGTCGGCTCGCGGGTCGAACTGTGGGGCACCTCGCTACCCATTGACGACGTTGCGCGCGCGTGCGGCACCATCGGCTACGAGTTGATGTGCGCGGTCGCACCGCGCGTGCCGGTGCGCGCGGAGTGACGCGGGAGCAGCGGGGCGTCTTGCGCGCCGCTCAGTGCAGCCTGGGCCACGGTGCACAGAACAGCAGAACAGATCAGCACGACTGAAGCAGAACAAGCGAAGCAGAACAAGCGAAGCAGAACCACTGAAGCAGAACAAGCGAAGCAGAACAACAAACAGTAACCCGGGCAGGAACGCGTGGCAAAAGCAAAAACGGTGTACGTATGCAGTGAATGCGGCGGGCAGTCGCCGAAATGGGCAGGGCAGTGTCCGTCCTGTCAGGCCTGGAACACGCTGGTCGAGTCGGTTGCCGAAGCGCCTTCCACGCATCGCTTCCAGTCGCTCGCGAAGAGCGCACCCGTGCGGCGTCTCTCCGATATCGAAGCGTCCGACGTGCCGCGCTTTTCCACGGGCGTCGGCGAATTCGACCGCGTGCTCGGCGGCGGCCTGGTGCCGGGCGGCGTGGTGCTGATCGGCGGCGATCCGGGCATCGGCAAATCCACGCTGTTGCTGCAGTCGCTCGCCGAAATCGCCGCCGACAGGCGTGCGCTGTACATCAGCGGCGAGGAATCGGCCGCACAGATCGCGTTGCGCGCGCAACGCCTGTCGCTGCTCGAACCGGGTTCGAAAGCGAGCGAGCTGAAATTGCTCGCCGAAATCCAGCTCGAAAAAATCCAGGCGACGATTGCCGACGAACGGCCCGACGTCGCCGTCATCGACTCGATTCAAACCGTCTACTCGGATGCGCTGACGTCGGCGCCAGGCTCGGTCGCGCAGGTTCGCGAATGCGCGGCGCAACTCACGCGTATCGCGAAGCAGTCGGGCGTCACGATCATCATGGTCGGCCACGTGACAAAAGAGGGCGCGCTCGCCGGGCCGCGCGTGCTGGAGCATATCGTCGATACGGTGCTGTACTTCGAGGGCGACACACATTCGTCGTTCCGCCTCGTTCGCGCAATCAAGAACCGCTTCGGTGCGGTCAACGAACTGGGCGTGTTCGCGATGACCGAGCGCGGTTTGCGCGGCGTCGCCAATCCGTCGGCGCTCTTTTTGTCGCAGCACGAGCAGTCGGTGCCGGGCTCGTGCGTGCTGGTGACGCAGGAGGGCACGCGGCCGTTGCTCGTCGAAGTGCAGGCGCTGGTCGACGCCGCGAACGCGCCGAATCCGCGGCGTCTTGCCGTCGGCCTCGAACAGAACCGTCTTGCGATGCTGCTCGCGGTGCTGCACCGGCATGCGGGCATTGCCTGTTTCGATCAGGATGTGTTTCTCAACGCGGTGGGCGGCGTCAAGATCACGGAGCCGGCCGCGGACCTGGCGGTGCTGCTCGCGATTCATTCGTCCATGCGCAACAAGCCGCTGCCCAAAGGGCTCGTGGTGTTCGGCGAAGTGGGGCTCGCGGGCGAGATCCGGCCGTCGCCGCGCGGCCAGGAGCGGCTGAAGGAAGCCGCCAAGCTCGGCTTTTCGGTGGCTGTCATTCCGAAAGCAAATGCGCCCAAGCAGCCGATAGAAGGCTTACAGGTCGTTGCGGTGGAGCGTATCGAACAGGCTATCGACCGAGTCCGCACGCTCGACTAGGCCGGTGTCGCCGCCGTGCGAGGTGGGCGCCGTACCGGGCGCCTGCCGTAATGCGCGGTAAATATCTCCAGGTTGCCTGTAACCAACAAGCCCTTCCTTTTTCCTTAAGCTGCAAAGCTATTGCATCCCTTGATGCCGGAAAAAGGATCGCGCCTTGAAACAGTCACATGAAAACCTGGCCGAGCGCCCGATACAGGTGCGCGGTTGCCGGGTCTCCGCGCCCATTCTTCAACCTTGGGGCGGCGCTTGCCGGATCGTCGAGTGGATCGACCGGACCGGGCAGATTTCGCGCCGCGTGGTAGCCGGCGACGCCACCGCCGCCGACGTGCGCGCCACGATCAATCGCCACGTGGAAGGCCGCAAGCACGTGCTTTACGACGACGAAAAAACGCCGCGTCAAACCTTGCCGCGGCAAACGGCCCCGCGACGGTAGTCGCGGGCGGGCATGGGGTTCAGGTACGCGAGCGAAGCGTCCCAAGCCCTTTGTCTTGCCCGGTGTGCTGGTCGGGCTCGTGGTTTTCTTCATGAGCCTGATCCGTTTGATCGCCTGGATTCGTCTCATATGCTCCGCCCGCCTCGGAACTGAAGAGCGGATGCCGTGCCGCTTCGGCGGCGCTCAGCACGGGCGACACACAGCAGTCAAGCGGCTCGAGCAGTGCAACCCATTCGTCGAGTGCGCGGGTGCCGATCAAATCGGCCAGTTCCTGCATGAGGGCCTCGGCGTCCGGGCCGCCGATCGCCTGACCGAGACTCCAGTGGCGCGTGGCCCACTCCGGGCGGTCGAGCGCCATGCACAGGTTCTCCCAGAACTTCAGCTCCAGCGCGCCGACCGCGAGCCAGCGGCCGTCCTGCGTGCGGTACAGGTTGTAGCAGGGCACGCCGCCATTGAGCAGGCCCTGGCCCGCGCCTGCTGTGTCCGGCGCGGGCCGCGCGGCGTCCGCTGCCGCGTTCTCGTTGGCCAGTGCGACTTGCGCCACCACGTTGTGCGCGTGCGTGGCGTGCGTCATGGAAACGTCGACGAAACGGCCCGCGCCGCCGCGCGACACATGCCATAACGCGGCGAGAATCTGCGTGACTGCGCTGAGCGCGCCGCCGAGCAGATCGGCGATCTGGAAATTCGGCACGATTGGCGTGCCGTCGCGGCTCAGGAGTTGATCGAGAACGCCTGCGTAGCCGATGTAGTTGAGGTCGTGCCCCGCATGGCCGGCGAATGGGCCGCTCGCGCCATAGCCGCTGATCGCGCAGTACACGAGCCGCGGATTGACCGCGCGCAGCGTCGCGTAGCCCACGCCGAGCCGGTCCATCACGCCAGGCCGGAAGCTCTCGATCAGAACGTCTGCTTCGGCTGCGAGCGCGCGCAGCACATTGCGTCCCGCTTCCGACTTCAGGTCGAGGCGCGTCTCGCGCTTGCCGCGATTGACGAGCCGGTAAAACGCCCCAGGCCGCCCGGCTACCCGGTCGCTCGACGACTGCATCATCGTGCGGGTGGGGTCGCCGGCACCGGGCGCTTCGATCTTCAGCACCTCCGCGCCGAGTTCCGCGAGCCGCAGGGCGGCAACCGGGCCGGGCAGCAGGCGCGTGAGGTCCAGCACGCGCAGGCCCTGCAAAGGAGGCGGCGCGGCGTCCGCTTTGGCGGACTCGCGAGAAGGCGCAGCGGATGCAGCGGAAGACGTTGCAGATGACAAAGCCAACCTCTCGTCGATGCCGGCGCGGATCGCGGGGCGCGCGCCGCTAGCCGATTTGTTCGAGTTCCTCGTGCGTCTCGAGCCATTCGGCTTCGAGCGCCTCGAGGCGCGCGTTCACGTCTGCCTGACGGCGGATGGCCTCCGTCAGTTTGCTTTTCTGGGCGGGCTCGTAACTGGCCGGATCGGCGACGAATGCGTCGAGCGTCGCTTTTTCCGCGTTGAGCCCCTCCATTTCTTTCTCGATCTTGCTGATGCGGCTCTGCAAAGGCTTCTTCAGATGCGCGAGCTTCTGCCGCGATTCCGCTTCGAGCCGGCGCTGCTCTTTGCGGTTCACGCCGCCGTCCGCGCCGCCCGCGCCGGCGTCGCCACTGGTAGGCGCGTTGCCCGCCTTCAATGCCGCGCGCTGCTCGGCTGCGTGTTGCAGCAGCCAGTCGCGGTAATCGTCGAGATCGCCGTCGAATTCCTGCAGACGGTGCTTTGCGACGAGCATGAACTGATCGGTCGTGGCGCGCAGCAAATGCCGGTCGTGCGACACCAGAATGAGCGTGCCTTCGAATTGCGCGAGGGCCATGGTCAGTGCGTGGCGCGTTTCCAGGTCCAGGTGATTGGTCGGTTCGTCGAGCAGCAGCAGATTCGGCTTTTGCCAGATGATCAGCGCGAGTGCGAGCCGCGCCTTTTCGCCGCCGGAGAACGGCGCGATCTTCGACGTGGCCATGTCGCCGGAAAAATTGAAACTGCCGAGGAAGTCGCGCAATTCCTGCTCGCGCGTGTCCGGTGCGAGGCGCGCGAGGTGCTGCAACGGCGTGTCGTCGGCGCGCAGCGTTTCGAGCTGATGCTGTGCGAAATAGCCGATGCGCAGGCCCTTGCCCTCGCGCACGTGCCCGCCGAGCGGCGCGAGCGTGCCGGCGAGCGTCTTGATCAACGTGGACTTGCCCTGGCCGTTCGCGCCGAGCAGACCGATGCGCTGGCCGTTCTGGATCGACAGCATCACGCGCTCGACAATCGGAATCTCCGCACCGTCTTCAGCGTGGTAGCCGCAGCGCACGTCTTCCATCACCATCATCGGATTGGGCGCCGAATCGGGCGTGCGGAATTCGAAGGTGAACGGCGACGCGGCGTGCGCCGGCGCGATCAGTTCCATCTTCTCGAGCGCCTTCACGCGGCTTTGCGCCTGACGGGCCTTGGTGGCCTGCGCCTTGAAACGATTGATGTAGCTCTGCAGATGCGCGACCGTGCGCTGCTGCTTCTCGTACGCGCTTTGTTGCAGCGCGAGCTGCTGCGCGCGCAGCACTTCGAACTGCGAGTAATTGCCGCCGTAACGCTTGATCTGCTGTTGCTCCAGATGCAGTGTGACGTTGCAGACCGAATCGAGAAATTCGCGGTCGTGCGAGATCACGATGAGCGTTCCCGGATAGCGGTGCAGCCACTCTTCGAGCCAGACAATGGCGTCGAGATCCAGGTGGTTGGTCGGTTCGTCGAGCAACAGCAGGTCAGAACGGCACATCAGCGCCTGCGCGAGGTTCAGGCGCATACGCCAGCCGCCGGAGAAGCTGCTGACCGGCTCGCGCGTCTGCTCGAGGGTGAAGCCGAGGCCAAGCAGTAGTGCCTCGGCACGGGCCGGCGCCGTGTAGCCGTCGGCGTCCGCGAAGGCGGCATGCGCTTCCGCTTCTGCGGCGCCGTCGTGCGCGGCGGAAGCCGCGGCAATGCGCGCTTCGATGGCGCGCAACGCGGCGTCGCCGTCGAGTGTGTAGGCGAGCGCGGTCTTGTCCGCGGCGGGCGTTTCCTGGGCGACATGCGCGATCTGCCACGTCGGCGGAATCGAGAAGTCGCCGCCGTCCGCATGCAGTTCGCCGAGCAGCACGGCGAACAGAGTCGACTTGCCCGCGCCATTCGCGCCCACGAGGCCGGCCTTTTCGCCCGGATTCAGCGTGAAGGTGGTGTTGTCGAAGAGCGGCTTGGTGCCGCGCGCGAGGCTGAACTGGTTAAAGCGGATCACAAGGAGGCCGGCTGGAGAAAAACGCTTATTTTAGACTGCCGGGAATCAGACCGGGCCCTTAGACAGCATCGGCCGTTCGGCCGACTGTACCGGCCGCGCTTTTGACATAGACTGACGGCTTTCGTGGGAGAGCACATGACATCGATTTATTCTTTTTCGGCCCGCACGCTGGGCGGCGACGAAGCGAGCCTCGCGCAGTACGAGGGCAAGGTGCTGTTGATCGTCAACACGGCGAGCGAATGCGGGTTCACGCCGCAATACGCTGGCTTGCAGAAGCTCTACGACACCTACGCGGCGCGCGGGCTTGCGGTGCTCGGCTTTCCATGCAACCAGTTCGGCAAGCAGGAACCGGGCGACGCGGCGCAAATCGGCAGCTTCTGCGAGAAGAATTACGGCGTGACCTTTCCGATGTTCGACAAGGTCGACGTGAACGGCGCGAACGCGCATCCGCTGTTCCGTTATCTGACTGGCGAGGCGCCGGGTCTGCTTGGCCTTGAAGCGATCAAGTGGAATTTCACGAAGTTTCTGATCGGCCGCGACGGCAATGTGGTCAAGCGCTACGCGCCGCTCACCAAGCCTGAGGCGATTACCGAGGACATCGAAAAGCTGTTGTGAAAGCGGCGGCGCGTGGCGGCGCGTCAGAGAATGGGCGAGAAAAGCCGGGCCACATGCATCAGCACGCGCCGCACGGCGCTCGCCTGACGGTACTCGTTGCGGTCTATCTCGCGTGATTGCGTGAAGTCCGCGAGCAGCATGGTTTCCACTTCCTGCGCGAATGTCTGATCGACGGTCAGCACCATGATCTCGAAGTTGAGCCGGAACGAACGGTTGTCGAGATTGGCGCTGCCCACCGCTGCGGCCACGCTGTCGATCAGCACGACCTTCTGGTGCAGGAAGCCAGGCTGGTAGCGAAAGATGCGAATGCCCGCGCGCAGCGAATCGTACGCGTAGAGTTTCGAGGCTTCGAACACCACCACGTGATCGCGCCGGGCGGGAATCAGAATCCGCACGTCGACGCCGCGCAGCGCCGCGAGGCGCAATGCCGAGAATACGGCTTCGTCGGGCACGAGGTAGGGCGTGGTGATCCAGATGCGCTCGCGCGCCGCGTTGATCGCTTCCACGAAAAAGAGCGAGCAGGTTTCCTGCTTGTCTGCGGGGCCGCTCGGCACGACGAGGCAGTGCATGTCGTGGTTGGGTGTCGCGCTCGTGGAGGTGCTGCTCGACGCGTTGCTGGGCGCAGCGTGGTGCGCGAAGTTCGGCGCTGCAGGTGAGGCGGGCGCGTCAGAGGCGCATGACGCGTTGCTGGCGTCATTGGGGTCATTGGCGTCATGGGGCGGCACGTCGAGTTGGGGCAACTGCTGGGTCGCCCAGTACCAGTCCTCGGTAAACACGAACTGGATGCTCGCTACCGCCGGCCCGCGTACTTCGATATGCGTGTCGCGCCACGGCGAGAGCGGCGGCTTGCCGCCCAGATACTCCACGCCGATATTGTGCCCGCCCACAAACGCGCGTTCGCCGTCGACGGAGACGATCTTGCGGTGATTGCGGAAGTTCAGTTGCAGCCGGTTGACGAACAGGCGATTGGTGGCGAATGGATGTGTTTCCACGCCACCCGCGCGCAACGACGCGACGTAGCGGTGCGGCAGATCGAAGCTGCCGATGCTGTCGTACAGAAAATAGACGCGCACACCTTGCTGCGCTTTGGCGATCAGGGATTCCTTGAACATCTGGCCCAGCGCATCGTCGCGGACGATGAAAAACTGCACGATGATGTAATGACGCGCCTGCTGGATGGCCTCGAAAATCGCCTCGAAGGTGGCGGTGCCGTTCACCAGCGTGCGCACGAAATTGCCCGGCAGAAACGGCATGCCGCCAAGCCGCGTGAGCGAATGCACGAGCCTGCCGCCCAGCGCGTGAGCGGGCAGTTGCGCCGACGAAGCGAGCTTGTCCCACTGCGGAGGATGCGCGTGTGTGCGCAGCAGTTCATTTTCGACGCGGCGTGCGTCGGCGTAACCGGCGAACTTGCTGCGTCCGAGGAACAGGTAAGGGACGAGCGTCAGGTAAGGCATGGCGACCAGCGACACGGCCCACGCAATCGCGCCTTGCGACGTGCGGGTGTTGAGAATCGCGTGGCACGCTGCGATTACGCCGAGTACATGAGCGAGGGCCACCAGCGTGCCGACGTGAAGCAGGTCGAATTGCATAGGCGAGCGAAAGGTTGGGCGAGTCGCTGCACCGGGTCGCGGGGACGAACGCGGGCAGCTCGCGAGCTAACGGCGCTCATCTTACCGAACGCCGGGGCGTTGGGGTGATGGTGAGGCTTGCGGGCGGGTGGCATGTAGGCACAGCGGGCGCGGCGGCAACGAAGGCAACGAAGGCAACGAAGGCAACGAAGGCAACGAAGGCAGCAGAGGCGGCAGAGGCAGCATAGGCAGCAAACGCAGCAAACGCAGCAAACGCCGGCGGTGCGCCGCGCGAAGGTCGCCCCCGGAAACGCGCGCGGGCCGCAAGGCTCGTCGTCACCGCCGCGCGCTGCCGCGGCTGCAACATCGTCACGTTTCTAGACCGGAAGATCCGCCGCCTGGATCAGGAATACGTTGTCGTCGCCGGCACTCGTCGACAGCCATACGAGATTCAGCCCGCCGAAGGCCGCCTCGACGTGTTGCCGCTCGTTGCCGATCTCGATCACGAGCACGCCGTCTTCGGTCAGCCAGTTGCGTGCGTCCGCAATGATTCGCCGCACGATGTCCATGCCGTCGGCTCCGCCCGCCAGCGCCATTTCCGGCTCATGCTTGTACTCCGCGGGCAGCTCCTGCATCGACGCGGCGTTCACATAGGGCGGATTGCTGATGATCACGTCATAGCGGCGTTGCGCGAGCGGCGCATACAGGTCGCCTTCGAATAGCGCGATGCGGTCCTCGAGCTTGTAGTCGGCCACGTTACGCGCGGCAACTTCGAGAGCCGGCGCGGAGAGATCCACCGCGTCGATGTCCGCATTCGGAAACGCGTGGGCCGCGAGAATGGCGAGGCAGCCCGAGCCGGTGCACAACTCCAGCACGCCGCTCACCTGCTCGGGGTCTTCGACATACGGTTGCAGCCCGTCCTGCAGCAGCTCGCCGATAAACGAACGCGGCACAATAGTGCGTTCGTCGACGTAAAAGCGAAAGCCGTGCATCCACGCTTCCTGCGTGATGTAGGCGGCGGGCACGCGCTCGGTGGCGCGGCGCTCGATCACGTTTAGCACCGCGTCGATTTCCGCCGCCGAGAGGCGCGCGTCCATGAACGGCTCCAGCAGGTCGAGCGGCAGATGCAACGTGTGCAGAACGAGGTAAGCAGCTTCGTCGTAGGCGTTGGCCGAGCCGTGGCCGAACGACAGCCCAGCCTGGTTGAAGCGCGACACCGCGAAGCGCAGCAGGTCGCGGACAGTGGAAAAGGGCAGCGTCATCGCAATAGTCCTCGGGTTTGCCTGGAATGTGCCTGGAATGTGCCTGGAAAAAAGCCGGGCTCAGGCGATCAGTTGTTCAAGCACGCGGCGATACACGTTCTTCAGCGGCTCGATGTGTGCGACTTCGATATGTTCGTCGATCTTGTGGATGCTGGCGTTCAACGGGCCAAACTCGACCACCTGTTGGCAGATGCGCGCGATGAAGCGGCCGTCCGAAGTGCCGCCGGTGGTCGAGAGTTCGGTCGTCACGCCGGTTTCGTCCTTGATGGCTTTGGCGAGCGCGCTCGACAGCTCGCCGTGCGGCGTGAGAAACGGCAGGCCGCTCACGGTCCATTGCAGATCGTAGGCGAGACCGTGTCTGTCGAGAATCGCGTGGACTCGCTGCTGCAAACCGTCCACGGTGCTCGCAGTGGAAAAGCGGAAGTTGAACATGACTTCGGCGTGGCCCGGAATCACATTACTCGCGCCTGTGCCGCTATGGATGTTCGACACCTGCCACGTGGTGGGCGGGAAGTATTCGTTGCCGTCGTCCCAGCGTTCGGCCACCAGTTCGGCGAGCGCCGGCGCGAGCAGATGCACCGGGTTTTTCGCCAGATGCGGGTAGGCGATGTGGCCTTGCACGCCTTTCACCACGAGCTTGCCGGACATCGAGCCGCGCCGGCCGTTCTTCACCGTATCGCCGAACTGCGCGCTCGAAGTCGGCTCGCCGACAATGCAGTAGTCCATGCGCTCGCCGCGTGCCTGCAGCGCTTCCACGACCTTGACGGTACCGTCGGTGGCTGGGCCTTCTTCGTCGCTCGTGATCAGGAACGCGATCGAGCCGCGATGCTGTGGGTGCGTCGCGACGAACTCTTCGCTGGCGACCACGAAGCCCGCAATCGAGCTTTTCATGTCGGCTGCGCCGCGGCCGTACAGCTTGCCGTCGCGGTGAGTCGGCACGAACGGCGCCGAATGCCATTGATCGAGCGGGCCGGTGGGCACCACGTCCGTGTGGCCGGCAAAGGCAAGCAGCTTGCCCGCATGGCCGTCGACGCCGCGTTTGACGGCCCACAGGTTCGTGACGCCGTTCGATTCGATGGTTTCATGCTCGAAGCCGAGCGCGGACAGGCGCTCGGTCAGGAGGCGCTGGCAATGCTGGTCGTCAGGCGTGACGGAGGCGCGCGCGATCAGTTGTTCGGTAAGGGCAAGGGTGCCGGACATGGATTCAGTACAAGCCACTTGGAAATGAAAAAATGCCGGCGGGCGGTGCAGCACCGCAGCCGGCAACAGCTTTTGACGCGACGCGGCCGGGGCGGGCCCGGACGCGATAGCGCGGCGTGTTAGCGAGGCGCGCGCGTTTGGCAGAAATGCAGCGCACTTGTGCGAAGAGCGCGGCGCTTAAGCGAATGTCGCTGCGCTTAGGCGAATGTCGCTGCGCTTAGGCAATGTCGCTGCGCTTGCCAACCATCACAACGCTTACGCAAACATCACCGCGGACAACGCTTACGCCCACATCACCGCCCGCCGCTTCACGCAAACAACGCCGCGTATTCGTCCGGTGAAAACCCGAGCGACTTCACGCGCCCATTCACCACCAGCACGGGCCGCTTGATTACCGAAGGCTTGTGGATCATCAACGCAATAGCGCCCGGCTGGGTTTCGGCGGCGGCCTTCATGTCGTCCGACAGGCCGCGCCACGTGGTGCCGCGACGGTTCAGCAGCGCGTCGAGCTTCACGTCCTTCAGCCAGTCCTGCACGAGCGGCTCGGTCACGCCGGCCTTCTTGAAGTCGTGAAACTCGAACTCCACGCCGTGCTCAGCGAGCCACACGCGTGCTTTCTTGACGGTGTCGCAGTTCGGAATGCCGTAGACGACAGTTTTGGTGCCGCGCGCCATCAGTCGCCTCGCAGCAGCTCGTTCAGGCCGACCTTCGCACGCGTCTTCGCGTCGACCTTCTTCACGATCACGGCGCAGTAGAGGCTGTGCGAACCGTCCTTGGACGGCAGGTTGCCCGCCACCACGACCGAGCCCGCGGGAATGCGGCCATACGTGACTTCGCCCGTTTCGCGGTCGTAGATCTTGGTGCTCTGGCCGAGGTACACGCCCATCGAAATGACCGAGTTTTCCTCGACGATCACGCCTTCCACCACTTCCGAACGCGCACCGATAAAGCAGTTGTCTTCGATGATGACCGGGTTCGCCTGCAGCGGCTCCAGCACCCCGCCAATGCCCACGCCGCCCGACAGGTGCACGTTCTTGCCGATCTGCGCGCAGGAACCGACGGTTGCCCACGTGTCGACCATCGTGCCTTCGTCGACATATGCGCCGATGTTGGTGTACGACGGCATCAGCACGACGTTCTTCGCGATAAAGGAGCCGCGCCGCGCGATGGCGGGCGGCACTACGCGAAAGCCGCCGGCCGCGAAGTCTTCGGCGGTGTAGTTGGCGAACTTCGAGGGCACCTTGTCGTAGAACTGGCTGTAGCCGCCGGCCGGCATCGGCGCGTTGTCTTCGAGGCGAAACGACAGCAGCACGGCTTTCTTCAGCCATTGATTGACGACCCAGTCGCCGTCCTTCTTCTCGGCCACGCGCAGCGCGCCCTTGTCCAGTTGCTCGATGGCGTGGGCGACGGCTTCACGCACGTCTGCCGGAGCGGCCTTGGGCGACAGCTCGGCGCGGTTTTCCCAGGCGGTGTCGATAATTTGCTGAAGTTGTTGCGACATATGCGTGCTTTTCTGAAGAGTTGAAATCGGAAGAAGGGCGGCGAGGCGCGGGCATCAGCCGGAGACCGGACACCGTGAACACGAACCGGCCACCGGCCGCGCGAAACTCAGCCCGCGAGCCCGCGGCAAAAACTGACGATTCGTTGCGCGCCCTCTGTGCATTCGTCGACGTCGGCAACGAGCGCCATGCGCACGAAATTGCGGCCGGGGTTCACGCCGTGCGCGGTGCGCGCGAGGTACGAACCTGGCAGAACCGTCACATTATAGTCGGCGTAAAGACGCTGGGCGAACACGGTATCCGTGAGACCGGTGCGCGAGACGTCTGCCCACAGGTAGAACGCGGCGTCAGGCAGACGCACGTCGAGCACCTCGGCGAGCATGGGCGTGACGGTCGAGAACTTTTGCACGTATTTGGCGCGGTTCTCGCGCACATGCGCTTCGTCGTTCCAGGCTGCGATGCTCGCGCTTTGATAGACCGTGGACAGCGCCGCGCCGTGGTACGTGCGGTACAGCAGGAAGTCCTTGAGGATGGCGGCGTCGCCGGCCACGAAGCCTGAGCGCATGCCCGGCACGTTCGAGCGCTTCGACAGGCTCGACAGCATGACGAGCCGCTCGTAGCCGCGGCTGAGCTGGTGCGCAGCCTGAAGCCCGCCGAGCGGCGGATTCGCTTCGTCGAAATAGATTTCGGAGTAGCACTCGTCTGAAGCGATCACGAAGCCGTGACGGTCGGACAGCGCGAACAGTTCGCGCCAGTCGTCGAGCGTGAGCACGGCGCCCGTTGGATTGCCCGGCGAGCAGACGTACAGCAGCTGGGTGCGCGCCCAGACCTCGGCGGGCACCGCCGAATAATCGCACGCGAAGTTGCGCGCCGGATCGCTGTTCACGAAGTACGGCGCGGCGCCCGCGAGAATCGCGGCGCCCTCGTAGATTTGGTAGAACGGGTTGGGACAGAGTACGATCGCAGGCTCGCCGTGCGCGTTGCGCTTGGGGTCGATGACCGTTTGCGCGAGGGCGAACAGCGCCTCGCGCGAGCCCGACACCGGCAGCACCTGAGTGGCCGGATCGACGGGCGGCAGCCCGTAGCGCTGCGTGACCCAGTTCGCAATCGACTCGCGCAACGGCAAGGAGCCGAGCGTGGCCGGATAGGCGGACAAACCGCCGAGCGAGGCGATTACGGCGTCGCGTATCAGCGCGGGCGTCGGATGTTTCGGCTCGCCAATGCCGAAGCTGATATGCGCGAAGCCGGCAGCCGGCGTGACGTCTTTGAAAAGCGAGCGCAGCTTTTCGAACGGATAGGGCTGAAGGGAGTCGAGTAGCGGATTCACTGGGCGGATCGGACCTGATCGAAGAGGGCGCGCAACGATGTACGACGGCGCATGCGGTCTTGCGTGCGTTTGCGCAGTGCCCGGCGCTGATGTCCCGTCAGGCCGCTGGAAGCGGCGGCGGGACGGCAGCGGCGGCGGGCAAAGGATTATAGCGTGGCGCGCCCCGGCCCGGGTCCGCCGTGAGGCAGACAGCGCAGATCGCGCAGACGGTGCGCGGCGTCAGGACGATGCGCCGGCAAGCCGGTTCGCGTGGCAATACAAGCAGGAGCAGCGATGTACGCAGGAGTCGAGGAGATGTCGGCAGGACGCAGCGGCAGAGGCAGAGGCAGAGGCAGAGGCAGAGGCAGAGTCGAAAAGGCCGCTGCCCCGGCCGCCAACAGCAATATGGGCATGAGCGGCATCGAGAAGATAAGCGGGAGCCCCTCGCCATGACCAACTGGCTTCGGACAGGCTGGCCGACGCTGGCGATCATGCTGGGCGCCTCGGTGTGGGGAATGATCTGGTATCCGTTGCGGATGCTCGCCTCGCTCGGCGTCCCGGGCACGGCCGCGAGCGCGCTGACGAGCGGCGCCGGTTGCCTCTTCGTGCTGATCGTGCGTCGCCGCGCGATCCGGACGGTGCGCTGGCACTGGCTGTTGCCGGCTCTCGCGCTCGCCGCGGGCATCACGAATCTCGGCTTCGTGTGGGGTTCGATCCACGGGCAAGTCATGCGCGTGCTGCTGCTGTTCTATCTGACGCCGGCGTGGACCGCGCTCTTCGCGCACTTCATTCTGCATGAGCGGCTGACCCGGTCTGGCGTGGGTCTCGCCGCGCTGTCGCTTGCCGGCGCGATGACCATGCTGTGGTCGCCGCAGGCCGGCATTCCGCTGCCGGCCAATCTCGCCGAATGGGCGGGACTCGGGGGCGGAATGGGCTTTGCGATGAGCAACGTGCTGATCCTGAAGACGAGCCGCGTCCTGCCGCAGATGAAGCCGGAGATGCGCACCGCGACCATCTTCGGCGGCGCGGCGCTATTCGGCGCGTGCGCGTCGCTGTTCGAGGCGATGCCCGCGCCGCCCGCCGGCGCGCATCTGGTGACCGCCGCGTGGCTCGTGCTGGGCCTCGGGTTCCTGCTCGCGTCGAACAACATGCTGGTGCAGTATGGGCTCGCGCGCGTGCCCGCCAATCGCGCCTCGATCATCATGCTGTTTGAGCTCGTGGTCACGGCGCTCTCCGCATGGCTTTTTGCCGGCGAGGCGCCGGGCCCTCGCGAATGGGCGGGCGGTGCATGCATCGTGCTCGCGTCGGCATTGTCGAGCTGGGTGCATCGCACCAAGGCGCTGCCGCCAGATCCCGCCAATCAGGACGCGGGCGACGTGGAAGCAGGCGGGCTCGGCGCCCGCCTGGACTCTGGCGACCACACCGTCGATATCGACGATGAGCTCCGCGGCAAGCGTCTCGAGGGTGACGACCGCGATAACCGCGACAACCTTGAGACGCGCGACCGCAGCGACGACCGCAGCGACGACCGCAGCGACGACCGCAGCGACCATCGGGACGACCGCAGCAACCACGCCGACGACCGCAGCCGCGACCGCAGCAACCATCGCGACCGCGACGACGGTCAGCACCGGCAGGGCAAGAACCGCCCACGCGCGATGGTATGATTGCCCCTCATTGGCCGGCGCATGCGCGACACGCTTGCAGTCGGCGCTCCAATTCCCGAGGGCTGGCAAGGACCGCGGACTGTATCGCTGCAGCAGCGAACGGCTCACGCGGCCTTCGCGAGCCACCTATTATTTTTCCTTCTCAAACAGCGAAATCGCCGTGCGTCTGACATCGATCAAACTCGCTGGATTCAAGTCATTCGTCGATCCCACGCATTTCCAGGTTCCGGGCCAGCTAGTCGGCGTGGTCGGACCGAACGGATGCGGCAAGTCCAACATCATCGACGCCGTGCGCTGGGTGCTCGGCGAGTCGCGCGCTTCGGAGCTGCGCGGCGAGTCGATGCAGGACGTGATCTTCAACGGTTCGACGGCGCGCAAGCCCGGCAGCCGCGCGAGCGTCGAACTCGTGTTCGACAACGCGGACGGCCGCGCCGCCGGCCAGTGGGGCCAATACGCGGAGATCGCCGTGAAACGCGTGCTCACGCGCGACGGCACTTCGAGCTACTACATCAATAACCTGCCGGCGCGTCGCCGCGACATTCAGGACATTTTCCTCGGCACGGGCCTCGGGCCGCGCGCCTACGCGATCATCGGGCAGGGCATGATCGCGCGCCTGATCGAAGCGAAGCCGGAAGAACTGCGGGTGTTTCTCGAGGAAGCCGCAGGCGTCTCCAAGTACAAAGAACGCCGCCGCGAAACCGAGAATCGTCTGCATGACACGCGGGAAAATCTGACGCGGGTGGAGGACATCGTCCGCGAGCTGAGTACGAATCTGGAAAAGCTCGAAGGGCAGGCGGTGGTCGCTACGCGCTACAAGGAGCTGCAAAGCGACGGCGAGGAAAAGCAGCGTCTGCTGTGGCTGTTGCGCAAGAATGAAGCCGGCGGCGAACAGGAGCGTCAGAAGCGCGCCATCGAACAGGCGCAGATCGACCTGGAGGCGCAGACCGCGAGGCTGCGGGACGTGGAAGCGCAGCTCGAAACGCTGCGCGTTGCCCATTATTCCGCGAGCGACGCAATGCAGGGCGCGCAAGGCGCGCTCTACGAGGCGAATGCGGAAGTGAGCCGGCTCGAGGCGGAGATCAAGTTCATTGTCGAGTCGCGCAATCGCGTGCAGGCGCAAATCGCCGCGCTCAACGCGCAGCGCGAGCAGTGGCAAGCGCAGGCTGAAAAGGCGCAAGGCGATCTCGAAGACGCTGAGGAACAACTCGCCGTCGCCGAAGAAAAAGCGGTGCTCGCCGAAGACGAAGCCGCTGCAAAGCACGACGCAATGCCCGCGCTCGAAGCGCGCTGGCGCGACGCGCAGGCGGAGCTCAACACCGAGCGCGGCGGTATCGCGCAGACCGAACAGGCGCTCAAGCTCGAAGCCGCGCATCAGCGCAATGCCGATCAGCAACTGCAGCAGTTGCAACAGCGTCAGGAACGTCTGAAGGTGGAAGCCGGCGGCCTGGATGCGCCGGACGAAGCGCAGCTCGAAGAGTTGCGCATGCAACTCGCGGAGCACGAAGAGATTCTGCATGACGCGCAGACCCGTCTCGCGGATGCGCAGGAAACGCTGCCGCGTCTGGACGCAGAGCGCCGCGCCGCGCAGGAGCGTGTGCAGGCCGAAAGCGCGCAGATTCATCAGCTCGACGCGCGGCTTGCCGCGCTCAAGCAGTTGCAGGAAAACGTGCAGACCGAGGGCAAGATCCAGCCGTGGCTCGAAAAGCACGAACTGGGCGGCTTGCCGCGCCTGTGGAAGAAGCTGCATGTCGAGGCGGGTTGGGAAACTGCCCTGGAGGCCGTGCTGCGCGAGCGCCTTGCCGCGCTCGAAGTGTCGAATCTCGACTGGGTCAAGGCTTTCGCGACCGACGCGCCGCCCGCCAAGCTAGCGTTCTACGCGCCGCCTGCCGCCGGCCAGCCGGTGGTGGCGCCGCCCGCGCTGCGGCCGCTGCTGTCGCTCGTGCGTATCGACGACGCCGGCATCCGCGCGGTGCTCAACGACTGGCTAGGCCTTGCGTTCGTCGCCGACGACCTGCAGCAGGCGCTTGGCATGCGCTCGCAATTGCCGGAAGGCGGCTCGTTCGTCGTCAAGGCCGGGCACGTGGTGACGCGCGTCGGCGTGCAACTGTATGCGGCCGATTCAGAACAGGCCGGTATGCTGGCCCGTCAGCAGGAAATCGAAAACCTCGCCCGTCAGGTGCGCGCCCAGGCTCTGCTCGCCGACGAAGCGAGGGCCGCCGCGATCCGCGCCGAAGCCGCGCACTCGCAAGCCGCGCAGGCGCTGACCGAGGTGCGTCAACAGGCCGAGCGCGCGACGCAACGCGTGCATGCGCTGCAACTCGACGTGCTCAAGCTGACCCAGGCGCACGAGCGCTACACGCAGCGCAGCACGCAGATTCGCGAGGAACTCGAGGAAATCAACGCGCAGATCGAGGAACAGCGCGCGCTGCGTGCAGAGTCCGAAGCGAACTTCGAGCGTTACGACGGCGAGCTCGCGGAGTTGCAGGCCCGTTTCGAAGATCATCAACTGGCTTTCGAGGCGCTCGACGAAGAGCTGAGCGCCGCACGCGGGCAGGCGCGCGATCTGGACCGCGCTGCCACGGACGCACGGTTCGCCGCGCGCAACATGGCCAATCGCATCGACGAACTGAAGCGCAGCATTCAGGTCGCGCACGAGCAGAGCGAGCGCGTCGCGGCCTCGCTGGAAGACGCGCGCGCCGAACTCGAAACCATCAACGAGCAGACGGCGCACACCGGCTTGCAGGACGCGCTCGACATTCGCGCGGTGAAGGAAGAGGCGTTGCACGCTGCCCGCCTCGAGCTGGACGATCTGACCGCCAAGCTGCGCGCCGCCGACGAAACGCGTCTGTCCACGGAACGCGCGCTGCAGCCGCTGCGCGACCGCATCAACGAATTGCAGTTGAAGGAACAGGCCGCGCGGCTGAACGCCGAACAGTTCATCGAGCAACTGGCTGCGGCCGGCGTCGACGAAGCGCAGTTGCAGGCCAAGCTCACGCCGGACATGAAGCCTTCCTATCTGCAAGGCGAAGTCACGCGCATCAACAACGCGATCATTGCGCTCGGTCCGGTCAACATGGCCGCGCTCGACGAACTGAAGGCGGCCACGGAGCGCAAAACATTCCTCGACTCGCAATCGGCCGACCTGACGAGCGCGATCGAAACGCTCGAAGACGCGATCCGCAAAATCGACGCCGAAACGCGCACGCTGCTGCAAGGCACGTTCGACGAAGTGAACCGTCATTTCGGCGAGCTGTTCCCGCGTCTTTTCGGCGGCGGCCAGGCGAGGCTGATCATGACCGGCGACGAGATTCTCGACGCGGGCGTGCAGGTCATGGCGCAGCCTCCGGGCAAGAAGAATTCGACGATTCACCTGCTGTCCGGCGGCGAAAAAGCGCTGACCGCGACCGCACTGGTGTTCGCAATGTTCCAGCTGAATCCCGCGCCGTTCTGTTTGCTCGACGAAGTGGACGCACCGCTCGACGACGCCAACACCGAACGTTTCGCGAACCTTGTGCGCGCGATGTCGGACAAAACCCAGTTCCTTTTCATCTCGCACAACAAGATCGCGATGGAAATGGCGCAGCAACTGATCGGCGTGACGATGCAGGAGCAGGGCGTGTCGCGCATCGTTGCCGTCGACATGGAAACGGCTGCGGGTTTCGCCCAGAATATCGTTTGAGTTTCGTTTGAATCATGGAAGCGCGGGCGCCCGCGCAGGGCGCTGCGGCCGCCGGCTGCGCGACAAGCGGGCGGGCGTGAAGCCGCGCACATAAAGAATTGCTGATGGAGCATGCATGGACGAGTTGACACTCGGTTTGATCGGCGCGGGTGCTGTGGTGGTCGGGGGCGTGGTTGTGTATAACGCGTGGCAGAGCGCCAAGGTGCGCCGTAAGATGCCGCGGCCGATGCCGGCGGACTCGGCGGAAAACTTCGCGCGCGACGACCACGAGGAGCAGAGCCCGTTCATCGAACCGGCCCGGCCGGCCACCCGCCGCGAGCCGGTGGCTGGCGCACAACCGGCGGCCGACACCGCGTCCGCGCGGGTCGAACCGACGTTCGGCGCGCCGGTGGGCGCCGCGCCGCTCGATACGCCGGCGGACATTCAGGCCGAGACCACCACGCCCAACGGCTTCATTTCCGCAGACGACCAAGACGGCGCGGAACGTGGCGCGGGCACCCAGGCGACGCGCGACGCCGCTGCACAAACTCCGACGCAAGCCCCGAGCGGGCCCGACGAACAGATCGAGCCGATCCTGCCCGCTGCGACCACGATCTCGTCGGCGCCGCCGGCCATCGTCGATCGGCGGATCGACTGCATCGTGCCGATCCGTCTGAACGGACCGGTGGCGGGCGACAAGGTGATCCCGCTTGCGCAACGCCTGCGCCGCGCCGGCAGCAAGCCGGTGCATATCGAAGGCAAGCTGGAAGGCGGCGCGTGGGAACTGCTGCAAAACGGCGCGCGCTACGAAGAGCTGCGCGCAGCCGCGCAACTGGCCAACCGCAGCGGCGCGCTCAACGAACTCGAGTTCTCCGAATTCGTGACCGGCGTTCAGCAGTTCGCCGACGCGCTCGACGCAGCGCCGGAATTCCCGGACATGCTCGAAACCGTTGCGATGGCGCGCGAGCTGGACGGGTTCGCCGCGCAATGCGACGCGCAGTTGTCGATCAACGTGCTCTCGGACGGCGCGCCGTGGTCGGCGAACTACGTTCAGGCGGTCGCCTCCCAGGACGGCTTGCTGCTGTCGCGCGACGGCACACGCTTCGTCAAGCTCGACGCGCGCCAGAGCCCGGTGTTCATGCTGCAATTCGGCGACACCAACTTCCTGCGCGACGACCTCACCTATAAGGGCGGCCAGATGATCACGCTGGTGCTCGACGTGCCGGTGGCCGACGAAGACATCCTGCCGTTCCGCCTGATGTGCGACTACGCCAAGTCGCTCGCGGAGCGCATTGGCGGGCGGGTGGTGGACGACGGCCGCCGGCCTTTGCCGGAGACCGCGCTGCTCGCCATCGAAAAGCAGTTAATGACGCTCTACGCGAAGCTCGAGCAAGCCGGCATTCCGGCTGGCTCCCCGGCCACGCGGCGCCTGTTCAGCCAGTAGCCGACTGCTCCCGCTTCATACTTCCGCTTCGTAATTCCACTTCGTACTTCCGACGGCCGCGCAACGCGCGGCCGTTGTCGTTTTCACGAAGCCGTCGCGGGCACTTTAGCGCAGTCGCGCGCCTGCTGAAACCTGGCCGTTCGGCCGATGTAAAGGGGCACGCTTCCTGCGATAATCCAGTGTCCGATTTCAATGAAGAAGCGTCCCACAGCATGGCTCGAACTCCCGCCTCGAATCCGGCAACCCGCGCTCCGGCCGAACGTGCCGCGTGGCTGCGCACGGAACTTGAACGCGCCAACTACGCGTACTACGTGCTGGACCAGCCCGATCTGCCCGACGCGGAATACGACAGGCTGTTCAAGGAACTGGAGAGCATCGAGGCAGAGCATCCGGACCTCATCGTGCCCGATTCGCCCACCCAGCGCGTGGGCGGTGAAGCGGCAAGCGGCTTTGAGCCGGTGGTCCATGACCAGCCCATGCTGTCGCTGAACAATGGTTTCGCTGACGAAGACATCGTCGCGTTCGACAAGCGCGTGGGCGACGCGCTCGGCAACAATGCAAAAGAGCCACCGGTGCCTGTCGACTACGCAACAGAGCTGAAATTCGACGGGCTCGCCATTTCGCTGCGCTATGTCGACGGCGTGTTCGTGCAGGCCGCGACTCGCGGCGACGGCACGACGGGCGAGAACGTCACCGAAAACATCCGCACGGTTCGCTCTATCCCGCTCAAGCTCAAGGGCAAGCGCGTGCCGCACATACTTGATGTGCGCGGCGAAGTGCTCATGTTCAAGCGGGACTTCGAGCGTCTGAACGAGCGTCAGCGTGCGGCGGGCCACAAGGAGTTCGCGAATCCGCGCAATGCGGCCGCGGGCAGCTTGCGTCAGCTCGACTCGAAAATCACCGCGCAGAGGCCGCTGTCTTTCTTCGCGTATGGCATCGGCGTGCTCGACGGTATGGACATGCCGGCTACCCACAGCGAACTGCTCGACTGGTACAAGGAACTCGGCCTGCCGGTCAATGCGGAGCGCGCAGTGGTGAAGGGCGCGGAAGGCTTGCTGGCGTTTTTCCGCGCGGTGGGCGAGAAACGCGACAAGCTGCCGTATGACATCGACGGCGTCGTGTACAAGGTCAACCGGCGCGACGAACAGGAGGCGCTCGGCTTCGTGTCGCGCGCGCCGCGTTTTGCGCTTGCGCATAAATTCCCCGCGCAAGAAGCGTTGACGAAGCTCGTCGCAATCGACGTGCAGGTCGGGCGCACCGGCGCGATCACGCCGGTCGCGCGGCTCGAGCCGGTGTTCGTCGGCGGCGCCACCGTCACCAATGCGACACTGCATAACGAAGACGAAGTGCGCCGCAAGGACATCCGCATCGGCGACACTGTCATTGTGCGGCGTGCCGGCGACGTGATTCCGGAGGTGGTGAGCGCGCTACTCGACCGGCGCCCCGCGAACGCTCGCGAATTCGTCATGCCCACGCATTGCCCCGTGTGCGGCTCGAATATCGAGCGGCTGCCTGACGAGGCGATTGCCCGCTGCACCGGTGGCCTCATCTGTCCGGCGCAGCGCAAGCAGGCGCTGTGGCACTTCGCGCAGCGGCGCGCCCTGGACATCGACGGCCTGGGAGAGAAGATCATCGACCAGCTGGTCGAGCAGAACCTGGTGCGCACGCCCGCCGACCTGTTCAATCTCGGCTTTGCGACGCTCGCCGAACTCGACCGCTTCGCCGACAAATCCGCGCAGAACCTGCTCGACTCGCTGGAAAAGGCCAAGCACACTACGTTGGCGCGTTTCATCTACGCGCTGGGTATCCGGCATGTGGGTGAATCCACGGCCAAAGATCTGGCCAAACACTTCGGCTCGCTGGACCCGATCATGGATGCGTCAGTGGAGGCGCTGCTCGAGGTTAACGACGTCGGGCCGGTGGTCGCGGAGTCCATTCACCAGTTTTTTGCCGAAGAGCACAACCGTACGGTGATCGAGCAATTGCGTGCACCGGGCAAAGTGACGTGGCCCGAAGGCCCGCCCGCACCCAAGGCGCCGCAAGGCGTGCTGGCCGGCAAGACGATTGTGCTGACCGGCACGTTGCCGACGCTTTCTCGCGAAGACGCCAAGGAAATGCTCGAGGCGGCCGGCGCGAAAGTGGCCGGGTCCGTGTCGAAGAAGACAGACTATGTGGTGGCAGGGGCCGAAGCTGGCAGCAAGTTGGCGAAGGCCGAGGAACTCGGCATTCCCGTACTCGACGAAGATGGTATGCGTAAGCTCCTGGAGGGGCAGTCATGATCCGCGAAATTCTCAAGATGGGCGATCCACGCCTGCTGCGTATTGCCGACCCGGTCGATCATTTCGACACGCCGGAATTGCATGAGCTCATTAAAGACATGTTCGAGACCATGCACGATGCGAACGGAGCGGGGCTGGCCGCGCCGCAAATCGGGGTCAATCTGCAGGTGGTGATTTTCGGTTTCGGCAGCAACGAGCGCTATCCTGATGCGCCGCCGGTGCCGGAAACGGTCCTGATCAATCCGACCATCACGCCGGTTTCGCTGGATATGGAGGATGGGTGGGAAGGTTGCCTGTCGGTGCCGGGCCTGCGCGGCACGGTCAGCCGTTTTTCGATGATCAAGTATCACGGCTTCGACCAGTACGGCAAGCCGATTGACCGCGTCGCCGAGGGCTTTCATGCGCGGGTGGTTCAGCACGAATGCGATCACCTGATCGGCAAGCTGTATCCCATGCGGATCACTGATTTTGCCAAGTTCGGCTTTACTGAGGTGCTGTTTCCGGACATGGATCCGAATAGCGACGATTGAAGCGGGGGCGGGCGGTAGTTCTGCTGCAATAGAACGTCCAGCGGAATGCTTGCGTTGTGCAGATGCACATGTCGATGCCGCTGCTGAGCGTGAATAAGACGACAGCCCGATTGGCTTGCGCCATTCGGGCTGTTTCTTTTTGCGGAATGAGCAGAATGCGGCCGTCAGAACCGCTTCGTCAACGCGTCGCCGCCGGCACGGCGCGCACGCACCCCGCGCCTGCGGACCTCCCGCTTAGAACGACTCGTCCGGCCCCAGATAGCGCCACTGTCCAGGCGGCAGCGCGCCGAGCATCACACGGCCCATGCGCACGCGCTTCAGACCGATCACTTCGAGGCCGACCAGTTCGCACATCCGGCGAATCTGGCGCTTCTTGCCCTCGCGCAGCACGAAACGCAACTGTTCGCCGTTTTGCCAGCTGACCTGCGCCGGTTTGAGCGGAACGTCGTCGAGCGAGAGACCGTGGCGCAGCAGCTCGAGGCTTTCAGGCGGGAAGTGACTTTCGACGTCGACGGTGTGCTCGCCGTAGGCGACACGCACCAGATACTCCTTGTCGATCTCCGAATGGCCGCCAATCAGTTGCTTGGCGATGCGGCCGTCCTGCGTCAGCACCAGCAGGCCCGTCGAATCGATATCGAGACGCCCGGCCGGCGCTAACTGGCGCAAATGCGCGACGGAAAAACGGATCTCCGAACGGTCGCCTTCCCAGCGGTTCTCCGGCGTGACGAGCGTGATGGCCGGCTGGTAGCCGTCCTCCGCCTGACCCGACACGTAGCCGACCGTCTTATGGATCAGCACGGTCACCTGGCTCGCTTGCGCGGCTTCGGCGGCGGGGTCGATCTCGATCCGCTGGTCAGGGCGGACTTTGGTGCCTAGCGTGTCGATACGTTCGCCGTCGACGAGCACCCAGCCTTTTTCGATCCATTCGTCGGCTTCGCGACGCGAGCAGAGGCCTAGCTCGGACATCAGTTTCGAAAGGCGCAGTGTGCCCGGTGCGTCTTCGATGTCGCGGCGCGGCGTGCGTGGCGCCGCCTCGTCCTGCTGTGGGCGGTGTTCGGCCGGTGCGGCGCGGCGCGGCTTGCCGGCTCGCGCGGAGCGCTCGTCGGCCGGACGGCGCGCGGCAGCGGATGTCTTACCGAAGCTGCGGGCGTCGCGCTCGCCACGCTCGCCGCGCTCCGTGCGCGCGGTTGCGCGCTCGCCCGATTCCCGGCGGGCCGGTGCCCGTTCGCTGCGTTCGTCGCGTTGAGTGCGCGCCGGGCGATCCGTGCGGTCGCCATAGCCGCTCTTGAGGGGCTTTGCAAAGCTTCGCTCGCCGCGTTCACCTTCGAACCGGCGCGGCGCGCTCTCGGCTCGCGAGTCGCGGTCGCCGCCGCGACGCACTCGTGACGCGCCACGGTCGTCGCCGAAACGCGGGCGATTCGAGGCATCGCGCTCGCCGCGCACAGGACGCTCGCCGCGCGGCGCCCCCTCGACGGGGCGGCCCGCTCCGGTACGCGGCGCTCCCAAGGGGCGGCGCTCGCGGTCGTTGCTGCGCGGTGCGCCTCGGTCGTTATCGTCCTCGAAACGGCGGGGCGGACGGTCGCTACCGCTTTCGAAATGTCGAGGGGCGCGTTCGGCGCCCACACGACCTTCAAAACGTCGCGGCGCACGCTCGGCGCGGTCGCCGGCCGGGCCGCGAGTGGTACGCTCACCGCCGCCGGTGCGGTCCTCGAAGCGTCGCGGAGCGCGTTCGCCTCCGGCACGATCTTCGAAACG
>NZ_AWZV01000025.1 GCF_000472545.1 Burkholderia sp. WSM2232 | reverse complement strand
TCTGTGCCTCTGTGCCTCTGTGCCTCTGTGCCTCTGTGCCTCTGTGCCTCTGTGCCTCTGTGCCTCTGTGCCTCTGTGCCTCTGTGCCTCTGTGCTGCTGATCCGCTGATCCGCTGATCCGCTGAGCCGCTGAGCCGCCGGAACGCTCAGACGCCGGAACCCCACAGGGCTGGACCTCCGGGACGCCTCAACACGCACCCCTCGCCCCCCCACCAGCACGCCACTTCGTCACCCGGCCGTGAGCGCCACCTTCCGCCGCCTGTAACCGGCGTAATCAACAGAAAAATACGCGGGTGGACTGTTACAGAGGGCGGGACGTAGGATCATGCATTCCTGCCGCAGCGCGGGCGCGCTCCGCGGCGCGGACGCCCGGCGGGCCCTGCCGGAGCATCGATTGGGGGCTTCAGGGGCGCCGCGCAGGCATCTATTAACCGCGTCTCGGGTAGCATCGCGCTGAACGCACGCGGCCCGCCCGCTGTCGAACCCGCCTGCCGTGCATCCTCATCCGCGAATGCCAGGCGCCGATGCGGCACAATCGCGCCTACGCCACACTTCCAAGCAGTCACTGACCGAACCGATGGACGAACAACAACAGCATTCGGAAACTACACGCCCCGCCGCTCCGGCTTCCCCGAAGACGCCGGAAGCGGCGCCCGCCCGTCCGTCGCACACACCCGCCAAGCCCGGTACACCTGGTACCGCCGACACGCGGCCCGGCGCCGTCCGAAGCCATCGCGGCCGCAACGTCGCGCTGATCGTCCTCGCGCTGCTGATTCTCGCCTTCGTGCTGTGGCGCTGGCATCCGTGGGGCTCGCCAGGGGGCGCCGCCGCGCCAGGCGCGAGCGGCGCTCACAGCGGCCGGCCCGGCCGGGGCGGTCCCGGCGCGATGGCGAACATGCCGCAGCCGGTCCATGTAGCCACTGCGACGCAAGGCGAGATGCCGGTGGTGCTCACCGCGCTCGGCACCGTCACGCCGCTCGCGAGCGTGACGGTTCTGCCGCAGTTGAGCGGCACGTTGCAGGAGGTGTATTTCAAGGAAGGCCAGATGGTCAAAAAGGGCGACCTGCTCGCGCAGATCGACCCGCGCCCCTACCAGATCTCGCTCGACAACGCGCAAGGCGCGCTCGCGCGCGACGAAGCGCTGCTGCAAACCGCGCGTCTCGATCTGAAGCGCTACCAGACGCTGCTGTCGCAAGACTCGATTGCGAGCCAGCAGGTCGATACGCAGGCGTCGCTGGTGCGTCAATACGAAGGCACCGTCAAGTCGGACAAGGCCAACGTCGACACCTACAAACTCGACCTCGTCTATGCGCGCATCACCGCCCCGGTTTCCGGGCGCGTCGGCCTGCGTCAGGTCGACCCGGGCAACTACGTGACGCCGAGCCTGACCAACGGCATCGTCGTGATAACGCAGTTGCAGCCGATCAGCGTGATCTTCACCACGTCGGAAGACAACCTGCAGCAGATTCTCGAGCAGACGCAAACCGGCGCGAAGCTCTCGGTGACCGCGTACGACCGCAGCAACACTACGTCGCTTGAGGGCGGCACCCTGGAAACGCTCGACAACCAGATCGACACCACCACCGGCACCGTCAAACTGCGCGCGATCTTCCAGAACAGCAAGAACGTGCTGTTCCCGAACCAGTTCGTCAACACGCGGCTGCTCGTCAACACGATCAAGGACGCGGTGATCGTGCCGACCTCGGCTGTGCTGAACGGCTCGATGGGCCAGTTCGTCTATGTCGTCAAGCCGGACAACACGGTGACCGTGCGGCCGGTGAAAGTCGGCCCGGTCGACGGCGAGCGCACCAGCATCAAGTCGGGCCTGCAAGTGGGCGAACGCGTCGTGATCGACGGCTCGGACCGTCTGAAGGAAGGCGCGAAGATCACCATTCCGGCGGATAAGCCGCGCGGCGCTTCGGGCGCACGCGGTGCATCAGGCGCAAGCGGCGCGGCAGCCCAGGGTGCCGCGGGAGCCGCCGACACCACAGCCGCCTCCGCAGCCTCCAGCGCACGGCCCCATCACGGCAGGCATACGGCTCAAGCCTCGCAATAAAGGCACCGCACTTACCGCATGAATCCATCCCGCGCCTTTATTCTGCGCCCCGTCGGCACTGCGCTGCTGATGGCGGCCATCATGCTGGTCGGCCTCGTCGCGCTGCGCTTCCTGCCGCTTTCCGCGCTGCCCGAAGTCGACTATCCGACCATCCAGGTACAGACGTTCTATCCGGGCGCGAGCCCGGAGGTAATGACCTCGTCCGTCACCGCGCCGCTCGAACGGCAGTTCGGACAGATGCCGTCGCTCAACCAGATGTCGTCGCAAAGCTCGGCCGGTTCGTCGATCATCACGCTGCAGTTCAACCTCGATCTGCCGCTCGACATCGCCGAGCAGGAAGTGCAGGCGGCCATCAACGCGGCGGGCAACCTGCTGCCCTCCGACCTGCCAGCGCCGCCGATCTACGCCAAGGTCAATCCCGCCGACGCCCCCATCCTCACGCTCGCGATCACGTCGAAAACCTTGCCGCTCACGCAGATCCAGGATCTCGCGGACACGCGGCTCGCGCAGAAAATCTCGCAGGTCGGCGGCGTGGGTCTCGTGAGCCTCTCGGGCGGCCAGCGGCCGGCTGTGCGGATTCAGGCCAACCCGCGCGCGCTCGCCGCCTACGGTCTGAACCTTGACGATCTGCGCACCACCATCTCCAACCTGAACGTCAACACGCCGAAAGGCAACTTCGACGGCCCGACGCGCAACTACACGATCAACGCGAACGACCAGTTGACCGACGCCGACGCCTACAAGAGCGCGGTGGTCGCCTACAAGAGCGGCCGCCCGGTGATGCTGACGGACGTCGCCACCATCGTGCAGGGCGCGGAAAACACCAAGCTCGGCGCATGGGTGGACGGCACGCCGGCCATCATCCTGAACGTGCAGCGCCAGCCGGGCGCCAATGTGATCCAGGTCGTGGACAACATCAAGAAGCTGCTGCCGCAGTTGCAGCAGTCGCTGCCCGCGGCGCTCGAAGTGCAGGTCGTCACCGACCGCACCACCACGATCCGCGCCTCCGTGCGCGACGTGCAGTTCGAGCTGGCCATGTCGGTCGTGCTCGTCGTGCTGGTCATGTACCTGTTTCTTGCAAACGTCTACGCGACCATCATTCCGAGTCTCTCGGTGCCGCTCTCGCTGATCGGCACGCTCGCCGTCATGTACCTGTGCGGCTTTTCGCTGGACAACCTGTCGCTGATGGCGCTGACCATCGCAACGGGCTTCGTGGTCGACGACGCGATCGTGATGATCGAGAACATCGCCCGCTACGTGGAAGAAGGCGAGTCGCCGCTTGAAGCCGCGTTAAAAGGCTCGAAACAGATCGGCTTTACGATCATCTCGCTGACCGTTTCGCTGATCGCGGTGCTGATCCCGCTGCTCTTCATGGGCGACGTGGTGGGCCGCCTGTTCCACGAGTTCGCGATCACGCTCGCCGTGACCATCGTGATTTCGGCGGTCGTGTCGCTCACGCTCGTGCCGATGATGTGCGCCAAGCTGCTGCGCCACACGCCGCCGCACGAAAGCCACCGTTTCGAGGCGCGCGCGCACCGCGCGATCGACTGGGTCATCGCCCGTTATGCGGTCGCGCTCACATGGGTGCTCGATCGCCAGCGCTCCACGCTCGTCGTCGCCGTGCTGACGCTCGTGCTCACCGCGCTGCTGTACGTGTTCATTCCGAAGGGCTTCTTTCCCGTGCAGGACACGGGCGTGATCCAGGCAATCACGCAGGCGCCGCAGTCGGTCTCGTATGCGTCGATGGCCGAGCGTCAGCAGGAACTCGCGGCGCAGATCCTGAAGAACCCGGACGTGCAGAGCCTCACGTCGTTCATCGGCGTGGACGGCAGCAACATTACGCTGAACAGCGGCCGCATGCTGATCAACCTGAAGCCGCGCGACGACCGCAGCAACACCGCCAGCGAAGTGATCCGACAGTTACAGCAGGACGTCGCGCACATCTCGGGCGCCTCGCTGTATATGCAGCCGGTGCAGGACCTAACCATCGACTCGACTGTGAGCCCCACGCAGTATCAGTTCATGTTGACCGACCCGAACATCGGCGAATTCACGACGTGGGTGCCGAAGCTCGTCGAGCGGCTCAAGCAGGCGCCCGAACTCGCGGACGTCGCCACCGACCTGCAGGACAACGGCCAGTCGGTGTATGTCGAAATCGACCGCGCGACGGCATCGCGTTACGGCATCACGCCCGCCACCGTGGACAGCGCGCTTTATGACGCGTTCGGACAGCGCATCGTCTCGACGATCTTCACGCAGTCGAACCAGTACCGCGTGATTCTCGAAGCGCAGCCTTCGATGCAGCACTACACCGAGTCGCTGAACTCGATCTACCTGCCCTCGTCCACCTCGTCGGGCGGCCAGGTGCCGCTCTCGGCCATCGCGAGGTTCATCGAAAAGCCGGCGCCGCTGCTCGTCACGCACCTGAGCCAGTTCCCCGCGACCACGGTCTCGTTCAACCTCGCGCCCGGTTCGTCGCTTGGCGCGGCGGTCAAGGCAATCGAAGAGGCCGAGAAGGACATTGGCCTGCCCGCCTCCTTCCAGACGCGCTATCAGGGCGCGGCGCTCGCCTTCCAGGCGTCGCTGTCCAACGAGCTGTTCCTGATTCTCGCGGCCATCGTCACGATGTATATCGTGCTCGGCGTGCTGTACGAAAGCTTCATTCACCCGATCACGATTCTGTCGACCCTGCCCTCGGCAGGTGTCGGCGCATTGCTCGCTCTGCTGATGACGGGCCACGACCTGGACATCATCGGCATTATCGGCATCGTGCTGCTGATCGGCATCGTGAAGAAGAACGCCATCATGATGATCGACTTCGCGCTCTACGCCGAACGCGAAGAAGGCAAGGCGCCGCGCGAAGCGATCTATCAGGCGTGCCTGCTGCGCTTCCGGCCGATTCTGATGACCACGCTCGCCGCACTGCTCGGCGCGCTGCCGTTGATGCTCGGCACGGGTGCGGGTTCTGAACTGCGCCGGCCGCTCGGCATTGCGATTGCCGGCGGTCTGATCGTCAGCCAGTTGCTCACGCTCTTCACCACGCCGGTCATTTATCTGGCGTTCGACTCGCTGGCACGCCGCGCGCGCGAACGGTTCAATCGCGGCGGCCCGGCGGCCGGCGCAACGGATGCGGGGACCTGAGGCGATGAACCTGTCGCGTCCGTTTATCGCGCGCCCCGTCGCCACGACGCTGCTCGCCATCGGCATTGCACTGTCGGGAATTTTCGCGTTCATGAAGCTGCCGGTCGCGCCGTTGCCGCAGGTGGACTTTCCCACCATTTCGATCCAGGCGTCGTTGCCCGGCGCGAGCCCGAACACCGTGGCGACGAGTGTGGCCAGTCCGCTCGAGCGGCATCTCGGCTCCATTGCCGACGTTACCGAAATGACCTCGATGAGCTCGGTCGGCTCCACGCGCATCACCATGCAGTTCGGCCTGAACCGCAATATCGACGGCGCCGCGCGCGACGTGCAGGCGGCCATCAACGCGGCGCGCGCCGACCTGCCGGCCAGCCTGCGCAGCAATCCGACCTATCACAAGGTGAACCCGGCCGATGCGCCCATCATGATTCTCGCGCTCACGTCGAAGACCCTCACTGCCGGTCAGTTGTACGACTCCGCGGCCACGGTGCTGCAGCAGTCGCTCTCCCAGGTGGAAGGCGTCGGCGAAGTGGATGTGAGCGGCTCCGCGAATCCGGCCGTGCGCGTCGAACTGGAGCCGCAAGCGCTGTTCCACTATGGCATTGGTCTCGAAGACGTGCGCGCGGCGCTGGCCGCGGCCAACGCGAACAGTCCGAAGGGCTCGATCGAATTCGGCCAGAACCGCGTGCAGATCTACACGAACGACCAGGCGACCAAGGCTGCGCAATATCGCGACCTCGTGATCGCCTATCGCAACGGCTCGGCGGTCAAGCTTTCGGACGTGGCCGAAGTCGTCGATTCCGTCGAAGACCTGCGCAATCTCGGTCTCTTCAACGGCAAGCGCTCGGTGCTCGTGATTTTGTACCGGCAACCCGGCGCGAACATCATCGAGACAATCGACCGCGTGACCGCGATGCTGCCGCAACTGCACGCGTCGCTGCCCGCGGACGTGGACATCACGCCGACCGCCGACCGCTCCACCACGATCCGCGCGTCGCTCAAAGACACCGAACACACGCTGATCATCGCGGTCGCGCTCGTGGTGATGGTGGTGTTCCTGTTCCTGCGCAACTGGCGCGCCACGCTGATTCCGAGCGTGGCCGTGCCGATCTCGATCATCGGCACGTTCGGCGCGATGTATCTGCTCGGCTTCTCGATCGACAATCTCTCGCTGATGGCCTTGACCATTGCCACCGGCTTCGTGGTAGACGACGCCATCGTGGTGCTCGAGAACATCTCGCGGCATATCGAGAACGGCGTACCGCGCATGAAGGCCGCTTTCCTTGGTGCGCGCGAAGTGGGCTTCACGGTGATGTCTATCAGCATCTCGCTCGTCGCCGTGTTCCTGCCTATTCTGCTGATGGGCGGCATCGTCGGGCGCCTGTTCCGCGAGTTCGCGCTGACGCTGTCGCTAGCAATCGGCGTGTCGCTGATCGTCTCGCTCACGCTCACGCCGATGATGTGCTCGCGCCTCTTGCGCGAGCCGCACGAACAGAAAGAAGAAGGCCGTTTCGGGCGCTGGCTCGAACGCGGCTTTGCCAGCATGCAGCGCGGCTACGAACGCACGCTCGGCTGGGCGCTGCTGCATCCGCGGCTGATCCTGTTCGTTCTGCTGGCCACCATCGGCCTGAATATCTGGCTCTACATCGTCGTGCCCAAGGGCTTTTTCCCGCAGCAGGACACCGGCCGGCTCATCGGCGGCATTCAGGCGGACCAGAGCACGTCGTTCCAGGCGATGAAAGGCAAGTTCGCGCAGATGATGGAGATTGTCGGCAAGAACCCGGCGGTGGACAGCGTGGTCGGCTTCACGGGCGGACGGCAGACCAATTCGGGTTTCATGTTCGTGTCGCTCAAGCCGAAGAGCGAGCGCAAGATTTCCGTCGATCAGGTGATCCAGCAGCTGCGCGCACCGCTCGGCGACGTGGCAGGCGCGCGCACTTTCCTGCAAGGGGTCCAGGACATCCGGGTGGGTGGCCGGCAGTCGAATGCGCAGTATCAGTTCACGCTGCTCGCCGATTCCACGCCCGACCTGTACCTGTGGGGGCCGAAGCTCACCGAGGCGCTGCAGGCGCGCAAGGAACTGGCCGACGTCAACTCCGACCAGCAGCAAGGCGGCCTTGAGGCGATGGTGACGATCGACCGCGCGAGCGCGGCGCGCCTCGGCATCAAGCCCGCGCAGATCGACAACACGCTGTACGACGCGTTCGGCCAGCGCCAGGTGTCGACGATCTATAACCCGCTGAACCAGTATCACGTCGTGATGGAAGTCGCACCCAAATACTGGCAAAGCCCGGACATGCTGAAGCAGATTTACATCAGCACCTCGGGCGGCAGCGCGAGCGGCGCCCAGACCACCAACGCGCCGGCGGGCACGGTCACGGCGTCGGAGAAATCCAGCTCGTCGTCCACCAGTGCCTCGGCAGGCGGTACGGCGGGCACCACGGCGTCGAGCGCCGCGTCGATTGCCGCCGACTCCGCGCGCAACCAGGCAATCAACTCCATTGCGACGAGCGGCAAGTCGAGCGCGTCGTCGGGCGCGGCGGTGTCCACGTCGAAGGAAACCATGGTGCCGCTCTCTGCAATCGCGAGCTTCGGGCCGGGCAATACGCCGCTTTCGGTGAATCACCAGAGCCAGTTCGTCGCTTCCACGATCTCGTTCAATCTGCCGCCGGGCGTGTCGCTCTCCACGGCAACCCAGGTGATCTACCAGACAATGGCCGAAATCGGCATGCCGGCGACCATCCACGGCAGCTTCCAGGGCACCGCGCAGGCGTTCCAGCAGTCCATGTCGGACCAGCCGATCCTGATTCTCGCGGCGCTTGCCGCGGTGTATATCGTGCTCGGCATTCTGTACGAGAGCTATATCCACCCGCTGACCATTCTGTCGACGCTGCCCTCGGCGGGCGTGGGCGCGTTGCTCGCGCTACTGCTCTTCAAAACCGAATTCAGCATCATCGCGCTGATCGGCGTGATTCTGCTCATCGGCATCGTCAAGAAGAACGCGATCATGATGGTGGACTTCGCGATAGAAGCGTCGCGGCACGGGCGCTCGTCGCGCGACGCGATTCATGAGGCATGCCTGCTGCGTTTCCGCCCGATCATGATGACCACCTTCGCCGCGATGCTCGGCGCGCTGCCGCTCGCGTTCGGGCGCGGCGAAGGCGCGGAGTTGCGCGCGCCGCTCGGCATTGCGATTGTCGGCGGGCTGATCATGAGCCAGATGCTCACGCTCTACACCACACCGGTGGTCTACCTTTACATGGACCGGATTCGTGTGCGCTGGGAGTCGAGAAAAGCGCGCAGAAGCGGTATTGCGCCCAGTTCGTGACGTAACATGACCCGCCTGCGCGGCGGCTTTTGCAAGACGTGCAGACAAGCAGAGGCCGCCGTGCAACGGCATGCGGCATGCGGCAAGCGGCAGGCGGCACGTGCCGCGCGGCGCGCCGCGCCGCGGCAAGGCAGTCTCAAAGCTTCTGCTCGATTGCGAGTAGAAAGATGCGCTGCCATTGCCGGCCCTGCCGCTCGTTCTGCATCGGCAACAGCCACACGCTGCGCGCGCTGTCCTTGACCTTCAGCGCGAGTTGCCAGTGCGCTTCGTGACGCTGCAGATCCGCGCCAAGCAGATCGGCAAAGATATAGGCGCCCTGCTGCCCGCCCACGTGCAGCTCACACAGGCGCTTGCCCGAAGCGAGCCGCACCGAACCCCAACTGCCGTCGAGCCGATGCGTCCAGTCGCCGTCGCGAATGTTCGGCGCGACTTCCTTCCTGCGGCGCAACCAGTAAGCGATGGCGGCCGCCAGCAGCAGCGCCCCCAACGCCGCGACGCCGACGGCGACCGGCGTTCCAAACCCCGCCTGCAACGCGTCGAAGGCGCGCACCGCGCCGTACACCAGCGCGATCAGCGCAAATAGTCCAACCAGAATCGGCATAGCGAACGCCCGGCAGAAGTCTTACGGCCGCTTGTGCGTGGCGGCCCACGCCTTGACAGCCTTCAGCGTATTCTCGACATGCTTTTCGGGCGAAAGGCTCGTGTACTCGTAGATGATCTTGCCGTCCGGCGCGATCACGTACGACACGCGATTGGCCATCGAGCTATGCATCGGCATGCCGGCGTCGTAGGCGGCGATCACCTTGGACTGCGCGTCCGCCGCAACCGGGAATTTGCTGCGGCACTCGCTCACGGAGAACTTCGTGAGCGTGTCGATGTTGTCGTGCGACACGCCGATCACCGTCGCGCCATATTTTTTGTATTCGTCGACGGCTTCGGCGAATTCGTGCGCCTCGATCGTGCAGCCCGTGGTGAAAGCGGCCGGATAGAAGTACAGCACCACTGGCCCCTTCTTCAGCTCGTCGGCAAGCGAATACGTGTAGGTCTTGCCCCCGAGCGACGCCTCGGCGGTGAACGGCGGGGCCGTGTCGCCCGGCTCGAGCGTCGCATGAGCGTTAAGCGACCAGGCAGCGCAGGCCACGGAAACGGCTGCGGCCAGCGCAGCGGGCATGAGGTTTTTCTTCATCTGCGATCCTTTGAGCGTTGCGGCTCAATTTTGCGGAATGGGAGATTCTGGCGCCGCCGTCCGGCAGTATGCAAAGCGCGTTGGTCGCGCCACTCAAGGCGCCTGGGACGCTTGAAGCGGGCGCGACGAAACGGCGCGACGGCACGTGGACGGCCGGCCTTGCGCTCTATTGGACCACGTAGACGAAAATCGCGCGCGACGCTTGCCCGAAGGCCCGGGTCGGCGGTGGCTGTCGCTCGACGGGCGACGCTCGATACACGGCACGCGGCGCTCGCCAACGTATGCGCCGCCGACTCGCGGGCGCCCTTGATTGCCCCTGATTGCCTTTGATTGCCAGGCAGCGCCCTGAGCGCATCTAAGCGCCAATCAACCGCAAGTCAGGTCGTAAATCAGGCCGCAAAAGATCCGCCATTCATCCGCCATTCACCCGCAAAATTGCAGGTAAATGGAATTCGTGAGACTGGGGCCGAGTTGGTGAGACTGGAAAGACGGAATTGATGAGACTGCCGGGACTGAAAACCCGGCAGGTGCGCAACGGTCCGATATTGCGCCATCGAGGACCGGGATGCACGACTTCGACCGTCAGTGTGATGGGGCGTCGATCGAACGAATGTCTCAAGGGCTGGACCGTCTCTAGTCGACGGCGGATTCAACCGGTCGATGCAACACCTAGAATCTGCGTGAGCAGCGGAGGTGTTGCATCGACCGGTTGAATCCGCCACCCAACTCGGCCGCTCGGGCGTGGAAGCATTGAATGACTGCTTTCCGCCACGGGCTACGGACACTGTTGATTGCAGACTGCAGCAATGGGACGGAACGGGAGACCGTTCCTCCGATGGCCAAAGCGCCAGACCGGCAGAGGCAACGAATTCCCATGGGATAATGTTTCACAAAGCTGCAGCTTAGAATTTTCAACGAACACAACAACCGGGGTATAGCTTGATTAGAAAAGTCTCTGACTCTCAACTTCAAACTGAACTCGGTGGCGGATACCGTCCCGAGGTTGTTGAACCTGCAATTCAAAAGCTCCCCTTTGAGTTGCTTGGGGATCGCCAGTTTGAAACTTTAGCGTACATGCTCATGAAGAAGGAAATTGCTTCAGGAAAGCATACCGACTTTGACGACGTGGCGCTTATGCAAGGTGTAGGAGAGCGAGGGCGAGACTGTGTCCTGTACTCTGGATCGGAAGTGCGAGGGCTCATCCAATGCAAGAAGTTATCCACTCGTTTGACCCGGCCGGCGCTGCTTCGGGAGATCGTAAAGTTCCTAATCAATGCATGCCTCGACTCGTCAATCCTCCCCGCCCCAGAGACGTTCAGTTATCTCGTCTTTGCCCCAGGTGATTTCACTGGAGAGGCAATCGATCTTCTACACTCTTTTCCGGTGCAAATCGATATCGAGATTGGAAACGGCACTGTGGACCGATATGTGCAAGACGCGTTAGAGGAGTTTGAGTCATTTCGACCGTTTTTGGCAAATCCTCCGACTGAACGGGTTCGAGATCTCGTCAAGCGAATCAGAATCGTCGGCTTCAACGGTCTTGACCTTTCCGATCGTGTAAATACCGAACCAGAGGTGCTTAGGTCTTTCTTCACTGTTAGAACTATAGTCTCAATCGAAGAGGCTGATACCGTATTGAGGAAGGCGCTTGATGACCACGGTTTGAAGCTTCTAACTGACGAGCACCTTCGTGATATCAAGGGTCGCATATCGGACATTCCGCCGGAGCAGCGCGTCAGTATGGGATTTGTGGATCTATACGGTTTCAGCATTGATTTTTTCAAAGCGCTCGATCCTAACGCTCTAAAGGACTTGATCGCGACGATATCCGAGGTGAGGACAACATTGGATGGCCTGCTGATGGCTCATGTCGCAAATGAGATCAACCAAGGGATATTTCGAGAGATAACTGTACCGCTCCTACGGACAATGAAGGTACATCCTTATAGTGTTCAGTTGGCCGCGCCGTACCTCCACACCCGGTTGGTGGCCGTGACGGCAGCAGGTGTCACCCCGGCTGCGCTGAGAAGCAAGCTCTTCCCCGAGACGGTTAAGACGCCAGAGCAGGTAATCACAGATGTGTCACAGCGGCTCCTTGCAACAAGCGCCAAAATTCTGGCAGGCGATTACAGTGAAGTGGTTTTCGCCACTGAGAGTGACCGCGAACTCAAGCTCAGGCTTTTCAAGCATACGCACGAGGGCCTGAAGGATGTCGAGGCGGCGGAGACCCGTCTAAAAATCGACATCCCCATATTGCGACCGATCCTAGACAAGCTGGAGAAAGACATCAAGGCGACTATCTCTCCGATTCGTACTGTAATGATTGGCGACTCCTCCTTTTTTGATGACAAAGCAAAGTTGGCTCGCGTCGCGCAGTCCTTGCAAGACATTACCCCAGACAGTCAAAAGAATTAGCACTTCGAAGTGCGCAAACGCCCGGTTGAAAGCCGGCGTTTTACATGCATATTAGCCGGCCACCGAAACACGGGGGACCGTAATCGCACCGGAAGCGGACGCTCTCGAAAAGCAGATGTCTTTCGTGGAAAGCACACCAGACATCAAGCTAAACTGAGAAAGTGCCGCTATTTGCGCCTGATCTCATCTTTGACGGGACGCACGGCTAGCTGCCGTTTGCCTCGCGTCAGTTTCGCAACGCTTACGCTTTTTGCCGGCCGTGAGGCCGGGATATCCAGACCTTAGCGGTTCGATTCACAAAATGAACGGTGCCACGGGGGCCTCAGCGCAATCACGGTCAATCGAATGCAAGAAACTCACGACCTCAAATACAGTTTTGCATCCGTCGATAGCTTCGCTGCGTGAAGTTTCTCTGCCGTTATGAATCGCATCATTTCGAAGCTCGTTCAGACGAATCAGCCGTTCATATAAGCCGGGCTGTTCATCACTAAGCGATCTGGTCGCCACCAACTTGAGTACAGGATCGAGATAGGTTTTGAGACGCTTTGTTGTAGTGTTCCGAAGCAACTCCTTGGCGGAATCTGGCGAAAGCCCCCGTTTCTGCATAGACTTTTCGAGGAACCGCTGGGTGGTCGCGTCTACCACCGCCGCCGACAGAAGCAAACTCTCGGTGGGATAGCCAGAATTAGCAATTCGATAAGCTCTCTGGAGCGTCCTTTGCAGAAAGCTGACGTTTTCGGCCGCGAGATCGTCTGTTGGAATCGTTAACTGGTTATCCGAGACAAGGGCCATAGCTTGAGGCGACAATTCAATCCCAAGCAGGATATGGTTCACCGTCACGTAACTGGCTGCCCAATCGACAATTCCGAAATGTCGAATCTGGTCGAGATTTCGATTCAGCCGAACAGAGCTCGTGAACAGAAGATCGATGAAGTGGTTCTGAAATGCTTCAGCCTCCTCCAGCAGCTTTGCCTTTGCCGACCTCGCCCACGCCACGAGTTTGTCTCCAGAAAGCTGATGCGGCTTGGCCCACTTAATCTCGATGAGGGTAAAAGAAAATGCTGGGACATTCACGCCGGATATACCGGTGTCGATATACTGAGGCTGGGAGAGATTAAGGACATACTCTCTTCCTCGATATCTCAGATTGAACTCCCCGGGCGCAAGGTTCGTTCGAATCGGCCAATAGAGTCCCGCTTTGAATTGATGCAGTTGAGCAATGCCCGTCATTTTGCGAGCTCAACGACTTTAGCTGCGAACGACTTGAATATTTCTTTGAAATTATCCCTTGACGCGATGTAAGTTTTCTCGACCTTCCCCGACATGTCAAGGTCATCGTCAGTCAATGCAAAGACCGCCTTAGAATGTTCTTGTGATTTCCCCAGTAAGCCATGGAAATCGGGAACTTGCGCAATTTCCCAACCGTCCCCGAGAACTGAACGGTATCTTTCCTCCGGAAGCATCATATCGACGCTCTGCAAGGAGGGAATGAGCGATTCGTGGCACCGGGCCACGATCTTATCAATCCATTTTTGATACGCATTAGTTACTTTGCCTGATCGGACATTGAACCGTTGCGAGACTATTCCCATGAAACGAGGATTAGATGCGGGTAACTTATAGATTTGTGGCCCCGAGCGGGAGCGTAGCTCATTCGCGTTGATGGCCCACCGAGGCAAAGTTTTCGAAAGGGAGTCGATGGCGAGATAGCTGAAGTAATCAGGCGCGACAGGTACGATGAAATAATCGCACGATACCAACAAGTTTTGGTTGAGAGCCCCGACACTAGGACTCATGTCGAGGAATACGTAATCGATATTGTTCGCTTTGGCCGTCTCGTCGAGCAAAAATCCGAGCGCTCCCGGTAAGTTCTGCAAAATCGACATGGCGCCCAACAGTTTATGCGCCATCGCCAGATCAGGCTCGAAAAGACCTGTGTCAATGTGACCTGGAAGCAGGAACAAATTCTCTTGCGCAGTCGCTACTATTTCTGCCGCTACAATCTTTTCCGGTGATCCCTCGAACGCCCTTCTAGCCGCTGTATAGAGATTCGCGGAAGGATGTGCCTCATAAAAGTCGCCAAGATCGTCTAGCCCTTTCAAGGCGAGCACCATCCCCGTTAGGTTGCATTGCGGATCGCAGTCGACAATAAGAACGCGGTTTCCCGCCTCTGCGAGGGACCATCCGAGATTGAAGGTCGTGGTGGATTTACTGACACCACCTTTGTGGTTAAAAATTGCGATTTTTTTCATGGTCTGCCTGATCAAACGACGCGGATGCTTCGCTGCTATGTTGATATTCTTCAATTTTACTCTGGATTGAGTTCAGTCCCGTGCGAGCAAAGTGATTTGCTCCAGCAGGCCGGTACCCATTAGCGAAGAGTTCGGCTGCGGCGCGGTCAGCCTGCTGTCGAAATTGCCTATGCAAACGCATGGCTCAGACCGGATGGTTGCTTCTCCCGTAAGCAAGGCCGCTGCTCAGCCTAAAGCCGACGTTCGACCGTCATTGGAAGGTCTTGGGCGAGCGTCCGTAGATGGCCGATCAGCGCCTCATGCAAGCCGCATATGTAGCCGGCCTATGGCAAACAGACGCATGCGACCCATATGAGAAAACAATCTTCCACAAAGCGGTCATTAGACCCGGCGACGTTTGCGAATCAAAGCAGGAGCAGCAGCGCACCGAAGAAAAACAGGAAACAACCCGTAGCAAACTGGGCTTGGAGAAAGCCGCGCCATCCCGGATAGCCATATGGAACCGGTTGCGAGTATCGGGTCGAAATAGGCAGGCGCAAAAGCCAAGTGCGCAAGGCGTGTGTGAGCGCGAGCATGCCTCCGGCCAGGATAAAAAGGGAAAACGCCCTAGGCGTATCGAACGGAACCGGAATGTTAAATACTTGCATCACAATGGGGACAAGCGCGCCTAGTACCAAAAGTCCGCATAGCAAACGATAGAGCAGAGTAAGGCTCGTCTTTAACCACGTCGGCGCATTGCTCTTGCCTTGAGGTGGAGGCGTCCAGGTCATTCTGTTTGGCGGATGGGGTGCGTGCGTGGGGACAGGAGTTGGCCGGGATTTGAATTCAACCTCATCTCATGGCCCATCGCCTGATTGTTTGCGATTTTGGGATTCTCGTCGAGTGTCCGATTCTGGGCCGAACGAAGACAATCCCTTCCCTAACAGTCTCACAAGTAACGGCAACGAATGCGGCCAGTCTCGCGAACTCGGATCGGGCGTCCACGAGTGTCGCAACGGATTGCTGCCTGGCTCGTTGATTTATTGGCTGCCCGAGTCTCATGAATTGCGCTTGCCAGCAAAATCACGCCGCCGCTTCCTCGATATGCGCGCCGAACCACGCGGCCGCGGAGAGGTTCAGCTCGGCCAGTATCCCGGGCGTGAGCGCGGCAAATTCAGGCGGCGCATCGCAACCGCGGGCGATCGACACCGCATCGCAGCCCTCGCCCGCCGCCTCCGCGATTTGCAGCAGCGTGCCGAGCGCTCCGCGCCGTTCGACAATCGCATCGCGAATCTGCGGCGCGAGGCCCAGCTTTTCCAGCACGGCTTTCGGCGTGCTGCCAAGCAGCACATGCACGAGCGAAAAGATGCCGGTCATGAAGGCCGCGTCGGCGAATTCGTCGTCGGCCGGTCGCATCCAGCCCGCCGCCAGTTCCATGAAGCGCGAGCGCGTGCCTGCCAGTTGCACGAGCGGATCGGCGCGCCACGGCAGATCGCCGCTGTCCGCGTAAAGCAGCAGTTGCGCCCAGCGCGCGATCTGCCGTGTGCCTGTCGCAATGATTGCCTCGCGCAGCGACGCAATATTGCGCCCGAGGCCGAACGCACTGGAGTTCACGAGGCGCAGCAACTGCACGACCACACTGGGATTGAGCTTCAGCTCCGCTTCCAGCTCGACGATGCCTGCGTCGCGCGAAAGCAGCGCGAGCAGGCGCATCAGGCCGGGGCGCGGCGAGCGGTTTTTCGGCGCGGCCAGCACCTGCGGCCGTGCGAAGAAGTAGCCTTGGAACAGATCGAAGCCCAGATCGCGGGCAAGGGCGAAGTCTTCGCGCGTCTCCACCTTTTCGGCGATCAGGGTCTTGCCCGCCCCGCGCATCGCCGCCGCAAGTTCGGGCAGATCCGCGCGCTGCGTCTGCAGGAAATCGATCTTGACGATGTCCGCATGCGGCAGCATGGCGAGCAGTTCGTCCGAGAGCTGGGTCACGTCGTCGAGCGCAACCTGGAAACCGCCGCGCCGCAGTTCGCCGAGCCGCCGCGCGAGTTGCGCGTCGAACCTGACGGTTTCGAGAATCTCGAGAACGAAGCGCTCCGGCGGCATCACGTGGACAATGTCGTCGAACAGCATCGTCCGGTCGATGTTGACAAAGCCGCGATGCTGCCCGAGCACGGCCGGCACGCCGATTCCGCCGAGCGCGCGCGCCACCACCTGCGCGGTCGCCTGCGCGTCGTTGGTGACTTCGGCATAGTTGTGGGCGCCAGCCCGAAACAGCAGTTCGTATGCGTTGAGCGCGCCCTGGCGATCGAGAATCGGCTGTCGGCCCAGATAGACGAACTGCGCAGCACTAGCCGCGTCGGGTTCGTCGCCGGTCGCGTCGCGCACCTCGATGCGCCGGGCAGAGGCCCGGACCAAATGAAGTTCAGACATGGGTCGTCGGTGCTGCTTTCGAAGGGCTGCGCGACAGCGGCGCGCCGCCACCGCACAGGGGTTTGCCGTATTAACGGACGCCGGCCAACCGCACTTTAACCGAATCGGCGGTGTCCGGCTTCCGTCGCCCGCCGCGCTCCCTTACGGGATGTTTTTCTTGCGCTTGCACTAAAGATTTGAGGCGACAGGTCGTTATCTAGTCCTGATGGGGCGGCCTGATACCCGCGTGGTACCCGCATGACACCCGCCTGAACCCTTTCGCCGCTCCCCAGAGGCGAACGGCAAGCCGCCCCGCCCGCAGACGAACACAGGTTGCCACCGATACATGGAAGCGAACAGGATCACCGCCCCCCGCCGGGGCTCCTTGCGCACGGTCGTCGACCGGCTTCTTGGTCTTGGCCGGCGCGTCGAGGACAAGCCGCAAGCGGGGCCGCCCGTCACGCCGCCCGCCGCGCTGCCCGCGGCGCCGCAACTGGAACAGGTGGTCGGCGCCGTAGACCTGCTCGCGCATGTGGACAGCGAACTGCGCTTTCTCTACGTGTCCGACGCGAGCCTGCGCTTTATCGGCTATCACCGCGAGTATCTGGAGACCATTACGCTGCACGAGCTGGTGGCCGAGGCCGACACGGCGCGCCTCGACGCGCTGCTCGAGCGCGCCCGCGCCACCGGCAACGTGGAAAAGGCGACGCTCGGGCTTATCAAGTCGCTCACCTACCCGATCACCGTCGAGCTGCGCGTGGTGCGCAGCAGCCACCACGGCATCGACGGCTTCGCGATTGCCGGTTTCGACGTGTCGGCGTGGCGCGCGAGCGAGGAGCGCCTCATCCAGGCGCTGCATCTGGACCGGCTCACCAATCTGGCCAACCAGTCCGCGCTGGTTCCCGCAGTGCTGGAAGCGCAGCAGCGGGCCGACGCACACGGCACGCCCGCCGCGCTGCTGCTGCTCGACATCGACGATTATCAGCGCGTGAACCGCGCGCTCGGCTACGACGCCGGCGACGAAATGCTGCGCGACACGGCGCGGCGCATCCTGAACATGACGAGCCCGCACGAGACGGTGGCGCGCGTGGCCAGCGACGAGTTCGCGATCCTCGTGAAGCCCGCCGCCAACCGCACCGACGCCGCAGCAGCCGCAGAAGCGCTGGCGCGGCGCCTCTTGACCGCGATCCAGCAGCCGTATGTATTCAGCGGCCAGCAGGTGCACCTGTCGGCGAGCATCGGCATTGCCCTCTACCCGGACGTGCGTCACGCGAACGACACGGCCGCGCACGACACGCACCTGCTGCGCTGGGCCGACCACGCGCTGCTGCAGGCCAAGGCGGCGGGCGGCAATACGCTCGCGTTCTATGTGCCGGACGACAACCCCGCCGACGCCGAGCGCCTGAAACTCGAGGCGGACCTCTACGACGGTGTGCGCAACGGCGAGTTCTCGCTGCACTTCCAGCCGATCACCAGCAGCCGCACGCACGGCGTGGTCGGCGTGGAGGCGTTGATCCGCTGGATGCATCCGGTCCACGGCCTCGTGCCGCCGTCCATGTTCATTCCGCTCGCGGAGTCGGTCGGGCTCATCAACTTCCTCGGCAACTGGGTGCTCAAGGTGGCGTGCATGCAGTTGATCCAGTGGGACGCGCGGGGCATCTCGCTGCAGTACGTGGCGGTCAACGTGTCGCCGCAGCAGTTCCGCGATCCCCGTTTTACGGACGCGGTGCGCGAGGCGATCAACCTGACCGGCATCGACCCGCGGCGCCTCGTCTTCGAAATTACCGAGAGCCTGCTCATGCACGACCCGGCCCACGCCAAGGTGCTGCTCGAAGAGCTGACGGCCATGGGCATCCGCTTTGCCGTCGACGATTTCGGCACCGGCTATTCGAGCCTGGCTTACCTGCAACGGTTTCCCCTTGCAAAGCTCAAGATCGACAGGAGTTTTGTCGAGAATCTGCTAACCTCCCGGAACGATCAGGCGATCGTCAGCGCGGTGGTCGGCCTCGCCCAGACGCTGGACCTGGAACTGGTCGCCGAGGGCGTGGAAACCGAAGCGCAACGCAGCCTGCTCACCGAGATGGGATGCGACCACATTCAGGGGTGGCTCGTCTGCCAGGCGTTGCCGTCCGACGAACTGGCGCAGCGTTTCGAAGCGCGCTCGCTTCACCTGCACGGCGCATAGCGGTGCCGGTCAAGCACTCAAAGAGCGGCATAAGCCGGCTTCGCGCCGGCATGGCATTCACTGGAATACGTATGGCTTTTGCGGGACTCTCATGGTAAAGGCGGCGGTGCTCGACCGGCTCTGGACGCGAATGAGCGAGCGCGGCGATTTCCCCATGCTGTCGCAGTCGTTGCGCACCACCATGGCGGCAATGAACAACGACGACCTCGACTTCACCGGCCTCGTGCAGGTGGTGCTGTCGGACTTCGCATTGACGCAAAAAGTGCTGCGCCTCGCGAACTCGGCCATGTATATGGCGTTCGGCGGCAACATCACGACGGTGTCGCGCGCGCTCATGGTGCTTGGCATGGACGCCGTCGGCCATCTGGTGGTCGGCCTGAAAATCGTCGATCACTTTCATCACAGCGCGCCGCGCCGCATCGACGCGAAGCTCGAACTGAACCGCACGCTGCTCTCGGGCTGCGTCGCGCGCAAGCTCACCGAGCGCGGCGATCTGCGCGCCGGCGAGGAAGCGGTGGTCTGCACGCTGATGCGGCAAATCGGCAAGCTGCTGGTGGTGTTCTATCTCGACGCGGAATGGGATCAGATTCGCCGCCACATTGAAAGCGGCACGCTCGAAGCCGATGCCTGTGTGCTCGTGCTCGGCGTGACGTTCGACGAAATCGGCGCGGAAGCCGCGGTGCGCTGGCGCCTGCCCGACATGATCCGCTCCGGCATGGGCGAGTTCGATCCGCAGGACACCGAGCAGCCGCGCCAGGTGCAGTGGCTGCGCGCCATTACCAATTACTCGACGGCGGTCGCCGACGTCCTCACGCAGCAGAACGTGCCCGAGTTCGCGCGCGAAGAGCGCATGGCCGAACTGGCGCAGGAATATAGCCGCGCGCTCAACACCGACCCCGAAGTGCTGCTCGACATGAGCGTGGCGCTCGCCCGCGAGGAAGGCGGCGACGGTGTGATGCGCGAAATCGTGGAACTGCGCGCGAACGCCGACGCCATGGCGCGCGAAGCGCTCAACCCGGAGGCGCGCATTGCAGCAGGCGTCGAAGATCTGCGCAACCTGCCCGACACGAGCTCGCTCGCGCCGGCGCTCGGCATGGCATCCGAAACGGTGCTCGCGGCACTCGGCTTTGCGCGCACCGTGGTGTTCGTCAAGCACAGCAACGGCACGTTCCGCGCGCGCCTCGGCCTCGGGCCGAAGATCGACGCGGCGCTGCCCAAGCTCACGTTCAGCTCGGCCTTCGAGCCCGACGTGTTCCACCTGGCCATTGCGAATTCGGTGGGCATCTTCATCGAAAATGCGCGCGATCCGAAAATGGTCGCGCGGCTGCCCGAGTGGTTCCGCCGTTCATTCGACGACGCCCGCGCCTTCGTGCTGCTGCCGGTGGTGGACGAAACGGAGCAGACCGTCGCACTGCTCTACGGCGACTGGTCGCACACTCAGGAGCCGCGCCGCATCTCCCAGAAGGAGATGAGCGTGCTGAACGAACTGGCCAGGGAGTTAGGCCGTTTTTTCGGCCTGGGGCAGATGCGGGAAATGGAGACGATGTAAAGACGTGGCGTGATCGTTGATCACACTGCGTAGGTTCTCCAGATTCTGTGTTTGCCCGACGCCAGATTTGCCTGCTGAGCTTCGAGAATGATTGTCAGCAACCAGGCTTTCAATTTGAATTTTTGCGGCCGGGTTGTGTGCTTGAGTTTTGCGCTTCAGTTTTGTGCTTCAATTTCGCGCTCGAGTTCCGCACCTGCGCTCCGCGCTTGAGCTCCACAACCAGATTCGCAACTGAGGTTCCGCAGCCGGCATGCGCTCCATGCCGGCTTGCCTGCTTTGCAAGCCTCAGTCCTCGATTCTTTCGAGCCCTTCCGCGCTGCGGTCCGCGACGCCCGCCCAGGCGCCGGCCGCCAGCCCCATGTGCCCGACCTCTTCCACCGTCAACGGCGCAAGCTGCGCGCATCGCGCCGCAAGCGTGTCCCACGCGCCGTTTTCCAGCGCCTCGACGGCGGCGAGCAACTGCCCGAGCACGCCCTCGCGATGCAGAATGGCCGCCTGGATCGGACGCGACAGCGTAAGCACATTCAACGTGCTTTCGAGCGAGCCGCCGAACACCGCGTCGACGAATGAAAACACGCCGGTCAGGAACGCTGCGTCGGCTTCGTCGCGCCCGGCCTCGGGCAGGCGCTCGACAGCCAGTTCCATGAACCGCGCGCGCGTTGCCGCGAGTTGCAGCAGCGGGTCGTCTTCGAGCGCGACCTTGCGGCCGTCCGCATACAGCAGCAACTGCGTCCAGCGCGCAATGCGGTCGGTGCCGGTTGCGTTGATCGCCTCGCGCAACGTCGTCACCTTGTGGCCGACCGCGAAGCCGCTCGAATTGGCGAGCTTCATCAGATGCATCACCAGCACGGGATTGAGCTTCAGTTCTGCCTCGAGCTGCGCGACCGTCGGGTCGCCCGCGAGCAGTTGCAGCAGGTTCAGCAGCGCATGGCGCGGCGCGCTCACGCGGCGCGTCATCGAGGTTTGCGCGCGCGCGAAGAAGTAGCCCTGAAAACGGTCGAAGCCCATGCCGTGCGCGGTTTCGAAAGCGGCTTGCGTGTCGAGGCCCGAGGCGATCAGCAGCTTGCCCGCCGACTTGAGCACGCTCGTCAGCTTGGGCAACAGCGCGGCGGGTGCGCGCGTCATGTCGATCTTGATGGCTTCCGCGTAAGGCAGGAGCTTCGCGAAGGTCTCGTTGGGCTGGGTCACGTCGTCGAGCACGAACCGATAGCGCCGCCCATGCAGCAGCACGATGCGCGCAATCAGTTCTTCGTCCACGTGGATGTCATGCGGCAGTTCGAACAGGAAGCGTTCGGCGGGCAGGCGCTCTATCGCGTCGTCGAGCAGCATGTCGCGGCTCGTGTCGATATACGCCGGGTGGCCGGTCAATGCGCCGCGCACATTGCTCTCGGCGAGCCCGCGGATAATCGCGCGGGCAACGCGCTGGGCCGGCGTGAGCGCGCGGCCGGCTCGCGTATTGCGGTCGTCAGCGTCCGTATCCGTGTCGTCGTGCGTGTCGGGATCGAGGTCGGCCAGCGCTTCTGCCGGCCATTGCGGCGCGCGAATCTTGAGCTCGTAGCCGCACAGCATGCCGTCCCGATTCAGGATGGGCTGCCGCGCGAAGCTCGCGTTCAACTGCGCATCGTCCGTGGCCCCCGTACGGCCCGGATTCTCGACTGCAATAGTGCTCATTCTGATCCCCCGCGAGGCGCCCCCGGCGCTTGCTGCTGTCTTGTGGTTATCGCCGCGTCGCGATGCGCCCGGCGTGTTTATCGTTTGCTTCGACGCGTGCACCCGCAATGTGTACTCGCGGTGTGGCGACGCAGCGCGCCCGGCGATTTTAGCGCAGCCCGTCTTGCACTGGCATGTCGTTCAGGCAATATCTGCAAATATTTGGAGCAGAGGGGCATATGAACCGCGACGCCGCCGTTCACCGTGCGCCCAATGCAAAACGGCCGCAGTTTGCGGCCGTCTTGCATGTCGTATCTAGCGTCGAGGTGCCGCCTTACTTCAGCACCACCTTCACGTCGAAGTATTTCGCCGCGAAGCGGTCTATCGTGCCGTCGGCCTTCAGTTCCTTGAGCGCCTGGTTCAACGCGTCCTTGAGCGCCTTGTCGCCGCGGCGAATGCCGAAGCCGACGCCCGCGCCCAGCAGCTTCTCGTCGCTGACGGCAGGACCGGCGAACTCGAAGCCCGCGCCTTGCGGCTTCTTCAGAAAGCCCTTGGACGCCGCTTCCGCATCCTGGAACGACGCATCCAGGCGGCCTGAAGCGAGGTCGGCATAGATCTGGTCCTGGGTCTGATACGGCACCACGTCGACGCCGGCCGGCGCCCAGCGCGCCTTCGCGTACGTCTCCTGAATCGTGCCCTGCAGCACGCCGACATGCTTGCCCTTGAGCGACGCGGGCGTCGGCAGCAGGCCACTGCCCTTCTTCGCGATCATCTGATTCGGGATCGTGTAAATGGGGTCCGTGAAATCAATCGCCTGACGACGCTGCCCGGTGATCGTCATGTCGGAGTTGATCGCATTGAACTTGCGCGCCTGCAAGGCGGGAATCAGGCCGTCGAATGAATTCTCGACCCACACGCACTTGGCCTTCAGCTTCGCGCATACGGCATTGCCGACGTCGATGTCGAAACCCTGCAGTTCGCCCGACGGCGACTTCGATTCGAACGGCGCATAAGACGCCTCGACACCGAAGCGCACTTCCTTGATGTCCGCCGCCACGGCCGAGCCTGCCGTGACCGTTGCCGTCGCGAATAGCGCCAGCGCAGCCGTGTTTCGCCAATTCATCTTCATTGCGGGTGTTCCTCTACGGTATTGAACAAGACAGAGCCGAATCCGGACAGGCATGATTGCCGCGCCAAAAATGCGATTCAAACTCGCGCGGCCGCTGTGATGCAGCGCAGCAGCCGCGAGGCGCGAATTGTACAGGCTCGGGCGCCGCGCCCGCGCGGGGCCGGCGCCGCAGTGTTCGCTGCAACGCGCGGCAGGCAAGCTTGAAAAGCTGCAACTTGATGTCGCGCTCGTGCAAAGAATCCGCATGCATGCGCACGCGCCGGCACCGGCGCCCGGCGCGGCTCGCTTGCGGCACATGCGCCGCTAGACGAGTGTGGCGTGCGTATGCGCGGTGGTCTCGATCACCATCAGGCCGGCTCGCAGCCCGGGCTTGACGCTCGCATTCGGAAATACGAGGCGTTCTTCGTCGCGTTGCACGACGTAGCGGTAGTCGCCGTCGCGCGCGAGCAAGGTGTTTCTGGCAAATGGCGTGAAGTTCGCGACGTCCGCGTCGACTAGCAATTCGAACGCAGCGCTTTGCTTCGTGATCTGATCGATCACCGTGAAGGCACGCGGCAACTGCATGGGACCACGCCCATTGGTGCCCGCGAGCAGACGACGCAGCGCCTCGTCGGCGCCGGCAAAGCGCGCGAGATCGTTCTGGCCGAACGGGCGGACCTTGCCCAGCTCCAGCGTGCACGCCTCGGCGCCGCACGTCTGCGCGGTGAAATGCGAGTAGGTATTGCCCTTGGTGGTATGCAACAGCACCGCGCTGATGTGCGCTTCGCCCAACCACTCGAACATCGCGCGCGAAAACGGCCTGCCGGTATGCGGCAGCAACGCGAAGCGCTCGAATGCGGAGGCGCGGATCGCCGTGTGCATGTCGATATGCCAGCGCGCGCCGGGCTTATCCGAAGCGGCGGCGAAGAACCGCGTGGCCGCCTGCTCGAGCGCCGCGGCGCGTGGTGCCTCGTGACTGTGCGGCAATTGCAGATGGCGGCCGCTGAAGAGCCGGTTCAGATCGTCGTCGCGATAACGGCATGCGTCGCGCATCGCGTCGACGTTGCCGAGAATCACCAGCAAACGGCAGGTCAACGCAGCCTCGCCGCGCGCAATGTCGCGCACCAGATACGAAAGCAGTTCGATGGGCGCGGTTTCGTCGCCATGCACGCCGGCCGACGCGAGTACGCTGCGCATGGCGGCAACCGGCGCAGCAGCGGGCTCGATCAGCAGCACGCCGTCGTCGAGCCACGACCAGCGTGCGCCCGTGGCGCACGTGCCTTGCATGGCGTTCGCCGCAGGCCGCGTGCCCGCGAGCGTGTAGGCGAGAAAATCGTCCAGCATCGCGGCCGGCTCGCCGCGCTCGAGCTCAGCGCTGGAAGTCATAGAGCGACCCGAGTCCGAGAATCTGCGTGAGTTCGTCGAGCGCGGTGCGCGACTCGGCGAGCAAATGCGGATCGGCCAGATCTGCCGGCGCGAGACGGTCGCGATAATGCTTTTCGATCCACGTGTCGAGCCGGCCGAACAAGCTGTCGTCTATCCACACGCCGCGCGTGACCGCCGCACGTTCCGCCTCGTTCAGCACCACCCGCAGACGCAGGCACGCCGGACCGCCGCCGTTTTTCATGCTCTCGCGCAGATCGAACACGAGCACCTCGTCGATGGGACCGGTGTGCGACGTGAGCTCGTCCAGGTACGCAGCCACGCGCGGATTTTCGCGGCACTCCTGCGGCACGACCAGCACCTGCCTGCCGTCGGGACACGTGAGCAACTGGCTGTTGAACAGATACGACGAGACCGCGTCGGCCACGCTCACCTGCGCATCCGGCACTTCGATCACGTTCAAGCCCGCGCTCACACTCTCGAGCTTCGCGCGCAATTCGTCGTACACCGCGCTCTGCTCGACAAACGCCAGCTCGTGACAGAACAGCGTGGTGCGATTGCCGACCGCGATCACGTCGTTATGGAACACGCCTGCGTCGATCACATCGGGGCTCTGCTGTGCGTAGACGGTTGCCTCTTCCTGCAGACCATGACGATGCGCGACCGCGCGGCTCGCCTCGAACGTCTGACGCGCGGGAAAGCGCTTGGGCTCCGGCCCGCGGCGATATTCACTGCGCCCATACACGAAGAATTCGACACCCCGTGCGCCGTATTCGGAGCACAGGCGCGTGTGATTCGCCGCGCCTTCGTCGCCGAGTGCAGGCGTGCCGGGCAAGGCTTCGTGTACCTCGAAGCGGTTCGCGTCGCTGAAAATGGCGCGCAGTGTGCGGCGCGTCGATTCATGTTCGATCGCGCGATGCAGCTTGCTGCACAGATTGGCCGGCGTGAAGTGCACGCGGCCGTCGTGCGTGTCGGCGGACGGGCTCACAGTCGCCGCATTGGCGGTCCACATGGCCGACGCCGAACTCGCCGCGGCGAGCAACTCGGGCGCGTTCTTCGAGACGCGCGCGATGACCGTTGCGTCGTCGCCCGAAAAGCCAAGTTCGCGCAACAGACGCATCGACGGCCGCTCCTGCGGCGGCAACACGCCCTGATGGAAGCCGAGATCGGCCAACTGCTTCATCTTGCGCAGACCCTGCTTCGCGGCCGCTTTCGGATTGGCAACCGACTTCTCGTTGTTCTGCGACGCGACGTTGCCGAACGACAGCCCCGCGTAGTTGTGCGTGGGGCCGACCAGGCCGTCGAAATTGGCTTCAGTGGCTTGCATCGTCGATCCTCAGAATTGAAGGCCCGGCGAGACGCTCGCGGGCATGTGCAGTTGCGCGCTTTCGACGGAGGCCATCGGGTACGCGCAATAATCGGCTGCGTAATAGGCGCTCGGCCGGTGGTTGCCCGAGCGGCCCGGGCCGCCGAACGGCGCACCGGACGAAGCGCCGTTGGTCGGCCGGTTCCAGTTGACGATGCCCGCGCGGACGGTGCGCTGGAAATGCGTCCACAGCGATTCGTCGTCGGCAAGCAAGCCTGCGGAGAGGCCGAACTGGGTGTCGTTGGCTTTTTCGAGCGCCTCGTCGAAGTTGTCGTAACGGATGATCTGCGCGAGCGGTCCGAAATGCTCCTCGTCAGGCAGGTGCTTCACGGCGCTGACGTCGAGAATGGCCGGCGTGACGAAGCCGAGCCTCGGGTCGCGCTGCTCCATTTTCAGCAGCGCCTCGCCGCCCTCGCCAAGCAGACGTTCCTGAGCCGCGACCAGCCGCGAAGCCGCGCGCGCCGAGATCACCGCGCCCATGAAAGGCTGCGGCTCGGCGTTGTATTCGCCCACGCCGATGCGCGACGCAACCTCGACGAAGCGCGCGAGAAAGCGCTCGCCGACTGCGTCGTTCGGCACGAAGATTCGCCGCGCGCACGTGCAGCGCTGCCCCGCCGACAGAAACGCCGACTGGATCGTGTGATGCACGGCCGCGTCGATATCCGCGACCGGACCGATCACGAGCGGATTGTTGCCGCCCATTTCGAGCGCGAGCACGATCTCGGGGCGTCCGCCGAACTGTTTGTGGAGCAATGTTCCGGTGTCCGAACTACCGGTGAAAAAGAGTCCGTCGATCTGCCGGTGATTTGCGAGCGCAACGCCCGTGTCCTTCTCGCCTTGCACGAGATTCAGCACGCCCGCCGGCAAGCCCGCGTCGCGCCAGATCTGCACGGTCAGCGCGGCGACGCCTGGCGCGAGCTCCGACGGCTTGAACACCACCGCATTGCCCGCGATCAACGCCGGCACGATATGCCCGTTCGGCAGATGGCCGGGAAAGTTATACGGCCCGAACACGGCGACCACGCCATGCGGACGATGCCGCAGCACCGCGGTTCCGTCCGCCATTGCCGAACGCTTTTCGCCAGTGCGCTCGTTGTAGGCCTGAATCGAAATTTCGACCTTCGCGGCCATGGAGGCCGCTTCGGTGCGCGCTTCCCACAGCGGCTTGCCCGTTTCGCGGCCAATCGCTTCGGCGAGCGCTTCCTTGCGTTCGGTAACGAGCGCGGCGAAGCGGCGCACCACTGCACAACGCTCGTCGAGGCTCACCGCCGACCACGCCGCGAACGCGCGACGCGCGCTGCGCACCGCGCGGTCCACGTCGTCCGGCGACGCACTGTTGCCTTCCCAAACGGTCGCGCCCGTACCCGGATTGTGCGACGCGAACGCGGGGCCTGTGCCGGCGGCCCACTCGCCGTCGATGAAAAGCTCGCTCATGATCATCCTTGTTTGTGTTTCAGCGGCAGCACCCGCACCGGGTCGCCTGACTTCACGCCGAGTGCCGACGCTTCCTGCGCGTTCATGCGGAACACGCCGTCGTGCGGCACGCCGGCCGCCACGCCCACGCGAAAATCGCCCAGCGACGTATTCGACACCATCGAGCGCGGCGCATCCTGCGGCGCGCCCGCCGGCACGTCGGCAATCTCGGCCGGCACTAGCACGCTTTCGCGCACCGTGCGCAAGTCGGAGATATGGCATTCCAGAACCGGACCTGCGTCGAAAATATCGACGTGGTTCTCGTAGCGCAGCCCTTCCGCTTCGAGCATGCGCCGCGCTGGAATCGTGTCGCTATGCGTGAGGCCGACGCATTGCTGCGCCTCTTCGGGCAACAGCTCGACATACACCGGATAGCGCGGCATCAACTCGGCGAGGAACGCCTTGCGGCCGTGCGAGCTCAGGTAGTCCGCCGCGTTGAAGTCGATCTGATAGAAATGCGACCCCACGGCGCGCCAGAACGGCGACGTGCCCTGCTCGTCGAAATGGCCGCGCAATTCCGCGCACAGGCGCTGCGGAAAGCGCTCGCGGAACTGCGCGAGAAACATAAAGCGCGAGCGCGACAGCAAGCCGCCCACTCCGCTCGTGCGATAACGCGGGCTCAGAAACAGCGAGCAAACCTCCGCGTAGCCCGTCAGGTCGTGCGAGATGTTGAGCGCGCGCATGCGCGTCCAGATGCCGAGGTCCTGGCTCGCATGTACCACCGTGCTCACGCGATAGTTGTAGAACGGCTGCTGCAGTCCGACCTCGGCCTCGATGCCGCAGACGCCCGCGACATCGCCGGTTTGCGTGTCTTCCATCACGAAGAAGTAGCCTGCTTCGTGCGGCGCGGCCTTGTCTTCCATGGTGCGGCGCGCGCGTTCGACGCGTGCGGCAAGCGCCTCGCGGTCCGGCTTGAAGGTGGTGAGCCCCGGGCCGGTTTCCTGCGCGAGGCGCATCAGCGCGTCCACATCGCCTCGTTGCACAACGCGAACGACGATCATTGTGCATCTCCCGATTGTTGTTCGCCTTGCGGCCGATAGAGCGGCACGCAGCGCACCGCATCGCCGTCCTGCACGCCCAGCGCCGCGCGTGCCGCATGCGCGAGCGGCGCGCCTTCGCGCTGCGCGGCCGGCAGATCGCCGAGCACGCAGCGGAACTCGCCGTCCGCGCCGTTATGCGCGATCAGGAACGCCGAGCCGCTTGCGGGCGCCGCGCTCTCGTGTACCTCGCGCACCTCGCGCGTCTCGTTGCGCGTGACGCACGCACTGCGGTCCACCTGCGCGGTAAGCACCGGACCCGCGTCGAAAATATCGATGAAGCGGTCGGTCTCGAAGCCTTCCTCGAGATGGATTTCGTACGCGAGCAAGGCGTTCGCATCCGGTTCGCCGAGCACGCGCTGCGCCGCTTCGGGCAGCAAGGGCACGTAGATCGGATAGGTAGGCATTACTTCGGCAATGAATGTTCTGCTGCGCCCGCCCGATTCGATCTCGATGTCGGCAAAATCGCGGCCGAAAAACTTGCGCCCCACCGCTTCCCAGAACGGCGACACGCCCTTCTCATCGGTCACGCCGAGCAGCAGCGAAAACACCTCAGGCGTAAAGCGCTTGCGATTGGCGGCGATGTACATCATCCGTGCGCGCGACAGCAGGTGCGCGGCGGCGTCGCCGCGCAGCGACGGATGGATGTAATAGCCCGCGAGCCGGCTCTTGCCGGTCAGTTCGTGCGACATGGTGAGCGCGTGAATCTTGCGGTTCACGTGCAGCTCGCGCGACGCATGAATCAGCGCGTCGTTGCGAAATGCGTAGAACGGATCGGAGTAGCCCGCCGCCGCGACGATGCTCGCCGTGCCCATCAGCTTGCCGGTCTCGCTGTCTTCGAGCACGAACAGATAGAACTCCTCGCCCGGAAAGTCGACTTCCGCGCGAAACGAGTCTTCCGACAGCGCGACGCGCGCTTCGAGCGCGCGCCGGTCATGCGGCAGTGAATGCAGCACCGGCTGTGCGGTGCGCGCCATGTGTTCGAGCGCATCGAGATCGGCGAGGCGGCCGGGGCGTACGAAGAGCATCATCGTTCCTGTGGAGTGTCACGCATCAATGCGAGCCATGAATGTGACGCACCGGTGCAACCCATGAAAACAACCGGTGAGTCCGTGCAGGGCACTGAAGAACGCGCGCTTATTTCGAGGCGGCTTCGGCCTTCGCGCCGATCAGTTCGGCGATCGCGCTCGCGAGCCGCACGAAGCCTTCGTTCATGTCGTCGAGCGGCATGATCAGCGACGGCACAAAGCGCAGCACGTCCGGTCCCGCCATCAGCATGATCACGCCATGCTGGCCGGCCGCCGTGACAAAGTCTTTCGCCCGGCCCTTGTAGGCGTCGGTCAATTCCGCGCCGATCAGCAAGCCCTTGCCGCGCACTTCCTTGAAGAGGCCAAAGCGTTCGTTGAGTTTAGCTAGATGGCCCTTCAGCACTTCGCTGCGCGTGCGCACGCCTTCGAGCAGTTGCGGATCGCTCACCAGCTCGACCACTTTCTCTGCAATCGCGGAGCCGAGCGGATTGCCGCCATAGGTCGTGCCATGCACGCCGACCTTGAAGTGCGCGGCCAGTTCGTTCGTGGTCAGCATTGCGCCGATGGGGAAACCGTTGCCGAGCGCCTTCGCGGTGGTGAGAATATCCGGCGTCACGCCGCTGTCCTGGTACGCGTAGAAGTAGCCGCTGCGGCCCACGCCGGTTTGCACTTCGTCGAAAATCAGCAGCGCGCCGTGCTGATCGCAGGCTTCGCGCAGCGCCTTGAGGAACGCCGGGTCCGCGGGTATCACACCGCCCTCGCCCTGAATCGGCTCGACGATCACCGCGCAGGTCTGCGCGCCGATGGCCTGTTTCGCGGCCTGAATATCGTTGTACGGTAAATGCACGATGCCCTGCGGCACCGGCCCGAAGCCTTCCGAGTACTTCGGCTGGCCGCCCACGCTGACGGTGAAGAACGTACGGCCATGAAACGACTGCGTGAACGAGACGATTTCGAATTTGTCGGCGCCATGACGATCGAACGCGACACGGCGTGCGAGCTTCAGCGCCGCTTCGTTTGCTTCCGCACCGGAGTTCGCGAAGAACGCACGGTCGGCAAAGGTCAGGTCTTCGAGACGTTTGGCAAGACGCAGCACCGGCTCGTTCGTGTAGCCATTGCCGATGTGCCAGAGCTTGCTGCCCTGCTCGTGCAAGACTTTCAGCAGTTCGGGATGCGCATGACCGAGCGCGGTGACGGCAATGCCGCCGGCGAAGTCGACATAGTCGCGCCCTTGCGTATCCCAGACGCGTGAGCCGAGACCGCGGTCCGGCACGAAGGCGGCGGGCGCAAACACCGGCACCATGACTTCGTCGAAGGTCTTGCGTGTCACAGTCAGGTCGTTCATGACAAATCCTCGTTACGGGTGAGAGGTAATACACGTAGTGTAGGAAACCACGAGCGATACGTCTTGCGCACAGGCGACGCTTTCTATGAGCTTCCAGCGCCCACGGCCAGCGCCAGCGGCCTGTTCAGTCTGCGAGATCCGGCCGCTCGATCAATGCGCCCGCGCGCGGCTCGCTCGCGGCGCCGCCGCTCGCGCCGGTCTGCCGCTCGATCCAGTTGCGGCGGTCTTCGCGCGGCGTCACGCCAAAGCGTTCGCGGTAAGCATTCGAAAAGTGCGCCGCCGACGAAAATCCGCATGCGAGGCTGATCTGCACGACCGATTTGCTGGTGCGCTGCAATTGCGTGCGCGCTTTGGAAAGGCGCAGGCCCAGATAGTATTTGGACGGCATCGAACCGAGATACTGTCGAAACAGCCGCTCCAGCTGCCGCCGCGACACGCCGACGAGCGCCGCGATTTCGTCGGTGGTGAGCGGGTCTTCGATATTCGCTTCCATCAGCAGCAACGCATCGTTCAGTCGCGGATGGCGCTCGCCCGGCGCGGTCACGAACGGAATACGCTGACGCTCCTCGCCCGCGCGCAACACGCCGACGCCGAGCGTGTCCGCGATGCGGTCCGCCAGTTCAGGGCCGTGCTCGCGGCCGATCATCGCGAGCATGAAGTCGACGCTCGCCTGACCGCCCGCGCAGGTGGCGCGATCGCGGTCGATTTCAAAAATCTGCTGGGTGACGATGGAGCGTTCGAACTGCTCGGCGAACTGCTGATAGGTTTCCCAGTTGACGCTCACGCGATAGCCGGACAACTGCCCGGCCATCGCGAGCCACCATACACCGTGATGAATACCGGTGACGAGCGGCGTACGCTGCCCGACCCGCGCGAGACTCGCGAGAAACAGGCGATAGTCGGCAAATTGCTGGAAGCGCTCGGTGACGACGATCAGCCAGTCGCACGCGATCGCGTCGCCGAACGCGGCGTCGGCGGGCCATTGGGCGCCGCCCGCGAGCGGCACGGCGCGGCCGTCCCACGAACAGACCTGCACGCGGTACAACGCGCGGCCGTCGATTTCATTGGCGAGATTGAGTGCGTCGACAATCGGCCCGACGCCCGACATCGACACGGGCGGCAATGCGACGATCGCCACCTGGGTGGTACGTGCGGGACTGGACGTGCGGGCCATCGGCTGCGCTATGACGGTGCGGCGCGTTACTTCAGGCTGCCGGAGAGGAACTGCTTGAGCCGCTCGCTGCGCGGCGTGCTCAACACATCCGCGGGCAGGCCTTCTTCTTCGGTGCGGCCTTGATGCAGGAACATCACATGGTTCGACACGTTGCGTGCAAAACCCATTTCATGCGTGACGACGATCATGGTGCGCCCTTCTTCGGCGAGCTTCTGCATGACCTTCAGCACTTCGCCGACCAGTTCGGGGTCGAGCGCCGAAGTCGGCTCGTCGAACAGCATGACGTCCGGGTTCATCGCCAGCGCGCGCGCAATCGCCACACGCTGCTGCTGCCCCCCTGACAGATGCGACGGATATTGTTTTTCGACGCGCGGAGCAAGGCCCACCTTCTCCAGGTATTCGCGCGCCCGCTCTTCCGCTTCGCGGCGCGGCACGCCGAGCACGTGAATCGGCGCCTCGACGAGGTTCTCGAGCACGTTCATATGCGCCCACAGATTGAAGTGCTGGAACACCATCGCGAGTTTCGTGCGAATGCGCTGCAACTGCTTGTGATCGGCCACTTCGAGGTTGCCGCCGCGGTCGGTCTTCGTCTTGACCGCTTCACCGTCGACCACGATCTGCCCCGCGTTCGGCCGCTCGAGGAAATTGATGCAACGCAGGAAGGTGCTCTTGCCCGAGCCGCTCGCACCGATGATGCTGATCACGTCGCCCTTGTTCGCGTTCAGCGAGACGCCCTTGAGCACTTCGTTGTCGCCATAGCGCTTGTGGATGTCCTGCACGGCGAGCTTGCAAGCCTGGGTTTGCGTGGTGTGGAGCAAGATGCTCTCCCTTTGAGAATACGGATCGAGGTTGTGACGGCGCACGCATTGAGCGCGCCGCCCGCTGCGAACACGGCGCGCTCAATGCGTGCGCACCGCCAGATAACCCAGCCAGTGACGCTCGGCGCGGCGAAACAGCGCAACCAGAGCAAACGACACCACGAGGTAAATCAGCGCCGCGAGGCCGAACGCGTCGAACGACTGATAGGTCGCCGAATTCGCATCGCGCGCCACCTTGAGAATATCGGGCACGGTGGCCGTGAACGCGACCGTGGTGGCATGCAGCATCAGGATCACTTCGTTACTGTACAACGGCAACGCGCGGCGCAGCGCGGACGGTATCACAATGCGGCGGTACATCGTGAACCAGCTCATGCCGTAGGCGCGCGCGGCTTCCACTTCACCATGCGACGTCGAGCGGATCGCGCCCGCGAAAATCTCCGTCGTGTAGGCACAGGTGTTCAACGCGAACGCGAGAATCGCGCAGTGAAAGCCGCTGCGGAAAAACGCATCAAGCAACTGATGCGAGCGGACGAATTCGAGGCTGTACATGCCGGTATAAATCAGCAGCAACTGCACGTACAGCGGCGTGCCGCGAAACACATACGTGTAAAGACGCACCGGCGTGGAGAGCCAGCGCTTTTTCGACACGCGCGCGACCGCGAGCGGAATTGCAACGCAAAAGCCGATGCCGACTGAGGCGACCAGCAACCACAGCGTCACCGCGAGCCCGGACATGCGCTGGCCGTCCCAGTAGAGAAACGCGCGCCAGAATTCGTTGAGGATGTCGATCATGGTCTTAGAGCTCCGCGTGCCGCACGCCGATCGAATAGCGGCGTTCCAGCCAGATCAGCGCGAGGTTCGAGACGGTAGTGAGCGCGAGATAGATTAGCGCCGCGATCAGAATGAAGAAGAACATGTTGAAGGTGCTCTTGCCCGCGTCCTGCGCGGCCTTCACGACGTCCGCGAGACCGATGATCGACACGAGCGCCGTCGCCTTGACGAGCACCTGCCAGTTGTTGCCGATGCCGGGCAGCGCGAAACGCATCATCTGCGGAAAGAGAATGCGCGCGAATACCCGCGCGCCGCTCATGCCGTACGCACTGCCCGCTTCGAGCTGACCGCGCGGCACAGCGAGAAACGCGCCACGAAACGTTTCAGTGAAGTACGCACCGTAAATGAAGCCGAGCGTCAGCACGCCGGCCACGAACGGGTCGATGTCGAATTGCGGCAGGCCGAGCGCGTCGGTCAGATTGTTGACCGCGATCTGGATGCTGTAGAAAAGCAGCAGCATCAGCACAAGGTCGGGCACCGAGCGGATCAGCGTCGTATAGCCGGTGGCGAGCGCGCGCAGCGGCCGGTTGAGGGAGAGTTTCGCCGCCGCGCCCGCGAGCCCGAGCAGCACGGCGGTCGCGAGCGACAGAACCGACAGTTCGACTGTCTGGATCGTGCCGGCCAGCAACACCGGACCAAAGCCGTATAGCACCACGCGTGTCTCCATCCAGGTTCGTTTGAACGTTGCCAGGATGCAGTCGGCTCACGCCGCCCGCCCCGACCCATCAGGCATGGCGCGGAGTCTCGCAAGCGAAAATTAAAATCACAAAGGCAGGCGGCGAATTTGGTGCGATGCAACAAGAGACGTGTAAGGCACGCTGCGCCCTGTCATGCCCGATGTCGTGGGGCACTGGCGCTGGTCACGCGAAGCGCGTTCAGCAGGCGCCGCAGCGATTTCGCAAGTTTGAGGTCGCTTTTTCGATAGACGGCGCGCGCTTCGCGCAAGGCGAAGCGCGTGCCCGGAGTAAGGCGTTGCCCGAGTAAGGCGTGCCCGAGTACGGCGCGCCCGAGTGTGGCGTTGCCCGAGTGCGGCGCGCCCGAGTGTGGCGTTGCCCGAGTGCGGCGTTGCCCGAGTGCGGCGTGCACAGAGCGCGCCGGGCGGCGCTAGTCTATGCCGAGCCGCGCGCGAATAGCCGGCAGCATGTATTCGACCGCCGCGCGCCCTTCCTCGATGGCCGGGGCCGCGCGATGAAAGTCGAAAATGCCCATACCGCCCAGGCGCGGCTGGATCAGAATATCTGCCGGCTCACCCGCCAGACGGCTGCGCGTGATCCGCACCTGCATGATGTCGATGCTTTGCGCGATAGAACTCAGCATGGAAGGCACGCGGGCGCTCGGCGCGGGCGGCACGCGCACGTCGTCGGTGACGCGCTCCTCGGCGGGCGCGAGCCAGCGCGGCCAGGGCTTGCCGTTACGGCGCAGCGAAACGGGCGGGGGCGCGTTCGGATCGATGGCGGGCGTGTCCACCACCGCGCCGCCGAAATCGCGGCCATTCAGAATGTCGTTGTTCAGATCGACCGCGATCACGCAGTCGGCCCGCATGCCGCGCGCCACGGACACCGGCACGGGATTGCTCAGGCCACCGTCGACAAGCCATACGCCGTTGTGCCACACCGGCGTGAAAATGCCGGGAATCGCAATCGACGCGCGCACCGCGTCCACCACGCTGCCGTCCTGCAGCCAGCTTTCGCGGCCTGAGTCGAGTTCGGTGGCGACGGCCGCGAACGGCATGTTCAACTGGGCGATGGACCGGCCGTTGAATTTGTCGGCAAAAAGCTGGATTACTTTGCGCCCGCCGAGCAGGCCGCCGGAGAGCCGTAAGTCGAGCAGGCGCACCACCGTCTGCCACGTGAGCCGCGAGACCCACTCCTCGAGCCAGTCGAGGTCGCCGTTCGCATAGACCGCGCCGACCAGCGCGCCGATCGAAGTACCGCAGACCACGTCGGGTTTGATGCCCGCGTCGTGCAGCGCGCGAATCGCTCCTATATGTGCCCAGCCGCGCGCCGCGCCGCCACCCAATACCAGTCCGATACGGCTGTATCGACGTCGACGTATCATGAAGCCCCCGTCTTTCTGTTCTCTTTGTTTCTAGCGCCCGCGCACGACATCCGAACGCGATGTCGTGTACACCGTGTGATTCTGGTCGAAATGCACGTTGAAAATGCCTTCTTCCGTCACGCCGCCCTCGCGCCATTTCCAGCTCCACACCGTCTCAGGCTTGAGGGGAAACACCGCGACCTGGCCCGGTTTGCCGAGCAGCCGCCGCACCTCGTCCTCGCTCATGCCGATGCGGATCTTGCCGAAATTCGCGGCGGTCAACACCTGCGTGATGGATTGCAGTTTACCGTCACGGTCAATGTCGACCATGTACGTATTCAAACCTTGCGGACCACGCGGATACTCGAAGCGCTTCGAACCGTCGGTATAGGTGCGTTCCGTTTCGGGCTTGCCCATCTGCTCGCGGATCTGCGCTTCGGTGGTCACGCCCGGCGTCATGTCCTTGAGCAGCAGTGCGTCGGGCTTCACGGCGTTGAACAGCTCCCTGATTTTTTGCACGGCACGCTCGCTTTGTTGGTCGTCGCATGCGGTGAGCGCAAGGCATGCGGCCAGCATGGCGACAATAGGCAGTTTCAGGCTCACAGCGAATTTCCTGTAGCAGTGCGCACGCGAGGGCCCGCACCGGTCATGTTGTGATGCCCCGCCGCACTTGGTCGGGGCGCGCTACAGGATAACCGCGCAACGCAAAAACCGCGAGCGCGCACACGCGTCCGCCAACACGCCGTCATCCCGGCCCGGTGCGCGCAAAACGCGGTACGTCAGGCATTTTTTCGACGATCGGGGTAACCGCGCGAGATGTATTGCAAACAGCAACAGACGCAACAGAAAGCAAAAAGGCGACGCCGTGCAAAGCGTCGCCCATGACAGGGACATTGAAGCTTTCGTAAAGGCGGGTACGGTCAGTACGCCGGAGAAGGAAGACGCAGGTCGGAGGACAAAACCCCGTTTGAACGACACGGCAGTGTGGGACGACGCGCAGCGGTCCTGTTCCGGTGCGGCGATAAACGACCTTGGCCGTTCACCTTGCGCCAGCGACGGAAGTAGCGAACCGCTGCTTGTCTGGTCGCCCTGGTCCCCTCATAAAGCCTTCCAAGTGAGCCTAATCTAACGGGATCGGCGGCTTTAGACGAGAGCGCGTTTACACCGAATTGGCAGAGGATTTCGCGGCGCCGCGCGGTGCGAATCACGGCAGCGGGAAGCTGCGGTCAAAGCTTGCGCGCACGTCAAGATGCGTGCGTATCACGTTGGCCGCTTCGTAGGTGTCGGCGGTGCGCTGCTGCGCGGCGATGACCGTGTCGTCGATGGCAACGGGATGCACCTGGCCGCGCTGGTAAACCGTCTTCAGCACATCGGTCGGCAAGCCGGTCACGCGCGATTGCATGGCCGCCACCTCGTCCGGATGCGTAAGCGCCCAGCGCTGGCCGATCGCCACGCGCCGCAGAAAGTCGGCCAGTTGCGCGCGTTTGCCGGCAATCGCCGCCTCGGTCGCGACCTGATAGCTGAGCCCCTCCGACAAACCCACGCCGTTAGCGATGATGCGGTCGTGATCGCGCGATTCGCCGAGCGCCGTATAGGGATCCCACACCGACCAGGCGTCAACGCTGCCAGAGGCAAGTGCGGCCTTCGCGTCGGCGGGCGCAAGAAACACGAACGTGACTTCGCTCGCCGCGAGATTGGCCCTTTTCAGCGCAGCGAGCGCGAGGTAGTGGCCAATCGAGCCGCGCGTCGTCGCAAGGCGCTTGCCCTTCAGACTCGCGACATCCGCAAGCGGCGAATGCGGATCCACCACGATGGCGAGATCGAGCGGATCGGAGCGCGTCGCCGCCACCGCCCGCACCCGCGCGCCGGCGGCGAGCGCGAACACGAGCGGCGCGTCCCCGAGGCCGCCCACATCCACGGCGCCCGCGTTCAGCGCTTCGCCAAGCGGCTGCGCCGCCGGAAAATTGAACCATTCGATCTTGTACGGCAGGTCCTTCAACTGGCCGGAGGCTTCGAGAATGCCGCGCGTCTGCAACGACTGGTCGCCGACCTTGAGAACCGGAAGGTCTGCAGCGTGCCCTGACGTCGTGCACAACACTGCGCAAAGCGCGAGCGCAGCGCCGGCAAGCGCTTTGACGAAGGTGCGAGGCAGCACGGAAAACATCGTATAAGGCGGGCCGAAAGGCATCATGGTTATGGCGTGCGAGTAATGGCCTGCGATTCGAATTCCTGCAAAGTTCAGCGACGATAAGCGCAACGCCCCATATAAGACAAACGCATTATTCTTCTAAGCAAATATGCGAATTTTTGTTGGCGGCCAGGTCCCCCGTATTCGCGCCGCAGGTATCATCAGGCGCACGAACCAACCCCATCGCGCATCATGAAGATCGACGAAATCGACGCTTACGTCACAGTTATTCGCTGTCAGTCGCTGCAGCAGGCGGCGCTCAGCCTCGGGCTCACGCAGCCGGCCGTCACGCGCCGCCTGCAGAATTTCGAGGAAGCGCTCGGCGTCGAATTGCTCGACCGCAACACGCGTCCGCTCAAGGCGACGGCAACCGGCCGCGTGGTGTATGAGCAATGCCGGGTGATCCAGCGAGAACTGGACGTACTGCGCGAAATCGTCGCGACCGACACGCCGCCCATCGGCACGCTGCGCGTGGGCGTCGCGCAGACCGTCGCCGATATTGCGCTTGGCGAAGCGCTGCGCGCGGTGAAAGCGGCCTACCCCGATTTGCAGACGCGCGCCTCCACCGGCTGGAGCAGCCAGTTGCTCGAACAGCTGGAAGACGGCGAGCTGGACGTCGCCGCGATGCTGCTGCCCGCCAACAAGACCTTTAACGACACGCTTTCGGCGCGTTCGCTCGGCCGCATCAAACTGGCGGTGGTCGCCCGCAAGGGGCTTGTCAGGAAACGCACGCACACGCTTGCCGAGTGCCAGTCGCTGGGTTGGGTGTTGAATCCGGACGGCTGCGGATTCCGCGACGGCCTGCAGCGTGCGCTGACAGGTCTCGGACTCGCGCTCAGGCTGAATCTGGAAACGCTCGGCACCGAACTGCAGTTGCAGCTTGTCGCAGACGGTCACGGCCTCGGGCTCGTGCCCTTGCCGCTGCTCGCCGCGAGCAGCTATGCCGACATGCTCGACGTAGTGCCGATCAGCGACTTCAAGCCGCTCATCGACATCTGGCTCGTGCAGCCGCGCGTGCTCGGCAAATTGCAACAGCCGGTGGAGCGGCTCGGTGCGGTGATCGCGCGGCAGTTCAAGGAGATGCGCAGCGCCCAGCCCGACAGGCGCGGGTTGCAGAGCGCTGCGTGAGTCTGCTGCGGGGGCGAGGCGGACCAGATGTCTCGACCCGCCGGCGCAACTGACGTTCAGATCACATGGAACCCGTGCGTGCCATCGCGCGCGAGTTGGGCGACGAGCCCATACTCCCACTCCAGATATGCGTTCATCGCCTCGCGCGCGTTGTCGGTGCCCTCATACGGACGCCGGTAACGGTCGATGCGCGGCGACGCCATCCGCGTCTCGCCGCTTTCCACCGGCAGGCCCGCTTCGATCCACGCGGCCGTGCCGCCAGTCAGCACCTGGACTGGCTTGCCGGTCAGCGCCGCCACCTCGGGCGCAGCAAAGCGCGCGAGCAGACTGCTGCCGCAGGTGAGTACATAGCGGCGCGCGTCAGGCAGCTTGTGCAGCGCCGTTTCGAGCTGACTACGGATCACGAACCACGCGCCCGCAATGTGGCGCTTCACATAGTTCGCGCTGCTCGTGAAATCGAGCACGACGGTGCCCGGCGACTGCAGCAGCGCGGCGAGTTCGGCGGGGGCGATTTCTTCCGCGTCGGGCGGCTGCGGCGCGAAGCGCGCGGCGGGAGCCGCGCCTTTTTCAGCGAAATCGGCGGCGGTCAGGCCGTCCACCACGTAGACCTCGACGTTCATCTGCGCGAGCCATGAGGCGGTCATGTTGGCGCGCACGCCGTCGCTATCCGCGAGAATCACGCGTGCGCCGCGCACCGGCGCGAACATTTCCGTTTCCTGCACGAGCTGGCCGCCGGGCGCAGACCGGAAGCCCGGCACGTGCCCGGCTTCGTATTCCTCGGGCGTGCGTACATCGAAGCGATAGACGGTGCGCACCGCTTCGTCGGCCCAGCGGCGCGCTTCGTCGCGCGACGTGCGGCCCACTTTCGCGCGATCCGCGACCGAGCGCGCGCCGTCGGCCGCGATGAGACGCAGCGCGTCGTCCACGACCGGACCAGGGCGACGCGAACTGCCGTGCGCGAGCGGCTGCCCCGCGAGCGTCCAGCCGATGGTGCCGTTGCGCAGCGCGGCAACCGGATTGGGGAGCCCCGCGTTGATCAGCGACTGCGCGCCGATGATGCTGCGCGTGCGTCCCGCGCAATTGACGATGATGCGCGTGGCAGGGTCCGGCGCAAGCTCGCGCGCGCGCAGCACGAGTTCCGCTCCCGGCACGCTGATACTGCCGGGAATGTTCATGGTCTGATACTCGTCGTAACGGCGCGCGTCGAGCACGACCACGTTCTCTTCGCGATCGAGCAACGCCTGCACCTGCTGCGCCGGCAGCGACGGCGTATGGCGCACGCTTTCCACCAGTTCGCCGAATGCCTTGCTCGGCACGTTGACGTCCTGGAACAACTCGCCGCCCGCCTTGCGCCAACCTTGCAAGCCGCCTTCGAGCAACGCAACGTCCGTGTAGCCGAGGCTGTCGAAGCGCGCGGCGGCGCGCGCGGCCAGTCCTTCGCCGTCGTCGAGCACGACGATCGGCACATCGCGGCGCGGCAGGCGCACCGGCGCGTCCAGTTCGAGCCGCGACAGCGGCAGGTTCGCAGCAAAAAGCGGATGACTGCGCGCGTGCGGGTCTTCCTCGCGCACGTCGACGAAGGCGAGTTCCTCGCGTTCGAGCAGTGCGCGGCGCACGTCTGCATAAGATCGGGTACGAAAATCTTTCACGAAAGTCATGGGATCGGGGACTCCTTCGACACATTCCAGATGTTCGGCAACACGTCGTTCGAATAGCCGGACACAAACGTTTTGCGGGCCATTCCGCCGGGATACACCGAACGGCTCACGGCACCGATATTCCCACCGTACACGTGAATGCTGATCGACGTACGGTCACCAAATGCATTGCTCACGCGATGAATATCGCCGATGCGCGGCGACACCGCATCCACGGCGCCTCTGGCAAGACGCTCCGGAGCGCCCTGCTCGACAATCTCGCCCTGTGCCGTGACACGGTATCGCTGCGCAATTTCCGCGCCACGTAGCACGCCGATCAAGCCCCATACCGTGTGATCGTGCACCGGCGTGGCCTGACCCGGTCCCCACACGAAACTGACAATCGAAAAGCGCTGGCGCGAATCCGCATGCAGCAGGAACTGCTGATAGCGCTCGGGGTGGGGCTGCGCGAAGGCGTCGGGGAGCCAGTCGTCATGGGCAATCAATTCGCCGAGCGCGGCGCCGCCCGCCTCAAGTAGCGCGGCTTCGGGTATTTCGCTGTCGACGAGCGACGCGATCCGGCCGACGAACGCGCGCAGCCGGTCCGATCGCAAAGTAGCGGTCATCGGTAACCTTGAAGGATAGTTCCAAAGATTGGAATGCGCGAGGTTTCGCGAACCCGCGCATGTCATGGATGCACTGTTAGCGCGCGCTGCCCGCAAGGTCGCGGTCCAAGGCGGTGCAATGTCGACACGGCCGAAAGGCCCCAAGCGTGCGCCTCGCCCCGCCGTTCAGGCGGCCACGGTCTCGCCGTCCGGAACACTGCCTGTCTTGCCAGTCTTCGAGAGGCGCGCGATCCGCTCGCGCGTGGCCGGAATCAGTTCGCGGCCATAGTCGATGGCGTCTTCGAGCGGATCGAAGCCGCGCACGAGGAAAGTCGTGACGCCAAGCGCGTAGTACTCGGCGAGCGTCTTCGCGACCTGCTCGGGCGTGCCGACCAGTGCCGTCGAATTCGAGCGTCCGCCAATTTCTTTCGCGATGCCGGTCCACAGGCGTTCGTCGGCGCGATCCGAATCGCCGGCTGCCGCGAGTAGCCGCCGTGCGCCCTCGCTTTGCGCCGGACCGCCTACACCGAGCCCTTGCGCCGCGCGCAGCCGCCGCGTTTCAGCGAGGATACGCTCGGCGCGCTCCCACGCGGCGGCTTCAGTCGAGGCGAGAATCGGCCGGAACGACACCGAAAAGCGCACGCTGCGCCCGTGTTTCGCGGCCTCGGCGCGCACGCGCGTCACCTGCTCGTGCACTTGCGCCTTCGATTCGCCCCACAGCGCGTAGACATCAGCATGACGTCCGGCAATTGCCAGCGCAGGCGCCGACGCGCCGCCGAAATACACCGGAAGATGCGGCTGCTGCAGCGGCTTGACTTCGGAAAAGCCCTGTTCGAAGCGGTAGTACTTGCCGTGATGATCGAACGGCGCGGCTTCGGTCCAGATGCGCCGCACGATCTGCAGGTACTCGTCCGTGCGCGCGTAGCGTTCGTCGTGGGAAAGGAAGTCGCCGTCGCGGCGCTGCTCGGCGTCGTCGCCGCCGGAAATGATGTGCACCGCGAGACGGCCGCCCGAGTAGTGATCGAGCGTGGCGAGTTGCCGCGCGGCGAGCGTCGGCGCAACAAAGCCCGGACGATGCGCGAGCATGAAGTGCACTCTGCTCGTCACGCTCGCCGCGTGCGCCACGGTCAATAGCGCGTCGGGGCTCGTGGAGTGATGCGGCACGAGAATGCGGTCGAAGCCCGCCGCCTCATGCGCGCGGGCGAACTGCTCGACGTAGCCGATGTCGATAACGGGCCCTTGCGGCGCGTGTGTTTCCGACACCTTGCGAGTCTGGATCATGCCGATGAATTCGATGGACACGCGAATGCCTCCGTGAATGGTTGCCGCGCGGCGGGGCGACGGCGCTGCAGGATGCTCGCTGCAAAACCGCGCGCAGCGCGTTTTCGAGGTCCTCACGGTAGCAGCGCACCATGCGCTTGTTAAATATTGATCGACCATATCTATATCGGATTTGCATGTAATGCGGACCTGCTGCCGCCGACAAACCCTTTCGCAAGCGTGGACATCGCCGCGTCGCCAGCAGAAAGCCCGAAGCTTTGCGAGAATGCTCCATCGCGTGAAAGCGCCAGAAACAGCAAAACCACAGACAATGATCCCCTTCTCGGTCCTCGACCTATCGCCCGTCATTGCCGGCGCCACGCCGGCGGATGCCTTCAGGAATACGCTCGATCTCGCCCAACACGCGGAACGGTGGAACTACCGCCGCTTCTGGCTCGCCGAGCATCACAACATGACCGGCATTGCGAGCGCGGCCACCTCGGTTGTGATCGGCTACGTGGCGGGCGGCACGAAGACGATCCGTGTGGGTTCCGGCGGCGTCATGCTGCCGAATCACGCGCCGCTCGTGATTGCAGAACAGTTCGGCACGCTCGAGTCGCTGTATCCCGGCCGCATCGACCTGGGTCTTGGGCGCGCGCCCGGCACCGACCAGACCACGGCCCGCGCGCTGCGCCGCGACCTGCAAAACAGCGCGGACTCTTTCCCCGACGACGTCGTCGAATTGCAGCGCTACTTCGCGGACGCGGCCTCCGGCCAGCGAGTTCGCGCGGTGCCCGGCGCGGGCTTGCACGTGCCGCTGTGGCTGCTCGGCTCGTCGCTTTTCAGCGCGCAGCTCGCGGCGGCGCTCGGCTTGCCGTTTGCATTTGCGTCGCACTTCGCGCCGGATTACATGCTGACGGCGTTACAGGTTTATCGTTCGCAGTTCCGCCCTTCCGCGACACTCGACAAGCCGTACGCGATGGTCGGCGTGAATCTTTTTGCAGCCGACACGCAGGAAGAAGCGCAGCGCCTCTTCACGTCGCTGCAGCAGCAGTTCATCAACTTGCGGCGCGGCACGCCGGGGCAATTGCAGCCGCCGGTCGAACGGCTCGCGGCATCGGAAATGGAACTGAGTTCGGTTGCGCATTCGCTCGCGTGCACGGCGATCGGCGATCGCGACGCGGTGCGCGAAAGCCTGATGTCCATCATCGAGCAAACCCATGCGGACGAATTGATGCTCACCGCGCAGATTTACGATCACAAGGCGCGGCTGCGCTCGTTTGAGATCGGCGCGGAAATTCGCGAGGAACTGGCCGACGCGAAGTGAAGCGTCGGCGGGTGGAAAAAGGCGGCGCTTGCGAGGCGCCGCCTTTTTTCTTCGTCCAACGGTTTGTTCCGGCTACCTGAGCGCTTCTGGGCCTTCTGGCCTTCTGGCCTTCTGGCCTTCTGGCCTTCCGAGCCCTCAGAGCCTCTCCCAGCCCTTCCGAGCCCTCCTAGGCCTTCACGTCCCGCGAACTCAGCGGCCGGTCTGTACTGCTGCCATTCCGTCCAGCAGCGCCTTGTGGAATGCAGCGGGGTCCTGCATCTGCGGTGCATGGCCGAGATCGGCGAATTCGACCAGCGTCGCATGTGGAATGGCCTGGGCCGCGGCCTTGCCGAGCTCCGGATAGTGGCCGATCTTCGCGCGCACCTCGGGCGAGGCCGCGTCCTTTCCGATCGCGGTGGTGTCCTTCTGGCCGATCAGCAGTAGCGTGGGCATGTTCAACTGGCCGAATTCGTAGACCACCGGCTGCGTATAGATCATGTCGTAAAGCAGCGCCGAATTCCACGCGACAATCTGCTTGCCCGGGCCACGGTACATACCCGCGAGCATCTGCACCCACGGTTCGTAATCGGCGCGCCACTGGCCGGCATAGTAAGTGGATTGCTCGTAGCGGCGAATGCCGTCGGCACTGGTCTTCAGTTCGCGCTGATACCAGTCGTCCACCGACAGCGAGGGCACGCCCTTTGCCTTCCAGTCCTCGAGACCGATCGGATTGACGAGCACCAGTTGCTGCGTCTCGCGCGGATACATCAGCGCGTAGCGCACGGCGAGCATGCCGCCGGTCGAATGGCCGATGATCGTCGCGTCCTTCACACCGAGCGACTCGAGCAGCGCATGCGTATTGCGCGCCAGCTGCTGGAAACTGTACTGATAGTGCTCGGGCTTGCTCGACTTGCAAAAGCCGATCTGGTCGGGCGCGATCACGCGATAGCCGGCTTCGCTCAGACGAACAATGGTCGCCTCCCACGTTGCCGCGCAAAAATTCTTGCCGTGCAGAAGCACCGCCGTGCGGCCGTTTGCGTGCGCCGGTTTGACGTCCATGTACGCCATGTGAAGCGGGACCCCTTGCGAGGTGAACGCGTACTGCCCGACTGGCGCCGGATAGGTGAAGCCCTGCAACTCCGGACCGTAGGCGGGGCCCGCATTCGCGCCGGCGGCACTCGCGGCGGCGCCGGACGTGTCACTGGCCGAAGCGGCCGAAGCGGCCGACGACGCAACCGGCACGTCGGTTTGTGGCAGGCCAGAGGACGCGGCGGACGCATCGTCCACGACGAACGACGCGGCGCAGACTACGGCCACGCTCAATGCGACAAGCGATGGAAAACGGCGAAAGCTGATTGGCATAGTGTCCAGGAAGAGCAGAAAAGGAACGCGGAAGGCAGGGGCAGGCACGCCTTGAAACCCCGCTCGAAACGAAGCACCGGCACGCCGCCCCAGTCGCGGACGATTCTACGATTGCCTGCGCAACCGCGCAGCGGCGCGCGCAACACCGCGCCCGGCCCGCCCCGGCACAGCGCTCGCCCGGCGCGTGGCACGCATATTGCGGGCCAGAGGCTCACGCACTGTGTGTCGTAGCGCACAGCACGCGGCCGCGACAGCCGCGATCGTACACAGTTGAGCGCCAGGGCGGCCCACGCACGACAAACGTCGCCCGCGCAAGCCGATTCAGTGCTAGAACTACGGGACGGGCTCGCCAGCGCAGCGGTCCGGATGCGCGAATCAATGCAGAAGCGGTCGACCAGCATCATCGGGGAAAGCAAGTCAGCACCCATTGCAGGGCACCACGATAAAACCGAAGGAGACAAACATGGATACTCCGGCACGGCTGAACGATCTGCAACGCACCACCCTCGCCATCGTGCTTGCTGGCGGACGCGGCACCCGGCTTGGTCCGCTCACCAACAAGCGGGTGAAGCCGGCTGTGCATTTCGGCGGCAAATTCCGCATCATCGATTTCGCGCTGTCCAATTGCCTGAACTCGGGCATCCGCCGCATCGCCGTCGTCACGCAGTACAAGGCGCACTCGCTGTTGCGCCATTTGCAGCGCGGCTGGGGTTTCCTGCGCGGCGAGTTTGGCGAATTCATCGACCTGTGGCCCGCGCAGCAGCGCGTGGAAGGCGCGCACTGGTATCGCGGCACGGCCGACGCGGTGTTCCAGAATCTGGACATCATCCGCTCGATCCGGCCGAAGTACGTGGTCGTGCTGGCGGGCGATCACATCTACAAGATGGACTACACGCGCATGATCGCGGATCACGCGGAGAGCGGCGCCGATTGCACGGTTGGCTGCATCGAGGTGCCGCGCATGGACGCGGTTGCTTTCGGCGTGATGGCGGTGGACGAGAACCGCCGCGTTACCGGCTTCGTCGAAAAGCCGGCCGACCCGCCCGCCATTCCCGGCCGCCCGGACACCGCGCTCGCGAGCATGGGCATCTACGTGTTCAATGCCGACTATCTGTATGCACTGCTAGAGGAGAACATCTCCAGCGTGGATACCGACCACGACTTCGGCAAGGACATCCTGCCGCGCGTCGTCACGCAGGGCACGGCAATCGCGCATCCGTTCAGCATGTCGTGCGTGTCGTCAGACCCGAACGTCGAGCCGTACTGGCGCGACGTGGGCACGATCGACGCCTATTGGGCCGCCAATCTCGACCTCGCCTCCACGATCCCGACGCTCGACCTTTACGACCGCAGCTGGCCCATCTGGACTTACCAGGAGCAACTGCCGCCCGCCAAGTTCGTGCGCGACCTGAAGGGCCTGCAAGGCTCGGGCAATAATCTGATCGTGTGCGGCGGCTGTGTGATTTCGGGCTCGCAGATTTCGCGCTCGGTGTTGTCGTCGAACGTCAAGGTGAGTTCGTTCTGTAACATCAATGAGGCAGTCTTGTTGCCGCAGGTCACCGTCGGCGCGAGTTGCCGCTTGCAGAAAGTGGTCGTGGACCGCGGTTGCTCGATTCCGGACGGAACGGTAATCGGTGAAGATCCGGTGCGCGACGCCGAGCGTTTCTATCGCACCGACGACGGCGTCGTGCTGGTCACGCCCGAGTCGCTGCAAAGGACATGAAGTGACCAGGCGCACGGGCTGCGCAAGCCGCCTGCACCGTTCATCGCCCCCAGCATTCAAAGGAACGAGACCGAGCCTATGACGATTCGCGCCCTGCACGTCGCCAGCGAGCTGTATCCCCTCCTCAAGACAGGCGGTCTCGCCGACGTCGCGGGCGCGCTGCCCGCCGCACTGGTCGAGCGCGGCGCCGACGTGCGCGTGCTGCTGCCGGGTTTTCCGGCGGTGGCCGCCGGTCTGCGCGACGTGCGTCCGGTCGCGCAACTGGGCCGCCGTTTCGATGCACCGGGCGTCGCGCTGGAACAGGGCACGCTGCCCTCGAACGGGCTTATCGTCTACATGATCCGCGCCGCCACGCTGTACGACCGGCCCGGCAATCCCTATCTAAACGACGAACTTGTGCCCTACGGCGACAACGCGCAGCGTTTCGCGCTCGTCGGCTGGGTCGCCGCGCAACTTGCGCAGCAGCTCGATCCGGCGTGGTCGCCGCAGATCGTGCATGCGCACGACTGGCATGCCGGGCTCGCCGCCGCCTACCTGAAAGCGGCCGAACGGCAGCAGGGCCGCGCGCCCGCGCGCAGTGTCTTTACCGTGCACAACCTTGCGTATCAGGGCGTGTTTCCCGCGCATCAGTTCGGCCAGCTCGGTTTGCCGGACGACTTCTTCAGCATGCAAGGCGTCGAATTCTACGGACAACTGTCGTTTCTGAAGGCGGGGCTTTTCTACAGCGACCGCATCACGACCGTGAGCCCAACGTACGCGCGCGAAATCCAGACGCTCGCGCAAGGCGGCGGGCTCGACGGCCTGCTGCGCAGCCGCGCGCACGACCTGAGCGGCATTCTGAACGGCGTGGATTACACGGTGTGGAACCCGGCCAGCGACGCGCTCCTCGAGCACCGCTACACCGCAACGAAGCTCGCCGGCAAGCTCGCCTGCAAGGAGGCATTGCAAAAACGCTTCGGTCTCGCGCAAAAAAGCGATGCGCTGCTGTTCGGCGTGGTGAGCCGCCTCACCGAGCAGAAAGGCCTCGATCTGCTGCTCGAAACCGTGCCGGAAATCGTCAGGCGCGGCGGTCAACTGGTGGTGTTCGGCACCGGCGACCCCGCGCTCGAAAACGGCCTGAAGCGCGTCGCGCAGACGCACCCGGAGTGTGTCGCGGTGGAACTGGGCTTCGACGAAACGCTCGCGCATACCATCATTGCTGGCAGCGACGTGATTGCCGTGCCGTCGCGCTTCGAGCCGTGCGGCCTCACGCAGTTGTATGCGCTCGCCTACGGCTCGCTGCCGCTCGTGCATAGCGTGGGCGGTCTGGCCGACACCGTGGTGGACGCATCGCTCGAAAATCTCGCCGAAGATCTCGCCACCGGCTTCGTGTTCGAGCGCTTTACGTCGCGCAGCCTGACGGCGGCGATTCGCCGCGCTTTCGCGCTGCATGGCCGGCGCACCGAATGGAAAGCGGCGCAGCGCCGCGCGATGCGCCAGGATTTCGGCTGGGGCGCGTCGGCGGAGCGCTATCTGGCGCTTTATCGGGAGCTCGTCTGAGCCCTGAGCAGTGATGGTTCGGCGCAACAACACGGGGACGGATCGCCTGCCTTGCGGCAAACTCATGTATTGTCTCTTCACGATGCAGACCGTGCATTGTTCTTGCAAGGTGTGAAGCAGTCCCGCGCGCGAGGTGACCGGCACACGTCCCGTGCACCATCGCCGCGCATCCCTCCCGTTTTCTTGATCGCGCACGTACGCCTGCGCGAGCCATACCATGACGAAGAACGTTCTGAGCATTCAGTCACATGTCGTTTTCGGGCACGCGGGTAATAGCGCGGCCGTTTTCCCGATGCGCCGGCTTGGCGTGAACGTGTGGCCGCTCAACACGGTGCAGTTTTCGAATCACACGCAGTACGGCCACTGGACCGGCACCGCCATCAACGCCACGCAGATGGAAGAGCTCGCCGAAGGCATCGGCGCAATCGGCATGCTGCCGCGCTGCGACGCGGTGCTGTCGGGCTACCTCGGCACGCCCGAGCAGGCCCAGGCGGTACTCGAAATCGTCAAGGCCGTGAAGGCCGCGAATCCGCGCGCCTGGTATTTCTGCGACCCGGTCATGGGCGCCGCGGGCGGCTGCAAGGTCGAGCCGGGCATCCAGGAGTTTCTCGTCAACACCATGCCGGAAATGGCCGACGCGATGGCGCCGAACCACACCGAATTGCAACGGCTCGTCGGCCGCGAAATCGAAACGCTGGAAGAAGCCGTCACCGCCTGCCGGGAAATCATCGCGCGCGGACCCAAGCTTGTGCTGGTCAAACATCTGCTCGACCGCAACAGTCCCGCGGACCGCTTCAACATGCTGGTCGTCACCGAGCGCGAGGCATGGATGGGTCAGCGCCCACTCTATCCGTTCGCGCGCCAGCCGGTCGGCGTGGGCGATGTGACGAGCGCGGTGTTCGTCGCGCGCACGCTGCTCGGCGATACGATTCGCGCTGCCTTCGAACACACGCTCGCCGCCGTCAACGCGGTGGTCAAGACAACCTGGCAGGCCGGGCGCTACGAACTGGAACTGGTGGCCGCGCAAAACGAAATCGCGCAGCCGCGCGAATGGTTCGACGCGTGGGTGGCAGAAACCGCTTAGACGGCGCGCGCTGCTCGCCTTCGGACGCGTCGCCGTCGCGTTTCGTTGTCGCGTTTCGTTGTCGCGTTTCGTTGTCGCGCTGCGCCTCGGGCGCGGCGTCGCTGCTGCCTGCATGACGCTGCATGGAACCTCGCGCGCCGGGCGCTCGTCCTATAATGCGTGCCGCGCGCTGGGCAACGGCCGCGCGCGGCGACTTTCACACGCATCCGGTATTCAGCAGACGAGGCATTGATGGACGGTTACATCCGCAGCGAGCGGGAAGAGTATTTTGAGCAGTTGTGCATGAGCGTCGACGCTGACGAGGTGCACGAACAGGAAGCCATCGAGTTCTTCGAAAACCAGTTCGACCAGCCCGACTTCGATCCCGCGCAGTGGCTCGACATTGCGCTCTATTACTCGCCCGCGGTGGCGCGCGGCATCATCGACATGGTGACGCCCGACGACAAGGCGCGTAGCAACATTGCCGAAGTGATCGCGGACAACCTCGACATTTCGTACGGCGAAGAAGAGTGCCAGCAGTTTGCGGAAACCATCGAGTTTGCGCTGAACAACGGCGTGCCCGTAGATCTCGACCTCGTGCTGGACGGCTGCCAGCGCGCAATCGACGACCTCGACACCTGGGCCGACGAAGAAACCAAAGCGCCGCTGCTACGTCTGCGCGAAGAAGTGCTGCGCCAGCAAGGCGAGCGGTAAGACTCGCTGCCAGTACCGGCCCAGCGGCGCGGCGCGCGTGGTGCGCCGTGCGTCGCGCGGTCTTTCTTTTCCTGTCTTCGAATCCCACGCCGGCAGGTGCGCGTGGGGTTTCTTCAGGCCGTGTTGTTCCCCGTGGCCTTTCTTTTTGCAGTGGAAAGCGTCCCCGCATGGGCCACGTGTGGGCCACGTGTGCGCCAGGTCTCGGCCACGTCTGGGCCACGTACGGCCCATCCACGTGCGAACAATGTCCCAAACAGGTGCCAACAGGTGCCACGCATGAGCCAGGCATGTGCGCCAATCCGCACTGCCGATGCGCCAGGCGGCGCAGCGCGTGCAACGGCCCGTGCCCGCTGTGCCGAAATGCTCATTGAAAGCGTCGCGAACTGCCAAGACGGCCGCATATTGGCTTCCTATATTCGCGCCACATGACCGGCGTGCGAATGCAACGTCATCTGATCCAGCCAGCGTGATCGCAAGCGTACGCGCCTGTGTGAAAACGCCTGCCCCATCGGTGACCGCTCCCGCGCTCGCTGAGCGCTCGCTGAGTACTTGCTGAGTGCTCGAGCGGCTCGCCCGACCCGCGTCATCACCTTGCCGCTTTCACACCTGAACCGACGAAGTGAGGAGAGACCATGAGTAACCGCCGCACCAGCCACCACACGGAGCACCACACCGGGCACTACACCATGCACAGCATGCTCAAACCGCTTGTTCTGTGCGTCGGCGCCCTCTTTGCCGTCGCATCGGCCGGCAGTTTCGCCGACGACCTGCCCGTCAAGATCGGCTTCGCCGGGCCGATGACGGGCGCGAACGCCGGCTACGGCAAGGACCTCGAAAACGGCGTGCGGCTCGCCATCGAAGAAGCCAACGCGCAGAAGATCAGGATCGGCGACAAGCTCGCGCAATTCCAGATCGTTTCGCAGGACGACCAGGCGGACCCGCGCATCGGCGTGCAGGTCGCGCAGAAGCTGGTGGACTCGGGCGTCTCGGTGGTGGTCGGCCACTTCAACTCGGGCACGACGATTCCCGCCTCGCAGGTCTACGAGCAGGCCGGCATTCCGGTGATCGACCCTGCCGCCACCAACCCGATCATCACCGGCCGCGGCTTCGCGAACACCTTCATGGTGATCTCCACCGACGCGCAAAACGCGGGCAACGCAGGCGTCTACGCAGTCGAGGTGACGAAGGCGAAACGCATCGCGATCATCGACGACCGCACCGCCTTTGGCCAGGGCGAAGCGGACGAGTTCGAGAAGGCCGTGAAAGCGCACGGCGGCACCATCGTCGCGCGCGAGTACACCGACAACCACGCGGTGGATTTCAGCACGCAGCTCACCAAGATCAAGGCAGCGAATGCGGATCTGATCTTCTTCGGCGGGCTCGATACGCAGGCCGCGGGCTTCGCGCGGCGCATGAAACAGCTTGGCGTGACCGCGCAACTGGTGGGCGGCGGAGGCGTTGAAGATCCGGAGTTCATCAAGCTCGCCGGCGACGCGGCCGAAGGCGTGATGGCCTGGGAATACGGCCGCCCGCTCGCGCAACTGCCCGGCGGCAAGGACTTCTCAACGAAGTTCAAGAAGCGCTTCGGCGGCGAGATTCTCTCGTATGCGCCGTTCGGCTACGACGGCGCATGGGCCGCGATCCGGGCCATGCAGCAGGCGAAATCCACTTCGCCCAACGACTACCGCCCCGTGCTCAAGACAATCGACTTCGAAGGCGTGACCGGCAAAATCTCGTTCGACAAAACCGGTGCTCTGAAAAGCGGCGCCTCGACGCTGTATCAGGTGAAGAACGGCGCGTGGGTGCCGATCGTCACGAAGAGCGGCACCTGAGGCGGCTAGTTCGCGCTCGCAGCCTGACTGAGCCGCGCGGCCTTGACGACGATCTGCGCGTCGAGGTCGCGCTCGATCCGCACCAGATCTTCCTGCATGGCCTCAAACTCTTCGGCGCTGCACATCTGGTGACCGAAGGCGGCGCGAAGCTGGCGTCTCACCTGAAGCACCCGCGCCGCCGGATCGAAAACATAGCGCGACGAGAACCTCACGTAGCGGTTCTGCACTTCCGTATCGGCGGGTATGTCGGTTAGCCTGGCAAAGCGCGGCAGCGTGATCTCGAGGGTCTCGTCGAACGCACCGCCAATGCAGGCCCACGGCTGCGTGCGCACAGGCTCGGCAAGCCATGCCTGGACCTGCGAGTCCATGCCGCCGGAAAAGCTCGTCAGGGCGGGCACGGCGGTCGTGCCGTCCATCCAGACGAAATGCTCGAGCTTGCCCTGCATCGATGTCGCGAACGGTCCGTCGGTCGCGGCCACATCGCCCGTCTGCAATTGCGCGCTGCCATGCAGTCCGGTTTGCAACAGACGATTGCCGGCAATCTGCTGCGTGCGCTGGCGCGATGCACGCCGAAAGATATTGCGCTCGATTTCGGCGGTGAAGCCCGCATCTTCCACGCGATAGCCGTAACGCGCGGTGCCGTTTTCGTCGACGTCGATCTGCACGCGGGCCGTCCGCTCGCGTTCCTGCGTGGCGGGCGTGCGCGAGAGCACCCCCTCGCCGACCAGCAGCACCGGCCGGTCCATGACGGCCACCGGCAGATAGCCGAAGCCGACGCCGCCTGCGGTCGTGTCCGCGTACAGCGACAGTTCAGGAATCCAGACAATTGCGTGATTGATGGCGCTCGCGCCGTAGCCGGGCACGTCAGGCAAGGTGTAGTACGGCCCGAGATTGAGCAGCACGGCTTCGCTGCGAATGCCGACAGCGGCCAGCAACGCGCTGTACAGCGCGACGTGGTCCTTGCAGTCACCATAACGGTTGCGCAGAATGTCCGCGGCCTTGTGCGGGATCGCAGCGGTCTCGCCGAGGTACAGCGCCACGTAGCGGATGTTCATGCGCATCCAGTCGTACAGGATGTGCGCCTTCTCACGCGGATCGGCGGCTCGCGCGGTGAGCGACTGCGCGAGCCGCACGATGGCCGGGTCGCCGAAAGTAGCGTCGATAGCGGGCACGCGATAGCGCGCCGCGAAGCTCGCGAAGTCGGGCACAGTCGAGACCATCAGACGATCGCCCCAGTTCGCATAGCCGACCGCGCCCGCTTCGAGCCGCGCATACGGCCCATGCCGGTAGCGGAATTCGTAGCGCGTGCGGCCGTTCGCGGTGACCGGCGGCTGTGCGGTGTAGCCGCGCGCGTCGGCATAAAGCGGCACGTCGGCGGGCAGATCGAAGATCAGGCGCTGCTCTTCTACCGGCTCGCGGGTCGGCTCCACGAGGTACGCGAAAGTACCCGCCTGCAAGGGCTTCATGCGGGTCTTGCGAAACGCCAGATGCACGCGCGAGCCCGGCTCTACGCCGGGAAAAATCACCGTGCGCAACACGCCGTCCTGAAAGCTCGGCGCGCCCGCCGAACGCGGCTCCTGAACGTCGCGAATCGCTTCCGGACCAACCACCTGGGTCGCGCCATCGGGGGCGATGGTTTCGGCGGCGAGCAACTGCACCTGCTCGATGTCCTTGTTGAACCACACGTAACGTTGCGCGATGTCGTCCACGCCGCTCATGGTGTTCGCGCGCAACACGCTGTCGTCGTGTTCCTCGACGGAACCGTCCTTCTGGATCGTGAAGAGATGCACGTCGCGCTCCGTCGTGTAGGGCGCGCGCTCGTCGGTGGATGCAGCAGATGCCGCGTCCGGCGCGTTCGACGCGTCCGCCGCCTCCGCGCATGCGCCAGAGGCTGCGGCGACCAAGGCAAGCGCCGCGGCCATGCTAAGGCACCTCGGGCGGCGCGTCATGAGCGCCCTGTGCCGCGCGGCGCCCGCGTGAGCCTCTTGCGGATGGGAACGCGCATCAGTCGCCCTCGCCCAATTGCCCGAGCAAAGCCTGCAAGCTCTCCACATGCCGCAGCAGCAAATGACGGTGCTTCTCGATCTGTTCGAGCCGCCCGGCAAGATCGGCCTGAATGGGATCGTCGCGCTCGGCGGCGGCAATCACGTCTTCCACCCTCGATCGCAACGACGTCAGCTCGACCGGCGCATGCGCGAGATGTCGCTCGAAACGCCGCACTTCCTGGACTGCCAGCTCGCGGACCTTGCGGAAATAGGCCTGACGCCGATGCGCTTCGGCGTCCAGCGTTTCGTCCTCCATTCGTTTAGCCGGCGAGGTCTGGCCGAAAATCGGCTCGGGCGGCCGCAGCACGGTCTTTTTTCGCACCGGATGCGCGGTGCCGCGAAAGCGCGCGAGCGGCTCTTCGTTGTCGATTGCGGCGCGCGCGTTGGCGGGAATTTCCGCTTCGCTGTGCGGCGTGTTCATCCAGCCGTTCGGCAAGCCGGTCACCGCTTCTATGCCGCGCACGAACTCCTCGCTGAATTCGCGCTGGCCGGACAACATCAACTTCAGATAGCTCGCGGAGAACGTCATCATGCGTGCGAGGCGCGTCGCCGCGCCGACTTCGCGCGTGAGCAGCACGAGATTCGCGCGCCAGACCGGGAGCAGCAATTCGTCGGAATCTTCCATCGCTGGGTCTTCCATCTTTTGCCCGATGTAAGGACGACGCCTTCGTGCGTCATCGTTTTGAAAGGGTAGCCGGTGCATGGCCTCGTCTGCAAGGGTGGCGCCCTGGGTCATGCGAGCCTTCCTGGCGAAATTTACACGCATTGCCGCTCGTCAATCCACACGCAGTTTTCCGGGGTTTCCCATGGGAATGGACACTTGCGCAGCGTCGGCGTTCCTACGCGGTACGCATGTGTGTGGCATGCTTGCGTACCGTGCGGCACATGCCGTGCCGCACCGCGAATTTCACAACACGGATTAAGGGTTTTGTAATGAAGAAAATCGTTCTGGCCATCGCCGCGGCCGCCGCCGTTTTCGGCGCAATTGCTCCCGCGCAGGCGGCTCGCCACCATCACCCGGTGTGCAAGAAGGTGCACGTGCATCATCACTGGGAACGCCACTGCCGTTGATGGTTGCCCTCGCGCCGAGGGCAACGGCGGACCATGCCGACGCGAGGCGTCGCGTGCATGAAAAAAGCCTCGCCGGCGGCGAGGCTTTTTCGTTATGCGTCAGGCGTCGCGATCAGGCAGCGTTGACGCGCTCGAACGCCGTCGTCACGAGTTGCTCGAGCAAAGGCTCGATCTTGCCGGCCAGCGCTTCATCGTAGGCGTACGGCAACTGTTCCTGCATATAGGTGATCTGCGACAACTCCAGCTGCACCGCATGCACGCCTTGCGAAGGCTCACCATAGTGCCGCGTGATATAGCCGCCCTTGAAGCGGCCGTTGGCAACGGCGGAATAATCGCCATGCCGCTCGACCACCGCCGCCAGTTCCTCCGCCAGACCCGCCACCGCGCTCGCGCCGTTCGAGGTGCCGAAGTTGAAGTCGGGCAAGCGCCCTTCGAAAAACCGCGGTACGTGCGAGCGGATCGAGTGCGCCTCCCACAGCAGCACCTTGCCGTGGCGCGCCTTGAGCGCGGCAAGCTCGCTCGCAAGCGCGGCGTGATAAGGCATCCAGTATGCATCGCGACGGCGCGCCACTTCGGCTTCGTCCGGCAACTGGCCTTCGCGGTACAAGGGCTCCTTGTCGAAGGTATCCACGGGCAAGAGCCCCGTCGTGTCCTGCCCCGGATACAGGTTCGCGCCGTCGGGCGGCCGGTTCAGGTCGATCACGTAGCGCGCGTAGGTGGGCGCGAGAATCGACGCACCCATCCGCCTCGCAAATGCATAGAGCCGGTCGAGGTGCCAGTCGCAGTCGTCGGTGCGTTGCGCGACCGGTGTCATCGTCGCGGCAATGTCCGCGGGAATCCGGGTGCCCAGATGCGGGATCGAGATCAGTAGCGGCAGGCTTCCGCTATGCAGCGTGAAAACCGGCGGAGTGTTCTGAGCAGTCATGTCAGTCCTGGAGCGAAAGAACGTTGCCGCAACGCGGGCATGCTACCCATCTCAGGCATGCACCGCGTGGTGCTTCGTGTCATTTGAGCAGTTCGGCGAGTGCCGTGCGATAGCGTGCGTAAGCGCCCTCTTCGTCGCGATGCCGGCGCTTGTCGACCACCTTGTCTCCGCCTGCGTACACATCGCGAATCGGCGTCTCGCCATGCTCGCAGAATACCAGGCCCGAGAGCCACGCATGCGGCGCATGCTCGGCAATGCTCGGGTGATCCGGGTCCAGCACGAGCCAATCCGCGCGATGGCCGGCTTGCAAGGCGCCGGCCGCGCGGCCGGTTGCCTGCGCGCCGCCCACGAGCGTTGCGTCGAACAGACGATCGGCCACATACGACACCTGCGCCGACGCCAGCACATTGCGTTGCCGGCGCACAAGGCGCTGCCCGTATTCGAGCAGACGCAACTCGGCGCGCCAGTCGACGCCGATATGACTATCCGAGCCGACACCTATACGGCCTTGCGCGTCCAGATAATCGTGCGCGGGGAAAATGCCGTCGCCGAGGTTTGCCTCCGTGGTCAGGCACAGGCCGGCGACCGCGCCGCTCTTTGCAAGCGCGAGCGTCTCGCCGGCATCCACGTGCGTGGCGTGCACGAGGCACCATCTGCTGTCGACATCGAAACGGTCGAGCAGCCATTGCACCGGACGTGCGCCTTCCGTTTCCAGGCAGGCGTCCACTTCGGCAGTCTGCTCGGCGATATGGATATGAACCGGCGCCTTGGCGTCGATCCCTTGCAACAGCGCGCGCAGCGACTGTTCCGAGACCGCGCGCAGCGAATGAGGCGCCACGCCATAGCGCAGCGCCGCGTTTTCCGGCCGTGCCGCACGAAGCGTGGCGAGCAGTTCGAGCAGGCCCTCAGGGGTATTGACAAAGCGGCGCTGGTCTTCGCGCGGTGCACGGGCGCCAAAGCCGCTGTACTGATACAGCACCGGCAGCATCGTCATGCCGATGCCGGCCGCCGACGCCGCGTCCACCACGCGTTGCGCGAGTTCGGCCTGGTTCGCGTAGCGGTTGCCGTCGGGCGCGTGATGCACGTAATGGAATTCGCACACGGACGTATAGCCCGCTTTCAGCATTTCAATGTAGAGCCACTGCGCGACGCTCGCCAGCCCCTCAGGCGTGATGCGCGCGGCAAAGCGATACATCAGGTCACGCCAGCTCCAGAAGTTGTCCGTCGCGCCCGCGCCCGAGGCCGCGCGATATTCGGTGAGGCCCGCCATGGCGCGCTGAAACGCATGCGAATGAAGGTTCGGCATGCCAGGCAATATCGGACCTGCGGCTTTGGGCGTACCCGCGTGCGCTCCGCGAGTGAGCGGCGCGTCGGGCGTGACCGCTGTCAGCGTGCCGCTAGCGTCCCATTCCAGCAGCACATTGCGGCGCCAGCCGTCCGGCAGATACGCGTGCTCGGCAAATAGCGACTGTTTTGCTTGTGTCATCTCTCAGGTCCTGGCTTCAGTTCGCGCCACGTGTCAGTGAACCACGTTGCGGACGATAAACCGTCTCGCCCGCCCGCACCACGCGTTCGCACAACGGACGCCCCATCCAGTAAGCGAGTTCGGCAAGCGAATCGACCGACCACACCGCGAAGTCGGCCGCACGCCCTGCTTTCAGGGCGCCGTGCAGGTCGGCCTTGCCGAGCGCGCGCGCGGCGTGCGTCGTCACACCCTGCAGCACTTCCGGCACGGTCATGCGAAACAGTGTGGTCGCCATGTTCATCATCAGCAGCAGCGAGGTGGCAGGCGACGTGCCGGGATTGCTGTCGGTCGAGATGGCAATGGGCACTTCATAGCGCCGCAGCAATTCCAGCGGCGGCAGTTGGGTCTCGCGAATGAAGTAGTACGCGCCGGGCAGCAGCACGGCCACCATGCCGGCTTGTTTCATCGCGGCGACGCCTGCTTCGTCGAGAAACTCAAGATGGTCTGCGGACAGCGCGCGATGCCGCGCGGCCAGCGCCGTGCCTCCTCCATTGGACAACTGCTCCGCATGCATCTTGACGGGTAGCCGGTAGCGCGCGGCGGCATTGAACACACGCTCGCTTTGTTCCAGCGAAAAGCCGATGCGCTCGCAGAACACGTCGACAGCGTCGACCAGGCCTTCGTCCACGAGCGCGGGCAGCATCGTGTTGCAGACTTCGTCGATATACGCGTCGGCGCGGCCCGCGAATTCCGGCGGCAAGGCGTGCGCGCCGAGAAAGGTCGTGTACACCGTCACCGGATAGCGCTCGCCCAGCTGGCGCGCGACGCGCAGCATCTTGCGCTCGCTGGCGAGGTCCAGTCCGTAACCCGATTTGATTTCGACCGTGCACACACCTTCCGCAAGCAGCGCTTCGAGCCGCGCGGCCGCCTGGCTGAACAACGCTTCTTCACTGGCGGCACGCGTGGCGCGCACCGTGGACACAATGCCGCCGCCCTGGCGTGCGATCTCTTCATAGCTGACGCCGGCGAGGCGCTGCGCGAATTCGTCGGCGCGCTGCCCGCCGTACACGAGATGCGTGTGACAGTCGACAAGGCCGGGCGTCACCCAGGCGCCCCGCAAATCCTCACGCGGCCACGCGGCGAAGGACGCAGGCAGTTCAGCGGCCGCGCCGAGCCACGCTATCTTGCCGTCTTCCACCGCGATGGCGGCGTCGGGCAGCGTATGGTTCGGATCGCCCTCGGGGCACAGATTCAATTGATGCCAGACGGTTTGCTTCATCGCATGCTCTTTGCAGCTTCTCGCTGCCTGTTGCGTACTGTGGAGCTTCGCACGCATGCGCCAAGTGGGCAGACGCGCGAAGCGTCGTCATCGTTGCGTGTAGCGGATGCTGATTGCGAGCAACGTGCCCGCGCCTTCTATCGTGCATGACAGCGCGTTCGGTGCGTCGATGCGCAAGGTGTCGCCCGCTTGCAGCGCGTGCACCTGCGTGTCCGCAGGTGCCGGGGAGGCTGCGGGTGCTTGGGCGTGCGCTTCGTGGCACGCCTCGACGTGCGCTTCGTGGCACGCTTCGGCGTGCGCTGCTGCATCGCCCAACGCGACGGTCGGTGCCCCGCTTGCGCAGTACAACAGCGCAACGTCGGCGGACAACGTACGTCCCGGTTGCTGCGCCTGCTGCTGCGCTTCATGCCGGGTTTTTTGCTGCCCTTGCTGCTGCGCCCCGTGCCACACCTCCAGCTCGCCCTCTGCAAAGCCGCGGCGCACCATCAGATTGAAGTCGCGCGTCGCGCCTTCGACAAGGCGCGCGTCGATGCGCGCCTCGCCCGCAAACCGCACAATATCGAGCGGTTGCGTCAATGCATGGGTCGTCACGGCATTGTCGCTTTGCACTTCGTCGAGCAGCATGCCCGCGCCGGCGAGCAGCACCAGCGTGCGATCGATTCCTGCGAAGCGGGAAAACGGTCCCGCTTGCGCAACGTCCGCCACGCTCACGCGCCATACGAATGTATCGAGCCCCGCGTCTGCCGGATGCGCCGCCACTTCGCGCGTGACGCCGCCGCCGTTTTTCCACGGCGACGCCACGAGTTGCGCCGCGCGAATCAACGTGATGGCGCCGGCACAAGCCGCACAAGCGTTGCCCCCGCCATTGACTCCCGCGTTCACGCGAGCTTTCGCACCCGCCCCGCTGCTGCCGGCCAGCGTCATGCTCAACGGCCCAGCATCGGCAGCTTGAGACCGGCCTCGCGCGCCGTTTGCTGCGCGAGTTCGTAGCCTGCATCCGCATGACGCATTACGCCGGTTGCCGGATCGTTGAACAGCACGCGGCCAAGACGCTCCTTGGCGGCATCCGTGCCGTCCGCGACGATCACGACGCCCGCATGCTGGCTAAAGCCCATGCCGACGCCGCCGCCGTGATGCAGCGATACCCACGACGCACCGCCCGCGGTGTTGAGCAGCGCGTTGAGCAACGGCCAGTCGCTCACGGCGTCCGAACCGTCCTTCATGGATTCGGTTTCGCGATTCGGGCTCGCCACCGACCCTGTGTCCAGGTGATCGCGGCCGATCACGATCGGCGCCTTCAGCTCGCCGTTTTTCACCATTTCGTTGAAAGCCTGACCGAGGCGGTAGCGATCCTTCACGCCGACCCAGCAGATGCGCGCCGGCAAGCCCTGAAACGCGATACGTTCGCGCGCCATGTCGAGCCAGTTGTGCAGATGCGGATCGTCGGGGATCAGCTCCTTGACCTTCGCGTCCGTCTTGTAGATGTCCTCGGGATCGCCCGACAGCGCGACCCAGCGGAACGGCCCCTTGCCTTCGCAGAAGAGCGGGCGGATATACGCCGGCACGAAGCCCGGAAAGTCGAAGGCGTTTTCCACGCCCATTTCCAGAGCCATCTGACGAATGTTGTTGCCGTAATCAAGCGTGGCCGCGCCGCGCTGCTGAAGCGTCAACATCGCCTGCACCTGTTTCGCCATGGATTGCTTCGCCGGAACGACAATCGAGTCCGGCGCGGTTTTCTGGCGCTCTCGCCAGTCTTCGAGCTTCCAGCCTTGCGGCAGGTAGCCGTGAATCGGATCGTGCGCGCTCGTCTGGTCGGTCACGCAGTCCGGCGTGATGCCGCGCGCCACGCACTCGGCGAACACGTCGGCGGCATTGCCGAGCAGACCGATGGAGACCGCCTTGCCCGCCTGCTTCGCTTCGTCGAGCATCGCGAGTGCTTCGTCGAGCGTGTGCGCCTTTTTATCGACGTAACGCGTTTTCAGACGGAAGTCGATGCGCGTCTCGTCGCATTCCACGGCGATCATCGAGAAGCCGGCCATCGTGGCCGCGAGCGGCTGCGCGCCGCCCATGCCGCCCAGGCCGCCGGTCAGGATCCAGCGGCCCTTCGGGTCGCCGTTGAAATGCTGGTTCGCCACCGAGAAGAAGGTCTCGTACGTACCCTGCACGATGCCCTGGCTGCCGATGTAGATCCAGCTGCCCGCCGTCATCTGCCCGTACATCATCAGGCCCTTGCGGTCGAGTTCGTGGAAATGCTCCCACGTCGCCCAATGCGGAACGAGATTCGAATTCGCGAGCAGCACGCGCGGCGCGTCGGCATGCGTGCGGAACACGCCGACCGGCTTGCCCGACTGGATCAGCAGCGTTTCGTCTTCGTTCAGGTCTTTCAGCGACGCGAGAATCTGGTCGAAGCAATCCCAGTTGCGCGCCGCGCGGCCAATGCCGCCGTACACTACCAGCGCATGCGGATGCTCGGCCACTTCGGGGTCCAGATTATTCTGGATCATCCGGTACGCGGCTTCCGCGATCCAGGTCTTGCACGTCTTCTGCGCACCGCGCGGCGCGCGGATCGTGCGAGTGGGATCGAGACGCGGGTCGATGTGTTTCGGGTTGTTCATGGTGGCCCTCGGAATGCCTGAGATGATCGGAATAAGTCGAAGATGAACGAAAAAGCGTTGACGAAAAACCGTTGATTAACTGCTCGATCAGAAGTGTCCGGTGAAGCGGTAGCGGCTGCCGGGGTGCCAGAGGTTCGCAATCGACGCAACCTGACTTTGCGACCACGTGCGCCGATGCAGCACGAGACAGGGCTCGAGTTCGTCCATGGTCAGCAGCTCGCGGGTGTCGCCGTCCGCCGCCAATGCCTCGATGCGGTATTCGACGCGCTGCAGCGGCGCGACCCGCACGAGATACTGGTTTGGCGTGGTGTTCGTGAAGTCCTGCAATGCGTAGTCCGGCGCGACCGCCGGATTGACCCAACGCTCTTCGAGCTGCACCGGCTCGTCGTTTTCAAAATGCAGCACGCGCGAGTGGAACACCGGACTGCCCGCACTCACCTGCATTTCCTCGGCAAGCGCCGCGTCTGCAATGCTCGCGCCGATGTGCAGCACCTTCGCCTGGTAACGATGCCCGCGCGCGACGATCTCGTCGGAAATGCTGCGGATCGCGACCAGCGTCGACTCGTACTTGGGACGTGCGACGAAAGTGCCCGAGCCCTGCACGCGCGTGAGCACCTGCTCCGAGGTCAACTCGCGCAGCGCGCGGTTGACCGTCATGCGCGCGACGTTGAATTCGCGTGCAAGCTCGTTTTCGGACGGCACCTGGTCGCCTTCAGCCCATTCGCCCGCATGAATGCGCGCGAGGATGAAGTCCTTGATGCCCTGGTAGGCCGGTGCGTTCATGGGCTGCCGCTCGCTGTGCGCTTATTGTTCGGAGACGAAGGAGAACGGGCTCAGCTTCGCGATGGTGCCGTCCTGCACGAGACGCGTCACGGCCGCGATGTCCGGCGCGAAGTAATGGTCGAGTTCGTAATGCGCGACCTCGTTGCGCACCACGTCCATCACTTTTTGCAGGCTCGGGCTCGTCTTGTGCGGCGCGCGCAGGTCGACGCCCTGAGCGGCGGCAAGCAGTTCGATCGAGAGGATATTGGCCGTGTTCTCCGCGATGTCGCCGAGCTTGCGCGCGGCGAACGTGGCCATCGAAACATGGTCTTCCTGGTTGGCCGAGGTAGGCAATGAATCGACGGACGCCGGATGCGCGAGCGTCTTGTTTTCCGATGCGAGCGCGGCAGCGGTCACGTGAGCGATCATGAAGCCGGAGTTCACGCCGCCGTCGCGCACGAGAAACGGCGGCAGGCCGGACAGCGTGGCGTCGATCAGCAGCGCGATGCGGCGCTCGGCCAGCGCGCCGATTTCCGCGGCGGCGAGCGCGAGATTGTCCGCGGCGAACGCCACCGGCTCGGCGTGGAAGTTGCCGCCCGAGAGCACTTCGCCCGTGTCCGGGAAAATCAGCGGATTGTCGGAGACGGCGTTCGCTTCGATAAGCAGCACGTCGGCGGCATGGCGCATCTGGTCGAGGCACGCGCCCATCACCTGCGGCTGGCAGCGCAGGCTGTACGGGTCCTGCACCTTGTCGCAACCGGCGTGCGACGCGTTGATGCCCGAGCCTTGCAACAGCGAACGGTAAGCCGCGGCTGCGTCGATCTGACCTTGATGACCGCGCAGTTCGTGAATACGCGGGTCGAACGGCTTGACCGAGCCGGCCGCCGCATCCACCGACAACGCGCCCGCCACCAGCGCGGTGCGGTACAGGTCTTCGATCGCGAACATGTTGTAGAGCGCGAGCGCAGTGGATGCCTGCGTGCCGTTCAGCAGCGCGAGCCCTTCCTTCGCTTGCAGTGTGAGCGGCTTCAGGCCGACGAGCGCGAGGCCCTCGGTGGCCGGCAGGCGCTCGCCCTTCGCGAACACTTCGCCGACGCCGAGCAGCACCGCCGACATGTGCGCAAGCGGCGCAAGGTCGCCGGATGCGCCGACCGAGCCCTTGACGGGAATCACCGGCAGCACGTCTGCGTTGTACAGCGTGATGAGCGCTTCCATGACTTCGCGACGGATGCCCGAATTGCCGCGGCCGAGACTGGACAGCTTCAGCGCGATCAACAGGCGCACGACCGGACGCGACATCGGCTCGCCTACGCCCACTGCGTGCGAGAGCACCAGATTGCGTTGCAGCAGTTCCAGTTGATCGTGCGGAATGTGCGTGCTGGCAAGACGCCCGAAGCCCGTGTTGATGCCGTAGGCCGGCTCCCCCTTGGCGGCGATGTCCGCGACGGCTTTCGCGCATGCGTCGATGGCCGCGTGGCTCGCCGGATCGAGTTGCAGCGGCACATGAGCGCGCGCGATCTGGCGCAGTTGCGGGAGGCTCAGGTGGCCGGGCTTCAGAGTCATCATGGTGGTTGTCCTGTCTATACAATTTCGAAGAAGTCTAGCCGGGCCGCGTTGTATATACAACTTGTTTTTAATATTCGGGCGCCCAGGGCTTTCCACTAAGGCCGTTGCACCATGCGTTCGAGCGGCCTGGCATGTCAGCCGGGCGAGCGCGGCCCGCCGCTGCGTGCCGCAAGCCGTGCGGAAAGCTCGCCTGGACTTGTATATACACCTCCAGAATTCGCGCCGCTACAACTGCACGCGTGCCGCAATGAAATCCAGGAAACACTGCACGCGCCCCGCGAGCGACGCGCTCTGGTAATACACGGCGCTGACCGGCTGGCGCTCGTCGAGCAGCGCGCCGCCGAGAATGGGCACGAGCCGTCCGTCGCGGATGTCGGCGGCGGTCATGAAATCGGCGAGACATGCGATGCCCCAGCCGGCGAGCGCGAGCTGGCGCAACGTCTCGCCGCTTGACGCTGTGATGGACGGCTCGATCTTCAACGGTTCGGGCTTGCGGTTCGCGGCGCCGCTATCTTTCTGTCTGTGGCCGCCCCGCTCGCGCAACGGCCAGCGGTTCAAATGCTCCGGCGCGGTAAAGCCGATCAGCCGATGCTCGCGCAGCGCATCCACCGTTTTCGGCTCGCCGTGTGCCGCAAGGTACGCGGGACTCGCGACCACGCGCAGCTTGCTGCGCCCGAGCGCGCGCGCATGCAGCGTGGAGTCCTGCAACGCGCCGATGCGGATGGCGATATCCACCTTCTGTTCGAGCAGATCGACAATGCGCTCGTTGCTCGTCAACTCGAGACGAATCTCCGGATACAGCTCAGAAAAGGCCGTCATATGCGGGGCGATGCGGTGAAGCATGAACGGCGACGCCGCGTCCACGCGCAGCCTTCCCGATGGGCGCCGGCGCTTGCGCGTGACGGATTCCTCGGCCTCTTCCATCGCGTCGAGAATGGCGCGGGCACGCTGCAAAAATCCTTCGCCCTCGTCCGTCAATTGCAAGCGGCGCGTAGTGCGCCGCACGAGCGCGGTGTCGAGCTTCTTTTCGAGGCGCGTGAGCGCGCGGCTCACGCCCGAAACAGTCTGCCCCAGCTTCTCGGCGGCCGCCGTGATCGAGCCGCTGTCGATCACGCTGACGAACACCTGCAACTCGTCCGTGGAGGTCTTCATTATTGATTCCCAGTCAAGGTTGATTTGAGACTAACATGCTTTTTGCGAGAATCGAGAGGGTGGATACTGCATGCCTGTCATCGTGTTTTCCACTCAGGAGAAGCTCTTGAAGATTTTCATTACAGGCGCAAGCGGTTTTATCGGCGGTTCGATTGCGGCGCATCTCGTGCGCGCGGGTCATCAGGTGCGCGGTCTGATCCGCAAGCCCGAACATAGCGAAGAACTGAAGCGGCTCGGCATCGAGCCGGTGCTCGGCACGCTCGACGACCGCGCATTGCTGATTGCCGAAGCGCAAGCGGCCGACGCGGTCATCAACGCGGCGAGCAGCGATCACGAAGGCGCGGTGAGCGCGCTGATCGAAGGACTCGCGGGCTCCGGCAAAGCGTTTCTGCATACGAGCGGCTCGAGCATCGTCGGCGATGCGTCGGGCGGCGAAGCGGCCGAGGCGCGCATCTATCACGAAGACGCGTTGCCCGAGCCGACCGCCGACAAGGCCGCGCGCGTCGCCATCGACCGCCAGGTGCTGGAGGCGGCGCAACGCAATATCCGCTCGGCGGTGCTGTGCAATACGCTGATCTACGGCCACGGCGCGGTGGCGGGCAGCGCGAGTGTGCAGTTGCCGCGGCTCGTGCGGCAGGCGCAAAAGAGCGGCGTGGTGCGCCATGTCGGCAGCGGCGGCAATACGTGGTCGAACGTGCATATCGACGACGTCGCCGAACTCTACCGGCTCGCGCTCGAAAAAACTCCGGCGGGCACGTTCTACTTCGTCGAGAGCGGTGAAGCGTCGTTTCGCGACATGAGCGCCGCGATTGCGCGCGCAATGAAGCTCGGCGCGCCGCAAGACTGGCCGCTCGAAGAAGCGCAAAAGGAATGGGGCTACGAAATGGCCTCGTATGGGCTCGGCTCGAACAGCCGCGTGCGCGGCGAGCGCGCGCGCAAACTGCTCGGCTGGCAGCCGAAGCGCACCTCGGTGATCGAGTGGATCGAGCACGACATGATGGCGGACCAGGCAGCGTAATCTGCGTAAGCGCCGGCGTTGCTGATCCGTAAGCTCTAATCGATAGAATCCCGCTTAACCGGTCCGCGTGATTGCGCGGGCCGGCTGTGCTCCGCGGTTCGAAGTGCGAGCCGTCCCTGGGCCCGGATTGATCGATGACCTTGCGATGACCTTGCGATGACGTTGCGATGACCTTGGCGCTGAATTTCGACTGGCTGACCAACCTGCTGGCAATGCTGTTCGTCGTAGCCTGCATTTACGATGCACGCTACGACGAGTACGGCACGTTGACGCTGTCGGCGGCCATGATGAGCCTCGCCGTGATGGCGATCGAACTGTTTCTTAAGCCTGCCTTCGACATGGCGTTGTGAGGGCGGCGCTCGCGGGTCTTTTTGCCACTGGCTCGTTTTCCCACTGGCTCGTCTTCCCGCTGGCTCCTTCTCCCGCTGGCTCCTTCTCCCGCTGGCAGTTTTCCCGCCAGCTTTCCCCGACGCTGCTGCGCGTGTTATCCGCTCACGAGCCGCAACCGGCGCAAGCGCCGCGCGGCCTTTCGTCTTCATAGCGGTCGTGGTGCCTGACCCAATCGGTCAGACTGCTGGTTTCGTTGCGGCCCTTCGGCGTCACATCCAGATGCGCGTACGTGTTGATGAAGCGCTCGTCGCCGCGGCCGTAGCACGAATAGGTGTGGTACACGTCGCCATGCGAGTCCTGATAGAAAACGCTGTGGCCGTGCTGTTCGTCGATGCCCACGTCCTGCTCGGTAAAGTTGTAGAACGCCTTTTTGCTCGCGACTTGCTCGGGCGTGAACGACACGTGATAGTCGAAATTGAAGTCGCTTCCCGCCGACGACACCCACGGAAACGTCCAGCCCATGCGCTCCTTGAACGCGGCGATCTTCGCGAGCGGCGCGTGCGACACGGTCACGTACGACACATCGTGATGTTCGAGATGCGTGACGATTCCCGACATATGGTCCGACAGGAACGAGCAGCCGACGCAGCCCTCTTCCCAGTCCGCGCCGAACATGAAGTGGTAGACGATCAACTGGCTGCGTCCATCGAACAGATCGGCAAGTGTCTTGGTGCCCTGCGGCGTGTCGAATGCATAGGTCTTCTCGACCTTCACCCACGGCAATTCGCGGCGTTTGCGCGCGAGTTCGTCGCCCGCGCGCATGTGCGCTTTCTCCTCGGCGAGGAGCGCCCTGCTCGCCGCGAGCCATTCCTCTCTTGAAGCCGTCCGGTGTTGCGGGTCTCTCTGAGATTCCATGTTCGCCTCCGTCACAGTGATATGCAGAGTTATTGTGCAACCAGGCGGCGAAGCATGCGCGGTGTGTTGGCGTGTCGGCGCTTGCGACGTTTGCGGCGCTTGCGACGTTTGCGACGTTTGCGACGTTTGCGACGTTTGCGACGTTTGCGACGTTTGCGACGTTTGCGGCGTTTGCGGCGTTTGCGGCGTTTGCGGCGTTTGCGGCGTTTGCGGCGTGTCGGCGTTTGCGGCGTGCACCGCGTGCAGGGAGTGTCGGCGTTCGCGGCGTCCGCGCGGTACCGCCGTACCGCGCGAACCGCCGAACCGCCGACGCCGCCCGCGCCCCCTGCCGCATCAGATCGCCCAGCCCCCCAGGTAGAAGCCGACCAGCACGATTGCAATCACCACCGTGCCCACGTTCAGCTTGCGGTATTCGCCGCTCACCACGCGGCCGATCACGAGCGTCGCGAAGCCCAGCATGATGCCGGTCACGATATTCGCCGTGAGCACGATGAAGACCGCGCACATGAGACCCGACATCGCATCGACCATATCGTCCATGTGCAGCTTGCTGACGTTCGAGAGCATCAGCAGGCCCACGTACATCAGCGCGGGCGCCGTCGCGTACGAAGGCACGAGGCCCGCGAGCGGCGAGAAGAACATCACGCCGAGAAACAGCAGGCCGACCACGGCCGCGGCCATGCCGGTCTTCGCGCCGGCCGCCACGCCGACGGTCGATTCGATATACGCCGCAGCCGGCGCGCCGCCGAGCAGGCCCGAAAAAATCGAGCTGACCGAATCCGCCGTCAGTGCCCGCCCGCCGTTGATGATGCGGCCGTTTTCGTCGAGCTGACCCGCCTGGCCCGCCACCGCGCGGATCGTGCCGGTGGCGTCGAACACGGCCGTCATCACGAGTGCCAGTACGCTCGGCAGCACCGCCATCGAGAGCGCGCCCTTGAGATCCATCGCGCCGATCAGCGACTCGTGCCCCGGCGCGCTCAGCGACGGCACCGCGAACACGCCGTGAAACGACACGGCCGGATCGACCAGCAGCGCAAGCGCCGAAATCGCGACGATCACGATCAGGATCGAGCCCGGCACACGGCGGCGCACCAGGCCGAAGATCGCCGCGAGCCCAGCCACCGACATGAGCGCCGGCAACGCCGTGATATGCCCGAGTGCGACCGGCAGACCGGCGCCCGGATTCCTGACGACGAGACCGACGTCGTTAGCGGCGATCAGCAGCAGGAAAAGACCAATGCCGATGCCCGTGCCGTGCGCGATGCCCGAGGGCAGATTGCGCAGAATCCACGAACGCACGCCCGTCACCGAAATTGCGGTGAACACCACGCCCATCAGGAATACGGCGCCGAGCGCAACCGTCGGATGCAGGCCCTTGCCCAGCACGAGACCGAACGCCGTAAAGGCGGTCAGCGAAATGGCGCAGCCTATCGCGATAGGCAAGCGCGCCCACACGCCCATCAGCAGCGAGCCGAACGCAGTGGTCAGGCACACGGCGACGAACACCGCGCTCGTGTCGAAGCCCGCCTTGCCGAACATGCCTGGCACGACGAACACGGAATAGACCATCGCGAGAAAAGTGGTGATGCCCGCGACGATCTCCTGGCGCTGCGAGCTTCCGCGCGCGGTAATCTCGAAGTAGCGGTCGAGCAGGCCCCGGGTGTCGAACGACTCGGCGCCGGCTTCGGAAAGCGGCTGGGCGTGGGGTTCCATCATGATGAGTGCCTCCTTTATCAGCATGCTGAAACGGCCGTCATGGTGGCCGTCATCAGGTTCGTCTCTTTGCGTTAATTGAATGTGCGCAGGGTGGCGCGCTTTGGGCCCGCTTTATTGGGCCCGTTTTTGGCCCGCTTCCGCCCGCTTTTTTGGCCCGCTTCTGAACCGCCTCTAAGCGCTTCAGAATCGCTCCGGCGGCTTTGTGTTTTTTGTGTCACGTTTTTGTGTCTCGAAATGTAGGCCACCGTAGATATATCTCCCATCGCATGAGCGGCATGCCGGGCATGTCGCGTCGCTTATATCGTTCAAGCGACGGCACAGCGCGCCCGCGACCCACGCGTTTACACCTACGGTTTGCGACCGGCGGCAAGCGCATATGAAAGCGTTCTGAGAGCTTCCGACCGAACTGCCCTATCCGCTGCGCGGCACGAACCGTGCTTCCCGCCTCGCACTCACACGACCCTCAAAACGGGACCACCCGGCGTCGCGGGTTAAACTCTTGCCCGTACTAACCACCCGCGGCCCCTTACGGGCCGCCCCGGTCCATGGAGTTCCTCCCGATGAGTGGCGGCTTTTCGCTTCCTGCCTGGCGTCAAACTCTTCTCGCTGCGTTCGCGCTGCTGGCGCTTCTCGCGCTGTCCGGCTGCAGCAGCCTGCTGTGGGGCACGCGGCAAGCGCCGATCGTCGAAGCCACGGTGATGCCGGTCGAAGCCGCGAGTGCGCCGGTGGCCGCGTCGGCGCCCGAGCCCGTCGAGACCGAAGCCGCCGAGCCCGAGCAGCCGAAAAAGCCGAAGAAGCCGGTCGTCAAGCCGCACAAGGTCGAGCCGCCGCCGCCCGTGGTCGCGCCGCCGCCTCCTCCGCCGCCGCCCCCGCCGCTGATTTTCGTGCGCACGATCGAGCGCAGCTACGCTCGCACGCTGCTCGACAGCGAGGTGCAGAAGCCGGATGGCAAGGTCGTCGGACGGGCGGTCGACATGATCGCGGATGCGAGCGGCAAGCCGCGCGAAGTCGTGGTCAATCTGCAAGGCTTCCTGGGCGTGGGCGACCGCAAGGTCAATTTCGCGTGGAATGCATTCCGCTTCACGCCGACCGCGAAGAGCGCGCCGATCACGCTGAACCCGTCGGCTGCGCCGGTGAGCCCCGCGAAGTCCAACGCGGGCATGCTGGTACCGCTAATCGACGCAACCGTCGAGCGCTCGAACGGCGCGAAGGTAGGCCGCGTGATCGACGTGCTGATCGACGCGAGCGCGCAGCCGCAGGCGGTCGTGCTCGACGTCAACGGGATAGTGAGCACGGAGCGGCGCACGATTGCGGCCAACTGGTCGGCGCTGCGCTTCGTCGCGAAAGACAAGGAACTGCACCCGCAACTCGACCTGAGTGACGCGCAGATCAACGCCGCGCCGCCGTATGCGAGTGACAAGCCGATCCGCGCCGTCTCGCCGGCTCCGCCTGCCGCGCCCGCTGCCGCAGCGGCCACGGCGCCCGGCGCCTCGACCGGCTCCGCAGCGGCGTCTGCTTCCGCCTCGACTTCCGCAGCGGGTTCCGCCGTGGGTTCAAGCGCACGGGCGGTCCGATGACAGGCCGCACTCTGGTTACAGCGCGGAGCCTGCGCGCGCTCGACTGGCTCAATTTCTTCGTCGCCAACGTGCAAACGGGCTTCGGTCCGTTCATCGCGTCGTATCTGGCCTCGCACAAGTGGACCCAGGGCGAGATCGGCCTCGCGCTCTCCGTGGGCACGATCAGCGCAATGGTGAGCCAGGTGCCGGGCGGCGCCGCCGTCGACGCACTGCGCAACAAGAAAGGCGCGGCTGCGTGGGCGATCATCGCGATCATCCTGAGCGCGGTGCTGCTCGCCGCGAGTCCGACGGTACTGCCGGTGTTCGCCGCCGAGGTCTTTCACGGATTCGCCAGCTGCATGCTGACGCCAGCGCTCGCGGCGATTTCTTTCGCACTCGTCGGCCGCGCGAATCTCGGCGACCGGCTCGGGCGCAACGCGCGCTGGGCGTCGATAGGCAGCGCGGTCGCAGCCGGGCTGATGGGCCTGTTTGGCGAATACTATTCGCCGCGCGCGGTATTCTGGCTCACCGCGGGGCTTGCCATGCCGGCGCTGATCGCCCTTGCGATGATCCAGCGCACCGACACGATCCAGTTGCCAACAACCGCGCCGACGCCTGCGCAAACCGAGCGGCGCGAGAGCCTGCGCGAGCTGCTGCGCGACAAGCGGATGCTGCTGTTCGCCGCCTGCATCGTGCTGTTCCATCTGTCCAATGCGGCGATGCTCAATCTCGCCGCGGGCGAAGTGACCGCCAGCATGGGCGATAACGTGCAGCTCGTGATCGCGGCGTGCATCATCGTGCCGCAAGCCATTGTCGCGATGATGTCGCCGTGGGTCGGCCGTTCCGCCGAGCGTTGGGGACGCCGGCCGATCCTGCTGCTCGGCTTTTCTGCGTTGCCGGTGCGCGCGCTGCTGTTCGCGGGAATCAGCAGTCCCTATCTGCTCGTGCCGGTGCAGATGCTCGACGGCCTGAGCGCGGCTGTGTTCGGCGTCATGCTGCCGCTGATTGCCGCCGACGTGGCCGGCGGCAAAGGACGCTACAACTTGTGCATCGGCCTGTTCGGACTGGCGGCGGGCATCGGCGCGACGTTGAGCACGGCGGCGGCGGGTTTCATCGCCGATCATTTTGGCAATGCGGTGGCCTTTTTCGGACTCGCCGCGGCCGGGGCGCTGGCCGTGCTGCTGGTGTGGGCGGCCATGCCTGAAACGCGCGACGCCGCCGCCGCGGAGAACGGCGAGCCGGTCGCGGGCGAAGGCGGCTCGGCGGTCAGATAAAGCGGATGCGGCGCGCGGGAAGCGCCACGCGACGAGCGTCGGCATTGCCGCGCAGGCCACAGGCCGCGTGTGCAGGTGCAGGTGCAGGTGCAGGTGCAGGCGCAGCTAGTCGAGAAACTCGGCTGCGCGCTTGCGCAATACCGCGCTGAAGTCGTCGAGCCAGCCAATCGGCAAACGCCAGCTCTGCCAGTAGAGATCCACGTCGATATGCTTGCCCGGCGCCATCTGCACGAGTTCGCCGCTCGCCAGATGCGACGCGATCATGCGCTCGGGACACATGCCCCAGCCGAGCCCCGTCACGCAGGCACGCAAAAATCCGGCGACGTGCGGTATCCAGTGCAACGGCGGATTCACGTCCGCCCGCGTAATCCGGCGCATGAAGCGTTTTTGCAACTGATCCTTCTGATTGAAATCCACGCACGGCGCGCGGCGCAAACTGTCGCGCGTGACGCCGTCCGCGAAATGGCGCTCGAGAAACGCCGGCGAGCAAACCGCGAGATAACGCATGCGTCCCAGCCGCGTGGAGCGGCAGCCCTGCACCGGCTCGGGCTGAGTGGTCACGGCGCCCTGCACGCTGCCGTCGCGAATCCGCTGCGCGGTGTGATCCTGGTCGTCGATCACGAGGTCGAGCACCATCTGGCGCTCCGCGCAAAACGGCGCAACGGCGTCGATGAACCAGGTGCCCACGCTGTCGTCGTTGACCGCGACCCGCAGCGCGGGCCAGGTTTCGACGAGACCGCCCGGCAGCGCGGGCACGTGGCCCGTCAATTCCGCTTCGAGCATTTGCACGCGTTCGGTATGACGGCACAGCAACGCGCCCGAGGTCGTCGCGACGCACGGCTGGCCGCGCTTGACGAGCACGCTGCCCACACGCTCCTCGAGCAGCTTGACGCGCTGCGAGACCGCCGAGGGCGTCACGTTCAGTTCGCTCGCGGCACGGTCGAACGAACCGTGGCGCACCACTGCGGCGAGTGCGTCCAGCAACGCGTAATCGAGCATTAGCGTTCCTTAATCAAAGTTAGAGAAATTAGCTTCTCTTATTCCTTCCCGATCCGCAGACTAGCGGGGTTGCGTTATTCCGTCTACTGGATCGACTATGAACTGGCTGTCTTTTTCGCACGGCGCGGCGCTATGCGCGTCGCTGATCGTGACTATCGGCGCGCAGAACGCCTTTGTGCTGAGGCAAGGCATCATGCGCTCGCATGTCGGCAAGATCGTCGCGCTGTGCGCGCTGTCGGACTGCATTCTGATCAGCGCCGGCGTCGGTGGCGCGTCGGTGCTAATGGAGCGCTATCCGCTTTTTGTGCGCGTCATGCTGTATGTGGGGCTCGCCTACCTCGCGTGGTTCGGCATTAACGCGCTGCGGCGCGCGGTACGCCCCGGTCACGCGGTGATGGACGCTAGCGCCGGCGCTTCAGCACCGCCCGCGCAACGCGCCATGCCGATCGTCCTCATGACGCTCGCCTTCACCTGGCTCAATCCGCACGTTTATCTGGACACCTTCCTGCTGGTCGGTACTGCCGGCGCGCGCGAACCGGAAGGCGCACGCGTGGCGTTCGCCGTCGGCGCGATGGCCGTGAGCTGTATATGGTTTATCGGACTGGGTTACGGTGCGCGCGCCCTGGCGCCGCTGTTTCGCCGCGCGAATGCGTGGCGCGTGCTGGACGGCGCAATCGGCAGCATGGTGTTGCTGCTGGCTGTGTCGCAGTTGCGCTAAACGAAAGCCCTGCGAAACGCCCCCGGCGCACTAGCTTCGCGGCCCTTCGAGAGCGAGCAGTTCCTGCACGAGTTGCGCCGACACATAGTGCGGGCCATCGAACAGATAAACCCGATGCCCGCGATACGCATGCAGTTGCGGCGCAAGTTCCCCGGCGCTCGCGGAGCGAAAAGCGCCGCCCGCAGCGGGACGGAACGCCTCGGCGATGATCCGCACGCGGTTTTCCCCCAGCCGCGCCGCCAGAGCATCCGCATACTCGCGCGCGGCGGCCGGGCCGCGCGTGTAGAGGCCGCAGCCGTCCTGCAAAAACACGCCGACGTCGCGCGGCAACCAGCCGTCGAGCCACGCGGCAAGCGCCTTGCCGCCAATGTTCGAATTGTCGTAGACGCTGATCCACAAAGGCCGCGGCAGCCGGCCGAGCAAGGGCCCGAGCGTCGCTGCGTCTTTCCAGGTCGGATCGACTTCGACGGGAAAGTAATAGCCGGCGACGCGAACCGGCGGCCGCACATCGGCGAGCCTGCGTGACTGCTCGATCAGTTGGGCCGCATGCGAGCGCGCCGAGGTCTCGTCGAAGCGGCCCGCGAGACCGACAATCACATTGCGCGCCCACGGCTCGTTTGCAATGCGGGTCCAGTCGGGCAACCGGCGAGCGGTTTTCAGGGCACCCGCCGCCCCGGCATCGGCGCCCGGCGAGCCTGACAAACCCGGCGACCCCGGCGACCCGGTCCCGTCGGCACCCGGCAGATAAGCCGTGCCATCCACGGCCGTCCACTGCACCAGCAGATCGCTCACGCCGAGACGCTGCCAGTCGCCGCGTGGATCCAGATGGTCGGCGTCCGGCTGCCATACCACGCCCTGCGCGAGGCCGTCTGCGTCGCCGGAACGACCCGTTGCGCAGCCGCCGAGCAACGCGGTCAATGCGCCTGCGGCGAGCAGCGCGCGACGGCGCCGCGAGCGTGGACCCGCGAGCGCCGCATGGCGCTCTCGCGAATCGCATTCCTCTTTGCCGTCAGCCTTCGACATACCACCCCGCTGCTTCAAACAGATACGCGCCAACAGATACCCGCCGCCTCAATACGCAAACACCGCGCCGAAGAACACGCCCCGCGCGCGCTCGTCGCCGCTGATTTTCAGCCGGTACTGCACCGACAGATCGACATACGAGCGCGGCGCATCGTATTGGCTGTCGCGGAACCAGTAGCGCGTCGAGATGCCGGCGCCCGCGCCAAGCGGAATGCTGTGATTGATGCTCGAATCGTAATCCGCACCCAGCACCAGATACGGGAACACCGTCCACTTCGGACTATAGCTGTCCATGCGGAACGTGCGGCCCATCTGCAGGTTGGTGGTCGCATACACGGAGCCCGTGTTCAGATACGTGCCCGTTTCGGCGTAGATGCGCGTGGTCCACCACGCAGGCACGTCCACGCGACGCTCGGTGCCGAAGCCGCCTGAATACGCGAGCCGCGCGAGCCAGTCCGGATTGACGCGCGAGCCGATCGGAATGATGCGCTCGAATGCGACGATTGCGTCGATCTGCGTGAACGGTTTGGCGCGCGCGCCGACCGTCGCCTGCAAGGTATCGACTCCGGTGGCGCCGCCGTTCTTCACACCGAAGCTTTCATAGCCGCGTGCATAGACTTCGAACATGCGCTCGCCGAGACTGCCGAACGGCCGCCAGTAGGCTTCCACACCGCTTTGCCAGTTGTTCGACGTACCCGGCGTGGGCGAGGACGCATACCCCGGCTGCATGCCCGCACCGCGATAATTGAGCGATGCATTGAAGCCCCAGTTGCGCGTCACGTCCGCGTGCGCGCTGCGCAGATCGTTCAGTTGCGCGGGCGTGGAATGCGTCGGCGCAGCGCTGCTTTCCGTGTCGGACGACGGCGCCGTACTCGCGTCGATAGCCCGCTCGAAGTATTGCGCGGCCTCGCGATTGCGATGCGCGTGCATCGCCGTATAGCCGGCATCCGCGGCCGCGCCCGGCGGCAGTGCGCCGGCCTTGTCGGCGAGGCTGAAGCGCTCGTAGGCGACGCGCGCGTTGCCCGCACGTTGTGCGATGTACGCGGCCGTCGTGTCCGGCAGCGCGTCGAGCATGTCCGGGGCGACCATCTGGCGCGCCTGGTCATTTGCCTCGCGCGTGTTGCCTGCGGCCACCAGCGCATCGATCAATTGCACACGATGCTGCGGATCATCCGGCGCGGCTTGCACCGCCTCGCGCGCGTCGCGCAGCGCGGCGGTCCTGTCGTTCGCCGCGGACGCTTTCTGTGCAGCGCGTGCAGCAGCAAATCCCGGATCGGCTGGATGGACATAGCAACTCGAGCCATACTCGTCGAGCAGACACTCGATAATCGGCCGGCGCAGCGGATCGAGCGACGCCGCCACCGGATGCGCCAACGCAGCCCGCGCCCGCGCGCGGCGCAGCGCAATCGCGGCATCCGTATCGTCGCGCGCGGCTTGCAACGGTGCGAGCAGGTCCAGCGCGCGTTGCGGCTCACCGCCCGCGATCCACACATCGGCAATGACGATGCGCGCCACGCGCTGGTCTCGCGCGCTTGCGTGGCTCGCCTTCAAGGCGCGCGCGAAATCCGCGTCGGCATCCGCAGCGCGGCCCTGTGCGGCGAGGGCGTAGCCGCGCAACGTGAGCGGCATGAGCGACGCGTCGTCGGCGGGCAAATCGGCGATTGCCGCGCTTGCAGCGGCCTGCACGGCGGGCAGGTCGTTGGCGGCGAACAGCGCGTCGATCAGCTGCATCCGGTAGCCGAGGCGCTCCGGCGCGTACCGGACGGCCTCGCGCGCGAGCGCCGCAGCGCGGGCCGCGTCGCCCTGCTGGCGCGCTTCATACGAGGCTGCCGCGGACCTGGGCGCGAGCCGGCTGCCGATGAAACCGCGCCGCAGGCGCAGCTCGTCGTTATCGCCGAAGCGCTTCACCGCATCGAGGTCGGCGGTCCATGCAGCGGCGTCGTCGCCTGCGGCGCTCGCCGCGTCGATCAGCAGCAGATGCAGACGCAACAAGTCGGGACGCAGCGCGAGTGCGTCGTTGGCATAGCGGATGGTGGCCGCATAATCCTTCGCCGCATAGGCTCTGTACGCGTGCTGCGCCGCGTTGAGCGCCGCGCCGCTTAGCGCATTCGGATCGCCCGCCTGCTGACGGCCACCGCGTGCCACCGCGCGGGTCGACACGTTCAACGCGTCGATCTGCTTGCGCCGCGAGGTCAACGCCGGATCGGGGCCGAGTTGTGCGATTGCGTCGCCGAGCGAACGGCTCGCTTCGCCATACCGGCGCTGCGCGGCAAGCGAGTTGGCGAGCAGTACACGCAGCGACACCACGTCCGGCCGCTGGCGAATCGCTTCGCGAGTTCGCGCGACGGCGCCCGCATAGTCGCCGCTCGCATACGCGGCGTAGGCTTCCTGCGCCACACGGTAAGCGGCCCCGCCAAGCGGCAGCGCGTTCGGCGCGGCAGCCGCCGCACTCTGTGCATACACATGTGGCGCGAGGCCCAGTGCGCCGGCTACTGCCACAGCGGCAATCGCGCGCAGCACGAACGGGCTTGCGCAGTTGCGCTGGCGCGACGCACGCGCTTCGCGCGTCGCCGTCCACAGTCCCCGTAAACGCGGCAGGTGCTGAACCGCGTCTGCCGGCTGCGCGTCTGCGCGCCGCATAAGAATCGAGTCGATCATTCTGTCGCCGCCAACGCGGCCTGCAGGCGGCGCTGTTCCTGAATTACGTTGTCGAGCGCGGCAATCGAGATCACCTCGCGTGCCACCATATAGTCGCCGATACGGCCGTGACGGTCCGGACGATAGTGCTGCATCGCGGACTCGAAGTCCTCGCGGCGCACGTGCCCATGTTCGATCAGCAGATCGCCGATCAGCGGCACGCTGCGCGGGTGCGTGGAACCAGCGCCCGCGTCCGCGGGCACGGCGATGTCGACGCCGCGCAGCACGCGCAGACCCGCCGCGATCTCGCCCTCGCGCACGATCTCCTGAGCCACCGGGCCGTCGATCAGCACGCTCAGTTGAGCAAGCACTTCGTCGGAAAGCGGACTCGCGGTCAGCAGAACCGTGCGTCGATGAGCGTCATGCGTGACGTCGACCTGCGGCAGCACGCGGTGCCGCACGATCGTCTCGAGCGGCAGACAGGCCGCGTCCTTGCGAACCTGTTCGAGGTCCAGCCGACCGCGCGGCAGATCTGTCTGGAACGCAATCGCTTCGGCAAGCGTCTCCTCGTCGAGCCAGCCCTTAGCCATCAGCACACGGCCAAGCGGCGCCTCGCGCGCATGGCTCTCGCCGAGTGCCTGCTCCAGCCTGTCGGGGTCGATGGCCTGCCACGACAGCAGCAGTTCGCCAAGACGCTGGCGGCGATTGTTGAAGCCGTCGGCGGACGGAAAATCGTGCATGGTCTTGTCCCATGCGAGCCGCTTGCCCGTCGCGAGATGCACGATGAACATCTTCCATGCGCGCGACACCGCCATGAAATTGATGAAGTTGCCGACCACCATGCGCGGCACCGACAACACACCATGCTCCCAGCCGTAAAGACGCGTGACGAAGTAGACGCGCTGCACGACTCGCAACACGAGCGCCGCCGCGTTGACCCATAGCAACCCGCGCAGCCACGGCGAGTCGGCGAACGGCGAGGCGATCAGCTCCGGCATCAAACCCAGCAGACTCGCGCCTGCGAACAGCAGGAACTGCAGCACCAGCCCATAGGCGATGATGCCGACGAACGCGGTCACGATGCCCTTGCGGTCACGAAACAGCAGATAGCGGTTCGCGAGCGAGCCAGTCCAGCCGGTCTGCTTCCACCCTTGCAGGCCGATGCCGAGCGTCCAGCGCGCGCGTTGGCGATACGCGGTACGAAACGTATCGGGGAAGAACTCGCGCACGCACAAAGGCATTGTCACCGTAATGTCCCGCTCGGCGCCGAAGCCGAACCATGCCTTGCGGCGCGTCGCGAACTGCACCGGAAACCGCGCGAAAATGGATTGCATGCCCATCTTCGCGAGACGCGCACCGACGTCGTAGTCTTCGGTGAGACTCTCTGTGTTGAACGGCTGATTGTCGGTCTCGGCGATCAGCGAAAGCAGCGCACGCCGCGAGAAGCACGTGCCCACGCCCGCCGAGGGCACCGAGCCCACCAGACTCTCACGCACCACGAGGTCTTTGGCGTGCCACTCCGCGAACTCGTCCATATAGGTGCCGGCCACGAGTTCGAACCAGTTGCGTTCGAGCGACGCGACCGGCAACTGGATCATGTCCTTGCGCGGCAGCAGGTAATTGAAAAAGCGCAGCTCGACCGGATGCAGCACGTCCTCGCTGTCATGCAGCACGACACCCGCGAACTCGATGCCCGCCTCGCGCTCGTAAGCGAAGATCGCCTGAATCACCCAGTTCAGGCAATCGGCCTTGCAAGTGGGGCCGTCATGCGGCACTTCCACGCGGCGCAACTGCTTGTAGCGGCGGCGCATGCGCTCCACTTCGGCGATGGTCTGCGGGTCGTTCTGATACGTGCCGACGAACACCACATAGTTGCGGTAGTCCATCACCCGCACCAGATCTTCGATCATCGCCGCGACCACGTCGTACTCGTGCCACGCGGGCACCATGATCGCGAGCGGCTGCTCTTCGCGCTGATAAAGCTGCGCGGCGGTCAGCGGCTTGTAGGTCCGCTCGACAGTCAGGCGGCGGTAGAGCATGCGGCTCCAGTACCACAGATCGATGAACAGATCGTCGATACTGGAGAGCACGATCAGGAACGCCACCAGCGCGGCAACGTATTCGAGCCCGTGGTAGTAGTGAGCTACCGCGTAGCCCGCATACCATTTGATCAGCGCGATGCTCACGACTTGTCCCGGTTCCTGCGGCGCGCGATATTGGCCACCAGCAGCAGCACGACGAGCAGACCGATCAGCGCGGCCGGCACGCCCCAGCGCAGCCAGCTTTGCATGAACCACGGACCTTCAATGTCGCGCGCGTCGATCGCCTGCCCCGGATGCCGCGTATCGAACTGGCGCAGCGTACCGCTGCCGTCGACGATGGCCACGTCGCCGCGCGACAGTTGCAGCGAGGCCGGCAGTACCGCCGGCGTGTCGCCAACGGTACGGTAGGACACGCCCTGCACGCTGCCCGAACTCACCACTTCAATGACGCCGACGCGGTTCAGCCCCGACAGGTCCGCGAGCATCTTGCCGGACGGATCGGTGAACGACAGGCGGTCCTTGGCGAGACGCGCGATGCTCTTTTCATCGGCGAGCGCGACGTCCGCGGCGAGAAACGCGCCTTGCGGCTTTACCGTGTCGCCGTCGCGGGCGACGCTGAAGCCCGCGCGCGTCGGCGCAATGCCGCTCGCATTCGCGAGACGCGCAATGCGCGGCAGCGCCTCGGTCGCATTGCCGAGATAGGCAGCGGGCACGATTACTTCGGCTTGCGAAGCAAAGCGCGCCACCATGCCGGTGAAGTCGTCGCCGAGACTCACGTCGGCAAGACGCAAATGGCTGCTCGGCAGCACCGCAATAGGATGGCCCCGATCGCGTGCACGGCAACCGCCTTCCGGCTGGCGCTGGAATTCCACCCGCACCTGGTTGCGCGGCGCGAGCGCGAAACGCGGCACGTGCGCGGTGATGCGTTGCGGCTTGCCGTTCGCGCTGAGCAATTGCGAGCCGATCAGCACGTCGTTGAAGTAGACCGACGCGGTTTGTCCTGAATCGTCGAGAGTCGGCGCGGCGGCCACGTCGAGCACGACGGCATCCGGCAGCTTGCCGTTACCCGAGGCCGCGCCGAGATCGAAGTTCGCGTCCCAGCTCGCGCGCACCTGCACGTCGAGCGTGCGCGGCTCGCCGCCGAGCAGGGACAAAGCGATCTGATCGCCGCGCGTATCCGGCGCGTTGTCGATCTGATGAACCACGAGGCGGCTCGCCACGTCGATGGGGCGCCAGGTCTGCGCGAGCACTGCGACGCCGTCGTTATCGCCCACCACGATAGCGGTTTGCCCGCCCACGTGCGCGACGCGCACTTCGCCGGCCGCAAGCGGCTTTTCGACCGGCTCGACGCTGCGCGCGCGCCAGGCGTCGAACGCTTCGGCTGCGGCGGGCGAGACGCCCGCCACCTGCGCGCGCAGCGCGTCGAGCGAAGTCTTCACGGTTGTACGTAGCGCGTCGTCGGCGACGATCACGTCGGGCGCGAATGCCGCGCCGGGCGCGAGCGCGATCAGCGCACCGGCCTCCGCGGGATTGGCCAGCTTGTGCGAGCCGCCCGCAGCCAGCGCGGCGAAAGCGGGAACCGCGCGCAACGGCGCGGGCACCTCGATGCCGCTCAGGTTCACCGTGTCACCGGCGGCCGGCCACGCGCGCGTGGCCGGTGTGCGGCCTTCGCGTTGCAGCAGCGCTTCGACGCGCCAGCCCGCGTTGAACGCGGGCGCAGCCACGCTGCGTGCGCCGAGCATGACGACGGGCTTGTGCGGCAGCGCGCTCCACGCGCCGCGCAGATCGACAATCGCGTCGGGATCGTAGCGATAGGTCAGGCGGGATGTCGGCGCAATGCGCCAGACATTGCCGATCGCGGTCTGGTCGGCGCAGACGTTGTCGTTGATCACCGACGACCAGTCGAAGCCCACGCGCACAAAGCCGCTTGGGCGCGCGGCGCCGTCCACGCCGAGCGTCGCCGAGCCGTCGCCCTGCTCCTGAGTCGGGCTGCGCGAGAGTACCGGTGAGCCGTCGAGCGAAACCAGCATGGTCGTGCGGCCGCCGTTGCCGCGCAGATAGGTGCCGTCGACCTGCAAGCTGGCGTCCGTGAGCGGCACGCCGGCCGGCACCGGCAGATAGAGTTCCTGGCGGGCATCCGGCGCGCGCAGCAGGAGCGGATCACGCATGCCCAGTTCGGCCAGCGATATGCTGCGGCTTGCGAGACGGCCGTGGCCAAGCTGCGCGAAGCTGCCCGCAAGATCGGCGGGTTGCTGGGCATGCGCGCCGAATGCGCACAGCAGCAGCCCGGCGAGCGCGGTCAAACGTGGACTCGGGACGAGAGATGGGCGGGCGCATAGCGCCTCGGAGACCTGGATTCGCAGCTTCGTGGTGAGCATCATATTGTCTTGACCTGGATTGGCCTGCGGGCGACACATGCGACGTTGCCCGCCATGGTTGAATGAGCTAGGAGTAAGGCCGTGGTCTGCCCTGAGCTGCGCACTGTGCCGGACTTCGACGGCCGCCGCGGGGCATGCCCCGTTTCGCCAGTCGTCCTGTCCGTTATATCGGCACGCTCGCGCGTCACCTGAAGGCGCGCAGCGCCGATACATGCCGTGCTCCGGGAAAACCCCTGCCTGCTCGCGTGCGAACGCGGACTCACGCCCGCGCTCGCTGGGTTTTACTTCGCGAACGTTGCCGCGGCGACGCGCGGCATTGGAGCAATGGCTGGAGAACCGACCGGTGAGCTGGGCGATGAGTTGGCCGATGAGGTGGCCGATGAGTTGGCCGATGAGGTGGCCGATGACGTCTCCGCAGACCGGGCCGGCGCTGCGGGCGCGAACTCGTCGAACGGACGCCCGGTCAGCGCGGCTACGATGCGCCGGGACGCATGACCGTCGCCATACGGATTCATACGATGTGCGAAACGTTCACGCTCGCCCGCGTCGTCGATGAGCGCGCTGACGGCCCGCACGATCGCCTCGCGCTGCGTGCCGACCAGACGCACGGTGCCGGCCGCTACCGCTTCGGGACGCTCGGTCACGTCGCGCATCACCAGCACCGGCTTGCCGAGCGCGGGCGCTTCTTCCTGCACGCCGCCAGAATCGGTGAGGATCAGCGAAGCACGCTGCATGAGCCGCACAAAGCCCAGGTAGTCGAGCGGATCGATCAGATGAACGTTGCGCCGGGAACCGAGCGATTCCTGCACGGGGCCGCGCACATTGGGATTGAGGTGAACCGGATAAACAATCTGCACAGTGTCGCGTTCGGCGAGATCGCCGAGCGCCGCGCAGATGTTGGCGAAGCCGGCGCCGAAACTCTCGCGCCGGTGACCTGTGACGAGCAGCATGGGCCGCGCGTCGTCGATAAACGGCAGGCGCGCGTCGAGCGAAGCGCGCAAGGCCGGGTCGTTGTCGATCCGCGCCGCGGTCAGATTCAGCGCGTCGATCACCGTATTGCCGGTGACGACGACGCGCCCCTGCAGCGTTTCCTCCGCGAGCCGCTCCTTCGAACTGGGGGTCGGCGCGAACATCAGATCGCTCATGACGTCGACGATGCGGCGGTTCATCTCTTCCGGCCACGGCTGCGAGAGGTCGCGCGTGCGCAGCCCCGCTTCGACATGGCCAATCGGAATGCGGCGGTGAAACGCGGCGAGCGCAGCGGCGGATGCCGTGGTCGTGTCGCCGTGCACGAGCACGCGATCGGGCTGCACGTTCGCGAGCACCTCGTCGAGCGAGGCGATCAGACGCGAAGCAAGCCCGTTTAGCGTCTGGTTGGCCGTCATGACCGCGAGATTGTGGTCCGGCTGGATGGCGAAGAGCTCGAGCACCTGGTCGAGCATCTGCTGATGCTGGCCCGTGACGCACACCACGGAGTCGATTGCGGCATCGGCCTCCATCTGCTTGATGAGCGGCGCCATTTTGATAGCTTCCGGCCGCGTGCCGAAAATCGACAAAACCTTTGTTGACATGACCACCCCCGGTCCCTATTTGATTTTATGCTTCACACCCCGCGGGCCGCGGCATTGGAACAATTTCAATGCGCTTCAGCCCGGAATATCTATTTATTGTTCATTCGACGGATAGCCGGTTTTGCCGTGCATACGGTACGCCTGAATGGCGCCGTACCACTCGCGCCATTTCTACCAGCGTCGCGCGAAGCCCGGCGGCACCCGTCTAGCGCGCATTCTGGCCTGTTTATCAAGCACTTGGCAAGCAGGTTCGCGGAATTTTTCTGGCGTTTTCGCACCGGCAAATGCGAATTGTGCTTGCGCAGGTGAAAATCTGTTAAAACTTAATTAACCATTTAAATTCTGGACCCCGCTTTTTAACCGGCAAGCTTTTTCGACGCAAGATCAAATTGTTTTAATTGCAGCGTTTATTAATGGTCGCAAACGTTGCCGTCAATGCAAAATCGTTTATCGGGCTTTTTTGCGTCAGCGACGCGCGCCCGCCCTTGGGCGGCATACCGGGCGCGCCTCGGACCATTTCGCTGCGCGCGATCCGACAGCCGCCTTGTTGCACTGAAGCGACAGTTTCCGACCGCGCGTCGCGGCTGCGGTACACGGCCTCCACCCGGACGCGAAATGCACGGGCACAGCTATTGCTGAACTTCGCACGCCGGTAGATCGCTTGCGCAAGGCACGCTGTGCCGCCTGCGAGTCGCCGTTTTAACGTCAATCCAGCAACTCATCGGTGGGAGGCCTCATGCTTCGATACGCTGCAATCTTCTTCGTCATCGCAATCATCGCCGCGGTATTCGGCTTTGGCGGCATCGCCGCCGGCGCGACAGAAATCGCCAAGGTGCTGTTCTTCATCTTCGTGGTGATCTTCCTCGTCACCTTGCTGATGGGCGTGATGCGGCGATGATCGCCCCACGGACTGTGTAAGCGGAGCGTTACCGGCCCCGGCGCGCATGCGAGCCACTGTTGCAATACCTGCCACGGCGTATTGCAATAGTTGCCGCTAGAGCCGGGGCCTTCCGCAACGCAGCACGCGCAATTGCGGTTGCAGTGCTCAAGCTCCTGTGGCTTCGCTTCAAATGCAAGGCTGCCACTGCTTCCCATTCTTCTTCAGCGCCAATCCCATTCTCCCTATTGCCCGACCCGCACACCCGCTTCGCTGTCGTGCGCGTGTAGAGGCAAGCCAAGATGCAATTCTTCGCACAAGAAACCTTGCAACGTCTGCACGGCCGCTGCCTGCGCGCTCGCGACTTCACGTATGAAAAGGCCGAAGTCGGCAGCGGGCGCATCGGGTAAGCCATCGGCACGGCCGAGAATCTTCATGGACTCCGAACGAATATTGCCTTCGAGCAGAACGGACACACCCAGCCCCGCTTCGACCGCCGACTGCACGGCGGGCAGGCTCGTGCTGGTGCAGACGATCCGCCAGCCGACGCCCGCGCGGCGCAGCGCCGTCGACACCTGCTGCTGCCATAGACAAGGCCCGCCGAACGCGACGAGAGGCACCGGCGCCTGCGCGTCGCGCGCATAGCCGCGTGCGCCGACCCAGAAGAGCGGCAGCATCCACGTAAAGAGCGGCGTGCCGCTGACTAACGCGGGATCGGCAACCACCAGATCGAGCACGCCATCCGCAAGACGCCTGGACAACGCAGCGCTGCTGTCCACCACGATTTCCAGTGCCACGCGCGGATAGGCAATCGAGAAGCGCCGCAACGCGCGCGGCAGACGACCCACCGCGATGTCCTCGAGCATGCCGAGCCGCACCGTGCCCGACACTTGCCCCGCGTTCAGCGCGCGGCGCGCATCGGCACCCGCACCGAGAATGGTGTGCGCGTAAGGCAGCAACAGGTGGCCGGCTTCGGTGAGCTGCACCCCGCGCGGCGAGCGCTCGAGCAGGCGCTGGCCCAGATCTTCCTCAAGGCGGCGCAATTGCATGCTCACGGCTGCCTGGGTGCGCGCGAGGCGTCTTGCGGCCACGCCCACTGCGCCCGTTTCGGCCACGGTGACGAAGGTGCGGAGCAGACTGCTGTCGAGATCACGGCTCATCAGGAAAATTGAAGTCGTCATAAGGAATATCAACTTATCTTAGTGGCGCGAGAGTCGATAAGATAGGTAGACCTTTCACAGCGATGCAAACATACATGCCGGACACAACGATCAAGTGCACAGCCGACCCGGCCCCTAACCCTGACCCTGCCCCGGCGAAGCCCGCCAGCGCCGCGGCGGGCGCCGCGCTGCTGTGCATCCTGTCCATGTCGAGCGTGCAATTTGGCGCTGCACTTTCCGAACCGACGATGGCCGTCTACGGTTCGCTCAGCACCACGTGGCTGCGCCTGGGCTGGGCCGCACTCGTTCTCGCCCTGCTGGTGCGTCCGCGTTTTCGCAGCTATTCGCGCGCGCACTGGCTGGCCGCGGGCGCGCTCGGCGCCGCGATGGCCGGCATGACGTTGTGCTTTTTCACGGCGCTTCAGCGCATTCCGCTGGGACTGGCGGTGGCCATCGACTTTCTCGGACCGCTCACGGTCGCCACGCTCTCGGTGCGCCGCGCCCGTGCGCTGCTCTGGCCGGCGCTAGCCATCGCCGGCGTGGTGCTGCTCTCACGCGATCGCGCCGGCTGGGTCGGCGAGCCGCTCGGCGTATTGCTCGCATGCGCGGCGGCCTGCGGCTGGGGCAGCTACATCGTGCTCATGAAAAAGACCGGCAAGCTGTTTGCCGGACTCGAGGGACTGTCAGTCTCGCTCATTGCGGCGGCGCTGGTCGCCACGCCGTTCGGTCTCGCACAAAGCGGCATGCATGTCGCGGCCGGCCAGCTTGCGGCGACGGCAGGGCTCGCGATTCTTGTCCCGCTCCTGCCGTACGCGCTTGAAATGGTGGCGCTGCGTCACATGCCGGCAGGGTCATTCGGTATCCTGATGAGTGTCGAGCCTGCGATTGGCGCAATAGCCGGCTTCATCGTATTGCATCAGCCGATGGGTGTTCTGCAGATCGCGGGCACACTGCTCGTGGTGGCTGCAAGCGTCGGCGCGGTGGTGGGCGCGCGATAGCGGGCGGGTTGGTTTGGGGGTGGTGCCGTAATTCGGTGTTGCGATCAGGTGCTGGGAGCGAGTGTTGCCGACGCTGTGCACAGGTACTGTGCCAAGGTGCCCGACTCGGGCCGCGCGTATCGGCGCCAGTGGTGTCTACGCGTTAGCCGGCGGGTTGACTGCGAGTCGTTGCTGTTCTTGCTGTGAGTCGGGCTACATGTGTCCACGCACTGGCGGCCGAGCGTTAGAGCGTGAGTGACCCGCATTGTCGGCACAGCGTTCGCCGCGCGCCGGCTTCCTCGCAATCCGCACGTTGCGCTAAAGCGAGACCGCACCAGGAGCGCACTTCTCGAACGCCCGCGTCGTTAAGCCATATTCTCCGCCTCGTATAAACGACGCCCCGCCGCATCCTTGGCGCCGACAATCGGCTCGAAGTCGATCGGCCATTCAATGCCGATGTCCGGATCGCTCCACAAGATGCAGCGCTCCAGTTCCGGAAACCAGTATTCGGTTGCCTTCCACAAACATTCGGCGACGTCGGACAGCACCACGAAGCCATGCGCGAAGCCCGGCGGCACCCACACCTGCCGGTGATTTTCCGCGCTCAGATAAGCGCCGCACCACTTGCCGAAGTTGGGCGAATTGAGTCGCACGTCGACGGCGACGTCGAATATCTCGCCTACCACGACCTGCATGAGCCGGCCTTGCGGGCGTTGCACCTGATAGTGCAGCCCGCGCAGCACGCCGTGCACCGCGCGCAGGTGGCGGTCCTGCACGAAGTCGAAACCGCGCGCGACGTCGTCCACGAACTCGTCCGCGCTAAAGCTCTCGTAACAGAAGCCGGATTCGTCGCCAAACACCTCTGGTTCGATCAGTTTCACTTCCGGTAGTGCCGTCCCCAACACCTGGTTGCCCATGCCACTGTGCCCGTAAGAAACTGCCGACAAAACGGATACCGCCGCGCGCTCGCGCAGCGGTCGTTACACGCCTGCGTCTGCAGCGCGGTTGAGTGTCAGAGCTCCGACGAGCCAAGCCGACTGCGGGCCCGGTACTCGGTTGGCGACAATGCCATGCGCTTGCGGAAAATCTTTGCGAGACGGTCGCCGTTGCCGGTGCCGCTGCGCCGCGCGATCTTGTCGACGGGTAATTCAGTTTCGGTCAGGAAATTGCACGCAATGCGCAAGCGGACCTGAAGCAGATAGTCGGACGGCGTGACATGCATTTCATGCTTGAAGCGCCGCAGGAAATTCCGCTCGCTCATGGCCGCGACCTGTGCCGCGTCCGCTACCGATACCGGTCGGTCGCAGTTGGCTTCCATCCAGCGCGCCGCCGCGCGGATCTTCTCCGCGACGCTCAGCGTCCCGCCTTCCGCGGGCAGAGGCACCCACGTCGCGGCCATGCCCGGCATCACGCGCTCCGCAACGCTGCGCGCAAGTTCGGCGCCGAGATCGCGTTTGATGAACATCAGCGCGCTACGGGCGCAGTCGTTGCGGTCGTTCGAAGCGCTGAGAATCGCATCTGCCGCGCCATGACCATAGCGGCCGATTTGCAGCGCCTCCGGCTCGCCGGGATTGGCGGCTTCCAGCACGAGCCGCCCTTCGCCGATGGTTTCGATTGCACGGGTGCGCGCCTGCACCGAGCGCAGCCAGCCGAGCAGCCGCTGGTCGCGGGCAGCCTGGTGCGCGCCGTGTCCGCCGGCAATAAACAGAACGTCGAACCCGGTTCCATAACGCGTGTCGATGCGGTCGGTCCAGATGCGCGCGGCGGAGGAACTCGGCACGCTGCCGCCGTCGAGCGACAGGAACTGCACCTCATACGGCGGCTCTTCGCCTGGCCGTGTGCCCGCCAGTTCGTTGGCGGTCTGAAACATTTCGACGACGGTGCCGGGGCCCAGCAGCCAGAAACCATCGAACAGCAACACACCGATGCGGCGCGCGGCAGTACGGACATTGACGGTCGGCGTATGTAACCAGGTAACCCTCGCAGAATCGACGTGGATGTGGGACATGGTCTTCCTCAAAATGTCTACTTGGTTGGACGAGGACGCGCGTTAGTCCGACGATATCAGCGAATTGATAATCGCAATTCGACATCGGAAACGCCGCTGGATGGATTATCAGCGATGTTAGCCGAATGAACCGCGTTAGTAAATTTGAAAACAATGGAAATAGCATCCGAATAAATGTATGACGAGAAATATTCTCATTCGGTGCAAGTAATAATGAGCGGTGCATTGATTTGCAGCGGAAAAACGTACCGTCCGCACCAGCTCCTGCTCGTAGAACGGCTCGGGCCGCGGCCCACCGGCCCGCGCCACGCCGAAGGTTCACAATGCGACATGCATTGGCCACTCGGCGGACCGCTTTTCATGTCTGCGAGAAATGTTTCACAGTTGAACACGCGCGGGCGCCAGATTGGCGCATCTGATTGCATTCGATATTCGCGAATCCCGAATCCGCCGCTTTTCCATTGCCAATTCGGCATTCGCGATTCAAATAGCGGAATTAACGGAATATATTCGCCGCGCGGACCGCGCCAAAATGTTTCAATTATGAAACATGAAAGTGCTATTCGTCTGATTTTAAAGTTTGGGACGGCGCCTTCATTTCCCTTGCGGAATTGCCAGACCATTAACGCCGTATTCGACAGTCAGCCGGTACGGCAGGCGGCAACAGTTCCGCATCCTCTTCCGGGATGCGGAACTGCCATGGCCTGACAACCTGGTCTAGCCGTGCGTACCTTCGCCTGCTTCCTCGCCCGCGACGTGTGCGACAGTTGCGACGGCTACTCCGCCCGTGCCGGCACTCGCGGTACGCTCAAGCACCGGCTTCAACGCGGCCCCCGTATGACTTGCGCGAACCTGAACGATGCCTTCCGGGTCTGTCGCAGCGACAATGGTGCCGCCGCCGACGCCGCCTTCGGGACCGAGGTCGATAATCCAGTCCGCTTCGGCGATTACGTCGAGATCGTGCTCGATCACGACCACGCTATGTCCGCCGTCTGTCAGACGATGCAGTACACGGATCAGTTTCGCGACGTCCGCCATATGCAGGCCGACGGTCGGTTCATCGAGCACGTACAACGTGTGAGGCGCTTTCTGACCACGCCGCGTCACGTCATCGCGCACCTTGCTCAGTTCGGTGACGAGCTTGATGCGCTGCGCCTCGCCGCCCGATAACGTAGGCGACGGTTGGCCGAGCGTAAGGTAGCCGAGCCCGACGTCTTTCATCAACTGCAACGGATGAGCGATGTTGGAGATGGGCGCAAAGAATTCGACGGCCTCGTCGATTTCCATTGTCAGCACGTCGCCGATATTCTTGCCGCGCCACGTCACCGCCAGCGTTTCCGGATTGAAACGCTGCCCATGACAGACGTCGCATGGCACTTTCACGTCCGGCAAAAAGCTCATGCCGATGGTGCGCACGCCCTGCCCTTCGCACGCGGGGCAACGGCCCTCGCCCGTATTGAACGAGAAGCGCGACGCGGTGTAGCCGCGCGCCCGCGCCTCCAGCGTGCCGGCGAACAGCTTGCGAATCGCGTCCCACACGCCGATATAGGTGGCAGGACACGAGCGCGGCGTTTTGCCGATGGGCGTCTGATCGACCTCCAGCACCCGGTCGATGCTTTCCCAGCCCGTAATCGAATCGCAGCCCTGCCAGGCATGCGTGACGTTCAGCGGTGCACGCGGCGCGCTGCGCGCGAGCACGCTCGAGCGGCGGTTGGCTGGGGGCTGTTCCTGAGCGGCCGCGCGGGCGCGCCGTGTGGCCGGCGACGACAACACCGAGCGGCCAACGGCGTCGAGCAGATTGGCCATCAGCACGTCGCGCGCGAGCGTGGATTTGCCCGATCCACTTACGCCCGTCACCGCGACGAGCCGCGACAGTGGAATGCCCACCGTCACGTTGCGCAGATTGTGCAGCTTGCCGCCGTGCACGGTCAGCCAGTTCTCCGGCACCGCCGCCGCGCGTTTGCCTGGCGCAACGACCTTGCGGCGCGGCTGCAGCGGATGCACGATCGGCGTGGCTAGAAACTGCCCGGTGAGCGATTCCGGTTGCGCGGAGAGGTCGGCCACATTGCCCTGTGCGATCAGCGTACCGCCGCGCTTGCCGGCGCCCGGCCCGATGTCGATGATGTGATCGGCCCGCCGGATCGTGTCTTCGTCATGCTCGACGACCACCAGCGTGTTGCCCTTGTCGCCGAGCTTGCGCAGCGCGTTCAGCAGAATCTTGTTGTCGCGCGGATGCAAACCGATGGTCGGCTCGTCCAGCACATAGCAGACGCCTTGCAGGTTGCTGCCCAACTGCGCAGCGAGCCGGATGCGCTGCGCCTCGCCGCCCGACAGGCTGGGCGCCGCGCGGTCGAGACTCAGATAACCGAGCCCGACTTCTTCGAGAAACTGCAGACGGCTGCCGATTTCGCTCACCACGTCGCGGGCGATTTCCGCGTCACGCCCTGTCATCTGCAAACTGTCGATCCATGTGCGCGTGTCCGAGACTGTCCATTGCGCGACATCGGTAATGGCGTGCGCGTCGAACGTGACTGCGCGCGCGGTCGGGTTCAGCCGCGTGCCTGCGCAGTCCGGACACGGTTCGTCGACGAGGCCCTCCGGTTCCTGCTCTTCCGACGGCAAGCTCTGTTCGCGGCCGCGATTATCGTCCACGACGATGGTGTCGTCGTACGCCGCACGTTGCTCGCGTGTCAGTGCGAGGCCCGTACCCACACAGGTGGTGCACCAGCCGTGCTTGCTGTTATACGAGAACATGCGCGGATCGAGTTCGGGATAGCTCGTACCGCACACCGGACAGGCGCGCTTGGTGGACAGCACCTTCACGGCGCCGAGCTTCGCAGTGGGCAGGCCGCCGTGCATCGCGTCGTGCAAGCCGTCGAGCGGCGCGAGCAGATGCATCACTCCCTTGCCCAGGTCCAGGGTCTGGTCTAGCGCGTGACGCAGCGCCGCTTCGTTGTCCGCCGACACGATCAGGTCGGCCACCGGCAATTCAATGGTGTGCTCGCGGAAGCGGTCGAGCTTCGGCCACGGGTCCACCGGCACGAATTCGCCGTCCACGCGCAGATGCGTATTGCCGCGTGCCTTGGCCCACTTCGCGAGATCGGTGTACACGCCCTTGCGGTTCACCACGAGCGGCGCGAGGAAGCCGACGTGTTGCCCCTTGTGGTCGCGCAGCAACTGCGCCGCGATCGACTCGGTGCTTTGCGACGTGACAGGCGTGCCGTCATGAATGCAATGTTGCAGACCGAGCTTCACATAGAGCAGACGCAGGAAATGCCATACCTCCGAGGTGGTCGCGACCGTACTCTTGCGACCGCCGCGCGACAAACGCTGCTCGATCGCGACGGTCGGCGGAATGCCGTACACGGCGTCGACCTCCGGACGCCCGGCGGGCTGCACGATGGAGCGCGCGTACGCATTCAGAGATTCGAGGTAACGGCGCTGCCCTTCGTGAAAGAGAATGTCGAACGCGAGCGTTGACTTGCCCGAACCCGACACGCCGGTAATCACATTGAACTTGCCGTGCGGAATGTCGACGTCCAGCGCTTTCAGGTTGTGCTCGCGCGCATTGACAATGCGCACCACGTCCTCGCCTTCGATTGCGCGGCGCGCCCGCGCAGCGCTCAGCGCCTTCTGCAACGGCACGCCTTGCGAAGCGGTATCTGCTGGTTGCACGACCGCGCTCATCGCGCGGTCGTACTGCGACAGCGCTTCGCCGGTATGCGATCCGGCACAGGCCTTGACCTCTTCGGGCGTGCCCGCGCACAGCACGCGGCCACCGCCGTCGCCGCCTTCCGGACCGAGGTCGATGATCCAGTCGGCCGCGCGGATCACGTCGAGGTTATGCTCGATCACGATCAGCGAATGGCCGCTTGCCAGCAGCTTGCCGAACGCCTGCATGAGCTTGGCGATGTCGTCGAAATGCAGGCCGGTGGTAGGCTCGTCGAACATGAAGAGCCGCCTCGCGACTGCCTGCTTCGCATTGCGCGCGCTGCGCGCCTGCGCCGATTCGGCCAGAAAGCCCGCCAGCTTGAGCCGCTGCGCTTCGCCGCCGGACAGGGTGGGCACCGGCTGGCCGAGCTTCACATACTCCAGACCGACGTCGACAATGGGCTGCAGAACGCGCAGCACTTCCGCGTCATTCGCAAAGTAGCCGGCGGCCTCGCTGACGGTGAGTTCCAGCACATCGGCAATGCTCAAGGCACGCGCGGGTTCGCCGCGTTCGATCTTCACTTCGAGCAGTTCGGCGCGATAGCGGCGCCCGTCGCAATCGGGACAGCGCAGGTACACGTCGCTCAGGAACTGCATTTCAATGTGTTCGAAGCCCGAGCCGCCGCAAGTCGGACAACGCCCGTCGCCCGAATTAAAGCTGAACATGCCGGGCCCGTAGCCGCGTTGCTGCGCGAGCGGCGCCTTGGCGAAGAGCTTGCGGATCTCGTCGAACGCGCCCACGTAGCTGGCCGGATTCGAGCGCGCGGTCTTGCCGATCGGCGACTGGTCGACGAACACCACGTCTGTCACCTCGTCCGCGCCGCTCAGGCTGCGAAACGCGCCCGGCGATTCGGTGGCGAGGCCGAAGTGCCGCGCCATGGCCGGGTACAGCACGTCTTGCAACAGCGTGGACTTGCCCGAGCCGGATACGCCCGTCACGCACACGAGCCGCTGCAGCGGAATTTCCACCGTGACGTCGCGCAAATTGTGCTCGGTCGCGCCTTCCAGCACGATGCGCGGCGTGTTTGCATCCACCGGGCGCCGCGACCAGTGCGCGGCGTCTGCGACATGGCGGCGCCCGCCAAGGTATTCGCCCGTGAGCGTGCCCGACGAGCGAATGGCGTCCGGCGCGCCGTCGAAAATAATGGAGCCGCCGCGCTCGCCCGGTCCCGGCCCCATGTCGATCAGCCGATCCGCCGCCAGCATGACCGACGGATCATGCTCCACCACGACGAGCGTATTGCCCGCGTCGCGCAGGCGGTGCATGGCCTCCACGATCCGGTTCAGATCGCGCGGATGCAGGCCGATGCTGGGTTCGTCCAGCACGAACAGCGTTTTGGTGAGCGAGGTGCCGAGCGCGGTGGTCAGATTGATCCGCTGCACTTCGCCGCCCGACAGCGTGCGGCTTTGCCGGTCGAGCGTCAGATAACCGAGCCCGACGTCGCACAGATACTTCAGGCGCGTGCGCACTTCGGCGAGCAATAGCTTGAGCGCGTCATCCAGCAACGCGCTTGGCAGGCTGATCTCGTCGAAGAAGCGCCGGATGCGCTCGATCGGCATCAGCATCAGGTCGTGCACAGTCAAACCGGGCAGCGCCTCCAGCTGCGCGCGATTCCATTCGACACCGCGCGGCATGAAGCGCTGCGCGGCCGGCAAAACCTGGTCCGCATTCGCCTTGCTGCCCAGACGCCATAACAGCGATTCTGTTTTCAGCCGCGCGCCGCCGCAGGTTTCGCACGGCGTGTAGCTGCGGTACTTGGACAGCAGCACCCGGATATGCATCTTGTACGCTTTCGATTCGAGATATTCGAAGAAGCGTTTGACGCCATACCACTGGCTTTGCCACTTGCCGTTCCAGTCCGGCGAACCGTTGATGACCCAGTCGCGCTCGGCATCCGTCAGTTCACCCCAGGGCGTGCCGCGGCGGATGTCGGCCTTCGCCGCGTAGCGCATCAGATCGTCCTGACACTCCTTCCACGCGGGGGTTTGCATCGGTTTGATCGCGCCATCGCGCAGAGTTTTGCGGGCGTCGGGAATGACGAGGCCGAGATCGACGCCGATCACGCGACCAAAGCCGCGGCAGACTTCGCACGCGCCGTAAGCCGAATTGAACGAGAACAGCGCGGGCTGCGGATCGGCATAGCGCAGGTCGCTCTCGGGGCTATGCAGCCCCGTAGAGAAGCGCCAGATCTCCGGCTCGGGCTGCTGCGCCGTAGGTGCGAGCGGCGCCTCGGCGGCCGGCAGCACATAGATATTGACGCGCCCGCCACCGCGCTTGAGCGATGCCTCGAGCGCCTCGACCACCCGCTGCTTGTCGGCCTGGCGCACCCGGAAGCGGTCGGCGACCACGTCGAGCAGCTTGCGCCTGCCGGTGGGCGAATCCACCTCGCGCTGTGCCTGGACGCGCGTGTAGCCGCTTGCGGAGAGCCATTGCTCGACCTCCTGCTCGGTAGCCGACTCCGGCAACTCAACCGGAAACGTCACCACCAGCCGCGGATCGCTCCCGTCAGTGCGCTCGAGCAGCTCCGCGTAAATGGTTTCCGGCGTGTCGTGCCGCACTTGCCGCGCCGTCTTGCGGTCGAACAGCTCGGCCGCGCGGGCGTAGAGCAACTTCAGGTGATCGTTGAGCTCCGTCATGGTGCCGACCGTGGAGCGTGAACTGCGCACCGGGTTGGTCTGGTCGATCGCGATGGCGGGCGGCACGCCGTCCACCCGGTCGACCTGCGGCCGGTCCATCCGGTCGAGAAACTGCCGGGCGTAGGCGCTGAAGGTTTCGACATAGCGCCGCTGCCCTTCTGCGTAGAGCGTGTCGAACACGAGGCTCGACTTGCCGGAACCGGACGGGCCCGTTACGACCGTCATTTCGCCGGTTTTCACGTCGAGATCGACGTTCTTCAGGTTGTGCTGGCGCGCGCCGCGAATCTTGATAATGCCGTTGGATGACAATTTTTCGACCGTCTGAATGAGTGGGCCACCTCTCACGGACGCCGCGCGCCCGCGCAAGTTCAGCACAAGCGGCGCGGCGAGGTGAAGGCGCGCCCGCGTGCAGTTGGACACTATACTGTATATCTATACAGTTTTCCACGAACCGCCCCGGGCGCCGCCGAATGCCTATCCGAGGCGCCGCACGCGCCCGCATCGCCCCTACGCCGTGGCGGCCGTCTCGAAGACATCGCGCAGCCACTGTGAAAATACCCGCACGCGTGACGACAGTTGCCGGTTCTGCGGATACAACACCGAAACCGGCAGCGAGGGCGGCGGGAAGTCGGCGAGAATGACCTTCAGACGCCCGTCCGCCAGTTCTTCGCGCACCCGGTAGCGCGGCACCTGCACGATGCCGAGGCCGGCCACCGCCGAGCCGGTGTAAAGCTCGACGCCCGTCACCGAAACCGCGCCCGGCAGCAGGATCGGCGTGTTACGTCCCTCGATGCTGAACTCCAGCGGCAAGGGCCTGCCCGTAGCGCTCGACACGTAGTTGACGGCGCGGTGCGCAGAGAGCGCCTGCGGATCAGCCGGCTCACCGTACTTTTGCAGGTAGGCCGGGCTCGCCACTGTGACTTGCGGCAGATGCGCGACGCGCCGCCCCACCATCGACGAATCCTGCAGGTTGCCCGCGCGCAGCACGCAGTCTATGCCTTCACGCACAAGGTCGACGAGCCGGTCGTCCTCGCCGATGGTCAGTTCGATGCCGGGGTAGCGCGCAAGGAACGCCGGCAAAGCCGGCACGATGAAGTGCCGCGCCAGCGTGCCTTGCAGATTGACCCGCAACAGTCCCTTGGGCGCCAGGTTCGAGAACGAGCCCTCGGCTTCCTCCAGATCGGCAATGAGCCGCACGCAGCGCCCGTAGTACGCCTGTCCGTCGGGCGTCAGGCGCACCGTGCGCGTGGTGCGCTCGAGCAGCCGTGCGCCCAGCCGCTCCTCCATCCGCTTGACGAGGTTGGTGACGGTCGCCCGCGGTATCTGCAGGTCATCCGACGCGCGCGTGAAGCTCTGCCGCTCGGCGACGCGCACGAAAACGCGCATTTCCTCGAAACGGTCCATATCAGCCGCGCCTCTCCGCAAAGATTGTTGAAGACATTGGAATGATGATGGTTAAACCGGCCCGATTATCCCAGAACGAAAAAAGCCCATCATTCATTCACCGATTCAACATTCAAGAGGACACCCGCCATGAATACGACCAGAAATGCTCAGATTGCCATTGTGACCGGCGCTTCCCGCGGCATCGGCGCGGCCGTTGCACGGCGCCTGTCGGCTGACGGCTTTGCCGTCGTCGTGAATTACGCAGCGAGTTCGGGCGAAGCCGAAGCGCTCGTCGCCGAACTGAATGCAGCCGGCGGCCGTGCGATAGCGGTGAAAGCGGACGTCTCCAGCGCCGGCGACGTGCGCCGTATGTTCGAGACCGCGGAGCAGCAACTGGGAAAGGTTGACGTGCTGGTCAACAATGCCGGCGTGATCAAGCCGACACCGCTTGCCGACACGAGCGACGAACTGTACGACCGCGCGTTCGACATCAACGTGCGCGGCACCTTCAACACGTTGCGCGAAGCGGCGCGCCGCATGAACGACGGCGGCCGCATCGTCAATTTTTCGAGCACCACGCTTGCGCTGAACATGCCGGGCTATGCGGTCTACAACGCGACGAAGGCCTCCGTGGAGGCGTTCACGCATGTGTTCGCGAAGGAGCTGCGCGGGCGCAACATCACGGTGAATGCGGTCGCGCCGGGGCCCGTTGCCACGTCGCTGTTCCTCGACGGCAAGACCGACGAGCAGATCCAGCACTTCGCAAAAATGCCGCCGCTCGAGCGGCTCGGCCAACCGGAAGACATTGCGTCGGTGGTGGCGTTCCTCGCGAGCTCGCAGGCCGGCTGGGTCAACGGCCAGGTGTTGCGCGCGAACGGCGGGCTGGCCTGAAGCCAGCACTGGTGCGGCTGCCGGACAAGCGGCACCGGACCAGCGCGACGGACCACGGCTGCAAGCCGCCCGCTTACACCGCTTTCGGGTTGCGCTCGGCAAACCCTTCCTGATGCCAGTACGGATAGGCGGGCCGCACGGCGCTCGCCGCGTCGAGCCGCGCGACCTGCTCGGGCGTGAGGTTCCAGCCGACCGCGCCGAGGTTCTGGCGCAACTGTTCTTCATTGCGAGCGCCGATCAGCACCGTCGAGACGGTCGGGCGCTGCAGCAGCCAGTTCAGTGCGATCTGCGGCACGGTCTTGCCGGTTTCGGAGGCGATTTCATCGATCGCGTCGAGCACGCGGAACAGATACTCTTCCGGCACCGGCGGCCCCATGTCGGCGGTCTTGTGCAGGCGGCTCGTGTCGGGCAACGGCTGGCCGCGCTTGAGCTTGCCGGTCAGACGCCCCCAGCCGAGCGGACTCCACACCACCGCGCCCACACCCTGGTCGATGCCGAGCGGCATCAGCTCCCACTCGTAGTCGCGGCCCACCAGCGAGTAATAGGTCTGGTTCGCGACATAGCGCGGATAGCCATAGCGGTCCGCTGTATCGAGCGACTTCATCAGGTGCCAGCCCGAAAAGTTGGACACGCCCGTGTAGCGGATCTTGCCCGCGCGCACGAGGTCGTCGAGCGTGGACAGCACTTCGGCGACCGGCGTGCGCGCGTCGAAACCGTGCAACTGGAAGAGGTCGATGTAGTCGGTTTGCAGGCGCTTGAGGGCCGCGTCGACCGCCTGAACCAGATGGAAGCGCGACGAGCCGACATTATTCGGAGCGTCGTCGAAACGGAAGGTCGCCTTGGTCGAGATGATCGCCTTGTCGCGCTTGCCCTTCAGCGCTTCGCCCAGCACCGACTCCGACGCGCCTCTCGAATAGATGTCGGCGGTGTCGAACATGGTCACGCCGGCATCGAGGCAGATGTCGATCAGACGCCGCGCCTCATCGACCTCCGTCGAGCCCCACGCCTGAAAGAACTCGCCCTTGCCGCCGAACGTGCCCGTGCCGAAACTCAGCACCGGCACCTTGAAACCGGATGCACCCAGATGTCTATATTCCATTGATGAATCTCCGTGGCATAGCCGTCGTTTGAACGGAGAGTCAGTCTACGCCGGTCGGCGCGCGAGCGTCGCCGGGGAGTGCGCGCGCAGGCGGCGGGCGGCGCGGTGTTTTGGTGGCTTGGGGTGGGTTGCTGGGAGGGGCTACCTGAGCCGGACTGCCTGAGCGGGTTGCCTGCGTGCGCTGCCTGGGCGGGTTGCCTGCGTGGGCTGCCTGGTTGGGTTGCCTGGTTGGGTTGCCTCGGCGGGTTGCCTGAGCGGGGTCGAACGGGTCGCCTCAAGGGGCAACCCGAACGCCCTGCCTGCCCGCGCGGGCCGACTGAAGCGCCGCGCGAACACACGGCGTGGGCGAGCGCTCATGCATGCCGCGCGCGATCAGCGCCCGCGACGCCCGGGCGTTGTGCGGGCTTATTGTGCGGGCTTATTGTGCGGCATCACTGCGTGGCCTAACTGATTGGCCTTACTGTGCGACCTAACTGCGCGGCCTCACTGAGTGGCCGTACTGTGAGACCTAGCTGCGCGCCCTCAATGCTCAGCCTTCCTACGTGGCTTACTGCGCGGCGCTCGGCAGATGCTTGCGTTTGGCCAGCTCCTGCGCCATCGCGTAATGCTCCTGGATGGTCGGCAACGCCTTTTGCGCTGCGTCCTTGAGTTGCGGATCGCGGCCCGAAGCGATCTCGGCCTGAAATGCGGACAGCGCCTTCTGCTCGCCGGCGAGCGCGACCTGCTCGATATACGCCTTGTCGAACTCGGCGCCACGAAGATTGTTGATGCTCGCGAGCACGGCGGTGTCCGGGTTGTTCTTCGGTACGTCCACCCCGCGCGGGCTTGCGGCGCGCAGTGCGTCCGAGATTCTGGCGTTATCCGTCGAGACGCGCTCGGCGAAGGCTTTCACGTCGCGGTCAGTCGAGCGCGAGTTCGCGATGCGCGCTGCATCGCGTTGCGTGGCCACGGCCTTTGTGCCCTCTGCGATGAACGTCTGGTCGGCGGTGTGCAGGCGGCCCGCGTCCGGTGCGCTCTGGGCGCTGGCTGTCGTGGCCGAGGCGGCAAGCATCAGCAGGCTCGCCATACAGGCGCTGGAGAAAGTGGCGAGAGGCAAGCGGATCATATGTTCTCCTTGAATTGGAAGCGAAGCGGCGTGTTCTTTTCGTCGGAAAAATTCTAGGAGCGACGCGCCGCGCCGTGTGATACGGCGCTGTGGCTTGTGTAACGTTAGGTAACCTTCACACGAATCGCTGGTGTTGGTATGCGCGGCTCGACCGTTGACCCAGGGATTGCCAGCAGAAAACTGTCGGGGCGCTGAATTTTTCGGCAACCGCGCCGATAACAGAAAGTAAGAAGCGCGTCGGCATTAACGCACGCGCGCGCCCACGCACCGCAATCCCGGAGAGATTCGATGGCAGCAGATAACCGCTCGCACGATGAACGCACCAACCTGACCAGTTCCAATAAATTCGAGCTGCTGCTGTACCGGCTGGGCTCGGTGCCCGGCAGCGACGCGCACGAGCTTTACGGCATCAACGTGTTCAAGGTCCGCGAAATTTCGACCATGCCGCCGGTCACGCCGATCGCCGGGTCCTCGCCCTTTGTGATGGGCGCGGTCGACATTCGCGGGCAGATCATTCCCGTCATCGACCTGCCGCGGCTGATGGGCTGCGAGCCCACGCGCGGGCTCAACATTCTGCTCGTGACGGAATTCGCGCGCTCCACGCAGGCCTTCGCGGTCGAAGAAGTGGACGACATCGTGCGGCTCGAATGGAATCAGGTGCTTTCGGCGGAAGGCGCGGCGGGCGGCAACCTCGTCACGAGCATTGCGCGAATCGACGGCAATACCGGCGACTCGCGGCTCGCGCAGGTGATCGACGTCGAGCAGGTGCTGCGCGACGTGTTCCCGTCGCAGCATCCGAGCGTGGACCCGACATCTGTCGGCGACGCCCTCGGCATTCGCCCAGGCGCCAGGATTCTCGCGGCCGACGACTCGGGCTTCGCGCGCAAGCTGATCGAGCAGGCATTGACCGCCATCGGCGCGGAATTCGTGATGACGAAGACCGGCGAGGAAGCCTGGCAGACCTTGCAGCAGGTCGCCGAGGAAGCGCAATCCGACGGCGCGCGCGTGAAGGACAGGATCGCGCTCGTCCTCACTGACCTCGAAATGCCCGAGATGGACGGCTTCATGCTGACCCGTCAGATCAAGGCCGACGAACGGACCCGCGACATTCCGGTGATCATCCATTCGTCGCTGACGGGCGCGGCCAACGAGGCGCATGTGAAGAACGCCGGCGCCAACGGCTACGTCGCGAAGTTCCAGGCCAGCGAACTCGCGAACGCGATACGGACGGCGCTGATTTCGGCTGCGCAGGCGGCGTGAGATTGTTGTCGAACTACGGGGGCGGGCGCGGGGCGGTTCTGGCATGACACGGCAGGCGCGGCGCCCCGCTCTTGAAGAACCAGTGCCCGCTCTTGTACAAGCTGCGCCCGCTCTTGCACATCCAGCGCCAGCTCTTGCGCAAGCAGTGCCCGCTCTTGCACATCCAGGGGCAGCTCTTGCGCAAGCAGTGCCCGCTCTTACAGAACCACCGCCCGCAAATCAAGCGCGCGTGTTCACCGCGTTACGCGTGAGTTCAGCCACCTGCGCTTCGAGTTGCTGAATCCGCTCGTCGCGTTCCTGCAACGCGGCAGCCACGTCGGCTGCGTCGAAACGCTGCGGAATATGCTTCGGACAATTCACGTCCCAGGCACGCACGGTCATCACCAGCACGCGCTCGCCGCGCGCCTTGTAACCCTCGGGCATCAGCTTCGCGAGCAGCGCGGGGTCGTCGTCGATCATGCGCGCCTCGCCCCATATCTTGATGCGCCGCCGGTGCGCATAGTCGAGCAGAAACAGATGCGCCTTGGGGTTGTCCGCGAGGTTGCCCGCGCTCACGTACTGCCGGTTGCCGGCGAAATCGGCGAAGGCAATGGTGTGGTCGTCCAGCACATGCAGAAAACCGGCTGGACCGCCGCGGTGCTGGATATACGGCTGCCCTTCCGAACTGACCGTGGCGAGAAACACGCTCGTCTGCTGTTCGATGAAACGCGCGACGTCCGGCGTAAGACGCGTCTGCCAGCCGTGCTCTTCCTCCATGCGCGCGTACGCGTCGCGCGAGCCGTGGCGGCTTTGCAATGCCTTCACCGTGGGCGTGAAGGCGATGTCACTCGGATAAGCATGCGGCGGTGATTCGAGGCGTGTCATGAACCGGCTCCTTGGCGGACTGTTCCGCAGGCAGACGCATACGACTTTACGCGCGTGAGTCGTCGTGCAGAAGCCTGCTTCCACGAGAGTCAACTTCTCATTCGATGAGAGAAGCGGGCTGGCGGGGCCGCTCGGCCTCTCTGCCTCTCTGCCTCTCTGCCTCTCTGCCTCTCTGCCTCTTTGCCTCTTTGCCTCTTTGCCTCTTTGCCTCTTTGCCTCTTTGCCTCTTTGCCTCTTTGCCTGTGCGTCAGTGTGCCTCTGCGCCTCTCTGGCGCTCAGTCGCTCGCCCGCTCACCTTCTCGGTCGGCCAACCAATCACGCCGCGCAGCTCGCTCAATCGCCCAAGCGCCAAAACCCGCTTACGCACTCGGCGCCAACTCCTCTTCGCGTTCGAGCGAACGCGTGTTCCTCAATTCGGGGAACAGCTTCATCCACAGCAGGGCGACGCTGATCGTTGCGATGCCGCCCACCAGTACCGCGGTTCGCGCGCCCCACCAGCCAGCGGTGACGCCTGATTCGAATTCGCCTAATTGGTTCGATGTCCCAATGAAAAGCGAATTGACGGCGCTGACACGCCCGAGCATGTCGTCCGGCGTGCGCAACTGCACGAGTGACAAACGCACGACGACGCTAATGGTGTCCGACGCGCCGAGCGCCATCAGCGCCAGCAGCGAAACAATGAACTGATGCGACATGCCGAACACGAGCGTGGCCACGCCGAACGCGATCACGCCGCCGAACATCGCCGCGCCCGGCCGGTTGCGCAGCGGGAAATGCGCGAGCCAGATGGTGCCCGCCAGCGCGCCGATCGCGGTGCCGGAGCGCAACAGGCCGAGCCCGAGCGGCCCCGTATGCAGTACGTCGCGTGCGAACACCGGCAACAGCGCGGTCGCGCCGCCGAACAGCACCGCGAACAGATCGAGCGACAACGCCCCGAGTATCATCGGCTCGCGGCGAATGAACGCGATGCCGGAAAACACCGATTCAAGCGTCACCGGCGCGCGGTTCGCCGGCTTCGCGCGCAGCGGAATGCCCCACACGGCGAGGGCCGCCGCGGCGAACGACAAGGTGCATGCAAGGTACGCAGCGCCCGGACCGATGCCGTAAAGCAGGCCGCCGAGCGCGGGACCGGCGATCTGCGCGGTCTGGTTCGCCGACGTCGCCCACGCCGTCGCCTTCGGCAATTGTCCGCGCGGCACCACACCGGGCAGCAGCGACGCAACCGCCGGCGACTCGAAAGCGCGCGCAGCGCCCACGCATGCCGCGAGCACGTAGATCACCGGCGCGCTGATCCAGCCGCCGAACGTGCCGCACGCAAACAGCACGGCGGCGACGCTTTCGAGGCCTTGGCAGATCGCCGCGATACGCCGCCGGTCATAGCGGTCCGCGAAATGACCGACGACGAGCGTCAGCAGAAACATCGGCAGGAACTGCGCGAGCCCGACGAGGCCAAGCGCGAATGCGCTGTGCGTGAGCGCGTAGATATGCCAGCCCATCGCCACCGCGAGCATCTGGAACGACAGAGAAGAGAGAATGCGCGTGCACCAGAAGCGCTGAAAGGCCGGTTGCTTCGGCAGGCTGACGGGCGTGGAACGGGTGGCGTCGTCTGAGTCGGCGGGAACGGGAGGCATCGAGATCGTGGCGTGGACGTGGCTGGCTGGAGCGGCGGCTAGTGTAAAGCAACGTGGTGGCTCCTGCTCGCGCGCGAGGCAGCGCCTTGGCGCCCATGTCACGGTTGATGACAGCGCGCGGCGCGCCGACTTACCCGCTCCGCTCCGCACCTCACCTAACCGCGCCCCGCTGCGCCGCGCCGCGTCACTTAACGTCACCTCACGCCCCGCCACGTCACGTCACGTCACCTCACCTCCTCACCTCACCTCGCGCCGCACCGCACCGCACCGCACCGCGTCATCAAGTTTTCATTTGATAATCATTCTCATTTACATTATTCTCTCGCATCCTCAATAATAAGTGACGGCGCCGGCCCGTCCCGGCCGCTGCTGTGGCGTGGGACACCGCGCCGTCCGAATCGTCCATGCGCTTCGTCAAAACCTCCGCGCCGCCAGGCCGCCCTCACCGTTCCGCTCTGCGCCTGCCCGTTTCGCTCTGGATGTACCTCGCAACCGCACCCGCCGCGCTGGCCGCCGCGCCCGCCGACGGCACGGGCGCCCCGCCCGCGGCCTCCACCGAACTGCCGGCGGTTGCGGTGCAGGCCGCGGCGCTCGCCGATCCGACCGTCGGCTACCGGCCGCGCACCAGCGAAACGGCGAGCGGCATCGCCACGAAAATCAGCGATATTCCGCAGTCCGTCGCGGTGGTCAGTTCGAGCGTGATGCAGGACCAGCAGGCGCGCACGCTCGACGACGTGCTCGGCAACGTGAGCGGCATCACGCAGACGAACACGCTGGGCGGCACGCGCGACGCGTTCATCAAACGCGGCTTCGGTTCCAACGACGACGGCTCGATCCTGGTCGACGGCATGCGCTCGCCGACGCTTCACAACTATCTCGCGACGATCGACCGCGTGGAAGTGCTCAAGGGCCCGGCTTCGCTGCTCTACGGCATTCAGGAGCCGGGCGGCGTGATCAACCTGATTACGCGCAAGCCGGAAGACACGTTCCACGGCTCGGTGTCCGCCAACTACACGAGCCATCGCGGCAGCGGCACGGGCTTCGATCTCACGGGACCGATCGGCCAGCCGGGCCAGGTCGCGGGCGGCACGCTGGCGTTCCGCCTGACCGGCGAGTACAACACGGCGCGCTACTGGCGCAGTTTCGGCCGTCAGCGCGACGCGCTCATCGCGCCGTCGCTGGCCTGGCACGATGCGAACACGTCGATTGACGTGAGCTACCAGTACGTCGACTACACGACGCCGTTCGACCGCGGCACGGTACTGGTGAACGGCCATCCCGACGATGCGCTGCGCTACACGCGCTACGAAGAAGCTTGGGCGCAAAGTTCGGGCGAGCAGGAAACGTTGCGCGCGAAGATCGAACATCGCTTTTCCGACGAATGGCGCGTGCGCGCGACCTATGGATGGAGCCGCGATCGCTACGACCAGTACATCACTCGCGCGACGGCGTTCAACAGCAAGACCGGCATCATGACCCGCTCGTCGGACGCGAATCTGCAACGCAACGATTCGGACGAAATCGCGACAGTCGGCGTGATCGGCAATCTGAACCTCGGGGGCATGCGTCACGAACTCTACGTAGGCGGCGAGTACGAACGCCAGCGCAGCTTTCGCGGCGATACGATTCGCGGCAAGGCGGTCTCCGGCTTCGATCTGTACGACCCGGTCTACGGATTGCTGTCGCCCGGCGGCACGCCGAGCCGCACGCAAAGCGACAGTCTGTCGAAGGTGCACACGTACTCCGTTGTGACTCAGGACACGGTTCATCTGACCGACAGACTGATTGCGGTCGGCGGCGTGCGCTGGGAAAACTGGCAGCAACTGTCGGGCGTGGGCCGTCCGTTCGTGATTGCCGATCACTCGCATGGGCAGGTCTGGCTGCCGCAATTCGGCCTCGTCTACCGGCTCACGCCCGCGCTTTCCGCGTACGCGAACTTCAGCAAGTCGTTCGTGCCGAACGTCGCCACCGAGGTCAGCGAGCCGCTCGCGCCGGAGCGCGGGCGCGTGCTGGAAACCGGCCTCAAGTTCGACACGCACGGCATTACCGGCACGCTCGCCGTCTATCAGATCGACAAGCAGAACGTGGCGGTCACCGTCGGCGATACGACCGAAACCGTAGGCAGCGCGCGCTCGCGAGGCATCGAACTGGATGTCGCCGGACGGCTCACGCAGCATGTCAGCGTGATCGGCAGCTATGCCTACACGAATGCGACGGACCGCGACGACGGCACGCGCCTTGTCAACGCGGCACGTCATACCGGCAGCCTGTTCGCCGTCTACGACACGATGCTGCCGTATCTGCCGGGGCAATGGCGTTTTGGCGGCGGTGCGCGGCTCGTCAGCAAGCGGCCGGGCGATACCGCGAACAGTTTTACGCTGCCGGGTTATGTCGTAGCCGATGTGTTCGCGGCCTACGACACGAAGATCGGCAAGATTCCGACGCATGTGCAGCTGAACGTGAAGAACGTGTTCGACAAGACCTACTATCCGTCGAGCAACAGCAATCTGATTATCGCGGTCGGAGAGTCGCGGCTCGTGATGCTGAACACGACGTTTTCGTTCTGAAGGCATTCGGTCTGGAGCCGGGGCGCCCTGCCCCTGGCTCCAACGATCGGAATTGCATTGCTGGAGCGGTCAATGCGTGAGCCCGAAGGATGGGGGGTAAGCGTGGACCGGAAGCAGCGGCCCTAAGCGCGGGCCCTAAGCGCGGGCCCTAAGCGCGGGCCCGAGGCGCGGGATCCCAAGCGCGGGTCGAAGCCCAAGCGCCGGCCTCAAGCGTGCACCACCCAGCGTGGCCCCAAGCGCGGGACGCCGAGCGCGGGCCTCAAGCGTGCCCCCAAGGGCGGCCCCAACCGCGGCCCCCCCAGCGTGGCCCCGAAGCACTAGCGCGAAGCTTAGCCCCCAAGCACGGGCCCGAAGCCTAGCCCCCAAGCACGAGCCCACAGCGTGGACCCGAAGCACGAGCCCGAAGCGTGCGCCCCAAGCAAAGCCCCAAACGAGCACCATGCACCCACTTCAGCGACGCAACAACCACATCAGATAAGGCCCGCCCAGGAGCGTCGCGATCACTCCCGCAGGCATCTGCTGCGGGAAGATCATGTTCCTTCCGAGCCAGTCGGACAGCACCATCAGCACGCCGCCAATCAGCGCCGCGACGAGCATCTGCGAACGTGCGCGCGGAAAGCCGAGCAGCCGCGCGAGATGCGGCGCCATCAGGCCGACGAACGACATGGGGCCGATTACGACGGTCGCGCCGGCGGTCAGCACCGCGGCCACCACGAGCAGCGTGAGCCGCGCGCGCTGCGCGCCGACGCCGAGCGCGTTCGCAACGTTGGCGCCGAGCGGCAGAATCTCGAGCCAGCGCGCACCGAGATACGCGATGATCACGGCCAGCACCGCGCACACGCTAACGGCGATTGCCGTCGCGGGCACGATCAGATAGGTCGAGCCGTACTGCAGCGGACGCAGCAAATTGGCATACGCGCCGCCGCTCGCGGTCGCGAGCATGACCACCGCCTGGGAGAACGCACTGATGGCGATGCCCGCAAGCAGCACGTGCTCCGGCGCGAAGCCGCTGCGCCGCCCGAGCGCGACGATCGTCACGAGGCAGATCAGCGCACCCGCCGACGACCCCGCGAGCAGCACGGGGGTTGACGGCGCCGCCGCGAGCAACGCCGCGGCCAGCATGCCGAGCATCGCCCCGCCGCTCACGCCGAGCAGATCGGGGCTTGCCATCGGGTTGCCGGTGACCCGTTGCAGGATCGTCCCCGCGAGCGCCACCATCACGCCGGCGCCGAGCGAAGCGACGAGGCGCGGCACGCGCCAGAACCACACGTCGCCCCATTGCTGTGCGTCGGTCCATTGCCAGCCGTGCAGCGTCATCGAAAAACCCAGCGAAACGACCGTCCCGACCACGAGCAGACCGCCGAGCAGCAGCGCGGGCATCGTCAGCGCGCGACGCGACGGCGCAGTGTCGGGCGAGGCCGGACGCGGCGCCTCGATATGCACGCGGCGCAACATCCACAACAGCAGCGGGCCGCCGCAAAGCGCGACCGCAGCGCCCGTCGGCAGCAGTTCTCCCAGCACGCCTGGCAGGCTCTGGACGGCCTGGTCGGCAATCGCAAGCAGCAGCGCGCCGACGAGCGGCGCCCACAGCAACTGGTCGCGCACGCGGCGCGCGCCCATCAGGCGCGCGAGCACCGGCCCGCCGAGTCCGATGAAGCCGATCACACCCACCGCGCTCGCCACGAACGCGCTCAACGTGACAGCGACAGCAAGCGCAACAGGCCGCGTCCACTTGAGCGACATGCCGAGCTGGCTCGCGCTGCCGTCATCGAGTGAAAACAGCGTGAGCGGGCGCACCAGCAGCGCCGTGGCGAAGCCGCACGCGAGTACGCGCGGCAGCAGCCAGAGCACGCCAGCCCAGCCGTTCTGCACGAGCGAACCGCCGCCCCAGATGAACACGGACGTGAGCGAGCGCTCGAACACTATAGTCAGGATGACTGACAATGCACCGCAGTACAGATTGACGATCATTCCCGCAAGCACGATGGAAACCGCCGCGAATCCCTTGCGCCACGTCATCGCCATGGCCGCGAGCATGGCGAGCGCGGCGCCTGCCAGCGCGACCGTGAAGCGCAGGTCCGCGGCGAGCGCGGGCGCCACCACCGCGGCTATCGTCAACGCCAGATACGCGCCCGCCGACACGCCGAGCGTAAGCGGCTCCGCCAGCGGATTGCGCAGCACCTGCTGGAACACCACGCCGGCAAGCGATAACGCTGCGCCGGCAAGCAGCGCGATGGCAAAACGCGGCAGCCAGCCATAGCGCACGACCAGTTGCGGCAGCGTCGCATGGGCGTCCGGCAGCAGCGCGCCGGCCCATTGCGCGACCGGCAGACGCGCCGACAACGTGTGATACACGAGCCACGCGGCCAGCATCAGCAGCAGCGCGGGCAGTCGCCATGCGCGCGGCGCGGCGGCGGTGAGCGTCGCCGTCGAGCGGTTCATGTGCTTACTCCTTCGAGTGCTTTCGCGAGGCTGTCGGCGCAACGCATCGACGCAACGACGCCGCCCAGCGCCGGAAGCGGGCCGATGTGCTGCACGCGGTTTTGCCTCACGAACGGCAGCGCGCCCCACAGCGGGCTGCGCGCAAGTTGTGCGGCCACGCCGGGCGGCACGCCGATTGTCACGACCTGCGCATCAGTACGTTTTGCGAGCGCGCCGAGGTCCGCCTCGGTCATGCCTTGCGGATCGGCGTCCTCCTGCCATGCGTTATCGATGCCGAGCGCGTGCAGCACGCCGCCAAAGAGGCTGTTTCTGCCGAACACGGCGATGTGCCGGTCGTCGATCGGACGCAGTAGATAGACAGGGCGCCGCGTCGCGCGAAAACCCGCGAGACGCGCGCGCGCCTCGGCGAAACTCGCGTCGGCTTGCGCAAACAGCGCATCGGCCGCGGCGCCGCGGCCGAGGGTGTCGGCGATCTTGCGCGTCGCGGCCTGCACCGCGGGATAGACGTCGACGCCGGGACCGAACAGCGGCACGGTGAGCGTCGGCGCAATCCGTTCCAGCAAGCCGCGCAGCGGCGCATGCCACGGCGTGATGACAATGAGTTCGGGCTCGAGCGCCGCGAGCACCTCGAAGTTCGGCTGATACAGCAAACCCGTATCGACGACTGAAGGCGGCAACGCCGGAACGCCGTCGAGCTTTGCATACCAGGCCGGACGTGAAACGCCGACGGGCACGACGCCAAGCGACAGCACCACTTCCGTGAGCGGCCAGTCGAGCACCACGACGCGAGCGGGCGGCTTGCGGTTCACGCCTTCGGCCACGCTGGCGACAGACACCCCCACGGAGCCGTCCGCCGCCGCGCGCGCGAACGCAGCGCCCGCCGCCGTGAGCGCCGCCGCCCCGAGCCTGGCAAGCGCGAGGCGACGCTTGCCGCTAAACCGCGTGCCAGTCGTCATGACCGCGTAAGCCACATGCGCTGCGCGCGGGTCTTGCGCATTGCCATCACCATTGGTAACGAGCCGTGCCGAGCACCGTACGCGTCGCGCCCCAGTAGCAGACTGCCGCTGTCGTGCAGTAAGAGATGTACTCGCGGTCGAACACGTTGTTCAGGTTCAGCGACAGGCGCCAGTTCTGGATGTCGTAATGCGCGCCCACGTCGACCAGCACACGCCCCGGCACTGTGAACGTGTTGGCCAGATCGCCGGCGGAACTGCTCATGTAGCGCACGCCGGAGCCCACGCCGAAGTTGCGCAGCGGTCCGTGGTGGAACGTGTAATCCGCCCACAGAGAAGCGGTGTTGCGCGGTGCGATGGTCGGGCGCTTGCCGAGGTTGACCATCGTGCTGTTCGTCACTTCCTGGTTAAGGTAGGTGTACGAAGCGATCACCTTCACCTCTGGGGTGACGTTGGCGTGTGCTTCGAATTCGATGCCGCGCGAGCGGATCTGACCGGTCTGGACCGCGTTGGTCGGATGGTTGGGATCGGTCACCGACACATTGTCCTGCGTCAGCGTGAACGCCGCGAGCGAGAAGAAGCCGTCGAACCACTTCGGCTGGTAACGCACGCCCGCTTCGAGCTGACGCCCCCTGGTCGGCGCAAAGGGAGCGCCTGAATAGGTTGCGCCGAGCACCGGCTGGAACGATCGGGAATAGCCGATGTACGGCGCGATGCCGTTCTCGAACTCATAGGCGAGACCGGCGCGCCAGGTGAACGCATGATCGTTCGAGTGGTAGGTCGTGCCTTTGCCCGTGGCGAGCAACGTGGTCTGCTGATTGCCGCCCGTCCAGTCTTCGCGCACGCCGAACGTCAGTACCCAGTTGCGCCAGCGCGCTTCGTCCTGCGCATACACCCCGACCGTGCTCAGCGAATAGTCGAGGCGCGTATTGGCCTGCTGCGTGGGCAGCGCAGAAAAATTCGGGTTGTACAGATCCACCGTGCCCACCACGGCGTTGCCTTCGGTGTCGCCAAGCATAGAGCGCTGGTAGTCCAGACCGAACAGGAGCGTGTGCTGTACTTCGCCTGTCGCCAGCTTGGCCTGTGCGTGCGTGTCGACCTGGAACTGCGTGTAGTGCTCGTTGTCGACGTTGCCCCACATCGACACCGTGCGCTGATTGGCGCCGAGGGCGCTCGTCACCGAAGTCTGGTAATAATGCTGGTCGATGTGCAGATAGCGCAGGTTCTGCGACACGCTGATCTTGTCGTTGATCGCGTGGTCGAACTGATAGCCGAACCAGTACTGCGTGCGGTGCATGCCGTCACGGTCCGGATCGCCGAAATATTTGTCCGGCCCAAGCTGACCATTCGGGTTACTAAACAGTGTGGCACCGGCCGGCACGGGATTGAACAGGCCGCCGTTCGGATCGCGCTGGAAACTGCCTTGCAGCGTGAAGGTCGTATCGCGGTTCGGGCGGATCGTGACCGACGGCGCGATCGCAAGCCGCTGGTCCTTGATCTGGCTGACCTGCGTCTCCGCGGTGCGGGCCACGCCCGTCAAGCGGTACAGCACGGTGCCGTTCTTGTCGACGGGACCGCTCAGGTCGAAGCCCAGTTGATAGTTGTTGTGGTTGCCGATCTGCATCATCACTTCGTGATACGGCTGCTCCATCGGCAGCTTGCTCACGTAGTTGACGAGACCGCCCGGACTGCCCTGCCCGTACAGTACCGAAGCGGGACCATGCAGCACTTCCATGCGCTCCATGAAGTACGGGTCGATGCGCGGCGTCGCGAAACGGGGCGACTGGTACAGATGCAGCCCGTCCAGATACGAGTCGAGTGCAAAGCCGCGGCCGTACAACTGGTCGAAGCGGATGTCGGTGCCGTCCTGCGAGTAAACGCCTGGCGTGTAGCGCAGCGCCTGGTCGACGGTCTGCGCGCCCTGATCGTCCATCTGCTGACGCGTGATGACGGAGACGCTCTGCGGATTGGTGAGCAACGAGGAGTCGGTCTTGGTGCCGGTCATCGAACGTTTGGCGACATAGCCGACGCCCGGACCTTGCGGATCTTCAGCAGAGCTACGCACCTGAACGGCAGGCAGTTCCTTGGAGGCGTCGGTGCCGGAAGCGGCGGCCGGCGACTCCTGCGCATGCGCGCCAAGGCTCGCCAGACCCAACATCATTGCAACGTAAATCGGGCGCGGATGCGGCAAGCCGCGCTTGCGCAGAGAACTGCATGTGCCTGCTTTCTCAACCTTCATTCTTCTTGATCCCCATTCTTATATCCCCGAACCAGGCTCGTCGTGTGGACGCCGTTGCTGGTGCCCAGCGATTCTCTCAAGACGGGATATTAATGTAAACAATAATCGTTCGCATTCAATGTGGATATTTTTGTGGCGGAAGGGCGACAGGATCGGTGCCGCTGTGTTGCGGAATGGGGGCAGTCAATTGTTTTGGAAAAGACGGCGTTGGGCGAGATGGACGGTGGGCGCGGCGCTGCGATGGCGCAGGTGGCGACGCAGGTGGCGACACATGTGGTGGCGCCGTTCGTGACGCAGTTCGTGGCACTGATAATTGCGTCCCGACGACGCGGTCTTGACGCCCACAACGACGCTGCTGGCAGAATGAGCCGGGTCTCGCGCCGCCTTGCGACAGAGACGTGCCGGTGCGAGCCACCGCACGAGCTACGGGGCAAGATGCGGATAGCGCGGGACGCTCGAGTGGCTCTTTGGCTCGAACTCTGGCGGCCGGCCGACTGTGCGCTGTGCACAGGCCGGCGGCTTTTTATGGCGCTTCTTGTGCTGCGTGTGGCGCTGATCATGGCGCTGACTTGTGACCCAGTTCACCACACTGTGGAGATCTTGCGTCGCCGTGGGACCGTCGCTGCGCGAACCACTGCGCAAGCTGCGTAGCGAGAAGCGGATGGTGCACGATGCTCGAGTGGCTCGCATCGATCTCGAACTCTCGCAAGCGGCCGTGCGTATGGTTGCCCCACACCATCCTGCGGCGCGGATCGGCGATGCGCAGCGCGCGCCACACATGCAGATCGCAGCCGACCCGCGGCAGCCGATGTCGGGACATCAGGTCGGCGTGCAGGGCGTCGGCGGCAAGGGCGTCCCCAAGCAGCGATGACTCCGACTGCTCGATCAGCGCGAGCGCGGCGGCTGGCGCACCCTCTTCGGGGATTGTGGCGGGGGCCGCGTTTTCGGCGGCAGCAGACTTGGCGTCCTCGTCCCGATGCGTCGCGGTATCGACGATGCCGACGAACGACACGCCCAGGCCGAGCCGTTCGAACTGATCCGCAATGGCGATCGCGAGCCGGCCGCCGAACGACCATCCCAGCAGCGCGTAGTCACCGTGCGGCTGCAGTGCTTGAATGCAGTCGGCGTAGTACGCGGCGAGCGCCTCGAAAGTCTCGCCTTGCCATGGCGCGCCGCGCACCGCGGGCGCCTGAATGGCGATCAGCGTCACTTGACCGTTGAGCGCCTGCGCGAGCGTCCGGTATTCACCGACCATGCCATAGCCGGGATGCAGGCAGAACAAAGTGGCAGGCGCGCCAAGCGCATTCAACGGCATGGTCGTCGACACCGCAGCGCCAGCGCGCACCTGGATGTCTTGCCGACGGCGTCGCGCGAACCACGCGGCCAGCGCGTCGGCGGGCGGCACAGGCAGGCTTGCCTCGTAGACGGCGCGCGTGGTCCAGCTCGCGGCGACGGCATCGTGCCGCGCCAGCGTCTCTAGCGACTCGGGAACAGCTCGCCGCGACGCGGGCAATTCTGGTTGAGGCGGGACGGTCCGCAAATGCTCCAGCAGCTCGCCAAGCGCGGACTCGAACGACGCCAGCAGTCGTTCTGCAAGCGTGTCGGAGATGAACTGCGACGCGTAGCCCCAGTTGAGCGCGAGCGAGTCGCCGGCAATCCAGCCGTTGATGTCGAGCGCGCGATCGGGCAGGCTGGCGCGAGCCGCGATAGCGTCGCCCGACGCCTCGGTGGCAAAACCAAAGCGGCTTGCGTCGTCGAACGTCTGGTCGAAGCGGCCAAGATAGTTGAAGCCGACCTCCGGCGTGGGCAACGCGCGCAGCGCGGCCCGGCTCGCGGAGTCCGCGCAACAGGCGAGCAGCCCCCAGCCGAGTCCGCGCAGCGGCACGGCCGCAAGACGCTCGCGCACGCGCAGCAGTGCGTCGGCGCAACTGGTGCCACGCGGCAACGCTAGCGGGTACTGGGTCGTGAACCAGCCGACCGTGCGGCTCAGGTCGGCACCGTCGATCACGTCCTCGCGACCGTGCCCCTCCAGTTCGATCAGCACTTCGTCGCGTGAAAGCGCATCGCCGATGGCGCGCGCCAGCGCGGCAAGCAGCACTTCGTCGACGCGCATCCGATACGCGCGCGGCGCTTCGCGCAGTAGCGCGGCTGTCAGCTCGGGCGAGAGCTTTTTCAGCAGCGTCTTCTTCGCCTGAGGTTGCGGCGCGAGGGACGCAAATAGAGGGCCGGCGCGCAGTGCGGGTGAGTCGAGTGCCGTTTGCCACCATGCCAGCTCGGCGACACGCTCCGATGATTCGGCATACTGATGAAGTGAGCGCACCCAGGCGCGCCACGGCATCGACGCCGCGGGTAGCCGGACCGGCTCGTTGCGTTCGGCCTGCTCGTAGGCGGTTTGCAGTTCCTCGAGGAGCACGCGCCACGAGACTCCGTCCACCGACAGGTGGTGGATCGCAATCAGCAGACGCGTTTCGTCCGCTGTCTCGAAGTGGCCGACGCGCCACAGCGGGCCGTGCTCGATGTCGAGACTCGACTGGATGCGCTCGCAGGCGGCTGTAAGGTCGGCGAGGGACGCGAGTTGTTCGTGGCGGACGATTGCGGCTTGAGGCGTGTCCGGGCGTTGTACGACTGGCCTTTGTGCTGCTTCTGACCGTTGCAGTGGCACCGTGACTCCCGACACCTGCGCTCGTCCTGATACAGGCGACGGTTCCGTGGCCTGCAAAGCTTGTCGTGCATGCGAAGCCTGGGGCTCTTCCATTATCAGACCAGCTCTATCCGCCTGCGCCGGCACCGCCATCTGCTTCCACTGCCCCGCCTCACGCACGAACCGCAGCCTAAGCGCGTCGTGACGCGCCTCCAGCGCCGCCACCGCCCGCTCCAGCGCCGCAGGCAGGAGCCGCCCGCGGACCTTCAGCAATACAGCCTGATTCCAGTGCGATTCCCCTTGCGGATAACGCTCGAAGAACAGCTGCTGGATCGGCGTCAACGCGAGCGCCGCGCCGTCGTCAGCTTCCTGCGTCGCGGGCGCGTCCAGTCGCTGCGCACGCTGCGCGAGACCGCTCACCGTCGGATGCTCGAAGATCTGCCGCGGCGTGAGCCGCCAGCCCGCCTCACGCGCACGCGCGATGATCTGCAGGCTCTGGATTGAGTCGCCCCCCGCTTCGAAGAAGTTGTCGGTGACGCCCAGATCGTCGCGCCCCAGCACCGCGCTCCAGATCGACAGCAGCACCGTTTCAACCTCGTTCGACGGCGCCATCCGCTCGCGCTCGCCCGTTTGCGGCGCGGGCAGCGCGGCGCGATCGAGCTTGCCGTTGGGCATCCACGGCAGCCGCGCAAGCACCGTCACCGAGGACGGCACCATGTAGCCGGGCAGCCTCTGCTCGAGTTCGCGTTGCAGGTGGGCGGCGTCGAGTGGGAAGGAGGCGGCCGGGTTGCCGTTCGCTGCGTCGGTGTTCGCCGCCGGTGTGTTCGCTGCCGGTGTATTTTCAGTCTGCGTGTTCTCTGCCTGCGTGTTCTCTGCCTGCGTGTTCTCCGCC
>NZ_AWZV01000024.1 GCF_000472545.1 Burkholderia sp. WSM2232 | reverse complement strand
AAGGGAGTACGGACACGCACACAGTTGAGAGATCGTTGTTGTGCCAGAAACACCACAACCCGCTTCACCCTGGTGAGCATCACCAGAAACTACTTCTTCCCGATTGGCTGTGCCGCCCCCAAACGCGACACGGCAACCCGTCAAAGCCTGATGACCATAGCGAGTCGGTCCCACCCCTTCCCATCCCGAACAGGACCGTGAAACGACTCCACGCCGATGATAGTGCGGATTACCCGTGTGAAAGTAGGTAATCGTCAGGCTCCCCAGCAGTGTCCGCAACCCCACCCCACAAAGGTGGGGTTGCGGCGTTTACGCGGGAGAAAAATTACGCGGCTGAAAAAACGCCCCAGAACGGCGCACACCGTCACCCGCGTCGGACACTCACTTCCCTCCGATGCGCAACGCGTCCGCATACCCCGTCAGTTCCGAAACAGCAGTGCCCCCTCCACTCGGACGCAATTCTCCCGGGGCGGCGGCGACTTAAAGCAGAACATCCACGCCGCCTGGCCGCCCAGAAAGAACCAACGGACGAAGCACCACGCTGCCGACCGAGCCCTTCGCGGTATGTCCTACACCTGTGCCGCCAGAAAGCGCTGCGCAAGCCGGACCCAGTAGGTCGAACCGATGGGCAGCAATTCATCGTTGAAATCATAGCTGGCGTTATGCAGCATGCAGGGCCCGGCACCGTGACCGGCGTCGCGGTGGCCACCGTCGCCATTCCCAAGGAATGCATAGCAGCCAGGCTTTGCCAGCAACATAAACGAGAAATCCTCCGCGCCCATCGTAGGTTCCACGGCGTCATTCACGTTCTCAGCCCCCACCACCTCTTTCATGACAGAAGCCGCGAAGCGCGCTTCTTCACTGCTATTGATCGTAGGCGGATAGTTTCTGTGAAAGTGGACGTCGACGGTGCAATCGTAAGCATCCGCCGTGCTCTCAGCGATCTTGCGCATGCGCGCTTCAATCAGGCCAAGTGTTTCAGTCGTGAACGTCCGTACAGTGCCCGCAATCCACGCGTCGTCTGGAACGACGTTGACGGCGTCGCCGGCATGGATTTGTGTGATCGAAAGCACGGCCGTGTCGAGCGGCTTCTTGTTTCGGGTGATGATGCTCTGCAATCCATTAGCGATCTGCACCGCGGCAAACACAGGATCGCGTCCGTTATGCGGTAACGCTGCGTGTGAGCCGACGCCTTTAATGTCGATGCGGAACTCGTTGCTAGAGGCCATGATTGGACCTTCGGTCACTCCGAACTGGCCTGCGGGCATGCCCGGCCAGTTGTGAATGCCGAACACGGCATCCACTGGAAATCTTTCGAAAAGTCCGTCCTCGATCATGGCCTGCGCGCCGGCGCCGCCTTCTTCGGCCGGTTGAAAAATGAACACGATCGTACCGTCGAAATCGCCGTTTTTCGCCAGATGCCGGGCTGCGCCGAGAAGCATCGCCGTGTGTCCATCGTGACCGCACGCATGCATTTTTCCGTCGTTTTTCGATCGATGCTCAAAGCTGTTCAGTTCCTGAATCGGCAATGCGTCCATGTCGGCGCGCAGACCGATTGAGCGTGTGCCCTTGCCGCGCTTGAGCACGCCGACAACGCCTGTTTTACCCAATCCGCGGTAAGTTTCAATACCCCACGACTCGAGCGTTTTCGCGACCAGTTCAGCTGTCGCAGTTTCCTCGTAACGCAGTTCAGGATGAGCGTGGATCGTTCGTCGAAGAGTCTGGATTTCTCCGTGAGCAGCCTGGATTTCGGGGATCAGTTTCATAATGGAGTGCCGATGCGCTTACGCTTTGACTTGCCTGGAATCGGTTGGGATCGCCCGGGCCGCAATGCGCCCGGACGCAGTCGTAACGATTCTACGCCGAAGGCTTTTTGGCGGCAGCATGCAGGCAAGTGTCGGCGGACGTAATAGAATCCGGCGTTGCGCCCAGCTTACCGTCCCCTGAATGGTTACCCATGAACGCTCCGACTGAATTTGCCCGCGCGGTTTGTCCGCATGACTGCCCCGACACCTGCGCCATGAAGGTGACGGTCGAGAGCGACCGTGTGATCAAGGTCGTTGCAGACCCCGCCCATCCTCCGACTCAGGGCGCGTTGTGTACCAAAGTCAGCCGCTATGCCGAACGGGTGCATCATCCGCAACGTTTGACGACGCCGATGAAGCGGATCGGTCCGAAAGGCGAGGGCCGCTTCCAGCCGATCAGTTGGGAAGAAGCGTTGGAACTGGGCGCAACGCGCCTCGCGGAAATCGCGCGGCGCGCTCCGGAAGCGATTCTTCCCTACAGCTATGCCGGCACGATGGGGCTGGTCCAGGGCGACAGCATCGCGCAACGGTTCTTCCACAAGCTGGGCGCGTCGCAACTGGACCGCACGATCTGCGCGGCGGCCGGCGCCGCCGGTCTGAAATATACCTACGGCGCGAGCCTCGGCATGCTCACCGAGTTTTTCGAGGAAAGCGAGGTGATTCTCATCTGGGGCTCCAACCCCATTGCGTCGAACCTTCATTTCTGGACGCGGGCGCAGCAGGCCAAACGCCGCGGGGCGCGTCTCATTGCCATTGATCCGTACCGCTCGCTGACCGCGGAGAAATGTCATCAGCATATTGCGCTAAAGCCGGGGACTGACGGCGCATTGGCGCTCGGCATGATGAACGTGCTGATCTCGGAAGATCGGCTGGATCACGCTTACATTGCCGCGCACACGCTGGGTTTCGCCGAGCTCAAAGAGCGCGCGCTCGCTTATCCGCCGGAGCGTGTTGCTCAAATCTGCGGCATCGACGAACAGGTTATCGTCGACCTTGCGCGGCTTTACGGCAGTACAAAGAAGGCTGCGATTCGCCTGAACTATGGTCTGCAGAGAGTACGCGGCGGCGGCAATGCAGTGCGCGCTATCGCGTGCCTGCCGTCGCTGACCGGCGCATGGCGCGAACGTGCTGGCGGTGCTTTGCTGTCGTCGTCCGGTTGGGCGCCGGTTGATTCGCACGCGCTGCAGCGCCCCGACCTGATGCCGGGCTGGCCGGCGAAGCCGAACCGCGTCATCAACATGAATGCAATTGGGGACGCGCTTTTGCAACCCGGCGGCGCTCGATTCGGCCCAAAAATCGAGGCGATCGTCGTGTACAACTCCAATCCGGTCGCGGTCGCGCCCGATTCGGCGCGCGTCGCGGCAGGCTTCGCGCGCGAAGACCTGTTCACAATCGTGCTCGAGCATTTCCAGACCGACACCGCCGATTACGCCGACCTGCTGCTGCCGGCCACGACGCAGCTCGAGCATCTCGACGTGCACAAGTCGTACGGCCACACCCACGTCATGGTGAACTTGCCTGCGATACCACCGGTGGGCGATGCACGCCCGAATACGGAGATCTTTCGCGGCCTGGCGCGCCACATGGCGCTTGACGAGCCCGCACTCTTCGAAAGCGACGAAGCCGTGGCGCGCAGCGCGTTCCGTTGGCAAGACAGGACGCTTGAGGGAGTGGAGTGGGAGCAGCTCAAACAGGCCGGTTGGGTAAAGCTCAAGCTGCCCGACGCCCCGTTTGCCGAGGGTGGCTTCCCCACGCCGTCAGGCAAATGCGAGTTTTACAGCGAGCGGCTTGCGCAGGAAGGCCTCGACCCGCTGCCGGATTACCTGCCGCCCTACGAGTCTGCCGAGTTTGCGCCCGAACTTGCCGCGCGCTATCCGCTCGCGATGATCTCGCCGCCCGCGCGCAACTTTCTGAACAGCACGTTCGTCAACGTCGAAAGTCTGCGGTCGACAGAGGGCGAGCCGCATCTCGACATTCATCCAGCGGACGCTGAGGCGCGCGGCATAGTCGAGGGCGCCACGGTACGCATTTTCAATGACCGCGGTTCCATGCAGGCACGCGCGCGGGTGACCGACCGCGCGCGACAAGGCCTCGTGGTGGGTCTGTCGATCTGGTGGAAAAAGCTTGCGCCTGATGGCCGCAATGCTAATGAGGTCACCAGCCAGGCGCTTACCGATCTGGGGGGCTCTGCAACTTTCTACGACTGCCTCGTCGAAGTGGAGCGGGTCTGACGCGCTCGCCATACACGGCGTAAGCCTCGCCGGCAAGCCGTCACGCGGTTCGAGGCGACAGTCTAACCGAGCCGTTTTTCGCAAATACCGCAGAGGGGCCCATGCTACGATGCGTTTTTAGCACGACCATTCGAAAATAAAGAAGGAGACGCGGCATTGGATAAATTCTGGCTGAAATCTTACCCGTCCGGCGTTCCCGCAGAGATCGACCCAACCCGTTATTCGTCGCTCGCCGAACTGCTCGAGGAAGCATTCCGCGAGCATCGCGACAAGCCTGCGTTTGTGTGCATGGGGGCGGCGATCACGTACGGCGAAATGGACGCGCTTTCGAGGAAGCTGGCTGCATGGTTTCAGTCGAAGGGACTTGCGCGTGGCGCTCGCGTCGCGATCATGATGCCGAACGTTCTGCAATATCCGGTCGCCATTGCGGCGATCCTGCGCGCGGGCTATGTGGTCGTGAACGTGAACCCGCTTTATACGCCGCGTGAGCTCGAGCATCAGTTGAAAGACAGTGGCGCGGAAGCCATCATTCTGCTCGAAAATTTCGCCGTCACGCTGCAGGCGATTGTGCGCAATACCGCGCTCAAGCACGTGCTGGTCGCCACCATGGGCGATCTGATGGGGCTCAAGGGCACCGTCGTCAACTTTGTCGTGCGCCGGGTGAAGAAGATGGTGCCCGCGTGGAGTTTGCCCGGCCACGTCAAATTCAACACCGCCATCGCGCAAGGCGAAGGCCAGAATTTCAGACCGGTCGAGCAGGGCCCTGACGACGTCGCGTTCCTGCAGTACACCGGCGGCACTACCGGCGTCGCGAAAGGTGCGACGTTACTGCACCGCAATCTGATCGCGAACGTGCTGCAGTCCGAAGTCTGGCTCAATCCGGCCCGCGCAAACCGCCCGGACATCGGGCAGTTCGTCACCGTCGTCGCGTTGCCGCTGTATCACGTGTTCGCGCTGACCGTGTGCGGACTGCTGACGATCCGCACCGGAGGGCTAGGCGTGCTGATCCCGAATCCGCGCGACATCCCCGGCATGATTAAAGCGCTGCAAGGCTATGCGATCACGACGATCCCGGCCGTCAACACGCTCTACAACGCGTTGTTAAACAGCCCCGACTTCCACAAACTCGACTTTTCAAAACTGATCGCAGCCAACGGCGGCGGCATGGCCGTTCAGGAAGCGGTCGCGAAGCGCTGGTTCGAGCATACGAAGACGCCGATCATCGAGGGCTATGGTCTATCCGAAACCTCGCCATGCGTAACGTGCAATCCTGTGACGGTGACAGAATATAGCGGCACGATCGGCTTGCCGTTGCCGTCGACGGAAATCTCGATCCGCGACGACGAGGGCAACGAAGTGCCACTCGGCCAGGCCGGCGAAATCTGCATTCGCGGCCCGCAGGTCATGGCGGGCTACTGGAACCGGCCCGAAGAAACGGCCAAAGTCATGACGCCGGACGGCTTTTTCAAGTCGGGCGACGTGGGCTTGATGAACGAACAAGGTTTCGTGAAGATCGTCGACCGCAAGAAGGACATGATTCTGGTTTCCGGCTTCAACGTGTATCCGAACGAGATTGAAGACGTGGTCGCCAAGCTGCCGGGCGTATTCGAAGTCGCGGCGGTGGGAGTGCCCGATCAGCATTCAGGTGAGGCCGTGAAGTTGTTCGTCGTCAAGAAGGATCAAGCGCTGACTGACGCCGACATCCTGGCCTACTGCAAACAGCAGCTCACGGGCTACAAGCGGCCGAAGATCGTCGAGTTCCGCACTGAACTGCCAAAGAGCAATGTCGGCAAGATCTTGCGTCGCGAACTGCGCGACGGTCGGGCATGAATCTCACGCGTTTTAACTTCGCTGTCAGCGCCGACACACCGTAACGCGTCTCCCGCAACAGGCACGAAAGGCCCGGCCGACCACAAGTCAGCCGGGCCTTCTAGCATTTGCGCCGCCGCGAGCAACGGATCTCGCATCACTGCTGCGGGTCACGAGCATAAAAAAAGGCGCCCGAAGGCGCCTTTGAGGCAAACAGCGTTATTACGACTTATTAGAACTTGTGGCGAATGCCGACGCGCGCTGCCAGCTGGTTCTGGTTCGACGAGCCCGACAGGCCGTTGATGCCAGCCGTAGCTGCAACCGTCGCGCCAGCCGCGTTCACGGTTTCGCCCGTAGCATGCTGATACACACCGATCACGTAGACGTCGGTACGCTTGGACAGGAAGTAGTCCACGCCAACTGCGCCCTGGTGGTACTGAGCGCGCGAGTTGCCGTTGATTTCCGAGCCGCGCGTGTAGTCATACGCTGCGCCGACCAGCAATGCCGGGGTCAACTGGTACTTGAAGTTGACTTCCGCGTTGTTGAACGTAGCCGTTTGGCCCTTGAACGGCGATGCGTACGAAGCACCCAGGTTTGCGAAGCGGATGTTCGAGTACGTCAGGCCGAGCGTTGCTGCGCCGAACGTGTATGCGCCGCCTGCACCGATAACCTGGTACGTGTTAGCCGATGCGAAGCCAGCGTACACCGGCGAGGTCACTGCACCAGCCGGCGTAGCTGCCGTGCCGCCGTTGTTGAACAGGCCGCCCGAAGCTGCCGGCGTACGTGCGTTCAAATAGCCGACGCCCAACACCAGCGGACCGTTGTTATAGCCAGCGCCCAACGACCAGATCTGGTTCGACGAGAAGTTGCCTGCAACGCCGCCGAAGCTGTACGTGCCGCCGAACTTCAGGCCGCCGTAGTCCGCGCTCGTGTACTTGACCGTGTTGTTCGTACGGTATGCGTTGTTGAAGTTATCGATGTCGCCCGGGTGAGCAGCGATGTAGCCGCCCCACTGGTCGCCGGCTTCCAGCGGACCGACGTAGTCGACGACGGAGTCGTACTGGCGACCCAGCGTGACCGTACCGAACTGGCTCGACAGACCGACGTAAGCCTGGCGACCGAACATCAGGCCGCCTTGACCCAGGCGGCCGTTGTTGACGTCAAAGCCGTTTTCCAACACGAACAGCGCCTTCAGACCGCCGCCCAGATCTTCCGTGCCACGCAGGCCGAAACGCGAGCCTTGCATCACGCCGCTGGACAGGTTGTACAGGTGCTTGCCACCGGAATTGGTGTTGATGTTGAAGCCTTCGTCAATGATACCGTACAGGGTCACGCTGCTCTGAGCATGTGCGACGCCTGCGAATGCGCCCAGTGCTGCGAGAGCGAGAAGCGACTTTTTCATCGAATGATCTCCAAGGATTACGAATCTTTTGTACAAGGCGAATATTTATGTAGCGTTGAGGCCTTGCTTGTCCAACTTCGCGAGAAGTTGCACGTAATGTAACAAAACGGCTACATGGCACAAAGAAAAAGGAGGTCGCCAGGAACGCTCCTGTTTCGTTTACGCAACATGATCTAAAATCGTAATCCTGATGCCTCGGACGGCTTATCCACGGCCGTTCGCAGGCTGCGTTTTTCCCGGCAAAGCCTTGGCGCGCGGGCCGCCGCGCGCGCAGGGCCAGTTGTCGAATCAGGGAGTGCTGAATGTTTCTGGACGAGTTGATTACTGAATTTGATCGGGGTTTACGCTCAATGACCGGGGTGTCGCGCATGAGCCGTCCTTTACCGGTTCCGCAAGAATCGGCGGCTTCTGCGGAAGTGCCAGAACTGTCGCCGGCCGAGCGTGCACACTCGGCCGGTCTGATGCGCGTCAATCACGTCGGCGAAGTGTGTGCGCAGGCGCTGTATCAGGCGCAGAAGCTCGCGACCCGGTCGCCTTCGCTGCAGAGCGTGTTCGACCGTGCCGCAATAGAGGAAGAAGATCATCTCGCCTGGACCGCCAAACGCCTCGAAGCGCTTGATTCACGTCCGAGCCTGCTCAATCCGCTCTGGTATGCCGGCGCACTTGCCATTGGCCTCGCGGCCGGGCGCCTCGGCGACCGTGTCAGCCTCGGCTTCATGGCCGAGACGGAGCGCCAGGTCGAGCAGCACCTCGACAGCCATATGAACGATTTGCCGGCCGCGGACCGCGAGTCGCGCGCCATCGTCGAGCAAATGCGCATCGACGAAGCCGCGCACGGCAAAGCCGCTACGGACGCTGGCGGCATTGAGTTGCCGTTTCCGGCGCGTGCGTTGATGCGCGCGATGTCGAAGGTCATGACCCGGACTGCGTACTACATATAAAAAGAAGAACCGCAAAGAGAGAAGTCAGGCCGGGCTCCCGGCTTCGCTTCACCGAGTTGCACGGCACCTGGAGCGTCGTGCGCTTCTCGCCGCCGGAACAGCGCTGCCCACCCTCTATCTGCCCTTGCGGATCGCTTACGATCCGCGCCTTTCGCTCGCACATTTCACGTATCACCTTCACAAGCTTCAGTAGCTCATTCATTTATAACGGTTTTCCGTTTTATGTCTGACGTGAAGGAGTCGCGCTAAGTCCTTGTTCTAACAAACAAAATTCGCTCAAAAAGCGGTCCTCTCCCTTGACCCGTGTTTAGCGTTCCTCTAAAGTGGGAGACAGTGTGAGAAAGTGTATTTTTGTGTGATCTCACGGGTGGTTTCGGGTAGATTTTTACGAATCGGGCAGCCGGCGCAAAGGCGCTGGCCAAGAGGGAGAGCGAAGTGTTCCAAGGGGCGTCGGCGCTGACGCTCGATGCGAAAGGGCGGATGTCTATTCCCTCGCGCTATCGGGATGCGCTGCAAACACAGGCAGAGGGCCGGGTGACGATTACCAAGCACCCGGACGGCTGCCTGTTGCTCTTTCCACGCCCGGAATGGGAAATCTTCCGCGACAAAGTCGACAAGCTCCCCATGAATGCAGCCTGGTGGAAGCGCATCTTTCTTGGCAATGCAATGGACGTCGACATGGACGGCGCGGGCCGTGTGCTCGTGTCGCCGGAATTGCGCGCGGCCGGCTCGCTGGAAAAAGAAGTGACCCTGCTCGGCATGGGGCGTCACTTCGAAATATGGGACGCACAGATTTACGCCGCGAAGGAACAGGCGGCCATCGCCGAGGGCATGCCCGAAGCGTTAAAGAATTTCACGTTCTGATCGCGGCATACATATATGGCATCTGCGATGAGAAACGAATTGCAGCATCGCACGGTGCTGCTGGAAGAAGCGGTAGAGGCGCTGGTTACGCGCGCGGACGGTGTGTATGTGGACGGCACGTTCGGCCGCGGCGGTCACAGCCGTCGGGTGTTGGAGAAGCTGGGTGAAGCGGGGCGTCTGATCGCTTTCGACAAAGACCCGCTCGCCATCGCCACGGCGCAGCAGATCGCCGATCCGCGCTTTGCCATCGTGCACGAGAGTTTTGCGTCGCTGCGCACCGCGATTGCGGAGCGCGGCATTGAACGCGTGTCGGGCGTTCTGCTGGATCTGGGCGTGTCGTCGCCGCAAGTCGACGATCCGGAGCGGGGTTTTAGTTTCCGCGCCGACGGCCCGCTCGACATGCGGATGGACCCGACGCGCGGCGAGTCTGCCGCCGACTGGCTGGCGCGGGCCACGGTGCAGGAACTGACGGAGGTGATACGAGATTATGGGGAAGAACGGTTTGCTTTTCAGATTGCAAAGGCGCTTGTTGCTCGCCGGGCAGAGTCCGACCGTCTTGGGCCTCTCGTCAGCACGGGCGAGCTTGCCCAAATCGTGGCTAACGTCGTCAAAACCCGTGAGAAGGGCAAGGACCCGGCAACCCGCACCTTTCAGGCTATACGGATTCACATCAATCAAGAGCTTGCGGAGCTGCAAGTCGTTTTAGAAGCAGCGTTGTCGCTGCTGGAGCAAGGGGGACGGCTGGTGGTCATCAGCTTTCATTCGCTCGAGGACCGGATCGTCAAGCGATTCATGCAGGCGCACGCAAGCGCGCCCGCGGTCGACCGTCGTCTGCCGATTCGTGCTGTTGATCTGCCGAGCCCCCCGCTCAAAATCATCGGCCGCATATTCGCGAGCGACGCTGAAGTCGCCGCCAATCCGCGCGCCCGTTCTGCCGTGATGCGTGTGGCGGAGCGGATCGCACCATGAATCGCCTCAATATTTTCCTGCTGATGATCGTAATGGGTTGCGCCTTGTCCGTCGTCAACGCGACCAATCAGCAGCGTCAGATCTTTATCCAGTTGCAGCGCGCGCAGTCGCAGGAGCGCCAGCTGCAGCAGGACTATTCGCAGCTTCAATATCAGCAGAGCGCGCTGTCCAAGACCTCGCGCATAGAGCAGATCGCGACCGCGTCGCTGAAAATGCAGGCGGTGAGCACCGGCCGCACGCAATACCTGACGCTCGATCCAGGCGCCGCGAAGGCAGAAGACGCGCCGATCCCGACTTCGGCGGCATCGGGTTCCGCAGCTGCGCCCGCGGCGAGCCGCAAGGGAGGCGTGCGATGAAAAAATCGTCGGCTCGTAAGAGCGTCGCGTTCTCCGCCAATCCGATCCTGTCCGTGCGCTTGCCGATGTGGCGCTCGAAGCTTGTCGTGTTCTTGCTCTTCATGGCGTTCGTCGCGCTGACCGCGCGCGCCTTCTGGATTCAGGGGCCCGGCAACGGGTTCTATCAGAAGCAGGGCGAAATCCGCTACCAGCGTCGCCTCGAGTTGCCCGCCACGCGCGGCAAGATTCTCGACCGCAACGGTCTCGTGCTGGCCACGAGTCTGCCCGTGCGCGCGATCTGGGCGATCCCCGAATCCGTGCCGGACGACCTGGGTGCCGACAAACTGAACGCGCTCGGCAAGCTGCTCGGCATGACCAACAAGGAACTGCGCACCAAGCTTTCCGAAGACAAGAACTTTGTCTACGTGAAGCGCCAGGTGCCCGTGGACATCGCGGACAAGGTGAAGGCGCTCGACATTCCGGGCATCTACGCGCGCGACGAATACAAGCGCTTCTATCCGGAAGGCGAAATCACCGCCCACCTGATCGGCTTCACGAACGTCGAGGACGAAGGCCAGGAAGGCGTCGAACTGGGCGACCAGAAGCTGCTCGCGGGCGTGTCGGGCAGCCGCCGCGTGATCAAGGACCGCATGGGCCACATCATCGAGGACGTGGACGAGCAGGTCGTGCCGCACAACGGCCAGGACGTCGACCTGTCGATCGACAGCAAGATCCAGTACATCGCCTATGCGAACCTGAAGGCGGCCGTCGAAAAGTTCAAGGCGAAGGCGGGCGCGGCCATGGTGATCGACGTGCGCACGGGCGAAGTGCTCGCGCTCGTCAATTACCCGACGTACAACCCGAACGACCGTTCCCACCTGACCGGCGACCAGCTGCGCAACCGCATCCTGACCGACACGTTCGAGCCGGGCTCGATCATGAAGCCTTTCACGGTGTCGCTTGCGCTCGATCTGCATCGTGTCTCGCCGACTACACTGGTGGATACCGGCGGCGGCCGTTTCGTGCTTGACGGTGCGCCGATCACCGACGACAGCGCGTTCGGCGTGCTGACCGTGGGCGGCGTGATCCAGAAGTCGAGCAACATCGGCGCGACGAAGATCGCCATGCAGCTCAAGCCCGAAGAGATGTGGAACATGTACACCAGCATCGGTCTCGGTCAGGCGCCGAAGGTCGGTTTCCCCGGCGCGGCGGCGGGACGTCTGCGTCCGTGGAAGAGCTGGCGCCGCATCGAGCAGGCGACCATGTCGTACGGCTACGGCCTCTCGGTGTCGCTGTTCCAGTTGGGCCGCGCCTATACCGCCATCGCGCACGACGGCCAGATCATGCCAGTGTCGATTTTCCGCACGCCCGGCGACCAGCCGGCCACCGGCCCGCAAATCTTTTCGCCGACTACCGCGCGTGAAGTGCGCGCGATGCTGGAAACCGTCGTCTCGCCGGGCGGCACGTCGCCGGATGCGGCGGTGCCCGGCTATCGCGTCGGCGGCAAGAGCGGCACTGCGTACAAGCACGGTCCGCACGGCTACGACCACTCGAAGTACCGCGCGTCGTTCGTCGGCATGGCGCCGATGCCGAATCCGCGCATCGTGGTGGCGGTGTCCGTCGACGAGCCCACGGCCGGCAGCCACTTCGGCGGCCAGGTGTCGGGCCCGGTGTTCTCGGGGATCGTCGGCGATACGCTGCGCTCGCTGAACGTGCCGCCGCAAATGCCGGTCAAGCAGATGGTTGTGTCGGACGACTCGGCCTCTGCCGCGCCCTCGGCAACGCCCGCACCGTCCACGGCCAGGAAAATTTCGACCAACGCGAGCGCGAAAAAGATGACCATTTCCGCGAACGCGAAAAGCCATGCGGGAGTTGTGCGATGAGCGCGCTCCGGCAACATCACCCGTCCCACCAGCAGATTGCCGACGCGTTGGACTGGCTGCGCGCGCGTGTGCAGCCGGGCGCGCATCTGCACGCCGACACCCGTTCGCTCGCGGCGGGCGACGCGTTTTTCGCCTATGCAGTGGAAGGCGCGGACAACCGGCCGTTCATCGATGGCGCGCTCCAGCGCGGCGCTGCTGCGGTGCTCGTGCAGCCGGAAGGATTCAACGGCGCGCTCGACGCGTCCGCGATGCTCGCGGTGCCCGGCCTGAACGAGCTTGCCGGTTCGATCGCCAGCGCCTGGTACAGCGATCCGAGCGACCATATGCTGACGGTCGGCGTGACCGGCACCAACGGCAAGACTTCGTGCAGCCAGTGGATTTCAGCAGCGCTCACAGCGCTCGGCACGCGCTGCGCGATCATCGGCACGCTCGGCACGGGTTTGCCTGGGCACCTGGTGCACACCGGCTTCACGACGCCCGACGCCCCGCAGTTGCAGCGCAGTCTCGCGCAGTTGCGCGACGCGGGCGCAAAGGCCGTGGCGATGGAAGTCTCCTCGCATGCATTGCATCAGGGGCGCGTGAACGGCACGGCGTTCGACATCGCCGTGTTCACGAATCTCACGCAAGACCATCTGGATTATCACCGCACGTTCGAAGCATACGAAGCGGCGAAGGCGCGCCTGTTCGCGTGGCCGGAATTGCGCGCGGCCGTGATCAACCGCGACGACGCGGCCGGCCGCCGTCTGCTCGCGAGCACGCGAGGCCACGCGCGCACCATCGCTTACGGTCTCGACGCCGCGCAGGCAGACCCGTCGCAAGCCGCGCAGCAAGCCGACACGTTTCTGCTCGCGTCGAACGTGCGCGCGACCGCCACGGGCACCGCGTTCCATCTGGGCACGTCCGACTGGGGCGAGGCCGACGTCGAAGTGCAGACGCTCGGCGCTTTCAACGTAAGCAATCTGCTCGGCGTGCTCGGCGCGCTGCTTGCCGCAAACGTGCCGTTCGACGCCGCGCTCGCCGAACTGGCGAAGCTGGAGTCGGTGAACGGCCGCATGCAGCGCCTGGGCGGCCGCTTGCAGAACGACGAGCCGCTCGTCGTGATCGACTACGCGCACACGCCGGACGCGCTGGAAAAAACCCTCGAAGCGCTGCGGCCGATGGCGGCGGCGCGCGGCGGCGAACTGATCTGCATGTTCGGTTGCGGCGGCGACCGCGACGCCACCAAGCGTCCGCTGATGGGCGCGATTGCCGAGAAGCTCGCGGACGGCGTCGTCGTCACGAGCGATAACCCGCGCAGCGAAGATCCGCAGTCGATCATCGGGCAGATTGCAGCGGGCATGAAAGACGCGTCGAAGGCGCGCCGCATCGAAGATCGCGCGAGCGCGATCCTTCAGGCGATCCGCGGCGCCGCGCGGGAAGACGTCATCGTGCTTGCCGGCAAGGGGCACGAAGCAACACAGGAAATCATGGGCAAGAAACGCGCTTTCTCCGACCAGGACCACGCCCGCCTCGCGCTCGCCGCGCGGGCGACGCAGGCACGCGGAGGTGGCGAATGAGCGGGCCAGGCAATCCCATGTTTACGCTGCATGAAGCCGCCGCGCTGATTCCGGGCGCCACCGTCAGCGGCGACGGCAGCGTCGCGTTCGAACGCGTGTCGACCGACAGCCGCAGCGCCGGCCCCGGCGACCTGTTCGTCGCGATCAAGGGCGATCGCTTCGACGCGCATGACTTCCTTGCGGAAGTCGCCGCGCGCAACGTGAGCGCTGCGCTCGTCGCGCGCGTGCCCGAGGGCTGGGACGTATCCGCGGTGCCGCTCGTGCGTGTGGCCGACACGCGCGCCGGCCTCGGCGCACTCGCGCGCGGCTGGCGCCGCAAGTTCGGCATGCCGCTCGTCGCGGTAACCGGCAGCAACGGCAAGACCACGGTCAAGGAAATGATCGCGTCGATTTTCGCCGCAGCCGTCGGCGCCAACGAGCGGCTTGCGACCGTCGGCAACTTCAACAACGACATCGGCCTGCCGCTCACGCTGTTTCGTCTGAATGCCGCGCACCGGCTGGCGGTGGTCGAACTCGGCATGAATCATCCTGGCGAAACGTCGCTGCTCGCGAAAATCGCCGAGCCGACGGTCGCGCTGGTGAACAATGCGCAGCGCGAGCACCAGGAATTCATGGCGACCGTGGAAGCGGTCGCACTCGAACATGCGAGCGTGATTCACGCGCTCAAGCCGGAAGGCGTCGCTGTCTTTCCCGCGAACGATGCTTACGCAAGCATCTGGCGCGTGGCGGCCACGGGCAACCGCATCGTCGACTTCGCGCTCAACACGGCGGAACGCACGACCGCAGCGGCGGTCACCGGCAGGTTCGACGGCAGGCGGCTCAGCATCGAAACGCCCGAGGGCGCATTAGAAGTCACGCTGCAGGTGCTCGGCGACCACAACGCGCATAACGCGCTCGCGGCAACGTCGGCGGCACTCGCCTCTGGCGTTTCGCTCGACGCGATCAGGCGCGGCCTCGAATCGTTCGGCGCGGTCAAAGGCCGCTTGCAGGTCAAGCAGGCTGCGCTCGGCACACTCGCCGGCGCCACGGTGATCGACGACACGTACAACGCGAATCCCGATTCGATGCGCGCCGCGATCGACGTGCTCGCGTCGCACGCGTCGCCACGCGTGCTGGTGATGGGCGACATGGGCGAAGTCGGCGATCACGGTGCCGAGTTTCACCGCGAAATCGGCGCTTACGCCAAAGAGCGCGGTATCGACGCGCTGTACGCCATGGGCGACGCCTCGCGCGACGCCTGTGCGGCATACGGCGCAGGCGCGCACCACGTGGCCGACGTCGGCACGCTGGTCGCGCAATTGCAGCAGGCTGGTTACGGCGCGGCTGCAACGCTTCTCGTGAAAGGCTCGCGCTTCATGCAAATGGAGCGCGTGGTGGACGCCGTTACGAGTCCACAACCCAACGCAGCGGGCAGCGCGCCCGCCGCACACTGAAATAGAAGGACCGAAGCATGCTACTGGCGCTGGCGCAATGGCTGCAGAATGACGCAAGCTTCTTGCGCGTGTTCAGTTATCTGACTTTTCGCGCGGTGATGGCCACTATCACCGCGTTGCTGATCGGGCTCGTCTGCGGCCCGGCGGTGATTCGCAAGCTGACCGCAATGAAGGTCGGCCAGGCTGTCCGTAAAGACGGTCCGCAAACGCATCTGGTGAAATCCGGCACGCCGACCATGGGCGGTGTGCTGATTCTGCTTGGCATCGCCGTGGCCACGCTGTTGTGGGCCGACCTCACCAATCGCTTCATCTGGATCGTGATTCTCGTCACTTTCGGCTTTGGCGTAATCGGCTGGGTCGACGACTATCGCAAGGTCGTCTACAAGGACCCGCGCGGCATGTCGTCGCGCGAAAAGTATTTCTGGCAGTCCGTGATCGGTCTCTTTGCCGCGGTGTATCTCGCCTTCAGCGTGTCGGAAGCGAGCAACGTGCGCGTGTTCGACCTGTTCATGGCGTGGGTGCGCAGCGGTTTGTCGATGGGCTTGCCCGCGCGCGCCGACCTGATGCTGCCGTTCGTGAAGTCGATCAGCTATCCGCTCGGCGTGTGGGGCTTCATCGTGCTGACGTACCTCGTGATCGTGGGCGCGAGCAACGCGGTGAATCTCACCGACGGCCTGGACGGCCTCGTCATCATGCCGGTCGTGCTGGTGGGTGCGTCGCTCGGCGTGTTTGCCTACGTGATGGGCAGCTCGGTCTACTCGAAATACCTGCTGTTTCCGCACATTCCCGGCGCGGGCGAACTGCTGATCTTCTGTTCGGCAATGGGCGGCGCAGGGCTCGCGTTCCTCTGGTTCAACACGCACCCGGCGCAGATGTTCATGGGCGACGTCGGCGCGCTGGCGCTGGGCGGCGCGCTCGGCACGGTCGCGGTGATCGTGCGGCAGGAAATCGTGCTCTTCATCATGGGTGGCATTTTCGTCGCCGAAACACTTTCGGTGATGTTGCAGGTTGCGTGGTTCAAGTTCACCAAGCGCCGTTTCGGCGAAGGCCGGCGTCTCTTCAAGATGGCGCCGCTGCATCACCATTTCGAATTGTCGGGTTGGAAGGAAACGCAGGTGGTCGTGCGCTTCTGGATCATCACCTTGATGTTGTGTCTGTTCGGATTGTCCACGCTCAAACTGCGTTGAGCAGCAGGTATTAGAGGAAGCAGACGATGTTCGGCGAGAAGTTTCGGGATCGGCAAAAGCCGATGGTGCTCGTGCTGGGACTGGGTGAATCCGGTCTCGCGATGGCGCGCTGGTGCGCGCGGCACGGCTGTCGGCTGCGTGTGGCCGACACGCGCGAAGTGCCGCCGAACCTGTCCGCGCTGGAAGCGCACGGCGTCGACGCCGCGTTCGTGGGCGGCCCGTTTTCGCCGGTGCTGCTGGAAGGGGTAGAGCTCGTTGCAATCAGTCCTGGTCTGTCGCCGCTTGCGGCCGACCTGTTGCCGCTCATCACCGCGGCGCGCGAGCAGGGCATCCCGGTGTGGGGTGAGCTCGAACTGTTTTCGCAAGCGCTCAGAACGCTGGGCGAAAACGGCTACGCGCCGAAAGTGGTCGCCATTACCGGCACGAACGGCAAGACCACGACCACCAGTTTGACCGGCCTGCTCTGCGAGCGTGCGGGCAAGAAGGTTGCGGTGGCGGGCAACATCAGTCCGGCGCTGCTCGACAAACTGAGCGAAGCCATCGACAACACCGCGCTACCCGACGTGTGGGTGCTCGAACTATCGAGCTTCCAGCTCGAAACCTCGCACACCTTCGAACCCGACGCGGCCGCGATTCTCAACATCACGCAGGATCACCTCGACTGGCATGGCGGTCTGGATGCCTACGCCGCCGCCAAGGGCCGCATTTTCGGTACACAAACCGTGCGCGTGCTCAATCGCGACGACGCGCGCGTCATGGCGCTCGCGCCTTCCGAGTCGAGCGACGCCGAGATGGTCACGTTCGGCGTAACCGAGCCGAAGAACGGCGGCGACTACGGCTTGCTGCGCGATAACGGCATGATCTGGCTCGTCGAAGCGCACGATCTCGACGCCAGCGACGAACCCGCGCCGAAGCGGCGTCGCAAGAACGAAGCGGTCACGCCGCCGAACATTGCGCTCAAGCGTCTGATGCCCGCGGACGCATTGCGCATTCGCGGTTTGCACAACGCCGCCAACGCGCTGGCCGCGTATGCGCTTTCGCGGGCGATCGGTTTGCCCGCCGCGCGGTTGTTGCACGGCTTGCGCGAGTATCGCGGCGAGCCGCATCGCGTGGAACTGATCGCTTCGATCGACGGCATCGACTACGTCGACGACAGCAAGGGAACCAACGTGGGCGCCACGGTCGCCGCGCTCGACGGTCTCGCGCAACGCGTCGTGCTGATCGCGGGCGGCGACGGCAAAGGTCAGGATTTCGAACCGCTCGCCGCGCCCGTCATGCGCTGGTGCCGCGGCGTGATGCTGATCGGCCGCGACGCGCCGCAGATTCGCGCGGCGCTCGCAGACACCGGCATCGCCATTACGGATCACGCCACGCTCGAAGAAGCGACGCGGGCGGCCGCCGCGCTCGCGCAAGCGGGCGACGCCGTGCTGCTGTCGCCGGCATGCGCGAGCTTCGATATGTTCAAGGGCTACGCGCATCGCGCAGCGGTGTTTCGCAGCACGGTGGAAGAGATTGCGGCCGAACGGGGGACGATGATATGAGCTGGTCGGAACGGTTCGGTCTACGCGCGGGTGGCTCGGGTGAGCCTGCCGGCGCCGCGCGCGTCGGTTCCCGCACGGGCGGCAGCGGTCTTGCGAGCGCCGTGAACGGCGTGCGGCCGCTGCGCTCGCGCATGCTCGACTACGATCACTCGCTGCTGTGGGTGGTGGTCGCGCTGCTCGGGCTCGGCGTGGTGATGGTGTACTCGGCGTCGATCGCAATGCCCGATTCGCCGAAGTACGCGTCGTACCGCGACTACGCTTTCCTCGTGCGCCAGTTGATCTTCGTGGTGATGGGCGCCGTGGTCGGCGTCGTGTCCTTCCGCATCCCGATCTCGACGTGGGACAAGTACGCACCAAAGCTGTTCCTGATCGCACTCGCTGCTCTCGTGATCGTGCTGATCCCGCACGTCGGCAAGGGCGTGAACGGCGCGCGCCGCTGGATTCCGCTCGGCATCACGAACATGCAGCCATCGGAAATCATGAAGCTCGCGGTGACGATCTACGCGGCGAACTACACCGTGCGCAAGCAGGAATACATGCACAGCTTCGCCAAGGGCTTCCTGCCGATGGCGATGGCGGTCGGGCTCGTCGGTGCGCTGCTGCTGCTCGAGCCGGACATGGGCGCGTTCATGGTGATCGCCGCGATTGCCATGGGACTGCTGTTTCTCGGCGGCGTGAACGGCAAGCTGTTCGGCGGGCTCGTCGCCACGGCGGTCGGCACGTTCAGCTTGCTGGTGTGGGCCTCGCCCTGGCGGCGCGAGCGGATTTTTGCGTATCTCGATCCGTGGGACGACCGCTACGCGCAGGGCAAGGCATATCAATTGACGCACTCGCTGATCGCATTTGGCCGCGGCGAGTGGTTCGGCGTGGGCCTCGGCGGTAGCGTCGAGAAGCTCAACTATCTGCCGGAAGCGCATACCGACTTCATCCTCGCGGTGATCGGCGAAGAACTCGGCTTCGTCGGGGTGCTCGTCGTGATCCTGATGTTTTACTGGATCGTGCGCCGTTCGTTTGAAATTGGCCGCCAGGCGCTTGCGCTCGATCGCACGTTCGCGGGTCTCGTGGCCAAAGGCGTCGGTATCTGGTTCGGCGCGCAGACCTTCATCAACATGGGCGTGAATCTGGGCTTGCTGCCAACCAAAGGTCTGACCTTGCCGCTCGTGAGTTACGGCGGCTCGGGCATTCTGTTGAACTGCGTCGCCGTTGCGGTGCTGATGCGGGTGGACTACGAGAACCGGGTGCTGATGCGCGGGGGGAAAGTATGACCCTCACGCAGCAACGCACGCTGATGGTGATGGCCGGCGGCACCGGGGGACACGTGTTCCCGGGGCTCGCGGTCGCGCACCTGATGCAGGCGTGGGGCTGGAAGGTCGTATGGCTCGGCAATCCCGCGGGCATGGAAGCGACGCTCGTACCGAAGCACGGCATTGCGATGGAATACGTGCGCTTTGGCGGACTGCGCGGCAAAGGCCTGAAAACCAAGCTCATGCTGCCGATGAATCTGCTGCGCGCGTGCACGCAGAGTTTGAGCGTGCTGCGTCGCGTGAAGCCCGACGTGGTGCTCGGCATGGGCGGCTACATCACGTTTCCGGCCGGCCTCATGACTGCGTTGAGCGGCCGCCCGCTCGTGCTGCACGAACAGAATTCGATCGCGGGCCTCGCCAACAGGGTGCTCGCCAAGCTTGCAAAACGTGTGCTGGTCGCCTTTCCGAATGCGCTGCCGCGCGGCGAATGGACCGGCAATCCGATTCGTGCGGAACTTGCACGCGCGATCGCGCCCAAAGCACGCTATGCAGAACGCAAGGGTCCGCTGAATGTGCTGGTAGTGGGCGGCAGTCTGGGTGCTGCGGCGCTCAATGAAGTGGTGCCGCGCGCGATTGCGCTGCTTTGCCCCGACGAACGGCCGCACATCGTGCATCAGGCGGGCGCGAAGCATATCGACGATCTGAGCAGCAACTACGCGGCAGCCGGCCTGCAGACAGGCGCGAATCTGCAACTCGTGCCGTTCATCGACGACATGACGAGCGCCTACGAAAAAGCAGACCTCGTGATCTGCCGCTCGGGTGCAATGACGGTGTCGGAGATTTCAGCGGTAGGTGTGGCCGCGTTGTTCGTGCCGTTCCCGTATGCGGTGGACGATCACCAAACCACCAATGCAGCGTTTCTCGCCGACAACGGCGCGGCGCTGGTCGTGCAACAACGCGATCTGTCAGCGGAAAAACTCGCCGACTGGTTGCGCAGCCAGACGCGGGAAAGTCTCGCGGACATGGCGGAGCGTTCGCGCTCGCTCGCGAAACCCGACGCCACGCAACAGGTCGCGCAGATTTGCGCGAGCGTGGCGGGTTCGATTTCGGGCGCGAGCCCAGAAGGAAAGCAATGAAACACATCGTCAAACACATTCACTTTGTCGGCATCGGCGGTGTCGGCATGAGCGGCATCGCGGAGGTGCTGGTCAACCTCGGTTATCAGGTGAGCGGCTCGGATCTCTCGGGCAATGCCGTGACGGATCGCCTTGCCGCGCTTGGCGCGCGCATCGCCATCGGACACGCGGCGGAGAACATCGAAGGTGCTAATGCTGTGGTCGTCTCGACCGCGGTGCGCAGCGACAACCCGGAAGTGCTGGCGGCGCGGCATCGTCGCATCCCTATCGTGCCGCGCGCGGTGATGCTCGCCGAACTGATGCGCCTGAAGCAGGGCATCGCGATTGCCGGCACGCACGGCAAGACCACCACAACGTCGCTGGTGGCAAGCGTGCTGGCCGCAGGCGGCCTCGATCCGACCTTCGTGATTGGCGGACGGCTGATCAGCGCTGGCGCGAACGCACGGCTCGGCACCGGCGACTTCATCGTCGCCGAAGCGGACGAGTCCGACGCTTCGTTCCTGAATCTGTTTCCGGTGATCGAAGTCATCACGAACATCGACGCCGATCACATGGACACCTACGGCCACGACTTCGCGCGCCTGAAGCAGGCGTTCATCGAATTCACGCACCGTCTGCCGTTTTACGGCATTGCCGTGCTGTGCGTCGACGACCCGAACGTGAAGGAGATTCTGCCGTTCGTCTCCAAGCCGATCATCCGTTATGGCTTTGCGCCGGACGCGCAGGTGCGCGCGGTCAACGTAGAAGCGCGCGACGGCAAGATGCATTTCACTGCGATGCGCGAAGACGCCGCGCCGCTCGACATCACGTTGAACCTGCCGGGCGAGCACAACGTGCAGAACGCGCTCGCCGCCATCGCGATCGCAACCGAACTCGAAGTGAAAGACGCCGATATCCAGCGGGCGCTGGCGGACTTCAACGGCGTGGGCCGGCGCTTCCAGCGTTACGGCGAAGTGCCCGTCATTGCCGAGGGCCAGGCGCCGGGCGCCTACACGCTGGTCGACGACTACGGTCATCACCCGGTCGAGATGGCGGCCACGGTTGCGGCGGCGCGCGGCGCTTTTCCCGGGCGGCGTCTCGTGCTCGCTTTCCAGCCGCACCGCTTTACGCGCACGCGCGACTGTTTCGAAGACTTTGTAAAGGTGCTGTCGACCGTCGACGCGCTCGTGCTGACCGAAGTCTATTCGGCCGGCGAAGCGCCGATCGTCGCAGCGGACGGCCGGGCACTCGCACGCGCGCTGCGCGTGGCGGGCAAGGTCGAGCCGGTGTTCGTCGATACGGTGGACGAAGTGCCGGGCGCGCTCGCAGCAGTCGTGCGCGACGGCGATGTGGTGATCACGATGGGCGCGGGTTCGATCGGCAGTGTGCCGGGTCGTCTCGCTCAGGAAACGAAGGTGTGAGATGAGCAGTAATCAGTCAGATCAACTCGCGAAGAAATTTGGCAAGGTGGCCGTGCTGCTCGGCGGGAATTCCGCCGAGCGCGAGGTGTCGCTCAATTCCGGGCGCCTCGTGCTGCAAGGTTTGCGCGATGCAGGCGTCGACGCGCATCCGTTCGATCCGTCCGAGCGTCCGCTTGCCGCGCTGAAGGAAGAAGGCTTCGTGCGCGCGTTCAACGCGCTGCATGGCGGCTACGGCGAAAACGGCCAGATTCAGGGCGCGCTGGATTTTTACGGCATCAAGTACACGGGTAGCGGCGTGCTCGGCTCGGCGCTCGGGCTCGATAAATTCCGCACCAAACTCGTGTGGCAGCAGCTCGGCATTCCGACGCCGCCGTTCGAAGCCGTGATGCGCGGCGACGACTACGAAGCCCGCGCGAAAGACATTGTCGCGAAACTCGGCTTGCCGCTCTTCGTGAAGCCCGCGAGCGAAGGCTCGAGCGTCGCCGTGATCAAGGTGAAGAGCGCGGAGGCGCTGCCTGCGGCGCTCGTCGAGGCGGTGAAGTACGACAGGATCGTGGTGGTGGAAAAGAGCATCGAGGGCGGCGGCGAATACACCGCGTGCATCGCGGGCAATCTGGACCTGCCTGTCATTCGCATCGTGCCGGCCGGCGAGTTCTACGACTATCACGCGAAGTACATCGCAAACGACACGCAGTATCTGATTCCGTGCGGTCTGACGCCGGACGAGGAAGCGCGCATGAAAGTGCTGGCGCGCCGCGCGTTCGAAGTGCTCGGTTGCACCGACTGGGGCCGCGCCGATTTCATGCTCGACGCCGACGGCAATCCGTACTTTCTGGAAGTAAATACGGCGCCCGGCATGACCGATCACTCGCTGCCGCCGAAGGCGGCGCGTGCGGTCGGCATCAGCTATCAGGAACTGGTGGTCGGCGTGTTGGCGCTGACCTTGAAGGACTAATTGAAGCACTGAGCGGGGCAACCCGAAAGCAACACCATGTGGAACAACGTTCGCCAGCTCAATCTCGCCGCCAGCGCATTGCATGCGTTGCTGGTGCTCGTGCTGCTGGCGGCGGGCGGTTACTGGCTGATCCAGCGCCCGAATTTCGCGCTGCGCGAGATACAGATCGACGGCGATACGGAGCACATCAATTCGCCGACGGTGCGCGCGGGCGTCGTCGGGCGGTTGAAGGGCAACTTTTTCACGGTCGACCTCGACGTCGCGCGCCAGGCGTTCGAACAGATGCCGTGGGTGCGCCACGCGAGCGTGCGACGGGTCTGGCCGAACGCGCTGGCTGTCACGCTGGAAGAGTACAAGCCGCTTGGCACGTGGGGCAGCGATCAGCTGGTGAGCGTCGACGGCGAGCTGTTCACCGCGAATCAGGGCGAGCTCGAAGAAGAACTGCCTGCGTTCGACGGCCCGGACGGCACGGCCAAGGAAGTGGTCGCGCGTTATCACGACTTTCAGAAGTGGTTTGCGCCGCTCGACGCCACGCCGGAAGAAGTCACGCTGTCGCCGCGCTACGCGTGGACAGTGAAGCTATCCAACGGCATGCAGGTGGAGCTGGGGCGCGAACGCAATCAGGACACGCTGCTGGACCGCAGCAAGCGGCTGACCGCGGCCTGGAACGCGGTGACGCAACGTTGGGGGAAGGATATCGAGTATGCGGACTTGCGCTATCCGAACGGTTTCGCGATTCGTGCCGCTGGCATGCGCTTTATCAGCGAACCCGACAAGGGCAAGAAGTAAACGGACATCACACGCAATGAGCACGCTATGAGTAAAGACTATAAAGATCTGCTGGTCGCCCTCGACATCGGGACGTCGAAGGTCGTGGCCATCGTCGCCGAGCTGAAGGGCGAAGGTCACTACGAGGTGATCGGCCTCGGCCAGAGCGAATCGAAGGGGCTCAAGAAAGGCGTGGTGGTGAACATCGAAGCCACCGTGCAGTCCATTCAGCGCGCGCTGGAAGAAGCCGAACTGATGGCCGACTGCAAAATCACCAATGTCTTCACCGGTATCGCCGGCAGCCACATTCGCAGCTTCAATTCGAGCGGCATGGTGGCGATCAAGGAGAAGGAAGTCACGCAGGCCGATGTGGCGCGCGTGATCGAAACGGCGAAGGCCATCAACATTCCGACCGACCAGCAGGTGCTGCATATCCTCACGCAGGAATTCATCATCGACGGTCAGGAAGACGTGCGCGAGCCGATCGGCATGAGCGGCATTCGCCTCGAAGTGAAAGTGCATATCGTCACCGGCGCGGTGAGCGCGGCGCAGAACATCGTGAAGTGCGTGCGCCGCTGCGGCCTCGAAGTGAACGATCTGATCCTGCAGCCACTCGCGTCGTCGCTCGCGGTGCTGACGGAAGACGAAAAGGAACTGGGCGTGGTGCTGGTGGACATCGGCGGCGGCACGACCGACATCGCGATCTTCAGCGAAGGCGCGATTCGCCACACCGCGGTGATTCCGATTGCCGGCGACCAGATCACGAGCGACATCGCGATGGCCTTGCGCACGCCGACGCCGGACGCGGAAGACATCAAGGTGGATTACGGCATCGCCAAGCAGGCGCTCGCCGATCCGGACGAAATGATCGAGGTGCCGGGCCTCGGCGAGCGCGGTCCGCGCACGCTGTCGCGCCAGGCGCTGGCAGCGGTGATCGAGCCGCGTGTCGAAGAACTGTTTTCGCTCGTGCAGCAGGTAGTGCGCGAGTCGGGTTACGAGGAGCTGCTGAGCTCGGGCGTCGTGCTGACGGGTGGCGCGTCGATGATGCTCGGCATGGTGGAACTGGGTGAGGACATTTTCCTCAAGCCCGTGCGTATCGGCGTGCCCGAGTATGCGGGCGGTCTCGCCGACGTGGTGCGCAATCCGCGCTATTCGACGGCAATGGGCCTGCTCGTCGAAGGACGTTCGCAGCGCATGCGCGGCCGCAAGGTCGCGGTGCAGTCGGGCTCGATGGGCCAGGTGTTCACGCGCATGAAGGACTGGTTCCTCGGCAACTTCTAACGCATTCATTTTCGAAATACGCGCTGGTGCCGGCGGCTGGCGCGCGACAGGAGGTTGCCCGATCTCCTGCCGAATAACGGCCGAGTGGCTGCAATTTTTTATCTTGACGGAGGCATCATGGATTTCCAAATGCTGGAAACCGAAACGAACGGCACCATCATCAAGGTGGTCGGAGTAGGTGGCGCTGGCGGCAATGCTGTTCAGCACATGATCAACAAAGGCGTGCAAGGCGTCGACTTCATCGTGATGAACACGGACGCGCAGGCTTTGTCGCGTTCGCGCGCCACCGCGGTGATCCAGTTGGGCAACACGGGTTTGGGCGCCGGCGCCAAGCCGGAAATGGGCCGCGCCGCAGCGGAAGAAGCACGTGAGCGTATTGCCGACGCACTGCGTGGCGCGCACATGGTCTTCATCACCGCGGGCATGGGCGGCGGCACGGGAACGGGCGCAGCACCCGTGGTTGCGCAGATCGCCAAGGAAATGGGCATCCTGACCGTTGGCGTGGTCAGCAAGCCGTTCGAGTTCGAAGGCGGCAAGCGCATGCGTGTGGCAGAAGCCGGTTCGCAGCAACTGGAGGATCACGTCGACTCGCTGATCGTCGTTCTGAACGACAAGCTGTTCGAGGTGATGGGCGACGACGCCGAAATGGACAAGTGCTTCCAGTGCGCTGACGACGTTCTGAACAACGCAGTGGCCGGCATCGCGGAAATCATCAACGTCGACGGTCTGGTGAACGTCGACTTCGAAGACGTGAAGACGGTGATGGGCGAGCAGGGCAAGGCGATGATGGGCACGGCGACGGTGGCCGGCGTCGATCGCGCGCGTCTGGCGGCCGAGCAGGCCGTTGCAAGCCCGCTGCTGGAAGGCGTGGATCTGTCGGGCGCGCGCGGCGTGCTGGTCAACATCACGTCGAGCCGTTCGCTGCGTTTGTCGGAAACGCGCGAAGTGATGAACACCATCAAGAGCTACGCCGCAGAAGACGCCACGGTTATTTTCGGCGCGGTGTACGACGATGCAATGGGCGACGCGCTGCGCGTGACCGTGGTGGCAACGGGTCTGGGCCGTGCAGCGAAGAAGCAGCAGTCCGCTCCGATGACGCTGCTGCGCACCGGTACCGACAACCAGCCGATCAGCGCACAGCACGCTACGTACGCAACGCCGTCGCACGCCAGCACCGCCGACTACGGCGCGCTGGATACGCCGGCGGTATGGCGCACGTCGCGCGACACCGCGGCTTCGCACGTGCAGGCGCTGCAGGAAAAGGGCGTCGACACGTACGACATTCCGGCATTCCTGCGCAAGCAGGCGGACTGAGCGCACGGGGCAGGCTTTCGCTGCCGCGCCGCCGGGGCATTCCTGGCTTGACGGCGTTGGCGGACGAATGCCCGAGCGTGGCGGGTGAACGGCAAACAAGCCGCGTATCGTGGGATTCGCGGCAAGGACAAGTGCCCTCTTCGGAATCGCGAAGCGGATTGGGCGACTGTCGCCGACTCACTGCGACACGATGACGTGCGAACGATGCTTCGCATCGATGCAAAGGACTGAGCATGATTCAAGCTGGTGACAAGCTGCCCGACGCAACGCTCTTCGAGTATGTCGAAGACGAACGCGCGGGCTGCACGATCGGGCCTAACAGCTTCGACGTGCGCGGGCAGACGGCGGGTAAGCGCGTGGTGATCTTCGGATTGCCAGGCGCTTTCACGCCGACCTGTTCGGCCAAACATGTGCCGGGTTATATCGAACACGCCGAGCAGTTGCGCGCGGCAGGTGTCGACGAAGTCTGGTGCGTGTCCGTGAACGACGCGTTCGTAATGGGCGCGTGGGGACGCGATCTGCATGCCTCGGGCAAGGTGCGCATGATGGCGGACGGAAGTGCGGCTTTCACACGAGCGCTCGGTCTCGAGCAGGATTTGTCGGCGCGCGGCATGGGAATCCGTTCCCAGCGCTACGCAATGGTTGTCGACGACGGCGTGGTCAAGACGTTGAATGTCGAGGCTGCCGGCAAATTCGAAGTGAGCGATGCAGGGAGTATCCTCGCGACGTTGAGCTAGTTATGTAAGCGTCAGCGCCTTCGCCGCGCACGCGGTTCATCGTGTGGCGCAACGGCAACGGCGGAAACGACGCTTTGTGACAGGCCGTTACGCGGGCCGACGACCGGAAACGCCTCCGTTCCGGACGCCGGCCCGTCACGCTTTCCCTCACGGGCGCCCGTTGAAAAACGCGGGTAACGCAGCGAAACAGATTGATACGTTCCGCGCGAAGACGCTCCTTAGGGTTATGGAGTATAATTCGTGCTATGGAACAAAAAGTCCCGATTGGGATTTTCAATCGAAAATAAGATCACCATGTTGAAGCAGCGCACTATCAAATCAATCGTCAAGACGGTCGGCATCGGTTTGCACTCCGGCCGTAAAGTCAACCTGACGCTCCGCCCGGCAGCGCCGGATACGGGCATCGTGTTCTCGCGCGTGGATTTGCCCACGCCCGTGGACATTCCTGCGTCGGCCATGGCGATTGGCGATACCCGTCTTGCTTCCGTATTGCAGAAAGACGGCGCGCGCGTTTCGACCATCGAGCATTTGATGTCCGCCTGCGCCGGTCTTGGCATCGACAATCTGTATGTCGACGTCACTGCCGAAGAAATTCCCATCATGGACGGCAGCGCCAGCTCGTTCGTGTTTCTGATTCAATCGGCGGGAATCGAAGAACAGAACGCGGCAAAGAAGTTCATCAAGGTCACCAAGCCGGTTGAGATTCGCGACGGCGACAAGTTCGCCCGGCTCGACCCGTATTTCGGTTTCAAGCTCAAGTTCACGATCGATTTCCGTCACCCGGCGGTCGACAAAACCGGCCAGGCGCTGGAAGTGGACTTCGCCGACACGTCGTACGTGCGCGAAATCGCGCGCGCCCGCACGTTCGGCTTCGCGCACGAAGTCGAGATGATGCGCGAGTTGGGTCTCGCGCGCGGTGGCAGCATGGACAACGCGATCGTGCTCGACGAATACCGCATCTTGAACAACGACGGACTGCGCTACGACGACGAGTTCGTAAAGCACAAGATGCTCGACGCCATTGGCGACCTTTATGTGGTCGGGCATCCGCTGCTGGCTTCCTACGACGCGTATAAGTCGGGCCACGGCCTGAACAACGCGTTGCTGCGCGAATTGCTCGCGCATGAAGATTCATACGAAATCGTCACGTTCAACGACACGCAAAAGGCTCCGCGGGGCTTTGCGTATGAGACGCAGACGGCTTTTGGGTAAGGAACCGGCATCGCGTCGCCGGTGAAATTTCCGAAGCGAGTGTATGAAAAATAAGCGGCTCATGTGAGCCGCTTATTTTTTTGTTCAGCGATTTCTCCGGTGCCTTGCCGCCATTTTCGCCAGCGCTTCGCGCAAAGGCGAAGGCGCGAGAGATTCACTGAGCGCGTGCAACGCGTCGGCGCCAGCGGGCGTCATGCGCGCCTGTTTTTCCGGCGGCGGTTGTCTGGCGGGCTGCGGGCGGACCCGGATGCGCAGCGCATTTACCGGCCAGCCGCGCTGTTGCAGATCCGCCAGCAGCCGCGGCTCCAGATGCCGCAGGCGCGCCGCGAGCGCATTGTGCGCGGCGAAGAGCGCCAGCACGCCTTCCTTGATAAAACCGGGTTCCACGCTCGTCGCCAGATAGTCGGGCAGCAGGTCGCGCAGATCCTTCTCGAGCGCGGCGATCTGCTCGACGCCCGCGCGCAGCGCGGCAAACGCGTCGGTGCGGTTGAGCACCTCGACGACCGGCTGCGGCCGGCGCACGTTGAACTGCTTGGGCGGCGGCCTTGAAAACGAGGGAGAACGGCTCATGTTCTAGAGTAGCGGCGTGGGCGCAGCACATGTGAAGATACGCCGCGATTGTACCGCGCGAGGTGCGGCGAGCGCCGCGCGTTGTCGCACCGTCAAAGCGCGGCGCGGCGGGCTTCGGTGCCCGCGGGCGTCGCGCCGTCGACACAGGCGTGGGCGGGGGCGCGTGCTAAAATCCCCGATTCGAATTCACTCTTGGACTAAGCCGCCGAGGCCCTTCTGACCCCGGAGCGCGCATGCGGGAACCGCATGTCCGCCAACCAGCCGAAGCCGCGACGCAGACACCGATCCGATGACCACCGGTTTTCTACAGAAGATTTTTGGCAGCCGCAACCAGCGGCTAGTCAAGCAATATCAAAAGACCGTCGCGGCGATCAATGCGCTCGAGCCGCAGATCGAGCAATTGACGGACGATCAACTGCGCGCCAAAACGGACGAATTCCGCCAGCGCGTCGCGGGCGGCGAGTCGCTCGACAAAATCCTGCCCGAAGCGTTCGCGGTGTGCCGCGAGGCAAGCAAGCGCGTGCTGAAAATGCGCCACTTCGACGTCCAGCTGATCGGCGGCATGGTTCTGCACTACGGCAAGATCGGCGAAATGCGCACTGGCGAAGGTAAAACGCTGGTCGCCACGCTGCCCGTGTACCTTAACGCCCTGTCGGGCCGCGGCGTTCACGTCGTCACGGTGAACGACTACCTCGCGCAGCGCGACGCCGAGTGGATGGCGCGCCTCTACAACTTCCTCGGGCTGTCGGTCGGCATCAATCTGTCGCAGATGGATCACGGCGCGAAGCAGCAGGCCTATGCGGCCGACATCACGTACGGCACGAACAACGAGTTCGGCTTCGACTACCTGCGCGACAACATGGTGTACGAGCCGGAAGCGCGCGTGCAGCGCGGGCTCAACTTCGCCGTGGTCGACGAGGTGGACTCGATCCTGATCGACGAGGCGCGTACGCCGCTCATCATCTCCGGTCAGGCCGAAGACCACACCGAACTCTACGTGCGCATGAACGCGTTGCCGCCGCTGCTCGAGCGGCAGATCGGCGAAGAGAAGGCCGACGGCACCGGCGTCGAAAAGCCGGGCGACTACACGCTCGACGAGAAAGGCCGCCAGGTGTTCCTGACCGAATCGGGCCACGAGAAGGCCGAGCGCCTGCTCGCTGAATGGGGCTTGATCGGCGAGGGCGAAAGCCTCTACGCGCCGCAAAACATCACGCTCATGCACCACGTGTACGCCGCGCTGCGCGCGCACACGCTGTTCCATCGGGACCAGCACTACGTGGTGCAGAACGGCGAAGTGATTATCGTCGACGAATTCACGGGCCGTCTGATGGCCGGCCGCCGCTGGTCGGACGGTCTGCACCAGGCCGTCGAGGCGAAGGAACACGTGAAGATTCAGAGCGAGAACCAGACGCTCGCTTCGATCACCTTCCAGAACTACTTCCGCATGTACGCGAAGCTGGCCGGCATGACCGGCACGGCCGACACCGAAGCGTACGAGTTCAACGAGATTTACGGTCTCGAAACGGTCGTGATCCCGACCAACCGTCCGCCCAAGCGGATCGACAAGCAGGATCAGATTTACAAGACGGCGAAGGAACGCTACGACGCGGTGATCCGCGACATCCGCGATTGCTATGAGCGCGGGCAGCCGGTGCTAGTCGGCACCACGTCCATCGAAAACTCCGAGCTGCTTTCGCATCTGCTCAAGCAGGCCGGTTTGCCGCACGAAGTGCTCAACGCGAAGCAGCACGCGCGCGAAGCGGAGATCGTGGCGGAAGCGGGGCGTCCGAAGCGCATTACGATCGCCACCAACATGGCCGGTCGCGGTACCGACATCGTGCTCGGCGGCAATGCCGAGAAGCAGGCGTCGTTCATCGAACAGGACGAGACGATTCCTGACGACGAGAAGCAGCGCCGCATCCAGCAGCTGCACGACGAATGGCAGGCGCTGCACGATCAGGTGAAGGCGGCGGGCGGTCTGCACATTATCGGCACTGAGCGCCACGAGTCGCGCCGCATCGACAACCAGTTGCGCGGCCGCGCGGGCCGTCAGGGCGACCCGGGTTCGTCGCGCTTTTACCTGTCGCTGGAAGATCCGCTGTTGCGCATTTTTGCCGGCGACCGCGTGCGCGCGATCATGGACCGCCTGAAGATGCCGGAAGGCGAGGCAATCGAAGCGGGCATCGTGTCGCGTTCCATCGAATCGGCGCAGCGCAAGGTCGAGGCACGCAACTTCGATATCCGTAAGCAACTGCTCGAATACGACGACGTCTCGAACGATCAGCGCAAGGTGATCTACCAGCAGCGCAACGAACTGCTCGAGGCGAACGACATTACAGAAACCATCGGCGCAATGCGTCATGGTGTGATTGCGGACATCGTTCACCAGTTCGTGCCGCCGGGCAGCATTGAAGAACAGTGGGACGTTCCGGAACTCGAAGAAGTGCTGCGCAACGAATGGCAGCTCGACCTCGCGATCCAGGAAATGATCAACGAGTCGAACTCGATCACGTCCGACGAGATTCTCGAAGCCGTGCAGGCCGCCGCGGACGAAGCCTACGAGGCGAAGGTCGAGCTGGTGGGCCGTGAGTCGTTCAGTGCGTTCGAACGTTCGATCATGCTGCAAACGCTCGACCGCAGCTGGCGCGAACATCTGGCCGCCCTCGATCATCTGCGCCAGGGCATTCATCTGCGTGGTTATGCGCAAAAGAATCCGAAGCAGGAATACAAGCGCGAGGCGTTCGAACTGTTCGCCGCGATGCTGGACGCGGTCAAGCTCGAGGTCACCCGCGTGGTGATGAACGTGCAGATCCAGTCGCCCGAGCAGCTGGAGCAGGCGGCCGAGCAGATGGAAGAGCAGGGCAGCCACCTCGAGAACGTTGAATTCCGCCACGCCGAATTTGCCGAGGCATCGGCTGCCGCGCCCGCGGCCGCCGAAGCGGCCACCGCTGCGATGATCGGCGACGCAATGAGCCATGGCTCGGCGCCGCAGGCCGCGTCGCCGGTTGGCGCAGACGGCGTGCCGAAAGTCGGCCGCAACGATCCCTGCCCGTGCGGCAGCGGCAAGAAGTACAAGCAGTGTCACGGCAAGATCGCCTGATGTCGAAGGCGGCGCGCTTCGAGGCGCGCCGCCTCGCTTGACAGCGGCTCTTTCGCACCGTGTTGTGTTGTTGATTGCGCGGTGGCACGGCTTCCTGACCGGGCCACCAGTTCCGTTTCCCTCGATGCCGGCGCCCGCCGGCATTTTCTTCGACAGGTCGCGACCATGGCTGTCAATTTCCCTTCGATCGATCCCGCTCAACTGCATCCCGTCGCCGGCGTCACGCTCGGTTGGGCGGAGGCGAACATCCGCAAGCCGAACCGCAAGGACGTGCTGGTCATTTCCGTCGACGAAGGCGCGACGGTCGGTGGCGTGTTCACGCAAAACCGCTTCTGCGCGGCGCCGGTCACCGTCTGCCGCGAGAATCTGGAGCGCGTGCGCGCCGGCGGCAAGCCGATTCGGGCGCTGGTGATCAACACTGGCAACGCGAATGCGGGCACTGGCGAACCGGGGCTCGCGCATGCACGCGAGACCTGCGCGGAACTCGCGCGGCTGGCCGACATCGCACCCGAACAGGTGCTGCCGTTTTCGACAGGCGTGATTCTGGAGCCGCTGCCGGTCGACCGTCTGAAGGCGGGCTTGCCCGCCGCGTTGGCCAACCGCAAGGAAGCGAACTGGTACGACGCCGCGCAGGCAATCATGACCACCGACACGCTGCCGAAGGCAACCTCGCGCCAGGTCACGATTGAAGGGCACACGGTCACGCTGACCGGCATCAGCAAGGGCGCCGGCATGATCAAGCCGAACATGGCGACCATGCTCGGCTTTCTCGCGTTCGACGCCGCCGTTGCGCAGCCGGTGCTCGACGCGCTCGTCAAACATGTGGCGGACCGCTCGTTCAACTGCATTACGATCGACGGCGATACCTCCACCAACGATTCGTTCATCCTGATTGCGTCGGGCAAATCCAGCCTGCCCGCGATCACCTCCACCGACTCGCCCGCTTACGCAGCGTTGCGCGATGCGGTGACCGAAGTCGCGCAGACGCTTGCGCAACTGATCGTGCGCGACGGCGAAGGCGCGACCAAGTTCATGACGGTTCATGTGGAAGGCGGTTCGAGCGTCGGCGAATGTCGCCAGATTGCGTATGCGATCGGCCATTCGCCGCTCGTGAAGACGGCGTTCTATGCATCGGACCCGAACCTTGGCCGCATTCTGGCCGCCATCGGCTATGCCGGCATCGACGATCTCGACGTCGGCAAGATCGATCTGTATCTGGACGACGTGCTGGTTGCCACAGCCGGTGGCCGCAACCCGGCATACCGCGAAGAAGACGGCCAGCGCGTCATGAAGAAGAGCGAGATCGGCATTCGCGTCGTGCTCGGCCGCGGCGATGCGCAAGCCACGATCTGGACTTGCGATCTGTCGCACGACTACGTGAGCATCAACGCCGACTACCGCTCCTAACCGGGTTCATTACGCGGCGCTCGCCGCTTATTCATTGTCATGGACAAACTCGAACAGTTTCTGACACGGGCCGAAGCTGTGCTCGTGCGCCTGGAAGCCATGCTGCCGCCCGCCGCGCCTGAGATCGACTGGTCGGCGGCGGTCGCTTTCCGCTGGCGCAAGCGCCAGGGGCGCGGCTATCTGCAAGCGGTGCCGGCCATTTCGACGATCACGCTGGACGATCTGCAAAACATCGATCGCCAGAAAGCGCTGATCGAGCAGAACACGCGCCAGTTCGTGCACAAGCTGCCGGCTAACAACGTGCTCTTGACGGGCGCGCGCGGCACCGGCAAGTCGTCGTTGATCAAGGCCTGTCTGAACGCATACGCCAAAGACGGCCTGCGTCTCATAGAAGTGGACAAGGACGATCTGCACGATCTCGGCGACATTGTCGAGCTGATCGCGCAGCGGCCCGAACGCTTCGTGGTGTTCTGCGACGACCTTTCGTTCGAAGACGGCGAGTCGGGCTACAAGGCGCTCAAGGTCGCGCTCGACGGGTCGGTCGCCGCCCAGTCGGACAACGTGCTGATTTACGCGACGTCGAACCGTCGGCATCTGCTGCCCGAGTACATGAGCGACAACGAGACTTACAAGCACACGTCCGATGGTGAGATTCACCCGGGTGAGCTTGTCGAAGAAAAGATCTCGCTGTCAGAACGTTTCGGCTTGTGGGTCAGCTTTTATCCGTTCAAGCAGGACGACTACCTGTCGATCATCGCGCACTGGCTGCGGCACTTTGGCTGCAACGACGCGGAAGTCGAAGCGGCCCGCGGCGACGCGCTGGTGTGGGCGCTCGAGCGCGGGTCGCGTTCGGGGCGTGTCGCATGGCAGTTCGCACGCGACTGGTCCGGCCGGAAATCGCAGCCATGAGCGACGCGCAGAAGAACGCGGCCGGCCGCCCCGTCACGGAGGTCGCTGTCGGCGTGCTCGTGCAGCCGGATGGGCGCTATCTGTTGGCGCAGCGTCCGGCAGGCAAGCCGTACGAAGGCTACTGGGAATTCCCGGGTGGCAAGCTGGAAGCGGGGGAATCCGTCGAGGCGGCGCTCGCGCGCGAGTTGCACGAGGAACTCGGTATCGACGTCAAGGCATGCCACTTGTGGCATACGCTCGAACACGATTATCCGCACGCCTATGTGCGGCTCTTTTTCTGCAAGGTGACGCAGTGGACCGGCGAGCCGCACGGCCGCGAAGGTCAGGCGTTCGTCTGGCAGGCGTTGCCCGCGGAGGTTTCGCCGCTGCTGCCGGCCACCATTCCCGTGCTGGAATGGCTCGCGGCGGAGCACACGGAATAGGTGGCGCTCAAGCGCGATGCGTGGTTTCGGTTGCGGGCGTGTGCGGTCTGGTTGCGCGCTCCGCGGCACACGGCCCGCGCCGGTTGTCGCGCGCCATAACGAAGGCACGGCGCAAACTGCGCGCCGTGTCGGTCAGTGAGGGTTGTAGTCGCCGCCTGGCGTCTCGTCCGACGGCGCTTCCTGATCGGTCCCACCGATCTTGTACTTCTCGGCGGCCCAGGCGCCAAGATCGATCTGTCTGCAGCGCTCGGAGCAGAAAGGGCGAAACCTGCTTTCAGGTGTCCAGCGGACGTCTTTTCCGCAAGTAGGGCATTTGACGACGGTTGGCATACGGTCAGGCAGTCAGTGCAAATGGAACAAGTATCGAATATAAGGGCATTTCGCGCCGCTTCAAAGGCGGGGACGAGCGAGACCGCCTGCTCGGAACCGAATCTATCTGACGGTGGTACGAAGCCGGCTTACAGGCTGCAGAGCGTGAGCTGAAAGGGCACGTCGACATCCACTGCGCGCGGACGCAGATCGCCGTCCTGCACCGTGAAGCGCACCCACAGCATGTACTTGTTGGCGCTGGCCTCCGGAATCACGCGCAACTCGGGCGCGACGCGCACCTGCATCAATTGATATGAGCGGCCCGACAGCATTTGCTGATAGCTGCCTGCCATAGCCATGACCTTGGACGCCTGGCCGGACTCCCGGGCAAGCCGCAGCACGATGGTGGCGGCGTCGCGCAGCGGCACCAGCGGCGTGACCCATTTGGCGATGTCTTGCCGGCGTTGGTCGGGATGAAACTGCTGCCACGCGTAGTAGGACGGCAGGTCGAACTTGCAGGTGCCGCCCGGGATGATTGCCCGGCTGCGGATGCTGGCAAGCCATTCGTTCTCTGCAAGATGCTGCCCGGTTTTCCCCTGCATTTGCGAGAGTCCCGCCAGCGTCTGTTCGATCTCGCCGAGCACGGCCTCGAGCGCGTTCTGCTCGATTCCCGGATTGCCGCGAAACGGCGCGAGCGTTTGCCGCTGCCGCTCGAGTTCCTTCATCAGATCCGACTTGAGATCCGCGCGACCTGCTACCTCGGAGATTTCGAACAGCGTGGTCAGTGCGACGTGATGTTCCCTGGCGTCTTCCTGCGTCAGAAAGAACGCGAAGCGCTCGAACAGGTCCTCGAGGCGCAATAGCGTCCGGATTCGCTCGTTGAAGGGGTACTCGTAAAGGATCAAGCGGGCTCGCCTCGGGCGTGGTCGGTGACGGGAATGCAGGACATTCTAATGCCGTGGGACTACCCTAGCAATCACGCGCATTTTGCGCGCGCTCAAGCAAACTTTTCCGCGTGTTTTCGGCCGTTTTCTGCAGCTTCGGCATACGGAAAGTGCCGAAGTTCAATGATTTGCGCCAAGGGGACTGCTGGGCGCGCCTGGTTTTCTGCTTGGGCGATGTGGCGGCAGAAATTGCAGCTCTGCGCGGGTGCGCCCGTTCGAGGATGCTGACTGTGACACGATGGCCGGCGGCTGGTTGCACGGGCTGGGGCAACTACGCCGCCTGCGGCAGTGCGCCAACTACGCCAACTACGCCGCCGCCAATCCCAGGTACGCCAGATGCTGCGCTTTAACTCCTGCCGCTAGCGTGGCAAGCGGCGTATTGTCGTTCACGATCACATCGTCTGCGGCTGCAAGGCGTGCTTCACGGGTCGCCTGTCGCGCGATGATCGCGAGCACCTGCTCGCGGCTAAAACCATTGCGGCTCATCACGCGGGAGATTTGCGTCTCCACGCTGCAATCCACAGCGAGCACGCGGTTCACACGGTCTTTCCAGTTGCCCGACTCGACGAGTAGCGGCACCACGACGATCAGGTACGGTCCCTTGGCCTCGCGTTGCTCGCGCTCGGTTTCCGCGCGAATCAGCGGGTGCGTGATGTTCTCGAGGCGCTTACGCGCGGCGTCGTCGCTAAAGACGAGTGCCCGCATGCGCGCGCGGTCGAGCGAGCCGTCGGCCGCGACGAATGCGTTGCCGAACTCCGCGGCGATTTGCGGCATCGCGATACCGTGCGGCGCAGTCACGCGATGCGCGATCAGGTCGGTGTCGACAATCGGGACGCCGTGCGCCGCGAACAGGTCCGCCACGGTCGATTTGCCGCTGCCGATCCCGCCAGTCAATCCGACGACAAACATGCTTCAGCCTCCCAAAGCCAGGTAGAGCGGTGTGCCGAGAAACAGGGTGAGCGCGCCGCCCGCGGCGAGAAATGGTCCAAAGGGCAGCGGCTCTTCGAAGCGCATGCGGCCGCGCCACGTTGCCGCAAGTCCCACGACCGCGCCGGCGACCGCGGCGACCAGCACGATCTGAGGAAGCGCCGCCCAGCCAAGCCACGCACCCAGCGCTGCCAGCAGCTTGAAGTCGCCGTAGCCCATGCCGTCGATGCCTCGCACCAGCCGGAACAGCCAGTGCACGGCCCACAGCACCAGATACCCGAAGATAGCGCCGAGCACCGCGTCGTGGAGGCTCGCAAACACGCCGTTGAAATTGACAATGATGCCGGCCCACAGCAGCGGCAGCGTCATCGAGTCGGGCAGTAGATGGGTGTCGATGTCGATCGCGCTCATCGCGAGCAATGCCGCGCACAGTCCAAACGCCGCGAGCGCAGGCAGCGTCGGGCCGAACAGCGCCAACGCGGCCGCGGCGAGCGCCGCGCTGCCGGCCTCGAGCAGCGGATAACGCAGGCTCACGTGGACCTTGCACGCGGAGCAACGCCCGCGCAGCAACAGATAACTCAGCAGCGGCACGTTCTCCCACGCCCGCAGCACGTGCCCGCAGTGAGGGCATGCACTACGCGGCACCCACAGGTTGTAGCGTGCCGGCAAGCCGTCTTCTTCGAGAGGTTGGTCGGTCGCCTCACTCACTTCGAGCCGCCACGCCCGTTCGAGCATGATCGGCACGCGATGCACGACCACGTTCAGGAAGCTGCCGATCACGAGGCCGAACACGATCGCAAACGCGAACTGCAAAACTGCGGGCAGGCTGCCGAACGCCTGACCTGAATCGGCCGCCAGCTGTCCTGGCAGGAGGTTCAGAAGTGAGCCCGAAAGCAGGCTGGATGACGTTTCTGGCACGAGTGAAAGGGTTGCCCGCATGGATAAATGATGGATTCGGCTGCGATGCTACACCACGTTGCCGAGTTGAATAATGGGAAGATACATCGCGATGACAAGACCGCCGACGAGCGCTCCCAGCACAATGATGACAAGCGGTTCGCACAGGCTCGACAGCGTGCCTATCTTTTCGTCTACCTGACGATCGGCAAGCGAGGCCACGTCGAGCAGCATCGTGTCGATTGCTCCGGACTCCTCGGCAACTGCGATTGGCTGCACGACCTCGGCCGGAAAACAGCGTGCCGCGCGCATGGCCGCGGCGAGCCGCTCGCCGCGGCGCAGCCGGGCGGAGATGTCGACAGTCGCACGGTCGAAAAACGCATTGCCGGTGGCGTGGGTCAGCGAATCGAAGGCGTCGGCGAGCGGTGTGCCGGCCGACAGCAAGGTGCCGAGCGCCCGGCTCCAGCGCGCTGCGCAAAGCGTGGCGAGCAGCGTCCCGGCGATCGGCATTTTCAGCGATAGGCGTGCGAAGCGGATACGCGCCGCTTCCGAACGTCGCAGCAGAAACGTCACTGCCGAGCCTGCGGCGACGAGGAGCGCAAGGGCCGGCACGCTCCATCTCGCCACGCCCGCCGACAGCGCCAATACGAACAGTGTCGGCGCAGGCAGGCGGGCACCGAAGCCGTCGAAAATCTGTTTGAAGGTAGGCACTACCCAAACCAGCAACGCAGCGGTGATCGCGAGAGCCAGGAGCAGGATTGCGAGCGGATATGTCAACGCCGCGCGCACTTTGGCGCGCTGGGCGGCGGCGCGCTCGCGATCGTCGGCGATGCGCGCGAGCACAGTGGGGAGTGCGCCCGCTGCCTCGCCGACCTCGACCAACTGGCAATACAGCGCGTTGAACTGCGCCGGGTGCCGCTGCAACGCAGCCGAAAAACGCAGGCCGGCCGTAATGTCCCGCGCTAGTGTGCCGACGATACGTGGCATACCGGCGCGCCGTGCGTTTTGCGGCTGCGCCAGTAGATCGAGCGCAGGCGCGAGCGGCAAGCCGGCCCGCAACAGGCTCGCGAGCTGCCGCGTGAATAGCGTGACCTCGGCGGCATTCGCTTTTGCACGGGGCGCAGGCCCCTCTGCTTTCAGGTCCACCACGAACAGGTTCTCGCGCTTGAGCAGCGCGCGCGCAGTGCCTGCGTCCGGTGCGATGAGCGCGCCGGTCTTGCGGCTGCCGTCGGCGTCGACGCCGCGCCACCGGAAGCGGGTCTCGGTGGCTACGGGCGCGCCCGCTGGCGGCCTGTTCATGCGCTCTCCGTCGCGGCCAGCGCCTCGGCGAGGCTTGTGGTGCCGGTGCGCACCAGAGCCAATGCCGCATTCCGCAGCGTGCCGACCCCCTCGCTATGTGCCTGCCGCGCGAGTTCCCGCGTGCTCGCGCGCGCGACGACCAGTTCACGCATGGCATCCGAGACCGGCATGACCTGATGGACGCCGACGCGACCCCGATAGCCGATACCGTGGCAGGCCGCGCAGCCCGTCGCCGCGAACGGTTGCCAACCGGCGAGTTCAGCGTCGGCGAAACCCGCAGCACGAAGCGCCGCCGCCGACTGCGGTGCAGGCGCGCGGCACGCCGCGCAGAGGCGGCGCACCAGCCGTTGAGCGGTGACCATGCGCAGCGCGGCAGCCAGGTTGTACGGTGCGACGCCGATGTCGATGAGACGGGGCACGGCAGCCGGCGCGTCGTTCGTGTGCAGCGTCGAGAGGACGAGGTGGCCGGTTTGCGCGGCCTTTACGGCCACGTCTGCAGTCTCTTCGTCACGAATCTCGCCCACCATGATGACGTCCGGGTCCTGGCGCAGAAACGCGCGCAGCGCCACGGCAAATGTGAGCCCGGCCTTCTCGCGCACGCTCACCTGATTGATGCCGGCCAACTGGATCTCCGCAGGGTCTTCCACGGAACACAGATTGCGCGCCGCGCTGTTGAGCAGGTTCAGAAAGCAGTACAACGAAAGCGTCTTGCCACTACCCGTTGGCCCCGTGACGAGCACGAGACCATGAGGCGCGCGGATCGCCGAGTCGACAGCTTCGCGCTGCTGCGCGTCGAGGCCAAGCGAGTCGAGGGAAAGATCCGCGGGCAATGCATCGAGCCGGCGCAGCACGAGCTTTTCTCCAAATAGGGTGGGCAGCGAGTTGACGCGGTAGTCCTCCACTCGGCCAGGCGACGTGGTGATGCGCAGCCGGCCGTCTTGTGGCACGCGACGCTCGGCAATGTCCATGCGCGCGAGAACCTTCACGCGTGTGATGAACGCGTCGCGCAAATGCGCCGGGGGCGGTGCCATCTCATGCAGCACGCCGTCGATGCGCAGGCGCACGCGCCAGCTGTTCTCGGCCGGCTCGATATGCAGATCCGACGCGTTGCGGCGCGTCGCTTCCCGCAGCGTGTCAGTCAGAAGACGTACAGCGGGCGCACTGTCCGGATCGTTGAGAGTTGCCGCGCCTGCATCGGCGGGAAACGTGCCGGGCTTGGTGCGCGAGGCGCTTTCGCCGTCGGGCGACAGCGGCCGCAGCAGGGCGGCAGGCTGGAAATGAGGTTGCATGAAACGCCGGCGATGCGCCGCCTGTAGAACACGAGGGCGCCAGTGTCCGGCAAACCGCGTCTGAGTGACATTCGGCCATTCGGCTAATGGTGCGCGCCGCGGGCGTATGCGATGCTCGGGGTGTCACTCGGGAAGCGACCGACAGGCTCGAACTCGATGCGGTTGCAATGTGTGTGTGATGCGTAAGGAACCCGCACCGAATGAGCGCCGAACGCGCGGCGAATGTTTCAGGCGTGGTCGTAAAGCGCGAGCGCGAAGCGAAAGGCTGTACCAGCGCTGTGCCAGCCGGCCGCTAGCTGAGCAGCGCCTTGCCCTTGGCGCGCGCCGGCGGTCTAAACAGTTTGACGGTGCGGATCGCCTGGTCGTCGCTGCGCATCACTTCGAGCTTGACGTCGCCGATCTGCACGCAGACGTCGCCATCGGGAATGTCTTCGAGAATCTCGAGGATCAGACCGTTGAGTGTTTTTGGCCCGTCCGTCGGCAGCGTAAGTTGAAGCCAGCGGTTCAGTTCACGCAGCGGCATGGAGCCTGCCACGATGCATTCACCATGCTCATTCCAGCCGCCGCGCGAACTGGCGCCCCGCGGAATCGAAGTGGTGAACTCGCCGATCAGTTCTTCGATGATGTCTTCCGGTGTGACGAGTCCTTGCAGTTCACCGTATTCGTTGACGACTAGCGCGATGCGGTGGCGGCTCTCCTGGAAATACTGGAGCTGCTGGAACACCGGCGTGCCGGTCGGCACAAAATATGGCTCTGTGAGCAGTTCGCGCAGCGTCTCGCGCTCCAGTTCCTGGTTGTGCAGAGCGGCGAGCGTTTTGCGAACGTGCAGCACACCGAGCACGCGGTCGATGTCGCCCTGATAGACCACCAGCTTGTTGTGATAGCAGGTTTCGAGCTGATGCAGGATCTGTTCGAACGGCGCGTCGAAGTCGAGCGCCTCGATGCGGCGGCGCGGGATCATCACGTCGTCTACCGAGATATTTTCGAGGTCGAACAGATTCAGCAGAATGCTGCGGTGCTTGGTCGGCATGAAGCTGCCCGACTCGAGCACGATGGCGCGTAGCTCCTCGGCGGAAAGGCGCTGGTCGCGTGCGCCCTCGGTGTTGATGTGCAGCACCCGCAGGATGCCGGTGGCGAACAGGTTGACGAACCAGACGAGCGGTTTGGCGGCGCGCATCATCGGCGCAATTAGCAGGCTCGCTGGCAGCGCGATTTTTTCCGGGAAGGTCGCGCCCACGATTTTCGGCGTGATCTCGGCAAAGACGATGATGAGGAACGCGACGATACCTGTCGCGATGGACAGCACCACATTGTTGCGGCCGAACGTGTGCAACGCGATCGAAGTGGTGAGCACCGGAATGATGGTGTTAAACAGATTGTTGCCGATCAGCACGACGCTCAGCAGTTGATCGGTATGTGCCAGCAAACCCTGCGTGGTCTTCGCGCCGAGCGCGTTCTTGCTGGCAAGATGCTTGAGCCGATGGCGGTTGAGCGCCATCATCGCCGTTTCGGAAATCGAGAAGAAGCTCGAGCAGATAAGCAGCAGGAAGACGGCGCCAATCTGCGCCCATAAGGGAAGTTGTTCCACGCGTCGTGACGGATAGAGGAAAGATGGATGAGGAGAATATAGCAGAGGGGGCTGAGCAAGCCGCCCGCGGCAGGCGCGAGCGCTGCACTTTGTACTGCTGGCTGGACATGCTGGCGCCGTGACGGTTGACGAAAGGCGCCGCAAAAAGAAAAAACCGCCGAGCAAGCTGGGCGGTTTTTCGAGCCTTGAACTAACAAGGCAAATCTGGTCGGGGTGAGAGGATTCGAACCTCCGGCCTCTACGTCCCGAACGTAGCGCTCTACCAGGCTAAGCTACACCCCGAAAAGTACTGCGAACTCGATTCAGACTGAACCGGCGTTTTTGTCTCGTTTAAGACTGCCTCGCCGTCGAGTAAGAACATAATTCTAGCAGGCTTTCTTTGTAAATGGAATCCGGAAACGAAGAAATTGCTGAGGCGGCCGCTAGAGCCTCCTTTTTCGCGCATTCGAGCGTGTGGTCCAGTGCGCCGGAGCGCGTGATCGCCTCGAAAATCGTGTCGAAACGGTCGGTGCCGCCCTGTTCTATGGCTTCGCGAGCCAAAGCCGACTGCTCGGGCGTGCCGCGCTCGATCAAATAGATGAGCGGCAGGGTGGGCTTGCCTTCGCGCAGGTCGTCGCCGGCATTCTTGCCCATGGACTCAGCCGTGCCTGTGTAGTCGAGCCAGTCGTCCATAATCTGGAAGGCCGTGCCGATGCGTCGGCCGAATTCCGCCGCAGCCGCTTCCGTACGGGCGTCTGCGCCGGCCAGCACTGCGCCCAGCTGGGCAGCGGCTTCAAAGAGCTTGGCTGTCTTGTAGCGGATCACCTGCATGTAGCGGGCTTCGTCGACATCCGCGTCGTGCATGTTGAGCAACTGCAGCACTTCGCCTTCGGAGATGATGTTGGTGGCCTCCGACAGGATTTCCATTACCCGCATCTTGCCGACGCCGACCATCATCTGGAACGAGCGCGAATAGAGAAAATCGCCGACCAGCACGCTCGCCGCGTTGCCGAAGAGCGCGTTGGCCGTCTGACGTCCGCGCCGCAGGTCTGACTCGTCGACCACGTCGTCGTGCAGCAGCGTGGCGGTGTGGATGAATTCGACCACCGCGGCCAACTCGTGCCGGTGCCCCGTGGTTTCGCCGAGCGCACCGGCCACCAGCAGCAGCAGCGCGGGGCGCAGCCGCTTGCCTCCGGCACTGATGATGTACTCGGAGATCTGGTTGATCAGCATCACCTCGGACGCAAGACGGTGCCGGATGACGCGATTCACCTGCTGCATGTCTTCGGCAATCGGAGCGAGCAGGCTGGCGGCGTTGGAGGAGGGGGTGGCAGTCGACGACATGATGGCTGAATTGGGTAATGCCGCGAATTATAAGGCGAATCGCGGTGGTTCCGGGTCGCGGACTGCCGTGCGGCGCGCGCAGCCGCCGCCGGCTCGCGCCGCTCGCCGTGCAGCGGGACACCCGGACGGCACGGCTCAGTGGCGCTCAATGAGTTTTGACCGAGCAGCTAACTCTATGTATAATCACGGGTTTCCGCGCGCGGTGCGTGGGAAAAATGAACACAGAGTGAGGTTCTCAATGTACGCGGTCATAAAAACCGGTGGCAAGCAGTATAAAGTTGCCGTCGGCGAAAAACTTAAAGTAGAACAGATACCGGCAGACATTGACGCTGAAATCACGCTCGACCAGGTTCTCGCAGTGGGCGAAGGTGAATCGATTAAGTTCGGTACGCCGCTGGTCAGTGGGGCTTCCGTCAAGGCTACCGTCGTGTCGCAAGGTCGTCACGCAAAAGTGACCATCTTCAAGATGCGTCGCCGGAAGCACTACCAGAAGCATGGCGGCCACCGCCAGAACTATACCGAACTGCGCATCGACGCGATCAACGCGTAAGCGCACCGGTTAAGGAGCAAATCAAATGGCACACAAAAAGGCAGGCGGATCGTCCCGGAACGGCCGCGACTCCGAGTCGAAGCGACTTGGCGTGAAAGTGTACGGCGGTCAGGCTATCAACGCTGGCGGCATCATCGTTCGCCAACGCGGCACGCGTATGCACGCGGGTGAGAACGTCGGCATGGGCAAGGATCACACCTTGTTCGCGCTGGCAGACGGCCACGTCCAGTTCTCGACGAAAGGCGCCGCAAAGAAGCACACGGTCAGCGTCGTCCCGGCAGCAGCCTGAGTTCAATCAGGCACGGGCTTCAGGACCGGAAAAGGCCCCGCGAAGTTAGCGGGGCTTTTTTTATTGCGGCGGTTATTGCGGCAGCACGCATTGCGGCAGCAGGCTTGGGCACTCTGAGTGCCGGTCTGCGTCGTCCTATGCCATCCGGTCGATTGATCAGCGCGCGGCGGGCGCGGCAAAATAGCAGAATCCAGCAGTATCAAGCACCACCAGATCTGATAGCACCATCTGGCTGCACACCATGGGACGGAGTGACGCATGAAGTTCATTGACGAAGCGAGGATTGAAGTCATCGCCGGCGACGGAGGGGATGGCAGCGCGTCGATGCGCCGCGAGAAATTCGTTCCCTTCGGCGGGCCGGATGGCGGCGACGGCGGGCGGGGCGGCAGCGTGATCGCGGTAGCAGACCGCAATATCAACACGCTGATCGACTACCGGTACGCGAAAAAACATCAGGCGCGCAACGGCGAGAATGGCCGAGGCTCGGATTGCTACGGCAAGGGCGGCGACGACATCACGCTGCGCATGCCGGTCGGCACCACGATCACCGACATGGAAACCGGCGAACTGATCGCCGACCTGACCGAGCATAATCAGAGCGTGCAGATCGCCCAGGGCGGGGCGGGTGGTCTGGGCAACCTCCATTTCAAATCAAGCACCAATCGGGCGCCGCGCCAGAAGACGGACGGCAAGCCGGGCGAGCGCCGCATGGTGCGCCTCGAACTGAAAGTGCTGGCCGACGTCGGTCTGCTCGGCATGCCGAACGCCGGCAAGTCCACTTTCATCTCCTCGGTTTCGAATGCGAAGCCGAAGATTGCCGACTACCCGTTTACCACCCTCGCGCCTAATCTCGGCGTGGTGCGCGTGGGCCCGAGCCGCAGTTTCGTGATCGCCGACATTCCTGGTTTGATCGAAGGCGCTGCGGAAGGCGCTGGGCTCGGGCACCAGTTCCTGCGGCACCTGCAGCGCACGGGGCTGCTGCTGCATATCGTGGACCTGGCACCGTTCGACGAATCGGTCGATCCAGTGGCGGAAGCCAAGGCAATCGTCAACGAGCTTCGTAAGTACGACGAGCTGCTGTATCAGAAGCCGCGCTGGCTCGTGCTCAACAAGCTCGACATGGTGCCCGAGGACGAGCGCGAAGCGCGCGTGTCGGCCTTCCTCGAAGGTTTCGGCTGGGACGGTCCCGTTTTCGAGATCTCGGCGCTGACCGGTCAGGGCTGCGAGAGCCTCTGCTACGCGGTGTACGACTACATCGCCGCGCATTCAGACGCGCAACGAGCAGCCGAGGCCGAAGATCTTGCCGCCGACGTGCGCTTTCGCGAGAAACCGGCAGTGCCCGCCGCTACCGGCGAGTCCAACGCCGATCCGCAGGAATAAACAACTCGAGCGCCGGTGCCTCACGGTGACCGGCGTGCGTCAGGCGTCATCTTGGGAGGCTGCGCACAATGCGTTCCGTCATCGCAGATTCACGGCGATTGGTAGTGAAAGTCGGCTCGAGCCTCGTCACCAACGACGGGCGCGGCCTCGATCATGCGGCCATCGGTCGCTGGGCTGCGCAGATTGCGGCTTTGCGCGCGCAAGGCAAAGAGGTTGTGCTGGTGAGTTCAGGCGCCATTGCAGAAGGCATGCAGCGGCTCGGCTGGACCAAACGGCCGCGTGAGATCGACGAACTGCAGGCGGCAGCCGCTGTTGGTCAAATGGGTCTGGCTCAAGTCTACGAAAGCCGCTTTGCCGAGCATTCCATCCAGACCGCGCAAATTCTGCTGACTCACGCCGATCTGGCGGACCGGGAGCGCTATCTGAATGCGCGCTCCACCCTGCTGACGCTGCTGCGACTCGGCGTGGTGCCCATCATCAACGAAAACGACACGGTCGTGACCGACGAGATCAAGTTCGGCGACAACGACACGCTCGGCGCCCTCGTGGCGAACCTGATCGAGGGTGACGCACTTATCATCCTGACCGATCAGCAGGGGCTCTTTACCGCCGATCCGCGGAAAGATCCGAATGCGACGTTAGTCCAGCAGGCCGATGCCGGCGCGCCGGATCTCGAAGCCATGGCCGGTGGCGCGGGTTCGAGCCTTGGGCGCGGCGGCATGCTGACCAAGATTCTGGCTGCCAAGCGGGCCGCGCACAGCGGCGCGAACACAGTGATCGCCAGCGGCCGCGAAGCCGACGTGCTGTCGCGGCTGGCCTCCGGCGAAGCGATTGGCACGCAATTGATCGCACGCACCGCGCGCATGGCGGCGCGCAAGCAATGGATGGCGGACCATCTGCAGGTGCGCGGCCACGTGGTGATCGACGACGGCGCCGTCGAGAAGCTGACCGCGGGCGGCAAGAGCCTGTTGCCTATCGGAATCGTCGGCGTGCAGGGTGCGTTTGCCCGAGGCGAAGTGATCGCGTGCCTGAACGCGGCCGGCCGTGAAGTCGCGCGCGGCCTCACCAACTACAGCAGTGCGGAAACGAAGCTGATTCAGCGGCGCCCGAGCGGTGAGATCGAATCGGTGCTGGGATATATGCTGGAGCCGGAGCTGATTCATCGCGACAACCTGGTGCTGGTTTGATCCGGCGGCCGGCTTGCTCCGGCCGAGCGAGTCCGGCTACGCTGTATAGCCGCGCTCTAGTCGCGCCATGCTGTCAGGCTTTGCAATTGCCGGACAAGTCGCCAAAGGCGGCCAGCGAAAGTCGCCACCAAGGCCTACCACCCAGACCCGCCACCAAGACCCGCCACCCCAAACCCCACAAAAAAAGCCGCTCCATAACAACTGGAACGGCTTCTCGCCTAACACCACGTCAAAGCTTCAATGAACGAGAGACGTGGCCGTGCGCTTGTACCGAATGTTCTCCACGATCGACTTTGCGCTGCCCGTAGGCAGCTTGTTCGCGCACAGGTAGTCCTGATACAGCGCCGCGTGATAGGCGTTCAGCGCGCCGTTCTCAATACGCGTGAAGTCGTTGGCGACGGTTCTGTCCCAGCCGTCGTGATCTGCGTTCAGACCCGCATACAGACGCCATTCGTAGGTGTCGCAGCGGATGCCCTCGTAGTTCACGTTGCGTGCGCCGCTCGGGCTAGTGACAACCACCGTGTAGCGCACCACGCCGTCGGAACCGACGGTGAGCGAATTGCGGTCTATCGCGAAATGCAAGGGCGTATTGCCCGACACGTCGAAGGGAAGCAGGCTCGAGTCCTGCGGCAACGGCGGCAGTGTGTCGACCTTGTTTTCCACCCAGTTCGTGGGCCGGTCGAGCAGGTAGGCAAACGCGCTGTCGTCCTTATTGGTGGGTTTGCCGGCGCTTGAACAGCCAGCCAGCAGAGCGCCGGTGGCGACGCACGCCACGACGAGAGCAAGTGCTTTCAATATGATTTCCTCAAAAAACGGGCGCGTCTCCCGGAGTTCGGGGGACGCGCCCGCATGTGCAGCATGGGAAGCCGCGCAGGACGATCAACTACGCGCGCCCTGGCGGAGCAGCGAACCCGTGGTTCCGTGAGCGGATTCGTCCTCGAGCTCCGCTGCCGCGCCCGCCTTGTCCGCCGTGCCCGTCGAGCGAGCAGTTTCGCCGCAGTCAGACACGCTAGTTGTGTGAACTGACGTTTCGATTCTGACGGACGTAACCGACGTAACCGACGTAACCGACGTCACCGTCATCACCGTGGAATCCGGCGGGCTTTCCATTGACGACGCTATCCGGGGATAGCGCGGCCCATGGTGACCGCCGGGTTTTTCCGCACGCGGCGCAGTCCGGCGCATGAAACGGGATAGCTCCGTCAGCGCCAACTGATACACATCCCGCTTGAACTCGATCACACAGTCGAGCGGCACCCAGTACTCGTTCCAGCGCCAGGCATCGAACTCCGGGTGGTCGGTGGCGCGCAAGCAGATGTCGCAATCGCGCCCCACCATTCGGAGCAGAAACCAGATTTGCTTCTGGCCGCGGTAATGACCGCGTACCTCGCGCTTGATGAACTTGTCAGGCACCTCGTAACGCAACCAGTCGCGGGTGCGACCAATCACCTTGACGTGCTCCGGAAGCAGGCCGGTTTCTTCGTGTAACTCCCGATACATCGCTTGCACGGGGGTCTCTCCGTACTTGATGCCCCCTTGCGGAAACTGCCAGGAATGTTCACGGAGCCGTTTGCCCCAAAACACCTCGTTGTGCGCGTTCAAGAGGATGATGCCGACGTTCGGGCGAAAGCCTTCACGATCCAGCATACAACCACCTTCGAATCCTTTAAAATTGCTTTGATTATAAACAGATAACGGCCCTCACGCACCGATTCGCACCAGAATGGAACGATTCGCCGCAAAAGGCCTGCATTTGCGGTAGCCTGTCAGACTTCCCGTGCGTTATCCCTTGTGCAGAAGGCGTTGCGCGGCCGCCCAGGCGCACCCGGCGCGTGGTGTGGTTTGGCGCGGTGTGGTGCGGCGCCAGTGGCTGCGCCGCACGGCCGGGTTCGGGCGCCCAGGCCGTGTCGATTTCCCGTTTTCACCCTTTTCGGGCGGTCCCTCCGGGGCCGCCGCTTTTGGAAAATCTGAATGAAAGCTTCCCGTTTCTTTATCGGCACTCTGAAAGAAGCTCCGGCAGACGCCGAGATCGTCAGCCACAAGCTCATGGTGCGCGCCGGCATGATCCGCCGTGTCGCCGGCGGCATCTATAACTATCTGCCGATCGGCCTGCGCTCGATCCGCAAAGTGGAAGCCATCGTGCGCGAGGAAATGAACCGGGCAGGCGCGATCGAGTTGCTCATGCCGGCGGTGCAGCCGGCGGAGTTGTGGCAGGAATCGGGCCGCTGGGAGAAATACGGGCCGGAATTGCTGCGCTTCAAGGACCGCAAGCAGTCCGATTTCGTGATCGGACCGACGCACGAAGAAGTGGTGACGGACATCGCGCGTGGCCAGATCAAGAGCTACCGCCAGTTGCCGGTGAACTTCTATCAGATCCAGACCAAATTCCGCGACGAAATCCGCCCGCGTTTCGGCGTCATGCGCGGCCGCGAGTTCATCATGAAAGACGCGTACTCGTTCGACAAGGACGCGGCAGGCCTGCGCGAGTCGTATCGCAAGATGTACGACGCGTACGTGCGCATCTTCACGCGTCTCGGTCTCGATTTTCGCGCAGTGGCGGCAGACAACGGGTCGATCGGCGGCAGCGGCTCGCATGAATTTCACGTCATCGCCGATACGGGCGAAGACGCCATCGCCTATTGCCCGACCTCCGACTTTGCCGCCAACGTGGAAGCGGCCGAGGCGCTGCCGCTCTACGCCGAACGCGCCGCCCCGGCCGAGGAACTGAAAAAGACGCCGACGCCGGGCAAGGCAAAATGCGAGGCCGTCGCCGAGCTGCTGAACATTCCGCTCGAGCGAACCATCAAGTCGATCGTGCTGGCTACTGAAAACGAAGGCGCCGAACCGACCATCTGGCTGTTGATGCTGCGCGGCGATCACGACCTGAACGAGATCAAGGCAAGCAAGCTGCCCGGCCTCGCCGACTTCCGCATGGCGACCGAAGCTGAAATCGTCGAAACCTTTGGCACGCCGCCGGGTTATCTCGGGCCGCTCAACACGAAGAAGCCGGTCAAGGTCGTCGCGGACCGCACGGTCGCGAACATGAGCGACTTCGTGGTCGGCTCGAACGAAGTGGACTACCACACCACCGGCGTCAACTGGGGCCGCGATCTGCCGGAACCGGTCGTTGCGGACATCCGCAACGTGAAGAAGGGCGATCCTTCACCGGACGGCAAGGGCGTGCTCGACATCTGCCGCGGCATTGAAGTGGGCCATGTGTTCCAGCTCGGCACCAAATATTCCGAAGCGATGAACGCCACTTGCCTCGACGAGAACGGCAAGCCGCAGCCCATGGAAATGGGCTGCTACGGCGTTGGCATTACGCGTATTCTGGGCGCTGCGATCGAACAGAATTTCGACGAGAAGGGCATCATCTGGCCGGAATCCATTGCGCCGTTCGAAGTCGTGCTGTGCCCGATGGGCTATGACCGCAGCGAGGCCGTGCGCGAGCAGGCCGACAAGCTGTACACGCAACTGGTGGACGCGGGCATCGACGTGATTCTGGACGATCGTGGCGAGCGTCCGGGCGTAATGTTCGCGGACTGGGAACTGATCGGCGTGCCGCATCGTCTGGTGATCGGCGACCGGGGCCTCAAGGAAGGCAAGCTCGAATATCAGGGCCGCCGCGACGCCGAGGCGACCTTGCTGCCGGTCGACGAAGCCGCGCAAGCGGTAATCGCGAAGGTGCGCGCGGCGCTCACGCGCTAAGCGGTGCGGACAGTGGAGTACACCTTCCTGTCCGCGACTGTCCTGCTCATTCTCATCACCGACCCGCTCGGCAACATTCCGCTCTTCGTCAGCTGTCTGCGCGGTGTGTCGCCCGAGCGGCGCACCGCCGTGATTCTGCGCGAGGTCGCAATCGCCTTTGGGCTCCTGCTGCTGTTCATGGTGGTCGGCGACGCGTTCTTGCGCATGATGAGTCTCACCGACCAGTCGTTGCGCATCGGCGGTGGCATCGTGCTGTTTCTGATTGCGCTGCGCATGGTGTTTCCCCATCCGGACGGCCCGTTTGGCGGCGACACGCGCGGCGGCGAGCCGTTGATCGTACCGCTCGCCATTCCAGCGTTGGCGGGGCCGTCGGCGCTCGCCACCGTGATGCTGCTGACGTCGCAGGCGCCCGGCAAGATGTTCGAGTGGATCGGCGCGCTGACCGTCACCATGATCGTGTGCGCCGTCGTGCTGATGATGGCCGAGCGCATTCAGGCATGGCTCGGCGAGCGCACCATGACGGCGTTCGAGCGGCTGATGGGACTCGTGCTGGTGGCGATCTCGGTGGAGATGATGCTGGGCGGCATTCGCGCGTTCGTGCATCAACTGTGAAGCCGGCGCTGCGCTGTTTCGCCATGCAATGAAAAAGCGGCCCGCTGGGCCGCTTTTTTTCTCCATCTACTAACTATGGGCTACAACGGAGCCGAAGCGCACAAGCGAAACACTCAAGCGCCTTCAGTCAGCGCACGAATGGTCGGCAGGTTGCGCCAGTAACCTTTCGCGTCCATGCCGCAGCCGAACACATAGCGGTCGGGGACCTCGAAGCCGCAGAAGTCGGGGCGCAGCGGCTTCGCCTTCGGAATGATCTTCTCGCACAGCACCGCGCTCAGAAAGCGCTTTGCGCCCATCGCGAGAATGCGGTCGCGAATCGCGGCCATCGTTTCGCCTTCGTCGAGAATGTCGTCGAGCACCAGCACCACACGATCCTTCACCGACTCCGCGGGCGCCACGCGCCATTGCATTTCGTTGCCGCCCTTGGTGGTGTTGCGGTAGCGGGTCAGGTGGATGTAGTCGAACTCGAGCGGGAAGTCGAGGTGCGGCAGCAGCATGCCGGTGAACACCGCCGCGCCGCCCATTACGGAGAGCACGAGCGGGAACTCCTCGCTCATTTCGGCGCGAATCGCGGCAGCCATGCCGCTGATCGACGCATTGACCTCGCCTGCCGACACGATTTCTTCGGAGTGGCTAAAAATGTGGAGAGCTTCTTCGCGGTTCATGACGTCTGACGGGCGGTAACTGTATACATAGTGTGAGTGAGAACGCCCCGGAGGAAGTCCCCTTTCAGGATGGCGGGGCAGGTCGTGTCGCAACCCACGCCACCATCTTCGTCAAGCTTAGCGCATGCCGGGCAACATGCCCTTCATGCCGCGCATCATCTTTTGCAGATTGCCGCCCTTCAGCTTCTTCATCATGGTGCGCATCTGGTCGTACTGATTCAGCATGCGGTTGACTTCCTGCACCTGCACGCCCGCGCCCGCGGCGATGCGGCGTTTGCGCGTCGCCTTGATGAGATCGGGCTTGGCGCGCTCGAGCGGCGTCATGGAGTTGATGATGCCTTCCATGCGGCGCATCTGCTTTTCGGCCTGGCTCATGTCGGCGCCGGCAGCGGCTTGCTGGAACTGCGCGGGCAACTTGTCCATCAGCGACGAAAGGCCACCCATGCCCTTCATTTGCGTGAGCTGCGCGCGGAAATCGTTGAGGTCGAAGTCGCCGCCCTTCTTGACCTTGTCGGCGAGCTTTTGCGCGGCCTGGACGTCAACGCCGCGCTGCGCTTCTTCGACGAGGGCGAGAATGTCGCCCATGCCGAGAATCCGGTTCGCCATACGGTCCGGATAAAACACTTCCAGCCCGTCGAGCTTTTCTGCGACGCCGACGAACTTGATCGGCTTACCCGTGACATGGCGCACGGAAAGCGCCGCGCCGCCGCGCGAGTCGCCGTCGAGCTTGGTGAGCACGACACCGGTGAGCGGCAGCGCGTCGCTGAATGCCTTGGCGGTATTCACCGCGTCCTGGCCGAGCATCGCATCGACGACGAAGAGAGTTTCCGCCGGCTTCAGCGTGCTGTGCAGCGCGGCGATCTCCTGCATCATCGCTTCGTCGATACCGAGACGGCCGGCCGTGTCGACGAGCAGCACGTCGTGATAGTGGCGCTTGGCCCAATCCACCGCGGCGCGCGCAATGTCCACCGGCTTCTGATCCGGCTCCGACGGGAAGAAGTCCGCACCGACCTGCTCGGTTACCGTCTTCAGCTGCGCGATAGCGGCGGGGCGGTAGACGTCGCACGAAACCGTGAGCACCTTCTTCTTGTACTTCTCGCGCAACAGCTTGGCGAGCTTGCCGACCGTGGTCGTTTTACCTGCGCCTTGCAGACCCGCCATCAGGATGACGGCCGGCGGCGTGACGGCGAGGTCGAGCTCGGAGGCCTTGCCTTCGTAGTCGCCGCCGATCACCGCGGTCAGCTCGCGCTGCACCACGCCGACGAGCGCCTGACCCGGCGACAGGCTGCTCAGCACTTCTTCGCCGAGCGCCTTTTCCTTGACCTTCGCGATGAACTCGCGCACGACGGGCAGCGCCACGTCTGCTTCGAGCAGCGCGAGACGCACTTCGCGCAGCATTTCCTGGGTGTTCGCCTCAGTGAGCCGGGCTTCGCCGCGCAGCGTCTTGACGACGCGCGCCATCCGTTGAGTCAGATTGTCGAGCATGGGGAGCGATGAACGGTGCGGCCCGGGCGGGTGCGAAGCGGAAGACGTCGCGCAGCAGGGGCCTAGTGTAAACTTCGAATATGGATATTGTACTGTATGCCCTCACTGCGCTCCTCTACGGCGGACTCGCCGTGGCCGGCTGGCGCTCGCACCGGCACGCCGGATCGCGTCCCCTGCTGGAAGGCGTCTCGCCGCTGCCGGCCACCGCCGTACCGGCAGGGCAGGCGCGCCCCGGCCTGGCCGGCGCTGCGGCGTCCGGTATGAGCTCGTCGGGCCGTGCGTTGCTGTTCGTCGCGCTGCTCGCGCACGGCGTGCTGCTGCACACCACGATCTTTCCGCAGAATGCGATGGTGTTTGGCTTCGCCTTCGCGCTGTCGGCCATGTTCTGGCTCGGCGCCGGCATCTACTGGATAGAGAGCTTCTTCTTTCCGCTCGACGGGCTGCGGCTCCTCGTGCTGCCGCTCGCCTGCGTCGCTTCGCTTTTGCCGCTCGCGTTCAATGGCGTGCGCGTGCTGCCGTATTCGGCCGCGCCCATGTTCAAGCTGCACTTCCTGATTGCCAACATCGCGTACGGCCTCTTCGCCATTGCGGCGCTGCACGCGGTCCTGATGCTACTCGTCGAGCGCCGGCTTCATGCAATGCGCGGCGGCGTCGGCGAGCGGCATGCCGCCGCAGCCGGCAACGGCTGGCTCTCCAGCTGGCTCGACACGCTGCCGCCGCTGCTCACGCTCGAAAAGCTGCTGTTCCGGCTGATCGGCGCAGGCTTCGTGCTGCTCACGCTTACGCTCGTGTCCGGCATCCTGTTTAGCGAGCAACTGGTCGACCGCGCGCTGAACCTGGATCACAAGACTGTGTTCGCGATTCTTTCGTGGGTGATGTTCGGCGCGCTCCTGACGGCGCGCAAGATCTCCGGCTGGCGCGGTCGTGCCGCGTTGCGCTGGGTGCTGGCGTCGTTCGTCGCGTTGCTGCTGGCGTATGTGGGCAGCCGTTTCGTATTCGAGGTGCTGTTGCACCGTGCTGTAGTGTGAGCGTGTTCCATGCGACAAATCTTTTTGCTGATCGTGCTGTTCGTTGTCGGGCAGTGGCTCGTAAAGGCGCTGCGCCGTCATGACGCGCACAGCGCGCCACGCACCGGAACGGGTGGTGCGCGCAGGGGCGCCGCCAATGCCAATGGCGCCGCGCGTGCGACCGGTGCGCCGCAACTTGCCGAGCCGATGATCCGTTGCGTCGAGTGCGGCGTGCATGCGCCGAAGGGCGATTCGGTGATCGTTGCCGGACAGGCTTTTTGCAGCGCCGCGCATGCGCAGCGGCACGGCGCGCGACCGACGGGCCGCGACGCCCGATGAGCGGCGAATTCACCGTCGACGCAGACGGTTGGGTCGCACAGGCACGCAAGCTGCCGTCGCCGAACTTCGAGGCGCGACCGCAAGGCATGGTGCCCACGCTGATCGTGGTGCACAACATCAGCTTGCCGCCCAACGAATTCGGCGGCACGGCGATCGCCGAACTCTTTCTCAATACACTCGATTGCGACGCGCACCCTTACTACGACGCGCATCTGCGCGGCGTGCGCGTGTCGGCGCACGTCGTGATTCATCGCGACGGCGCGCTCGAGCAGTTCGTGTCGTGCAACGAGCGCGCGTGGCACGCGGGGCCGTCGAACTTCTTCGGTCGCGAGCGCTGCAATGACTTCTCGATCGGCATCGAGCTGGAAGGCAGCGACACCACCGCGTTCGAGGCGGCGCAATACCGCACGTTGGGCGCGCTCGTGCGCGCACTCACGGCGCGTTATCCGATCGAAGCGCTCGCCGGCCACTCCGACATTGCGCCCGGCCGCAAGACCGACCCAGGCCCCCACTTCGAGTGGACGCGCCTGCAACGCGACACATCGCTCGCGGATCGGTATTTCCCCTATCTCAAGTTTTCTGAAACGCCGTAACGGCCCTTCGCGCGCACTCGCGTGCTGCGAGGACAACGAGGCACAGCCTCGTTTTCCGGGGAGGCGGCTTCGCGTCGCGCGAGGCAAAAGTCAAGACATCGGCAGCAAATAAAACGATTTGATCTGTCTTGAAACTCCACTATACTTGGTGCCACAAATTCAGTTACGCACTAGATATTGTGTCTCCTGTGCATAACTGTGTGAATAACCGGGTGAGCAACCGTGTGCATAACCCGGTGCATAACCTGAGTGGCCAGTCTGCGGCGCCCCGCTTCAGAGCATGGCGCCGCAAGCATTCCAGGCAGCGAAAAATTCCTGCGGCGCCGCCGGTCCAGACCAACCGGCGGCAACCACAAAGCATCAGGAAAGGGGTTGAGAGTGATCGCGACATCGAAGAAGACCGTTACGAATTCGAATCAGGCTTCATCGCAGTCGCATCCCGCCAGCCGCACTGGCCGGTCTTTTTCCTGCACCTCATCGCTTGCGCACGCGGCGGCGCAGCGTTCGTTCTAATCCGCGGCACTCGCCGCAACATTTCCAGGACCAGGAGCTTTGCACATGCAAACCACCGACAACGTGACGACCCGGTATGAGGGATCACCGACTGGCCAGACCTTCGGCCAGGCGCAAGGCAATCAAGCGCTCGCGCCGCAAGCGACGTACGCCGACTACAAGGTGATCCGCCGTAATGGCAGCGTCGTGTCGTTCGAGCCGTCGAAGATCGCCATTGCGGTCACCAAGGCATTTCTCGCCGTCAACGGTGGTCAGGGCGCGGCGTCGGCGCGTGTGCGGGAACTGGTCGAGCAACTCACGCAGAACGTGGTGCGCGCGCTGCTGCGCAGCCGTCCGAACGGCGGCACGTTCCATATCGAAGACATTCAGGACCAGGTCGAACTCGCGCTGATGCGCGGTGGCGAGCACAACGTCGCGCGTGCCTACGTGCTGTATCGCGAGAAGCGCACGCAGGCGCGCGCTCACGACGAGCAGGCAGCCGGCAGCACGCCGGGCCTGAGCGTGACCGACAACGGCGTGACCCGTCCGCTCGACATGGCTGCGCTGCGCGGCATCATTGAATCGGCCTGCGCGAACCTGGGCGACGCCGTGAGCGCCGAGCCGATCGTCGCCGAAACGGTGAAGAACCTGTACGACGGCGTGCCGATGAGCCAGGTCTACGACTCGGCCATTCTCGCTGCCCGCACGATGATCGAAAAAGACCCGGCGTACAGCCAGGTCACCGCGCGCATCCTGTTGCACACCATCCGCCGGGAGATTCTCGAAGAAGAAGTCACGCAAGCCGAAATGGGCGAGCGCTATGCCGAGTACTTCCCGCAGTTCATCAAGCGCGGCGTGCAGGCCGAACTGCTCGACGACAAGCTGCTGCAGTTCGACCTGAAGCGTCTGGGCGCCGCGCTCGACAACAACCGCGACCTGCAATTCGGCTACCTCGGTCTGCAAACGCTGTACGACCGCTACTTCCTGCATCACGACGGCGTGCGCATTGAAATGCCCCAGGCATTCTTTATGCGTGTCGCGATGGGTCTGTCGTTGAACGAGATCGACCGTGAAGCGCGCGCCATCGAGTTTTACAACGTGCTGTCGAGCTTCGACTTCATGTCGTCCACGCCGACGTTGTTCAACTCGGGCACGCGCCGCTCGCAACTGTCGTCGTGTTATCTGACGACGGTCGACGACGACCTCGACGGCATCTACGAAGCGTTGAAAGAAAACGCGCTGCTCTCGAAGTTTGCCGGCGGCCTCGGCAACGACTGGACGCGCGTGCGGGCACTCGGCTCGCACATCAAGGGCACCAATGGCAAGTCGCAAGGCGTCGTGCCGTTCCTGAAGGTGGTCAACGACACGGCGGTGGCCGTGAACCAGGGCGGCAAGCGCAAGGGCGCGGTGTGTGCGTACCTGGAAACGTGGCACCTCGACATCGAAGAATTCCTCGAGCTGCGCAAGAACACCGGCGACGACCGTCGCCGTACGCACGACATGAACACGGCGAACTGGATTCCCGACCTGTTCATGAAGCGCGTGATGGAAGGCGGCGACTGGACGCTGTTCTCGCCGTCCACCTGCCCGGACCTGCACGACAAGTTCGGCGCTGAGTTCGAAGCGGCTTACACGGCTTACGAAGACAAGGTCGCGCGCGGCGAAATCAAGCTGTTCAAGAAGATCCCGGCGGCGCAACTGTGGCGCAAGATGCTCGGCATGCTGTTCGAAACGGGTCACCCGTGGATCACGTTCAAGGACCCGTGCAATGTGCGCTCGCCGCAACAGCACGTGGGCGTCGTGCACTCGTCGAATCTGTGCACGGAAATCACGCTGAACACCAGCGACGCCGAAATCGCCGTCTGCAACCTGGGCTCGGTGAACCTGGTCGCGCATCTGAAAGAACAGGCCGACGGCACGCTCGCACTCGACCACGACAAGCTCAAGCGCACGGTCAGCGTTGCGATGCGCATGCTCGACAACGTGATCGACATCAACTACTACGCGGTGGCCAAGGCACGTAACTCGAACCTGAAGCACCGCCCGGTCGGCATGGGCATCATGGGCTTCCAGGACTGCCTGCATCTGCTGCGCACGCCGTACGCGTCGGAAGAAGCGGTGAAGTTCGCCGACACGTCGATGGAAGCGGTCTGCTACTACGCTTACTACGCGTCGACGGAACTGGCGCAAGAGCGCGGCCGGTACTCGAGCTACCGCGGCTCGCTGTGGGATCGCGGCATTCTTCCGCAAGACTCGGTCAAGCTGCTCGCCGAAGCGCGCGGCGGCTATGTCGAAGTCGATTCGAGCGAGTCGATGGACTGGACGGAACTGCGCGAGCGCATCGCCACCTACGGCATGCGCAACTCGAACTGCATCGCGATCGCACCGACGGCGACCATCTCGAACATCATCGGCGTGTCGGCTTGCATCGAGCCGACGTTCCAGAACCTGTACGTGAAGTCGAACCTGTCGGGCGAGTTCACGGTGGTCAACGACTACCTGGTGCGCGACCTGAAGGCACGCGGCCTGTGGGACGAAGTGATGGTCGCGGACCTGAAGTACTTCGACGGCACGCTCTCGCGCATCGACCGCATTCCGGCCGACCTGCGCGCGATCTACGCGACGGCGTTCGAAGTCGATCCGAAGTGGCTGGTCGAAGCGGCGTCGCGCCGCCAGAAGTGGATCGACCAGGCGCAGTCGTTGAACATCTACATGGCCGGCGCGTCGGGCAAGAAGCTCGACGAGATCTACAAGCTCGCATGGGTGCGCGGTCTGAAAACCACGTACTACCTGCGCACGATGGCAGCGACGCACGTCGAGAAGTCGACGGTCGCTCACGGCGCGCTCAACGCGGTGAGCTCGGGCGGCGGCGAAGGTGCCGGTGGCGCGGGTGGAATCAACGGCGGCGCGGCAGGCGGCTTCGGCATGAGCGGCGGTGCGGGCGGTCTGCAGGCATCGGCGGCAGCAGTGCCGGCGGTTGCAGTGGAAGCCGCGCCCGAAGCCGACGGTCCTGTCTGCATGATGCGTCCTGGCGACCCTGGCTTCGACGAGTGCGAGGCTTGCCAATAAGCGGCGAGCAGAACGCGGGTTCGTTGTTTGCTAAAGGGTCCTAGGTAATCACCCTCATGCAGCGACAACGGACCTCGCGAAGATGAAGCAGAACTATCCCGACGAGCGGCGCGGCAAGCGCGATGATGAAGTGAGAAGCCGCACCGCTCAGCGTCGGAGAAGTGAAGTAGCGAAGCAGCAGGTCGGCACTTCGCGCAACGCGCGAGACGACAGCGGATTGCAAGACCCGCCGCCCAGGCAATGTTTCGCAACGCTTGTGCACGCTTCAGCAACACGCCATCGCGCTCGCGGCAAGCGGGCGAGCAAGGCAGCCGGTTACATGCATGACCCGACGTTGCGTTGAACTTCATCTCACTCGTGCGGACGAACCGGCACGCGCAGCAAGTTCGCAACCGGCAGCAGGTTCAGTAGACAGCACACGCACTGCGCAACACAGATAGATAGAGCAGCGAAACGATGCTTGAACACGTTGCTCTTCGAGTTCGCGAAGTACCTCGACGGCACACGTTCAACACGCCTCACATGAGGCGATGCACACACATCGTTGAACAAAGTGTTGTATGAACGTAGCAACGCGAATCGAAAACAGGATTTTTCGTGAGCGGACTCTTTTATCGCTCGTGAAAAGATGGTACAAACCGTTCTAAATTGATGGTGACATTTATGCTCAACTGGGATGACGAGATCACTGCCGTAACTCCCTCGAGCGCTACGCAACCGAACGTGTTGCGCAACGCTGCGGGACCGGCTGTCGGTTCGCAAGTCGGAACGCGTTCCGCTCCTCATGCTCCCTCGGCTCAAGACATCTTCGCGAACGACATCGCTGTCGCTCCCGTTGCTCCAATTGCTCGCGCTGCTGGAACGGCTGCCGTTTCCGAGGCTCGGGTCAATGTCGCCGACAAGCGCATCATCAACGGCCAGACCGACGTCAATCAGTTGGTGCCGTTCAAATACAAGTGGGCTTGGGAAAAATATCTGGCTGGTTGCGCCAACCACTGGATGCCGCAAGAAGTGAACATGTCGCGCGACATCGCCCTCTGGAAAGACCCGAACGGGCTGACCGAAGACGAGCGCCGCATCGTCAAGCGCAACCTGGGCTTCTTTGTCACGGCTGACTCCCTCGCCGCCAACAACATCGTGCTGGGCACCTACCGCCACATCACGGCGCCCGAATGCCGCCAGTTCCTGCTGCGCCAGGCGTTCGAAGAGGCGATCCACACGCACGCTTACCAGTACATCGTCGAATCGCTGGGTCTGGACGAAGGGGAAATCTTCAACGCGTATCACGAGGTTCCCTCGATCCGCGCGAAAGACGAATTCCTGATTCCGTACATCAATGTGCTGACCGATCCGGGCTTCAAGACCGGCACGCTGGAAACCGACCAGACGCTGCTGCGCTCGCTGATCGTCTTCGCCTGTGTGATGGAAGGCCTGTTCTTCTACGTCGGCTTTACGCAAATCCTGGCGCTGGGTCGCCAGAACAAGATGACCGGCGCGGCGGAACAGTACCAATACATCCTGCGCGACGAGTCGATGCACTGCAACTTCGGCATCGACCTGATCAACCAGATCAAACTCGAAAACCCGCAACTCTGGACGGCTGAGTTCCGTGCGGAAATCCGCGAGATCTTCCAGCAGGCGGTCGAGCTCGAATATCGCTACGCAGAAGACACGATGCCGCGCGGGGTGCTCGGCCTCAATGCGTCGATGTTCAAGAGCTATCTGCGCTTCATCTGCAACCGCCGTTGCCAGCAGATCGGTCTCGATCCGCTGTACCCGAACGAGGAAAACCCGTTCCCGTGGATGAGCGAGATGATCGACCTGAAGAAGGAGCGCAACTTCTTCGAGACGCGTGTGATCGAATATCAGACTGGCGGCGCGTTGACCTGGGAGTGATCCGGGTTCGAGTCGCAGATGCATTCATCGATGGGGATGCCGTCGGCCTAAAGGCTGCGGCAATTATGTTTAGGAGCTGAACCGCCTGATGCAAAGCGTGCCCGGTGCGCCGCGTGCCTTCGCGGCCCACAAACATGACTGGCACTTTGCGAACCCTTCAGTGGGATGGGCAAACTTCCCCCCGGAAAAAGCCGTCGGCGTGATCGCCGTCGGCTCGATCAAGCAATTGCCGGCGTTGCGACCCAACGCCGATGACATTTGGCGCGCGGTGCCTTCGGGCACGGCGCGCCTTACCGCATTCATTAGCGTAAGCGCGCAGCACCTGCGTACGCCGATGAATAGCCCGCTTCGTAGCGCGCGCCCTGAGAAGCGTCCGCGGGAAGCGGGTTTTGACGAAGGGTGTAGTTTGAACTGACTCTCATCTGAAAACCTGAAGGAGAAAATGATGGCAACTGCAAAGAAAGCCGCCGCTAAGAAGCCTGCAGCGAAGAAGGTCGCAGCAAAGAAGGCAGCTCCGGCGAAGAAGGCCGCACCGGCAAAGAAAGTAGCAGCGAAGAAGGCAGCGCCGGCTAAGAAGGTCGCAGCGAAGAAGGCAGCTCCGGCGAAGAAGGTAGCAGCGAAGAAGGCTGCACCGGCCAAGAAGACTGCAGCGAAGAAGGCAGCTCCGGCCAAGAAGGTAGCAGCGAAGAAGGCAGCGCCGGCCAAGAAGGCAGCAGCGAAGAAGGCTGCACCGGCCAAGAAGGCGACTGCGAAGAAGGCAGCGCCCGCGAAGAAGGCCGCAGCGAAGAAGGCCGCGCCTGCGAAGAAGGCTGCTGCGAAGAAAGCCGCGCCTGCGAAGAAGGCTGCTGCCAAGAAGGCTGCCCCTGCGAAGAAGGCTGCCGCTAAAAAGGCTGCGCCTGCCAAGAAGGCTGCTCCTGCGAAGAAGGCTGCCGCACCTGCGAAGAAGGCTGCCCCGGCGAAGAAGGCTGTCGCCAAGAAAGCTGCGCCTGCACCCGCTGCGACGTCTGTTTCGAGCGCACCGGCGGCAACGGTGAAGACCGCGCTGAACCCGGCAGCGGCATGGCCGTTCCCGACGGGCAGCCGTCCGTAACAGGACGCAGGCAGTAGAAGTACTTCGGCGCGTCGTTCGATGCGCCACGATCGGGTAGCGCTTGACGTAGTCTCGCGAGCGCTACCCGGTCATGATCCCGTTACCGTCCTTCGGCAACGGGATTTTTTTCGCCCGAAGAAAGCGTGAGCCGCGGGCGCTGCGCGTCGAGAGTCCGATGCCAACCGTGCAGCTTGGCGTCCTCTGCTAAACTCGGGGCGAAAAAAAACGCATGCACAGGGGAGGGCATGCGTGTGAGGTCGATGCGGCCGCGTCAAGCTGGCCGCTCGAGAGGGGAAAACTAGTGCGTGACGCGCGTCACGCCGCCGCTGGACAGAAGCCGCACACGCTCGCCGGCGCGGAAAATCTCGCCGGTGGAGCTCTGGGTGATCGCGCGGATGTCGCCGTTGTCGAGTCGCACTGTGATTTCGAGACCGTCGCGAACGGCGACGCTGTTCTCCACCGAGTTGCCCGCCACCGCGCCCGCCAGGCCGCCGATGATGCCGGTGACAATCGAGCCGCGCCCGCCGCCGATCGCACTGCCGGCCACCGCGCCGAGCGCGCCGCCGCCGATCGCGCCGAGGCCGCTCGGCTGACCGTTGTTCGAGCTGATCTTCACCGCGCGCACACTGTCGACGGTGCCCATGCGGACCGTTTCCTCGCGCTGCGCCTGCGACGCCGTGTAGACGTCCGCAGAGCTGCTGTTATACGCACACCCCGACATGGCCAGCGAACCGGCAATCAAGGCGGCCACTACCAGGCGACTCGTTGTTCTCATTCCCTAACTCCAATAGCTTCCGTTATTACGGCAGGTCGTACCCGAACGCCTGCTTGAACCGTTCGTTGATCTGCGCCCGGGTGGGCGCGTAGTTCTGCGGGCCCTGATGCTCGATCTTCAGCGCACCCATCAGGCTCGCAAGACGGCCGGTGGTCGCCCAGCCGAGCTTCTTTTCGATGCCGTACAGCAGGCCGCCGCGAAATGCGTCGCCGCAACCTGTTGGATCAAGCACCTGCTGCGCCTTGACGGCCAGAATTTCTTCGACGCCGCCTGCGTGATGAATCTGCGCACCGTGTGCGCCGAGTGTCACGATGAGCGCTTCGACCTTGCCGGCGATCTCTTCGATCGACCAACCGGTCTTGTTGCTAACTAGCTTGGCTTCGTAATCGTTGACAGCTACGTAAGTCGCAAGTTCAATCATGCGCCGCAATGCAGCACCGTCGAAGAGCGGCAGACCCTGGCCCGGATCGAAGATGAACGGCACGCCCGCCGCCGCCAGGTGCTCCGAATGCTGCACCATGCCGTCGTAGCCGTCGGGCGCGACGATGCCGAGCGTGATGCCCTTCGCTTCGTCCGCGCGGTTCAGGTGCGACTGCATCATCGCCCCCGGATGGAACGCGGTGATCTGATTGTTCTCGAGATCGGTGGTGATCATGGCCTGCGCCGAGTAGGTGCCTGGCACGATCAGCACGTTTTCCGTCGACAGCCCGAGTTGCCGGAACCGGTCCATGTAGAGCTGTGCGTCGACCTCGCCGAGCGTGCCCATGATGCGCGCGTCGCCGCCGAGCAGATTCAGCGAGTAGGCGATGTTGCCCGCGCAGCCGCCGAACTCGCGGCGCATGGTCGGCACGAGAAAGCTGACGTTCAGGATGTGGACCTGCTCCGGCAGGATGTGCTCCCGGAACCGGCCTTCGAAGGTCATGATGTTGTCGTAGGCGAGCGAGCCGCAAATCAGCGTAGACAAGGCGAGCGTTCCTGTAAAAAACTATGGAGAAATCGGACGGAAGATGCGACAGCGCCGCGCGTGAAGCGCGGCGCCGGAGTCTTCGTACGCTTGGGTTTTACTTCAGCGCGGCAAGTGCTGCGTCGTAGTTCGGTTCGTTCTTGATTTCGCCGACCAGTTCCGCGTGAACGACTTTGTCGTTCTCGTCGATCACCACAACGGCACGCGCCGTCAGACCCGTTAGCGGCCCGCTCGTCACGTCGACACCGTATGCCTGCGCGAACTCATGGCCGCGGAAGGTCGAGGCGGTCACAACGTTCTCGATGCCCTCGGTCGTGCAGAAGCGCGACGCGGCGAACGGCAGGTCGCCCGACACCACGATCACCGACGTGTTGGTGAGCTTGGCCGCGGCTTCGTTGAACTTGCGGGTGGAGGTCGCGCAAGTCGGCGTGTCGAGGCTCGGCACGATGTTCAGCACCTTGCGCTTGCCGGCGAAATCGGCGAGCGACAACGGCTTCAGGTCCTTGCCGACCAGCGAGAAGGCAGGCGCGGTCTGGCCGACCGACGGGAACGTACCGGCTACTTCGATCGGGTTACCACCCAGCGTGACTTGACTCATGTTGTTGTGCTCCGAAGGTTCGTCAGTGATGACGGTGAACGCGCCCGGTTCGAGCCGGGCGCGCAGGGATGCGTTACGGATAGAAAATCTGTACGCGGAAATTCGAGGCGACCGCGTTGCCTGTGTCGAGGCGCACGATCATGGTTTGTGTCATGTGCGGCGGCAGGCCGGCCGCGATCGGCGTGCCGGGCGGAACATAGTCTTGCGGAAAGAGCACGCGGCGCAGCGCAATGTTGTTCTGGTCATCGAGCAGCGTGAGTTCGATTGCAGGATAGGCCAGCGCCACGTTGAAGCGGTTGCGCAGCGGCATACGCAATTCGAGCTTGTGCGGCCCGTCGACCTGGCGCAGATCGGACGGCTCGACCTGCAGACCGTCTATGTCGTGCGGCGCCGTGAGCTGGCAGCCGAGTTGCGCGCACGCCTTCGCATACAGCACCTGGGTGGCCGGCAAATAGACAAGCACCGTTTCGCGCTGCCACCACGCAAGCTGCGCAAGCAGGGCGATGACGAGCAGCCCCGCCGCCACCGATCCCCCTATGATCCATGCGAGACGGCGCGGCTCGGCCGGGCGCGTTTCGCGCACCACGGGAAACGGATCGACGTCGTCGTTGACCGGATTCACCGAGAACGGCTCGCCGACCGGCGTGGCCGCAGCCCGGGCTGGTCCGCGCAGATCGTCATCGTCGAAATGCGGATGTGGATGCGTGGTGCCGAGGCCGGCGGCGCCTACGCCGGTCGTGCCGAAATGCGGTTCGTTGTCCGGAAAGCCGTGGAAACCTGCTGATTGATTGAAGACCGGTTCGTCAGCCGGCGCGCCGGCAGCGCGCCCGGTCTTGTGCCACACCCGCGGTGCCTCGTCGGCGGGCGCCTCTCTTGTCGGCTGCTCCATCGTCGGGTTTGTCGGCTCGCTTGTGGCCTCATTTATCGCCTCATTTATCGGCTCGCGTACCGGCTCGTCGTCATAAGCGAAAGGTTCGAGCGGCGCATCGGCAAGCACGGGCTCATGGTCCGCCGGTCCGATAGGCTTGGGGGCGCCGGCGGACCACTCCGGTTCCGTTGCCGCGTGGCCCGAAGCGGTGGGGACGCCGGCGCCCGTGTAGCGCGGTTGCGCCGAGACACTCTCCACGTTATGCCGGAAGCGTTCTTCGAAGAGCGGCGTGGGCCGCGGCGCCCACGGGTCCCACGCGGCGGGGCTGAAGTCCGCGGCGCCGGGCCGCGTGCCGGAAAGGGCCTCGACGGCGGCAGTTGCAGAGACGTGTCTCGCGCTCGCAAAATCGCCGCCCTCGCTGATGTCGTAGAGGCTGCTGGAGGCGTCGAACACTTCGTGACACTGCCCACAACGCACGAGCCCGCGGCGCAGCGCGAGCTGCGCCGGTTGCAGGCGGAAGACGGTTTCGCAGAAGGGGCAGCGCGTCGCCAGAAGCATATTGAGCCGGATAGCCAGGAGGCCGTTGGTTGGACAATACGCCTTATTCTAATGGCTTTCGCGGCGTGTTCCCGTTAAGCATACCCAGCCTTCGTGTTCGCGCCATACGCCAATGTCGATCCAGCGCGCGTACACCTGCGCGACCTCGTCGGCTTGGCGGGCCAGGATGCCGGACAATGCGATGCGGCCACCAGGCTTGACCTTCGACGACAGCATCGACGCCATCAGCTTGAGCGGATTGGACAGGATATTGGCGACCACGATCTCGAACTGGCCGGCGGGGCACTCGTCGGGGAGGCCGTAGGTGACCTCGGCGCGGTTGCGTTCGCTGTTGTGACGCGCCGACTCGACCGCTTGCGGGTCGATGTCGATGCCGTACACCGGGTCGGCGCCGCATTTTTTCGCAAGGATCGCAAGAATGCCGGAGCCGCAGCCGTAGTCGAGCACCGACTGCCCCGGCTTCACAGACTGCTCCAGCCATTCCATGCAAAGACGCGTGGTAGGGTGGCTGCCGGTGCCGAAGGCGAGACCCGGATCGAGTTCCAGCACGAGTGCGTTGGGATCGGGCGCGTCGTGCCACGACGGCACGACCCAGATGCGCTCACCAATCGGAATCGGATCGAACTGCGACTGCGTGAGCCGCACCCAGTCCTGTTCCTCGACTTCACGCACGGTGAAGGGCGGTGCTTCGTCCAGACCGATTTCGTTCGAGGCCGCCGCGAGCAGCACCGCCGGTTCGTGTTCCGTCGCGAGCAGCGCGATCACGCGCGAGCGCTGCCAGGCGGTGCGCTCAGGCGTGAGACCGGGCTCGCCGAAAAGCGGCTGCTCGTCGGGCGTGTCGGCGTCCGCATCTTCGACCGATACGGACAGCGCGCCCAACCCGAGCAGCGCGTCGGACAGTTCCTCCGCGTGCTCGCGTGGCAGTTCGGCGACCAGTTCCCGGTAACTCATGACTTACGCTTCTTCCGGCGCGGCCTGCTGCTTCGCGGCCAACCGGTTTTCGAGGTAGTGAATGCTCGTGCCGCCTTCGACGAACTTCGCGTCGAGCATTAATTCGCGGTGCAGCGGGATGTTCGTCTGAATGCCTTCCACGACCATTTCCGACAGCGCGATGCGCATCCGCTTGATCGCCTGCTCGCGCGTGGCGCCGTAGGCAATCAGCTTGCCGATCATCGAATCATAGTTCGGCGGTACGAAATAGCCATTGTAGGCATGCGAATCGACGCGGATGCCGGGACCGCCCGGCATGTGCCACGACGTCAGACGCCCCGGCGACGGAATGAACTTGAACGGATCTTCGGCGTTAATGCGGCATTCAATGGCGTGGCCCCTGAACACGATGTCGCGCTGACGGTAGGCGAGCTTTTCGCCGGCCGCGATGCGGATCTGTTCCTGGACGATGTCGATGCCAGTAATGAGTTCGGTGACCGGGTGCTCGACCTGCACGCGCGTGTTCATCTCGATGAAGTAGAACTCGCCGTTTTCGTACAGGAACTCGAACGTACCCGCGCCAAGATAGCCCATCTTCTTGCACGCGTCCGCGCAGCGATCGCCGATGCGGTCGATCAGGCGGCGCGCGATGCCCGGCGCCGGCGCTTCTTCGATCACCTTCTGGTGGCGACGCTGCATCGAACAGTCGCGCTCGCCGAGCCAGATCGCGTTCTTGAACGAATCCGACAGCACCTGGATTTCGATGTGCCGCGGGTTCTCGAGGAATTTCTCCATGTAGACCTGCGGGTTGCCGAACGCACGGCCGGCTTCTTCGCGCGTCATGTTGACCGCGTTGACGAGCGCCGCTTCCGTGTGAACCACGCGCATGCCGCGGCCACCGCCGCCGCCCGCTGCCTTGATGATGACCGGATAGCCGACCTGGCGGGCAATTTTCACGATCTCTTTCGGATCGTCAGGCAACGCGCCTTCAGAACCCGGCACGCACGGCACGCCGGTCTTGATCATGGTCTGCTTGGCCGTGACCTTGTCGCCCATCATGCGGATCGTTTCCGGGCGCGGACCGATGAACGTAAAGCCGGATTGCTCGACACGCTCGGCGAAGTCGGCGTTTTCCGACAGGAAGCCGTAGCCGGGGTGAATCGCTTCGGCGTCGGTGACTTCCGCCGCGCTGATCAGCGCCGGCATGTTCAGGTAGCTCAAATTGGACGGCGCCGGGCCGATACAGACCGCCTCGTCCGCGAGCTTCACGTACTTGGCTTCCTTGTCGGCTTCCGAATAGACGACGACCGTCTTGACGCCGAGTTCGCGACAGGCGCGCTGGATACGCAGCGCGATCTCGCCACGATTGGCAATGAGGATTTTTTCAAACATAGCGGGTTTTCGACTCATCAGTGGGCGCCGGGTTGTTCACAACACCGGCTGCCTCAGAGGATCGGGCGCGCGCTCCGTGCAGCGGGGCGCGACGGGCGCATGGGCGGCATGCGCGCAGCAAGGCGCGGTGCGCGCTGCGTTAGCCGACCACGAACAGCGGCTGGCCGTATTCGACCGCCTGGCCATTTTCGACGAGGATTTCCTTCACGACGCCGGACTTGTCCGACTCGATTTCGTTGAGCAGCTTCATGGCTTCGATGATGCAGATCGTCTGGCCTTCCTTGACCGTATCGCCGACCTGGACGAACGGATCCGCGCCCGGCGACGGCGCGCGGTAGAACGTGCCGACCATCGGCGAGGTCACCACGTGGCCTTGCGGCGCGGCTGCCGCCGGCGTGGCGGGCGCGCCTGCTGCCGGCGCTGCGGCCAAAGCTTCGCCGCCGTTGGCCGGTGCCGTTTGCGGGAACTGCTGCGGCGCGTACGAAGCGGACGGTTGCACGTAAACCGGCGGCGCATTCTTGACGATGCGGACCTTGCCCTCGCCCTCGGTCACTTCGAGTTCGGAAATGCCCGACTCCGAGACGAGGTCGATCAGAGTTTTCAGTTTACGTAGATCCATCAGAAGCCCCTTTCAATGCATGGAAGTGCCGACGCGCGTACGGCCGGCGCAAATTAGAAGTGTTGTTGGTCAGGCTCGCGACGAACCGGCGGCGAGCCGGTCGAGCGCGAACTCCAGTGCGTACAGATAGCCCTTCCAGCCGAGGCCGCAAATCACGCCCTCTGCCTGGTCGGACAGATACGAGTGATGCCGGAACGGCTCGCGGCGGTGCACGTTCGATAGATGAATTTCGACGAACGGAATGCCGACGCCCGCGAGAGCGTCCCGGATGGCCACACTGGTGTGGGTGTAGGCGGCCGGGTTGATCAGGATGAAATCCGTCTTTTCGGTGCGAGCCGCCTGGATGCGGTCCACAAGCGCGCCTTCGTGGTTGCTCTGGAACGACGCGAGTTCCACAGCGGCGTCCGCGGCACGATCGGCGAGCGCCTGGTCGATCTGCGGCAGAGTCACGCGGCCGTAGACCTCGGGTTCCCGGGTGCCGAGAAGATTGAGGTTGGGGCCGTGGAGTACCAGCAGTCGCGTCATGGTCGCTTCTTTTTCCGTGGAATTGGGCGCACTTTAGCGCTGATTAGAGAAACTTGTCTAGTTTCATGCACGGACAAGCCGCTGTGGGCGCTCTCGCGACCTGTGGGCGGCAGCGCAACTTCTTCCAATTTCGGCTGATCTCCGCGCAATCTGCCGCGATTGGGCGGCCTGCGAGCCCGCAAAGATTGTGAAATCTACAGCGCGTCGAGCATTTCTTTCATCGCTTTGGGGTCAATCTGCCCTAATTTTGTCGAGCGTATCGCCCCCTTGGCGTCGATAATGACGGTAAACGGCAAGCCTCCCGCCGTGTCGCCAAACGCCCGCGCAAGCTCTGCGCCGCCGAACCCCGTCACATAGACCGGGTACGCAACCTTCACTTTCTGCAAGAAATCCTGCACGTTTTTTTCCGAATCGACGCCAAGACCGACGAACTGGATCCCTTTTCCCGCGTATTCGTGTTGCAGTTGCGACAGCGCCGGCATTTCCTCGACGCAAGGGCCGCACCACGACGCCCAGAAGTTGACGACGATTGGCCGCCCTTTGAGCGCAGTTAGCGTTTGCGGCTTGCCATCGGGCGAGGTGAGCGCCGTGGACCACAGTTGAGCGACTGGGTCCTCTTTGTTCGACGACGGGGCCGCATGCGCGAGCTCGGTTACGCCGTCCTGGCTCGCTGCGCCGCCGCCTCCCCGGCCCAGCCAGTGATTGGCCAGCACGCCGCTCGCGGCAGCGATCACGGCGACGACTGCGCCGATAAGGATCCGTCTGGTGTTCATGATGCGTATCTAATTAGTGGAAGGTGCAACGCCGCTGCTATCCAGAAGCGACTGGACCGCCTGCAGATTGGCGCGCGCAGTGCGGCCGCGGGCGTCGGCCCTGACCGCGCCGCGCAGGTCGTCCGATTCGTAGAGCGCCACGTGAACGCCGACCGGCTGCGCGTCGCGGGGTTCGTTCGCCGACCGCCACAGGAAGCTCAGCGTCTCCACGTACCCGCGCCCAGCGAAATGGCGCGTCTCCGAGACGTCGTACTGGATGTTCGCGTTCAGAAAGTAAATGGCGACTTCTTTCGGGTTGTCGCAGAACACCTGTAGGTGAATGTCGGAATGCTCGCCAGCCGTGCCGCCGAGTACCGCGCCGGTCAGATACGGGTTGAACGGCGCGAGCCGCTCCATCCATTCCACCGCGATGCGGCGCAGGCGCCGCAACAGCACCGGCTGACTGTCGCCCTGAAAGAGCGACTGATATTCGCGAATTTCTTCTTCGATCTGGTCGTTATCGGGCAGCCATTCGCCAGCAACGCGGCTTTCCCCGACCACCTGCCGGGCCGCTTTGCGCTTGGCCGTTGCATAGTCGAGACCGTCTTCGGCGATCAGGCGCGCGGCGGCGATCGCGATTTCCTCGCGCACGCGCTGCGGATCGAAATGTGATTTGCGGACCATGCGTCCATCATACTAGAGATTGATGACAGCCTTTTCCGGCGACCCTGGCCGGCTGCCGGTGCGCGCCGGGGCGGGCGAGCGCGCTTAGGCGTTCGGAAGGCGTCGGTTACAATAGCGTCCTTTGCGCGCAGCCCTTGCGGCTGCCCGCTCACCTCGCATCCCTCACAGGAAAGCGCCGGCCGTCGGGGTTTTTCTGCCCCTCACGGGGTCTGGCGAAACGCCAGGGAAGGGACACTTCCAGGAAAACGCCCGCGCGGCACGACAGGCTTATGCACATCCACATCCTCGGTATCTGCGGCACGTTCATGGGCGGTCTCGCGGTCCTCGCGCGCGGCGCGGGCCACACGGTGACGGGCTGCGACGCCGGAGTGTATCCGCCTATGAGCACGCAGCTAGAGGCGCAAGGCATTCGGCTCATAGAGGGCTACGACGCGGAGCAACTGAACGGCCTGAACGCCGATCTGTTCGTGATCGGCAATGTGGTGTCGCGCGGCAATCCGCTCATGGAAGCCATTCTCGACCGCGGTCTGCCCTATGTGTCCGGTCCCCAATGGCTGGGCGAGCATGTGCTGAATGGCAAGTGGGTGCTGGCAGTGGCGGGCACGCACGGCAAGACCACCACCAGCTCCATGCTGACCTGGCTGCTGGAGGACGCCGGTCTGAACCCCGGCTTTCTGATCGGCGGCGTGCCGCTCAACTTCGGCGTCTCGGCGCGGCTCACCGATTCGAGCTTCTTCGTGATCGAGGCAGACGAGTACGACACCGCGTTCTTCGACAAGCGCTCGAAGTTCGTCCACTACCGGCCGAAAACGGCCGTTCTGAACAACCTCGAGTTCGATCACGCCGACATCTTCCCGGATCTGGCGGCGATCGAAACGCAGTTTCATCATTTGATCCGCACCGTGCCGCGTATTGGACGGGTCGTCACTAATGGTCGCGAAGACGCGCTCGAGCGGGTCCTGACGCGCGGCTGCTGGAGCGAGGTGGAGCGCTTCGGCGTGCAGGGCGGCTGGGAAACACAGCCTGCGGAAGACGGCGTGCCGGTCGACGAACGCTTTGCGGTGTACCACAACGCCGAGCGTGTGGGCGTCGTCGAGTGGCAAGTGCAGGGCGAACATAACCGCATGAATGCGCTCGCCGCGATTGCCGCCGCGCGCCATGTCGGCGTGCCGCCGGCGCAGGCGGCCAGGTCGCTGGCGAGCTTTCGCAACGTGAAGCGCCGCATGGAAGTGCGCGGCAGCGTGGACGGCGTGACTGTATACGACGACTTCGCTCACCACCCGACCGCCATCGCAACGACGGTGGCCGGTTTGCGCGCGCGCGTGGGCCGCGACAATACGCGCATTCTCGCGGTGCTCGAGCCGCGCTCGAACACCATGAAGCTTGGCGTCATGAAGCAGCAGTTGCCCGCCAGTCTCGCCGATGCTGACCTGGTATTCGGCTACGGGGCACCGAGCGGCCGCGACGCGCTCGGCTGGAACCTGGGTGAAGCCCTTGGGCCGCTCGGCAACAAGGCGCAAGCCTTCGACAATTTCGACGCGCTCGTCAAAGCCGTGGTGCACGCGGCGCGCCCCGGCGACCAGGTTCTGGTGATGAGCAACGGCGGCTTTGGCGGCGTGCACCAGAAACTGCTCGACGCTCTCTCCGCACGAGGCGCCCAGTGATTCTTTATCTGCACGGTTTCCGTTCTTCGCCCAATTCGTTCAAGGCGCGCCTCCTCGCGGCGCGCCTCGTGGAACTGGGCCGCAGCGACGAATGGTGCTGCCCGATGCTGCCGGTTTCGCCGTTCGACACCGTGGCGCTCGCGGAGTCGCTGGTGGCCGCCGCCGGCACGCAGCGCGTGACGGTAATAGGCAGTTCGCTCGGCGGCTACTTCGCCACCTATCTCGCGGAAAAGCACGGCTGGCCCGCGGTGCTGCTGAACCCGGCGGTCGTGCCGCAGCGTGACCTGAGCGCGTATCTCGGCGAGCAGCCGTTGTGGCACGGCGGCGGCAGCATAGTCGTCGAGCCGCATCATCTTGACGAATTGCGGGCGCTCACCGTGACAACCATCACGCGTCCGGAACGATATTATTTGCTGGCCGCGACCGGCGACGAAGTGCTCGACTACCGCGAAATGCTCGCGCACTACCCGGGCGCGCGCACTACGCTGATCGAGGGCAGCGATCACGCGATCAGCGAGTTCGCCGACTATCTCGACGACGTGCTGGCGTTCTGCGACGCCGAAGACGTCGAGCCACCGGCACCGCGCGAGGCTGCCTGAACCAGGCCGCAGCGCAAGCATGACCGGCGCGCTTTGCCGGCGCAGCCAACCGGCCGCGTGGCCGGCGCGGTCCGGAAACACGCAGTCCGACAGCGGCAGCGCAAGCGCCGCGGGTCATCAGATTCATGCCGCATGCGCGCCTCGCGCGGCGGATTCATCATCACGAACACGTTGCGGTGCCGCGCACGCCGGCGCATGCAAGTCAGACGAGAGTATTGAGTGAACGTTTTCTTTGAGGAATCGGGCAGTTTCAAGGCCGGCAGCGTGCTGTCGCGCCAGGGCGATGCGTTTCAGGTCGAGTTGCCGGGCGGCCGGCGCGCGAAAGTGCGCGCCAAAGACGTGCTGATCGAATTCGAAAAGCCGAGCGCGGCCGAGCTGATGCAGGAGGCCGACGCCGTCGCGCAGGAAATCGATCTGGACTTCCTGTGGGAATGCGCGCCCGACGACGAATTTCCCTTCGCCACGCTCGGCGCGGAATATTTCGGCGAGCGCTTCGGCGCGACTGAGCGCGCCGCGCTGGTGCTGCGCATGCATGGCGCGCCGGTCTATTTTCGTCGCAAGGGTCGCGGCATGTATCAGCGTGCGCCGCAGGAACAGCTGAAAATGGCGCTCGCCGGTCTCGAGCGCAAGCGTCAGCAGGCGCTCGTGCAGCAAGGCTACGAGGAAGAGCTGAAAGCCGGCCGCTTGCCCGAGGCCTTCACCGGCAAGACGGCGCTTTCGCTGCTCACGAAGCCGGACAAGAACACCATTGAATACAAGGCGCTGGAAGCGGCGGCGGCCGCGCGCGGCATTTCGCAGGCGCGGCTCATGCTCGAATGCGGCGCGATTCCTTCGGCGCGCGCGTTGCACGAGGCCAAATTCCTCGCCGAATTTTTCCCGCACGGCACCGGCTTTCCGCCGGTCACGCTCGGCGGCTTGCCGGACGACCTGCCGGAAGCGGCCGTGCAGGCGTTTTCCATTGACGACATTACCACCACTGAAATCGACGACGCGTTTTCCGTCGAGCATCTCGCAGACGGCCGCGTGCGGATCGGCGTGCACATCGCCGCGCCGGCGCTCGGCATTCAGCGCGGCGACGAAATCGACGCCATTGCGCGCGCGCGTTTGTCGACGGTCTACATGCCGGGCGACAAGATCACGATGCTGCCCGACAGCGTTGTCGACGCGTTCACGCTCGCCGAGGGCGGCCTGCGCCCGGCGCTGTCGCTGTATGTGATCGTCAATCGCGAGACACAGGAAATCGTCGCGAGCGAAACGCGCGCGGAGCGCGTGTTCGTGAAGAACAACCTGCGTCACAACACGCTCGACGAACTCGTCACCGAAGAAGCGCTCGCCGCCGGCACCGGCGACTATCCGCACAAGGAAGATATCGCGGTGTTGTGGCCGTTCGCGCAGGCCCTCTTCGAAAAGCGCCAGGCGGCGCGCGCGGGCTACGGCCTGCGCCGCGAAGTGCAGCGCAACACCGACTTCAACTTCTACGTGGACGGCGAGCACATCACGATCACGCCGCGCCGGCGCGGTTCGCCGCTCGATACGATCGTGGCCGAACTGGCAATTCTGGCCAATTCGTCGTGGGGCGCGTTCTTGCACGACCACGGCGTGCCGGGCATCTACCGCACGCAGCGCGCGTTTGGCGCACCGAGCGGGCCGAAGCGCACGCGCATGCAGACGAACGCCGCGCCGCATGAAGGGCTCGGCGTCACCCAGTACGCGTGGAGCACGTCGCCGCTGCGCCGCTATGTCGACCTGGTAAATCAGTGGCAGTTGCTCGCGTGCGTCCAGCATGGCGTGACCGCGAAGCTCGCTGCGCCGTTCAAGCCGAAAGACGCCGATCTCTTCGCTGTCGTGCAAGGCTTCGACGACACCTATAGCGCGTACGCCGATCACCAACGCCGCATGGAATACTTCTGGTGCCTGCGCTGGCTCAAGCAGGAAAACAGGAAGCAGGTGGTGGCGTCGGTGGTCAAGGGCGATCTGGTGCGGCTCGAAGAAATTCCGCTGCTGCTGCATGTACCGGGGCTGGGCGTGCATGCGCGCGGCACGCGTCTGCAGATGGAAGTCATGTCGATTGACGAATTGACTGTCGAGGCGTCGGTGCGTCTCTTGCATGTGCTCGATGCGCCCACCGTCACGAGCGGCAGCGAAGCGGAGGAGGCCGACGAGGGCGAAGACGACGAAATCGTCGAAGCATCGGACGAAAGCGCGGAGAGCGAAGCTGAAGCGCAAGCCGAAGCGATTGCGCCGGGGGCAGAAAATGCAGAGAACGCAGAGGACACGCCGGACGGCGAAGGCACCAACGCCGCCACCGGGCAGCAGATCACGGAACCCGGACGATGAGCGGCATTCACACAAAAGACCGCTATGCGGTGATAGGCAATCCGGTCGGCCATAGCAAGTCGCCGTTCATACACAGCCGCTTTGCCGCGCAGACGGGCGAGCCGGTGGAGTACGGCGCGTTGCTCGCGCCGGTGGATGCGTTCGTGCCGCATGTGCGCGCGTTTATCGAAGCGGGCGGTCGCGGGCTGAACGTAACGGTGCCGTTCAAACTGGACGCGCATGCATTCGCCGACGTTTTGTCGCCGCGCGCGGCCGCTGCCGGCGCGGTGAACACCTTGCGGGTCGATTCGAACGGCGTCTACGGCGACAACACCGACGGCTTCGGGCTCGTGCGCGACATCGAGGTGAATCTCGGCGTGCCGCTCACGGGCGCGCGCATTCTGCTGCTTGGCGCGGGCGGCGCCGCGCGAGGCGTGATTTTGCCGATGCTCGAGCGCGGGCCGCATACGCTCACCATCGTTAACCGGACGGCGCAGAAGGCCGAAGCGCTGGTCGACCAGTTCGCGCAAGCCGCCGCCGACGCCGCATGCCGTCTCACCGGCGGCAATGCGCGCGCCATCGAGCCTGGCGCCTACGACGTGATCGTCAACGCAACCGCGGGCAGCCTGGAAGCGTCGTTGCCCGAATGCGACGACGGCGCGTTCGGCAGCGGCACGCTCGCCTACGACATGATGTACGGCGCGCATCCGACTGTGTTCATGGAGCACGCGCAGAAGCTCGGCGCGCGCGGCGCCGACGGTCTTGGCATGCTGGTCGAGCAGGCCGCCGAATCGTTCTATGTCTGGCGTGGCGTGCGTCCCGACGGCGCGCCCGTGCTCGCGGAACTGCGCGCACTGCTGAAGGCACCGTCGCACGCCTGACGCGCCCGGTTGGCAACACCACTGCAATCACACGAGACCCGACATCACGATGACAGCTACGCGGCGCGCAAGCCGGCCAGGTCCGGCGCGATGGATCGTTTATCTGGCTGCCGTGCTGGTGTTCGCGTGGCTCGCGACGCAGCTTTTCTACTTTGCGCAGATTGCGGTGTGGAACTATGTCAATCCGCGCTCGACGGCTTACATGCGTTCGGACGCGTGGCGCCTGTCGCGCGAGAGGCCCGATCTTTCGATTCAGCGCACGTGGGTGCCCTACGACCAGATCTCGCGCAACTTGAAGCGGGCGATCATTGCTTCCGAAGACGCCAACTTCGTCAACAACAACGGCTACGAAACCGACGCCATTCTGCAGGCCTGGGAGCGCAACAAGGCGAAGGGCAAGATAGTGCGCGGCGGCTCGACCATCACGCAGCAACTTGCGCGCAACCTCTTTTTGTCGCGTGAGAAGAGCTATATCCGCAAGGGGCAGGAGCTGATCATTACGTGGATGCTGGAAACCTTGATGGACAAGGAGCGCATCTTCGAGATCTACCTGAATTCCGTGGAGTGGGCCAATGGCGTGTATGGCGCCGAGGCGGCGGCGCGTTATTACTACAAGACGTCCGCGAGTGCGCTGAGCGCTGCGCAGTCGGCGCGGCTCGCGGTCATGCTGCCGCAGCCCAGGTATTTCGATGAGCATCGCGGATCGAAGTATCTGCAGCAGAGGGCTCGGGTGATCGCGCGCAGGATGGGGGCGGCGGAATTGCCCGACTAGGCGGGCGGCGTTTTGCTTTTTTGGCTGTTGACCCCGTTGGCCTTTCCTTGAATTCACGGCGGTCTATTGGCGTTGCCCCTGTGCGGGGCGGCACTTACTTTCTTTGCCGCCGCAAAGAAAGTAAGCAAAGAAAGCGGGCTCACACCGCCAGCTCATAAGTGGGTCCCCCGGACTGGAAGGGGCAGTGGCGCATCTGGAATCCGTCTTCTCGCACATTCCGCCCCGGTGACAAGGCAGTCATTCTTCCGGCGACGCTTCGCGCGCCGAAGCGGTCGTTCTGAAAACCGCCCTCCCTTCGCTGTCTATTCCCCTTTCACATCGTATTCGGCTCCCTGATCTTTCGTTTGCGCTGCCACGATTGCCCTCGCGAGAAGGGCCGCGTGTGTTTGCCGGTTTTCGCGGCGGGCCTTCGGCTCCGTCGCGAAAACGGAGTGATCGGTTGTGAGCGGACCGTCCCGACGAGCACATTGTGCGAGGCGGGAAGTATGACTGCCTTGTCACTTGGGCCGAATGTGCGGGGGCACGGATTCCAGATGCACCACTACCCCCTGCAAGCCGGGGGCCCCACTTATGAGCTGGCGGTTTGAGCCGCTTTCTTTGCCTACTTTCTTTGCGGCCGCAAAGAAAGTAGGTGCCGCCCCGCACAGGGGCAACGCGAATAGACCACCGCGAATTCAAGGAAAGGCCAAGGGGGTTAAAACGCCAAGCCCACGGCAACAAAAAATCCCATTATCTGACCACCACAATCACATATTGGAGATTTCCAAAAAACGGCCCTACAATCGGCTCCAACAAGCAGACACGCATCTGCAACAGCAAAAAAACCCGGAGACAAAGCCAGCCATGCCTCACCAAACCACCCGGCAGCATCCCCGCGCCCACAACGCCGCGCGCCCCCAAGGCCCGCTCTCCGGCCCCGCGCTGTAAGCGCAGAACCCCCCGAAAAGCGAATCGCCATGAACAAAGCGATGCCTCATCACGCCGAAGGCGCGGCCGAAGCCGATCTGGCGCCGCGCGCCGAGCCCGCAGCGAGCGCCGCCCCGCGTGCGGTACCTTCCGCCGCCAAAGCGCCGCGTGCCGCCGCGCAGCCCGCCGTCGTCAACGAAATCGCGCTGCCAAGCACGCTGCTCGACATCACGCCGCAACAGGCGGGCACGCAGACGCTCCTGCGCGGTCTCGCGATTCTCGAGGCGGCCGCCGCGGGCGTACGCGATCTGCGTACCTTCGGCGCGGCACTCGGTACGACGCGCAGCACCACGCATCGGCTGGTCAGCAGCCTCGTGCAGGCGCGTTACCTGCGCCAGGTGCAAGGCGGTTATCTGCTCGGTCCAAAGCTGATCGAACTCGGCACCATCGCGCTCGAGCAGATGCCGCTTACCGCCGTGGCTCGCCCGCATCTGGAATCGCTCGCAGAACAGACACTCGACACCATCCACCTCGGCGTGCGCGACGGCGACGACGTGCTCTACATCGACAAGATTCCCGGCACGCGCGGCCTCGAAATGCGCTCGCGCGTGGGTCACCGCATGCCGCTCGCGTCGACGGGAATCGGCAAGGCCATGATGCTCGACCTCAAGCCCGAGCTCTGGCAGTCGCTTTTCGACGCGTCGCGCCGCGCGCTCGCCAGCGTAACGTTCAAGCCCGATAACCGTCCCGACGCGCAGACCTTCATGCAGCGCATGACGAACTACGCAGCCGGCGGCTATACGTTCGACCTCGAGGAAAACGAAGCGTCGATCCGCTGCGTTGCCGCGCCGGTGCGCGATGCAACGGGCGCGATCGTCGCGGCGCTCTCGGTGGCGAGCACGATTCCCTATATGCCGCTCGAACGCATGGACGAACTCATTCCGGTCGTGCAGCGCGAAGCACGCGCGATTTCCGAAGAACTCGGCTGGCGCGCCCCCCAACCTACAACCCGCAGGATCAAGCGATGAAACAGGCGGGTTCGCCCACACCGTCGGACGCGCAGCTTGCAGCCGGCGCTGACGGAGCCAACACAGCGGCCAACGCAACAGCAAGCGCCGCGCAAGCCGCGCGCCACGCGGCACTGATCGCGCTCGACTGGGGCACGACATCGCTGCGCGCGTATCTCTACGACGCGGCCGGCAACGTGCTGGCGACGCGCGCGTCGACGGCCGGCATCATGAATTTGCCGCGCAGCGTGGAGCAAGGCGGTTTCGACGCGGCTTTCGAGGACGCCTGCGGCGCATGGCTCGACGCCGCGCCCGGCACGCCGGTGATTGCCGCGGGCATGGTTGGCAGCGCGCAGGGCTGGCTCGAGGCGCCTTATGTCGAGGCACCGGCCAGCGCCGACGCGCTGGCGGCCGGCATCGTACGCGTGCAGGCGGCTTGCGGCGCGACGCTGAACATCGTGCCCGGCGTGCTGCAACGCGGCGAGCTGCCCAATGTGATGCGCGGCGAGGAAACGCAGATTTTCGGCGCGCTAGGCGACGATCCCGCGGCTGCGGACAGCGGCAAGCCGGCGCTGATCGGCTTGCCAGGCACACACGCCAAATGGGCGATGGTGCAGGCGGGTCGCATCGAACGCTTTCATACATTCATGACCGGCGAAGTGTTCGGCGCACTGCGCGAACACACCATTCTCGGCCGCACGATGGTCACGCCCGATCGTCCGGATTCCGAATCGTTCCTGCGCGGCGTGGACATCGCGCGGAACAAGGGGCAGGCGGGCGTGCTCGCGACGGTCTTCAGTTCGCGCACGCTGGGCCTCACGGGGCAGCTTTCGCGCGAGCAGCAGCCGGACTACCTGTCTGGCCTGCTGATCGGACATGAACTTGCCGGCCTCGAAGCGGTGCTGGCGCAGCAACACCTTTCGCTCGCGGGCCAGAGCCTGCGCCTGATCGGCAACGAAGCGCTGTGCGAGCGCTATCGCGGGGCGCTTGCGCGGTTCGGCTGCACGCAGGCCCAACTGATCAGGCAGGCGACGGAGCGCGGCCTGTGGCGCGTCGCCTCGCAGGCGGGGCTCGTCAAGCCGGCCGGCCACGCGGCCCGTGCCGGCCACGCGGCCGCGCCGACCTCCACGAAATAGGGAACCGACATGCAACCTCACATCAATCTGCCCGCTCCGTACATGCCGCATGCGGGTCTGATCGCGGCGTTCGAGGCATGTCCGCTGATCGCGATCATGCGCGGCGTGACGCCAGTGGACGCCGCCGAGCACGGTCAGGCGCTATATGAAGCCGGCTTTCGCATCGTCGAAGTGCCGCTGAATTCGCCGCAGCCGTTCGACAGCATCGCCGCGATCCGCAAGACGCTGCCCGCCGATGCGATTGTCGGCGCGGGCACGGTGCTGCATCCGGATTTCGTTCGCGACGTGAAGTCCGCGGGCGGCGAGCTGATCGTCATGCCGCACAGCGATCCGGAAGTGGTCATGGCGGCCAAGGCGCAAGGCATGGCCTGCGCGCCCGGTGTTGCGACGCCGACGGAAGCGTTCATCGCGCTGAAGAACGGCGCCGATGTATTGAAGATGTTCCCCGCCGAGCAGCTCGGCTGTCAGGTCGTGAAAGCGTGGCGCGCGGTGATTGCCGCCGAGGTGCCGCTCGTGCCGGTCGGCGGCGTCACGCCGGACAACATGGGACCGTTTCTCAGTGCAGGCGCGAATGGCTTCGGGCTCGGTTCGGCGCTCTACAAGCCGGGGCAGAGCGCGGCCGTGACCGCGTCGCACGCGAAGGCGTTCATCAACGGTTTGCGTGTGGCGCGCGCGGGTGCGAAGAAATGACACGGCTCGCCGGCAAAGTCGCACTTGTCACCGGCGCCGGGCGCGGTATCGGCGCGGCCATCGCGCTTGCGTTCGCGCGTGAAGGCGCGGCCGTGGCACTTGCCGAACTCGACATCGAGACGGCGCGGCACACCGCTGAAGAGATCCGCGCGGAGACCGGCGCGCGCGTGCTGGCCGTGCACACCGACGTCACGCAATCCGCGTCGGTTCAGCACGCGGTGAGCGAAGCGCAAGCCGCGCTCGGACCCGTCGACGTGCTGGTCAACAACGCGGGCATCAATGTGTTTTGCGACCCGCTCACGATGACCGACGACGACTGGCGCCGCTGCTTCGCGGTCGACCTCGACGGCGTCTGGAACGGCTGTCGCGCGGTGCTGCCGGGCATGGTGGAGCGCGGCGCGGGAAGCATCGTGAATATCGCCTCGACGCATGCGTTCAAGATCATTCCGGGCTGCTTTCCGTACCCGGTCGCGAAGCACGGTGTGATTGGCCTCACGCGCGCGCTCGGCATCGAGTACGCGCCGCGCAACGTACGCGTGAACGCCATCGCGCCGGGCTATGTCGAGACCCAACTGGCGCGCGACTGGTGGAACGAACAGCCCGACCCGGTCGCGGCGCGGCAGGCCACGATCGATTTGCAGCCGATGAAGCGCATCGGCCGACCGGAAGAAGTGGCGATGACGGCGGTGTTTCTCGCCTCGGACGAAGCGCCGTTCATCAACGCCACGTGTATCACCGTGGACGGAGGCCGCTCGGTCCTGTACCACGACTGATTCACGACTGAATGACGAGCGGAAAGAATAACGCAGCACAGTTTCACCGGACGACGCGCTGGCCGCGTGTGTCACAACCGGTACAAGAAGACGCGGCCGATACCTTCTCGTTATCAATTAGTCAGGAGACACGCAACATGAAACGCAGAATTTTCCTCACGCTGGCAGCAGCGGCGGCGGGTGTGCTCTTCAACGCACCCATCGCGCAAGCCGCCGACCCCGTCAAGATCGGTTTTCTCGTGAAGCAGCCCGAAGAACCGTGGTTTCAGGACGAATGGAAGTTCGCCGAAATGGCCGCCAAGGAGAAGGGCTTCACGCTCGTGAAGATCGGCGCGCCGTCGGGCGAAAAGGTGATGAGCGCAATCGACAACCTGTCGGCGCAAAAGGCTCAGGGCTTCGTGATCTGCACGCCGGACGTCAAGCTCGGACCGGGCATCGTCGCGAAGGCAAAGGCCGACGGCCTGAAGATGATGACCGTCGACGACCGGCTGGTTGACGGCGCGGGCAAGCCGATCGCGTCGGTGCCGCACATGGGCATCTCGGCGTACAACATTGGCAAGCAGGTCGGCGACGGCCTCGCCGCCGAGATCAAGAAGCGCGGCTGGGACATGAAGGACGTCGGTGCGATCGACGTAACGTACGAGCAGTTGCCGACCGCGCATGACCGCACGAGCGGCGCGACCGACGCGCTTCTCGCCGCCGGCTTCCCGAAGGCTAACGTGATTGCCGCGCCGCAAGCGAAGACGGACACGGAAAACGCGTTCAACGCCGCCAATATCGCGCTCACCAAGAACCCGCAGTTCAAGCACTGGGTGGCCTACGGCCTGAACGACGAAGCGGTGCTCGGCGCGGTGCGCGCAGCGGAAGGCCGCGGCTTCAAGGCCGACAACATGATCGGCATCGGCATCGGCGGTTCGGATTCGGCATTGAACGAGTTCAAGAAGCCGAACCCGACCGGCTTCTTCGGCACGGTCATCATCAGCCCGAAGCGTCACGGCGAGGAAACCTCTGCGCTGATGTACGACTGGATCACGCAAGGCAAGGCGCCGCCCCCGCTCACGCTGACGACCGGCATGCTGGCCACGCGCGCGAACGTCGGCGAAGTGCGCGGGAAGATGGGCCTCGCTTCCAAGTAAGCACGGTGCAATGAAGTGGACTGCCGGCGCGGCGCTTTGCAGCGCGCGCCGGCAACAGCAAAGATCGACAGAGGAGGCGAAGTGTCAGCGACGCTACGTTTTGACAATATCGGCAAGGTCTTTCCAGGCGTGCGCGCACTCGACGGTGTGTCCTTCGACGTCAACGTCGGCCAGGTACACGGCCTGATGGGCGAAAACGGCGCAGGGAAGTCGACCCTGCTGAAGATACTCGGCGGTGAATATCAGCCCGACTCGGGCCGCGTGATGATCGACGGAAAAGAGGTGCGCTTCACGAGCGCCGCTTCGTCGATTGCGGCCGGCATTGCGGTGATTCACCAGGAACTGCAATACGTGCCCGACCTCACGGTCGCGGAAAACCTGCTGCTTGGCCAGTTGCCCAATTCGTTCGGCTGGGTCAACAAGCGCGACGCGAAGCGCTTCGTGCGCGAACGCCTCGAAGCAATGGGCGTGGCGCTCGATCCGGACGCGAAGCTGCGCAAGCTCTCCATCGCGCAACGGCAAATGGTCGAAATCTGCAAGGCGCTGCTGCGCAATGCGCGCGTCATCGCACTCGACGAACCGACGAGTTCGCTGTCGCACCGCGAGACGGAAGTGCTGTTCAAGCTGGTGCGCGATCTGCGCGCCGACAACCGCGCGATGATCTACATCTCGCATCGCATGGACGAAATCTACGAACTGTGCGACGCCTGCACGATCTTTCGCGACGGACGCAAGGTCGCCTCGCATGCGACGCTGCAAGGCGTGTCGCGCGACACCATCGTCAGCGAAATGGTGGGGCGCGAAATTTCGGACATCTACAATTACTCGCCGCGGCCGCTCGGTGAAGTGCGCTTCGCGGCGAAGGCCATTGAAGGCCACGCTTTGTCCCAGCCGGCCAGCTTCGAAGTGCGGCGCGGCGAGATTGTCGGCTTCTTCGGGCTGGTGGGCGCGGGCCGCAGCGAACTGATGCATCTGGTGTACGGCACCGAGCACAAGAAGGGCGGCGAACTGCTGCTCGACGGCAAGCCGATCCGCGTGAAGAGCGCGGGCGAAGCGATTCGCCACGGCATCGTGCTGTGTCCGGAAGACCGCAAGGAAGAAGGCATTGTCGCGATGGCGACCGTGTCGGAGAACATCAACATTAGTTGCCGCCGCCATTATCTGCGTGCGGGCATGTTCCTCGACCGCAAGAAAGAGGCGGAAACCGCGGACCGTTTCATCAAGCTGCTGAAGATCAAGACGCCGAGCCGCCGGCAGAAAATCCGCTTTCTGTCGGGCGGCAACCAGCAGAAAGCGATTCTGTCGCGCTGGCTCGCCGAGCCCGATCTGAAAGTGGTGATTCTCGACGAACCCACGCGCGGTATCGACGTCGGAGCGAAGCACGAAATCTACAACGTGATCTATCAGCTCGCCGAACGCGGCTGCGCGATCGTGATGATCTCGTCGGAACTGCCTGAAGTGCTGGGCGTGTCCGACCGCATCGTCGTGATGCGCCAGGGCCGCATTTCCGGCGAACTCGCGCGCAAGGACGCAACGGAACAAGCGGTCTTGAGCCTCGCGTTGCCGCAAAGCTCGACCGCACTGCCAGCAACTGCCGCTCAACAGGCGGCCTGAACATCATTGGACGCAAGTCCGGCAACCCGTGGGGAACGGGAGGAGTCTTCAAATGCAAGCTAGAGAAAACCTCGCGCAGCAGGCCGCCAAGAGTGCCGCCGAAGCGCTGATTCCGCAGACGAGCGACAAGGCGAAGTGGTGGCAGCAGATCACCGAGTACAGCCTGATCCTGATTTTCGTGGTGATGTTCGTGACGATGTCGCTGAGCGTCGACCACTTCTTCTCGATCGAGAACATGCTCGGCCTCGCGCTGTCCATTTCGCAGATCGGCATGGTCGCGTGCACGATGATGTTCTGTCTCGCGTCGCGCGACTTCGATCTGTCGATCGGTTCCACCGTCGCGTTTGCGGGCGTGTTGTGCGCGATGGTGCTCAATGCGACCGACAACACCTTCATCGCAATTGTCGCCGCGGTGGCGGCGGGCGCGGTGATCGGCTTCGTCAACGGCGCGGTTATCGCGTATCTGCGCATCAACGCGCTGATCACCACGCTCGCGACAATGGAAATCGTGCGCGGCCTCGGCTTCATCGTGTCGCACGGTCAGGCCGTGGGCGTCTCGTCGGATACGTTCATTGCGCTCGGCGGCCTGAGCTTCTTTGGCGTGTCGCTGCCGATCTGGGTCACGCTGCTGTGCTTCATCGTGTTCGGCGTGATGCTCAACCAGACCGTGTATGGCCGCAATACGCTCGCTATCGGCGGCAATCCTGAAGCGTCGCGTCTTGCCGGTATCAACGTGGAGCGCACGCGCGTCTATATCTTCCTGATTCAGGGCGCCGTGACCGCGCTCGCCGGGGTGATTCTGGCCTCGCGTATCACGTCGGGTCAGCCGAATGCCGCGCAAGGCTTCGAGCTGAACGTGATCTCCGCGTGCGTGCTCGGCGGCGTGTCGCTGCTCGGCGGCCGCGCGACGATTTCCGGCGTGGTGATCGGCGTGCTGATCATGGGTACGGTCGAAAACGTCATGAACCTGATGAACATCGACGCGTTCTATCAGTACCTCGTGCGCGGCGCGATCCTGCTTGCCGCCGTGCTGCTCGACCAGTTGAAAAACCGCGGCTCGCGCGATTGACGTTCGCGATCATGCCTGCTCAACTCATCCCGCTCTAAAAAGGAATCGAACGATGTCGTCTCCGGCTAACGCAAACGAGCGCCTCGCGAACCACTCATTCGCGCGCTACCCGAGTCTTGTCGACCGCACGGTGCTGATCACGGGCGGCGCAACGGGTATCGGCGCATCGTTCGTCGAACACTTCGCGGCGCAAGGCGCACGTGTCGCCTTCTTCGATATCGACGCAACGGCAGGCGAAGCGCTTGCCGACCAACTCGGCGACTCGAAGCACAAGCCGCTTTTTCTGACCTGCGATCTCACGGACATCGACGCGCTGCAAAAAGCCATCGCCGACGTGAAAGCCGCGCTCGGCCCGATCCAGGTGCTCGTGAACAACGCAGCGAACGACAAGCGCCATACGATCGGCGAAGTCACGCGCGAGTCGTTCGACGCAGGTATCGCAGTGAACATCCGCCATCAGTTCTTCGCGGCGCAGGCGGTGATGGAGGACATGAAGGCGGCGCGCAGCGGCTCGATCATCAACCTCGGGTCGATCAGCTGGATGCTGAAAAACGGCGGCTATCCGGTGTACGTGATGTCGAAGTCCGCCGTGCAGGGTTTGACACGCGGCCTCGCACGCGACCTCGGTCCCTTCAACGTTCGCGTGAATACGCTCGTGCCCGGCTGGGTGATGACCGAGAAGCAGAAGCGCCTGTGGCTCGACGACGCGGGCCGCCGCGCGATCAAGGAAGGCCAGTGCATCGACGCTGAGCTTGAGCCCGCCGACCTCGCGCGCATGGCGCTCTTTCTCGCTGCCGACGACAGCCGCATGATCACCGCACAGGACATCGTCGTGGACGGAGGCTGGGCGTGAACGCGGGCGCGGAAGTGGGCGGCACGCCGCACGCGCCGCGCGCCGCGCTGCTGGTCGACAGCAAGTGCACGTTGGGCGAAGGGGCGACATGGTGTGTGCAGACGGGGCGCTTCTACTGGACCGATATTGAAGGCGCGCGTTTGTGGCGCTACGATCCGCGCGACGGCCGCAGTACTTCGTGGGCCATGCCGGAGCGGCTTGCCACCTTTGCGCTGTGCGCCGATCCGCATTTTCTGTTGCTCGGTCTGGCCTCGCATCTGGCGTTTTTCGATCTTGCGACGGGCGAGACGCGTCATATCGTCGATGTCGAGCCGGGTCTGAATACGCGCGTGAACGACGGTCGCTGCGACCGGCAGGGCCGTTTCGTGTTCGGCACGAAGGACGAAGGCTCGCCGTTGCAGGCGATCGGCGGGTTCTACCGGCTCAATCGCGACCTGACGCTCGAGCGTTTGCCGCTGCCCGCGCCAGCCATTTCCAACAGCATTGCCTTCAGCCCGGACGGCGCGACCATGTACTACTGCGATTCGCCGACGCGCGAGATCCGCGCCTGCGACTACCGGGCGGACGGCGGCATCGCCAATGACCGCCTCTTCACGCGTCTGACGGACGCGAGCGGCGAGCCCGACGGCTCGACGGTCGATCGCGACGGCGGCCTGTGGAACGCGCAGTGGGGCGGCGGCCGCGTCGTGCGCTATGGCGCCGACGGCGTCGAAACCGAGCGCGTCGAAGTGCCCACGGTGCAGCCGAGCTGCGTCGCGCTGGGCGGCGCGCAGTTGGGCACGCTCTACATTACGAGCGCGCGCGTCGGTCTCGACGCGACCGCGCTTGCCAGCGATTCGCGCGCTGGCGGCGTGTTCATCGCGACGCCGGCGCGGCGCGGTTTGCCCGAGCCGGTTTTTCTCGGCGCGCCGGCGTAGCGGAGTTGACGTCGCGCCGGTCGCGCCGGTCGCGACGGTGCAGCGGTACAGCGGTACAGCGGTACAGCGGCACTCGGCATAGAAGCCAGGCGGCAGCGGCACGTTGCGTGGATGTGCCGATGTCGCAACAGCAAACAGAAAGACCCGCAATCAAAGTCGGCGTCGAGTAACAACCCGAGTTCGGATCAGAGGCGACCGGTTCCAGGAAATCGCCCGACAGCAGCCACCAGCATGACGGCAACGTGCCAAGCCTCTCGAAGGAGCCACATATGAGTGTTGCGAATCCTGTTTCCGCCTTTTCTGCGAGCGCTCACACTTCACCAGGGACGCAAAGCCGGCGCTCGCGGCTCGCGGCCGCGGCCAATCCGGTACTGCCGGGGCCGAGCACGTCGGCGGTCGCGGTCGGCGAGAGCCCGGCCGGCGATGTGGCCTGCGTTACGCTCGCCAATGCACAGCTGCGCCTCGACGTCGCGCCGACGCTGGGCGGCGGCGTCACACGCTTCGATTGGCGTGACGACGGCGCGCTCACGCCGATTTTCCGGCGCTGCCGCCACGTCGCCGCCGATACGCAACCCAACGAGCTGGCCTGTTATCCGCTGCTGCCGTATTCGAACCGTATTGGCGGCGGCTACTTCAATTTTGCGGGGCGGCGCGTCGACGTGCCGCGCAACCGCGCCGACGAACCTTTACCCATTCACGGCGACGGCTGGCTGTGCGCGTGGCAGGTCGCGGACTCGGACCGCGAGTACGTGCGGCTCACGTGCGACCGGCAGGACGGCAAGCCGTACGCGTTCCGCGCGGCGCAGACGTATCGGCTCGACGGGCCCTCGCTTGTGATTACGCTCGAAATCGAGAACACGGGCCGCGACGCATTGCCTTTCGGGCTCGGCGTGCATCCGTTTCTGGTGCGCGACGCGGACACCGAGTTGTCCGCAGCGGCGGGCGGTCTGTGGCTCGCCGGCGACGACTGGCTGCCGGTGCGCCACGTGCAGGCACCGCCCGCGTGGCAGTTCGGCGTGGCGTATCCGTTGCCGGAAACCGTCGTCAACCATGCGTTCACCGGCTGGAGCGGGCAGGCGGCCGTGGTGTGGCCGAAGCGCCGACTGTCGCTCAACATTGCCGCCGACACCGATTATTACGTGCTGTACACGCCGCCGGGCGAGGAGTTCTTCTGCTTCGAGCCGGTCGATCATCCGATTAACGCGATGAACCTGGTGGGCGGTGCGTGCGACAACGGCATGACGCAGTTGGGGCGCGGCGAGCGACTCACGCGATCCTTCCGCTTCACGGTCGAGCGTACCGGCTTGCGCTCTATGCCGGGCGCGCGCGGCACGCGGCGCCGGCAGTGAGGTGTGCTGAGGGCATTGACGGGCGCTGAGGGTGCTGAGGGTGCTGGGGCGCGCTGAGGGTGCTGGCGTGCGCTGCGGCGCGCGGCCTGTGTACTCTGCTGATGTCCCCCGCGCGGTGACGCGGCGGTGCGCAAAGTGGCGTGCTTCAACCCACGGCCGCCCGACGGCCGGCTACGCCCACAGGTAAAATACGCGCCTCTTCCGATTACTGGCTCGCCGCGAGACTCACATGTCCAACTTCATCCAGACACTCAACGACGCCTGGCAGCGCACCAACTCGCTGTTGTGCGTCGGCCTCGATCCCGAGCCCACCAGGTTTCCCGGCGCGCTGGCTGGGCGCTCAGACGCGATCTTCGACTTCTGCCGCGAGATTGTCGACGCAACCGCGCCTTACGCGTCGTCGTTCAAGCCGCAAATCGCCTACTTCGCGGCGCATCGAGCGGAGGACCAGTTAGAGCAGTTGATCGCCCACATTCACGCGCATCATCCGGGTTTGCCGGTGATTCTCGACGCGAAGCGCGGCGACATCGGCAGCACGGCCGAGCAATACGCGCGCGAGGCGTTCGAGCGCTACCAGGCCGACGCGGTGACGGTGAATCCTTATATGGGTTTCGATTCGATCGAACCGTATCTGCAGCATGACGGCAAAGGCGTGATCGTGCTGTGCCGGACGTCGAATGCCGGCGGTTCCGACCTGCAGTTTCTGGAGACGGGCGGGCGGCCGCTCTATCAGGTCGTCGCGCAACTGGCAGCGCAGAAGTGGAACGCCAGCGGGCAACTGGGTCTGGTGGTGGGCGCGACGTTTCCGAAGGAAATCGAAGTGGTGCGCGGCATTGTGGGCGATATGCCGCTGCTGATTCCGGGCATCGGCGCGCAAGGCGGCGACGTGCAGGCGACCGTCAGCGCTGGCCGCACCGCGAGCGGCACCGGCATGCTGATCAACTCGTCGCGCGCCATCATCTACGCGGGCAAGGGCGAGGACTTCGCTCAGGCGGCGGCGAAGGCCGCGATGGAAACACGCGACCGCATTAACTCGTTTCGCTGATGAGGTGGAAGCGGGCGGCTGGTTGTCCCGCTTCGTTGCACCGGAGTACTGGCACCGGCCGTTAGCGCCGGCCTACACCACCGGCTAACACCCTCGGCTCGGATACCCGGCACAGACCACCGGCTCAGACCACCGGCTCAGACCACCGGCTCAGCACACCGGCACAGCACACCGGCACAGCACACCGGCTAAAACCACCGGCTAAAACCACCGGCTAAAACCACCGGCTAAAACCACCGGCTTAGCCTCCGCTCCACCCTCGGGCCGCCAGTTCAAACGGCCGCTGGCCCTAGCCGCTCAATCAGCGCAGCGTGCTGCGGGTGCTGCGTTTTCAGCATGTCCACATCCGCGAGTTCGAATTCGCTGAACTCGAACCCGGGCGCGACCGTGCAGCCTGCCAGCGCGTAACCCGCCGGGTCCGCGCATTCCGCCGCGAACCAAAGGCCGGCGGGCACCACTGCCTGGAACACCGCGTCACGGTCAAGCAGCGCATTACCCAGCCGATGCGTGACCAGTTTGCCGCTCGTGTCCAGCACGTGCACTTGCAGCGGCCCGCCCGCGTAAAAATGCCAGACCTCGTCTGACTGGATCCGGTGCCAGGCCGAATGCGCGCCGTCGCACAGCAAGTAATAGATAGCAGTGGACGCCGCGCGCGTCTGCGCCGGCGATATGGGCGCAGCAGGGGTTCCGGCCGCGCTCGTCGTTGCGGCCGCGTCCACCCGGCTCACAAGGTCCGCGGACCGGTACGTTTCGCTGAAAAACCCGCCTTCCGGGTGCGGCTTCAGATCGAAGCGGCGGATCAGCTCGTCGCGCGCTGCATGGGAATCCGTCATGCGTTGTCCTTCGGCGTAGCGGTCAATGTTCGCGCTCGTCGAGCAGCGCGAGCACACCGCGCAGCGCATGCGCCGCCGCCTGCACGCGAATCTGCTCGCGGTCGCCCTTGAAGATCTTCGTTTCCACCGACGTATGCAGCCGATTGCTCCACCCGAACGACACCATGCCGACCGGCTTGGTTTCGGTACCGCCGCCCGGGCCTGCCACGCCCGTGATCGACAGCGAGACCTGCGCGCGGCTGTTGCGCAGCGCGCCCTCGGCCATGGCGCGCGCCACCTGCTCGCTGACGGCGCCGAACTTGTCGATCATGTCCGCCGGCACGCCGATCATTTCGCTCTTCGCCTGATTCGAGTACGTGACGAAACCGCGCTCAAACCAGCCGCTGCTGCCGGAGATGTCGGTGATCGCGGTCGCGACCATGCCGCCCGTGCACGACTCGGCGGTGACAAGCATGAGGCGCTCGTCGCGCAGGCGGTTGCTCACGCGGATCGCAAGCTGGTGAACGACGGAATCGGTAGGCATGGCGTGAATCCGGAACGGGGCGCGGCGGTTAAACGGACATGCGCCAGAGCGCAATGACGAGCAACGTGAAGAATGCGGCGACAAGGTCGTCGAACATAATGCCAAAACCGCCTTTCAACCGCCGGTCGAAATAGCTGATGGGCGGCGGCTTCACCATGTCGAAGAAGCGGAACAGGATGAACGCCCACAGCTGGCCGGTCAGCGTGACCGGCGTGACTATCAGCAATACCAGCCAGAATGCGACGATTTCGTCCCAGACAACCGGCGACGGGTCGTCGATGCCGAGCTTTTTGGCCGTGAAGCCGCAAATTGCAATGCCGCCCACGAATCCCGCGCAAATCAGCACGCCCCATTCGATCACGGTCAGATAGCGGCTGAACACGACGAACGAGGCCCACCCGAACAGTGTGCCCATGGTGCCGGGCGCGACCGGCGACAAGCCGCTACCGAAGCCGAGCGACAAAATGTGCAGCGGATGCGACAGCATGAAGCGCGCGCTCGCGCGGCGCGGCTGCGGCCGTTGCGGCCGGGGAGGCTCGCCGCCGACGAGCTCGTCGGCGGGCCTGAGCGGGGGATCAGTCTGCATGAAAGTGGTCGAAGCCTTGCAACGTCAGGGTGAGCGGCGCGCCGGCCGCGTCGCGCCAGTCGATCGCCGGGCGGTCGGCCGCCGTTTGAAGAGCGCTTATTGTACCGATGCGGCTGAGCGGCACGTCCGCCTTGTGCCCGGCGTTTTCCACGGCCTCGCGCGCGGCGGGCGGCGCGGTGAAGCACAGTTCGTAGTCGTCGCCGCCCGCTAGCGCGCAGCGCCGCTGGGTGTCGAGCGGCAGCTTGCCCAGCGCGGGTGAGCGCGGTACCGCGTCGGCGTCGACGGTGGCGCGCACCTTCGAGCGCTCGAGAATGTGCTGCAGGTCGCCGGCGAGCCCGTCGGATATATCCAGTGCCGCGTGGGCCACGCCGCGCAGTGCGAGACCGAGCGCGATTCGCGGCTCCGGGCGTTCGAGCGCGCGGCGAAAGAAGGCCTTGTCGATGTCGTCCGCGCTCCATTCGCCGCGCCGGACCCCGAGCCCCGCGCGCGCGTCGCCCAGTGTGCCGGATACCCAGATGTCGTCGCCGGCACGCGCGGCGTCGCGGCGCAGCGCCGCCTGCGGCGGCACGCTGCCGAACACGGTAATGCACAGATTCAGCGGGCCGCCGGTCGTATCGCCGCCGATCAGCGCGCATGCGTGCCGTTGCGCGAGCGCGAAGAGCCCCTCGCTAAAGGCCGCCAGCCACGCCTCGTCGGCCTGGGGCAGCGAGAAAGCCAGCGTGAACGCCTGCGGTTGCGCGCCCATTGCGGCGAGGTCGGACAGGTTGACGGCGAGGGCCTTGTGCCCGAGCGCCTCTGGGTCGACATCGGCGAAGAAATGGCGGCCTTCCACCAGCATGTCCGTCGATATCGCCAGCATCTCGCCGGCGCGGGGCGCAAGGAGCGCGCAGTCGTCGCCGATGCCGAGCGAACCGTTCGCGGCGGTCTGCGGCTGCCCCGCCGCGCGGCGGGCAAAGAAACGTTCGATCAGCGAAAACTCTGAGAGCATTGTCGGGAAAAGTGCGGGTACAACAGCCTTTCGCTACGTTTCAGTCTCGGCAGTTGTACGCGTATTGAAGGAATTGGGCCGGCAATTGGGGCTACAATGCCGTCGAACGTCTATTCTAATCCGCACTTCGAAGCCCGCCTTATGTCGACTCCCGTCAATAGCAAACTCCGCGAAGCCGCCCTCGATTACCACGAGTTTCCCACTCCCGGGAAACTGGCGATCACCCCGACCAAGCAGATGATCAACCAGCGCGACCTCGCGCTGGCTTACTCGCCGGGCGTCGCGTTCGCGTGCGAGGAAATCGTCGAGAACCCGATGAACGCCGCGCGCTTCACGGCGCGCAGCAACCTGGTGGGCGTCGTCACCAACGGCACCGCGGTGCTGGGCCTCGGCAACATCGGGCCGCTCGCCTCCAAGCCGGTCATGGAAGGCAAGGCCGTGCTGTTCAAGAAGTTCGCCGGCATCGACGTGTTCGACATCGAGCTCAACGAGTCCGATCCGCACAAGCTCGTCGACGTGATCGCGGCGCTGGAGCCGACTTTCGGCGGCATCAACCTCGAGGACATCAAGGCGCCGGACTGCTTCATCGTCGAGCGCGAATGCCGCAAGCGCATGAAGATTCCCGTCTTCCACGACGACCAGCACGGCACGGCGATTGTCGTCGCGGCGGCCATCACCAACGGTCTGAAGGTGGTCGGCAAGGACATCAAGGAAGTCAAGCTCGTCGCCTCCGGCGCGGGTGCGGCTGCGTTGGCGTGTCTGGACCTGCTCGTGGATATCGGCCTGCCGCTCGAGAATATTCTCGTCACCGACCTGGCGGGCGTGGTGTACAAGGGCCGCGTCGAACTGATGGACCCGGACAAGGAGCGCTTTGCGCGTGAAACCGACGCCCGCACGCTCGCCGAGGCAATCGGCGGCGCGGACGTGTTCCTCGGCCTTTCGGCGGGCGGCGTGCTCAAGCAGGACATGGTCAAGCAGATGGCCGACAAGCCGCTGATCCTCGCACTCGCCAATCCGACGCCGGAAATCCTGCCGGAACTGGCGCTCGAAGTGCGTCCTGACGCGGTGCTCTGCACGGGCCGCACCGACTATCCGAACCAGGTGAACAACGTGCTGGTGTTCCCGTTCCTGTTCCGCGGCGCGCTGGACGCGGGCGCGACCACGGTTACACGGGAAATGGAAATTGCGGCGGTCAACGCGATTGCGGAACTGGCGCGCCAGGAGCAAAGCGACATCGTCGCGACGGCGTACGGTATTCAGGACCTGTCGTTTGGACCGGAATATCTGATTCCCAAGCCATTCGATCCGCGTCTGATCGTCAAGGTCGCGCCGGCCGTGGCGAAGGCAGCGATGGATTCCGGCGTCGCCGAGCGTCCGATCGAGGACATGGAAGCGTACGAGCAGCACCTGCAGCAGTTCGTGTATCACAGCGGCACGACGATGAAACCGATCTTCCAGCTCGCGCGCGGCGTCGAGCCGGAGAAAAAGCGCATTGTGTTCGCGGAAGGCGAGGAAGAGCGCGTGCTGCGCGCGATGCAGATCATCGTGGACGAGAAGCTGGCGAAGCCCATCCTGATCGGCCGCCCGGCGGTGATCGAGCAACGCATTGCGCGCTACGGGCTGCGGCTCGTAGCGGGTCAGGACTACACGGTAGTCAATACCGACCACGACGAGCGCTACCGCGATTTCTGGCAGGAATACTACAAGATGATGTCCCGCAAGGGCATCACGCAGCAGATGGCGAAGCTGGAAATGCGCCGCCGCACCACGTTGATCGGCGCGATGCTGGTGAAAAAGGGCGAAGCGGACGGCATGATCTGCGGCATGGTGAGCACGACGCATCGCCATCTGCACTTCATCGATCAGGTGATCGGCAAGCGCGCAGGCTGCGCTGTCTACGCCGCGATGAACGCGCTGGTGTTGCCCAACCGGCAGATTTTCCTGGTGGATACGCACGTGAACGTGGACCCGACGCCCGAGCAACTGGCCGAGATCACGCTGATGGCCGCCGAGGAAGTGCGCCGTTTCGGCATCGAGCCAAAAGTCGCGCTGGTGTCGCACTCGAACTTCGGCTCGAGCCATGCGCCGACCGCGCAGAAAATGCGCGATACGCTGGCCATCCTGCGCGAACGCGCGCCCGAGTTGCAGGTGGACGGCGAAATGCACGGCGACGTCGCGCTCGACGCCAATCTGCGCCGCGAAATCCTGCCGGATTCGACGCTGGAAGGCGACGCAAACCTGCTGGTGCTGCCGAACATCGACGCAGCTAACATCTCGTACAACCTGCTGAAGACGGCGGCCGGCAACAACATTGCCATTGGGCCGATGCTGCTGGGCGCCGCTCAGCCGGTGCACGTGCTGACTGCGTCGGCGACAGTTCGCCGCATCGTCAATATGACGGCGCTGCTGGTGGCGGATGTGATCGCAGCGCGCTGATCGTCACACGGCGTTCGGCTGACTCTTGCCAGTTCCGGCTGGCTCCGTCAGCCGACGCGCCGGCGGGGTTTGTCGGCAATTCAGAGCGGCAAGCGCGTCGCCGCATTCAAGCTTCCGGCCACTACGCCGGCCTTGCCTCGCAAAAAAAGAAGGCGTGCCCGCAACAGGCACGCCTTAGGGCGAACAGGGGATAGCCGCCCCAAAACGGCAAACAATCGGCAAACCAACGGCAAACCAACGGCAAACCAACGGCAAACCAACGGCAAACAACCGACAAACCACAAGCTTCGTCGCAAATGCCAGCGCCGGGCTTCCCGGCGGGAGCGCGCGGCGGGCGGGGTATTTGCTTCGTTGAGCTTCATCTTAGCTCGACTGATTAAAAATTTCTGTCAAAAGTCGTCAAAGTCAGGCGGGCGGGGCTTCCACGCCGAGTCGGTCAAGTTCGCCGCCCTGGCGAACGTTGATTCCAGGGACCATTAGCGATACCCTTACGACTTTCATGGTCGTCAAACTGTTGATTTAACAGCCGGGAATCTTGTAAATGGCACGCAGGTGGCAGCGCATGAAGGGCGTGCTGATCGGTGCTATCGCACTGTGTGTTTCGTGCGGCTCCGTGCCCGACGCGCTCGCGCGCAACTCCACGGCACCCGCCGGCACGCAGGCTGAGGCAACAGGCACCGTCACGGTGGCGCAACTGCCCCGCGAGGCGGTCGATACATTGAACTTGATTGCCGCGGGCGGGCCTTACCCGTATGAAAAGGACGGCGTCGTATTCGGCAACCGCGAACGGTTGCTGCCGCCCAACCGGCGCGGCTACTACCACGAATACACCGTTCCCACGCCTCGCTCACGTAATCGCGGGGCGCGTCGCATCGTCTGCGGAGGTCCGCTGAAGCGAACCGACAATTGTTATTACTCGGACGACCACTACACCAGTTTTAATCGTATTGTTGAATGACATCGGGATGAACGGCATGAGCGACAACGTCTACGCGCACGACACCGGAGTCGCGACGGATCTTTTCGCGGCCGGCGAGGGCAACCTGTTTCAGCGCGTCATGCAAATGCGCGCGGGCGAGCAGGGCCGCGAGAACCGGAGCGAGCCTGATAGTGTGGTTTCATCGAACGAGGAGCCCATGAGCCTTTTCAGGACCGTACGACCGAACATCGTACAGTCGATCCGCGCGTTCCGCGTTCAGGACCTCGCGGACGAGGCGAACCACCTCGGGCAGCACTTCCTTTATGCGTATTGCGCGAACGCGCAGTCGAAGCAGGAAGTTCTGGAAACCATCGCCACCTCGTTCCTGTTTCCGAAACATTTCGGCAAGAATTATGACGCCCTCTACGACTGCCTGACCGACCTGGTTCACAAGGCGGGCGCACAGCCGGGCTTCGTGATCGTGCTGGAGCAGTTGCCCGTCGCACAGAAATTCGACAAGGACGGGCGCGAGACGCTGCTGGACGTGTTCCGCGAAGCCGCCGAATTCTGGGCCGAGCGCAAGGTTGCGTTCCGCGTCTTTTATTCGTTTGCCTGAATGCTGCGCTGAGCGGATCCGCGGCTTGCAGATTGCGTTGCCGCCGGATTGCAGTCGCAACCGGATGGGCCCGCCACTTTACTGGCGGGCCTTTGTCTTTAATGGGCAATGATTGCGGCGCTGTCAGCGCCGCTCCTAGCGCGGCTATTTTGCTGGTTGCCTTGCGCGCAACCGGGCCGCTTCAGCCGCTTACCACCCGCCCCACATCGCCGCCAGCGCGGAGAGCACCGCGATGCCCGCGGTTTCGGTGCGCAGCACGCGCGGTCCGAGCCCAACGGCCTGGAAGCCATGATCCATCGCCGCCGCTTCTTCAGCGGCCGAAAAACCGCCTTCGGGACCGACCAGCACGGTAACGGGCCCTTTGGGCGCGGTCGTGGGCAGCGCCGAGAACTGAATGCTGGCGCGCGGCGACAGCAGAATGCGCAGTTCGTCGGCGGCGGGCACGCGCGGCATCGCGCCGAGCCATGTGGCGATTTCCCGCACTGGCATGACTTCCGGCAGACGGTTGCGCCCGCACTGTTCACACGACGCCCGCACGATACCTTCCCAATGCGTATGGCGGCGCAGCGCGCGCTCGCCGGCAAGCCGCACCACACTGCGCGTGGTCGTGAGCGGCACGAAGCTGGACGCACCGAGCTCCACGGCCTTTTCGATCAGCCAGTCCATCTTGTCGCCGCTCGCAATGCCCTGCGCGAGCGAGAGGCGGTACGGCGGTTCCACTTCGATGTCGCGGAACTCGCGAACCTTCACCGTGATCGCACGCCGCTCGATCGTGACGAGTTCGGCGCTGTATTCGCCCCCTTCTCCGTTGAAAAGCACGATAGAGTCGCCCACCTGCAGGCGCAGCACGAGAACGTGCCGGACGACGTCATCGGGGAGTTGCAGGACGCCGTCGGGCGAAAGGGGCGTACCGACGAAGAAGCGAGGCATCAGAAAAATACTCATTAGTTCACGAAAGGTGGCGAGCGAGCGCCCAACGGTAGCCGTCCAGATCTTCGACCTGGGCGAAGCGGTCGCCCCAGAACTGATCTTGTGGCTCGCTCAACGATTTGGCGCCGGCGGCGAGCGCGCGGGCGTAAACCGCGTCGACATCGTCGACGTAGACATAGAACGATTGCGGCGCAATGGCACCCGCGCTGCGCGGGGTTCTCGCGGTGGATCCGAACGCGCCTTCCGGCGCGAACATCACGATCAGCTGGCCCTGGTAGGTCATCTCGACATGCATGACGACGCCGTCGTCCTGCACGCTGTCCCGCAACTGAAAGCCGAACGCCGCCGTGTAAAACGCGGTCGCGGTACGCGCGTCACGCACCGTCAGATAGGGGGTCAACCAGGGCACACCGGCTGGGCGGGAGGCGGTCATGGGGTTCTCCTGATCTATGGGTTGTTGGACGCGTGCCGTGAAGCTGGCAGCGAGTCCCGTATCGACTATGAGATAGCGCCCACGGGCCAGGCCGTGCATTTTGCCCGTGCGTTAGCTTGTCGGCTTTAAGAATTGACTTAGTTTATCGCGCACCGACGCGGGAACCGCAAACAGGCCCGCATGGGTGGCCGGGCTGTAGTGCTTCAGTGCGTCGATCTGACGCGCGGCGAGGCGCTCGGCGACGCTATCAGCCGGCAGCGCGGCGGGGTCGAGCCTGTCGCTGGCCGTCGCCATCATCCATAACGAGCCATACAGGGGCACAAAGGTGTGCATTGTGCGCACGACGGCGAACTCGCCTTGCAAATCATCGAGCAGGCGCGCAATGCGCGCGGCATGGAAGTACGGTGAGCCGAGGTGGAGTGACAACGCGGCACCCGGACTCATCACGCGCTTGAGCTGGCGGTAGAAGGCGCTCGTGTACAAGCCGGCCGCCGGGGAGTCGGGCGGCGTGAGGTCGAACACGATCAGGTCGAATTGCGCGGAACGCGCGTCGGCGGCAGCGGCGACGTAATGCGCTGCGTCGCCGATCACCAGTTGGACGCGCGCGTCGTCGAAAGCGCCGCCGTGCACTTCGGGCATGTGCTCGCGCGTCAGGCGAACCACCTGTTCGTCGAGCTCCGCGACCACGATTCTTTCCATGCCGGCATGCGCGAGCAGTTGCCGGGCGGCGCCGCCGTCGCCGCCGCCCAACACCAGCGCGGTTTTGGGCGCCGGATGCGCAAGCGCCGCCGGATGCACCATGCACTCGTGATAGATGAACTCGTCGCCAGTGGAGGTCATCGGGCGGCCGTCGAGGGTGAAGAGGCGGCCGAGCTGGGGCGTGTCCCACACGTCGATGCGCTGATAGGGCGAGTCCACGCGCGCCACCAGCGAAGCGTGCGGAAATCCGTAGACAGCGTCGGAACTGGGGTGGAACAACAAGGGAGCGCTCAAGGGTCCTACCTGCACAAGGGTCTCGCCTGCATTAACGCACGTTGAGTTATGCCGACAATTGTAAGGGTTGGCGGCCTTCCAGCCCCCTGACTCAGGAAGTTCAGCAGGGCGGCGAACTGCCCGGGCGCGCGGCGCCATGCGGCCTCGCGCACAGGGGCCCGGGCTGCGTTCTGTTAGAATGACACGCTTTCAGCCTTGTCCGTTTGCTCTGCCCGTTTCGCGTCTTCCGGCGCCGCACCGTGCGCCGAAGCGGACTGGCCGCCGAGCTCCCGGGCCTCAAGCGCGCACCGCTTTTTGACTCTGTCTCCGGACTCGACATGACGACCCCGTCTCCCGCACCCACTTCATTGATGGCCAACGCGATCCGCGCGCTGTCCATGGACGCCGTTCAACAAGCGAACTCTGGCCACCCCGGCATGCCGATGGGCATGGCCGAGATCGGCGTGGCTTTGTGGTCGCGCCATCTGCGCCACAACCCGAAAAACCCGCAATGGGCGGACCGCGACCGCTTCGTGCTGTCGAACGGCCACGGTTCCATGCTGCTGTACTCGCTGCTGCACCTGACCGGCTACGACCTGCCGATCAGCGAGTTGAAGAATTTCCGCCAGATGCATTCCAAAACGCCGGGCCACCCCGAATACGGCATCACGCCGGGCGTCGAGACCACCACCGGCCCGCTCGGCCAGGGTCTGGCGAATGCGGTCGGCATGGCGCTCGCGGAGTCGCTGCTCGCCACCGAATTCAACAAGCCCGATGCGAAGATCGTCGATCACCACACATACGTGTTCGTCGGCGACGGCTGCCTGATGGAAGGCATTTCGCACGAAGCCTGCTCGCTCGCCGGCGTACTGAAGCTGAACAAGCTGATCGCGTTCTACGACGACAACGGCATCTCGATCGACGGCGAGGTGGTGCACTGGTTCCACGACGACACGCCGAAGCGCTTCGAGGCGTACGGCTGGAACGTGATTCCGGGCGTGAAGGGGCATGACGTCGACGCAGTGGATGCCGCCATCAAGCACGCGAAGCTGTCGGACAAGCCGACGCTGATCTGCTGCAAGACGGTGATCGGCGAAGGCGCGCCGACCAAGGCCGGCAGCCACGATTCGCACGGCGCGCCGCTGGGCGACAAGGAAATTGCGGCCACGCGCGAGGCGATCGGTTGGAAGTGGGAGCCGTTCGTGATTCCGCAGGAAGTCTATGCCGCGTGGGATGCGAAGGAAGCCGGCGCGCGCCTCGAATCCGACTGGGACAAGGCGTTTGCGGCATACGCGGCGAAATATCCGCAGGAAGCGGCTGAATTCAAGCGCCGCACTGCCAAGCAATTGCCGGCTGACTGGAAAGAAAAGGCGCAGGCGATTATCGCCGGCGCGAACGAACGCGCGGAAACGGTCGCTACGCGCAAGGCGTCGCAGCAGGCCATCGAGAGTTTGTCGGCAGTGCTGCCGGAACTGCTCGGCGGCTCGGCCGACCTGACCGGTTCGAACCTCACCAACTGGAAGGCTGCAAAGCCCGTGCGCGTGAACGGCGAAGGCCGCGCGGCGGGCAACTACGTCAACTACGGCGTGCGCGAGTTCGGCATGAGCGCCGCGATCAACGGCGTGGCGCTGCACGGCGGCTTCAAGGCGTTCGGCGGCACCTTCCTCACGTTCTCGGACTACAGCCGCAACGCGCTACGCGTCGCCGCGCTGATGAAAGCGCCGTCCATTTTCGTGTTCACACATGATTCGATCGGTCTCGGCGAAGACGGCCCGACGCACCAATCCATCGAACACGTCGCGAGCCTGCGCCTGATTCCGCATCTGCAAGTGTGGCGTCCGTCGGATACGGTCGAAACGGCGGTGGCCTGGACTCACGCGGTGGAGCACAACGGTCCGTCGTGCCTGATCTTCAGCCGTCAGAACCTGCCGTTCTCGGAGCGCACGGACGCGCAGATCGCCAACATCGCGAAGGGCGGTTATGTGCTGCGCGACTGGAACGACGAAATCGTCGCGCGCAAGATCATCCTGATCGCCACCGGTTCCGAAGTCGAACTGGCGCTGAAGGCGGTCGAGCCGCTCGCGCGCGAGGGCATTGCGGCACGCGTCGTCTCCATGCCGTCGACCACCGTGTTCGACCGGCAGGACGCCGAATACCGCGAACGCGTGCTGCCGCAGGGCGTGCGCCGCGTCGCGATCGAAGCGGGCGTGACGGATTTCTGGCGCAAGTACGTGGGTCTGGAAGGCGGCGTGGTCGGCATCGACACGTTTGGCGAATCGGCCCCGGCTGGCGTGCTGTTCAAGCATTTCGGCTTCACCGTCGAGCATGTGGTGGAGACGGCTAAAGCCGCACTCGGCTGACCCGGCGCAAAGCGTTGCCGCACGCGTGAGAGCACCCCATGAACGCGCGGCAACGCGGCCGGTCAGACGAAACATCGACGTATTTTTTCAGCCATCAGGAGATAGACCATGACGATTCGCGTCGCAATCAACGGCTACGGCCGGATCGGCCGCAACACGCTGCGCGCCTTCTATGAAAACGGCAAGAAGCACGATATCGAAATCGTCGCCATCAACGATCTCGGCGATGCCAAGACCAACGCCCACCTCACGCAATACGACACCGCGCACGGCAAATTCCCGGGCGAAGTGTCGGTGGACGGCGACTACCTGGTTGTCAACGGCGACAAAATCCGCGTGCTGGCCAACCGCAACCCGGCTGAACTGCCGTGGGGCGAGCTGAACGTCGACGTCGTGATGGAGTGCACGGGCTTTTTCACGACCAAGGAAAAGGCCAGCGCGCACATCAAGGGCGGTGCGAAGAAGGTCATCATCTCGGCGCCGGGTGGCAAGGACGTCGACGCGACCATCGTCTACGGCGTGAACCACAACGTGCTGAAGGCGTCGGACACGGTCATCTCGAACGCATCGTGCACGACGAACTGTCTCGCGCCGCTCGTCAAGCCGCTGAACGACAAGATCGGTCTCGTGAACGGCCTGATGACCACCATCCACGCGTACACGAACGACCAGGTTCTGACCGACGTGTATCACGAAGACCTGCGCCGCGCGCGCTCGGCCACGCACAGTCAGATCCCGACCAAGACCGGTGCTGCTTCGGCGGTCGGCCTCGTGCTGCCGGAACTGAACGGCAAGCTGGACGGCTATGCGATTCGCGTGCCGACCATCAACGTGTCCGTGGTCGATCTGTCGTTCATCGCCGCGCGCGACACGACGGTGGAAGAAGTCAACGCGATCATGAAGGAAGCGTCGCAAGGCGCGCTGAAGGGCATTCTCGGCTATAACGACGCGCCGCTGGTGTCCGTCGACTTCAACCACAACCCGGCTTCGTCGACGTTCGACGCGACCCTGACCAAAGTGTCGGGCCGCCTGGTGAAGGTGTCGAGCTGGTACGACAACGAGTGGGGTTTCTCGAACCGCATGCTGGATACGGCTGTGGCGCTCGCGAACGCGAAGTAAGCACGCCAGTGCTTTGGGCCGCCGGCTTGTATCCGGCGGTTCGTCAAGCGACAAAAGCCGCTCTCAGGAGCGGCTTTTTTTCGCCCGCGCAGCGCCGCGGTAAGCAAACGAAATGAGTCGGGCGTACGCTGATTCTTTAAGTGGACGACAAAAAAACGGCTCGGCCCGTTTCACCGGGCCGAGCCGCCTTCCAGCTCACTGTCGACCTGCGGACCGCGAACGGGCACGGTCCAGCCGCTACCGCGTCAATGCTTGCGATGCGGGCAGTTTTCCTTGGTGCAGGCGCCGTACAGCGCCAATGCGTGCTCCTGCAGCTTGAAGCCGCGTTCCTTCGCAATCGACTGCTGACGGCTCTCGATTTCGGAGTCGAAGAACTCTTCGACGAGCCCGCAGTCGAGACACACCAGATGGTCGTGATGCGACCCTTCGTTCAGTTCGAATACCGCCTTGCCCGATTCGAAATTGCTGCGCGACAGCAGGCCGGCCTGCTCGAACTGCGTCAGCACGCGATAAACGGTAGCAAGACCGATATCGAGCTCCTCGTGCAGGAGGTTGCGGTACACGTCTTCGGCCGTCAGGTGACGGACCGGGCTGTGCTGAAAAATCTCAAGGATTTTGAGGCGCGGAAGGGTCGCCTTGAGCCCGATATTCTTGAGATCGGTTGGATTGGTCATGACAAGGGATCCCTAGAGTACAATGCTGGGCTCTCATAGTAATGCGTTTTTGCCGTTCTGGTCATCTTCGATGGAATGAAACTCGCGCGGCTCGTCAGCGGGCCCGCACGGTGAGTGAAATGATTTCAAAATCTCAACTGATCTACCGGGGGAGCCGCATGCGGAGTACCTTGATCGCTGTTGCGGCTCTCGCGATCCTTGCAGGGTGTTCCACTTACGACAGCGTCACGCAGCGGATCGCTCAAAGCATCACGCCGTACCGCATTACCGTCGTGCAGGGCAACTTCGTTTCGAAAGAAGCGGCCTCGCAAATGCAGGTCGGCATGTCGCGCGCCCAGGTGCGTCAGTTGCTCGGCACGCCGCTTCTCGCCGACATGTTCCACGCGGACCGCTGGGACTACGTGTTCTATTTCAAGCGCGGCTCGACCAACGTGGTGCAGCAGCGCGACTTCATCGTGCTGTTCGCTGGCGACCGCGTCGCGAGCTGGAGCGGCGGCGAAGACCTGCCGTCGAATCTGGAACTGCTGGCCGAGATCGACGGCGACAAGCGTGGCAAGAAATCGGCTGCGCCGGTTGCGGCGAGCGCCGCGGGCGCGAGCGCGCCGGCCGCTGCCGCCGCGGCTCCGGTTACCGTGGACACGGCGCGTTCGCCGTCCGTGGAAGGGGCAGCCGCTGCCGCCGCGCCGTCCACCGACCCGAATGCGGAAGCCGCGCAAGCCGCCAATCGTGCGACGAATGCCGTGCAAACGCCGTCGCGCAATACGCCGTCTTCGGTGCGTTCCACGGCACCTACCGCGAATGCCGGCGGCGTGCCGCCGCAAGGCCCGACCTCCGGTGGCCAGCCGCAGTTCCAGTTCCACCGTCCGCCGCCGCCACCCTCGCCGTCGGCGCAAGACAATCCGGTGGGACCGGCGGGTTCGTCGCAAAGCGGCAGCAGCCCGACGTATAACGCGCCGCTCACCGCGCCGTCCACGCCGGGAACGAGCCAGTAATCCGGCTGTCCTTGTTGTATGACGGTGGCTGCGCATTCGCCCGCTGCGGCGTGGCTTCTGCGGAGCGCGGCACCGTCCGCTTCTGTGCTGGTCCAGTCATGCGCGGCGCGAGGGTGTGCTGCCCGCCGCCGCTTGTGCCCGCGCTTGCCGGGCTGTTCTTTCGAACCCTCGTAACCATGAAAATTGCGATTGCTGGCGCATCGGGCCGTATGGGCCGCATGCTCATCGAAACCGTTCTTAACGATTCCGACGCCACGCTGTCCGGCGCGCTGGATCGTGCGGGTTCGCCGCAACTCGGTCAGGACGCCGGCGCTTTTCTCGGCAAACAGACGGGCGTCGTGCTGACGGACGACATCGAACGGGTATTTGCCGAGTCCGACTACCTGATCGACTTCACGCGTCCCGAAGGCACGATGGCGCATCTCGAAGCGGCGCAGCGCCACAACGTGAAAATGGTGATCGGCACCACCGGTTTCGACAACGCGCAGAAAGCGCAACTGCGCGCCGCGGCAGACAAGATCGCGATCATGTTCGCGTCGAATATGAGTGTGGGCGTGAACGTCACGCTCAAGCTGCTCGAATTTGCAGCGAAGCATTTTGCGACCGGCTACGACATTGAGATCATCGAGGCGCATCACCGTCACAAGGTCGACGCGCCGTCGGGCACCGCGCTCACCATGGGCGAGGTGATCGCCAATGCGCTCGGCCGCAACCTCGACGACTGCGCGGTCTACAGCCGCGAAGGCGTGACGGGCGAACGCGATCCGTCCACCATCGGTTTTTCGGCGATTCGCGGCGGCGACATCGTGGGCGACCATACGGTGCTGTTCGCAGGCATTGGCGAGCGCGTCGAAATCACGCACAAATCGGCGAGCCGTCTGTCATACGCGCAGGGCGCGCTGCGTGCTGTGCGTTTCCTCGAAGGACGCCAGACGGGCTTCTTCGATATGCAGGACGTGCTTGGCCTGCGCTAGGCGCGCGCCAACGCACGGTTAATTGCACGTCCAAACGCAGTACGAGCACAGGCCAAAACGCAACACAAGCGCAGCACAAACGCAGGCTGAAACGGCACTTACTCAAGGCGAGGTCAGATGGCAGGCGGCAGCGGCATCATCCATTACCTGCAAACGAGCGACGCGATCACGCATGGCGTCGCCTATGTCCTGCTGGCGATGTCGATTGCGAGCTGGTGCTTTCTGATCGTCAAGAGCTGGGTGCTGGCGCGCGCGAAACGCCAGGGCGCACGCGCGGTCGCCCGCTTCTGGCAGGCGCCCACGCTTGCTGAAGGCGTTGCCGGCCTGAAGCGCGCCGACCGGGAGCGGGTTTTCGCGCCGCTCGCCGAAGCCGCGCTTCACGCCGCCGAGGTGGATATTCCGGGTGCGCTGCTCGCGCGCGTGGAGCGCAACGAGCGCGTGCTCAGAGCGTTGCGGCAGGCACTCAATGCGTCGCAGCGGCGGCTCGAATTCGGTCAGGTGCTGCTGGCTTCAGTGGGAAGCACGGCGCCTTTCGTCGGCTTGCTCGGCACCGTGTGGGGCATTTATCACGCGCTCGGCAGCATTGCGGCGAGTGGTCAGGCGCAGATCGAAAGCGTCGCCGGTCCGGTCGGCGAGGCGCTCATCATGACCGCTTTTGGTCTGGTGGTCGCGATTCCTGCCGTGCTCGCCTATAACGTGCTCGGACGCCTCGTGCGGCAGTTGTCCGAGGAACTCGACGGTTTCGCACACGACCTGCACGCGTACGTCTGCGCCCCGGCGGGCCAGCCGCAAGCGCCGCTGCGCAGCCAGCAGGCCGCCGCCCAGCAGACTCGCTGAGCGCGAAGGGCAAGGCGGAATCAGCGCGTCAACCGGCAGACGACGAAGGAGGCGAGATGGCATTCGGCGGACTCGACAAAAAGCAGACGGCCGCGCCCATGGCGGAGATCAACATGACGCCGTTGATCGACGTGATGCTGGTGCTGCTGGTGATCTTCATCATTACGGCGCCCTTGTTCACGCATGCAATCCGGCTCGATCTGCCTAAGGTCGCCGCGGCGCCGGCGCGCGAAACGCCGCAAACCATTTCGCTTTCAATCGATGCCGCGGGCAAGCTTTACTGGAATGGCAGCCTCATTACGCTCGAGCAGATGCGCGCGCGTTTCGCGCAAGCGGGCAAAGAGGCCGAATCCAGGCAAGCCGGCCAGGCCGACGAAGCGGCCACGCAGCCGGAAATTCACCTGCACGCCGAGCGCAATACGCGCTATGAGGTGATCGCGCAAGTGATGGGCGCTGCGCAGCAGGCGGGTCTGGAGCGCATTGGCTTCGTGACGGACCCGCCGCCGGCCGGCAAGCAGTAGCCGCACGGCGTTCCGAGCGCGGCGCAGCCGCCCGCGAACGGTATAATCAGCCCTTTCCCCCAAAGAAGGGGAAACGACGCCATTTCATCCAGCAAAAGCACCAAAGCAGCATAGCGGCCGGTGCGGAAGCACCGAACCCAGCGATCCCATCACACCATGCACGAAAAATACGTTCCCTCCGACGTCGAATCCGCCGCGCAAGGGCAATGGCGCGCCGTCGACGCATACAAGACGACGGAAACCACCGACAAGCCCAAGTTCTATTGCGTCTCGATGCTGCCGTACCCGTCGGGCAAGCTGCACATGGGGCACGTGCGCAACTACACGATCAACGACGTGATGTACCGCTATCTGCGGATGAACGGCTACAACGTGCTGATGCCGATGGGTTGGGACGCGTTCGGCATGCCCGCGGAAAACGCGGCGATGGCCAACAACGTGCCGCCGGCCAAGTGGACCTACGACAACATCGCTTACATGAAGAAGCAGATGCAGTCGATGGGGCTCGCGATCGACTGGTCGCGCGAAGTCGCCACCTGCAGCCCGGACTACTACAAGTGGAACCAGTGGCTCTTCCTGAAGATGCTGGAAAAGGGCATCGCGTACAAGAAAACCGGCACCGTCAACTGGGACCCCGTCGACCAGACCGTGCTCGCCAACGAGCAGGTGATCGAAGGCCGCGGCTGGCGTTCGGGCGCGCTCGTCGAAAAGCGCGAAATCCCGATGTACTACATGCGCATCACGCAGTACGCGGACGAACTGCTGAGCGATCTGGAAGGCCTCGGCTGGCCCGAGCGCGTCAAGATCATGCAGCAGAACTGGATCGGCAAGAGCTTCGGCGTGAACTTCGGCTTCCCGTATGAAATTGACGGCGAGCAGAAGCTGTTGCGCGTGTTCACCACGCGTGCCGACACGATCATGGGCGTGACGTTCTGCGCGGTTGCCGCCGAGCATCCGCTTGCCACGCGCCTTGCGAAAGACAAGCCGGAATTGCAGGCTTTCATCGACGAATGCAAGCGCGGCGGCGTGGCCGAAGCCGATGTCGCGACGATGGAAAAGAAGGGCATGGCCACCGGCTTTTTCGTCACGCACCCGCTGACGCAGGAAAAGGTCGAGGTGTGGATCGGCAACTACGTGTTGATGAGCTACGGCGAAGGCGCGGTGATGGGCGTGCCGGCTCACGACGAGCGCGACTTTGCGTTCGTGAAGAAATACGGTCTGCCGGTCAAGCAGGTGGTGGCGATCGAGGGCAAGGAGTTTTCCACCGACGCCTGGCAGGAATGGTACGGCGAGAAAACCGGCACGCTGGTCAACAGCGGCAAGTACGACGGCCTGAACTACGAACAGGCCGTGGACGCGATTGCCGCCGACCTGAAGGCGCTTGGTCTCGGAGACAAGCAGATCACGTGGCGTCTGCGTGACTGGGGCGTGTCGCGCCAGCGTTACTGGGGCACGCCGATTCCCATCATTCACTGCCCGAAGTGCGGCGACGTGCCGGTGCCGGAAAAAGACCTGCCGGTCGTGCTGCCCGAAGACCTCGTGCCGGACGGCACGGGCAACCCGCTCGCGAAGTCCGAAGCGTTCCTGAACTGCACCTGCCCGAGCTGCGGCGGCGCGGCCAAACGCGAAACCGACACGATGGACACCTTCGTGGATTCGTCATGGTACTTCTATCGCTATGCGTCGCCGGATGCGAAGACCATGGTCGACGAGCGCACCGACTACTGGGCGCCGATGGACCAGTACATCGGCGGCATCGAACACGCCATCCTGCACCTGTTGTATTCGCGCTTCTGGGCGAAGGTGATGCGCGACCTCGGCCTCGTCAAATTCGGCGAGCCGGCCAAGAACCTGCTCACCCAGGGCATGGTGCTCAACGAAACGTATTACCGCGAAGACGCGACGGGCAAGAAGACCTGGTACAACCCGGCGGACGTCACGGTGTCGTTCGACGACAAGGGCCGCCCGGTCGGCGCTGTGCTGAATGCGGACGGTCAGCCGGTCGTGCTGGGCGGCGTCGAGAAAATGTCGAAGTCGAAGAACAACGGCGTCGATCCGCAATCGCTGATCGATCAGCACGGCGCGGATACCGCGCGTCTGTTCGTCATGTTCGCCGCGCCGCCCGAGCAGCAGCTCGAATGGTCGGGCTCGGGCGTGGAAGGCGCGAGCCGCTTCCTGCGCCGCGTCTGGAGCTTCGCCCACGCAAACGAAGCTGCGTTGCGCGCGGGCGGCCAGTTCGACGCCGCGCAACTTGGCGACGCGGACAAACTGCTGCGCCGCGAAATCTACAGCGTGCTCAAGCAGGCGGACTTCGACTACCAGCGCTTGCAGTACAACACGGTGGTGTCGGCGGGCATGAAGATGCTCAACGCGCTCGACGGCGCGAAGGGCGCGCTGCCGGCGGTGCTGCGCGAAACCTACGGCGTAATGCTGCGCGTGTTGTATCCGGTGGTGCCGCACCTGACGTTCCAGTTGTGGCAGGAACTCGGTTATGCGGACGAATTCGGTTCGCTGCTCGACGCGCCGTGGCCGAAGGTCGACGAAAAAGCGCTGGAACAATCGGAGATCGAACTCGTGCTGCAGGTGAACGGCAAGGTGCGCGGCGCGCTGACAGTAGCCAAAGACGCGTCGCGTGAGTCCATCGAACAGCTCGCAGCCGCGCATGAAATGGTCGCGAAGTTCAGCGAAGGCAAGGCGCCGAAAAAGATCGTCGTGGTGCCGGGCCGCCTCGTGAACGTGGTCGTTTGACGAGACAGCACTATCTGCCGGCCGGCATGGCGCCGCTTCGCGCGGCGGCGCTTGCCGCGCGCCGGGATTCCACTGCGAACCAGGAGCCAATGTGACTCGCAGATCGCTTTTCGTAACGCTGGCTTGCAGCGTATTGATGTTGTCCGCCTGCGGCTTCCAGCTGCGCGGCCAGCAGGACTATGCCTTCAAGCGCCTCTTTATCGCGGGCGGTTCGCCGGCGGCAAGCGCACGGCTCGCGCGCATCGTGGAAGGCGGCAGCGACACGGTGGTCGTGAAGTCGGTGGCCAATGCCGACGCCACCTTGCAGATCACCGAGGCGCGCGGCACCAGCACGCTGACGCTGAATTCGCTGGGCGTGGTCGCCGAGTATCAGTTGAATCTGAACATGAACTACACGCTCGTCGGCAAGGACGGCACCATACTGATCCCCCCGAGTGTAATCGCACTGAACCGCGCGATGACCTATAGCGACCAGTATTCGCAGGCGAAGGCCGCCGAGTCGGACATTCTGTTCGCCGACATGGAAAACGACGCGATCGACCAGCTCACGCGACGGCTGTCGAGCGTGCGTTCGCTGCATCCGGCGCCGGGCGAGCAGGTGCCGGGGGTGGCGCCGCGCGCGCCGTTGCCGCCGCCGCCGCTGTGAGCGTCGCGCGTCGCTCCGACCGGGGATACACGTAGCCATGCAACTGCGACTTGACGCGCTCGAAGCGCATCTCGCCAAGGGACTCGCCGGACTGTACGTCGTGTACGGCGACGAGCACCTGCTCGCGCAGGAAGCGTGCGACCGGATTCGCGCGGCGGCGCGCGCGGCCGGCTTCACGGATCGCTCGGTGTTCACCGTCGAGCGCAGCTTCGACTGGAGTTCGCTGCTGGGCGCGAGCCAGTCGATGTCGCTGTTCGGCGACCGCCAACTGGTCGAGTTGCGCATCCCGTCGGGCAAGCCCGGCAAGGAAGGCGCGGATGCGCTGAAGTCGCTCGCGGCTTCCGTGAACGACGACGTGCTGACCATCATCACGCTGCCGCGCCTTGACGCGGCCACGCAGAAATCCGCGTGGTTCACGGCGCTCGCCGATGCGGGCGTCGCCTTGAAAATCGATCCTGTCGAACGTGCGCAATTGCCGAACTGGGTTGGCCAGCGGCTTGCAGCGCAGGGGCAACGGGTTGCCGCGGGCGAGGAAGGGCGGCGCGCACTGGCGTTCATTGCGGAGCGTGTAGAGGGCAATTTGCTCGCCGCTCATCAGGAAATTCAGAAGCTCGGGCTGCTGTACCCGGCGGGCTCGCTCAGTTTCGAGCAGGTTCACGACGCGGTGCTGAACGTTGCCCGATACGACGTGTTCAAGCTCAACGAGGCGATGCTTGCGGGCGACGTCGGCCGCCTGTCGCGCATGCTCGACGGGCTGCGTGGCGAAGGCGAGGCGGCTGTACTGGTGCTGTGGGCCGTCGTCGAGGAATTGCGTACGCTGTTGCGCATCAAGCGCGGCGTCGCAGCCGGCAAGCCGCTTGCCATGCTCGTGCGCGAAAACCGCGTATGGGGTCCCCGCGAGCGCTTGATCGGCCCCGCTTTGTCGCGTGTCACCGAGGGCTCGCTGGAAAAAGCGCTGGCGCTGGCGGCGCGGCTGGATCGGCAGGTGAAGGGTTTGTCGGGCGGGACGCCAGGCAATCATCGCAACGATCCGCCGCCTGACCCGTGGGACGGCCTGTTCGAGCTTGCAATGACGGTGGCTGCGCCGAAAACATCTGCCGTGCCGCCGCCGCGACCTCGGAGCGCGAGCACTGCCGCGGCGCGCAGGCCTGTGTGAGTTTCGCGGCTGCGCCTCGCGCGTGAATGTGACGGAGTTGCGGCTACAGCGAGCAAGGTCCAGCAAGCAACGATACTTCGCAAACCACAACGCGGCCTCCAAATGCCGCACTACCGTACCATCGCAGCACCGCAGCATCGGGTGCTGCCAGGCCGCCTAGCGCATCCGCGCCAGCAAAGGCGCCTGGCCCGACTTACAATCGATGAATCGTCCGCTAACCAGCTAACAGCCTGCCCGCCGCGCATCGGCGTGCGCGGCATCACGAGAATCACCATGGATATCGACCAGTACATGACCGACCTCGGTCGCCGCGCCCGCCAGGCATCGCGGGCTATGGCGCGTGCGTCGACGGCCGCGAAAAACGCTGCGCTGGCGGCGGTTGCGCAAGCTATCGAGCGCGACGCCGCCTTGCTCAAGGAAGCCAACGCCCGTGACCTCGCGCGGGCTCGCGACAAAGGCCACGACGCGGCGTTCATCGACCGGCTGACCCTGTCTGACAAGGCGCTCAGGACGATGGTGGAAGGTCTGCGCCAGGTCGCGGCGCTGGCCGACCCAATTGGCGAAATCAGCAATCTGAAATACCGGCCCAGCGGGATTCAGGTTGGACAGATGCGGGTGCCGCTCGGGGTGATCGGCATCATCTACGAATCGCGTCCCAATGTGACGATCGACGCCGCCGCGCTTTGCCTCAAGTCGGGCAACGCGACGATTCTGCGCGGCGGTTCGGAAGCGCTCGAATGCAATACGGCGCTGGCGAAGCTGATCAGCGAGGGGCTTCAGGCGGCGGGTCTGCCGCAGGATGCCGTGCAGGTGGTCGCCACTTCGGACCGCGCCGCAGTCGGCAAGCTGATCACGATGACGGAGTATGTCGACGTGATCGTGCCGCGCGGCGGCAAGAGCCTGATCGAGCGGCTCATGAACGAAGCGCGCGTGCCGATGATCAAGCATCTCGACGGCATCTGCCATGTCTACGTGGACGACCGCGCCGATCTGGCCAAGGCGCTCACGGTGTGCGATAACGCCAAGACGCACCGCTACGGCACCTGCAATACGATGGAAACGCTGCTGGTCGCGCGCGGCATTGCATCGGCGGTACTGCCGCCGCTCGGCAAGCTGTATCGCGAGAAGGATGTCGAACTGCGGGTTGACGCGGCGGCGCGCGCGGTACTCGCGGACGCGGGCGTGGCTCCGCTCGTCGACGCAACTGAAGAAGACTGGCGCACCGAATACCTTGCGCCCGTTCTCGCGATCAAGGTGGTCGACGATCTGGACGCAGCGATCGAACACATCAACACGTACAGCTCGCAACATACCGACGCGATCGTCACCGAAGACCACGATCGCGCGATGCGTTTCTTGCGCGAAGTGGATTCGGCAAGCGTGATGGTGAACGCGTCGACACGTTTCGCGGATGGGTTCGAGTTCGGTCTTGGCGCGGAAATCGGCATCTCGAATGACAAGCTTCATGCGCGTGGTCCGGTGGGACTGGAGGGTCTGACGTCGCTGAAATATGTCGTGCTCGGGCATGGCGAAGGCCGCCAATAAGCGGATTGTTGTGCAACGCGAGGCCGTGCAATGCGGCCTCGCACAGACGGCGTGTCACTTGCCGGTCACTACGTCTGCCTCGACGCGACCCTCGGTCGCTTGCTGTCGCAAGGCAGGCGCGGCATGATCGCCCGCGCTTTTCACAATAACTTACGCACCATACAAGGACCTCCATGCTCTGGATCAAGACGTTCCATATCGTTCTGATCGCTTCCTGGTTCGCGGGCCTCTTCTATTTGCCGCGCATCTTCGTCAATCTGGCGATGGAAACGGAGCCGGCCGCAGTCAAGCGTCTATTGCTCATGGCGCGCAAGCTGTTTCGCTTCATGTCGTTTATTGCGGTGCCCGCGCTCGTTTGCGGCCTGTGGCTTTGGCTTGTTGTAGGAATCGGTCAAGGGCAGGGGTGGATTCATGCGAAGGTCGGCGTGGTCGTGTTGCTGGTGATTTATCACGCTTACTGCGGTGTGTTGCTGCGGACTTTTGAACGCGGGCAAAACCGTCGCTCGGATAAGTGGTATCGCATGTTCAACGAACTGCCAGTGCTTGGGATGCTGGCTGCGGTTGCGCTCGTCGTGATCAAACCGTTCTGATTTCTACTCCTGATCGATGGCTGCGTCGCTGTCGCCAAGCCTAAGACCTTTCCGAAACATTGCGCGGATTTTTCGCGGCATGTTTCGGATGCACAGCGACTCTAGCCGCTGAAGTTTCAGAAAAGTCATTTCCCTTCTTAAACCGCCCGCGCTCCCGCGCAGGCGCGTCGCGGCAGTTCCCATCTTTTAGATGCAGTTTCTCTGCAGCGCGCTCTATTTCAGGCCCTCTGCACTCCGCATCGCCTCCCCGTATTTGTCTTAAACGCCAGCGCATTCGCGACGCGTTTTTAGTCCTTGTCTGATTCTGTCTGTGGGGCGCGTCTCATATTCTTGACTTCGAACATTAGCAAAGCTCGACGGCCGTAGCCACGCTTCGCTCAATGTCGAGCCGCAGTGAGCGGTTGTCGCGTTTCCTACAAATTTGTGAGTCTTCATGAACAAGAATCGATTTCGCCGGGTATTCAGCAAACGTCTCGGCATGCTGGTCGCCGTCGCAGAAAATGTGACGAGCCAGGGCAAACAGGCCGGCGAGAGTTCCGGAGTAAGCACGTCGGGCCGCGAACTCGGCGTCGTTTCCACGATGAGCGCAGTGGCACTGGCGCTGGTTGCATTCCATCCGTCGGTGAGCCGCGCGCAGTCGCTGCCGACGAACGGCCAGGTGATGGCTGGTCAGGCGAGCATCTCGCAGAACACCAACACGATGACCATCAATCAGGGTACGCAGCGTACCGTGATTGACTGGAACTCGTTCAACGTCGGCGCGGGCAATACGGTCCAGTTCAACCAGCCGAACGCGCAGGCGCAGGCGCTGAACCGCGTGACGGGCGGCATTCCGTCGAACATTCAGGGCTCGCTGCTGGCCAACGGCCAGGTGCTGATTCAGAACGCGAACGGCGTGCTGTTCAGCAAGGGCGCAGTGGTCAACGTCGGTTCGCTGCTGGCGACGACGAAATCGATCGACGCGAACCAGTTCATGGCGGGCGGCCCGCTTGACCTGAAGTCGACCGGCACGAACGCGAGCGTCGTGAACGACGGCTCGATCCAGGCACAGGGTTTCGTGACGCTGATGGGCGACCAGGCTCGTAACACGGGCACGATCACGACGGCGCCGGGCGGCCAGGTGGTGCTCGCCGCCGGCGACAGCGCGACGGTTGCGCTGCCGAACGGCCAGGGCATCCAGCTGACGCTGACGAACGCGACGGCCAATGCGCTGGTGGAGAACAGCGGCACGATCAACGCGCAGAACGGCACGGTGCTGCTGACGGCGCGCGGCAGCAATACGCTGCTGAACACGGTGGTAAACCTCTCGGGCGTGACGCGTGCGGGCACGGTGGTGGCCGATGCGGGCAACACGGGCGACGTGGCGGTGACGGGCACGATCGACGTGTCGAACGCGGCAGCAGGTGGCGTGGGCGGCACGGTGGTGCTGTCGGGCGACCGGGTGGGCGTGTTCGGCAACGCGACGATCGATGCCAGCGGTGATGCCGCGGGCGGCAAGGTCATCATCGGCGGCGACAGCCTGAAGAAGCTGAGCGGCACCTCTGCGGCTGGCATGCTGCAGGACGGCGTGACGTTCGCGAACTTCACGCAGGTGGACGCGGGCGCGAGCATCAACGCGGGTTCGGCGCATGGCGATGGCGGATTTGTCGAAACGTCGGGTCATAGCCTCGACGTGCAGGGCACGGTGAGCGCAGCGGCACCCAATGGCAAGGCCGGTGAATGGCTGATCGACCCGACGGACGTGACGATCAGCACGGGCGCGGACGCGAACTACAGCGGCAGCGTGACGGGCGGCTTCAGCGGTGGCTCGAACACGAGCGCGACGGTGAAGAACACGACGATCAGCAACGCGCTGAACGCGGGCACGGACGTGACGATCACGACGGCGAGCTCGGGCACGGCGACGGGTAATATCGTGCAGCAGGCGGGCGCGGATATTACGAAGACGGCGGGTGGTGCGGCGAATCTGACGCTCGCGGCCAATGGGAGCATCACGCTGAACGGCAATATCACGTCGACGTCGAACAAGCTTAATTTGAATTTGACCGCAGCGATGGGCACCAACAACGGTTCGGTGACTCAATCCGGTGGCAAGACGATCGATCTGAATGGCGGCAACCTGACAATCTCCGGTAACACCGCTGCCATCACGGGCACCGCCGTCAGCCTGAGCGGCAATGTGCTCAACGTCGGCGGCGGCGCTATCACAGGTGCAGCCAATGCTTCGACTGCTGTGTACTTCGGCGGCAACTTCACCGAGACTGGCAACGGCACCCTTGCCATTAGCGGTGCCGCCATAAACGGCGGCGGTGTGACGTTCGATAATGGAAATTTCACGGTTTCCCAGAACTCGACAGTCAACGTTACGGGCACGTCCGTCAATGGCCCAGGTATTCAGACTGGCTGGAACAATTCGACGATCACCGTCAAGGACAGCGCAAAGCTGAATTTCAATGGTACGTCCACCAACGGTTCGGGCACGCTGCTCATGAGCGGGCAGGGTACCTATGCCCATGGCGGCAGCACCAATGTTCAGGATAGTGCTGTCTTCAATATCTCGGGTAGCTCGACCGCCGGCGTGGGTGTCCAACTGGGTCAGCCAAACACTCGCGATTTTGCAGATATTTACACGTCTGGCAATGGCACGCTGAATATTTTGGGGAACAGTCAGAGCGGGATGGGCGTTTATGGCATAGCAAACTACACCGGCATTGACAATTCGACGCTTAACATTACCGGGGCTTCGAATACCGGGTTCGGCGTCTCCTTTGGGCTGTTAAGTGTTAGCCTGGATCAAGACGGTCGCACCACATATGACAGCGGGTATGTGGCGTCGACCTGGAATGTGTCCGGTCATGCCGTGATGAACGTGAACGGTACCTCCAACACGTCGACTGGCGTGGCCGACCGCAGCAGCTATCAGATCACGGACGAGGGTGCCGTAAACATCGTTGGTGAAGGGGGCACCGCCGGATATTTCGCCGGTAGAGACTTTGGCGGTTCTTATAACAACTCTGCCAATGTGTCCGGCAATGGCACGCTGAATATCACAGGTACCGGTAATACCGCTGCCGGTGTCTATATGCAGTCCGTGAATGTCTCGGATAACGGCACGGTGAACATTAACGGCAGCTCGCAACAGGCCGCCGGTGTCGACCATGCCAACACAACCGTGATTAGTGCAACGGGCGATTCGACCGTCAACATTTCCGGCCAGTCCGCCAATGGCACTGGTGTCTATGTCGCCAATGGCACGATCGACGGGAATGCAGGCATCAATATCAATGGCACGTCCTCCTCGGGCGACGGCGTCATTGCCGAAAGCAATAACTCGCTCAATGTTTCGGGCAACGGCACAGCCAACATCTCGGGGAACTCGACGAACGGCAACGGCGCGGTTATCGACGGGACCGTGAACGTGACCGACAACGGCACGGTGAACATTTCCGGTGGCTCGACCAACGGTACGGG